>NZ_JAVTSQ010000005.1:0-480104 GCF_032678445.1 Pedobacter nutrimenti
GGGAGTGCTATCCATTCCTCAAAAATTGAGCTGCTGTGAGACGACATGCAAAGGTTTTGCTCTTCCGCAAAAGCTTTGAGGAGTCGAATAGCAGTTCAATTTTTTAGAAATGGCTAACTCCGCCAGATACCACCAACTTCATGGCATCCGCCGCGCTCATCTTCAAAGGCTTTATCTTGTCCTTACTCACCACATACACCTGACCTGCAAAAGAATAAGAAAAAGGGAAATACACAATCGCTTCTCCAGGCAAATCAATCGCTGCCAGGTCACTTTGTGTTAAAAAACCAATCCGCTTCAGGTTACCTTCTACCTCTACCAATACCGGATGGTTAAATTTCTTTTCATCTCCAACAAAAGCTTCTGTTAAATCCTTAATGGAAGAATAAATAAACTTGATGATAGGGAGTTTATCGAGCATTTTCTGGAACCAGTTGTACATCGGTTCCGTTACAAAATTGGTTACAAAGATACCCGCAGCCAGGATGATCCCTACTACTAAAGCCAGGCCCAGTCCAGGAATATTCCTGCTGGCACCAGTTCTGGGGTCAACTCCAAGAATATTATTAACATTCAGCCAGCTGTCTACGGTAGTTACGCCCCATACGACAATAAAAATGCTTAATGCAATAGGCAAAACAATCAGCAATCCTTTAATCAGGTAATTTAATAATGCCCTTCCAATTCTGTTCATAACGTAATTCTAATCATCGTATAAACCTGCTTCCGGGTACAGATTTATTCCTGTTTATTCCTGCGGCAAAACTACTCATAAAAATAGATTCGTTTCACTCTTTGAGAAATATTCGTCAGGATCTCATAAGGGATCGTGTGGATTTGTTTGGCCAGCTCCAAAATGGGGAGTTCATGACCGAATACCATTACTTCATCACCATTTTTAACATCCATACCGGTTACATCCAGCATACACATGTCCATGCAGATGGAACCAATTGTTGGAACCAGTTTACCTTTGATCAGCATATGGCCAACACCATTTCCAAAGCCTCTGGTATAACCGTCGGCATAACCAATTTTTACGGTTGCAATTTGCCCGCCTTCCAGTAAGATGCCGTTACGACTGTAGCCTATGGTTTCCATTGGCTTAATCTGTTTCACCTGTGTAACCGTTGTTTTAAGGCTGGCCACCGTTTGCAACCGTCTGTTCTGTTCCAATCCGCCGTCATAACCATACAATCCAATGCCAAGCCTCACCATATCAAATTGAGCTTCCGGGTGTCTTGAAATCCCGGAAGTATTGGAAATATGTTTGATATAATCGTAATCCAGTTCCTGGCTGATTCTTTCTGTAATCTTTTTGAAAAGGTTGATCTGGTATCTGGTAAAATCATCATGCCGGGCTTCTTCACTGCCCACCAGATGAGAGAAAACGGACTTTATTTTGATGCCGTGAGCATGCTTCAAGGTCTGCAGTAAGTCGTCTACATCTGTTTCATCAAAACCAAGACGGTGCATACCTGTGTCTATCTTGAGGTGCACGGGATAGCCATGTTCGTGGTCAGGCAAAAAGTTCAGGAAACCTTTCAGGATATCCAGGTTGTACAGCTCCGGCTCCAGTTTGTATTTAACGATGGCTTCAAAAGCTGAGGGCTCAGGGCTCATGACCATAATTGGCATGGTAATTCCGCCCCTTCTGAGTGCAATGCCTTCATCAGCATAGGCAACAGCCAGGTAATCAATTTTATGGTACTGGAGCACATTGGCAATCTCAAAACTTCCGCTCCCATAAGAAAATGCCTTGACCATAACCATGATCTTAACTCCTGGTTTCAGCATGGATTTATAGAATTTGAGATTGCCGGCAAGGGCATTCAGGTCTACTTCCAGGACTGTATCATGTATTTTTTGGGTGAGCAGTTTACTGATCCTTTCAAACTCAAATTTTCTTGCCCCTTTCACCAGAATAGTTTCATTGCTGAAATGCAGACCAGGAAATTTTTCTATAAAATCAGGGGTACTGGCATAGAATTCTTTTTCCAGATCGAAAAGGGCTGCAAATGCAGAGATATTTGGTCCGATACCGATCAGCCGGTTCAGGTGTTTTTGCCGGATCAGGGAGGAGATCTCCTCATAAAGCACTTCATTGCTTTTTCCCGTTTCAGGAAGATCTGACAGGATCAGGGTTTTTCTGAGGTGCTGGTTCTGCAGGTTCAAAAAATCAAGGGCAATGGCGAGTGAAGAAATATCTGCACTGTAAGAATCGTCAATGACCGAACACTGATTAATGCCATTTTTTAATTCCAGACGCATTTTAACCAGTGTAAGTTTTTCCAGCCTGATATCTGCTTCGTCGGGACTGTACCCTAAGGCAAGCAGGGTAGCCCAACAGATAATGCCATTTTCCACTGATGCGCGGTCACGGAAAGGGATCAGGCATTCGATCTCTTCTCCTTTATATTTTGCCCGGATATAACTCCGGCCATCGATTGGCTCAATGAACATGACTCTAAGATCGGCTTCTGTAGTAGTGCTCCAGGAAAACTTTCTTTGTCCCGGCAGCTCTTTTGCAGATAGTCCCATGGTATACTCTGGTGCATAAATAAGGAGTTCAGCACCTGCAAACAGTTTTAATTTTTCCAGTAATTTTTCTTTCCCTGAAGAGAAACCTTCTGCATGGGCTTCCCCGATATTGGTCAGGATACCTATGGTAGGTTGTATAATTTCAGCAAGGGCTTCCATTTCTCCGCTTTTGGAGATTCCGGCTTCAAAAAGCCCCATTGTATGTTCTTTTCCCATCTGCCAAACCGATAAAGGGACACCGATCTGGGAGTTAAAACTCTTAGGGCTTCTAACGAGATTGTAATCTGTGGCCAGCAACTGGTACAACCATTCTTTGACGATGGTCTTACCGTTACTACCTGTAATCGCCAGTACAGGTACATCATACAATTTCCGGTTATAGGCCGCCAATTTTTGAAGCCCTTTGAGCACATTTTCTACCAGCAGGTAATTGGCATCAGAATAAACACCATTATAGTTCTGATCACTAATGACAAAATTCCGGATCCCATGCTCGTAAGCATCTTTAATATATTCATGCCCGTTTCTTTGTGCCGGTAAGGCAAAGAATAATGATGTTTCAGGGTCAATGACCGTTCTGCTGTCGATCAAAAGGTTCTGAATCTGGGTATCTGGCAGAGCAATAGCCGAAGTTGCATGCAGGATTTGGGAAATGTGCTGAATAGTGTAGATGAATTCCATTGTAGTCGTATAATAATGCCTTTTTGAATTGGATTATACACACGAAGGTAGCAAAAAGATGGCCAATGTTTGAGCTGCCAAACATCGGCCCTTTGTAAATAAATGGAATTAATAGGCTGCCGTGAAGCGCTGCTGAGGATGTTGATTGTTTTCCAGTTCATCGGCAATAACAACCGCTAAGTCTTCTACAGAAAGACTGCATCTGTTGTTCGCGTCGAATACAGGCTGATCTTTTCCTAAACGATATTTACCGGTGCGTCCGGTTGTAATTCCAGGATGCATTTCAATAGCGGGACTAAAGAAAGTCCATGGAAGGTCTTTTTCTTTTTTCAGGATGTCCAGGTAATCTCTCGCTGCTGTAGCGCCGGCTTTATATTCTGCAGGAAATTCAGGTCCGTCTACCAGTTGCTGGCCGTTAATTTCTAAACTTCCAGCGCCGCCGATCACGATCAATCGTGGTTTAGCCGCATCTTTAACCGCTTTCTGGATGGCCTCTGATCCTGCAAGAAAATCATTGTAAAGGTTTGGATTCGTCCAGCCCGCATTATAGGCGCTAATTACCGCATCTTCATCTTTAACGGCACTGGTTAAAGCATTTGTATCCAATACATCAATGGCTTTAACAGTCAATTTCTCATTTTTCACTGTAATTTTCTCTGGCTGACGAACCAGGGCCAGGACCTCATGTCCGCGGCTTAACAATTCTTTAAGGATACTGGTTCCGACAAAACCGCTTGCTCCTATTAATGCTACTTTCATAATCTTACTTTTATATGTAATTTAATTTGTTACAGTTATGAATAAAAAAAATCAATCGAACTTACGGCTAAAATCTGCCAGTGTCTGTACAGACAATTGTCTGATCAGCGCGTTCTCCGTATCAACATATAAGTTATCCAAATGTTTGTTAATTTGTTTACCTACCGGACATTGGGGATTAGGTGTATTTTTAAGGTTACCCAATAAGGAATTTTGTCTTACCGAGTTGTAAATCTCGCCCAAAGTAATATTCTGAGCAGATTTCGCTAAGTAACTTCCTCCATTTTTACCTTCTTTACTTAATACCATTCCGTGATTTCGAAGATTACTAAGTTCTTTTCTCACCAGTACCGGATTGATATTAATACTTCCGGCAATATAATCTGAAGACAGAACTTCTCCATTGGCTTTATCCAGCAAGGTAAGGATATGTAAGGAAATTGCAAATCTTCCGTTGTTCATTCTGTAATTTTATTTATTACAGTACAAAGGTAAGGCAATTATCCTAAAAACAAAAAAAATATCAAGAAAAATTTATCGGATCTGACCTTCTCCTCTGACAATCCATTTATAACTGCACAGTTCTTCCAGCCCCATCGGACCTCTGGCATGAAGTTTCTGTGTGGAGATGCCAATCTCTGCGCCCAAACCAAACTGACCACCATCTGTAAATGCGGTAGAGGCATTCGCATAGACCGCAGCGGCGTCTACCTGTTTCAGGAACAACTCGGTATTGAGCGGGTCATCTGAAACAATGGCTTCACTATGTTTAGAACTATGAGCGCTAATGTGGTCAAGGGCTTCGTCAATATCTTTTACTGTTTTTACAGCCATTTTATAGGAAAGAAACTCTGTACCAAAATGTGTTTCTTCTGCCAGCTTAAGCAGTTGTTCCGGATAATGGCCTTTTAAATACTGATAAGCGCTTTCATCGGCAAATATTTCTACCTGCTCCTTTTGTAAAGGCTCCACAAGTTTAGCCAGGTCCTTTAACCGGTCCTGGTGGATCAGCAAACAATCGAGGGCATTACAAACACTTACCCGTCGTGTTTTTGAATTGAAAACAATTCCTTTTCCCTTGGTCAGATCTCCTTCGAGGTCAAAATAGACATGCACAATACCAGCTCCGGTTTCAATAACCGGTATTTTACTATTTTCGCGAACGTAGTTGATCAATTGCTGGCTTCCCCTGGGAATCAACACATCTACATATCCTGTGGCATGGAGTAAGGCATGTGTTGCAGCTCTTTCCGCAGGTAATAGACTGACTACATTCATATTGATCCCCTCTGCCTCCAGCGCACTATGAATAACCTCCATAATCGCTTTATTGGAGTGTTCAGCATCGCTTCCTCCTTTAAGGATACAAACATTACCTGTTTTAAAGCATAAAGCAAATACATCCAGCGTTACATTTGGGCGGGCTTCATAGATCACGCCGATCACGCCAAGAGGTACTCTTACTTTAGAGATCAACAATCCGTTTGGCCTTGACTTTTCTTCCAGAACCTCTCCCAGCGGGCTGTTCAACGCAGAAACATTCCGTATATCGGCCGCAATATCAGCAATCCTTTCCGGGCTCAGTTTAAGTCTGTCATATTTAGGATCCTCAGGATCCATCTTGTCCAGATCCTGTTGATTGGCCTGCAGGATAAAATCTGTTTTGAGTTCAACAGCATCGGCCAGATGAAGCAGCAAGCTATTGATCTGAGTATTATTGAGACGGGATAAATCCCTGGTGGCTTTTAAACTGTTCTGAAAGTAAATCGTATAATCCATAAAATCTGGTGTATGTTCCTTAGATCAATAGCTAAAGAACGGCATAAAAATAATTGTAATGAACCAATGGCCGCTGACCTTTTTCTCCCACCCGTTCCTTCGCTTTATCTGATCCATATTCGGCAATACCCAAACCGATCAGGACATCGTGCTCATCAACCAGTTTAATGATATCTCCTTTCTGGAACTCTGACTGCACATTGATAATGCCTACCGGCAGTAAACTACTGGCCTTTCCTGAGATTAGTGCCTGTTTGGCACCTTCGTTCAGTTTAACGATCCCGGTTGCTGAATTCTCGGAATGCGCAATCCATTTCTTTTTGCCCGAAGTGATTTTTTCCGGCAGGAACTGCGTATGCACTGCCTGACCTGCAAATACGTCCAGAATGATATTCTCTTTCTTTCCGTTTGCGATATGTACAGGTATTCCCAGCTTTGCAATCTTCTGTGCCATGGAAAGCTTAGTGACCATCCCTCCTCTTCCGAATCCAGACTTGGAAGTGGTAATAAAGGAAGATATGTGGTTAGATCCTGGCTCCACCCTTTCTATTACTTTGGTGCCTGCCGCCTTTGGGTCGCCGTCATAAATACCATCTACATTTGAAAGAATGAGCAATGCATCGGCATTCAGCATAGAAGCCACCAGGCCGGCAAGTTCATCATTGTCTGTAAACATCAGCTCTGTAACAGAGACCACATCATTCTCATTGACAATGGGGACAACATGATACTGCAATAAAATCTCTAAACAGTTTTTGATATTGAGGTAATGCATCCGGTCTCTAAAATCTTCTTTAGTGACCAGTACCTGGGAACACAATAAGCCTTGCTGCTCAAACAGCTGCATATAGGTATTGATCAATTTGATCTGACCTATGGAAGCCAGAAGCTGGCGGGCAGCAACTGTATTTTGTTTTTCCTGAACTTTAATAAGACTTCTTCCGGAAGCGACTGCTCCCGAGGAAATTACAATGACTTCTACACCTTTCTTTTTCAGGCTGGACAACTGCGAAACTAAATGTTCGATCCTTTCCAGATCTGGCAAGCCATTCTCTCGCGTTAATACATTGGATCCGATTTTAATAACAACCTTCCGATAGCTGGTTTTCATGGAGGCTAATGTAGCAAATTTTGATAAAATGAGCGCGTAAGGATACTGTCATTTCAAAATAAAACGCAGTTGGCTGGGGAATAGAAAGTGTTGAGAGCGTTTTCTGTTATATTATAAGATCAATAACCTCGGGTTAATCTTCTTGGTAGAACGTACCGTAGCTTGTATCTTTTCTTTAATTTTTCCACCTAAATCTTTTGATTTTTCCAGGTCTTCTTCGTTTTTCTCTGCGGGCTGAATTTTATGTAAACTTTTCATAGGGTATAGTATTGTATTATTTTATACCCTGACAACAGCTGCTGTTATTAAAAGTTTTATTCGCTTTGTTTTCCTTACATTCTTTTTACAGAACTGTATAGAGATTCTGCAATTAATGAAAAATCGTCGTTAAAATGATGGTTCCCCGGGAGAGAAACGACCTTTATTCCCAATGCTGAAAATTTACGCTGTACTTCCTGGTCTTCTTCTGCTCCAAAGAAACAAACCGGGTTTAGGTTTTTGATCTTTTTCACTTCTGCGAGTACATTATAGGTATCCTCGTCAGAACTCATACTGAGCATATCACTGATATGGATTTCAAAATCGGCGGTCACATCTGGCGAAAGCACCGTAATTCCGGCAAGGTTTCCTTTGAGTCCCTGGGGCAAACGGGCAGCAATAAAAGGAACAACAGAGGCCCCGAAAGAATAACCTGCCAGCATAAAGGTTTTCTTATCGAACAATTGCATATAATGGACCAGTACCCTGGAAATGTCTGAAGTTACACCATCGGGTGTTTTTGCGTTCCAAAAGTATTTTTGTGCATCCAGTCCGATCACCGTAATTCCTTTCCTGGCAATAGATTCTGCAAGGGACTGATCAAAGCTCGTCCAGCCTCCATCCCCGGAGATCATCATCATCAGGGGCAGGTTGTTTTTTTGAGGAGCAGATTCTACTGTGAGCGCCATGTCTGAAGGTAAGGCTATGATGGTTTTGACTTCTGAAATCTGCAGACCTGACTTTGTGGCTTTGAGTTCATTAAAAGAAGGGGCGTTTAATATCTTTTTATAAGCCGCATTTAATTGTGTAAACCAGCCAGTTGAAGCCAGAAAGCCATGCCCTACTTTTGGAAGGGCGACCAGTTCTGTCATCGGCATATCTTTTAGAAAAGCCTCGGTAACCGCATAGGGACAGCTTTTGTCTTTCAATCCGTTTAATACGATGAAGGGCGCCGTTAAATTTTTAGTTCTTTCCAGGTAAATGGAGACACCAGGTTTTAATACGTGATAATTTAATCCACTCCCTTTGCAAAGTGGTTTTATGATGTCCATATCCGGAGAGAAGCCAATGCCAATTGCACCTTTAAAAGTATTGGCCGGTGCCTGTGCAAGAATGCCATATACATAGGTAGCTCCATAGGAATAGCCAATAAGTACCGGCTTAAAATAGGTCCTGAACTTATACTTCTTCTGGATCATGAGACTTAACTGTTCGAAATCAGCCGCCGGGTAATAACATTTGGCACCTGATCTGGCTAATGTCATATTATAGGTCTTGGCATCTATACCTAGCACCAGTGCCCCCTGGCGGGCTATGTTTTTGGCCATATTGATCACTCCGTGCTGCCATCCCCCATCACCGGATACAAAAAGCGCCACGGAGGTAGGCTCCTTGGCCGGATGATACAGAATGATCTTTCCGAATTTTCCGAAATGAATAGAATCCACAGTAATGGCAGACGCTCCCAATCTACAAATGAACAGAAAAATAAATAGCACTAAGAATTTCTTCATCAATGGTTTCATAAAAAATGTTTGGCTGATTTTTTTCACAAGGATACTAAATAATATAGGAACTGAGAAGATTTCGTACTATTGCATCTGTGGAAACAAATAAGAATAAACCTGTTGTTTTGGATAAGAAAGCTGCTTTGGCCAAAGCCGAGCATTACTGTGCTTATCAGGAACGTTCTCAATATGAAATCAGAAACAAACTTTACGACTGGGGTTTAAAAACAGCAGAGGTTGAAGAGCTGATTTCTGAATTGATCGTTACCAACTTTCTGAACGAGGAGCGTTTTGCCAAAGTATATGTATCTGGCAAATTTAACATTAAGAAGTGGGGCAAAATTAAAATTAAACAGTCCCTTAAAATAAAGCAGGTTCCGGACAAGATGATCACCAAAGCACTAAATACAATAGATTCCGGTGATTATCTGCAAACTTTGCTTGAACTGGCGGAGAAAAAAGCAAAGCTGATCACAGAGAACGATGCCTATAAAAAGAAATATAAGCTGATTACCTATCTGATGGGGAAAGGCTTTGAAAATAATTTAATCTCAGAAGTATTGAAAGACAATAACTTACCATAAATATTAAAATTTTATGAAAAAATAACTTGCAGAAAATATAATTGTAGCTATATTTGCAAACCCAAACGGAGAAACGGTCATTAAAACAACGATTTGAAGAATGGAAAAACGCATCGGAGGATGCATTAAAATGCGAAAGTAGCTCAGTTGGTAGAGCACGACCTTGCCAAGGTCGGGGTCGCGAGTTCGAATCTCGTCTTTCGCTCTAAAAGCCTTCTTCAATGGAGGCTTTTAATTTTAAAAGGTTTAACACCTGCTCAGATGGTGGAACTGGTAGACACGCAGGACTTAAAATCCTGTGACCTTAAAAGTCGTGCGGGTTCGATTCCCGCTCTGAGTACTGATATCCAAATAGGATAAAGTTTGTAAATAAAGCGTCATTCGTGTAGTCATGCTTTATTTGAATCTATAAAGGAATTGGGTTATAACTAGTTATAAAAATAGTTCGATTCCCGTACGTGGTACAAACTTCAATTACAAAACCTTTAAGAAGCCTGCAAATTAATGATTTGCAGGTTTTTTGTTTTTAGCCCACTGCTAACTTTCACAAAGATTCCCGCAATTAATTAGCGTCATTCGTGCGTCCTTAAAAATTATAAAAAAAGACGCACTAATAACTTATAACTATTTGATTTACAAGATGTTTAAACCTTAAACATCTTGTACAGTAAAGGCTCCGATCCGACATTTGTTTAACTTAAATTATTCAATCATGTTGGAAAAAAGCTTTGGCTTGCTTTTCTATTTAAAGCAACCAAAAAATCAGAAGGGTAAGGATCGTTATGTTTATTTAAGGATCACCGTTGACGGAAAATCAAAGGAACTGTCAACAAAAAGAATCTGGCAATGCGATAAGTGGAACCAGGGTATCGGAAAAGCTACAGGTAACAAAGAGGACGCACGTACTTTAAATGAATACCTCGAATCACTGACCGCAAAAGTCTACGAGGCAAAGAAAACTCTCATTGACACAGGCAGAAGGATAACTGCTGAGATTCTCCGCAACGTAATAACAGGTAGCGGACCAGAAAAGAGAACAGTGCTTAACATCTTCGCTAAACACAATAAGGTTGTAGAAAGCCTCATAGGTGTAGAGTACAAGCCCAGGACATTGCAGCGGTACGAAACTGCCTATAATCACCTTAAAAACTATATCAAGTTCAGACTAGAAACCGAGGATGATAATATTGATATGGAACTTAGGGATATCAACCATGAGTTTATAACAGAATATTACTACTGGCTCCGGGCAGAAAAAAAGCACTCTTATAATTCAGCAGTTAAATATCTCAGTCTGTTCAAGAGGATCATCATACAATGCAGAAAAAAAGGCTGGATTTATATTGACCCATTTGCTGATTTCAAGACAAGCCCTAAGGACATCCCGGTTATTCCTCTTAGACGAAGTGAGCTGGAAGCGATCCGAAGTAAAGTATTCCTGACAGATAGACTAAGTACAGTTCGAGATATTTTTGTATTCAGTTGTTACACTGGCCTGGCTTATGTGGATATTAAAAACCTGATGCGTTTCCAGATCACAGAAGATGATAATGGAAAGAAATGGATAGTTTCCAACAGGGAAAAAACAGAAGCCCCAATTAATATTCCTTTGTTGCGGGTGGCACAGGAAATTATGGATAAGTATGCAGATCACCCAAAGTGTTCTGAAAAAGGATTTGTCCTTCCCGTTGCAAGCAATCAAAGGATAAATGAATACCTCAAAGAGATAGCAGCGCTTTGCGGAATAAATCGAAGACTTACTTATCATATCGCGCGACATACTTTTGCCACAACGGTGACTTTAGCCAATGGCGTGCCAATTGAAACAGTTTCAAAGCTGTTAGGACATAGCACCATAAAGCAGACACAACACTACGCTAAGGTAGTTGATACAAAAGTATTGGAGGATATGGATAAACTCGAAAATAAATTGGAGCCTACACTAATAATAGAAGCTACCACGGTAATGGAAATAGATATTAGCGCTGCTGTGGCAGTAGCCTAACATTAAAAAATCATTGGATAATTAACTGCTTAAAACAATTCATATGAAAAAAGAAGAAGCGGATAAAATGGCCGCAAAATACAGGCACCTGGTTTACTATTTACATTACGATACCATAAATCAGATCCTAATGGATTTGTATATCGATTTTCAGGATAATAGCGACGACGCTTATGAGGACAGGATGGAATACAAGAAAGAAATATCGGCAGTTATTTCTCCATTCATTTCGACAACTATTGAGGATGGGGTCAACTACGAAGTAGTTAGCAATGCGAAAATATGGATTGACACGGAGGTTTTTATAGTAGAGAGCCTCACACGAATAGGCAAGGTATTGTCTATCGCCGAATTTTATCGACCTGGAAAATTTCCGGAATGTATACAGGAGAAACGCTATCTTCTTGAAGGATAAAATTCAATACCGGGCCTAAAACACCCACAAGTACTGAAGCAAACCTTGTTGTTCCTGGATGCACTCAAAAGGTGTGATTCCTGGGAGCAGCTAGATTACCAACCTCCTGAAAGAGAAAGCATAGATTTCGACCAACTAATAGATCAGCTATTAAAACAAAGCCTCTCTAATCAAGAGGCTTTGTTATTGCAATGATGTGCCAAAAACCTGTTGAGCGGCTTTTTAGTGTAGAGAATAGCAGTCAATTTTGTGAGATCAGTTCATCTTAACTAAAACATCATTTTTATGAAGAAGAAAATCGTAAGTGCAAAACTGTCTTTAAAGAAGAAAATTATTTCTCCCTTATCCATAGAGAGAGGAAATCAGGTTGTGGGTGGAGCGATAACAAACCAAGCGACCTGTGACGGATTAAGGACTTGCGGACCAGAAATCTGTCCCGTAACAGCTCCTATGCATACGTGTGAAATTACTTGCACTATTGTCACTACTACGCCTGGTCACCAAATATGTTAACCAAATTATAGGTGCAGAAATATTTTACAGCCGCCCTATTAAGGGTGGCTTTTTTCATTCACATTAAGATTATGGCACATATCCCCTGCGAACAGTTAGTATTATTTTAGAGGTATAGCATTTAAATTGTTTTATGTTTTCAGTATTCAGAAACTTAGAAATAGGACGGCTTCTATTTAAATTATCTTCTTTCTACACTTGCTTAAACTGTTTCAGAGGGGATATGTGCCTATTTTAATTATCTCGAAGTGGCAGGACCCTGACTTTAATAAATTCATTATTATTCTGATCACAAACTTAGAAGCACCAAACTCCCATCCTTTGGGTGATAGGAAGGGAAATACTTGATATAACCCATTTGTTCCAAATCCTTCAGGTATTTATGATAAGTTGCGAAACTGCTAATATGTGCCGTTTCCATCACCTTCCTCCTGGTAATATTTACCATCCTTTCTTTTCCCTCGTTTATAGCAATTTGCAGAATAGCAAAAACGATCGCCATATGCATTACTTTAACCTTCTTATCCCTTGACATAGATACCATATATTTTAGTACCAAATCTACCTTCACTCCCATTTTCATCCTCATTTGATTTTTATTTAAATAATGCATCTATTTCTTTCCTGTTATAATAATAGACCCCCAAAATTTTCTTGGGATTTACCTTCCCACTGATCCTTAAATTTTGCAGGGAGCTAAATGAAATCTTTAATCTTGCCTTTACCTCAGCGCTTTTCAGCCATTCCTCCGGGGCTTCTGCTTGCATCGGGACAGGCGTGTTCTTGAAAATTTGCTCTATATCGCTCAAAAGATCTTTTCGAAATTGCTCCAGGTCCTCTTTTGTAATTATTTCTACACTCATTGTCTTTTTTACATTTATTTCCGCTACACAACGGATCAAATAAATTCTACATCCCTTAGATGAAGTAGAATCTACTTCCTTTTGTCCTCTTGTAAGATCGCTCATACCCTATATAGCCAGACTCCTTCAACCCCTTTAACGCTTCATAATAAGTCTTAGGACAGGATATTTTTGCAATAGGCATCATCTCCCTGGCAAATACTATAAACTCGTCGCTACAGGACACCGATAGCCACTTATAATAAAGAGCCATAAATACAGCAATATGGACCGTTCCTATTCTGGGATTAGTATCAATTCCTTCAAAGAAATCTTTTAAAGGTTGGCTCGCTTCCATAACACAATTCAAATTAATGCGTGATTCCTTTTACCTTGGCAGTCTTTACTATTTTCATTTCGGTATTGGTCAACTCAGTTGAAACTACTTTTGCATTTTTGTCAACAGCATTCTCAATCTTCAATACACCTTTCTCATAGATATCCAGTTGTCTCCTTTGGGGATTGGCCTCAATTCCGATAAGCCGATTTTGACCCTTGGCCACATCGACTCTATCGCCGTTTTCAATAGCCTCAACAAGTTTCAGTTTTGAGATATAATCCAGCGTTTCCTGTACACCCAAATTTGTCAAACATTTGGAGAGATTAAACCCATAATCGGCGGGAAACACCTTTATTTTATAATTTCCTTCCGCATCTTTGTCGTTCAAATCCAATTGAATCCAATGGCGCTCTCCAGCCCCTTCCCCTACACGAACGGCTCTGCCTGCCAATAGGTTGTGGGCCTGCCTTGCTGTGACATCCGGTGATCCTTCATGATTAAAGGAACAGGTCCGGATTTCGTTATTGAGTGCCAGATTCTGATACCTGCCTTGATATTGTTCCAGATTGTAATTACCAGCTGCGTCTTTGACAAACTTCAACAGGAAGTCCATCTTTTCTTTTTCGTTGACGTAGTAAGAAACGGGAATCATTGACTCCTTCCTTCCGTGTCGTATCATGTGCTCAATGCGTTTGCCGCTGATCTTAAACCCGGAATCCGAAACCTTTTTTTGTAAGTTCTTAAGATTGCTTTGAACCGATTTCTCGTAAGCAAATCTTTTCCGGTCGGAAAACAAGACCTTCGACAACCGGTAAAGTAGCCTTAAGGTCGGGTTCGGATAAATCATTCGCTCCACCTTCTTCTGTTCCTGACGCAACAATATACTGCCTGTATTGCTTCCTCCTACGGCCTGAACGCCATACTTGGATTCAAGATGTTCATAGAACCGTAATTTTTCTTTCAGGTACGGGCTGCTCTCAAAATAAGAAGGCTCAAATATTCCTCTTAATCCTATTTCCATGGTTTCCCTGTCTGTAATCTCTTGAACCAGATGATCTAAACTGTTTTTCATACCCATCTCTATTTAAAACCTTAACTTCTTTAAATGCTATTCAACTTCTTTCTAAGTGACAGGGATTTCAAATTCCCTGTCACGCTGCTTCACTTTTTAGGAGACCAGTTTACCGATGGTTTTGTATCCAAGTTCATGAGCTGCGACCTGCAGATATAAGTGGTTGAAATAACCCGATTGATTAAATGATAAGCCTGCCGCAGCCTTTTTGCCAAATTGCATACCTGGTACAAAGTCCATTTGACGGGATTAAGATAGAATTCTCATTCCTTCCCGTTTTTAAATGCCTCTGGACCTTTTTTTACTTTTTTTTTCCTTTTGAACCGTAGCCCCAGGATCCCCGCCACCAGCCATGCCTTCCTTTAAAGTTTTCTTACTGTCCTGACTAGGTTGTTGTCCCGCCATCTGTATTTGTTCTGTTTGCGGTTTTACGTCAGTGGCATTATCCTTTTGTTCTGCAACGCTTAAAGTGTTGCTACCAGACAAGCTTTCATTAAAGGGAATATTACTATTGTCATTAACCTGTTGTCCTGATGTCTGTGTTTGACCTTCTTGCACTGTTACATCCTTGCTAACGTCCTGTTGTACATTTGCGTCTGAATTGTTACTAACAGACAAGCCCTCATTAACAGAACTATTGAGGTCCTGGCCGGTTTGTTGACCCGGCTGTGTTTGATCTGGTTGCGATGGTAGCCCTTCAGCAACATTTCTTTCGGCCTTGATCGAAAGAAGGATTTCATTCATATTCTTATCAAACACTTTCATTTCATTACCTCTCGGGTTAGCAAGGAAATAAACCAAATCCGTGCTGCCATCTGCATTGACATTAATAACACTTTGACAATTGCCTCTCTTAAGGGATGGTATGAAATTCTCTTCCTCATTCTTGTTAGCAAACTTAAATTGGTACCCTTCCATCTTCTTATCCATGTCAAAATCGTAAATCCTTTCAATAGGGTGCTTCCCATCTACGGCTGGCTTTGTATAATCAATGTACTCCCAGGCGTTAAACTTTCTGTTTTTTTTCGGATCATCCTTATTCTCGAAAACATAATCCTTATTAACTGCTCTACCCATCATCTGATTAAAGGCCTCCTTACGGGTAATCGTACTGTTAATCCAGTCAACCTTTTCCGAACCATCCTCATTCAAGGTATGCACCGGAAGAGATCGTTTAAATTCATAGTTCCTCGAATAAGACGGCTGACCTTCTGGATGGATGGTTAAATCGTAACTTTGCGGATAGTATTCCCCTTTCTTAGAAAGCTTTACCAGGGCATCTAGCGTCGTCATTACCTCATCAATTTTCCCCTTCAATCCAACATGAAAACTCGGTTGGCCTTCAATCAGATTTCTTTTCAGCTCCTCACGGGAAATATCCCCCATACCACTAAATTTAAAACGCTTTTCAAGGGGCAGCATTTTTTCTTCTATCGTTTTTTCTTCGGTTGTTTTTTCTATATTCTCACTCATAATACTTGCTTTTAATTTTTCTTTTAATTGATATTGTTCTACGATTAATGGGATATCAAAGGGAAAGGACACTGATCCCTCACGGCCTTCCAGCGCTGCAACAGACTGTTGCAGAACTTTTATCGCTTCCAGTACCGGAACCAGGGGCGCAATACTGCATTGATCTACATCTGTTGCTGTTTCGTAATAATACTCTCGCGCGTCGTAATCATTGCTGAACGTTTCGATCTCGTGTTTGTCAAAATGAGTATCCTCTTCGTAATAGCAGATCAGCCGGGCGCCCTCCATTTGTGCCTGTTCCAGGAAGGCTGACAGTTCATTGATAGCCCCTGAATTGATTTTCATTACCTGATTGCCTTTGCGCCAATGATGATTTTATTCTGCACCTTCAGTTCCAGGTGCCGGCCACCGTTCTGTTCCATCAGTTGGATATACAGCAGCTTCTTGTCCGGTATGGTAAACCTGGGCAGGGCTACGACAAAACTTTGTCTGGATTGTCCCCTGATAATTTCTGTATTTCCTGCCACTTGTTCCGGAGAGAGTTCAACTTCCTGGGATGCGGTACGTTTGGCTTTCTTTTTGTCTTTGATGTAAAAGCGGATGGTCTCAATTCCATAATCGACATTGGAGTTATTGGTAAGACCAAACTGAAAATAAAGTTTGTCATCCTTAATATATACCCCGTCAAGATTAATGGCCACATCAAAACGGATATCACTAATACCCCGGATCACCGGCTTTTTAACGCTGATCTGCTCGGTCAAATCGTTCACCCGCGCTTCATTTTCATTTTTGGAACTGAACAAAGCATCGGATTTAGGGAAATTGAGGTTACTGCCCATTTTGATATTGAGCACAACCGGTGTAGGTGAATAATTGAGGATATAGGAATAAAACTTTCCATCAGCGGTAACTACCGTGAGGTTGGTTTCGGAAAATCCCTGTTTGGCCGCTTTGAGCCAAAGGATGTTTTCCACATCTTTAACGATTTCCCCCAATACATCCCTGCTGCCAATGTTCACCCTTTTGATCGGGTAAGGGAAAATCAGGTTCGTCGTTTTACCAAAAGTTACCGATAAGGGTAATGAGGGTATGCTGGATTGCTGTACACCACTAAGTAGCGTTTGGGCCATAACCTGGCCGCTCATCAAAAAAAGGATAATTAACGATATCCATACTGCACTGTTCTTTTTCATCATCGTTGCTTTAAATTTATTATAGAAAGAGTATTACTGGTTCTCCATTTTTTGCTTTTCGTCCCGTAGCAGAACCTTATATCCCGCTTTTACAGTGACCTTGATCAGCTTTACCTTTTTACTAAAAAAGGTCTTTGCTGCCTCCACTCCCGCACCGGCAGCCTGTACCCCTACAGAATTGCTCATGGAGCCAAAGGAAAGATCCTGTATCGCCCTGTCGGTTGACTCCTTGGCTACATCCCTGGCAATAGCGCCGGGTATGTAAATTCCCTCCATCGCATCAATATCCATTACGGCCAGGTCTACCGGATAGATGGACTTCTTATATTTGATCCCGGTAACTTTGATCAGCAGCCGTTCCCCGGTCAGGGTTACGGTCCCGAAAACGAAATTATCCTTGGGAATCAATTTCCCATTGATAAATACATCACTCAGCAATCTTAGCTTCACCGTAGAACCGCTGACCAGGGTCTGCGTTTCATGCACCACGGCATCTATGGTATTCTGCTCATTAGTATCAGCCACTTCCCCAATAGAATAGAAACCGGTATCGCCATTACCGAGGTTACCTGCCTTGCTGTCTAAAAAGGATATGCCCTCCTTGTTCTTTGCCGTTGTTACGGCAAAAACCTGGTTACGGCGCTCAATTGAGGTCTTCCTGAGCTTTTCCTGTACCCGTTCAGGATGTTGGATGTCCAAAACCCGCTCCAGCATATCATTGAGCTGGGCTGTTTCTGGGTCTTGTTGTCCATTGCCGCTTTGCATCTGTTGCATCATCTTTTCCAGCTTTTGCACCGCGCTGCCATCCAGGTCAGGAGTAGCTTTTTGGCCTGGTAAAACGGCGTCGCCATTCTGGTTTATAGCCTGATTAAGCTGTTGCAGTTTTTGGTACACTTTCGCTTCGTTGGGATCGATATAACCGGAACCATTATAGGGTGTCGTATTCAGTCCACCGCTGCCTGATGGCGTATAAGGCGCAGGAAGCGGACCTGGTCCCGGTGCAGCAGCAACCGCCCCATTGCTTTGCTGATAATAAGGATCACTTTTGAGTTGCGCCCTCAATTGGGCGGAATCCTTTCCTGCCTGTTCATAGTAGCTCATCTTATCCAGGTCTTTGTCCTCTTTAAGGTGTGCATCGGGAAGGATATTATTAAAACCTGTCTTGGTGCCGGTACTGGCGCCCGCACTTTCCACTTTCCCACCACCTAATGACCAGAATATCATGGTCAGGAAAGGAACGATCAGGAGCGGCAGCACAGTCAAGAACCTGCGCTTCTTCTCTTTTTTTGAATTTTTAGCTGGATTTTCCATATGCTTAACTTGTTTTAAAATTCTTCTTCATTAAATAAATCAGATTGGGTGGCTTGCATGAAAGCATGGGCAACCCGTCTGCGACTGATGGAAACATAATCGACTACCTTTCCCTTATGACCAGAGGCCACATTTTTCTCAATCCCAATAAAATTCCTGCGTTCCAATATGGCCGCTACCAGGAAACTTCCGCTTCCACAGGCATTATCCAAAACCAGTTGCCCGGCTTTGGTATAGGTCCGGATCAGCCATCGTCCGAGCGACACCGGTTTTTGGGTAGGATGGTGCGCACCATCGGCCTGGCTGGCTACCTTGGTATAAACCCAATCCGCAATCTGCTCCTCTTCAAAAAAGAGGACATCGGTCGGGAACCGTTTTCCATGTATATTACGAATCGGCTGCGTCTTAAAAGCGTTATAATTCCCGGTTACATCTCCTTTTCTAACACCCTTATCATAAGGTTTCCCATTTGTTTTTTCCGGTTGGAACAAAGGTTGTTCCTGGTAAAACAGGCATACATCTTCATGCCGGCGCAGCGGCTGTTTTTGTGCATTGAGAAAGTTACCTGCACTGGCTTTGATCCAGACGATCTTATACTTAAACCAGGCCAGGTTACTCATGATCAACCTGGCTGAAAAGGCATGCTGGCCCGTCAATGCGATTACACCCCTCGGTTTGATGATTCTTTTATACTGCTCCCATAATTTTCCCAGGTCAATTACCGTATCCCACCGATTATGCGTAACTCCATATGGAAGGTCGCAAAGGATCATGTCCACACTTTGGTCTTCTATCCACGCCATCACTTCAAGGCAATCCCCCTCTATTATTTTATTCCTTAACTCCATGCCCTCTCACTTTCTATTGATATCGATAAAGTTGTTCTACCCTTGTTATACTGTCCATTAATCCGGGCCTGCTTTGCAGCAAACTATCCCGTTGCCTTCTTCCCTGTTCTGTCTGCCCCAGGCTGTCCAGCAGGGAACGGAAGGATGCAATCCGGCCTCTGATCCCTGCTGGCATTTTCCTATCCACCGCTTCTGATTGTTGCAGGATTACCTTTTGATTCCGATCATCCGGACCGGTACTCAGCCCGCCTGTTTTTCCGGACAGGCTGCTGATGATAATATAGGTACAAGCGCAAGCCATCATGACACCATAGAGAAAAAATGCAATTCCCTTTCCCCTTGGGGAAAGCCTGTTGGTCTGCCTGGTCATCCAGGCTGCCCATCCGTTTTGCATCTTATTAAGTATACCTGCCAAACCTTTAGCGATCCTATCCCTTGCTATTTCCCTGCCCGAATTGCGGGAAACCTTTCTTTTGTTGAACCACCCCATCGCTACCTGTTTTTAATACTGATGTCCTGATTTTCCAGAGTATGCCAACCCTCGAGCAGAAATCCGTGCGGATTGTTATCACTGCGGGATACACTTCTGAGTAACCCTTCGGTGACCAGGCTACGGGTAGCTATCGTAGTAGCCCTGGTAATTTCCTGCCTGCCAAAGAACCGGAAGGAATAAGGATAGGTATCTGTATTGACTTTGATGCTATCGACAAGGACAGTCTGACTGACATTGCCCGAAATCACATTGCTGTAATAGTTCTGTTCTTTTAAGTTATCATATTCGCGTTTAGCGGTGGCATCGGCCAAATAAAGGGCTTTGGTTATATTACCCGTGATCACTTTTTCATCTGGTGCGAGCGTAAAAAAGAGCTGATGAAATGTTTTTACGTGATCCTTTAATTCGATCAGTAAATTATCCGTCCGGTCAGATGTGATAGCAGAAACGACCTTCCCATTGAGCAGAATGAGTACTTTGTCCTCTGCTCGTTTCACCCGCTGCTCGCAGAAGTAAACGTAAAGGCCTACGGTGATAACATTGGCAACGATGAGTATGATGCTGAATGTTTTGATGTGCCGGAACGCCGAGTCTATATTTCTTGTTTTACTGAACATAAAAACTTTGTTTAATCTTTGTCTCCACTATTGTTTTTCTTACCTGATAATTTATCGGCCATATATGCACCGGACGAACCTATGATCCTGCCGATACCTCCAGTGACCCCGCTGCCGGACTGGCTGCCGCTCAAACCTTCGTTGAAATTCTTTTTCAAGTCGGCGATATTGCTGACGCCCTGTGCCATTCTGCCGGCAACCATACTCCCGGTACTGGTCGCCAGGCTGGTAATCCTTTGACCAAAGGCACCGCCACCACCGGAGTTGACAATAAAACCCGCCACCGATGGGACGGTGAAATAACCGATGATACCAATGATCATAAAAATCAGATAACCGGTATCTGTAGAGCTGAAAAACGTATCCCCCTTTTGATGCAGTTGGGACAAATCCAGTTTCAACATGTTTTCCTGGATCTTGCCGATGATGCTGCCGAAAATATTGGCTACAGGTAACCAAAGAAAAATATTGAGATATTTAGCAATCCAGGCTGTCAATGTATGCTGGAAACCATCAAAAACACTAATGCCGAAAACCAACGGGCCGATGATCGCAAGCACAATCAGTTGAAAAGTCCTAAGGGTATTGATGCATAAAGCTGCCGCTTCAAACAGGACATTGAGTACTTCGCTCATCCATTGCTTAACGCTGTTTCTGAAATTGTAAGAAGCCTTTGCCAAAGCAAAAGAAATATCATTACCTAAACCATCGAAGAAACCCTCTTCCGGTGCTGGGTCAGAATCTTTAAGGCCCTGAGTGTACTTGAGCCATTTATCTTTATCACCGCTTCCATTCTGGCCTATATACATCTGGTAGAATTTGCTTTCCTTTACCGCTTTTTCTTTTTCATCCAGCAAAACCTCTATAGCTTTATTGGAATCTTGCACCATTTGTGCCGTTCCCGCAACAACCGGTTGCATTACGCCATTGAGCACACCGATAACCGCGTTATTAAAAAAAAGGATACAGAATCCTAATACGAAAGGCCTGAACAATGGATAGAAGTCCACTTGTTCGGCATTGGCAATATGCTTCCATATTCGGGAGCCGATATACCAGAGGGCAGCAAAGCCGGCGATCCCTTGTCCTACACCAATTAGCTTTTCACACATCGGAAGCATTTCATCATATAATTTATCCAGCACACTTTGCATGCTTTTGATATCCTTTGCCACGCCCTGGGCATGACTCAGTAAGGGCAATACCCATCCCACTACGGTCAATAAGACCGTCCATCTCCACTTTGCCATTCTCTATTTATTTTATGTTATACAAATTTCCTATCTGCCCTATATCCTGTTGTTCCTTTTTGCGCTGGAGTGTCAACATTGAGGTGTTGCTATTGAAGCTTTTGAGAAAGGCAAGTTTGTCGGCCATTTCCTCGTAGATACCGTCAATGGCCTTTAACCGCTCGTCATCGCTCATCTGCAATTTTCCTGAAGTAATGACATTAGCCAGTTCTTCCAGGTTGCGCAGGCTATGGCCCAAAAGATTAGAATAGACGCTGCCGATATAACTTAGCTCTGATGGCCGCAGCAGGTTGCTGGCCCGGAACCGGTCATAGGCAGTCCTGTATTCCTTTACCAATACTATCTGGTACTCTATGATCTTACCAACCTTATAGTACCTTTTTACTGTTGGACTGGCTTCCATGAGGCCATCCATAAAGGTTTTATGAATGCTGAAATTCCCCTGGGACAGATCCTTGATGGTATTGTATCCTGTACTGACGATCGTATATCCTGTTTTCAGATCCTTTAAGATCTGTTTAAACTGAGCCAGCTTTTCGACATTAAGGAGCAGTTGCACTACCTCATCACTTTGCGCCCTGACCTGCAAACTACCTATGCCCGTCAGCACCAACAATGCAAAAAATATCTTTTTCATGATTCTTTATTTTATACCGTTTAGCTTTAAACTGTTTTCCGCTTCCCTTACATCAACGTTCCGATGTGTTACCAGTTCCATAGCACTGCTACTGAACTGTACTACGAAGGCATGTTTATCCAGCATATCTTCGTAAATCCTGTCAATACGCTGCAACCGTTCGTCATCTTTAAGGGTTAAAGTACCGTCAGTAGCAGTCTGGATCAGGTCGTCTATAGAATGGCCGCAATCCTCCAGCAACCGGTCAAAGACCTGTTCACAATATTGACGCTCCTTATCGGTAAGCAAGTCGCCATCCCGGAGTTGCCTCCTGGTTTTGCTTTGGATGCGGAGTATCCGCTGCTGAAGGGCCATAACTTCGGCTACCCTTGAATATTTTTTGATCTCCGGGTTGACGTTTACCAGGGATTGGAAGTAGCCCTTGTGTAAATTGAAATCACCATTTTTGATGTCCCCGATAAGGGTCAGTCCCTTCTTACCTATATCATATCCGGTTTTCACATAACCGATATATACCTGCAGCGCCGCTATCTGCTCGATCAGGTATTTCTTTTGCGTTTTCTTCTGCCGGAACCATTCCGAGAAGGTTTGTGCTTGTGTGCCCGTTGTTACCATAATCAGCAACAGCAGCAAAATCATTTTTTTCATATAAGCCATTTTAAACTGTCTGCTCAAATTCCCCTTCACTTTAACCCATAGAGCTTTCGGACCAGGTCAACCTCCTGTTCTGATTTCGCCCGCTGAAGGCTCAACATCCCGTTATCGGAATTGAAATCCCGTAAGTCGATATAGTTTTCGTTGACCTTTTCTGCGGCAGTATTGATCATTTCTATCCGTTTGGCATCTGTCATCTGTGTACGGAAGGAGTTGATCACCAGGTAGAGCTGTTCCATATTCGATACGCTCTGATCAAGGATGCCGCTATAGACCTTGCCCATGTACTCGATCTCCTGTGGCGTAAAATGTTTGTCACTACGCACAAGGGACCATGCCCGCCGGTATTCGGTGATGATGGATTCCTGCTTTTGAATGACCTCCCTGATCCGTTGGTAATAGGTGATGATAGTCCGTACCTTTTTGAGTTCGTCGAAATATACCTTGTACAGTTCCTTTTGCTTTTCCGTCCATTCCGATATCTCCCTGAGCTTTAATTTAGACATCGCGTTTTCAAGCACCTTCTGTGCGTTCTGCAACCAGATGATCTTATTTTGCTGCCGTTGGATCTGTAGGTCAACTGCCCGGATCACTTTTTTGACAGCAGCCTTTATGATATCGATTATCGGTATCTGGGCATGGCTTTGTTTTACAGGCACCAGCGTTACTGTTAATACCAGCAGTATCATCGTCAGTATCTTTTTCATGGCCTTCTATATTTGGGTATAGGTTTCCAGTGTCTTGATGTCTGCATGATTGTAGTCTTCGAGATATAATGTCTTTTGCAGCGGATCGAAGATGCAGTAGCGGTACCCCCCGATCTCGATAAGATGCCCGTTGGAGTGCCAGCCATAAGTAGCCAGCCAACAGTGTTCCTCTTGCAGTGTATTTCTCAGACAAACCACCTGTGTTACCTTATAGATACTGCCATAGGGGCTGATCTTCAAAGTAATATAATGGCCCTGTTCGGGTTTTTTTTCATCAAACAATCTCCTGATATAAGTTGCTTCCATTGCTTCCAAACTGGAAGTGTGCTGATCCGCGAACCTGGATGCCATACGCAGGATCATTTTTATCCTACTCCATAAACCCTGTTTTTTCATAATGCTTTTTTTTATCGTGTTATGTTATTTATCTTTTGCAAGCATTTTGATGCCTTCTTCCATGCTTCCGTACAGCTCTGCATATTCAGCTACCTTGACCCGTTCTTTACCTTCTGTAGTGAATGCGTAATACTCTTCGGGACAGAGTTCATTTTTATACACCTTCTGGATCTGGCCGCCCAGGTCAATAAAAATTTCCCGATGATCTTTATTGACGGAAAGGAGGATGGTTTTCGCCTTTTCGGACAGTCCGAGCGCATCCTGAAGTTTGTCGAATTTGTTGATGAACTTGCGCATGTCCATCAGGATCTTGATATCTGCATTATTGATAATGGCATCCTTGATCACAGGGGAGCTGATCAGGTCATCAAGTTCCTGGGTGATCACGATCGGCACCCCGTTGAATTTCCGGATGGTCTTGAAGGCATACTTTAAAAACTCCGCCATACCGGATTTGGCGATGGCCTTCCAGGCTTCGTCGATACAAAGGACTTTTCGCAACCCTTTTAGCTTTCTCATTTTAGAGATAAAAAGTTCTACAACGATGAGGGTTACTACAGGAAAAAGAATGGGGTGATCCTTGATATTGTCCAACTCGAAAACAATGAATTGCTGATTCAACAGGTCAAGATTCTCTGTTGCATTCAGTAAATAATCGAATTCACCGTTTTTATAATAAGGCCGGAGCACATACAGGAAGTTGTCTACATCAAAATCGCGTTCCTTAACCTTATGCTCGCGGAGCAGGGCGACATAGATATTTTGGAGGTACTCATAAAATGTGTTGAAGCAGGGGAACACATCGGCGCGCTGATCCAGATAGCCGTAATAACCGCTCAGTGCATTGGACAAAGCCACATACTCGCTACGGTTAAAGCTTTCATTCTCCTGTTTCCACAGGGAAACCAAAAGTGATTTAAGGCTCTCTTTTTTTTCGGTATCGAGCTGTTGCCCATCCGGGAGGTAAAAGGGATTGAAACGAATGGGGTTCTTTTCCTCATACGTGAAATAGTATCCCTTTAATAATTTACAAAGGCTTTTATAACTCCCACCAATATCAACTATAAGACAGTGTGAATCTTGTATATATAAAGAATTTAAAATATGATTTACTGTCATCGATTTTCCGCCACCACTGGTACCGCAAACCAGCATGCCCATATTACTAGTTACCCCAGTCTGACGTGGCTGATCGAACATGTCGAAATATAATGGACGGGAAGACAACCGGTCGCAGAACCGGATACCCTGATGGGGCAATACACTTTTGGGTTCGCCTTCCAGGTTCAGGAAGCACGTAGCCTGTTCAAGAAAGGTATCAAAGGAGTCATTAACAGGAAAGTCGGCCGCATTGCCCGGAATACCCGCCCAAAAGATCTGTCCTGCTCCAGCGGTTTCCTCTTTGGCAACCGCATCCATCTGTGCCAACGCCGAACTCACCTTGTTTTTCAGGTCTTTTAAATCCTTTTTATCCGTAGACCACAAAAGCACATTGAAATGGGCTTTTACAGGAAGCCTTTGCTGGCTGATCGTTTCATTTAAAAAGTCATCCACTGCGTCCCTGGAAATGGCATTCTCGCGGCTGTAAGCCGATAAGGATTGAAGCCGGAGCTTTTTACTTTCCAGCTTTTTGATCGTGGCCCGATCATCTTCAATAAAAATATACTGGTTGTACAGGTGGTCACAATCGAGTAGCTGCCCCAGCGAACTGGCAAAACCCATACTGAATTTGGTCCTGTCGGTACTGTATTTGTCATAATTGATACGGCTACCGCACAAGGCAGGCAGGTCAACAACATCGGCAAGCGTATAGAGCTGACATTGTTTATTGCCCACACGTATCCCTTCTTTGAGTTCTATATCCCGAACCAGGAAGTTATCCTGCTCATCGGCCAGGTAACAGTACTGTTCTATCACGCCATTCTTTCGCTGAAAACTGCTCAGGTCGCCGTCGCCCAACCGGGTCAGTGTTACAAAACCGGAATCTTCCATGATCTTCTTGAACTGGCCGCAGGCGTCCAGAAAACGTTGCAGCATATCCGGCCGGATCGTCTGTTCGGGAACAATACTGCTCCTAAGCAGGTTAGAGAACAAAGACGTACTCAGTTTCCTGCCTTCCGGTTTTTTAGTCAAATAGATATAACAGGTATGCTTCAGGTAAGGCCGTCCCTTAAAATGTTCGCCTGCTGCATGAGCCAGGAAGCTGTCATCTGCAGATGTCTCCGGTTGATAAGTCCTTGAAGCGTACCAATCCTGTTTATGGAACACGGTAAATTTAGGCAGGAGCTTGATCGCTTTGATCCAGGCCTGGTGAAACCCCTCGTATTCATCATTCGATAGGGTAAATATTTCCGGCAGTTCCGCTTTGTATGCTACAGTTATATCCCCCTGTTTACTCAGGATACAATCGTGCTCTATACCCATTATGGGCAGTATATCATCCATCCACTTTTCCATCTCACTGTTCTTTATGATGATTAATTATTGAAACTTACTTCAGTCTTTTGCCATGCCTTTTGGCAGGCTTTTCAAACCCATACTTGATATTGAGGTCTCTTGCTACCTTGGTCATCTTCCTGCTAATGGCCAACATATTTTTCATTTGCGGAGCGGAGAGTATTTCTGCTGTTTGATGTTTTGGTGAGATTGAATAATATTTCAGAAAACCGAGATCCGTTTTATACTCTTTCCTGGATGCGCCAACAGAATCAAGATTCATTGCATAGGGGATCTTAATGGGCAATACCTCAACTGGCAAGAGTGAACAATCCTCAGGTATTTTCACAAGTTGCTTACCAGTTTTATGGTAATATCCCAAAAGATAAAAGCCAGTTACATCCCGTTCCAGAAGGTTTAATGAAGTGCTTCCCGCTCTGGTCTCAGCGACCAACAGTCTATTCCCCTCCAGGTCAATCTCAAACCGGTCACCTGCAAGATCAATTGTCGGCAATGTGCCGCCTAGTAGCTGCCTTAGCCAGATGTAATCCTCTGCACCTATCAGAAAAGACAGATCATCACGTTGCATGACTTCGTTTAACGGAACACCATACTTAAGGCTCATGCCTTCAGGGTCCAGCACGTTCAAAGGTGGAATCTTAACGACTTTTACATTTTCTCTGTCCTGCTGCAATTCCAAGGGCATTGCCTTCCTGTCAGTATCATATTCAAAACGGTAATGCGTGCCCATGTTCTCCATATTTGAAAAATAAATGACGTTAAGGGGACTTCGCTGTTGATACAACAACATCCGCATAACATCGACCACGAACTTTGTCCCCAGAATATCGATCATTGGTTCTTCGCCCCTCATACTTCCTTATTTTATTTCTCTCAGTAATCTATTGTACATTTCTTTTTCCCGCTAGCCAACCCGAAACCATTCTTTAAAACTTAACCTTACAATCCTGGTCTAAGCTTCTTTTTCGTGATTCTATGTTCCATCCTATTCTCTTTCAACTGATTGCCTTGTGCCAGATTCCGTTCTATGATTTTGGGTAATTCGGTCTGAGATAAAGGAAACGCCCTTGCCTCCAGGTGAAACTGGAAATGGTAGACATCAAGCAGCAGCATGGGATCTGTTGAATACCGTTTAGCTGTGGCAACTGGATCTAACCAGGCTTCGTTAGGAATGGCCAACTGGACTATTTGTTTGGGAAGCTCGGTAATCGTATCAGGGATGTCGACTACTTTCTTTGTCCCAGTGTGGTAGTAATACAGGTATTTCAATCCATCAGGCGTCATTTTCTTTCTTTCGAGCTTAATGACCTTTCTGATATTACCGACCGCCCTCAACTCCATAGTGTTTACAATGATGTGATAGTTCTCATTGACCAGTTTTATGATTGGCAATTCATTTTGAAGTCTTTTTGCCAATAATTCTTGCGGGCATTTCAAAAGCATATCTTTCGGTGGAAGCCTTGAAAGTGGCAGGCCATACTTCATGCCGACGCCTACAGGGTCCAGATCAACCATCTGTGGTATCTTTAATTTCAGACTATGGGCGCTGCTGCTAAAAGAAGTAACAATATTTTTTCTGTCCCTGTCATAATGCAACATGTAATGGCTTCCCATATCAAGCATATCAAAGAAGCGGATCAGGTTCTGGGGCACGCCCTTTTCTCTCAGTTCAGCGAAAGCTACGTCCACATAGAATACCGTAGCATCAAGCGTTATTTCGGGTAGTTTCTTTTCCATCTTTTTCCTCCTTTTTTATAAATACCTTCCTGCTGTTTGATTTTACAACATGAGGGATGCTGCGCCGGGCAATCGCTTTCATCATACCATGTTCTCCGTATTTGTTGCTGAGTGCATAAACCTTGATCACCAGGCCTGTTCCGGCAAGCAGGATGATCAATACACATAGAATAGAATTTACGCCTAACATATACATGGCTGCAAAAAGGATCAGCAGTACCAACACACCAGCAGCGAAATACCAGATGTATTGTGCCCTAAGCCCTTTGAACTCTATACTTTTATTAATCCCTTTGTTGATTTGATATATGCTGTTTGCCATAATCAGATGCTTTTGCCTTTCTTGTGTTTCGCAATGTGTTTTTCACCTGGACGCTCAATCAGGTATTCGTTCTGTGCCGTGATCACATCCCGGAGCATAGTTTTAATCTCCATGCCAGAGGGTAGCCTTTCCACGGAGATATGGTCGGGTAGTTTACCTGGCGGATTCCGAATGTCGAATTCATGAGGGAATGGGACATTGCGGGCATTCTTATCAAAGTAAACCGTCCATGGATCATCACAATTCGTGTCGGTATAAAGGAGGACGTTCCATTTGTTGTCAACCTCCCTGAAGCCTTTACGGATCTCATCTATATAAAATTCAGTGCCGCCGATGTGTATAGTCGGAAGTGGTGTTAAGTAATGCTCGGCCCATTGGTATTTCCCTTGCTCAATAAGTAGTTCCATACCACCTGGGTCCAGGGCGGATATGGGACGCACCCATACATATTGTACATCTGCATCTGGTCCAACGTCCGAATAAAGGTCCTGATAGGCATTTTTTGTTTTGTGGTCAAACAGAAATTCCGAATGATCGGGGAAATGCATCATCTCCACAATAGGTATCCTGTTGTTGGTATTGCCAACCTCAATGAATTCTTGTGAAGCAGCGTCGGCGTAAAATTTTATCCCTGCTATATCGATTACCGGTTGTCCCCTGTTGATAAATTCTTCCATAACTTTTACATTTTTATTCTCTTGGTTTTGCGTGTAATTTCATTTCCTGTATCGTTAGTATGAATTGGGCGCAGTGGTATAATATTACCCTGCTCCTCTGTTGTTAAAGCAGGAAGGTTCAACACCAACGCCGATTGCGGAAGCGTTGCATCATCAGCTACTTCAGCAAAAGCAGTAAAGGTTTCCTGGCCCTGCACCTGTTTTTGCTTTTCGATCAGGTTGCTGTTGATCTCCTTCTCCAAAATGGAAAGCGTACTTTTCAGTTCCAGGATCTCGGCCTCTTTCAAAAAAGGTTTTTCAAGGATCTGTTTGACCTGCGGGATCTGTTCTTTGAGTTGGGCTAATTCTTTGCGATGTGTATCTTCCAATTGCCCCACCTGGTCAATGGCATTAAGCAGGTTCCTGGCGGCCAATTTGGGATTGTCCATATTGACGTACCCGTTATTATAGGTATACATGATGCCGTTATGACCTCTTTGCGCAAAAAAAGAATTGGATACGGCTTTTACCCCTTTGTTATCCCAATAGGTGTGTGGTTCCAGGAATAACTCAAAGCCGTAGAGCGTACCGATTGCAATAGACTCGTATCCCTTTTGTTCCGTCGCTTGAAGGTGGATCAGGTAGTTACCAATCTCTTCGGGGGCCTTACCTTCACAACCTGTCAGGTGGATAGGATTGGCTTTTACCCCATCCTTATCATGCCGGAGCTGAAGGTTGTAATGTGTATGATCGCCTGCCAGCTTTGCCACTGTTTCTTCCTTTTTTAGGCATTCCCTTTCCATAGCTTCCAGCCGACTGCGGCCCGCACCGATCTCCCGGAAATGTGCGGTTTTTAAATGCTCGAGCACGGCCAGCTTTTTTTCTACTTTGCTTTTTTCCAGCAGGGTCGTATCACCGGAAAGAATGGCAATGTATTCACTGAAATTCATCCCGCTTTTCTCATCCATAGACCCCTCATCGATATTTCTTACACTGAGTTGACTGTTTTTCATCTGGGAGATAAAGAGCTGTTTGTTTTTAAGCAGGTTGAACTTGTAATTGTCCAGGCTCTGCTCGACAGCGTAGATATAGTTCATCACGTTATTGCCATAGTACATCTTAGCAATATTATTCCCTTGCCTTGCTCCGCGATTTCTTTGTGTGAGGTCCGATGGTCGCCAGGGAATGTCCATATGGTGCATAGCAACCACACGTTCCTGTATGTTAACCCCGGTACCGGCTTTGTCTGTGCTGCCGATCAGTATCCTGATCTGGCCGCTGTTCATTTTCTTAAATAACCGGGAGCGTTTTAACCCTTTCCAGTCGTTGTCGTGGATAAAAGTGATCTCATGGGCAGGAATATTAAAGTCACGCACCAGTTTTTCTTTCAGGGCATCGTATATATTAAACTGTCCGGGCTTTGGTGTGCCGATATCGGAAAAGATGATCTGCGTTCCTTTTTGTTCCATGCTCTTTTCATACCACTCGGCCACCTTCCTGGCGCAAACGTTGACCTTATTGTCCGGATGGTCCCCATAACGGCCCGGATGGATCAGCCGCATATCGGCTGACATCTTTTTGGCATAATTGGTAGCGATCAGCATCCTGGCCTTATCTTCCTCGCGACTGAGTCTGTGCCTGCCGATCAGGCTGGCGTCACCGGTTTTGGCAAAGGCCATCAGCCGCCGGATAAAATCCTGCTGGTCTTCAGTAGGTTTGATGTTGACCAATACTTCTTGGAGTCCCGGCTTGTCAAGGCTGATATGCTCGGCTGTTTTATAGTCCGTAATCTCATTGTAAAACATGGCAAGCTCCGGCACTTTGATGAAGTGGCGAAACCGCTCCTTAGCAATGATCTCATTGGTGACACTGAATTCAAAGTCCGTTGTCTTTTTGGCAAATACGGCGGCCCATCCGTCAAAGTTTTGTATCCCCTGACGTTCCATCTCTTTCGGCCGCAGGTACTTAAAGATCAGGTACAGTTCAGTCAGGCTGTTGCTGATCGGCGTACCGCTCAAAAAAGTGGCACAGAGATCCGAATCAAATTTTTGCTGCAGCGTACGGATCGCAAAAAGCATATTGAGCGCCTTTTGGCTGCCTTCTGTATTGCCCAGCCCCGCGACACGGTTGTGCCGGGTGGTGAAGGTCAGGTTCTTGAACTTGTGCGATTCATCAATAAATAGATGATCTATACCCATTTGCTTGAAATCGATGCCGTCGTCTTTTTTGCCTTCTATCCTGGACTTAATCCCGCGAAGCTTACCGATCAGGTTATTTTTCCTGACTTCCAATCCCTTAAGCATGGCTTTGGAAAGCTCATCCGTACCGGACTTGAGCGTATCCAAATCTCTTTCCACGTCATCGAGTTCATTATTCAAAATCACCTGTTGTACTTCCTGAGATTGCGGGATCTTGATAAACTGGTCATGGGTCAGGATCACGCAGTCCCAGTTATTGCTTTTGATTTCATGAAAGAGACGAAGTCTTTTTTCCGGGGTATAGTCATCCTCATCCGGCGCAAGGATCTTAGCCTTGGGATAAGCCAGACGGTAGGTATCTGCGATCTCTCCTGCATTGGCTTTAAGCGCCAGGATCATCGGCTTCTGCACAATACCCAGCCGCTTCATTTCCTGAGAAGCGATGATCATCGTCAGGGTCTTACCCAAACCTACTTCATGGTCAATAAGAGCACCCCGGTTTTGAATGATACGCCAGGCGGCGTCTTTTTGCGAGGCGTACAGATCAGATATGCCAAGAGCCGCCTTATTCAGGCCTGGAAAAGTTAAATGGCTTCCATCATATTGCCTGAGCCGGTAACAATTGAATGTTTCGTTGTACAAGGTTTCCAGCGCCTTCTTTTCCACCTCCGGTAATTCCCCTAACCAGGAGATAAATGCCGTACGGATGGATTCGATCTTCTGATGGGCAAGCTGGGTAGCATCATTGTCGGGCAGACGGATTTTTTTTCCTTCAAACTCCGACTCATAGGTAAAATACGGAGCCGTATTTTCCAGGGCATGTTCGAGTAAAGTATTACCGTAAACATTTTTACCGCTTAGGGGCCTGATGGCATACTCCTGTTCGATCCTGGCGTTTCGTTTTCCTTTAATCTGTACCCTGAATGAATCCAGGGACGCCAGGTAATTTACCGTTGCCGGTAGTTCAAAAAGTTTCGATGCGAATTGCTCATAATAGTTAATAGGAATCCACCGCTCACCAAGATTAAAATCCAGCAACTCAAACGGGATCTTTTCCGGTTGCACCTTTTCGAGTGCCTCAATACTTCTACGGAATTGTCGATGGTCCGGCTCTTTATCGACGGCGCTTCTGCTGCGCTGCAGTTTATCTACCACATTGCCACTTAAAAAAGCATCTGCCGTTTCCCATCTGACCTGATCCGGGTTCAGATAGATATGGTCTCCCAGTTGCGCTATCGCTTCCTGCTGCGATTTGCCAAGGATACCGGAAATAAAATCAAGATCGACAAAGCCCCTTATGTTCAGGCAGTGCGCCAGCGCCTCGGCCGCATCTTCAGTTTGGAATTGTTCTGCCGGCTGGTTGAGGTTGACACTGAAAATATCAGACTTTACATACTGCTCCTTATCCCTGCGTTCCAGGGATGCCAGTACATTGATGCCAAAGCCTTCATCGGCCATAACCAGCTTCCGGCTCTTATTACTATTGAGCTGCCCGTAAGTAGCGGTCAGCGTATCATAAGCATCATTAAGTGATACCCGTAATATCGAATTGGTTTGCTGCTCATTGGCCTCGTAAGAAAACAATTCCAGGTAGGTATCCCGGACCTGGACATATTGCCGGTAGAAGTCGCCATTTCCCTGATCGGCCAATGGATCAAATAATGGATGCTCCTTTTTGTGATCCTCAAAAGCAATGAGTCCCACCCGGTCCCCCTGAATGACCAAAGTCCCTGTCTTGTAGTAGGGTTTCATTGCCTGGAAAGGCAATAAACCAGCGGCTTTTAGACCGAAGGAGGATTCTAAACTCTGTTCTCCTTCAAATATATAATTGTAAGCATATTCCTTTAATGCAGCGCCAATCCTGCTCTGCTCCTGGCTTAACTGGTAGGCATTCATCCAGAGGGAAGAAGCGGACACTTCACCCAGGTTAGAGATCAGTTTGTAATTATAGAACTTGCCTTTTACCGAACGCGCAGCCAGCAGCAGGATACTTTCATGTTCGGGCTTTTGCGTCGTTTTTATGGTACTTATGATCCGTACGGTATCTTTTTTGATCAAACTGTAATCCAGGTCCGTTAAGTAGGCATGTGCGCGATTGATACTTTCAGCAGGAGCAATATCAAAAAGTCCCAATTGTACGCTTACATCAATTGGTTTTGTTTCCGGTAAAGGCAGGAACGTAAGCTCTTGGGTTCCCGGTGATAGCGGGCTATTGAAAGTAATACCATCAAAAGCGGCCCTATTAAAATCATGTTTTATACGAACTGATAGCTCGGCACTAAGTGGCTCAGCTATACCGTTAAGGTCGCCTTCCTGCCAGATGACCTCCGTTGGTTGGCCGTATTGATTCTTGCCGGGGCGTACTACATTACCAGTTATGAAATCATGTTCCCTGCCTGCAATCAGGCTATTGACCGGATACCGGCCAAACTCGTTTTCTCTTTCCTGCGTTTCCAGGATAAAATACTCATCCCCCTTGATGCTGCTTTTTCCGGTATTCTTTTGTACAATGAGTAAATGGGAAGGGGCCTCTGTATTCCCCGTCTCTTTCATCAGGTTATCTGGAAGAAGGTGAAGGCTAACAAAATCCGCGCGATCAAAAAGATACTGCCTGGCTTCCTTATTAGACGGGTTGTTTAAAAAGGCACTGGTGGTAATATAGGCCATCAGCCCGCCATCGGCCAGTTTGTCCAGTCCTTTGGCAAAAAAGTAGTTGTGTATTTTGCCGGATAGTGCCCTCTGCGGGAATTCAGGATCATAAACAGTAAAATTCCCGAAGGGAATATTACTGACAATAAGATCATAACCACCGTTATCATCTGTTGGCGCTTGTTCCAGGCCACATACATGTACTGCTGTAGGTATTAGCGTATCTGAAGTAAGTGCCTGAAGGACCTTGCCGGTCAGGATATCCTTTTCTACAGCGGTAACCTGCTGTAGTGAAGGAAATACACGATAAGCTTCTGTGATAAATATTCCCGCCCCAGCCGAAGGTTCGTATAAGCGCCTGGGCTGAATACCGTTTTCTACAAGCACTTTATAGAGGGTTTGGGGAACAATTCCGGGCGTGTAAAAAGAAGTCAGCACGCTGTTCTTCAAAGAATTCAGCACGGCAGTATACTCTTTATCGCCAAACGACTTCCGGAGCAGCCCATGCAATTCCTTTATGTCGTCATAGAGCCTGAAGTCCGCATCAGTAGCGCCTAGTGAGGCCCATTCTTCCCGGGAGCCATCACCCAACAACACTGCCTTTATCCCGCCGAAACCACTGTACTGTTCCAGGGATTGCAGTTCTTCCATGCGCAGCGCCGTACCTTTGTCGTAAGCCAATGCGATGCGAAGCGCCGCTATATTATCCCTTAGTTTGTGTAATTGATTGTATGCCATTTCCCGTCTTTTCCTGCTGCACTGTTCTGTAATGGATTAATTGAGGTACTCCTGTATGGCTGCGATCACAGCGTATCTTAAAAACCGGTTGTCTTCATTGTCCTCGTTGAAGGAAAAGTTTTCAAAAACCTCGTTACAGGCTTCAATGAGATTGATACTTTCATAGGTCAGTACCCCAGCCGTTTTGAACTGCTGATAGGATTGCGAAAACTCTGTTTCCAACACTTCCTTTATGTAGTTGAACCTGGAAGGCCGCAAAGGCGCTGTCATCTGGAAAAGTGCCAGCTCCTCTATACTATAGCCCGGTTTCCCTTGTTCCAACAGGTTCATCACAAAAGGCATCACAGCACTGATGCGGTCTTCAAGGTATTCACTGACAGAAAGATCCGCCTGCAGGCGGAGCATGAGTTCCGGGTTATTTTGTATGATATAAGCCAGAAGCTTTTCTTTCAATATGGTCTGCATCGGATATAGGTTTATACTTTGAAAAAAGCCTTGATGATCGTGGCTACAAGTACCAAAAAGATGCAGCTTCCGAACCAGGCACTGGCCACTTTGCTGGTATCTGGGTCTCCGCCATTCCACTTCTGGTATACTTTTATAGCCCCGATAAGACCGACGCAGGCGCCTACGGCATACATTAGGTTTGTCCCGGTGACGAAATAGGTCCGCACCTGCTCATCTGCTTTTTTAATACCGTCATTGCCGTCCTGGGCCTCGGCATAGATCGCAAGCCCGGTAAGGATTAGGACCATAAGCCCTGTCCTGATTTTATTAGGGGAGAATCGTATCATTCCCTTCTTCACATTTCTCATCTTCACATGATTTAATTCTAACTCCTCATCAAAAAAGCCGGGAAACGACAGCCAACCTCACTCACCCTTTAGCTGCGTTCCCGGCCGTTAATAGCTTTCCCGGGCCACCCTGTGCTTCAATTCAGGGGGCGGGGAAAGCAGCCACCGGTTTCTATCCTCAAACCAAAACCAAGCAAAACACCGCCGGTGGCAATTTTCAGCAGGACAACATTCTTTGCCAATCACAACAACCATCCCCTCACAGAATGCTGCCCTGCAATTTCTTTTGGTAAAGGCTTATTCCCTGATATCGCGTTCGACGATCCTGCCGCGATAGTTTACCTTGAAATGAAAGTTGAAATGGTCGAGCCAAATTTCATTAAAGAGTCCGGTAGCGGTCCATTTCATCGTTTTCTCAAAATTATTTTCCGCATACCTGGCAAACATCGGCCAGCCTGGGCTGGTCTGTTCATTGAAAGGGATGAGTGGAAAACCCGGGATAATTACCTTTCCTTTACAGCATGCCTCGATCAGCATCTCATCAGCATAAGTGACCGACTGCCAGCCAGCAAAACGGGTATGCTTCCACATTTTTACCCTCACTCCTGCCGATGCATAGAAAATATAACCTACGCGCCATCTGTGGTAGTTAAGCTTTACCTGGCGGCCATTGTGTTCCGGAAAGACAATGCCGTTATTGCTTGCATAGACATCCTTTCCTTTTTGTCCCCACCAGTTAGGCATGAACCCCGATGGGTACTGACAGATCGGTAGTCCCGTTGGACCGGGGATAGGCTCTTCATCAGGCCACCGAAACATCGGCCCCCAACGAAAGGAGGTCTCGTGTAACACTGCTCCTTGTAAGGAAGAGAAGTCCCCGCCTCTGACAATCACACCCGCATGGCGTGCCGGAATAGCAATGCCGTCTCCTTTTTCTTTCCCTGGCTTAAAGCTGTAAACGGTATCGGCGATCTGAATAAGACCATCTTTGCTGAGCACCGTAGCAAACCAGCTATCAGGACAGTCCAGTATCTTGCCCGTTTTTATCAGTGAATCCACTGTAGGCATTCTCCTGTACTCCGTTGTGTCGGCATCGATCTGTTCATAAAGCTTTCTTAGCGAGGTAAAGCCTCTTTTTGAATACTGGGATTCCCAGCCGGCCAGCTTTTCTCCGTTAGCATACTGTCCATGCAGTACTTTCATTACAGAGGCAAAGGCATCTTTGGAAGGAAAACGCAGCCATCCATTGAGTACCGATACCTCATCGGCTGCTATCTTGGTGCTCAGTGCTGCACTTGCTGAAGGCGGTCCCTGAAAATCAGAGTCCATACTTTCCGCCCGCTTGCAGCTATAGAGCAGCATTACTGCCGCCGCCGCTACGGTCATCGTTTTTACATACATTTTCTTCATGTGATTTTTGGTTTAAATGAATAATTAAGTACTCTTTTTTACAAGCAGGTTCGGATCATCTCCTGCGGCAATAATTTAGCGGGGCAACCGTTTCCAAACCGCCTCAAGCTCACCCTCACTGATGGTTACCCCGCAAATGTCCTCTGACTGTTGTTTGATGAAATTCGTTAAGGCAATCCTGTAGGCGGGCTGACGTAACCCGTCATAGCCTGCAACCCTCTCGCTGATCTGCCGGATCAGATCTTCTTTGTTTGCCTCTTTGCCCGCCTTCTCCAGGATGCCATGCTTTATGTCCTCGACAATTTCTTCCAGCTCATCAAAAGAAGAAACACTTTCCTCTTCGTAGGCAGCCGCTCCAAAGTCATCGGCTCCACGTCCTTTAATGAGTTTTTTAATTTCCCCCCGATAATAGAGGCATCCGATAATGATGTAGTAGATGACTATTGCTATTCCCACCACCAACAGATATGCTTTCCAAGTAATTCCTTCCAACATTGCTTTTTACTTTTTTGGTTTACGCTACGGGACCTTTTATCGTCCCTTTGATTACAGCACCAAAATTGCAGTTACGTGGAAGCCTTTTTTCACAAGTTGATCCAAGTTGGAATGAATTTATTTTGTGTTAAAATCTGCCCTTGTTGAGCGCAAAAAAAGCCCTGCGCTTATGGCAGGGCTTTGTAAAACATCAAACAATCGGCATCCAGGATAAAAAGCCATGGATAGCTTACTCCTATTTCCGCAATATTTATCCCAACTTCCTCCAACTGGGAAAGCTGGTTTATGCAATCTTCTTTTGTACAAAAAATCATTTATTATCTTGAAGCTTGCGGTACTAACGGTCCCCTTCGAGCATATACCGGTTCAGGTACTCTTTCAAATCGTCGAGAAACGGTGTCCGTCCGTTTTTTCGTAGCGACATATCGCTGAAGGAGCGGTAGAAATTACCAACCTTCACATTAAATGCCTTTTCTAAAGTGGAGATCAGCTTTTTAATATCCGCCTTACCGGAATTGACTGCGCCTCTGGCGTGCAGGGCATAGGCCAACTCTACCAGGGCTACTTTACTTTCTGTCCAATTGGTGGTCTCCTTCGCCCGGTCAGTGGAGTCAAGCGGTTGAACGGCATGCAGTTCATAGAGTGCATTCCTGAGATAATCACTGTACCGCTCATATGCCCTGATCTTGGAGCACTTTAAACTATGCACAGTCGAAAACCGGGGATCAATTTCCAGAACATATTCGGGCATAGGATCAGTATCGTTTTTATCTCTGGTATAATATAGATGGTCATTATAGGTTTTATTGGTCTTGTTATAGGTATAAAAGGATTGGTTACGATCGAAGTAGGAACCAATTCCGTTCAAAGCATTCGTAAGATAAGACTCGATAATTGCATCACTTCCGGTTGGTTTTTGACATTCTAAATAGAAAACCTTCAAATGGTAAATGAGGTCTTCCATAAACGCGGGTTTAATTTCTTTGAAGAAATGGATTTCTTCGGCCTCGTCTTTAAAGGAATAATCCTGAAGGAAGAGCTTCAGGTCTTTTAAAGCCGCTTCTGAAACATAGAAGGATTGTTCCGATTTCTGAATGATGTTCTGCGACACCAGGTCAACTTGTAACAGGGCAGCATCGAGCTTTTGTCTTAATTGTCTTGTAAATCTGATCATGGTATTTGTTAGGGTTTAGAATTAGGTTCAGCCTTAAAAAATGACTGAAACAAATCTATCTGGCTATTATGCTTCAAATGAAAGGGATGGCACATTATGATACTGAATCCACCGTATTAGCCAATGAATCCACTGGTACCCAAAATGGGTACACCCGGTCAAATAGTGACCGGGTGTATTTTAATAATGAACGTGCTGATAGAGCGAATGAATGCCCTGGTAAGAATTGATAAGACTACAACCAGCGCAAGACTATGAATGAAGTGTCAGGGACGGAGCAAGTATTTGCCACCCTTCTTTTTTGTACACGCATTTAAAGACACTGGTATTAGGGACTTCAAATCCCAACATTTTATCCCGGAACACGTCCATTTCAAGCGCTTGATCTCCCGTAGCGAGGTATTGCCAGATGGCCCTTATGACCTGTCCATGTACAAACAACACGATAAATTGTTCCTTACGGTTTTGTAGGTCACTTAAACCATTGATCACACGCTGGCTAAAACCATTGAACGATTCTGCCCCCTTTCCATGGATAAAGTCCGGATCACATTTGTCCCAATACTCCGACACCCAGGGGCGGCGTTGCTCTGCGGTAGTGTTTACGCATTGGGCCACTGCTAAGTAATCGTACTCGTGCAAGGGCCATATTTCTACGCGGACCTTGGGAAACTTAACCAGTGACGGCATTGCAGTCTGCTGTGTGCGCAGGTAAGGTGTCATGATAAAAAGGTCGGGGCATTTTTCTAACTGATCCCTTAATGCAAAAGCCTGCTGGTGCCCCCACTGCGTCAGCGGAATGGATGCAGGCTCCATAGTGGCTATCCCTGCATTGGCAATACTCTCACCATGTCTAATAAACCAAATTTCTTTCATGTCTGTCTTTTATAGAAATCTCTTTAATGATATGCTGTTCCTGTATTATCCCTGTCAATCCCTATAGTTTTCAGAATATAATTCAGGTAATGGGTCTGACTGCCAGAAACCTTTGGTATCAACGTCCATAATAGTTAGCTTACCAGAATGTCCGGCGCCTGTATCCAGGTTAATAATGTTGAAAACCTTTTTGGGTTTACCCGTTGTGGAAGTGTGGCCGATATAAATTTCCTTAAACTTTGTTACAATTTTGAATTCCTTCTTCCTTTCGGGAGTGATGCTATAGTCGAGGGCATCAGCCCACAGTGTCCTATCCCAATAATACATACTCTGTGCCTGGCCCTGAAACGCTAATATGCGATTGAATCCTGCATGGACGAAACACCGGTTTTTATCATCGATGTGAAATAGCTTTTGATTCTTAAAAAATTGCTTGTGCGTTTGTGGAATATCCTTTGCTTCCAGGGCTGTTTTATAGCCACTTCCTGTAGCAAAATACTTATCCTTTTTGCCCGCATGGTCCAGATAGGAAATAAGTGTTCCCTTACCGCCATAGGTCCAGAAATAGGGATGAAAATCTGTCTCAATAAATTCCCGCAGCCATTCATCGTGGTTGCCCTTAATGGCTATAAGATGCTTTATCTTTAACAACTCCTCCACACATTCATATACGTCTGAATAACCATCTGCAATGTCTCCCAGTTGGATCAGTACATCATTTTCATAATCGAAGCCCGACCTTTCCAGGCATTGCTCCAATGCTTTGTAAGCACCGTGAAGGTCTCCCATAACCATTATCCTCATAAACAATCTAACTTTTCTCTTTGTTTAGCCGCACGCTCCAGATAATAATATGCTATGGTAAGCACTGCCTTATCTAACTGATTGGCTTTACTAATATAAGGAAAGATTACGAAATGACGTATGTTCATACGTCATTTATTTTCAATAAAAATTTGACATTGGCAGCGATGGACAAAAACAACGAAATACAGATGCGATTTGCTAAGGCATTGCTGAAAGTTATCGAACAAAAGAATTTAAGTCTTCGCAAGTTGGCTCTGGCATCAGAACTGGAATATGCCCATGTGCAGAGAATAACCAAAGGCAAAGTAAATCCAGAGCTTGGTACTATTATAAAATTATGCAAAGGTCTTGGCATCAGTACCGCAGAACTGTTTGCCTGTTTTGACAATACGTTATAAACGTATCTATGCCTGCAAATCGAAGTTTTATAGATAGCTTGCCAGACAAAAGCAAGTAACCACGTCAACAGATAGCAGTATATTACAGATAGAAGAAAAGGCTTATCCTAATGGAAAAGCCTTTTTTGACTGGTTTGTTTGGAATTTTCATTAGCCGTTAACGGATACCCATAAAAAGAATTTCGCCATTCTTATCCATTTGCCACCCAGTATCATAACGGACAAAGTAAGCCTTATGTAATTCCTCCTTATTAAGGTCTCTTTTGATCAGTTTGATAAAGGGAGTAAGATTTTTATACAAAAGGCTATACTGCACCATAGCAACCTTACCATCCTTGCCCATGACAATTCCTTTGATCTCACCGAAGGTCAAATCGGCAAGTTTAACGGGCTGACCTTTATACTTTAGGTCCTGTTCAGAACGGGGTAACAAATACGGCTTGGATTTTTCTGTAAAGGTGATCCAGGGCATACTCAGTTGGCTCATTGTTTGAGATTTCATAATCGTAACCAGCCCTTGTTCTTCCAGACCGAGATCCAGAAATTCTTTCGCAACGGTCATGTCACCACAGGACACATCATAATCAAAGACTCGAGGATACTTCTCCTTTTCAAGGATTAATTTCTTTGCTGTTGCTGCGTCGAGGTTATCGTTACCACATCCGCAGAAAACGATTGTTGCTAAAAAGGATAGCATTAGTACTATAGTTTTCATCATAGGGGTTTAGTTTTTGAATCCCCAAAAGTACCTTAATCGTTATTTCCGGTGCCGTAAAAGCGCCTCAAAATAGATAGAACCACCATATTGCAGCATGAATCCACCAAAAATTGAAATGAATCCGCTAAAAAAACAGAGGAACCCGGCTAAAAATCAGGATGATTTTGATTACCGATCCATCCAGGCCTTGAAGGCTTGTACTCTATCCTCGCTAACAGTAACAAATGGAAGCACCCTCATTTTATCTTCCGTGTCCACATGGGCAGGGTTCAGGACCAGTTCCAATGTTTTGCCTTTACCTTGCCGGTAAGAAACACATGAGCTAAAGCTGACGATCATCTTTCGGTTGATCCTGAAGAAGAGCAACGGATCAAGCACTTTCTCTACATCTTTGAGGATTTGAGGTATAATGTAGGCATCATTTACCGATTGATCTACGGTTCTTAGGTAGTAGCATCCATTCGCCCGGTAAAAGCTGGCGATATCTTTGATCTTTACCGGAATACTTCTCATGGTAGTATGAACAATAAAAATCTCCCGGTAAGTTGCCTCGGTAGCCGGCTCTGTTTGTTCCATAGATTCCCGCTCCTGGATTTCAGGCAATAGAGTGGGCTTTTCAGGATATTCAGTTAAACTATCTGGCGTTTGATCCTTACCTGGTGAATAAAGGCCCAGTTTTTCATATTGTACCAGTTCATTTTCGGCAGCTCTCCATTGTTTATAAAAGTAATATGCGATATAATAGAGGTTGATGAATCCCAGTTGCATTAAAATGATGTGGAAGTCATAGCGCAGATAACTTGTTTCCAAAATGTTGACATCGCGCACGAAAAAATAGGCCGCTGCCAAAAGAAAGGCAAATACAGCAGGGATTACGAAGGACCAAAAAGTTTGCATGCCCGTCCGCTGCATTGGGTAATCTCGCCAACTGAATTTTTTATCCAGTCTGATATTAATAGCCCTGATTGCCGAAAAAAGTACCAGTGCGATAATCGTACTACCCACTAATGCATAATAGTATTCGGCCATCAGCATCATCTCAAATGTAGGCATGGTTTCTCCATACACGATCAGAAAATGAGAGGCTACCAAACAGGCTGCGAGCCTGAAGTAAAAATCCTTGTATTCTACCTTTGTTTCTTTACGGGGGAAAACGGTTTGCTCCATAGTGATTACCAGTTCTAATATTCTTTCTAATTTAAAACATATTCATTTACAATTATTTAATATTATACAAAAAATTATATTAGCAGTAAAGTTAATACCTAACCTAACTTAAAACTGTTATGAATGTTCAACCCTTCACCGCCGATAGTGTCACGGCAAAGATTTGGGAGTTGCAAAAGCTCCCGGATCAGGCACTTAAAATGGAAACGCAATTCATGCGCATGGATTTTAGATCATGGATGTTTGCAAACTTTACACTTGATGATGAGCAAAGCCTATACCTTCAGAAAATGGATAGCAGGTTACTGGCTACCCTTTCCGCAGACCTTGCAGATTGTATGGACTTTCGGCTACCGCTCTATATTACTTTCGGTCCAAAGATACCGATAGGTAGCAAATTTGTAAAACCCAATCGCAAGGACCTTGTACGGATGTATGATCCCATAAAAGGTTATGTGGTCGGTGGGCATTTCAGTATTGAAATTGTCTACGAAGTATAATGCAACTAATAATTCTCCCTGGTCTTTTTAAACCCGCCCGATTTTGAGTATATTAGTATCGGCAATGCCCGGCCTGGCCGGGGAGAATTAAAGTGGACAGTTATAAAGCTCTTTCTGACGGTGAACTGGTACATCTGCTACGGCAGGATGATGATCGCGCTTTGTCCGAGCTATACCTGCGCTATTGGGATAAAATGCTTGTGGTCGCCTTTAATCGGCTGGGTGAACCAGAGGAAGCAGAAGAGATTGTTCAGGATATATTTTTTTGGTTATGGCAGAACCGGAAAAAACTTGAAATTAGACACTCTTTTGCCACCTATATTTCCGTGGCTGTTCAATACCGGGTGATAGATAAACTCGATAAATTGTACCGTCTGCATCGCCGGGGAGAAAATGCCGCCCTCTATAGTGATCAGCATAGCCCCTCTCCGGAACAGTATCTATTAGCAAAGGAATTGCGCGATCAATTGGAGGCCGCTGTAATAAACCTTCCGGAAAAATGCCAGATCATTTTCCGCATGAGCCGGGAACAAGGACAAACCTATAAACAAATTGCCACAGAACTGGGTGTTGCTGAAAAAACCGTCGAAGCGCATATGTCAAAAGCATTAAGGGATATTAGAAGTAACCTCACCAGCACTCTTCCCGCATTGATTTTCTATTTGATAGAAAAGGATCACTTCTGATCATGTGATTTACATCTTTTAGTGGGGGATACATCGTTTAATGGCGGGGCTAATACGTTCATTTTGCCTTAAACAAGGTTTTTGCTTTTTCGCCTGATTTGTAACATATCTTATACAATAATGCTTTTTTTAATAGATTTCGGCTCTTGTCAGTATTCCATCAATCAATCTTGAATATAGACCAAATTGGCTGGTGAGGATTGAACAGGGAGAACCGCATAAAAGCTTCAGGTTCATTTAAATTATTGAGCCTGTCAGCAATATTAAATGAGCCATACAATAATACTTTGCTTTGAGCTAATGATTATTTTTGCTATGCATTAATTCTAATTGGCAGGAACTATGGAACAAGCAGATAAATTAAAGACCATAAACTATTCAGGGATATTTCTTTCCTGTTTTTCAGATTATAGTGAGAAATGTATACATGCGACACCCGAACACGTATTGCTATACTTGTATTCCGGTGAACAGGTGATAGAGGACAGAAACAAAAAAATCACGATAAAGGCAGGAGAATGTGCATTTATCCGGAGGAACCACCGGTTAATGATGTATAAAAACAGTAAAGGCAATGAGCTTTATAAAGGTATCTCATTGACCTTCAATCGCAGCCTGTTACGCGAGTTTTACGGTAAATTACACAAATCCGACTTACCTGAAAAAGTAGCAGCGTCGGATAAAAACGTATTCAGGATTGAGCCACGTGCAGATATCACCAGCCTGTTTCAATCACTCGTACCTTATTTTGAGGACAATATAAAGCCTACCGAAGGGGTGGCCCATCTGAAACTGCTGGAAGGCATTTATGCATTGCTGAACAATTCCGACATTTTCTTTCCAATCCTGTTCGATTTTACAGAACCCTGGAAAATAGATTTAATGGAATTTATGAATGATAACTTTATGGACGATCTTAGCATGGAACAGATCGCCGCTTACACCGGACGGAGCCTCGCCACATTCAAACGGGATTTTCAAAAAATCAGTAACCTCAGTCCGCAAAAATGGCTGATTAAAAAACGCCTGGAAGCCGCCTATGTTAAGTTGAAAGAAGAGGGCAAAAAAGTGCAGGAAGTATGTGTAGAAGTGGGATTTAAAAACCCCTCTCATTTTTCTACCGCCTTTAAAAAGCAATACGGATTTCCACCCACCGAAGTATAAAATTGAGCTTATCAGAAAGGTTATTTGAGCCTCGCAGTAATGTCACTGCGAGGCTTTCTTTTTAATTTTGCAGTATAATCAATAAGAGAATGGGAAATGCAGTAAAAGATATATTTGAGCGATTGAGAGACGGTGAAACCGTAGCGCCGGGCGATCCTGAAGCGTATCAATTACGGGCGGCTGCTTATGCCACGAAAACATTACTGGTACAAATGAACAATTCCTTAGTTCCTAAGGAAACACTGGAACTGTTAAGCCGGATAACAGGCACTGATATTGACGAAAGCGTAGCTGTATTTACCCCCTTGTATATCAACTACGGAAAGAACCTCAAAATCGGAAAAAACGTTTTTATCAACTTTGACTGCACTTTCCTCGATTTGGGTGGGATCACCATAGAGGATAACGTGCTAATAGCACCGAAAGTCAGCTTGCTGTCAGAGGGACATCCGGTATCGCCCGCGCAAAGACAATCACTCCTTCCGGGGCATATCCATATTAAAAAGAATGCCTGGGTTGGTGCCGGTGCTACCATACTACCAGGAGTAACCGTGGGCGAAAATGCAATCGTAGCGGCAGGCGCAGTAGTTTCAAAAGACGTACCCGATAATACTATTGTAGGTGGTGTTCCGGCAAAAATTATTAAATCAATTTAAAAAGAAATAACAATGAACAAATTAACAATAATAATGGCAGCAGTCTTAATGATATTAGGGTCTTGCCAGGAATCAAAAAAATCAGAGGAACAAACACAAAAAACAGCAGCAATGAATACAGCAGAAGATAAATATACCTTTGAACTGAGTGATAAGGTAAAACGGGAAAAGGTAACTTTTAAAAACCGTTACGGAATTGAGATAACAGGAGATTTGTATACACCTAAAAACATCGGGAATCAGAAACTTGCTGCGTTGGTGGTAAGTGGTCCGTTTGGTGCAGTCAAAGAACAGTCATCCGGTCTTTATGCAAACGAACTGGCTTCACGAGGCTTTGTGAGCCTGGCTTTTGACCCTTCATTCACAGGCGAAAGTGGCGGGAAAGTTCGTAATGTCGCTTCGCCTGATATTTTTACAGAGGACTTTAGCGCAGCAGTCGATTACATCGGTTTGTTGCCAACAGTTGACCGTAACAGGATAGGCGTAGTAGGAATTTGCGGTTTGGGTGGTATGGCAATTACTGCCGCTTCCAGTGACAGCAGGATTAAAGCAGTAGCAACTGCTTCGATGTATGATATGTCCCGAAGTATCAGCCGTAGCTACAAAGACGGCTATACAAGAGAGCAACGTCAAAAGGTCATTGACTACATAAGTCAGCAACGTTGGGCAGATGCAGAAAAAGGTAGTTATGCCATCGGTTTACACGAAGTACCTTTTGACGAAAATGGTAATCTTATAAAGGGGGAACGTGTACTTCCTGAAACCTTACCTGCAAATTCAAATCCGGTTGTTGCTGCATTCTTTGATTATTACAGAACACCTCGCGGCTTTCATCCAAGGTCTATCAATTCCACAACAGCGTGGACGGCCACAACACCGATGTCATTTTTTAGTTTTCCGATGATGACCAATGTTGATATGATTTCCCCTCGTCCGATTATGCTGATTGCAGGAGAAAACGCACATTCACGTTACTATTCTGAAGATGTTTACAAACAGGCTCGTGAGCCAAAAGAATTGGTAATCGTTCCCGGTGCTAACCATGTGGATTTGTACGATAAAAAAGATAAAATTCCTTTTGGCAAGCTGGAAACATTTTTCAACGAGCATTTAAAATAGCAGCTATGAAACACTCTTTTTGCTTGTTACTTTTTCGATGTGAAGGAAGATAATACATTCAGGGAGCAAAAAGAGCAGTAAAGCAGGAACCACATTCCTGCTTTCTTTTCTTTATGTTGAAACAATTGCAAAACGGCATTTCTTTTAGGGCTTGGAAGATCCCGAAGTCACCATATCATTTTTTATCTTCTCCCTGTGCTGCATGCCCCACTTGGTCATTGCCCCAACAACTTCTTCAAGTGTATGGCTGTATGGCAACAGCTCGTATTCAATGATTACGGGATAACCTACGGATACCTTTTTTACAATAAAACCATTCATTTCCAGCTCTTTTAATTCACTTGATAATACTCTCGCAGAAATCCCTTTAACCTGTCGCTGAAGTTCGGTAAACCTGCTGTTTCCCCTTGCCATAGCTATGATTATCATCAATTTCCACTTACCTCCTATAGCATAAAGAGCATCACTTACCGCAGCTAATACCTTATTACATTCACCTGTAAACTCCTTGTTTACAGCTTGTTTATCACTTGCTTTCATAAATATATCATTTTGGTTAGTCACTAACCTTTAGGTAACAACTAATAAATTGTTATCAAATATACTCTACTTTTGTCGAACAGAAGAAATGTAACCAAGAGATTTTACCATTATTAATTAAAAAACGAAAATCATGACATTAGAAATTTTGAAAAGTAAAGAGGAATTAAGGGATTTGATAGATGCTTATGCAAGTTTAGGTGATGAGAAGAAAATCACAGAAGTAATGGCGTTATTCAGACCAGATGCGAACTATACGGTTTACATGAACGGAGCCGAGGTCGCAAACACGACCGGAACAGATAAGCTGCAACCGGAATTTACAGCACACGCCTCTCTTGTAAAAACCTATTTCACATTGAACGGACAGCATACGGTAAAAATAGACGGCGATACCGCTACGGGTGTTTCATTTACACAAATTAAGATGATAAGGGAAACTGATGGAAAAGACATCCTCACAGATTACAGCGTCAGATATGATGATGAGTATGTGCGCCAGGACGGTAAATGGTTGATAAAAAACCGCGTTGGTCATTTTCTAATTATAGAAGCAAGGGCATTAAATCAATAATCAGAAAAATGGGAACAAAAAAAATCATTACCGTTACGCTTACCTATGTGATAACAGGAATAATCTTTATCAGTGGGCTGATGAAAGTTATCCATCTACCGTGGTCGGTGGCAGGCTTGGAGAATTATAATCCAACCATTTTGGGACTAATGGAGATGGCATTTATAATTTTATTTTTTATCCCTAAAACGATGAGAATAGGCTTTATCCTTCTTTGCTGCTATTTTGCGGGAGCTATGGCAACAGAGTTGGCTAGAAATGCGCCAATGCTTAATCCCGGGATTCCATTGGCCTTGATTTGGATTGTAGCGTTTATGCGGGACAGACATTTATTTTTAGGCACGGGCAATTCCTAATTGTATGCTGTTCGAAAAAATAAAGGAAAAAATATGGGGGCTTTCTGTTTCGGCAGGAAGTTCTCCGTATACCTTTTTATTATTTAAAGTAGATGAAGAATTGAAAGCTTCTACTGGTAGTAACTATTTTGTTGAATACAGACAGGGCATCGCATTTTTCCTTTGGGAAGACTATACACTGGAGGACTATAAGGACTGCATAATATATAGTAAAGAGTATTTACTGATTACTGATCACAATCAAAGGGAACAATTCCTACATCAACAAATAGCAAAAAATGTGGGGCAGAAAGATTTCCTGCAATGGCAACATAACCAAATGTATATCGCTTTGGGTTTTGCTCTAAATGAAATACGTGGAACAACCGCAAGACATAAGGTGATAGAACCTGATAATCTTGACAGTTTTAGGCCGTCTGTTAGTATTGCAAATGGTGTTTTGAAGGAGGTTATCCTATTCTGACAGCATTTATTGATGCAGTATAATAATATCTATTGATCAAATATTGGTCTATTATAGCCAACCGTCTAGGTAAACAGGCTACTTTCTTCCTTTTCAAAAAAACTGAAACGAAATTCCAAACTCCATTCAAGTATAATATTTAATACTTTTTGAAAAGAATATTCGATTTTTCGTGAACTCACAAAGGTTCCTAGGTGCAAGTTAAAATTATATTGCCCTAAGTTATTCCTTGGGAGTCATATTAGGCCACAGATCACAATCACCGCCATTAAACGATGTAAAAAACCGCCATCAAAAGGAATAAATCACAGATCAGGTAATAAAAAATCAAACCCACTAAGGGTGTCTTTATTATTTTCCGACTATATAAGAAAAGTCAGCAATAATGAATGAGCAACCCAACTCCGAGTACCTTCAACTATTAGCACATAAAATAAAAGAAGGTACCTTGACCCAGGATGAACTTTCTTATTTTAAGAAATGGTACAATAGTCAGCAGGATACCCAAGCAGTATTCCCGGAGGATTATGCCTCTAGTCCTATTGTGGTCCGGGAGCGGATGCTGACGGAGATACAGGCAAGAATTCAACAATCAAAAGCTAAAGAGAAGTCTGCATTTAATCGTATCCCCCTTTGGATTAAAATACTATCTGCAGCTATCTTATTTCTGATTTCCTTCCTTTTTGTCTATAAGTTCAGACAGGGAGATAAAGGCGCTATACAAAATCAAAGCACTCAGCAGATCATCAATGTTGCTCCGGGCGGAAATGCAGCAGTATTGACGTTGGCCAATGGCAATACCATTAATCTTAATGAACTGGCAAATGGAAATGTCGCGACACAGACAGGAGCCAGTATAAGCAAGATGGACGGAGGCCAGCTTATTTATACCCCAACACAAAACGCAGGTATTAACGGAGAAATGAACATGATCCAAACCCCTTCAGGGGGACAATACAGGCTGCGTTTGCCTGATAATACCGAAGTATGGCTGAACGCCGCTTCTTCACTTAAATATCCTGTTTCATTTAATGGGCGTGGTGAAAGGAGGGTCGAGGTAAGCGGCGAAGCCTACTTCCAGGTGGCTAAGGACAAAGCGCATCCTTTTGTCGTAAAAACATCAGGCCAGGAAGTAACCGTTTTAGGAACACATTTCAATGTCAACAGTTATCCAGATGAAGGAGGCACAAAAACAACGCTTGAGGAAGGTTCTGTAAGAGTCCATCACGGAGCGCAGACGGTAGTCTTACGACCGGGCCAAGAAGCAAGAAATACAACAGATGGCAAAACCATCACAACGCAAGCGGATCTGGAAACAGTATTAGGCTGGAAAAACGGATTGCTGGTGTTTAACGACGCAGATATAGAAAGTGTGATGCGCCAGGTTTCCAGATGGTACAATATTGACATCGAGTTTAAAGGAGAAATTACTAAGGAAGTCTTTTCCGGAGGTATTTCCCGTGATTCTGACCTCGGTACCGTATTGAAAATATTTGAATCCAGCCATATCCGGTTTAACCTGGTGCAAGGCAGGGATAGAAAAAAGCTGATCATAAACCCTTAACGATAATGTACAATTAACCCAATGTTTCACCAAAACCAAACCGTATGAAGTAACAGTAAAATTTAGATTTAGGTAGTAACTCCCCAGATAAAAAAGCCGGAAGTGTGGTCAAGACACCTCCGGCAAAGTCTGGGGTTTACATAAACCGTTGAGCAGTTTTATCAATTAAACCCAAACCAAAGTAAAAGTATGAAATTTTTCACATGCTATGGAAATTCCTGTAGCAAAGAAAAGCTGTGGATTCAAGTCTGGTTCAGTCGTCTTGATCCCGCAATAAAAAGGATAATCATTATGCGCATGAACCTGGTCGCATTTCTTGTCACCTTCACCATAATGAATGTTTGCGCCTCGGCGCACGCACAAAGTATTACTTTATCCGAAAAGCAAAGCAGCCTCAAAGAGGTATTAAATAAAATAAAGAAACAAAGCGGATTTCAGTTCTGGTATAACAAAACGGATATACAAAAGGCCAAACCGGTGACTGTGAATCTTAAAAATGTGAGTTTAAAGGAAGCCTTGGATCAGTGTTTTGAAGGCCAGGACTTGACCTATGAGATCATAGGCAAGACCATTGCTGTTAAGGCAAAAGTTGAACCGGCCAAAGAAAAGCGCGGTGGCGTTCTTAAAAAGAATATTACAGGTAAGGTAACCGATGAGGATGGAGTAGGACTTGCTGGGGTAACCGTAAAGGTCAAGGGGACTAATACGCAAACGCAGACCAGTGTCAAAGGCGACTATTCTATTGAGGTCGGGGACGGCCGTCCCGTATTGCTATTTTCCTCTGTTGGTTACCAAACCCAGGAAAGAGCGGTACTACAAGATGGAACTATAAACATTATCCTTAGTGCCAATAGTTCCGTCCTGGACGAATTGAAAGTCATAGGTTATGGTACTACTACGCAACGGCTTACTACAGGTTCGGTAAGCAAGGTATCTGCGAGCGAAATAGAACGGCAGCCCGTTTCTAATCCTATTATTGCCCTTCAAGGCAGGGTTCCAGGTCTTTTCATCACGCAGACCAACGGTCTTCCCGGAGGTGGTATAAACATCCTGATCCGGGGAAAGAACAGTATCTCCCAGGGTACTTTACCCTTGTATATTGTCGATGGGGTACCTTTTGATAGCCGTAATCCGACCCAACTGGTTGCCACTGGCTCGATGAATGTCAATAACCCCTTCAACTCCATCAACCCAGGTGATATCGAAAGCATAGAGGTACTTAAAGATGCGGATGCTACGTCGATATATGGTTCCAGGGGAGCTAACGGTGTCATTCTTATAACCACTAAAAAACCGAGGATAGGAAATCTTAATGTAAGCATGGATACCTATACCGGTTGGGGAAGGGTCGCACGTTCCTTGCATTTAATGGATGGACAGCAGTTCCGGGACCTGCGCAGGGAGGCCTTGCGAAACGATGGCCTGCCCGTTGATATCAATACCGCCCCGGACTTGGTGGTACTGGATAGTAATATTGTAAACGACTGGCAAAAAATGCTTATAGGAGGTACCGCAGCGACCACCAACATTCAATTGCGTATGTCCGGGGGCAGTGCTAATACACAGTTTACGGCAGGAGCGAACTACAATTACCAGGGAACTGTTTTTCCCGGCGATTATTCCAATACCCGTAAAGGGTTGAACCTGGCGATCAACCACAGCTCCATGGACAAGAAATTCACCGCTGCCTTTACCTCTTCTTATGCATATACCAGCAGCAAGCTGCTGACTAACGATATGACACAATATCTAGCCTATCCACCTTATGGTTTTACACCCGTGGACGCCAACGGCAAACTGGTTTATAACGAGGTCAGCAATTACTTTGGCAATCCCTACATGTGGCTCTTTAGTAAATACAATGGTTATACCGACCTGCTGAATACCAGTGCAGCATTGAGCTATAACATACTAGGTGACATAAAGATCAAGTTCAATGGAGGATATAATTTAATAGGTTATAATGAAGACAGCAGCTTTCCGATCAGTGCGCAGGACCCGGCACAAAACCCTTTAGGGAGTGCTGGTTTCGGGCACAATACGGTACGCAGTTGGAGCGCAGAACCCCAGTTAGAGTATAACCGCACATTTATAGATAAGCTGAAGGTCAATGTACTGGGAGGGGCCAGTTGGCAATCGATGGAAGGCAAAAAGAATCTGTTGTCCGGCTCAGGCTATACCAGCGATGCGCTGCTCTCTTCCATATCCGGCGCTTCTTCGATTACGGCAACGACCGGCTATGACCTTTACCATTACAATGCCATTTTTGGGCGGGCCTCACTGAACTGGGATAATCAATACCTGCTTAATATTACGGCCAGGAGAGATGCATCATCTCGCTTCGGCCCAGGCAAACAGTTTGCAAATTTCGGGTCCATTGGTGCGGGCTGGATCTTCTCGGAAAATAAAGCCTTCAAATCCCTTTTGCCGGTAGTCACTTACGGGAAGCTGAGGTTTAGTTATGGTACCTCCGGAAATGATCAGATCGGTAACTATGCCTATTTGGACAGTTACACACCGGCCACCAATCTGTACCAGGGATCACTTAGCTTGCAACCTACCCGGCTGTACAACAAAAACTACAGTTGGGAGCAGTTTAAAAAGATCGATGCTGCGCTGGAACTGGGATTTGTTAATGACCGGTTCTTTTTGACCGTCGATTATTTCCGCAATCGCAGCGACAATCAATTGGTGCCTTATTCGCTACCGACACAAACAGGATTTAGCACTGTGCTCCTGAATTTTCCCGGGAAAGTCCAAAATTCGGGATGGGAAATTGAAGCAAGGGCGGATATCCTTAAATCGGAGCAATTCAGGTGGTCAGCATCTGCCAATATAACCATAGCAAGAAATAAGCTTTTGTCTTACCCCAATCTTGAAAACTCCAGTTCAGCTAGCTTGTTGGTTATTGGCCAATCCCTTAGCGTTATCCGTGGCTATGAGTATCTTGGTGTCGATCCGCAGACAGGTATTTATACCTTTAAAGACCAGAATGGCGATGGCAAGCTGACCACTGCCGATTATATAACCCTTGGCAATACGGACCCCAAATTTTACGGAGGGCTGCAAAATACCTTGCGTCTTGGCCGCTTGTCACTGGACTTTCTTTTCCAGTTTGTTAAGCAGACTAGCCGCGATCCGGTCCTATCGCAGTCGAATCCGATCGGTGCAGGGAACAATTTACCTACTTACGTAAGTAATCATTGGAAAACGCCAGGAGATCAGGCTACCTATGGTAAATCGGGTCAGACCTTTGGTACAGCGGTTTACACCTCTGCTACCAATGTATTCAATTCTGGCGGGGCTTTTACAGACGCTTCTTATATCCGGTTGAAAAATGCTTCCCTGAATTTCAATTTTCCTGGAAAATGGCTTAGTAGCGTTCGCCTGAAATCGCTGAGCGTGTACCTCGAAGGACAGAACCTGCTTACCATTACCAAGTATCCCGGCGCTGATCCAGAGATGCAATCCATTTATATCCTGCCGCCGTTGCGTGTTATTGCAACCGGTATAAAAGCAACCTTTTAATCATGGAAACAAAACTAACCTTCTATAGCAAAAGCGTTATCCTGCTCTCTTTGCTGCTACTGGCGGCCTGTAAAAAGTTCGCGGAAATCCCTCCACCAGCCAACCAAATTGTGAGTAGTACGGCCTTTGCCGATGATAAAAGCGCGGTGGCTACCTTAAACGGCATCTATAGTAAAATGTCGGGTACTTCACTTTCCATCTGCTCTTCTGCGGCTTGCCTATACCCGGCCATGTCCGCCGATGAATTAGCCTACTATACCGCTTCCTCCAGGGACAACTTTATAAAAAACACCCTTGATCCCATAGCCAATAATGTCGAACTGGCCACTTATTTATGGACACCGGCTTATAATTTTATTTACGGGGCAAACAGTTGCCTGGAAGGTGTGGCGCAATCGGAAAGTTTATCCTCTGATACTAAAAATATGGTAATGGGTGAAGCCTACCTGATGCGGGCTTTTATGTATTTTAACCTGGTCAATCTTTTCGGGGATGTGCCTATGGTTACCACAACTGACTATGAGATAAACAAAAGCCTGGCCCGGACACCACAAGAACAGATCTACCAATTGATCATGAGCGATCTTCAAAAAGCCATCTCCTTGCTGCAAACAGCTTACCCTTCACCGGGACGGGCGAGGCCCAATAAAGTCACGGCACAGGCTTTACTGGCTAAAGTCTATTTATATCAAAACAAATGGCCAGAGGCTGCAGCTCTCTGCGACGCCGTGATCGGGGATAGCCGTTATGCATTGGAACAGGACCTGAGCAAAGTATTTCTTTCCAGCAGTCAGGAAGCCATCTGGCAGCTTGCCCCCGTTATTGCCAATATCAATACATATATCGGTAACCTTATCCTTCCTTCTTCTTCCTCTGCTGCGCCTACCTATTTGCTGACCGGTAGCTTGCTCAATGATTTTGAGGCGGGGGATAAGAGAAAAACTACCTGGGTGCAATCCAGGGTGTACCGGAATGAAACGCTTTATTACCCTTTTAAATATAGGATAAGGACGGGAACCTCTGTTACGGAATATATGATGGTGTTGAGGCTTGGAGAAATCTATCTTATCCGGGCAGAAGCCAGGGCGAAGCTCGGCAACCTGGAAGGCGCACGCAGTGACCTGAATGTAATCCGGCGGCGTGCCGGCTTAGGTGATCTTTCTGAGAACTTGGACCAGACAGGGGTGACAAAAGCATTATGGCATGAACGCAGGATCGAATTGTTTTCTGAGTGGGGTAACCGCTGGTTTGATCTGAAAAGAATTGGCCTTGCCAATGCCGTGATTGGCGGCTTAAAACCCGACACCTGGAAAACAACGGCCCAGTTTTACCCTATACCCAATTCACAGATGATCACTAACCCTCAATTGCAACAGAACAATGGCTATTAAATTATCTGGACCTTATCGTTTCCGCTCTTTTCTTTGGGTACTGTTTCTTGTGGCATCGCAGTACGGGTTTGCCCAGCAACAGGTACAGGCACTGGATACGGGCCAATACGTGCCTAATGTTGTTATTACTAATTTCTTTGAGCAACCAGGCAAGCAACTGGCTTTAGGCGATCTGAAAGGCAAATTGGTGATCCTCGATTTTTGGAATATACATTGCAGCGCCTGTTTGGACGGAATGCCGGAAATGGATTCTTTGCAAAAATTATTTGGCGATAAAATTAAGATATTACTCGTTACAAAGGATAAATCATCGGACGTTAAAAAGTTGTTTGACAGGATCGGGATGCACCAGAAAATAAAAAGTCTCGAGGTCGTTACCAATGATACCATATTAAGCATATTATTTCCACATCAAGCAGACCCTCATCATGTCTGGATTGATCAACATGGGACTTACCGTTATGGCACATTTATCTATAACACTACCAAAGAAAATATAGATAAGATGTTCCGCGCCCAACAACTTAAGGTGACGCAAAGGGAAAACCTTAAGTCAATCGAAACAGAAAAACCGATGTTAAATCAACTCAATAAAAAGATGAATAAGCATCTTGACCAATACAGTATTTTTCTAAAAGAATTAAGCGGTGTTATTGCCTTGGGAGCGTCGTGGTTTTCAATTGATAGTACAAGTAAGGTCCGTAATGGATTTACGAGTTACAATATTATGCCCAATCAATTAATTGATGCCGCTTTTAATCATGATATATATGGTTATGATCCGGGCATATATAACTTAATTAAGAATAAGCGGATAATCTTAGCAGTAAAAGATAGTTCAGACTTTATAACGCCGACAAAATTTTCAAAGATAGATGCATGGTATAAGAAAAACTTTATAACATATGAGGTGAGAGTAGCAAACCCAAATAATCTATACCGGCAAATGCAAGCCGATCTGAATAATTACTTGTCATATCGTTTCAGCATGGAAAAAAGGAAAATGTCCTGTTATGTCATCAGCATTCATGGTAATACAGATTCGATGAAAACTCTTTTGGGAAGCAAGTCAATGTATAAAGTTATCAACGGGCAGATGATACTACGAAATCAGCCTTTAGGTACCATGCTTAGAATTTTTGAAGAGTCCCAGAAGGCAGGTAATCCCTTTTTTGTTGATCAAACCGGATATAAAGGAAACATCAATGTAACCTTTTCTTTTAATGCCATTAATAATCCCGTTGCATTGAACAAAGAGCTAAAAAAATACGGAATGAAGATAGAAAAGAAAAATGTTGCAATACCAATGCTGGTCGTGTACGATAAGTAAAGGAAAAGCAGTAGCCTTTTGGGCTACTGCTTTTTGAATTTAAAGCTTGTCTATTGTGCATTATTGAGTGGTGCTCGACCTTTTCCGCTCTTGCTGAATAGGCTGGCTCAGGTCAGGCATGGAGTCATCATTGGGGTCTACCTGGATCAGAATATCGCAGCGATAGGTATTAGGTGTGGTAGGGCATACTGGGGTGCTTTCCTCCGCATACAACGATGCATTTTGAAGATCGCCGGGAATAGATGCGTTGCCTGTAAAATGGAACCATTTGGTAACGACCTCTTTGGTTTCAGATTTTGTAGCTGTAGAAGGAGTTGACTCTTTGGTTTCTTTGGGATTATTGGCAAAAGAAATGGCTGCAGCCAGCATGAGGGCGGAAGAAAAAATAATCTTTTTCATAATTAATTTTGTTTTGAAAATATAGCAGGTGTTTGGAAATAAGGTGAATCCATAGCGTACCCTCCCGGTACCGGTATTTTCAGACAAGATGCAAGCTAAATCCACGTTGCGCCGTCCCAGCGCTGGTATGAACAGTGTAGATCATTTATTCATTCAACCAAACTTTAAAGGTTATATAAGGGCTATTTATAGTGCTATTGCAAATATTATGTTAGCAAAAAAGAAATATCCGTGGACAGTTTATGTATATTTAAGTGACTCAGGCGTATACTACAAACGTAGTGCGCAATCGAACTCCTACACTAAAGAATTGCTATCACTTGGCAGCCGTAGTCCTCCCCTTCGTTGCCTGCAGGATCAAGGCTACCAGGTCAAGGTTGAATTTTATTATTTTGAGAACAATCAATTAGGAAGCGCGGACACATCTTGATAACTTGATGAAGATTGAAATCAAGTTCTTCTTAGAACCGGTGCGGATATCCCGCACCGAGTCTGATTAGCAGCAAGTACTGGCTTTGGATGCCCACGTTGCAACTGTTTCGGTTGATGGTCTTCCATTATTTTCAGCGCTTTTTTTGAAAACATACAAGCTTCGGGAAACTGTTACCCTGTTCGTTTTTTTTTGCTTTACCATGTAGTTTTTTATCTAAAACCTTCTGCTGAATTGCTTCGGTGACATAAAGGTACCACCGACATACACCCATAAACAAATTTAGTTCGTGTACTACCACTTTTTTGGCGTAAGCTCTAATTATACAGTCGTAAACTTATGAATGATATAAACCCACTACAACCTAAAGAATATAAATGGCATATCATCGGCCTGCATTTCCTGGCAATAACCTGGATAATTGGCATCCAGGCGCTAATGATTTTAAGTATTCAGTCGACGGTTTCATGGAAAGGCTGCCTGATCTTTACTGTACAGGCAGTCATTTATTTGGCCTCTTATTATTGGGTTTTCCCTAAGTTATTTGGCAGAAAGACAATTGGGGTGTTTTTTCTAAGGCTTTCTATTATCGTATCAATATACCTTCTGGTAAGAGGGTTTGTAATTTATCGAGGGAAGAATATAATCGAGTTCTTTTATTTCATTCTGTCGCTCAATCAGTTTATTTTTTCGTTCTTACATTTAACCCTTATCATCGGCCTGAATTTTTTTATTGGTTTTTACAGGCGCAGTGTACAGCTAAACCAGAAATACATCAAAGCACTTCGAGGTATTCTTGAAGCAGAAATGGAGAAAGCCAGGATAGAAAGCATGGTCACGCAAATGAGGCTGAGTCCGCACCTGATGTTCAATACTCTTAATTTTATCAAGCAGAAAGCCGATGAAATCATTCCTGAGATAGGTAAGGCTGTAGATTTGTTTTCCGGAATTGTTCACCATTCGATGATTGATATCCTGAATGAGAAAACTGTACTGCTCTCTAAAGAAATTGCCAAAGTAAAAGACCAGATCGAACTTCATAAACAGCTTGCCGATGGTCTTGTCCACATTGACTTTGAAGAAGAGTACATAGAGCCAATGGAAGATGCGATGATACCTCCGTCAACTTTGCTCACGTTTATAGAAAATGTATTCCGATATGGCCTTGTCAAAGATCCAGACTATCCACCATCCATCAGGGTTGCGATTATAGGGAGGCAGTTTACATTCACTACTTGGAACTACAAAAGAAACGATCCTCATCATGGTAGCGGGATGGGTATAAAAAGCGTTGCCACAACGTTGGGCTATTATTATCCCGGATTGCATACCCTTAGCATCGAAAATCTGGAAGAAACATTCCGCTTAACACTAACCATCCAATTATGATAAGAGTTTTAGTAGTAGATGACGAGAAGCATGGGATAGATGCTGTTGTAAAAATGGTGAAAAGAATACCTGACCTTAAACTGGTCGGTAAGGAAACTGATCCGATTGCAGCACTCAATAAAATTGTATCGGGAGCTTTACAAGTGGATATCGTCTTCCTTGATATCGGCATGGAAGAAATGTCAGGTGAAGAGTTTTGTAAACGCCAGGGAAACCGGGCAGTCGTAATTTTTGTAACGGGTCATACGGATTATGCATTGACCGCTTTCAGATTAGGGGCAGTTGACTATCTAACCAAGCCCATACAGGTTGGCGACTTTATTGATGCTGTAAATAAAGCAAAAGAAAAGCTTATCGCCCGCGAAAAAATGTCTGTATTTGGTCATCAGCAAAGATGTACTTTCATAAAGCTTAGCCCGAAAAATATCTTAGGTGTTGAGTTAAATGAACTTATCTATGTTAAGTCAGATGATAAATATATTTATTTGCAAATAGGTAAAGCCAAACCACTAATGATAAAAAAAGCCATTAGTTATATGGAGGCAATTCTGCCACCGGATATGTTTCTCAGGATACATCAATCCTGTCTGGTCAATATGACTTATGTTAAAGACATAGTCGCTAACAGACTTATATTGAAAGACGGCCAGGTCCTTGAAATCGGCTCTACTTATATCAATGATGTTTACTCCAGGTTTTGATTGTCAATATCACACTGCGTTAGCAAACTGTTTTGGCGAGTACTTTTTCCGTTTTCTGATACCATTATAAAAGTCATAGATCACCAATTCATGCAATCTTTGATTTGTTACAAACAACCTGTTGATATGCATATGCATTAAGTCGGCAAATAGCTTTGGACGGAAAGGTTCCGGAGATTGTTCCAGAACGCGTATCATCGAATGCTTTAAATTGTGGAATAGTTTTAAAGCGCCTTTAGCGATAGCAGGCATTTTCTGTTTTTCAAATTCCTTAAACATTTTATTGATTCTTTTAAGCCCTTCCTTGTCCAGATGGTATTCGGCTTTTAAACTGTCTGCTATCATCGATAAAATAGATTCAAACTCGTTTCCTTCAAGGACTTTGCTTTCATAAACCTGATCAAGTATATCAATACACAAGCGGTACTTGGCGAAATCGGGAAGCATGGCGCCGAGCATGCTGAACACGAACCTGCTGTCCTGATGAAAATGTGCTTCTACCAGCTCCATCATTATTGCAGAATAGCGATGTACTTCCTTCTTATAGGTGCATAACTTGATGTCAGCTACCGTTCCAATATCAATATCTTCCTTTAATAATTCCGTAAGGCCGCCGATAATGGAATATCCCTGATCGGTGTTTTTTAATTTAAGCCGGAGCCTGATATGGTCGCCGTTCTCATTGTACCGGATAAAGAACCAGGAAAGGATTAACTGTTTTTGCGCCTGCAAAAATGGTTTAATCCTGCGCAGTAACAAATCATCCAAACAAAAAGGATTACCATAAATTTCAAAATAGAGCCATTCCCTCCCCGGGCCAATCCAGTTTTTTTTTGCCAGTGTAGGAGATTGTTTTGAAGGAAATTTCAAGCCATCCCATACCTTCTTTGTGTGGGTAAGGGTCACTACCACTTGTGGCAGGAATTGTTGCCCATTAATATTTGTGAAAACAGGACTGTGTGGCAGGTAAGCTTCTTCAACATAGACTTGATCGTCATGCTCCCAAAAAGACAAGATCATTGCCAGATCATTTTTGTTGTTAATATCCAATAAAAGCGTTTGGTCGCCTAGCCCCATTCTCACGTGTGTGCAAGGCAATTTTAACCGGAGATGCTCAGATAGAATACTGCTCTTTTGCTCCCATGATACGATGTCCTTCAAGAGTGACCGATCCAAAAGCCAGGCAGCCGGTGCGACAATAATGTTCCGAAACTGGATCCTGGGATAATAAGGAAGGCCAGGGATCAGGACGGATGGCCTCAAGGTGAGGTTGGGTTGCAAGCCTTGCGACTGTATATCCATTAGCAAGCGAAAAAGCGGAAGGTCTGCACGTTTATAATTATAAGCTGAGGCAAAACGCGGAACCAATCGCTTATCCAATGATAAGGACCTTAAAATAACTTCGCCTCTGTGAACACTGATCAGGATGTCATTTACACAAAGCGGGGATTCTGATGTATCAAAATTGAGGATGTTTAACTGAAGTCCATAAGTGGCGGGTCGCCTGTTGATATTGTCAACCCCGTCTTCTTTGGTGTATCCGATATCGAATAAAAGAACATCAGGGTTACTTGTTTCTTCTACTGCAGCGATCTCTTTGCAATAGTCATGAATCTCTGGGATTGCCAAAGCAAAACGCCCTGACAAGGCCGTTGCACTGCTACCCCCCAGCGCATCGATGTAAATATGTTCGTCAACTAAAGTACACAGCGCGTAAAGGCTATTGGGTATCTGATGGCCTTCCTCGTCAAAATCGATTAAATCATTCAAGTCTATCACCTGTGCATTTAAACCACTCTTGTATATAGCCTGGTATAGTTTTTTACGTAGTTTGTCAGAACTTGAAAGACCTGTTTGTTTATTTATGTTTTCTAACAGATCAGTCACATTACTCCCGTCTAAATGGGTTTCCAAACCGCCATAACCAACTCCTGCTTCAGGATCGATGGCAATCATTAAGGGTATTTCCGCCTGATCAAATTTTTGGACAAACCGTTCCTTAAATTCTTTGAGATTGTCGCCCTCCGTTACTTCCAGTATTTTCTGCATCTGCAATACCAGTTCAGGCAGATGCTTAAACATCTTTTGATCAAGGTTCCCTGCTATTGCCCTGCGTTCTGTAATGATATATTTTTTATCCTGATCTTCCTGGCTATGACCGATTCTCGAGAAGTAATCCTTACCAATAATGTTAGGATGTAAGGATGTAAAAAGCAATTGAACATCCATGAGGTCTTGTAAATATTCCTCCAAAACCGCTTTATCCGCTGCAAGCTGTTCCTTGATCTGCGTGAAAGTTTTTGGAGTACTACATACTTCTAAGATGGACAAAATGGCCTCATCGTAATCCACTGCTGCAATTTGGTGATGGCTTCCCGACTTTTGAATATAACGGATTTCTTTTCCTATGCGGTAAAAGGTGGTATTTGTAAAAAAGGAACTTCCTGTCGCAATCAATTCTTTGACAGTAGAAGGCATAACAGGTTTGTCCCGCCAATCTGCAAAAGAATGAACTGTATGATGTGCCGCCAATGTTACCTCTCCTTTGTTCCATTTCGTGCTGGTCACGCCTATTGCGGAAAACAAACCATAGGGCGTGCTTCGGAAGGCAGCCCTGTTGTAGTATTTTCTCACTGTGAGTTGGATTTTAAAATTTGCTGAAAGCAATTCTTCATAGCTCATTTCCGCAATAATATTGTAAAACTCAGGAGATGAAACTTTGATGCATTCTTTTAGTTCATCCCAATTGTATTCTATCGGTTCGTTAAATGGAAATCTGGGTACCCGGAAAATTATGGTCGGGTATAATTCTGGTTTTGTCATCATTGATTTACTCCTATGGGCCTAACATCGGCAATAACAGTATACAAAGAAAATAAAGTTCGTAAGCTGCTACTTTTTTGGCGCGAACACTGCTTTTTTAGGCGTAAATATGAAAAGTCATATTGAATGGTATCCAAATTCTGGCACAGATTAAATATTATGTAGCATGAACTTCTAAATTCTGCACACGAATTTTTCTAATTATTTAACGTTTTCATTTAGTAATCCATCGAATCTAAACTTAGGGTTATTCAGACCTTAGATCCTTATGAAATTTATAAGTAAAAAGAATCAATAAAGTAGTTGACCTGACTTAATTTTTAACTGCATTACCAAAGTATCCGAATGGTACTCATTTGCCTGGCTCTGCTCAAAAAATAATTCAACGGGGTTCCAGGACTGTAATTCCAAACCAACCAACAAAACCTCAGCATATGAAGCACTACACAAATAACCTGATGACTGAAATGCACCAGGGAATTCAGATCGTTGAAAAAAACACTTTATGCCCTTTAAAAAGATCGGAGCAATCTTATGGCATAATTGAGGCATCCATCAAAAAGTTGAAAGAATTTATAACACAGTATCAGTTTAAAGACGACAGGGAAGAAATCGAATTTTTTAAGGAGATTCAACCTAAGTTCTTTAGGGAGCTGTTCTATTTTCAAGAGTTAATACATATTGAGGCAAATAGGCCCCATGGCACAAAAAAAAGTTATCGAAATTACTACAATCAACAACTAACAAGGCTCGAAGATGTTTTCAATAAAAATCGCCATTTATATAATTACTACCTCTGTGGTAAAAGTCACCATGACGAATACTATTTCCTTAGGAAAAGTAGGGGCCTGCCTTGGCAGTACGTCTGTTCTCTAAGTATAGACACCGGATTTTCCACAGTCTATAGCCTTAAACTGGCGAAGCTGCAAGCCTATGAGCAATTGGGCGACCATTTGCAGAAAGCATTGTCAAATGAAACGGTTCTTCCACTAGAGTTTAAAAAAATGATTGCTGATTTGGAATGGACGGACAAAAAGGTAGAACTGGCAGAACTGGTGTACTCTTTATTCAAAAAGGGCGCCTTTAATAATGGAAAGGCTACCCTCAAGCAAATATGCAATACCTTCGAGATGATGTGCAACGTAAGAATCGGCAATCTCTACCGGATATTACAGGACATGATTATTCGCAAAGAGCTTAGTCCGTATATGGATGATTTAAAACTCGCCTTCGTCACCTTTATCAAAGATGCTGTAAAATAAACCGCAACTGCCCTTCGGGGCAGTTCTCATTTAGTGCGAATCTTATATTGCTTGTACCATTTCGCAGCCAGTTCCTGAAATGGCCTTTCGCTGATCAGGCTTTCAATCCATATAAAATAGAGCGTATAATGCTCCTGGAAATTATCCAGGCCCTTTAAGCCGTTCAGGTATTGTTGCAGGATCAGTTTGATTTCTTCAAACACTTCCATCCTGATCTCTGATCTATCGAAGTGATGTTCCTTTTGCAATAAGGTAGCGATCTTTAATTCCGGCTCAAAAAGATGCTCATGATCTTTGATTCTTTTATAATAACGGTAAGCCGAAGAAGCCATCGCCGGTATAAGCACATAGGTTTTACTTTGCAGCAAGTTAAAAAGCCGGAAAAAATACAGATCGTCATAGATGTCCCTCCTTACAGATTTGGATTTCCTGCGGAACAACTGGTTCCATAGCTCATCTACCTTTTTAATATTGCCCACGCCTAAGTAGGCATTCATCAGATTTGCGTGGATAACCTGTCGGGATTCAAATGAAAGTTGCGTACCATATTGCGTTAGCTTCATTTCGGCATCCTTAATCGTCTGAAGTAACCTTGATCTGTTACCGGTATAATTGAAAATAATGATCTGATAGGACACCTGGTAATAGAAAAATTTAACCTTAAAAGAATTGGACTGGTTAAGCCCATGTTCTTCAGCATAAGCAGAAGCCATCTCCAATCCTTGAAGTGCATCTTCAAACTTCCCAAGGCATACACAGGAAGTGACATGTTCCAGTATACCATCAATATACTCACTGGGTAAAACCACTTGATTTTCCACAGCCAGGAGTTCTTTACTGTATAGGAACGCATTACTGTGATCAAAAATCATCCAGTAATAAAGGGCATGGATAAAGTGGAAATAATAAAGGGCCTTTTGCGAAAGGCATTCCGATTTCGCCGGCATGCCTTTCGCACGTATCGTTTCTTTGATCAAGTTTTTTTTCATCAGCCCCTTCACATAGCCATATTGCTTTTTAAGCTCTTTGGCCTGAATATAGATACTTTCAAGCTCCTTGATCTGTGTCAGTTTGGACAACACCAAATGCTCCTCCTTTTTCACTTCGGCATTACTTCGCCCGCCAGTGCTGGAAACTAGATTAAGTCTTCGCTCCCATTCCAGGATTTGCAGCACCAGTCCAAATTTCTCTTTTTCATCAGCCAGCTTCAGCGCTTTCCTTAATATGCCCATACTTTGATCCGGCAGGTTCAAATGACACAGGATTTCTATTTCAGAAATAGAATTCTGTATGATGATTTCCGGTGATTTTTTCTGGTGAAAATCCCTCAAACTTTTAAGGATATTAAGGAATAACTGCCGCTTGGCTGTCGTCTGAACGTTTCCCCTAAGCGTTAAATCCATTTCACGATACTGGGTTTGGCCTGACGCCATGTGATCATACAACTGAAGGTATTTGGGATATTCTCCTTCCGCTGAAAACGCCTTAGAAGAGGTCTTAAAATACCTCTTTTCCGCACCCGATAAAGAATCTATCAGCTTCTGAAGATCTTCAATGGTATAATACATATCGGTTCCAATTTAATCGAAGTTAGGGTAAAAATCGATGTCAAAAATCATTTTACGATACTAAGTTCGACTTAAATCAGGTTTTTGCAGGGGAATAGATTTGATTTTTATTTGTACTCACCAAGAAAGTGTTCTTTCTTATCGCTGCTTTGGAATTGCTTTACTGGTACTGCCAGGCGCTAAAAACCATAACCTATGAAATATCAATTACTAGCCCTCATCTGTCTTATTACTTGCCCATTTCATTTAAAAGCCCAGGGGGAAAACAATATGTGGACCTTCGGATTTGAGGATAATACGGTCATTAACTTTAATGGCTCGGCTCCCATAGTGAGTGTGCTGCCTTCAGTGGCGGGTGGCAATACGAGTCATTGGGCCGGTGCGGTATGTTATCCGAATGGGCAGCTTCGTTTCTTTGTACGACTGAAATACAATTTCGGTACAACACCGGAATATTACGTCTTTGACGCATTGGGAAATCCAATTGAAGGGAGTGACCTGAATACAGATGCCGGTATGTTGGACTTTTCTATGCCAGTTATTATACCCAGGCCCGGTAATGCCGATCAGTATTATATTTTTCACTGTAAGGACGATGGCCTCAATTACTCGCTTCTGGATATGAGCCTGAACGGTGGCTCTGGTGCTATGGTCAGCTCGGAAAGGAATGTTGCCTTAACGCCACCAGGATCAGTATTTACCCGTTTGATCACTGGCATTAAAAGTTGCGATGGCTCCTGGCTTGTTATTCGCTCTCAAACAACAAATGAATTTTATAGTTACCATATCAAGGCCTCGGGAATCGATACACAAAAGATAACTTCCATTGTGGGAAATTTTCCATTGTTAGACTATACTTTTGGCGGTTTTTTTAAAGCCTCACCTGATGGTTCGATGCTGGCGACAACGAATTGGGCGGGCGTGGAGTGGTACGATTTTGAGCAGTGTAGTGGGGTTGTGAAAAATGCCAGAGTATTAGATACCACTGGAAATCCTCCACTCTATCCTGGCGCAGCCTTCTTCCTACCAACCTTTGGACACTTTACCGGGGTATGCTTTTCTCCAGATAACAGTAAACTCTATGTAACGAAAAATCAGTTTATCAACTATGAGGTAGCTCCTGGTGAACTGTACCAGTTCGACCTAAGTCAACCTGGTTTAACAAACATCATCAATTCAAAGGCCTTGATTATGACGAATCTTCCTGCTTACGGTGCAGATATCTCAGGTTCCTGTTACCAAGTTACCCCAAATCCCTTAGGCGAAATTAAAGCCGGGCCGGACGGGCATCTATACATAGATAACGGTAGTTTCAATTGCCGTGATACAGCAAATGTACCTCCCGGTTTCAATCCCGCCCCTGGATTTCATGCTATTGATGCCCCTAACAATCCGGGGTTAAGTTGCTTGCCGGTATTTAATAGAATTGTAATTCCTAATGGACGGGAGTTCTACTCTTCAGGTTATGCCGTTTCGTATTTATCCAATCAGATAGTCATTGCTCATCCGAACATCGATACGATCCAGGGAACAACCTATTATCGGACAGCCTGTTTCACCGACAGCCTCTTATTGCTTGCTGACACAAGCGGTCATTGCCTGAAATGGGATAATTCCGGTACTGAAGGCAGAAGAATGGTATATACTCCCGGTCGGTATTACGTGCACTACTTTAAGAATTGTAAATACATAACAGATACATTTAAGGTAACTTTTGAAAAGGCACCAACATTAACCATAAACAGCCATAGCTGCCCTGAAAGACCTAGTGGAAATATACTTCTGAGTAATGGCTCGGATACGGGGACTTTTAGGGCCATTTGGAAAGACGGTGCCGGTAGTGTTATTAAAGATCATTTCAGTTCTGTAACGGATATGCTTAACGGCCTCCCGGCAGGTAATTATTCGGTGGAAATAAAAACCGCATCAGGATGCGATACTGTTCTACACACCCAACTGATCGAATACCCCTCAGTGCAACTAACGATATCCCCGAGAGACACCATAATTCGATATGGAGATAGCATTATACTGCATGCTTCAGGTGCTTTTCTGTACACATGGTCACCAACAAGCCCGCTGGATACCGCAACCAAGTCAAATCCCACAGCCAGGCCCTTGTATCCAACATTATTTACAGTTTTAGGGATAGACCAGAATGGGTGTACAGGTAATGGAATGATCAACATAGATATTGATTACAGCATGCCCGATATGGCACCAAATGCCTTCTCTCCCAACGGAGACGGTTTAAACGATATTTTTAGAATAGAAGGTATAAGGTTCCAGAAATTAAACCGCTTTTCTGTTTACAATCGTTATGGACAGCAGATATTTTCAACAATGGACCCGGCAAAGGGTTGGGACGGGAACCATAATGGGAAACCATGTGATCCGGGAATTTATTACTACTTAATCGAACTGGCTTACCCCAATAGTAAAACGAAAGTCCTTAAAGGTGATGTAACCCTGATTAGATAGTTAGTCCGCTTAATTGTGCGTTGCTTGGTTAAAAGGCGTCCGGTGTCTACCGGATGCCTTTTAGATTTTAATTATTGACAGTACACGGTATTTTGTGGACACCAGCCAGTCCATCCCTGGCTAAAATCGGTTGATCCGAATGCCCCTCTATAGTTTACTTGACTGAATGCACTACTGGTATCCCAGGAATAATTCGGCGCACTAAGAGATGTTGTACCTAAGATGAAATTCTGGCTAAATCCTGCTGCACAATAGTTACTGCAAAATGACCCATCATAACCTAACGTTGCAACGCTAAATTCGTTACCGGTTTCGCTACAGGAAGGTGTAGGTCCGGTGATCCAGTTGGCGATACTTGTTCCGCAACCGCCAGAAGCAGACCAGGACAGTGGCGAGGTAAAGGCATATGGCGTAGTAGTAGCATTATGGAGCGAATTATAAGAGAATTCCAAATTATTGGACGAAGTTTGTGCGACCGACGTAGGGCCTTCCAATATGATTCCTCTTCCGTTCCAGGATGAAATGACTGAGTTGTAAATCTTTGCCGCGCCATTATTGAAAAACCGCACAGCGTATTGGAAATTGGCGTTTACAGTCGTTGATCCGCAATATTTGGGTCCCATTACAGTCAGGTTGCTGATCACAGGCATGGTTAAAGGCGTATTGGTAGAAACCCCGGTAAGCTGATTAGTGATGTTTAACCCATAGGCAGCAGTTGGCGGCGCTGCAGCGGCATCCAGCCGCATTGCTCCGATGAACTGCATATTTCCCTGGTACCCGTAAGACAATTGGTAATCCATCCGCTGCGCATTATAACTGAGTATATTGGTCAGTTTTACTTTCCCGCCAAAAACGGCCAGTCCGTCGTTTAAAGGATTGGTAACCTGAATATGATCCACGGTTGTTCCGGTTCCTACAGAATTGAGCAATAACGCAGCCCTGGAAATATCATTGGTATTTGCAACTGCCCCCGCGTAATGGAGTTGTACATATTGAATGCTACCAGAATTATCCGTGTTATTCGTTCCCCCTCCCGCATAAGTAGCACATCCCAGGTCTACATTCAAGGAATTGGAATTATTGTTATTGGCTTGTCCAAAAACGCGAAGCCCACCCCAGTCGCCTGGCTGTCGGCTACCCGGAGCTTGGTCCGAAGTGAAAATGACAGGATTGCTTACTGTTCCTATTGCATTTAATTTCCCACCTCTTTCTACAATAAGAAAGCTTTTACCACCTGCTGTCGGCGCCTTCATTCCCTGAAGGACAGTGCCTGCCGGGATCGTCAGGGTAACACCAGACTTCACCGTAACGCAGCCATCCAGCTTATAAATAATAGTATTAGACAGTGTCCTGTTAGCCGTTATATTTCCGGAAAGAGTTTCATAGGTACAGGCCAGTAAGGCATTTGGCCCGGAAGAACGGCCACCAGGACCATTAAAAGAACCATTACTTTCATTAGCCTTTTTGCAGGCGTAAAAAGCAGCTCCAATCCATAGGATTGCGAGTGCTGCCAGGTATATTTTTTTCATGATGTTTGGATTTTCGTGGATTCATAATACTGTTTAAGTTTTGAGTTGGATAAAAGGTTGAAGAGCATCATTACTGCTTTTTATACATTAAGGAGGATGCCGAAGCAGGTCAACAGCAGGTAAATAAAGAAGAAGAATTTTTGTTCCGAGGCGTTTCATAGGTAGGGTAATTAGCAGAGAAAACTCTCTGTAAATGTGTACCCTAAAATTAGACAGCAGATGCCCTTGATATAGAACAAACCGCCTTGGAATAAACTGAATCCACTGAAATGATAAATGAATACACCTTTATTCAACATGAATCCCCATCTAGAAAAAACGAATGACAATGCCGAGTTAAAAGCTATAATATTCTATATTAGTACTCGAATTAACCTCAACCCCATACCTCTTATGCCTAATACCTTGCTAAATCAGTACTTCAAATTGCACCCAGTCGGACAAGGCTTTTTTTATACCTGTACTATTAAGTCACCAAATGCTGTGAAACCATTTAGGTTCGTTTTTGATTGTGGCAGTTTAAACAAGAAGAACGCTGAAGTTGAAGTTGATCAATATTTAAGACATAATTTTCCCAGCGTGGAAAAGACTTTGGATTTGCTCATCATCTCTCATTTTGACGAAGATCATATCAATTTTCTACCACGTCTCCTAAAGGAAGTTCAAGTAAAGAAGATCATAGCGCCTTTTATTTCCTTAGAAGAACGATTAGTGCTTGCATTAAGAGCGAAAGCATACCAAAAACGGGGCAAGGCCAACGAAATGGATGATCAGACCTTAACTGATATTTTAGATCCTAATAGTTTGCTTAGATATTTGGGGAACGAAGGAGAATTGATCCTTGTTGAGAGCGACCCTGATCCTACTCCTTTTGGTATAGAGGAAGAAACGGACTTTAAGCCGGGTAGAGACATAAATCAATCTGAAATTACTTTTGGTTTCCCTTTAAACCAGGTGATTTCTCAAAAAAAACATAAAGACGCAAGAGGTACAAAGGAACAAAAAAGAGTTAAGGACTCCCATAAAGGGTCGGTAGCCATTAATGATATTTCAATTATGGACTTCCTGTTTTATCGGAAGCAAATTGGTACTGCTGATACCGCGTTCTTCAAAAAAGTTTATGAACTATTTATACAGCATCACGCCATGGAATTTAAAGAACCTGAAAAGCCAACAATCGATGAAATCATTAGTGCGGTAAAAAAGGTCAGTTCAGCGAAAGAAGTAAAGGATCTTTTTAAGAAAGCAGCCAAGACAATAAAAGGGATTTCAATAAATGTATCTGATCTTACCGACATGAACACAACAGCACTTTGTCTCCTGCACCATAATCCCAAAGCACTATATAGGAATCTTCGTAATGCAGCCCGTCCTAAAAAAATACTTGCACACTTTCAATTTGCTGGGATTGCGAAAAATAATTCCGTTGGATCAAATGTAGAAGAAAATACGCTGAACAAGACCTGGCATGAAAATTTTGAAATAGAATCACCATACAATTCCTTACAAGTTCCTAATACATTGCTCACGTCTGATTCATTTCTATTGAAAGAAAAAGACGTAGATGCATTCAAAAAAAGGTATGAGTATTATTGGAACCAGTTCTGGTTGTTTCAAATACCGCATCATGGAGCAGAAAGAAATGCAGACCAAACACTTTTGAAACTCATTCCGGCTCACGCTTTTGGATTCATCAACTATGGCATACAAAAAACATGGGGTGGGATTTGGAGGCATCCATCTCCTAAACTACTTGAAAATCTCATGAGGACAGATATACAATTGGCATTTCTTAGAATTAACGAAAATGCCGGACTTGAATTTGATTATAGTATTTTTCAAGACTAGATCAGGCTCCAAGCGTTTTAATAGCTCTGACAGCACTCTCCCCTAAAACGGAGTCATTGGATAGTTTTCGTAAAAGAGGGAGATCAGAGAAATCCCTATATCTTTCCAATAACGCTAGGGAGTGTAATGCAATTTCATCCTCCTTTTTATTGCCAACGACGTTTTTTTTATAGCCAGGCTTTTGCAAAGATATTCTACATAACTGCGCTATTTCATTTGAAAAAACTTTAGACATGGTAACAGTTTTCACGTCGGCTATCTTGTTCCCGTAATTTGACTCCCTTAATGAACGTTCTGATTGCCAAACACAATCAATAACAAATTCCTGTCGCAACTTATTTAAATCTTTGAGCTGATAACCATATAGCAGATTAAGCAAATGCTGAGCTGTACCTTCAGATATTCTATTGATATCAAAGTAATCGACTGAATTTGATAGCTTTACTCTTGTAGTCCATGTGGTAATCAGGTATATGATCTCGTTTTTATATTGTTTCTCTTTTGGCTTATTATATCGTTTAAACGAAGTATTCTAAGCTATATAATTATGATTCATCTTCTGACTCGCCAGACCTTTTGGGCTTCAGTATAGTTTTGAAATCGTAGACTATATATTCATCAAAATCTTCTAACCTGCACCGGTCAAAAAAATCGAGATATTCTAAACGAACATCCTCAGCGATAAAGCTATTGGTTTCTGCGACTTTTCTTAAATCATCTTCATTTTCAAAGATCGCAAGTATTTCCGGATGGATGCACGCAATGCCCTTTTCCCTCATCTCGGTTTTGATACTATCCGACAAAAATTGGGTAGGGTCCTTTTCCTGAAGTGCTTTACGCAAATATTCTACTATGGAAAGCTCAAAGCGCCAATGCTTATAAATCTTTCCAGGTTCTGGTCCTGGTGTATTGTAATGCTCCCGAATACCCCACATCAACCATAATCCGTCCTTGGTAAATCCATACCTATCTATGTAATCGATGAGATAGCGCAATTGAAAAGAGACGAGTTCATCATTTTCTAACCCTATCTTTTGATTGCCCATTTTTACATCATAGATTAATTGGTTATGAAAGTTATATGGACTGGGTGCATTCTCAAATAATCCCTTTAAAAATTGCTGGTATGCGGTGGGGATATCTTTATAAAATTTCTTAGTTACCAAGCCTTCATAATCCCATATCATATCTATCAAAGACTGGTTATCGAAAGACCTATATCCTTTGTACTCAAGGTATTTAGGACCTAGGTAAAAAATACCGCTAATAATTAGCTCAAATTCATCCCTGGCAGTTGACTTCTCCTGAAATAATCTAGTCAATATCTGAACATGCAGCTTTTTCTCTAAACAGTTATCTATATATTCCTTTACTTTCTCTAATCCTGTTTTAATTGCTATCTGAAACTCCCTCTCAGATATTTCGTTGCCAAGCCTAAATCGGAAATACCTTTCAAAAAACAGGGGATTTATAATAGAGTTTTTTGTGTCATTCTCAGTGAAGCTACTGAAAAGGTTACTTAATAATCCGCCAATAAGAACTTTATCTTCATTAGAATAATCTCCATCCAGGAAATCCAAAGCTGCCGGCCTTTCCCTGTCACCGTCTTTTACCAGAAGAAGCTCAAACTTTTCCCTATGACTTGCTCTAACAGGGACTATTCTTATAAATTTCTCCGAATTATTGTATAACAGATCATAGACTATGGGAAATCTGAATTTAAGTAATTCCAGTACGAAGAGGTTTTCAAAAAGAACCTCTTCACCTAATAAACGATAAGGGATAACAAATGAGTTGATAAATTTTATTACATCCCTGGAATGACGAAAGACAGTTTTGTAACTTAGGTCGAACAAATTCTTGAATCCATATCGAATAACCCTTTTTTCGAGAGTGGTCAGGTCTGCTGGAATTAAGATTTTTTCCAGATACTTCCTTAAAAGATTAAGCAGATCATCTTCTTCGCGTTTAGGTAATGGGATTTCCAATTGCATTATTTTATCAAGATAACTTGTTGTTGCTTTGATATTTAAGCTTTTAATGGCCTCCTGGACGTACCCCTTTTCATAGGCTACAATAAAAACTACGTTCGAAAAACTTGCAGTATTTCTGATTAGCTTAAGTACTTCAATAATTTCAGTACTGTATAAGCGATCAAGGTCATCAATAGCAATTACAATTTTTTTTGATGATTTTTTTAATATCTCGTCGATCGTCTTGTGGTCGTCATTGTAACCATCGGTATAAAATAAATTACTTAGAAAACCGATTCTTTTGTAAATTTTCTCAGCCCAGGTATCCACCTCTCGAAGCTTGCGGGAATAACTAAGAATAAGATGAGAAAGCTTAGGGTCAGTTTTACTTAGATGGTTGGCCATAAGATCAAAAAAATCTTTTTGAATGTTTGGCGTATTTTCAGCACTCCAAGGATTGAAATCGATCATTTGCGCCGATCCTTCTAAATTGAGTTTAATAAGATTAATAAAGGAAGTTTTGCCACTTCCATATTCACCTAGAATACCAATCGCAAAAGATTTTCTATTTTTCGTTTCAGATATTAAAGATGCAATTTGCTTGGCAACCACATTTCGTTGAAAACTGTCTTCAATTATTTCTCCTATCGGCCTTTCTTCAACAAATCCAGCATTACTTTCTGGAATACTTTCTCTATCACCTTTTTTTAACGAGAATAATACCTTTATTCTGGGCAACACGATAGAGGCAACAATGAAATCCCATAGATAAACCTGATCATAAAACATTGCCGGAGTAAACCGCCAATAAGGATTGAACCGTTGAATCAGATAAAATAATAAGATTAGCTCAGCAAAGCCTACTCTATATTCAAGGTCGCTTACGATCCAAAACCAAGTGAAAATCATTATGCTGGAAATAATGATCAACGTGTTGGTAAGGACGTTGCTTTCAATTTTCGAGAATAAGTGTTCAACTAGCACATTATTCAATGTTACATTGAGTGATGCATTAAAAACGATTAGGGCGCTGCAGCCCAGAATTACGATTAATAGAATTCTGTAGGAAGCTTTATTGAACACTGAAATGAGATAAGAGGTTAAGTTAAATTATTGCAGTAGGATTATTGCCCTGATCTGGTTTTACAATTTTATAAAATTCTGGTCATAAATGATCTAATAATGTACCAAATTATTATAACATATCTTTTCTATTGTACACACTGAATGTTTGGTTGGCAACAGCCTAATTACTTTTTTCTTTAATAAAGGTAACATCACCTTGTATTTCCCTTAAAGCCTTTGCTATAGTTTGCAGGTCGGGTGATATGTCAGGTATAGTTTCAGAAACGAAACGCTGAAATTCCCAGAGTTCCAGGACGTCAGAGACTGACACGATATAAGGCTGATATTGGGTATTTAGAGATTCAAGGAGCAAACCATTATTCTGCAAGGTCACCTGCTTAAATACAAAGTCCTGTTCTGCTTTTAAAATAACAATACATACTGTTTGCGGCTTGATGCTGCCCCAGTCCTGGATATAGCGACAGATTACATCGCTACCTTCCGGTATGGGCAGCATAGAATCGCCAGTGGTCGGGAACATCCTGTAGGTCCATCCTATGGGCAGGTTTGGTAACGTGAATTTGGGTAAAGTGCCAACGTATTCAGGATCATTAAGCCCGGCCCTATAACCTGCCTTTGCCTTAATCGGTACATACTCCGCGTTCTCTTTGTTGTCCTTATCCACCGTTATCGCCAGTACCCGAAGGTTGCCTCCCATCATGTAGACATCGTTTCCGGCCTCCAGTTCCCGGAGTTTCAATTCGCCTAGCCTGGAAAGGTCTATTCTCAGTAAACTGTCAATGCTGATCTTAAAATATTCCGAAAGGTTAATAACATCTTCAAACGGGGGAGATTTTGTTTGCCCGTTTTCTATTGCGCTCAGTTTGGAGCGTTTGATTTCCAATGCAAAAGATAGCTCTTCCTGGCTCATTTTTTTGCGTTCTCGCAAAAATTTCAGGTTGCTTCCGAAAAATATTTTTGGAGTGTTCATTTCCTATTGCTATTATTGATGTCAACACTTTGACATTAATAGTGTCAAATGTAGGCATTTAATTTTAATTATCATGGAACGTGCAGCGACAAAAAGTGAGATCGTAGAAAAACTACAACAGCAGATCCTTTCCATGCAAGGCTTCCGGCAACCTACAGCACAACAGGTAAGTACCGGCCTTGGCCCTTTAGAGGCCGCTTTTCCCAACAAGGTATTTCCTACCGGTGTCATTCATGAATTTTTAAGTCCTATAGCTGAAGATGCAGCGGCCACCACCGGGTTTATGGCCGGACTCTTAAGCAGGCTGATGGCGCAGGGCGGCCCCTGCTTATGGATTGGCACCAAGCGGACGCTCTTCCCTCCTGCTTTAAAGCTATTTGGTGTCGATCCTGACCGGATCATTTTCATAGACCTGGTAAAAGAAAAGGATGTGTTATGGACCATCGAAGAAGCATTAAAATGTGATGCGCTCTCCGCAGTGGTAGGCGAAGTAAGCGAGATCAGCTTTATGGAATCCCGCCGCCTCCAGCTTGCCGTGGAACAAAGCCGGGTAACGGGAATGCTGCGCTGCTATCATCCGGATAAGATCGGTAATACGACCAGCGTTGCCCGTTGGAAGATAAGCTCGCTTACCAGTGCGCTCGAAGAGGATATGCCTGGTGTTGGGTACCCCCGCTGGAATGTGGAGCTTTTAAAGGTCCGCAATGGTAAACCCGGTACCTGGCAGTTTCAATGGGCGAATAATTACTTCCAGCATTTAAGCCAGCCTGCGCCGGTATCAAAAATAGTAATGCAACAAACCGGGTAGTATGGAAAAGCGATTTATCAGCATATGGTTCCGCCATTTAACGACCGACTGGCTTAGCCTCCTGAAACCGGAACTGCAGGACATCCCTTTTGTTTTGGCAGCCCCTGAGCGTGGCCGTAAGATCATCAAAGCGGCGAGTGCTTCTGCCCAGGCTTTAGGTATTGAACCGGGTACAGTGGTCGCCGATGCAAGGGCCATCCTTCCCTCCTTGCAGGTATTTGAAGATGAACCGGAAAGGGCGGGCAAGCTGTTGAATGCCCTAGCAGAATCGTGTATCCGGTACACGCCCATTGTAGCCATTGACCTGCCTGATGGGCTGATACTTGATATCAGCGGCTGCGCACATCTTTGGGGCGGGGAACGCGCTTACCTCAAAGAGATCATTACCAAATTTAAAAGCTCCGGTTACCAGGTACGTGCTGCAATAGCCGATACTGTTGGTACTGCCTGGGCCATTTCCCGCTATGGGCAGATCAAGGCCATTATCGAACAAGGGGCGCAAGCAGAGGCCCTCGCTCCCTTGCCCCCGGTTGCCTTGCGACTGGAACCGGCTATACTGGATAGGATGCACAAATTGGGACTTTACCAGATACGGAGTTTTATGACCATGCCCCGCAGCACCTTGCGCAGGCGCTTTGGTCAATTGCTATTAGACAGGCTGGCCCAGGCCTTGGGCGAAGTAAAGGAACCTATTGTTTCCATACAACCCGTAGAACCTTATCAGGAACGTTTGCCTTGCCTGGAGCCGATCCGCACTGCTACAGGCATTGAAATTGCCCTGAAAAGGCTCCTGGAAACCTTATGCCTGCGCTTGTTACAGGAAGGCAAAGGTCTTCGCAAGGCCATTCTAAAAGGCTACCGGATAGATGGCAAGATGCAACAGATAGAAATAGGCACTAATTATCCCGCACGAAGTGTAGCCCATTTGTTTAAGCTCTTTGAGTTAAAGATCAGTACCATAAAACCAGGGTTAGGCATTGAACTGTTCTTGTTGGAAGCGCCGGTTGTGGAAGCGCTCACCCAGGAGCAAGAAACCTTATGGAACATTACCCAGGGTTCGGAGTATAAAGTGGTCATGAATTTACTTGACCGCATCGGGGTACGGGTAGGCATGGATACCATTCATCGTTACCTGCCCGATGAACACCATTGGCCGGAGCGGTCCGTAAAACTGGCTGCGTCTTTGCAAGAAAAAAATCCCCTGGCCTGGCGAAGCGATCTGCCGCGCCCTATCAATCTTTTGCCGCGACCAGAACACATTGAGGTAACCGCTCCCATACCGGATTATCCGCCAATGCTCTTTCGCTACAAAGGGAAGATACATAAGATCAGTAAGGCAGACGGGCCGGAACGCATAGAGCAGGAATGGTGGCTCCAGCAGGGTGAGCACAGGGATTACTACACCGTCGAAGATGAAAGCGGGTCGCGTTACTGGTTGTTTCGCCTGGGGCATTATGGGGCCGATAACCCCGAATGGTTTTTACATGGATTTTTTGCCTGAATAAAAAGAAGGAAAGATGAGTTATACAGAGTTACAGGTAACGACCAATTTTACTTTTCTTCGGGGTGGTTCCCATCCCGAAGAAGTGGTGCAGCAAGCGGCTGCCCTGGGTTATACCGCAATTGCGGTTACCGATCATAATACAATGGCCGGCATTGTCAGAGCACATGTTGAGGCGAAGGCAAAAGGTATCCGGTTAATACCAGCCTGCCGTCTCAATTTACTTGATGGCCCAAGCCTCCTTGCTTACCCTACTGACAGGGATGCTTATGCCAGGCTATCGGGACTCCTTACAGAAGGCAATCTTCGTACGGAAAAAGGAGCATGCCATTTATACAAGGCAGATGTGTACCAGTATGCCGAAGGGATTAAGTTTATTGTTACTCCCCCCTATAACTTAAATGCCCGCTTTGATTTCGATGAGGATTTTAAAGCATCGCTTATAGAGTATAAGAAAGCGTTGGGTTCAGCGCTTTATATTGCTGCGATCCGCTCGTACCAGGCTGACGATATAAAACGCCTTTTTCGTATTAGCCAGCTATCGGAGCAAACAGGTATCCCAATGGTGGCGACAAACGATATCCATTATCATGACCGTGACCGTCGCGAGTTACAGGATATTGTAACCTGCACCCGTGAGAAATGTACGATCTATAATGCCGGTTTTAAGCTGTTCCAGAATGCGGAGCGGTATATGAAGCCGATCCCGGAAATGATCCGTTTGTTCCGGCAGTATCCGGATGCCATTGCACGGACACAAGAGATCGTGTCTGCCTGTACCTTTTCATTGGACAGCCTGAAATATATCGAACCGGAAGAGAAGATCATTGACGGGCTTACGCCGCAGCAACGTTTAGTTCAATTTACCTGGGAAGGCGCACATAAGCGATATGGTGCTGTCATTCCGGATAAGGTCAAAAAACAGCTTGCGTTTGAACTTGCTTTTCTGGAAAGGCGTAAGCTGGCCCCTTATTTCTTGCGGGTGTACAAATATACCCAGGAGGCACAGGCACGTAGGATTCTCTACCAGGGCCGTGGCTCTGCTGCCAATTCAACGGTCTGCTATTGTTTAGCCATTACGGCTGTAGACCCTATGAAATCCAGATTGCTCTTCTCCCGGTTCATGTCGGACGCCCGCGAGGAATGGCCGGATATCGACGTGGACTTCGAGCATGAACGCCGGGAAGAAATTATCCAGTACATCTATGAAGACTATGGACGGGAACACGCGGCGATTGTGGCAACGGTAACACAGCTACATTGGAAGGGCGCGGTGCGTGATGTGGGCAAGGCAATGGGCTTATCTGTTGATGCGGTTGACCGCTTGTCTAAATCAGGATATGAGCTTACACAAGAATGGCTGGAGGGAAAATCCGGTTCAAGTGAAGGCTTTGATCCTAATGACGGGCATCTGATAAAGGTATTGGAACTAACGCAGCAATATAAAGGGTTTCCCCGCCAATTAGGTCAGCATACCGGTGGCTTTGTGATCACTGATAACCTGCTTTCTGATATATGCCCGATACTCAACGCCCGAATGGAAAACCGGACACAGTTGGAATGGAACAAGGACGACCTGGAGGCATTGGGCATTCTGAAGGTAGACATATTGGCCCTCGGCATGCTCACCATGATCCGTAAAGCATTCGATCTGGCTAAAGATCATTATGGCCTTGACCTTACCCTTGCCAATATCCCGCAGGATGATCCGAAGGTTTATGAGATGATCAGCCATGCCGATACGATCGGTGTTTTCCAGATCGAAAGCCGGGCGCAGATGTCGATGCTCCCGCGTTTACGCCCCAAATGCTTTTATGACCTGGTGATCGAAGTGGCTATTGTGCGGCCTGGGCCGATCCAGGGCGATATGGTGCACCCTTACCTGCGCCGCAGGAACGGGGAAGAACCTGTAGTATTTCCCTCTAAAGAACTCGAAGAAATACTCGGCAGAACGTTAGGGGTACCGCTTTTTCAGGAGCAGGCTATGGAGATAGCTATTGTTGCAGCAGGCTTTACGCCTGCCGAAGCGGATCAATTGCGGCGTAGCATGGCATCCTTTAAAGCCAATGGTAAGCTGCACCTATATGAAAAGAAACTGGTAGATGGCATGGTGGCCCGTGGCTATGAGGAAGATTTTTCAAGACGGGTCTTTAAGCAGCTTCAGGGCTTTGAAGGCTATGGTTTCCCCGAAAGCCATTCCGCTTCCTTTGCCTTGTTGGTCTACATATCTTCCTGGCTGAAGTACTATTATCCGGAAATTTTTGCTACCGCATTACTTAATAGCATGCCGATGGGCTTCTACCAACCGGCCCAGATTGTTATTGATGCGAAGAAACATGGCGTGGAGGTGCTGCCGGTCGATATTAATTACTCCCACTGGGACAATATCCTTGAAGCGCGTACCGGCAAATATTACAAGGTAAGGCTTGGTTTTCGCCAGGTAAAAGGATTACGGGAGGATGATATGCAGGTATTGGTATCGGCAAGGCATAAAGCCTATACCAGTATTCACGTATTATTGGACGTTGGTGTCTCTATAGCCACATTGGAGCGGTTGGCTGATGCCGATGCCTTCCGGTCTATTGGCCTTGACCGCCGTCAAGCCTTATGGGAAGTTTCTGCGTTAAATGACCGTCCTGTTGGTTTGTTTGACGGGCAGCCATCGGAAAGTGATCACGAAAAGCCAGTGTCTTTACCTGTAATGACAGCTTCGGAACATGTGTTGCAGGATTATAGCACCACCTCACTTTCCTTGAAGGCGCATCCGGTCAGCTTTGTTCGAAAACAACTCTTTGCCGGAGGTATCCTGACCACCAAAGAGCTAGACCTTTGGCCAGACGGTACACCGGTACGGGTAGCCGGTCTTATCCTGGTAAGGCAAAGGCCAGGAACGGCGACCGGGGTTTGTTTTATCACCATTGAGGATGAAACAAGCATTGCCAACCTGGTTGTTTTCCCAAAGCTGTTTGATAAGTACCGCAAAGAGATTATACAATCCAAATTACTTATGGTAGAAGGCAAATTGCAACGAGAGGGTGAGGTAACCCATGTTATTGTAAGGCATGTTTACAATATGTCCGGGCTACTGCGGCAACTTAATGTGCCGGGGGGTGGTGATCCCGATGTGCTTACCCCTTCCAGGGCAGACGAGCATCCGGCAGAGGATTATAAAACCAAGGATAAACGGGTGCAGGTTACAAAAGCAATACAGGGCGAGATTTTTCCGGCAGCGAGGAATTTCAAGTGATTATATAATATCACCTTGTTATTGCCCTATTTTTCTAACTTATCACTAGATTCTGCTTTTTTTGACGGGTCATATTTTTCTCCCTTTTCCCACGCCTTTGCAATTGCTACATAATTTGGAAAATCCTTAGATAAATCAATTGTCCAGTTTTCAATGAATTTTGGATTATTGCTATTAGGCCTTGGATTAGCTGTATTCATTTTAGCCTGGACAGGTGTTCTTACGGCATCACCCATAATTACAACATGTTGCTGGGGTAAAATTGGTAATTGTTGAAGTATATCTTCATTAGCGGCAGAAACTAATTGCCTAACATATTTTTGGTCTTCGGGATTTTGAAGCCTATGAATAATAAAAGAGTTACATTGAGATAATACAGTCTTTGATAATTCGGAGGGTCGTTGACTTGAAACCAATAATGATATTCCATATTTTCGGCCTTCCCTTGCAATACGTTCAAAGACTTTTTTGGCTATTGATTCTCTATCGCCACGGTTTTTCTCAGGAATGTAATTTTGTGCCTCTTCAAGGGCAATAACCATTGGAAATTTACCCCGATCATTTTCAGGAAAACGTGATACAAATTCCAAAATCAGCCTTCCAATTAACCCTGTCACTGTTTCTAAAACTTCATACGGCAGTAGGGACATATCAATTATTGTGACCTGACTAGGCTTGCCTTCAACTAACTTTTCATAATCTGTTTTGGCTAATTGTGCATTATAAAAATCAGTAAACAAATCTGTATCTCCAGTTTGATATACTTTACAAAAGTCACCTAAAATAAAAGAAATAAATTTCGCTAAAGCATTTGTAATTTCTTCAGTTTGGTTAAGCAGCAAAGGTTGCGAAATTCTCTCATCACTTAGATAGGATTGCAATCTTAGCCTTAATGTTGAAACAAACTCCCTTAATCTGTTTCCAGAATTTTCTTGTTCACTAATCGCTTCATCAAAAAATCTTTCTACTAAATCATTAAAATTAAAATAAATTGGTAGATCAATATTTCTTTCTTCCGCTACTTCAATATTTCTAATTGAAATATTATAAAGCGATATCTCAACCTTAATACTTGCACTGCTATCAGTAAGGACTTGAGTACTAACATTCCCATTAACGTATTGACCAGGTTTGGTTAGATTGGCTTTCTGCGCAAAAATATTGTTCAAAGCTGTCAAAATTGGACTCTTATCAAAATCTGTTGCTAAAGCGGTCAATTCAGTTATAAAAGATTCTAGTTCGGAAAATATTGTATTCTTAATTTTGAAATTATTCTCCTCACACTCATTTATTATTGTTTCTAGTCTCGAAATATAAGCTTGAGGTATTAGCCTCTTGACTGTTGCAATAGTTTGGTTTTTTGCTAATCCTAATGCTCTTTTGAAAACAGGCGCCTGTGTACCTGATGTTGGTTCAAACAGAAAATCAAAATCTGAAAAATTCATAAACCAAAATGGCACTTTCATACCACTTTTGTCTATGTGAAATGGATTTACTAGTTCAAGGTTTTTATATGGGTTTTCTTTCGTGCCTTGAAAAGCTTGTTTATACTCCCCGTTTGTGTCAAATATTAAGATATGAGCATTTTGAAGTTTTTTCCCATTAAATTCGAAATCAAACAAGCTTTGAATAATCGAAGCAAATGTGCACGATTTACCAGAACCTGTATTTCCTAAAATTGCAGCATGTTTACCAAAAAGTCTATCGGGGTTAATTTTGATTTTATAATCAGAAAAAGCAGGTGAGGTACCAATGGGCAGGTAATAGTCTTCTTCAAAATTGATCTCTTCTTTTTCATTTTGATCAAAAATATTATTCAAATCCTGTCGAGTGACATACCATACCGGGTTATCTAGTATAGGGTAATTGTAAACACCTTGAACATATTTTCCACTATTTTCAATTGTTCCAATCATTGTAGCTACCAAATACCTCGCAGATTTAGTTAGGAAAATAGCTTCTTTGCTTTTTCCCAAATCTGTCTCATCGATAGCTCTTACACTTGTAACCATTCCCACTATCTTATCAGCCCCGATTGGTATGATAACGTAAGAATTAATTCTGGCTACTTCATAAATATCCTCAAAGCCACTTTTATACAAGCTTTTCAATTCATCATCTAGCCTTATTGATACGCGAAAGCTATCCACCAGAATAACCTTACCTATATTTCTTTCGCTCATTATTTTGCGGTATTTGACGATGGAAGATCAGTAGTTGTTATATCATTTTCATTTGCCTTAAACAAACTATTAAGTGTATCAGCAACTCTGTCGTTATTGTTATCATTATTGAAATTTGGCATCAGGGTATCAGCGAAAGTCAAAAAATCACCGAAAAAATTACCTTCTAAAATGATTACCCTTGGATCATTAAGATCCTTAATTTCTTTTATGTAACTATTTTTTGTACCTGCAAAATCTACAATAATTAGAGTAAAGGTCGGATTTGAGAGAGCCTGATAAATAATGTCATTAAAATGATCGTCTCCAAAAGAATAACCGATCGTAATTAGTACAGACTGAGATTGAGTTATGGTCGAAGCAAATTGTCGAAATAGTTCAGAATATGGTAAATCAAGCGTGTATGATTTCTTAACTGCAGATGGATAAATAATAATCTCCCCTTTCTTATCCAGTTTCTCAATTAATTCTAAGGGCTTTTCTTCGATCCCGTAAAGATTGTTAGCATCTCTTGCTGAAGAATTTACCCAAGACATTGATCCATGCAATTTGATATAACGTACAACTTTTTCTATTCTTTGAACTTTACCTGAGGTGGTTGACCCAGGATAAAAAATGTCATATTCAAATGTTTCAGGTTTAAAAAAACGTTTGTGAAAGCCAGCAAAACCGTCTATGTAATGAACACCGAGTTTATCAAAAGTATATTCAAATGCTAAATCATAGTTTGCTGTAAATATATTAGCGCGCCTCAGATTTAATGGCCTTTGTAAAAGTGCCTTGACAAATTTTTCATGGAAAATATATTTACTTTGGGTTGCTAAAAGCTCTCCTTGTTCCCGTTCCTTATCAAATTCACTTGCCTTCTTTCGGTCAATCACTGTTTGAGAAACATCCCTGTTTTCGAGATCACATACATTGAATAAACCCTCTTTAATGGCTGTAATTAATTCAGCAATTTTATCGGTTCTGGAAATACTCTTATCCTCAGTTAGGATGTAGTCTTTCGCTATTAAAAAATTAAGTATTGTTTCATATTCTGTTGCTATCTCCTTTGTATCGCCATCACGTATAACATCTTTATCAATAATAAACTTCCACCCTCGCTGATCAATAAATTCGTATTCCAAAATACTATCTGTCAAATTTGCCATGCCGTAAGTCAACCGTTCTGCTTGCAGAGATTTAACAGTAGAAATGAGTTCTTCAAAGATACCTTGTTCAGTTTGATTCTTTTCAGCTATATATTGTTCTACCTCATTCGGGAAATTTCTAACAGCTACTGCCCCAAGATGTATCGAAGTACCGGAACCAAACAAAAAACTCACGTTGTCCAGTTCAAGATAATTCTTCAACATAAGCTTTATTTTTTCAATAGCCCTGTCTTGGCTTTCGCTTATCCAATCAGGTAACTTATCAGTATTGCCAAAAAAAAGTTTGTTTTTTTCTGGATCGAAATGCGTCATGAAGTCTGGTTTTATTGGTTAGTTTGGTTTTTTAGTGCTAAAACACATCTATCAAATATACATAACTACTTCATTAATTACTTCTTTATACTTAAAGTATCTTTTCCTTTTGCCGCTCCCCTTTGGGTCGGGCTAATCGCTCCAATTCCTCACTATGCTGCGGAATTACCACTGTTATCCCTAACAGTCTCTCAAATGATGGCAAAGCGAATCCTTAAGATACTAATCCGCAACAGGCGTTGGATAGTAATAATCCCAATCATCAAAATCATTAATGTTAACTTTCAAATGAGACGGTTTAAATGCGTCTTCGAGAATACTGCTATATATAAATTTTGTGAAGGCCGGGTAGTTCTTTATTTTGTCCAGGTCGATCAAATGAATCGCCCCTTTAGTCGTTGAGGCAATAAATGGTAAAACAGCATTTAGCGAATCTAACTTTTCGTAATCAAGCGGTCCTGGCTCAACATTTCGAAGATTATAAAATCTAGTTTGGCCATCAATTTCAAACTCATACGAAATTAGACCTTCAGTTGGTATTAGCTCCATTCGAAAATTGATTTTATTATAGGCCGAATCTTCCTGAAACTGTTCGAAGAGATGCCAGAATTTTTCCCCATTATTCTGCAACATTTTTACCAACCGAGTACAATTACCCAAAAAAATAACCTCCCCCGATATTATTGAAAATCCAGGCCCCGAATTCCCATCACTGAATTGTGTGAATGAGTGACTAAAGTTTAGAAGGCATATAAACTTTCTGTATTGGACATCTGCAAAAGATTGATAAGCTGCGGTTTTTAAAATAAATACCATGAGAAGTTTTTGTGCTTCAAGATCAACTGGAGGAAGAAGTATTTCGCAGGATGGTATATTGCGGTACTCCTTCTTTTTACTTAGTACGGTTGCATTTTGAGCTAGTAGTAATTTCTCCAGATGTGCTAATCTATCTTTAATTTCACTGCTGATGTTATCATCAATCAGGTTGTTCTCCTTTAAGGCGGGAAAATATTTATTTCGTACAGATGGAAATTTTGATATTTCTTCCTGAATATCTGGCCAACTGAAAAATTTTATTTTACGCCCCTTAGAAAGACTGTATGAAATACAAGCATCCTGGATTTCAATGAACTTACTTGTTGTAGTAGCAAAGTACACGCAATTGATATCGTGAGGGAATTTTTCAATCAATTTGGTGGTAGAGGTTAGGTCGGAAGTCAATTCTCTAAGCAATATCTTTTTCGCGCGGTTAATGTCTTTCTTTTTTGCCTGTACGGCGATTTTAAGTTCTGGACTATAAATATCGACCCCAAATTGAGTGTGACCTCTAGAGCCGTACTCCTCAAAGGAGTTGGTTTTGTATATTGAATTAAAGAGATCTTTCAAAAAGGTTTGAAATTGATATTCATCTCCCAATGGTTCATATTGATACTTCATAACACAGATTTACACAAGCAATTTATACAATTTGATGATTTGCACACTATATATTACTACAATATGTATCCGAATGGAAAACGGGAAAGGTTTTCCGCGATAATCCTGAGCACGATTTAGTCTCTACTAATAAATTATTTTTCCGATATCACTGATGTCGGATTTTTTTTACCCAAAAATTTGGAAAGTAACGGTATAACTAACGATTATCTGGCAGGAAATAATAATAATCATAGCTTAAGATACCAATTTTATGGTCCTGGGTTCCAGAAAGCGATGAATAGCTATTGCTTATACTGAACCGAACAGGAAGCACTTCAGACCCACTTTAACATCATTCCCAACGCTTGGAACACACCACCAGCTTCCATTGACGTTACATACCTGCTTCGCTCCTTCAGTCCTCGTACAACCAGTTTTCACCACTATGAACTTCGGTTCTGTCCACAGTCCAGTTAGTTGTGTTCGTCCTGACCTGCCCTTTCAAACGCTCCGCAAACATACTATCGGGCAGGAAACTCCCGAAAGTCTGCGCCGCCTGAAATGGGCGTCTTGCCTACTGTTTTTTAAAAAAAATCTCCGGCCATCCCGATTCCGCCTAACGTAAAATATAGGCGGCGGACGGCCGTATTTTTTTTAAAAAAACTTTCTACTGTTCCCTGCCAGATCGTGTCACCGCTTTAGTTTGAAAGGACAGCCCAGGCCGCTTTCAAACCCCACAAGGACCGGGGGCCTAGTAGTCGAGTTCCCGCAGTGGCAAAAACCAGGCACATTGGCTACCTGAACAGCAAATAGCTCAGTAAGCGCCTGACATCGGAGACAGCGGGTTGGCCAGTTTATCCCAATCGTTCGCTACCTGAGTAAAAAAAGCGTCTGCCGGTATGCTTCCGGCACCGATGAGACCAGGCAGGTCGAAACGCTTAATTCTAGCAGATATGTTTAAAGTACGCATTCACCGAAAAACGCCTACAAAGAAAAATCCACAGATTCTTGTAGCTGTAATGTGTGGCAACGTGGAGGACCAGGGAACTTTCCAAAGGGTTTTCAAGTACCGGGGGATCGATCCATTTTTTATCGCCGAACGCAATATGACTGCATCCGAAAAACTTAGAACGGAGTTCAGTTGGCGATTACAGTGGTACTCCTATAAAAACTGGAAGGAACTGATCCTGGATGAATGGGAAGTTACAGAAGACCATGATTGGGTCAAAAAATTATTCGTGCTATCCGGGTTGAAAGGCGCTGCTCAGGATATTATTAATGACATTAAAAGCTAAAGCATTATGCATTATTATGACCATGCGCTTCTTAGTGCAAAAAAATTCGGTTGCGTTGTCGACGATACTTTACGGCTTCACAAACTAATGGACAGCTCAAAGTTTTTCTTTCCCGCAAGCCAGCACCGGATGTTTTCACACAATACCTGGTTTATCCAGGTCCTAACTGAATTGGTTGGCGACACAGTGATTAATTCCCAAAACGGGCAACTGCTTTCTACACGGGATATCCTCTACGAGCATTGCCGAGAAGATCATGACGGGAAAGTCCCATCCTTGCAGGACTGGTTACAATGCGTCCGGTTCGAGGTGCCCGAACAACACCGCAATTGGTTTAACAATCCCCGTGGTAGCGACAAACAACTTCTTAAACAGATTAAGTCTGACCTTTTAAATCTATAAACAATGGAAACAACTAAAATCCATGCAATACAAGCCTATTGCGATGAATTGACCCGCGATGGCCAAGAACTTTCTGTAACCTGGGAAGGTGGCAATGACTCCGGATGGCTAACACTAAAGCTTGACGGCATCGAAAAAGAAAATCTAACTGAAATTGAACATGATTTACTTCATTTTGTGGGAGAAGAATTGGGTTACGGCTCTTTCGCGGGAGATTTTTCGACAGATGGCGAAGCTGTATACAATAGAGATACTAAGTGTTTTATCGGCGAAGATACCTACTCAGAAAGCGAGCAGGGGTTACAGGAGTGTGCAATAGAATTAAGCCTTCCCGAACAGGTCTGGTTTGACACGCTTATGATCCAGGTGGAAGTACAAGACGGCTACGATGTTCCTGAAGCCAACCTAACATTACAAATTCTAAACGGCCCCTATCCTGAACATTTTGATAAGATAAAATCGAAAATCGAAAATTATCTTCAGGAGATGTTCGCCTTGGCTACAAATCATATTGAGGCGTTTGGCGGTTTATGGGAAACCTTTTTGATCAGTCGACAAGACTTTCAAACCCATGATGGGTCGCTTAAGGGTTACATCAACCAATTTAACTACAGTTATAACACAACAGACGTAAAGGATATATACATTCCATTTAGTGAATAGCCTCTCTCCCTCTGGTTCTTTCATTTCTTGTAAGAACTCTAATAACCCATCACTATTTATTAATACTTCTATTTTATGAACAAGACCAATCTGCATGACGCTACCTATTATGTTAGCGGCCTTCAGGGTTTTACCCTGTCTGAAGCCTTACGATTCTGGAAGGCAAAATTTGAAACCATCAAACATTTTAAACGGGATGTCATTACGCATCCATTACTAGAAGAACTGGGCACCTTTGTAGAGGAAATATGGGACAGTATTATCCCCATCTCCGTACGGGAAGCTTTAAAGGAAAAAAACACCGAAAAAAGAAGGACTATGTTTGATTGCATCGGCGTAGCCAAACTTTTTAGACAATTAAACCCTGAATTGTTGGACCAACAAGTCATTAATAAGAAAAGAACAAGGTGGGATCAAAACAACAAAGCATGGGATCATCAGTTTGAAGATGTATATGAGTTGTACCGGATTGATGGTCATAAACTATTCGAGCCTTTAAGCGATTGGCAACGACCAAACCCCGTATTTGCAGTAAGGTGCTGGTGCACGACAACGAACCGGGAATACTGGATTTATGTACCCGAAGAGATTGCAATCGGTATCCGAAGGTGGTCAAATGGAAATAGCAATCCCGATGCTATCAGAGCTATTGCATGGACGATCCGTATAGACATTTCCAATCCCAAGCGAATATTCAGGCAAGGTGACATCATCGTTGTGGAGGAATCAGAAGATTCCAGGCAGGTGACACCTTACCATCTTACCAAAGAACAATATCTCGATCTATTTTTTTCAGAAACCTAAAATCGGTTTATTATGTACAACAACAAATCAAAAAGGCTCGTCTTAGGAGAAGGCGAGACCATTGGGCACAAACATGTGTTGGAGAGTAGCCAAGAAATCAGCTACGAGAAGTCGGATGATAACATCCGGCTTTTTTTATCGGGTATGGGTATCCTTACCCATGATGAACACGACCGGATCGTACTCGAATCGGGGAAGTACCGGAGCTATAACCAGGTGGAGTTTAATCCTATGGATGGAACAGTAAACCGTGTATTCGATTAGCGAACGTTCTGCTCACAGTATCAGGGGAAGCAAAATGCTTCCCCTTTTTCATTTCTAATTCATAAAAATCATGAAAACAGTAAACAGCCTATCGGCAGGGAAAACCAGCAGTTATCTGGCCGCCCATTACCCAGCCGATCTTGAAGTTTTTGCGCTGGTTTGCATTGATTGCCACAATGCCGGAAGAAACATTGACCGCAAATTGATTCAGATGGCCAATGACAAACTGCAAAAGTATTGTAGCCACCATAAACCTTTTGTAGCGACCTCTGAAGACCCTATGATCCTGAAAACGATGTTTGACCTGGAGCAGTTTTTAGGCCGTGAAATTATCTGGTTGCGCGGGGTAAGCTGGGAGCAGATGCTCCGTGCAAAAAAAGCCATACCTAATATTGACAAACGTTTCTGCACCACGATTCTCAAAATAAGCCCCATTTTTGAATTTCTCTACTTCTATCATGAGCTACCTGTTCAGATGCGCATTGGTTACCGTTATGACGAGATGGAACGTGAAACACAATTCTCCGATACCATTCATTATCCTACGCGGTGTGATTACAGGCCTAAATCCAATACCTGGATTCACCGCTGGCAGGACATCCTGTGGAGGATAGGGGACTTTCCATTGATCCGCGATAAGGTGTTGCACCACCATGTTCAGCAGTACTGGCAGGACAAGTCCATCATATTTCCACAGGATTCCAATTGTCAGAACTGTTTTTGGAAAGCCCCACAACAACTCCGCAAGAATTATGAAACCAATCCCTCCATCATGATGTGGGCAGCAATTATGGAGGTACTTTATGATCATACCTTTAAAGAAGATTACTCCCTGCTTGAAATTCAGCGAATGGGCCTGCAATTGGATTTTTTCTTTGGTAGTGGAAGTGGTTGTCAGGCGGGTTTTTGTACCGACTAATTTTAACACTTAACTGGAATTTGGATGTAAATAGAATTGCTCACAAATTTCGGCCCTGGCCTTCGGAAGCGGCCAAAAAATTCCACCATAAACACCAAGCCCTCCCTTCATTGCCTTCATTTATTGCGTTGCTTTTTGGCCTTGCTTGTCCAGGACCGGAGGATGCTTCATCATTTCATTTTTCATCCTAACATTTTGAAGCATTATGAAAACCTTACAGACGAACTTATTTCGGAGCATCAAAGAACTTACCCATCAACCACTTATTGTTGCCTACGGATTGGGCGTTGACAGTACTGCAGTACTTGTGAAATTACATCAGCAGGGTATACGTCCAGATGCCATACTCTTTGCTGACACGGGAAATGAGAAAAAAGAAACTTATGCTTACCTGCCAGTAATCAATGCATGGTTGCAAGAAGTCGGTTTTCCACCTGTCACCGTTGTACGATATGAGCCAAAAGATTTCAAAAATTATCCACCGTATGCTACCCTTGGTGAAAACTGCCTCACTAACGGAACGCTTCCCTCTCTAGCTTTTGGCTTCAAGAGCTGTTCACTGAAATGGAAAGTAGCCCCTCAGAACGCCTGGACCAATAAATGGCTTATGGCAGTAGATTACTGGAAAGTAGGAGGAAAAGTACTGAAGATTATTGGCTACGACGCCAGCCCCAAAGATTTAAAGCGATATGCTCACGCAAAAGACCTTGAAGATCCGCTATATCAATACTGGTATCCCCTTATAGAATGGAACATGGATCGCCAGGCATGCAAGGCAGCCATCCAATCTGCGGGCCTTCCTGTACCACCCAAATCAGCCTGTGTCTTTTGCCCGGCAACGCAACCACATGAATTGCTCGAATTCCGTAAAGAGTACCTACGTCTTATCGTTATCATGGAAGCAAGAGCGAAGCCCCGCTTGCAGGGCTGTATGTCCGCCGAACAATTGCAAGCCGATTTCCAAAACCGGCACCGTCTCTGGCAACAGAAAATTGAATCCGTTACCGGACCTGTTTCCCAAAAGTTAATTGATCAGCAGCCACAGCTTAAATCCGTTGGTTCTGGCTGCGCAGGCCTATGGCGAAAAGCAACTGCTTCAAGGCCGGCTATGATGACGGATTACATTCGGACAAATGGATTACTTCCTTTAACTGAAATTGATAGCCTCCAGCAAAATGCTCCCATCGTGATCATGAAAAACCAAACTGCCTATGCCGCGGCAATGGATTTTGTCAATTGGCATGACTTCCTGGAAATGTTCTCTGACGAAGATGCCCTTGATGAGTTGGGCTGCTGCGCCAATTGCGCGAAAAAATAAGGTGCTACTTCCCGATAGCATTACTTCTAAAGACCCTCCCCTGGTCATAATCATGACTCCTCTAACCTTACTCAGCCTTTATGCTTTTCGTGTAATCCTTCTGGATTCAGTAAAGATGGGAAGACCTGCACCAATGACCCTTTTTCAAATAAAACGTCGAAAAGGCAGCTAAGGTAGTGGGCCCAAGCCATCCCACACACCTGCCAAAAAAATTTGGAATGAACGGTTTCCCCCCAGAGGGGCCCCCCATTAAATCCAATTTTTTTTGGCTTTCGCTTTTGTGCCCACTGGTTTCCTTGCTTTCTTTTTTTCCGTTTTTTCTTTTGAAAAAGGCTCTCCGGGGCAGGCGGCTGAAAAGAAAAAAAGCGAGTAGAAAAAAAATGTTCACAAAAAAACAAAAGTTATGGAAATCATCATTGGCAGAATTACAGCGGACGCCAAAGTAGCCACCGCACAAAACGAAAAACAAGTAGTAGAATTTTCTATTGCAATTGAAAACGGCTACAAGCCTAAAAACGGAGAGTATCAAAAAAAGCCAACCTTTTTTAGTTGCTCTTACTGGCTGAACGCAGGAGCAGCCAAAAGACTAAAAAAAGGTGTACTGGTTCAGTTGTACGGCCACATCGGAATGAACGTGTACAATAACGCTGAAAACAAGGCAGTAGGCATACTCACTTTTCATGTTACTGATTTTAGAACCCTGACAGCAGTACCAAAGGAAGAAAGCAACCCACAGAGCCAAATCATCCACCCGGCAACAGTAGCGGTGCAACAGTCACAAACAGAAGACCTCCCCTTTTAATCCTTTCACCAATCAATTCATTTTTCAACCCATTCAATTTTTAAATATCATGTCACATAATCTCAATTTAAACGAACAGACAGGAAACTGGAGCTTTTTTAGTGTTCAACAAAAAGCATGGACAGGCTTAGGCAAAATCATACAGGACTATCCCACAAGTGCAGAGGCCATCATACATGCCGGACTGAATTACCCGGTAGAAAAACGTAAACTTTTTACCCCAACAGCCGGAGCCGTCAGTATTGAAGGAGACATTATCTATAACCAGATCGAAGTTCCCAATTTTTTCGCCACCGTTAGAAATGACAACAATGCCGTATTAGGCGTAGTGGGTAAAGACTACCAGGTAATACAGAATTCAGAAGCCTTTAGCTTTTTCGATGCTATTGTAGGCGGCGGTGACGGTATCCTGTATGAAACCGCAGGGGCGTTAGGCATGGGAGAACGCATTTTTATTACAGCAAAATTACCCGACTATATCCGCGTCGGCAATGATGATGTTATAGAAAAGTACCTTTTTCTAACCACTTCACACGATGGTAGCGGAAGCATTACCGCAGCCTTTACACCCATCCGAATCGTTTGTCAAAATACCCTTAATGCAGCCCTTCGCAATAGTACAAATACTATCCGGATCAAGCATACCGCAAACGCCAAACAACGCCTGGTCGAAGCACACAAGGTGATGGGTATGAGCAATAAATTGACAGAACAGTTAGAGGGCATATTTAACCAGTGGGCAGCAGTACGTATTACAGACAAAGAAGTAAAGAAGCTGATCCAAATGGCAATGGCTCCTAACAAGGAAACTCTGAGCAACCTCATTTCCGGTAAAACTGATGAACTGTCCACGTTGTATAAAAATACAGTAGATGATGTCTTTACCTACGCTATGACCTCAGATACACAACAAATGACAACCACCAAAGGCACAGTGTTCGGAGCCTACAATGCTGTTACAGGTTACTTTCAGAATGTCCGCAATTACAAAGACGATGAAGCAAAAGTAAAATCCCTGCTCATGGGCGGTACGGCGCAATTACGCAACCAGTCCGCTTTTGACCTATGCAATGCATTTGCAAAAGACGGAGCAGATATTTTTCAATTCAATTAATTAAACCCTGTGCAGACGGGCAAGCCCGTCTGCACTCTTAAAAAAAAACGTCATGAAATACGAAAATCAATTAACCCCGCAAGGCAATGCCCTTATACTACACCAGATGTTTCCTTCTGAAATCCCAAAGTTGCTCGGATACATAGAAGACGTTTGTATCACCATTCAGGAAGATGCAGAACGAAATCGAAAAGTATGGAATAATGAACGCTTGACATTTGAACAGTGGCTAAAAGGTGTACAGCGCGTGCAATCAAAGATCACTTATTATAGAACAGCCCTATGCAAAAGCGCCCATTTCTTTTCAAGTTCCCTCTTTAACGATAATACTGCCATAGTTAGCCACTATTGCCTCAATCTGTATGTCACTACCATGATCCAACCGAACCCGCAGTTCACACAATTGGTTCAAATGCTGCACAATAAATGGATCGGGCAGATAGAGCAAGCACCCGAATACATTACCCACGCAGAAAACTATCCAGACCAATGGGTTTGTTTGTGTGGCAACCAGGCCGAAAGTGATGGATTTTATTCCTGCAATGAAAAGGGCGATCAGATAGAACCCATCGAGGGTGAATGGGATGAACTCTACATCTGTATGAGATGCGGAAGGATCATCGACCAAAGAAATTTACAGGTAACGGGGTACAACCCGCACCCAAAGCCTTTAGAAGACTGATAAACCGATCCAAACTACCGCATCAATTTCAATTTAAAAACCAAGCCTGAATGGGATCATTCCTTGCAGGCTACAAGAGAAAATAAAACCATGTATTACGAGATAAATATAGCCCTTAACGGGAGGCATTTTTTCGCCACCGCCCCACGCAGCATTACTTCTATTCCTGAATTAATGGCAGTCTTCACTGCACTCGATAAAAAATTTACGGAGCAGGAAGGTTACAGTATGATGGTTAGTTACTATCCTGGAATCGGTTATGGCTGCTGCGGGGATGAAATGAGAAAGGCTTGTCAGAGCAATGACCGCTACGAGGTAGCAAAATTATTCACAAAACAGTAAACGCATTTTTATGAAACCGCTACACGAATTAAGCAACACAGAAAAAGGCAAATTATTGGCTGACCTTTTCCCCGATGAACTGGAAGGTATGGTGGAGATGATTTCGGGCTTTAGCCACTATACTATAAATCACAAGCAGGAAATAACAACAAACTGGAGTAATGGATTCATAACACCGGACTTTTGGTGCGGGCTTGCTGCGGAAGTAGTACAGCTTATCAACAGACATCGGTACAGCATGATAAGAAGCAGCAAGGTGTTTAGCGACCAATTGTTTTATGGCAACACAGCAGTTTTCACCATCGACTGTATTAGAAAATGCGCACAATCAGAAGGTGCGCCCGAAAAATTCAAAATAGCCGTAGACCTGCTTTTTGATTCCCATCCACTCCCTAATAACAACAACAATGAACAAGAATAAAAATCATTTCACTTATGAAACGTCCGCAGGAAGCAAAAGCGGTTTTTTCGACATCTATCAGTCCCGCAACGGAAGCATTATGTTACAGCTAGGCTATGCATTTACAAGGCTTAGTTACAAGCAAATTGAAAGGCTGCGCCTGGATGTATATATCCTCAAAGACTTCGATCACGATGCTTATGTTCAATGCTATCAGAATGAGATTTAAAAATCAAGCTATGCAAAATACCGGCCATTGCAACCCGGCAGCGATCCAGGAAGAACTAAAAGTAGCTATTGAAGTGTTTAACGATTTTCTTTTCTACGGTCAGCAGGAAGATGAACCTTTTTTAAAACGCATCTACAAACAACGGTTTGCGGAATGGAAACAAATACACGGAAAACTATCGCAGCTACAATCAGAATTAAATAACCCTAAATCAACATAAAAATGGAAGATCAACAAATAGAAGAAATGGTGATTGTAAAACTGCCATTTGAAGGTTATGCACATACCTTTTGCATAGGACAAAAGGTCAACTATAGCACTCTTTCACTGGATGAATACCTGAAACTGGACAAAAGCCTTATCCTGGTTACCTGGGCGCAGTTTAATGAAATGCACCGATCATTTTATAAGACCCCGTTCTCTGAAATTTCAGAGCAAACTTGGCAAAGGGCATTAGAGGAATTACCCCCATTAAAATGGCATTGGGTGTCCACACGCTTTAATCTCTTTTATTGTTTGGAGGCTTTGAGTGGGACGTTTCACGCCCTTTATGTATTCGATAAGCAAACAGAAAAGTACTATACTGGAACAAAGAGCCTTTTCATGAAAAGCGAAGAAATCCTGCAGGAAATCAGCAAGGAGATTTTGAATGAAGACAAGCATACCAACAACCCTGAATCACAATAAAGTGAAAAGAATAAATCTTAGCAAAACCTTAAATAAAAAGCCATGAAAACCATAAAAATAAAACTGTACGAGTTCTCCGAACTGGATAAAGCAGCACAGCAGAAGGCATTAGAAGAATGGCGTTACATCAACGTAGACAGTGATAATTGGTTCGATTTCAGTTTAGAACATTTCCATACGCTATGTAAGGCCTTAGGTATCGCCACGGACAGTGATAAAATCTCCTTTAGCGGGTTTTATTCCCAGGGTGATGGCAGTTCCTTTGATTCCGAAATTGATCCGGTAGTACTGGCAAAATCCATTGCCCAAGGGACATGGGAGGAGGTTGCCTCTATAGGGAGGCTTAAATTATCCCCTTGTCCCTGCCGTCAGGCCGTTTTGAATTTAATAAAGGCGCAATTTATAGACTATACAGCAGTGACCAAACGCCCTTCAAACGGGAATTGGGTTAACCTGGAAGTAGATTTTTGGTATGACCATAATCAATGTTCAAATTATCAGCATATTGAAAATCAGTTGAACCTGCTAAAGCAATGGCTCACAACAGTAATTGCCGCACTCAATCAATACCTCTACCGATGCCTGGAGGATGAATACGAATACCTATGCAGCAACCAGGAGGTTCAGAACACCATTGAAGCCAATAATTATTTTTTCACCGGGGAAGGAAAGCCAGCCGACTATATACTTTCCCTTTCCATGCCAAACCCTTAAACCATGAAAACATTATTTGATTCCACAGACCCGCAGTTTTGGGGATATGTATTTTTTATCTCTGGTATTCTGATCCGCTTTATTATTGGCGCAAACAGGTACAGGCGCAGAGGTGCGGGAGGTCTGCAACATTTTAATCACCCCTATGCTGTTGCTTTACTCATCACATTCTTAGAATGGGTATTTAAATGGGCTGCATACGCCTTGATCCTGTTGGGCATTTTTATGCTCCTGAATGCAAAACCTTGACCTACCATTTAATAAAATTGTTATGGGACTTTATATGACCGTTGTTTTAAAAGAGCAACATAAAAACGATTTTTTTATTGACCTGCTCAATCAGGAGTTAACCGACAATTATGGTGCAAATACTTGTAGCAAATTCGCCTCATGGCAGGATTTAAAGGAAGATGTAGATTATATCAACTTCCACCCTGAAGGCTTAAAGCAGTTGACCGACTGCAAAAGGCCGCTTACGATGAAGCAGCTTCAGGAAAATTTCTATTGGTTCAGGGTGGGGGAATTTTCATTTAAACTTTCAGGCGATTGCACCTGCGATGATTCCAGGGACGCAGTAGCAGTTTGTAAATGGTTATCGCAAACCAAATGTAAGTACATAGACAAAAGGCAATCCAGTACTTACAGCAAAAAAATAGTATCGCAGTACTTCAATCCTCTATTTGAGGAAGAGGGATACGACCTGCAATTATTATGGAAACAGCGTTGAATAAAAAGCACAATTAAAAATTAAAACTAAAAGACATGGAAACCAGATTTTTTCAGCACCTTTTTGACCTACAGCCCACAGGGGAATGGATCATTGCCATAAAGCCTTCTTCAAACGGACGCATAGTTGTATCCGCATTGTATAAAGATGCAGCTTGCACCGACCCGGCAAGTCATAGGATACCACCCCTTCATTTTAATGAGGTTCCGGCAAAAATTGACGCCGCTTTTTTCAGCGACCTTAAATCGGCTGTTACCGATACCGTTCAACTTTTCAATAATATGGAGCATTACCGTAAACAATTAGAAGCGGCCAATAAAAATTCCCAAATGCAAAAGGAAAAAACGGTCAAAGCTGACAAGGAGAAAACAGAAAGTGAAAAGAAGTACGATGCCGGATTAAAAAAGGCTAAGGAATTAGAAGCAGAGGGCAAGTACCGGGATGCCTGGATGAAAGTACCTGAACCCGGTGATTATCCCGACCAGGCAGACTTCTTACGAAAAAGACGGGAAGAACTTTCAGCCCACTTTGCCCCTGACCTTTTTAATGCTTAATCCCTAAAACAAAAATATTATGCTACTGGCAACCACACTCCCAAGAGTATTTCTCTTTGAACATAAAGGGGAACAACTCAACTTGTCCGATCCTTCACCGGACTTCGATAAAGATAGCGTCCGGGATTTTTACGCCATGACCTATCCGATCCTTACCACTGCATTTGTTGAAGGGCCGGAAATAATGGATGATAGTATACAGTACAAATTTGTCAGCACAATCGGCACAAAAGGATAGAATATGAAAAAGAAGAAACTAACAGGAATAATTGTAAAACCCAAAAGTAAGGAACTATGCAAACTGTATCACAATTTGGCTCGTCTCGGCGGGGAACTGGACAAGTTGCCCGACGCAGCATGGGCAATAGAAAACAAAAACCGATCCTGTCCCCTAAGCCGCTTGCCAATGGTTTTTTAAAACACAGGTTTTTACCATTATTTGAACCTTGCAACGAATTGCCGAAGAAAAAAGATACGGAAAGGGATTTTTTTATATCCCTTTCCTATATCGCCGCAGCCTACGGCCTTAACCCGATGGACACTTCGGCCTATAGCTACCCGTACAATGTACAACTAGCCCGGTACGACCTGCAACAGCAACTCGGCAGTATAATGGATTGCCAGGTACAGATTATGAAGCAGGAGCAACAAACATTTATCGTATTGGAGTTAAACTACAATACCGCAAATGTACTCTATCATATTCCTATACTGCCCCTTTACAGATTGATCCAGGATAAGACCAACATAGCATTATCTCAAATGCTGCTGTCTGTATTTGCTTACTTATACCATGTTGCAGATATTCCGTACTACAGGTGTCCGACTTGTGATGTTTATTATCAATACGAAATGTTGGAGGAATATTTGGAACATTCATGGGAACAGGAAAGGGAACAAGACGAAGACTATGCAAGTAACCGTCAGGAACTGGACGCAACTATTTATGTGGGTGACCAGATGGAAAATATTTTGTCCGATCCCTCCCACCTGAATGATTTTGAGCGAAGGGTAACATCTTTCTGTCCTGCTAACCCAATGGAACGGAGATTTCACCGCCTAAGCATTAAGGTATGGCAGCTATACCGCGACTTCCCCGGTAAGACCGCTTTTGGTAACATTGAGCCAGATGAAAATTACGAAGAAACGGTAAGGGTCGATCAATATATTTCCTTTGTTTATGACACCAAAGGATGGACAAGCGCCATGTTGGTACAATCCATAAATGACTATTACGGTGAGTGCGGTACAACGAAAGAACCCAAACAAACGCTCTTTTTTGATAAACCGTACAATGCCCGTCCTATAGGACTGGATTTTGAAGGGAAGTTGTTCCCGTTACTATATGAATTAAAAACCTACTTATACGAATTGCCATGAAAGAAATTACAGAAGAATTTGGCAGGTGTTATTATCCTCAATCCGCTTTTTTAGTGGTTTACGAAAACGGCAGCTACCAAAAGGACATCTATATAGAATCCTACAACTTTGATGCCAATGGATGCCCTATCAATGCGCACCCTCTTAGCCTGAAAGAAAGGAGAATGTTTGCCAAAGCATTAGATCAATCCGGAGACTTTAAGCGGGGCTATCTGAAACCCAAAGGTCTGCTGCCTGAAAATGTACTATACCTTAACCCAGAATCCAATGGCTTTGCTGTTTGGTATACCGGGAAACAACAAGCCCATCTTTTTTTTAAAGAGGATTTGGGTATTGCTAATGGTCAGGCATGGATATCGCCCTTACTCTGGAAAGCGACAAAAGAAAGTTTGTCGGTGTATGCCCTCATAGACACAGGCAAACCTAATGTGGATAGTATTCTGTACCACGCCCCTTTTTTTAATATTTATGAGGATGGCAAGGTTTGCATGGGAACAGTAAAAATCGACATAGCCGATGATTGCACCCTGGATGATTTTATAGCGCGATGGGAGCAGTATTTCTTTAACAGCTATTTCTCCCATCTGCTCAGACAACGCAGCCCGGTAAAAGGCAATATCATTTCCCTTTGGCAAAGTCTTATAGGCAGTCACAAGAAATTTCCATTAAAAGAATTAACCCCTAATAAATTGACCCTTAAAAACATCCTCTCATGAATACCTTAATCCCAATGCACTTTACCGCAAACTACCTGCTCAATCCCACCAACCCGGTTACAGTGAACCTGATCGGGGCGGGCGGAACAGGATCGGCCATGCTGACCAATCTTTTAAAGATACACCATAGCCTGAAAGCATTCGATCACCCTGGCTTGCATGTTACTGGTTTTGATGATGATATAATTACCCAGGCCAACCAGGGCAGGCAGCTTTTTGCTGATTGTGAAGTCGGATTGCATAAATGCGTTGCGCTGATCAACCGGATCAACTGCTTTGAAGGAACAAACTGGAAAGCAATGCCCTTAAAATATGGCAAAGACCGGAACGGTTGGGCAGTCGGGCAAGCCTATGCCAACATAACCATATCCTGCGTAGATACCATCAGTGCCCGCTTTGACATTGCCGATGTCCTTTGGGAAGCGGAAGGTAATAACTGCCACCGAAGGGATCAATGTTATTACTGGCTGGATTGTGGAAATGCAAAATTTACAGGGCAGGTGGTACTCTCTACTGTTGGTGAAATTAAACAACCGGAATCCAAACAGTACAAGCCTGTAGGACTATTGCCGATGGTGACCGATGAATTCTATGACCTGTTGCTCAGTCAGGACGAAACGAGCGTTCCCTCCTGTTCTACTGCCGAAGCATTGGAAAAACAAGACCTTTTTATTAACCCTTCCATTGCGGAAATCGGAGCAACACTACTCTGGCATCTGTTTCGCAAGGGAATGACCCAAAACAGAGTGATCTTCCACAACCTGGAGTCAATGCATACAACGGCCATCAAAGTCGCTTAAAACGGCGGGAAACCGCCGCGAAAACTATCCACCTCGTATCCTCGGTGACATAGTTTTCGCGCTACAATGGTGCAGCGTTTCCGCTGCAGTTATCCAATGGTATTTCCTGCTTCTACGCGGACTGTATTTATTCCGATACTGACATTTCAATCAAAACTGATTTTGTAGAAATCCTGAATAGAATCAAATCCCGCTTCTAATTTAAATCCAGACCTCTTCAGCACTTTAATGCTGCTTACATTATGTCGGTGAACCACTGCGCCCAACTGTTTCAGGTTCTGACCCCTTATCACTTCAATAAAAACAGGTAAAAGTTTTGACATAATCAGTTTACCGGCATTCGCTCCTGCCAGATAGAACTCAATAAAATGCGGGTATTGCGAAAAGTCATAATGTTCTTTTGCTGTATCGGGGGAAATAATATCAATTAGTCCAATAACCCTCCCTGTTAGTTCGTCTGTAATGAAATGTAAGTAATTCTTTCCTGCATGGAAATTGAGCAGATTTGTTTTCAGAAGCTTTTCGGCCTGTTGAACAGATTGCAATCTCTTTTGGGGAAGGAATTTCAAGGTCATTTCATCGGAAAATATCGCATAAACATCTTGGGCAATACTGCTGATCCTTTGTATTTCTTCAGGTCCGAAAGTGTGGATAAGAAAGTTCCCGTTTTTAATAAAAATTGGATCAAGCATAGCGGCTGCAAAAATAGTCAATGGAAATTTCTAAAAAAAATGGAAAGGCACAGATTACGTCGCAAAGGACACGTGGTCATTGTCGTTTGAATCAAACGGATTATTAAATTCTTAAATAGAAAACACATCATTTACTGTATATCTATTACCGAATATTTTTAACAAAAACGGCAAATGCTAATAAAATTCAATAAAGAGGAAGAGCCTAAAGAAGTAGATCGCCTAAGAATAATTATCAATGGTGTTGAATTTATACTTCATCTTGACCAGGATGAAAAAAAATTGGTTATTCATAAAGATTCCTGGGCCAAGAGTGGAGCCTTATTGGTTGAGCCTCACGTTTCAAACGAAATATTTGTTTCGTAAAAAATCGACCTTATCTGCGCAGGTGCCCTTTGTGCATATCTAAATTACTCTTGCCTGTAAAATCAAAAGAGAGCTTCCGGCTCTCTTTTGATTTTACTGAGTTTGAAACGATGTTGATCCTACTGCTTCAGTGCCAGATTGCTTAACTTCTTATCCAACTCGATTAGACCCGCCTTATCAAGGCATTCTTCCTTCAGCATTTTTATCTCCGCTGCCGCTTCCTTTGGCAGGCTTGCAATAAGCTGCACCAGGCTTCCATCCTTGGCCTTCAGGCCGGCCTCAATAACCTGACTTAGCAATAACACTTTTTTCCTGCTGATGGATAGATTGATCTTTACTGTATCCTCCATGCCAGGAACACTTAACACGGCGTCATAAATGACGCTCACCTCATCTGCTGTCATACACTCATTTTTAATGGTTCAACTTCACCTTCCAAAAGTACATATAGTGCGCTTTGCTATCCTGTGTAAAATTTACATAGGATGTGTTCCTGCCAAACCCTCGCTTTACATTCGTATCCTTTAACAGTAACAGTGCAGAAGGAAAACGGTGAGGTATGGGAATCTGGAAAAAAAGGCTTTCCTGCAAGGAAGTTCGCGAAATAGATATGGTGGCCTATCTGTCCTCGATAGGCTTTGAACCTGCAAAAATTAGAGGCGAAGATTATTGGTATCTTTCTCCATTCAGGGAGGAGAAAACACCTTCGTTTAAAATCAGCGGGAAACGCAACCGCTTCTATGATTTTGGCGAAGGGTATGGCGGTAATCTCATAGATTTCGGTACCCGTTTTCATAAGTGTACCGTTGCAGAATTCCTGGCTCATTTTACTACTGGTTTTTCTTTTCAAAAGCCTATTGCTCTTGCAAACAAAGAAAGGATAGCCGAAGCACCAAAGATTATCATTTCCCTTACCCAGGAAATCTCCGCTCCCGCCCTGATCCGTTACCTTCAACTAAGATGCATTCCATTAACAATTGCCCAGAGCTATTGCTCCGAAATACGATATCACCTTTATGGGAGGAGGTTCTTTGGTCTGGGCTTTAAAAATTACAAAGGTGGTTTTGAAATCCGTAATCCTTATTTTAAAGCCAGTTCCTCTCCTAAAGGCATCACCACTATCCGAAACGGTTTCACTCAGATCGCCATTTTTGAAGGATTTTTTGATTTCCTTTCCTTCCTCGTATTGTTCCCGGATCTGGCTCAAGGCAATACTGATTTTCTGATCCTCAACAGCCTTTCCTTTTTTGATGCTGCCAGGCCCGTAATGGAATCCTACGCAAAGATTAACCTCTACCTCGATCATAATACCACCGGACAAAATTGCAGTCGCCTTGCCTGTTCTCAAAACGGTAAATACAATGACCAAAGTCATTTCTATCAGGGGTACGAAGACCTGAACGATTTTCTATGCCATAGCAATGTGCCTCTTCCAAAATCACCCGGTACAGAAAGCAGGCCCCCCTGACCGTACCATTATTCCCTTTAAGTAAAAAAAAGACTTCCAATTACAGGAAAAATAAGGGGATTACCTGTGAACCCTGTAATCGGCAAGATGAACGGTTGTGCGACAACCGGAATTTTTCTGCCCTTACTCCGGAGTCGTGGTCAGTACCTTTTAAACAACAAATGATTTTTTAAGTGAAAAAGAACAGTGATGAAAGAGAAAAACAATCGCACCAAACGAGTGCATCTGCGTCTTACCGAAGCTGAGTTCCTACAGCTCGATAAGTACTTTAAATCCACAACTGAACGCCGGATCAGTAATTATATCCGCAGTGTCCTGCTACAAAAACCGTTATACAAGGGGGTCGTAAACGAATCTTTAAAAGACATAATGGCAACGCTCTTTGAACTCCGCAAAGACTTCAATGGGATTGCCAATAACCTCAACCAGGTCGTCCATAAGCTGCACACCCTTGATCGGTATCCCGATATAAAAGCATGGACCCTGCTCTTTGAAATGGACAGGAAGGCCCTTCAGAAAAGCATGGAGGAAATGAGATTGTACATCAACAAGACCGCCGAGAAATGGTTGCAATCCTAAGCCCCGGCGAGTCGATCCGCAACAGTTTTTACTACAATGAGAACAAGGTAAAAGAAGGTGTGGCCTCCCTGTTGCATGCGCAAAATTATCCCCTGAAACTCGATGAACTGACCGAGAAAATGCGGCTGGGAATGTTGCAGAAACTGGCCGGACTCAACACCAGGGCAAAGGTAAATAGCCTGCACATTACCCTGAATTTTGATCCTTCGGAAAGCCTTTCCAAAGAGCGTCTCATAGAGATTGCGGATACCTATATGGATAAGATTGGCTTTGGGAACCAGCCCTATCTTATCTACCAGCACTTCGATGCCGGTCACCCGCATGTGCATTTGCTGACCACTAATATCGAAGCCTCCGGTGATCCGATCAGCCTGCATCACCTGGGCATCCGTAAGTCTGAACCGGCGAGGAAAGAGATCGAAATCAGCTACAACCTGGTACGGGCCGAATCCCATCCAAAGGCGGAAAATGTATTAAAACCTGCATACAATTCAAAGGTTATCTATGGGCGTTCGGATTCCAGAAGAGCTATAGCCAATGTACTTAACGCCCTACTGAAAACTTATCATTACAGCTCCCTTCCCGAACTGAATGCATTACTTGGACAGTATAATGTAAGGGCGGACAGAGGCACTAAAGATTCTCGTGTATATCAAAATAATGGACTGCTGTACCGCATCCTGGATGATCAGGGTAAAGCGGTCGGTGTGCCTTTGAAGGCTAGTGCATTCTATAATAAACCAACCTTAAACGCCCTGAATGAGCAGTTTGCCTTGGGAGATAAAGCAAAGGTACCTTTTAAAAAGCGCGTTAAAAACACGATTGACCTCGCCTTACGTACACCCGGCCTAGATAGCCTGGCCCGCCTCGCAGAAGTCCTTAAGCCGGAAGGTATCCATACGGTAATACGGCGCAGCGAAGCAGGGATCGTTTATGGAATTACCTATGTAGACCATAAGAATAAATGTGTCTTTAATGGCCGCGATCTGGGAACAGCATATAGTGCCAAAGGCATTGCGGATAGGATATGTCCCCTGCCAGAACTAGCCCCGTTTGCAGTGCAACAATACCGTAGTTTTCCACTCAATCAGGTTCCTGTTCCCTTTCTGCCACCCCGTTGGCATGGCCCTCCCTCGGTATTAACCACTACAAAAGACTTCCACGGGAACACTCAGGTTTATAACGGCCAGAGCCTATTCTGGCAAATGATGGAGCCTGAATACACTACAGATTATGTGCCCTACGAATTCAGCGGCAAGAAGAAAAAAAAGAAAAAGAAAAAATCCAATAACACTTAACAGACAAAAAGCATGGGTATGCAGACAGGTGAAAACGAACAGGCATTGAGGAAGATTCTGGATATGACCAGGCTGATCAGCATTGTATTACTCCTTATTCATTGTTACTATTATTTATATGCTGCCTTCCACAGTTGGCAGTTCACTTCTGAATTTTCAGACCGCTTGCTCGGCAATATCCGTAGTACCGGACTCTTCAGCAATTTCCATAAATCAAAATTAATTGCCCTGGTATTTCTGATCATATCCTTGCTCGGAGCAAAGGGAAAGAAAGATGAAAAGATGAATTACAAGACCGCAATGGCTTATATCATTACCGGTTTATTGCTCTATTTTTTCAGCTTTCTTGCCCTGTTACCCAAGATGGATATCATGGTCCAGGCCATGACCTATATGGGCATCCTGGCAATCGGTTTCTTATTGATGCTCTCCGGTGGTACGCTTCTTTCCAGGATTATAAAGGATAATTTAAAGGACGATATTTTCAATTCAGAGAATGAAACCTTCCCTCAAGAGGAGCGGCTATTGGAAAATGAGTATTCGGTAAACCTCCCTGCCCGGTACAAATTGAAGGGCAAGTGGCGGCGATCATTTATTAACTATATCAATATTTTTCGCGCGGTTTTAGTACTTGGAACCCCAGGGAGTGGGAAAAGTTTTTTCGTTATACGACACTTTATAACACAAACAAGTGCCAAACAGTACACTCAATTCATCTTTGACTTCAAGTATCCGGACCTTTCGGTAATCGCTTATAATTCCTGGCTAAAGAACAAGCACCTTTATAAAGTAACGCCGGCATTTTACGCCATTAATTTTGATGATCTATCCCGTAGCAACCGTTGTAATCCCCTTGATCCAACGCAGATGCTGGACATCACCGATGCTACAGAATCGGCGCGTACCATCCTTTTAGGTCTTAACAAATCGTGGATAGTGAAGGTTGGGGATTTCTTCGTGGAGAGCCCAATCAACTTGGTTACAGCGGTCATTTGGTATCTAAAAAAGTATCAAGGTGGCACCTTCTGTACCTTACCTCATGTCATAGAATTTCTCCAGTTAGAATACGATTTCCTATTCACCTTGCTTCGCTCAGAAAAGGAAATTGAGATCCTAGTAAATCCCTTCATCAATGCTTACATCAATGATGTGATGGAGCAACTTGAAGGTCAGATTGCCTCCGCTAAGATCGCTTTGGGCCGACTGGCATCTCCTTCTTTATATTATATTTTAAGTGGGAATGACCTCAGCTTAGACATTAACAACCCTACGGCACCTAAGATTCTTTGTATCGGCAGCAATCCCCAGAAGTCACAAATCTATGGCGCTGTGATCAGTTTGTTTGTCAACAGGCTTTTGAAAATCGTTAATCAGAAGGATAAACTAAAGAACTGTTTAATCTTCGACGAGTTCCCGACGCTGTTCTTAAATGGCATCTCCAATCATATTGCCGTTGCCAGATCAGCAAAATCGGCTACCGTATTAGGCCTTCAGGATATGGCGCAACTCCGTAAAGATTACGGTAAGGACGAAGCCGATGTGATTATGAATATCGTGGGCAATGTGATATCCGGCCAGGTGATGGGCGATACCGCAAAGCAGCTCAGTGAAAGGATCGGCAAGATCATGCAGGACCGTCAAAGTCTATCCATTAATTCCGGTGACACTTCTATAAGTAAATCAAAACAACTGGAATCTGCCGTACCTGCAAGCAAAATTGCAGGACTAAGTAGTGGTGAATTTGTAGGCATGGTGGCCGATGATCCGGATAACAAGATCCCGCTAAAAGCCTTTCATTGTGAAATCCTCAATGATATACCAGCCATTCAAAAGGAAGAAAAGGCTTACAAAGAGATACCTGTAATCCGGAAAATAGACCGGGCAATGGTGGAAAGAAATTTCCTGCAAATAAAGCAGGACATTCAGGAAATTGCCCATTCTGAAATGAACAGGATGATGAATGATCCGGCAACGCAGCATCTTGTCATCAGGAAAAATTAAATCCAAAATCCAGCCAGCGGTATTGCATTACATCTGCTGCTGGCTGGATCAATTTACGTTCAATTATGTAGCCTTGAATTATTACATTGTTAAGTGTCTATTTATTTTGCTTGTTCAATTGCTCCAACAGGATGTCATTTTTTTGCGCTCAAGTTGGGCTATGCTTTCGTACAGCTCTACTATTTTGTCAATTGGATTAAAGGTCCAATTAAAGTTGAATCCTGAACATTGCTCATTGAAAATATTCTGTATCGTACTCTATTCATTGAAGGTCTCTATAGCCTCAACAGAAACGCCGAGCGCTTCTGCTATCTTGATAAGTTTGTCTTCTTCTTTAGTATCTGACTTCTCGATTTTTGAAATGGCCTGGCGTGTCTTTTTAAGATAGTCTGCCAATTCTGCCTGGCTAAACCCTCTCAACGTTCTGATTTTTTCAATCTTTTACCGATCGGGGTAAAGAATTGCTTATCCATATTTAAGAAATACTTGTTAATAGTGTTAAAAATAAAGGCTGACCAGAAACGCGATATAATAACATTATGTTACCGATGCGTGACACATTGTTATGCTTGGAAACGAAAATAAAACAATAGAACTGTTTTACAGATTCCAAGAATTTTTTACAAGTAATAAAAGGTTATATTAATCGTTTTTTGATCCTTCGCATGGACCATGATATTACTACTTTATTTCAGTTCTAATCAACATGCCATAGTACTGCAGAATTATTTTGACCTGAATTTTTTCAAATTGTCTTTGAAGGCTGCACCTAATTTAATTACATCGCCATTATCCATAATAACATCCCCATGTATTGTTTTGGTTATCCTCTTCCGGTTTACGATGCAGGATCTGTGAACTCTTACAAAGAGTGATTTTGGAAACAATATTTCCACATTAATGAGCGGTAGTGCAACCTTTGCCTTCATATCGTTTAAATGTGCAGTAGAAAAGTATCCACTTGCCTCGATGTAAACTATCTCCTTGAACGGAATTTCTTGCACACCTGAGACTGTTTTCATGGGATAGGTTTGCGCCCCCTCATCTTCAACGAAATCTCTGGCAGCCGGAAAAATGGCCTCTATTTTTTGAATTGTTATTGCGATACGGTCAAAACGAAAAGGCTTAACAATAAAATCAATGACATTTGCGAAGGCAAGAGCATCAATAGCATTCTTTTCGTTTGCAGTAATAAACACTACCTTATTGCTAATTAACCGAACCAATTCAAGCCCGGTTATTTTTTTCATACTGATGTCGAGAAATACCACATCCACTTTGGTAACTTTTAAGAACTCAAGTCCCTCGAAGGGATCAGTGGTAAACCCGACAATATCAATCACTGGAATTTTTTCCAGCTCTCTTTTCAATTGCACAATTGCAGCAGCCTCATCATCTATGATATAGCATTTGATACTCATTGGATTCGTGCATTAGATTTTTGATGAACAACTTGATTTCGTAGTCTAAATGGGATTCATTGGTTTCGAGTGTATACTCATCTTTGTAGTATCGGTCTAGCTGGCTGCGAATGTACCGAATGCCGATACCCGTAGAATCATCCTTTCTGTTCCCTTTCTTATTGTAAACATACATGCTGAAATCATCATCATCCTGCTTCAAACTGATAATGAGCCTGTCTTCCGGATTCATAAAGGTCCCATGCTTAAAAGCGTTTTCTACAAAGGCAACCAATACATGTGGTGTAATATTGACGTTATCGCAAATAGCGATATCATATTCTACCTGAGCACCCGGATATCTCCAAACAAAAATATTGACCAGGCTATCAATTGCCCTAAGCTCATCAAAGAGCGGTATTTTTCCATTTTCATCAGCTTCAGTAATACACGTACTAAAATAGTTGGATAAATCTGCGAGCACGTCGGCTACTTCAGGCGAATTTTCCTGTGCCTTCGATCGGATATATTCCATTGTATTTATAAAAAAATGAGGGTTGATCTGAGCGCGTAATGCAGCATTCTCCAGAAGGAGTTTTTCTTTTTCAGCTTCTTGCTTGTCTAAGGCGCGTCCATCTTTTTCTTTTGCTAGAAGCTTTTGGCCAAACCAGTATCCTGCAGAAAATATTAGAAAGTTCAATGCTTGGAAACTAAATATTGTAACTAGCGGTTTTAATGATAGCCCTTGAGCGGAAGATTGTCGATTGAACAAGGCTGGAAAAACATGCAGGAATGCGAAGTATTTTAGTCCAAAATTCATTACAAGTATCAATAGTAATGCGATCACATAGGGCAAATATCCTTGCCTGCTCAAGAAGCGTCTTAGAACAATGATATGCGAGTAAAATACCAGGGCAGCAACGATGTAAGATGTTACCGTTTCAGGGATTGCGGCGATGAATCCTTCGTTATCTGAATATACGCTTAACGTTAAAATGGTATAGCATATCCATGCAACGATATGCCACAGAATGGTTTTAGGTAGCCTTGGCATTTGGTGGTGGGTGTTGGTGTTATGAAAAATCAGACGGTAATAATACCGTCTGATGTAATAGTAACAACTTTAGTTTAAATAACAAAAAAATTAACATCGGGGAGCGATCGTGCATAGTGCTGTTCCCGCCGGAGAACAGCCAACACCTGTATCGCCTCCTTTGATTTTCAATGATTGACCTTGTCCCATACTCAGGATCTTGATCTTTTTCAGTTCTACCTTTTTGGATTGTTTCTTTTGCATTTTTAGTTGGTTTAAGTTATTGCATATAGCAAAATAAATATTTAATCAATTAAAAAAGACGGGTATTTTAAGCTTAATGTTTAGTGTTCGGCCAAAAAAAAGCCTATTCAGCTCAAAACTTATCATTCGGCTTAAAAAAGTGCTATTCCACACAATAATTTTTCTGTTCTGATTTCTGCAAATATTATTGCTATGCAAATAAGGTTAGTTGTTTGGTTTGAAGAGTCCTTCTATTGTAGTTTGAAGGGCTCTTCTTTTAACCTAAGTGAGGTGTTATAAAATGATGTTCTGAAATATTGCCAATCTAATATCTAATAAAGCAGTATGAAAATGGAAAACATACCTGAAACAAGATTTGAAGTCATTGCAATGGTCATAGCATTTGCAAGCTTGGTGTTTGGATAGTACGGGAAATTCCTCCACCCTAAAAAGTGGAGGGTTTCCTTTTCTTAAACCAGAAATTAAGTTATGATAAAAAAAACAGGTTTTTACCTGTAGGAGAATTCGGAAAGGAGTATAATATTTGCATCCGCATTGATACGAGCTACCCAAATATCATATCTGTATAGTTATCTAATATTTTAAGTGCAGTGTTTTTTTGAACATTGAAAGGAGCATAACTTTCAATTATACCATTAACGACCATCCATTTTAATGATTTCCTGACGAGCTATGACTCTGAAGGTTATCGGTATGCCCGTTTTCATTTTGTTAAAGCTTATATAATCACTAACAATGCAGCAATTGTTCTGGTTTTGCTTGGCTTACTTATTTGCCTTCCTGCTATGCAATCAGGGGCAAAAATGTTATGCACAAGAAATACCGGAAAGCATTAGCTATGCCCAAAAGTATTTGGATAACCGCAGTGCTGATCTAACTACATACCTCAGCCGTTCGGGAAAAATACAACAGCGCTTACTCAAAAAACTGAAGCACAAGGAAGGTAAAATAGCCCGAAAACTGGCAGCAAAGGATTCTACTTTGTACTGGCAGTACATGCAGCAAAGACTAAGCTACGACTCCATAGCTAGGTTATCGCAGGATACCAGCGCCTTGAACCACCTGGCTGCAAAGAAAAGAGGCCTGGTAGACAGCCTTAAAGGTGTACAAAATTTCATCCAAAAACAAAGCGGCAAATTGGGCGGTGCTACCGCATTAGTGGATAAGGCAGGGATCAATACGCCTTATACCGCCGAGTTGAACAAGCTGCAACAGCAGCTAAGCGGACAACAGCATATAGACGATCTGATCAAACAGCGTACCGGTAACCTCGAACAACTGGCCGTTGGCCAAAACATAAGCGGCCTGCAAAGCATACAAAAGAATGTGTATTATGCCCAGGAAAAAATGAAGGCTTTCAAAAAGCTGGCCGATGATCCGGATGAGGCTGAAGAAGAAGCCCTGGAATACCTGCAGGGCACCGAGGGCTTTAGCCAATACCTCAATGGCAATCAGGATGCCTTTGGCGGACTGAGCAATAATGCAACTGCCGAAGACCTGCAAAGAATGGGCTACCAGACCAAGAGCCAGGTAAACGCCATGCTGCAACAAAAGTTAGGTAATAATCTCAGTGCTGTGCAGCAACAAATGGCCCAGCAGGTACAGGATTACAGCGAAAAACTAAACGAGATTACGGGTAAAGTGAGCGAAGCTAAGAAAGGGATCGCTGAGGCCAAACAAACTATAAATGAAGCCAAGCAAACAAAAGATAAACTAAAACACATAGAGAAACCCGCTTTCCAAAAGAACCCCGAACGCGGAAAGCCCGTCTCGCAAAGGCTGGAAACACAATACAACTTCCAGACTAGTCGAGCCGGTACCGATGAGCTGCGCCCGGCCATGCTGGAACTGGGCGCTTCCGTTGCTTTTAAGCACACACCCAGGTTAAGCTATGGCATCGGTATAAGTTTGAGCACCGGCCTGGGCAGGAACTGGCAAAACATCAGGCTTACTTACGAAGGGGTAAGTGCCCGAGCCTTTGCCGACTGGAAAGCACTGTATGGCTTCAGCCTGCAGGCAGGTTATGAAAGAACCTTTCGCCCCGCAGACAGGCCTTACCTGCCCGAACATCAAAATAACCCCACACCCACACAGCCCCCAGCCAATAATGCCTTAAAAGATGCCTTCGGCGGTCAGCAGCAAGCCGCCTATGTCGGCATCATGAAACGTTACCGTATAAATAGTAAAGTAAGCGGCACTTTCCTCATAGGCTACAATTGTCTGTGGCAGCAGGAAGCGCTGAGATCACCATTCCTAATACGATTTGGAGCCATTAAATAATAAACTAAAAAACACTATAAAAAGCAAATACAACCCTATGATCAGAAAACTTTTGGCATTAGCCTCTTTGCTCCTACTTTCCGGGAGAATGTGGAGTAGCCCCCCTCCTGGTCCCGATATAGAACAGCAACTTGGTAAAATCACAACCCCATCAGCCACAGTTGCCAGTTTGCTGAAGTTTACGGATATTCCTATTAGCTACTACACAGGAACTCCTAATATTTCAGTGCCGATCTACACCATCAATACAGGCAAGCTTAATTTACCAATTACGCTCAAATATGGAGCTTCCGGTATCCGTGTTTCAGAGAACGCTAGTAATGTGGGGCTTGGATGGTCGCTCTCAGCCGAAGGCGTCCTGCAGGAGTCGGTAATGGGTATACCCGACAATAACAGCTATCATCAGAATGGCCTGGGTTGGGACAATGCCGCCCTACTCAATACCAATCCCACGGACCAGGCCCTACTTGAATCCCTTTCTACCGGTGGGCTTGACGGTGCACCGGACATTTATACCTTTAATTTTGCTGGTTACAGTGGTAAGTTCATTTATGCCGATGTTATCCGCACACTACCACAGCAAAACCTGGCCATTACCACCTATTTGAATGGAAGTGGCAAGCCGGAGTGGAAAGTCGTACTCCAGGACGGTACCCAGTATTTCTTTGGGATCATTGAAAACATCGCCAACCGGACTTCGCAATCCATCACCCGCTCCAGGACCTGGTACCTTACCAAAATCGTAGATGCTAACAATACGGATTCTATAGCCTTTGCCTATGAGCCCACTGTAACAACAGAAGTAATTGGCCGAAGCTATTATTTCTACGCTTGGAGGCCAACTTCACAGATGGTGCTGCCTTTCGACGATGACATGCAGCCCAATGACCCACCTAAGCCGGGGAATTACAACCAGATCGAGCAGATCAGCCAGGGCTGGCAACTTAAGACCATTACCTGGAACCAGGGCAGCATTGAATACGATATTGCCTATGATCGACAAGATATGGCTGCTGGCAGCCCTAGAGTAAAGAACCTTTTTCTGAAGAATAAGGATGGCGAAACGATTCGCGTAATCCACCTGGAACATTCTTATTTTCAAACGCCTAATGTTAACGATGAAATGGGAAAAAGACTAAGATTGGAATCGGTGACCTTTGCTCCCGACCTCAATAGTTTAAGCGCTTCGACTGCTTACAAATACGCCTTTGAATATGATCCACTTCCTTTACCAAGTAAGCTCTCCAACCGGATTGACCATTGGGGTTTCTACAATGGTGCATCAATAAATGATTCAAGGGGACTCATTCCCAGTTTCACATATCCAGGCATGAACTATTATGGCGCTAATCGCAATGCCAACCCGAATTTCACCAAAGCCGCCATGCTGACTAAGATGTATTATCCCACCGGAGGTTATGCTGCATATACCTGGGATGTACATGCTAAAAACTATCCCACTCAATTGTTGGATAGCGTCATTGTATATACCGATACGATCATTCAAATGGAATTTGCCTGCGATAGTACGGAAGAATTACAGGGAGAGTGGGAAGATCATATTTCCATACCGACAACACCTACAGACCTCTTTGGTAGTGGTGTTGCGGCAAATTGGTATATTTCCATGTCAACAGTTGGCAATATCCCACTGACTGTAAATCATGCTGCAGGTGGCGGGTGGCTTCTGGAAAGGCCCAATGGCAGTAGTCTAAGTACTACACCAGTGATTCCGGCATCCAAAACGTTTACCCATCAGACAATTCAAATGTACCAATATGATAAAGATGTCACCTTGCTTCCTGGAAAATATTATGGTATAAAAGGGCATATTAACGCACCTGGTTTTGGAATACAGGTAGGCCTAAAAGCAAAATGGCCAAAAAAAGTAGCTAACACCTATACTCCCCCCAGCGATTACCTTGGAGGTTGCCGTATCCGCAAGATTGTGCTCTTCGATACATTTACCCGAAAAACCGTAGTCAAAAACTATGAATATTCCCTTCCTTCTTTTGTCCCTGTACCTGAATACCACCAACCGCTTTTAAAATATTTTTTCTATAATAATGGCAATCCGCCGCAAGGAAATGCCACCGACTGCTCGTTTTACCTGCCCATTGAAGGAATGTCTGTAAGTTCCAATAGCGTCCATAATATAAACGCCGGTGTACAGTCAGGTTATAGTTGGGTAAAGGAGACCATTGGCAACGGAGCGGATGGTTCCACCGTATATAATTTTACTAACTTCAATGAACTGGATATGCATGGCGAATTTCCCGCCAGTTGGCGTTATGGAAGGCTTACGCAAAAAAGTGAATACACCAACTTGAATGCAGAAACCAGGAGGACGACTTATAGTAACGTAACATCGCTCAACCCCGCCGAAAATTTCGCCGGACATACAGCCTCCCGTATCGCAGCCCACCCTTGTTATAGTCCCGGGGGCATGTATCTGACTAATTACGACCAAAAGGTATATAGCTTCCCCTGTGACTGGATCTATACCGACACTGTAAAAGTTGAAGATTATATGACCGGAGTAACGACGGTAACCGTGAACAGTTATGATAACCCACAACACCGTGAAATAACCCGCTCGACTACCTTTTTATCAGACGGCAGCAAACAGACCAATTTTATTAAATATCCTACCGATTACACATTCGGGAGCGCACCCTCTGGAGACGCTGCCGCCATAGCCCAATTGCAACAGCGGCATATGCATAATACACCTGTAGAACAATACACGCAGAAATGGTTACCAGGCAGCAGCCAGGCCTTAACCTTGGGCGGCAACTATACCCAGTTCGGAATTGTTAATTTGACAGCTACTGGCGTAGTACAGACCGGGATGCAAACATTGGATATTAATGCAGAGATCAACAATTTTCAACCATCGGCCGCAAATACCAATACGCTTACCAAGGACAGCAGGTACACAATCAAAGGAACCATTGAAGAATATGATGGTCGTTTTAATCCGTTGAGCATACTCGGAGAAGGAAATGCCAAGGTCGGTTATATCTGGGGCTATGATAACACCATCCCAATTGCCATAGTACGAAATGGCTACTACAGCAATAAAAGAGCTTTCACCAGCTTTGAAAAAAATGCTGCCGGGGGCTGGTCATTTAATCCAACCGCTGTAATAACGACAGATCATTTCACCGGCAAAAGCGCTTATAACCTGAACCTACCTGGAGCCGATATAACCTCTACTCCCAACGACAATAAGCCTTATATACCTGGTAACTACATCATTTCCTATTGGAAGAAGGGCGGTTCGGTAAATGTGGCGGGTACCATTACGATGACCACAGGCATAACTACACCCGAGGGCTGGACCTATTGTGAACACCTGGTCAATGAAGGTACACCACCCATAGCGCTCCAAATCACCGGTACGGCGTTAATCGATGAATTACGGTATTATCCAAAAGATGCCCAGATGGAAAGCTTTAATTACGAACCCCTGATCGGTATTACCAGTCGGGACGATGCCGGAAGTCATGTTGTCCGGTACGAGTATGATGCGATGGGCAGACTGAGCGTGGAGAAAGATGTAAACGGCAACATTCTTAAAAAATACACCTATCAATACCTGGGAGATCAATAATAAAGCCATGAAAAAAACAATTCAATATATAGTATTCGTTACCCTTGTTACGGCTAGTAGCGCAAGTCCAGTTCAAGCGCAGCAAGTCTCCAATCCTGCAACCAACCTGCCCGTTGATCCTGGCCCACTGACACCCAGCGGACCCTATCCGGGTTTATCAAGCTTGTTTGGCCCCAACAAATACAATTATGTACGCACTCAGGTGCCAGATGTACCTTCAGCTACATGGCCTCCACCATCAGATCGTTACCGGCAGACCACGGAATATCTCGATGGTTTGGGAAGGTCGATGCAGACGGTAGCCAAAAATGAACATGCCGATAACTTCGATATCGTGAGCCAGAAGGTGTATGATGCCGGAAGTGGAAAGGAAACATATACGTACTTGCCTTTCGCAGCCCCTGTCTCCACATCTAATGGGAATCTTCATATCCCCGTGGCATCCAGAATAAAGCACTTCTACGATGCCAACGGGCCGGATGAGGAACCTTACAGCAAAACGGAGACAGATAATTCGCCGGTGAACCGTATTACCAAACAACTCTTACCCGGCAGAAATTGGGTAGGTAGCAACCGGGGAAAAGTTAACGACTATTGGTGCAATACCGCACCCGAAGGGGTACGGATTTTTACCATCGGCAACAATCTAGCCGATGTACCCATTACAAATGCAGCCTATGCACCATTTGTCCTATATGTTGATCAGGTTACGGACGAGGATGGCAAATATAGCCTGGAGTATAAAGATAAAAGGGGCTTGCTTATCTTGAAAAAAACAAGGATTTCGGGAACCGGTCCAGCCCATGATGGATTTGCCTGTACCTACTATGTCTATGACAACCTCAACAGGTTGCGTTATGTGATCCCGCCAAAAGCAGTGGCGGCTATCACCACCTCCTGGAATGTTTCGTCAGTCACTAATCTATGCTACAGCTATTTTTATGACAGTAAAAACCGGGTGATTGAAAAGAAGATCGCAGACAAGGGTACTGAATACTATGTTTACGATAAGCGGAACCGGCAAGTACTATATCGGGATGGTAATTTAGAACTTGCAGGTCAATGGATGTTAACCATCTACGATCCGCATGACAGGCCAATTAGTACTAGTATATATGCTTCCAGCGACAATAGAACAACCTTGCAGGGGTATATGGATGACAACTCGGCCTTCACCGCCCCCAATTTGTTCTATTACCTTAAAAATTATGGGCCACAACAAGAATACCCTGGCAGCACAACGGCACATATGCTGAGCTATATCTACTATGATAATTACGATCAAATCGCACTCCTCGATTTTGATCAATCCCAGTTTAGCAATATTACCATACCACCAGATAACTCTATCAGTCCTCCAACGTTATCGAATCAAGTTCGCGGATTAGTAACCGGCACCAAAGTTCGGGTTGAAGATCCGGAAAGCCCGAACGATGAAGTCTGGTTAACAAGCGCCAATTATTATGACGATAAAGGCAGGGTAATCCAGGTGAAATCCCAAAATCTTAAGGGCGGGATTGAGATCAGTAGTAATCTTTATTACTTTCAGGGTAAGCTGTGGAAAAATATCCTAAGACATCAAAATCCTGACGCTCGTCCTATTGCCGGAACAAATGATGGCGCACATGCGGCTTACACAATTTATACCACTAATGCCCTCAACCTGCATCAGGGAGGTGGCAACGACCAGATAAGAAGTATGACGCAAAAGATAGACGGTGGAATTGAATATCAGTTTGGCAATTACTTTTATGATCATTTGGGGCAGGTAGTTGTAAAGCAGACTCCGGCAGCCAATTTTCTGCAAGAATACAATATCCGGGGCTTGCTTAATCATATCCAAGTCGCCAATTTCAATAATGAAGCAGATAGTATCCGACTGTTTGAAGAGAACCTCTACTATGACAAGGGCTTTGCTAGCAAACTGTACAACGGCAATATTGCAGGCATCACCTGGCGCAAAGCGGGTACCCTGGCACCCGTAGAAGCTTATGGCTATAGCTACGATGCTCTAGACCGGTTGACTCATGCCGAGTATGCCCGCAAAAACACGCAAAATAATTGGGTAAAGACAGCTTACGATTATACGGCTTCCAACATCACCTACGATATTAACGGCAACATTTTATCGATGAACCAACGTGGCATTAATCCGCCGGCGATCAATACACCCATCAATATGGACCAGTTGACCTACAATTATGCAGCAGGCAGCAACCAATTGATTAAAGTGATCGACGCAGTAAATCCGGCCAGCACAATATCTCTTCCCGATTTTAAGGACAATCCCAATGTAAACCATCCTCAGGAATACTACTATGATGCTAATGGGAACCTTGTAAAAGATGAGAATAAGGGAATTGGCGCAATCAAATACGGCCATCTCAACAAACCCGAAACCATTAGTATAGACTTTAAGGGAAAGATTACCAACGTATATGATGCATCAGGAAATAAGCTGCAAAAAAGAGTGTATGACAAAAACACGGACAAGACGGATACCTTTGATTATATCGGTAACTTCGTTTATAAGAATGATACTTTGCAATACATTACAAACGGGGAAGGCAGGGCAAGACCGGTTGCTAATCCGCTACAGGTCACAAAGTTCATTTATGATTACTTTGTTAAGGATCATCTGGGCAATGTACGCAGTACGGTGACGGCCAAACCTATAGATGCACAGTATTTAGCCAGCTACGAAATTGCCATGGCCAATGTAGAACAACTGGTCTTTGACAATATTGCAAATGTGAGGAACGCCAAACCCGTTGATGGAAAGCCCGGCGACAACATGGCGGCCCGGTTAGATGGCGGTGATCCGGCAAGGCGAGTAGGCACGGCTATTATGTTGCAGGTAATGCCGGGCGACCGCTTTACGATCAGCACAGATGCCTATTACGAGGGCGATTACCAGCAAAGCGACGTAGAAGGAAGCCAGGCGATAATAGAATCACTAATGGGCGCTTTACTCAATGGCAATACCTATGCGGGTGTACCGATTGCTGAACTACCTGATAATGTAAAGACGATCACAAGGGCTTTAAATAATCCTGCACTGGCAGGACAATTGGAAAACCTGATCCAATCCGATAACAATAGCAATGCACCGCGGGCACATCTGAATGTACTATTCTTCAATGATAAATTGGAACTGGTTCCAGGAGGCAGCAGTATTACCCAGGTACCAGTGGTTCCACAAGGTGGCTCTTTGAGCGGATTTATGACCCTTGTTCCTAATGCGCAAAGCCAATATGGTGTAGGAACGCAGCAGGTATGTTGCACTTCCCCCGGACCTGGATATGTAATTATCTATGTAGACAACCAAAGTATAGGAAAGGATGTGTGGTTTGACAATATTATGATCGAGCATTACACGGGCAAGGTACAGGAAGAGAATCACTATTATCCGTTTGGGTTAACAGTACAGACTGCACTGGAACCTAACCATGTGAATCAGCCTTACAAGTTTAACGGCAAAGAGCTGGAAAAATCTTTTGGAATGGAAACGTACGATTTCGGAGCAAGGATACAAGATCCCCAAATTGGAAGGTGGTTCGGTGTAGACCCCTTGGCCGATGCGGTTAGGCATGAATCCCAATACGCCTACGCCAGCAATAATCCTGTTAAAAACATTGATAAAGATGGGATGTTAACATTGGCTTATAACAGACAAGATGCACTAGATGCAGGTGTCACTAACGAGGCATTAAGAACTTTTGAAACCGTTGTCCGCAACGTAGGGAATCTATTAAATGGAAATCCCCAGTTGATGGAAGCCATGAAAAATACTACAGGATGGAGCGAAGATCAGATCAAACAACAACTCACATTTGGGGAAGGTGCAACAATCAATCTTACTAGAACTGGCCAATCCCAATCGGATGCTACTGGAATGACCATGGACATAAATATGATTAAACAACTGTCAGCTATTGATCCATCTGATCAAGCTGCCTATGGCAAACAACTCTTTACACTTGCCTTATTCATGCTTCACGAGTTAGGTCATATAGGCGATAAACAAAACAACGGTGGCTTAAACACAGGGCAATATGATGTACATGACCAGCCAGAAGGCGAAGGTAGGCGCTCAATGAAGGACGTCAAATTTGATTCACAAACCAGAAGTGATGCGAGAAGATCAGGCACTCAAAAATGGCATATATCGCTTACTGGCCATAGAGGAACAGACATCGAGGTTGTAGGATTTGGGGTTAAAATGGGGATTAAAGATGATGGAACCGCCGATTTTGACAAAGGCAAATTTCCTTACTATACAAAATTCTCAACAGCAACTTTACCTGCTATTCCTGCGCAACTCCCAGATAATGCGAAGGCTGAAAATATTCAATCAACATTAGGTCTTTAATATGAAAAAACGCACGCTTATTTCCGCTATATTTTTCCTAGCGCTAACCATATCAAGTAATCTTTCTTACGCGCAGGAAGAATGCCAGATCTACGAAATGGTGATCGGTGAAATCTACAACCAAACGAAGGAGAGCATTATTTCTTATGATCGAAAAGTTCCGGTAGACCCGGTAAATTATGATACTATTGGATTAGTGCTTAAAAAAGAGAAAACGCCCTATTATGTTTACCTGGAAAAAGAAATAAAGACTGAAAAAACCTCTTTTGAGGGGTTTGACTCTTTCTTTCCTTTGCTTGTAAAATCGCTTAGGTTGGACAAAACAGATTATGAGAAATCCAATCTCAAAAGCGTGGAAAATTGCAAAATAACAGGAAAAGATTATTGTCTAAAACTAATCAATAGGGATGATAGAATTGAAAGGGATAGTCTTGAGCATTGCCCCAAAATCAAAGAGCGTAATAGAATTACAATTTACCGATTTGGCTTGTATGGCGTTTTATACTCAAGTAATAGGAAAACAGCTATTGTTATGGTGAAAATTCAGGATGAGTCGAATAGAAACTATCCGGATATCTGGGGGGCAGTTCTAAGCAAGAAAGGCAAAAAGTGGACTATAGTAAAGGTAAAGGAATCAGATAGAGAATAGATACGGCAGTATGCTAAGATTTCGGGTTGAATTAAGCCGAAATCTTAGCATCATAATATGAGTAAATACACTTTACATATTTCGACCCTTACAGGCGCCTTATTGATAGTAATAAGCCTCAGCACTAGCTATGGTCAAACGGACTGCCGTATTTACAGAACAATAATAGATAGCATCTACAACCAAACAAAAAAAGCGACTATTGCAGTAAATCAAAAATATCCGATAGATCCTGAGAAATATGACACCACTGGCCTAATCTATGAAAAACAGCCATTTTCTTATTTTATATACTTAGACGACGAAATTTCACAAGTTTTAACGCCAAATGGCTTTGCAAACCGATTCTCCGAATTAGACAAAGAATATCGTCTGAAAAGTCGACAATACGTAAGTTCGACTTTAAGAAATATTGCCAGTTCCAAGTTTCAAGGAAGTGATTACTGTATTAAAATCATTAAAAAGGAAGATAGTATTGACTATGAAAAATGGGAGTACTGTGAACTTACTGGTAAGGTGCCAATTAAGCGATACAGCCTCAGCAACATTTTGTATGCTTCTGACAAAAAAATAGCACTTGTGCGATTAAGACTATCTATGAATCCTAAAAATGGGATGGTACAATTGTGGGGCATTGTTTTAAAGCAGACTGGTGATACTTGGAAAATTGTCAAAATCTTACGTGATTATAATCACTAGCAAGTGGTACTATAGAAATCACTCCTTGAAAATATCCATTAAACTCCAGGCCTCATTTTTGTCAGAATACAAATCTCCTTCTTAGCAAAGTTTATCCTACTAAAACAATCATCTACCAAACCAGTTCTATGAGAAAAGTTTTACTTTTTGTATTAAACATTGCCTTTATCAGCAATATGCACGCGCAGCAGTCAGGTAGGCCGGAGACAGAGCCGGGAGACAATTATCATCGTAATTATATTTTGGAAGTATTACAGCAACAATGGGCAACATCCAACACCATGCAAAAACCCACTGGGACAAAACAACGTGTAATTGCCCAAACTTCAAAGGGAACAACATTTAAGGATTCGTGTACCTACTCCTACTCCAACAACAGAGGTTCTGCCTTTAATTACAACATGTTTTCCTATAATACCATCCTTAACAATGTCTATGCGCCTAATTTCGTTTATCTCAAGACGATGAACCCGCTGGATGTATTGGCCGATACCATTACCAATTACGATAGGGATACCATTAGATATAAAGACTATGGCGTTTACAGGCCCGACAACAAATTAAGCCTTATCTTGACTGATTATGCCGACGATTATCCGTTCAATCGCAACAAGTCGGTCATGACTTATAATAATGACAACCTACCCGATGTCTACTACTATTCCATGTATAATATACCTGGACCTGCTGATACTAATAGCAAGGTCAAATACTCCTATAGTGCCGGAAAAGTAATGGTAGATAGCTTTTGGGCTAAGGAAGGTGGTGCTTGGAATTTCGCAGGCTATCAGGAACACTATTACAATCCGGGAAATAAATTAATAGCCGATTCGAATTTTTTCGTAAATGCTTCAACCGTTCAGGTTGCATATGTTACGTTGTTTACGTATTATCCTGATGGAAAGCTTTCGACAATGAATACAACCTATTTTAATAACGATACAATTTGGTACACCGACCGGGACTCACTTGGTTACACTGCCGGGGCCGACTATGCTACCTATTGGGAAAACAGGAGAACAGCGCCCACAACCGGAACTTTGACCATAAGCCGGGAGATAAAATACCCTGGAGCTGCAGGCGTTCCAGATTCAGCTAAAGTTTGGCGCATAACAAACTCTGGGCAGCAATTGAGAACTTTCCGATATCAGTACAATAGTTATGGTAATCCGGAACGCATCTCAGTATTCAATGATGGCAATAACACACCAACCCCCAATCAAACCTATACCTTTTACTACGAGCTTTATGATAACGGCCTTGCAATAAATGAGACAGACCCTATTAACGATTTCAAAATTTACCCCAATCCTTTCGACAACTATTTGTCCATTAATTTTAAAACACAGCAGACTGGCTATTATTCGCTTAAGATAATAAGCTTAGCAGGCCGTGAGGTATGTTCCCAAACATCAAAAGTCCAATCGGAAGCAATCAAAATATCCCTGCCAGATCTAAGTGATGGCATTTACCTGATCGAGGTACAGGCGCCAAATGGTAACTTTATTAGAAAGAAAATAGTGAGAAAATAAAGCCCTCAATACGCCCGAGTTTAGTACAAAAACAAACATTTATGTCAACAATTGATGGGTTTGTCAAAATAAAATTTACATACACTTTTGATGAAGGATATGAAGATCAGATTGAGAGTATGTGGGCCACTCCATGTGGGTTAAATTACAAATTAGAGAACATTCCTTTTTATGTCAAAGAATTTGCTTTGGGAGATGTCATCTGTACGAAAACATGCGACGGTGAATTGTACGTCGATGACCTGGTGGAAGAATCAGGCAGTAGTACGATCCAAATCGTTTTCTTCGAAAAGACAATAGTCCAAAAAACCAGACAAGAGTTGAAGGTGCTTGGATGCGATTCAGAAATCAGTGACAAGCCTCATTTGATTGCTGTTGATGTTCCTAAGTCTGTGAATTACAAAAATAGTATTGTACCCTATTTGGAAAATGGATTTAGACAAGACTTGTGGGATTACCAGGAGGCCTGCTTATCAAGCGTTCATAGTGGTTAGCAAAATATGACCTGGAATTAGTTTATCATATTTGCCGAAGATAGGTATAGTATTCTTTGAACCTAACAAAGCGAAACCCGAATTCAGGTTTCGCTTTGTTAAATTATAATCTGTTAAGCTAAAATGTATCTTCATTTTCGGTTTTAGGACCGAATAACTACATAACCACATCTGTGCGATTAAGATAACTTACAAAATCGATAAAATGAAACTTAAAATATTTCTAATATCATTATTTTTATTCAAAATTATGAATAATAGTAGCGCGCAAAATGAAGCGGGATTTCAGGCAATGGATCTTGGTCCTCTAAACCAGATTATGGAGGAAAAATCTCCAATTCGTCTTAAAAGTTATCAGATTAAATATAATAAGGCTTACGTCACCATTTACAAAGACGGGACAGTTATTTTATTTCCAGGGGCAGCAGGTCTGGGACAAGGTATATTTTTTGAAGACATTAAATATTTGGAACCGATGATAAAGACAGGCATTTATCCGGTAAAGGGGGATGGCTCATTTTGGGAAAAAGAAAAAGATCGCGCTTTGGATTTTCAGAAATCAATGCCTTATTACTGTACCAAACTCTCTGAATTACTCAGCTATAAGGTCGAGCTTAATGATAACCCGGAATATCTAAAAGAGCTGTCGGGGATAGTCAACAAAAAATTTAAGGAAGGTAATGTTCCCGACAATCTATATAACTACCTAGCTATTTTCGTTGGGGAATTATTGCGTGGTAGGGAAAAAGCGGAATGGAAATTACTATGTCAAAATAGTCTAAATGTTTATTACTGTCCCGAGTTAGTAAAAGATAGAAAGTATTGCGACCCTTTCAGCTATATAATTGGAGAACTTGAAATGGCAGATTTCCGGCCTATTGATATCAATACCATGATAGAAGGAGCAAACAATTTTTACCGCTATCACAAAAGAAACTATCTCGATAGCAAATAGTTTGGTCATTTAGCAAATTTTGTTTTCGTTATTTCCCAACAAGCATTTTAAAAATGGATAACATCATTAGGTTCAAATTATTGTTGGTTATTTTTTCATCATTCATACATTCAAATGTGTTCAGCCAAAATGAAAACAGACTTGTCATACTTGATCAAGTCTCCGCAATAATCCCAATTCAGAATATTGGAAAATTAAAATTGAAAATTCTCATGAATAGAATAAATAATCCAATTATTTATACAATTGTGGTACTTTGTCTAATTCTTGTTACTCGTACGAATGCGCAACAGCCTAGACCATCCATGCTACCAATTGCAGATCTTATCAAAGACAACTCTGAGGGTTGGAGTAGGGTAAAATCATGGATCGATACTGCAAGAAATAAAATAGAGATACTACCAGGTGAGAATCAGGTATCAGCGAACGTGCTCTATAAATCGCAGGTGACAACGAGATCACCAATGGGTGCCATAATTTACAACACTGGCGGCATTTTGGTAGACTACGGCTGGATTAGAATTTTAGGCTCGGGTTCTAACAAAATGAAAAGAACAATAGCTTCATGGAATAAAGGCCGCATTGATACTGGTAGTAATGGGAAACCCCTATACTACTTGATTGCAGATGACGCTATAGGAGGTTTATTTGCGCTCAACGGTGGTGGTTTAGGAACAGACTTTGGTAGTGTTTATTATTTTGCTCCTGATAACCTAACTTGGCAATCGTTGAATACATCCTATACTGGATTTCTCGAGTTTTGCTTTTCAGGTGACATAGGAAAATTTTACCAAGGATCAAGATGGAATTCATGGAAAGCGGACATTAACAAGCTTTCGGCGGATGAAGTAATTGTTTTTTTTCCTCCGCTATGGTCGAAAGAAGGTTCACTTGAAATAAGCGCGCGAGATAATCAGTCAATTAATACTTACTTCATGAACATTCAAACTTTATTGACTTCTCATAACAAGGAAAAAAGATAGGCATCTAAAAAGATAAAAACTTACCACGCCATATGCCGACTGTTCCGAAATAAATTAATGTACCCATCTCATGAAGAATAGAAGGAAAATTCCGCCCGGAAGTATTATTCGCATAAGCTTAAGTATCCATTGCTACGCATACGGACGGATACTTAACTTTAGGGATATGGCTATTTATGATCTTCAGAGTTCTGAAGGCATCTCAGAATTAAGCGAGATAGTAAAAATGCCGATTATTTTCAAAGGCTTTGTTGGCACGGAACACATAGAGGATGGAACTTGGCCAATTCTGGGTTGCTTACCGTTGAATGACTCTCTCCAAAGTTCAAAATATTGGCTGCCAGAAGTTGGTCACAAAGACAAATGCAAAATTTTTGATAATGGAAATTGGTTTTGGCTTCAGCCTTTGTCGGCGGGTACTGGGTTATTTTCCGGAAGTATATGGAGACCTGAACATATTGATGAATGGCTCATAAATCATTTCAGTGGATTTTCTAACGATAAATTTAATCTAGATTGGGTATAATTAGTAAGATAATATCTGAAGAAGGCCAATTAAAGCTTTTAAAACTTTAGACCTATTTTTTCAATTGTATGAAATATATAGAAAACGGAAGCATATACATAGATCGTGATAATGACTTTTCCAGAGTAATCGTAGCTGATGAATTTGAGGTATTCTATGAGGTACCAGTTTCGCCGAAAGAGTGGAGTTTCTCTAGCAGCCCAAAGAAGTTATGTTATTACTATAGGACTTCACCGTCTGCATTCTTATCAGTCAGAACATTCTCGGCTCAAGGACAGTTTACAGAAGAGGAAAAATCTCTCCTTAGGCCAGATATACCCTTAAGATTGGCTAGGTTTAAAGACGTTCAATGGTCAATGCAGCAATTTGCAACCCTTGATCTATTTGCCAAAAACAATGCAAAATTTGAAAATTCATCCAAAATTGCACTTGCTGCCGATAAAGCTTATTTGTCGGGCTTTCTTCCATCAAATAGGGTGAGCTCACCAATACTTGTAAATTCATCAAGCAAGAATGGGTTTACTGAATTAGAATTACGTTGGCATGCAAATAATATACAAGCACCACAATTAAAAAAGGAAAGTATAGAAGGCATAGGTATTTATCGACTCGGCCATTTCAAAGGAATACCCATGTATTATATTGGTGGATTTATTGATGCCGCAGGATTGCTTAACAAGGAATAACAGACTTATTATGAATTCCGATTACCCCTTTACAATACAATCGATAGGCATAAATGACTTTATCATAATGGTTCCGCTAAATGATGAAGATAATTACTCTAAATATTATGATTTGTTTTCGCAATATGGTTACGAAAGCAATGGTCCTTGCTGGGAGGGACATATTGAGCAAATATTGGAAAGTATCGACCCTCAACTCCTGAAACAAATCGACTTTGATTCGGAGGCGAGTACCTTTTACATTAAGATCAATTCACCGAGGGCAAAAGATCGCTTTATTCAAAAACTTGTTCCTATTTTTAACAATCTTGTGGAATTGGAAAACTGGATAAAAAATGCGGATCGAGATCGTATCGACGATTAACGTAACAAGTTTTTCAGCTATAACCAGGAACCCATTTATTTTCATGTTTCCGGCAAGCACGTAGTAGGATTGTCAAATCAAGCATTTTAATTAACGACAAATGACAAGGTCTCTTTTTAATCTTCTATTTCTAGCCTTTTTTGCTAGTTGCGTATCTCCCTCTAAACCCGAAAATCTATCAAAAATGGCTACTAGTAAAAAAGATAAGGATTCAGCCAATGATACTGGCATTTCGGAAACTAAAATTGATACTTGGAAGCAGATGGATTTAAGCAAAATCTGCAAAGTCAAAGAAATTTGCAATGGTAGGGCAACTTTTCCAATTCCCGTCGAGTTTACAAAAATGTCGGAGAAGATGATTAGTATGAAGTATCGAAGCAGCAATGTTCGTCCTACAGAAGCATTTACCGATTCAAAAGGCGCAGTAAATCTCGGATTTCGCATTACTTCCCAAGTTGCTAGTCAAGTTGATCTGGCACAGATTGCGGATGAGATGTTAGGACAATTTCACGCGTTAAACTTCAAAAATATCAACGGCGAGATTAAAAGAGTAAATGGTCGTGACGTTATAGTATTTCAGTTCATCAGCCCAGCAATCGACACCGAAATATATAACCTCATTTTCGCAACAGACATAGATGGGAAACTAATGGTGGGGACATTCAATTGTGTAATTCGGCTAAAAAATCAATGGGAATCAAAGGCAAAAACCATGCTATCGTCACTTCGCGTAGAATGAATGTTGGAACTAAACAATTTATCAACTGTTGAAATGTAAATTCTTCTATTCATTAAGATAGCGACAGATCAATATAGTAATTGAAACATCAACAACAACCGGTTTATGGATATTTTCTTTGGGGTAACTGTTTCGGACAAAACATCACACCTAGATAATTTTTTTAGAGAAGTCGAGGGTGAAATTAAAGCACTAATTAATCAGAATTCAGCTTATGGAAACTCCCTTAAATTTATATATATCGGCATATTCTATGTTTCGCCAGAATATAGCCAATTCTTTAAAGTCCGAAAACCTAAATATTGCTATGAAAATATAGATACTGGAGATGGTCAAGTTGAAAAGACTGCAGTAAGATTTGAATATGAGATGTTATTGGATTTTGAAAAATACAAGGACCTTTCTTATGATGAAGCAAAACTGAGTTTCTTAGAAGATCTTTTCAATTCTATGGACGTTCTTGGGACTGATGCGGTTAGAAAAAAATTCAAAGATTTTCCAGCAGATCAATTTATAGCAGATTCAAAAAACCTCTTTCAACTTCAATAGCCATTATCATTACATAAACGGCTTAATCTATTGAGTAATAGTATAGAAAAAAATACAGCAGATTTATGAACGAAAGCAATTTTTGGGAAATTATTGAAAAATCAAAAAGAGTGTCAAAAAATGATCTTGATGCCCAGGAGGAATTCATAGTTCAGGAGTTGGAAAATCTAACTCCTGAAGAGGTAGTTCAATTTGAAATTACCCTCCGTAAAATGATTATGAAAGCCAACGATTATAAAGCTCTTGCTTTTGCTAAAATAGTGGATGGGTATGTTTCTGACGATACATTTCTGTATTTCCGCTGTTGGGTGATTGCTCAAGGTTTGGATTTCTATACTCTTACTTTGAAAAACCCTGATTTAACGGCTGACATGATTGACAGTGATACCGAACCTGACTTTGAAGGTCTACTTTATGTTGCTGATGCGGCATATCAAAATCTTCACAAAGATTCCGATGAGGATGAACTTCCAAGAGATGTAGCGCGTACACAAGGCTTCGACTATGATGATCTCGCTCAGGAAATCACAGGCGAAGATTGGGTCGAAGAAGATTTACCAAAACTTTACCCCAGGCTATGGGCTAAATTCGGAGCAGGACAAAATGACTAGCAAAGCGGGTAAGTTTAAAAATATGTTGATGCGCTAAGAAATACGAGTAAGCTCAATAAATGGATTCCTTAAGAAGCAAAAAAGGCGGACGTAATTAATATCGTCCGCCTTCTCTCTTTGTATAAAATTAAGCCTCATTCTATAACAGACACATATGAGATCATCATCTGAAAAATGATTATTAGAGCCAACGATTATAAAGCTCTTGCTTTTGCTAAAATAGTCGATGGGTATGTTTCTGACGATTCATTTCTATATTTCCGCTGTTGGGTGATTGCTCAAGGTTTGGATTTCTATACTCTTACTTTGAAAAACCCTGATTTAACGGCTGACATGATTGACAGTGATACCGAACCTGACTTTGAAGGTCTACTTTATGTTGCTGATGCGGCATATCAAAATCTTCACAAAGATTCCGATGAAGATGAACTTCCAAGAGATGTAGCTCGTACACAAGGCTTCGACTATGATGATCTCGCTCAGGAAATCACAGGTGAAGATTGGGAGGAGGACGATTTGCCGAAGCTTTATCCTAAGCTTTGGGCAAAATTTGGAGATAGATGAAAAGTGGTGAGTAGCTTAATGGGTCTAACCAGCCACATCAAACTTTATGTACTTCAATGCCACACCGTCAAACTCAAAACCCCAGGAGTAGGCAAACTCATTATTGTAGTCTGTTGGGTAAAGTGTGTTGTATTTGTCGATTTTTGACCCTCCCTGGTGGTTGTACTGTATCTGGACCTTGTTACCATCGATATTAATCGAGTAAACGCATATATAGTTGCCATCGTCAATTGTCAATTCATACTTTGCTCTGTGTTTAAACCAATGAATGTCACCCACACTAATCTTTTCTAATGCTTTTTGTAAGTACTGGAAATCATTTTTGGTCTTAACAAACTTGAATCTCCGGGAAAGTTCCAGGGCATTGTTGGCCAATACGTATTGCTTTAGGCTCTTGATTTCAGACATCTGCTTTTCCCTCCTCTCTTTTAAGAAAATGGTACGGTCCTGGAACAATTTAATATTTTGCTTTTCAATGTTACTGTAAATGATTTCACTATTTGTCTTTTTGGGCTTGTACCACTCTTGCTGCGTATAGTAGGTATCAACCTCCTCTCCTTTTTTGAACTTATAGCCTTTTCTGGCGAGCAGGTCGTTAGTTAAGAAACGTATTTCATCAATACTCAGATTTTCAATTTGCGCTGGTTTTAGTTCTAGTGAAGAACATGAAGCGCAATCCTTCAGGGACTGGGCATTCACCGTTTTTAAGCAGAATAAAGTAAATAGTGTGATATAGAATGTTTTCATTTTTGTATGACTTAAAGGAATAAAATACACCATCCTAAGAACAGGATGGCAATAACAATTATGAATAATAAAGCGATACCTGCAACCTTCATTTTACTGCTAAGCTTATGGAACCGGTAGGTTTCAAAGCCGAAGCCTATCAGGCAGAGTATTAAAAAAATTGCGGTTAACCTAAAAAATGCATCCAGTTCACCAATAAAACTGAATTGATCGTCTTGATACCTTTGGGGCAAAAGAAAATAGGCACCATAATACAACAACAGTATAACTGAAGCAATAATGGTTATCCTAATGACTAGGTATTTTATCATATTCAAGGCCGTAATTAATGGTATAAAAAATCGTCGCTAAAATTCTCTTTACTAAACTTAATTAACTCCGCTAGTTGAGAAAGGCCATAATACTTTTGTTGTATGATTGTTTGTTCTGCTCCAGGGTCCCGTCTAAAAAGTAATGCCAGCAGCGGAACTTTGGGCCAGTTGGCATTGTTGGTTTCCCTATAGGTTTTAAAAGCGGGATCATAAATGGCTGCGATGTAGGCGACCATTTCCCTCTTATCCTCTTTTGAATAAAGACGATTTAAGGTCTCATCTTCCGATCTGATTATTTTAGAGGCGAAAGCACCCAAAGAAAGTATCAGGCGAACATCGCTTTTTGAAGTGTTCTTTGAGATGTAGTTTAACATATCTTTTCTTACTTCGAGCTTTCTATTGCAATCTTTTGGAAAAATAATACGCCCCAGTTTATCAGGACTGGTTTCAAAATCATCCGATGATTCTCTATACTTCTGAAGTACAGACCTTAAAAGTTGTTCATCCTTGGTATAGCCAAAGATTTCCACCAGGGCATTCATGAAAACGCTATCGTTATGCAATAGAAACTGCAACTGGCTTTTATCATTATTGAACAAGTATTTGTTGCGGGCTATTATCGTCTGCACGATAATGTTTCGCTGCTGGTCAAGATCGGTTACGTCCCTCCACTTAAGTGTTGTTCTTGATGGCACTTTAGTTAAGGTACTTTCCTGCTCCATTTTTTTAACCTGGGGATACTCTTTTTGATAGTCCACCAACTGGGGAACAAGGAAAAGATTACCTACAAGCTGATGTTGTGCTGAGATGAAAACATGGGTCTTTTGCTGGTTCAGGACGAGCCTAAGACCGTCTGTAGGTTCAAAGCACTGTGTTGAATTTATACGCTCATCGAAACCAATTTCCAATTGCACAGGATCGTTTTGCCACCTGTTTTTTTTCAAATTAAAAATGGCCTGGGCCTTATGAAAAAAATCATTGGATTTTTGGTAGCCACTTTTCCGGAGAATACTATCCTGTAGGGCCAAACTTACCTCCAGGTCTTCCTTATTCGCAGCATTAAAACCCCAACCGGAAGGATCACTGCCCAATCCAATTTGCCTTTGCAACAGTTGAGGAGTTACTTTGTGGTCCTTTCTCCCCGAATGGTTCGCAGGTATGGCTTGAGCACAAACCTTCATAGTATCCATAATAAGGAATAAACCAATAGAAACAGACAGGCCATATGTTATACTTTTATACAGATTCATATTAAGTTATCGTTTGCCGCTAAAATGACTATTGTACTGCAATCTTAGTTATATCTATAGGTCCCATTTTGCATCGCATGAATTGTGTTCTTGAAAAATGATTTTTTACTGTCCACCAAAAACTTATTGATTTCCAGCATGGGGCAATACTGATCATTAAACTTGGAAAAGCCCTGTACAACGGGTAGCATATAATGATGCCTGTAATGGCTCACATCATTGGATACTTTCCATTTTGCAGCTAAGGATTTACAAAGGCATTGCCCAATATAGAGCCAGGCATCAGATTTTAGCTCCTCAAAGTTTGTTCGGGATTTAAAAGTAACCAGCAGCTTTTCCACTTCATCCAGGCTATCCAACGAATAATCCAGTATCAGGCCAAAACTTTGTCCCAATTCAATAAACCCTATTAACGTATTGTCTGCCGCCGCAACAATGCTTTTTAGTTCTTTTCCTGCTGTAGCTTTATCCTGTTCCATGTTGCTAAATATTTGTCTTTGCAAAAGCTGCGATATCCTTCGGATAGAAATCCATATCCCTGAAACTGCTATCATCAATATTGTATAGCGCAACAACAGCAGCCACTTCAAAGCTCCAATATCCCTCAAAATCACCTTCACCCTTGGCTTTATGGGCATCGTAGTTAATGAAATCTTTCATGTTCTTGTACCAGTTGCCTAAGTACTCTTTTATTAAAGCTGCCTGTTCTGTTCCTTTGGTTTGTGTAGTTTTATACAATAACTCAAAGGATTTTGGATAGATCAACTTATCCGTTGTGGTCCTGTCTTTCAGTTTCATAGCCAGCAGTGTTTCGATCAATGCATCTTCTCCATTGCTGTGCATATGATCGGCCATTTTTTGAAATAATTCGGACGGCGCATTAAAAATTATTCCCCAACTGATCAGGGTCAATACGCGGTAATAATCATGTGTCAAAAGCAAATGCTTTTTATTGTCTCCCGTCGAAATATTCTGGTTATAGGCCACCCAGGCATCGATAAGCTGAGGATAATCATTAGCGATCTCTTCTACAGGAGTTTCTCCTGAGTACTTTAAAGTGATCAACCTTTTACAGTCGTAATACAGACTTTGGGTGATGCTGTTCTTCTTCCACTTTTCCGGGAAAGGTGTGACTTTTAGTTTATCCTGCCGCTCCTTAACATCCTCAATACATTCTTTAATCCATTCCTGCCAATAGGCGCTGTCTCTTAAAGGTTCTCTGTGCATAATTTTTTTCAGTAGGTGTCAATACAAATATTAACAAAAAGCAATAAAAATGAAAGTGCGAAAAAACGCAGTTTTCATGATCACATTTTGTGGATTTATTTGAGGTCTGAACTCCAAGTGTAACTGCTATTTGTCTAATTTTATTCAGCAAAATATTTTACAAAACACCATAAAAGTTCTTATCTTTGCAGGGATAAGGATTGTAGTACTTTAATCAATTGTTATAAGTATTGCAGGTCTCAAAAGTTTTAATATTTGACATCCTATTTTAAGCATTTTCAACAAGAGCGTCATTCGTGCGTCTTTGGAAATATAAAAAATTAAATACCAGAACATCAGCGGGTTAAGAAAAAAGTTCGATTCCCGCTCTGAGTACAAAGCCATGATTAGGACGTATTTTAGTTCTAACATGGCTTTTTTTTATGAAGCACTGTTAATCTAATCAGCTAGATAAGCTACACTACTTCGTTCAACTTTCCGGGTTACTAGTCCATTATTTTATACCCTTGGTTCCTGATATTCAATATTTTCACATTATCATCTCTAACGAAGTGTTTGCGCAATCGGGAAATATATACATCCATGCTTCGGGCGTTAAATACATTGTCATCGCCCCAAAGCTTTAATAATGCAGTGCTTCTGTCCAAGATGCTGTTTTTATGCTGTAGCAGCAGAGCCAGGAGATCCCCTTCCCTTTGTGATAATGCTATCGTTGAATTCTCAAACGTTAATTCTAATTTTTTATGGTTAAACTGATAAGGCCCAATCTGACAAGAGTTCCCTACTGGAGAGGGTGTGGTTATCGCTGCAGATATCTTTCTACGTAAAATGCTCCTTAATCGCAATATCAGCTCCTCCATGCTAAATGGCTTTTTCATATAGTCATCTGCTCCGGCTTCAAATCCCTTTAATACATCCTCTGTTTGAGACTTTGCTGTAAGAAAGATAACGGGGATAAATTCGTCTACTTTTCGGATATCCTGAAGTAAGGAGATACCGTCCTTTCGGGGCATCATAACATCAATGATACAAATGTCGGGTTTTAACTGGTTGAACTTGCTCCATCCCTCAACACCGTTTCTGGCGATCTTAATTTCGAACCCTCTTTTGCCGAGCGTTTCAGCAATGATCATAGCCAGTACGTCCTCGTCCTCAACTAATAGTACGCTGATCTTATCCATATAGTGGCAATTTTACCGTAAAAGTTGTCCCGATACCTTTACTACTCTTTACACTGATCCGTCCATTCAGGATAGCGACAAGCCCCTTAACATAGTTTAAGCCTAATCCATATCCTTTTACTTCGTGAATGTCGCCCGATGGTACCCTGTAGAACTTATCAAAGATATAGGGTTGGTATTGTTCATCGATCCCTTGTCCGTCATCTTTTACCTCTAATTTCCAGTCACGATCTTCAAACCACGCCATTATCCTGATGTTTACCGGCCGGCCGGCATACTTAATGGCATTGTCTACAAGGCTTGTTAGCACAGTGACGATAATATACCTGTCCGTATCAACATAAGGCCTGGCTGGCAGATCATATTGAATCGAGGCCTGTTTATAGATCATAAACTCCGTTGTGATCTCCTTAAAAAGTGTTACGAGATCCACCCGCTCTATCTTTGATGGCTTAGCACCATGCTCATACCCGGCAATATCCAATATCCGGTCAACATTACCATCCAATTTATCCAGAATAGTTGTATTGATCTGGAGGTAACGGGAAGTTATTTCGGGGTTTGAGGATTCACCAAACTTATATAGTGCCTCGTGAGTCGACTTCAGAATAGAGATTGGTGTACGCAGTTCATGGGCGATATTGCTAAAAAAATCGTTTTTCATAGAGTCCAGCCTCATCTGTTTTCGAATGATGATTCCCATATAAAAAAGACTGGCAGCAGAAAAGAAGATCAATAACAGGGAGATCAAAGCCGGTATAAAAATCCGCGGCAATAGATACTGGTTCACATTGATGATATCGGCAACGACAGCATCATTATCTCTTGAAGAGATTACAAATGCGGCGGCCTGGTTCGCAGGCAGCATTTTTTGTTTTTTAAGCAGGTGAAGTTTAAATGAAACAGGAAGGTTGTTTTTTTGTAGCTCGTTCTTTAAAATTGAGCTTAATGCGTCCATTTTTAAAGGTTCATTCGAGTTTCGGGCTACTAACGTGGCCGCTACAAGGTTAGCCATTACCAACTTCAGCTGCGAAGCACTAGGGGAAGGTGCCTGGGATGTAGTAAACTTGATCACGATTCCTTGCCCTACAGTGCCTGTTCCCGGCACGCTATTATTTGGCCTGGGGATTTTCACGCTACCATTTATCATTGAAATGGAAGATGAATTTGGATTGAAAGCCGCATAAGGATTGATCTCCCCTAATAAGTATGCATTAATGCTGCGCTCCAATGAGAAAGTTACCGACCTGTAAAAATTACGTTCCTCAGTTTTGTAGGAATTGTACACCCAGTATACCTGGAACAGGATGATTCCCGTAATTGTCAGAATAGCCATCAGCCATACAAAACGAACCCTTTTCTTCATATAAATGGTATCTCTTTTTACAATATCTGATATATAACAACAAAGATATTCATTATAAGCAGCCAGACAGAATGATTAACACTAGTTAACATTAGTTAAGAAATGATTAACAGAAACCAGCGGTCTGTCTGGTTAGTTTTGCCTTATCAGAAAAATAAAAAAATATGAAAACTTATTTATTGACAATAACCATATGCTTATCTGTCGGCCTTGCTAATGCCCAACAGAAGATGGCCAGGGAAGATATGTTCCCTAAAAGTGCGAAGTACTATATCAAAGGAGGGGCTGCAATACCCTATGCAAAGATTGACAGTGTTATCCAATCGTGGGGTGGGAAATTTATGATAGGTCGTGCGACCGAAGGTAGCGAAGAAAAAATTTACCTGGAAAAACCTGATTCTTTGATGATGAAACACCACCAAGAGAAAATGGAAAGAACAAGTGAAATGATCGGAAAGGTTGCACCATCATTTGAGCTGTTTGATATTTATGGGACAAAATATACATTGCAAAATTTAAAAGGAAAAGTAATTGTGCTGAATTTTTGGTTTGCTGGCTGCGAACCATGTAAAGAAGAAATGCCAGAGCTAAACAGGTTAAAAGAAAAATATAAGGACAAGGGTGTGGTTTTTCTTGCAATAGGGCGAGATAATGCCGACCGGATTAAGGACTTCTTAAAAACAAACAACTTCAATTACACATTATTGTGCGATGGAAAAAAAACTATAGATGCTTATCAGGTTTTCGGGTTCCCAACGTCAATGGTAATTGACAAAAGTGGTTTGGTTAGTTACTCACAGCTTGGTGGAGCAGGTATTGCTGAATCCCTGTCGAGGGAGATTGACAAGCAACTTTAGTTTATTGATTGAATTTGATGCCCAATGCATTGTGAGCTTTATTTCAAAAAAACAGCCTTTAAAAGTCAAAGAATAGAATAATGTACTTCCATCGCCCCCAATTCAAGAAAAATAAATTTATTGATTTTTTTTCTTGCTGAACCTCAGCGGATTTAAGGATATCTTCAAAATATAGTTAGTAAAAATAAAAACAATGTCTATCTTCGCAGAACATAACAGCGAAAGTAGCTCAGTTGGTAGAGCACGACCTTGCCAAGGTCGGGGTCGCGAGTTCGAATCTCGTCTTTCGCTCAAAAGCCTTCTCATTGGAAGGCTTTTGTTTTTAAAAGGTTTAACACCTGCTCAGATGGTGGAACTGGTAGACACGCAGGACTTAAAATCCTGTGACCTTAAAAGTCGTGCGGGTTCGATTCCCGCTCTGAGTACTTGTAAAAGAATCGAACAAAAAAGCCTGACACTTCCGTATCAGGCTTTTTTGTTGTTTTGGGTTTGAGCCCAGCATTTATCCACCAATCCCCTCCTTCAAAAGATATTCCCGGCGACCACGGGCAACAACTTGTTTTATATGTTGATTTATTTACACAGTTTACATTTTTATTTACAATCCAAATTCCCTGCCCTGAAAGGAATCAAAGTAATTTTGCTGCATCAACTTTATAGGATATGGAAAATAAAAAAATGAAAAAAGCACTTGTGTTTGTTCCGGCCACCTTCCTGGTATTATTTCTATTAAATTCCTTTATACTAAAAGAAAAGGAAAATGGAAAAAAAACAGTAGAAGATACTAAATCACGGCCTGCAAATATCGTTTTCAGATCTTCTGACGGCGGACAAACATGGCAGGACATTAGCGAAGGGCTGCCTGAAAATTTGCAGAGAGAAGGTGTGTGGAGTCATGGTTTACTTGCAAATGACCGTGGGCTTTATGTACGTGCTGGCAATGGGGTTTATCACAGTGAACCAAATTCCACCAATCGTTTTTGGACAAAAGAGATTTTTCCCGGTAAACAGCGTGAGATTGCCCCTGGCAAGAATGGGATATTTGCATATGATTTCAGGGGACAATTTTTACAAAAAATAAACGGAACGAATGACTGGTCGCCCATGTACACGAATTTCCAAGAGCAAGCTGTACGCATGAACAGAACGACAGATTGGATGTACAAGAATTATAAAGAGAAGCAAGTATGCAGCGTTTTTGAAACTACGGGAGGCACAATTTTCATCGGCTCTAACAACGCCCTTTTTAAATCCACTAACAGTGGAAAAACTTGGAAATATGTGCATGTTGGAGGCTGGGTAATGAAAATGGTAGAGTCAAACGGTGTACTACTGGCGGCCAGCACACAGGGAATATTAAGATCGACCGATGACGGTGAAAACTGGGATCGTATGATTAATGAAGGGGGCATTGGCACCGCTGTGGAACGTATCGATAGAGGATTTGCTGCTATAGCCTACAACACAATCACCCAAACAAACAGAATACACATTTCACTGGATAGAGGAAAAACCTGGAATACCATAGGTGAACCACTTCAGCCTTCCTGGAATAGTTCATTAACCAACAAAATATTCGGACTTCAATCTTCATTGTATATTTCATCAATTAAACAAGTGGGCAAATATTTAATATGTGGCCGCTCAGATGGTATATTCCGGTCATCTGACATGGGCAAAACATGGAAACTGTTACTTCCTTCTATAGAAAACAGGGGCTTCAATTTATCTGTATCAGGCAACGTGATTTATGCCATGCCAAATAAAGGGTGTTGAAAAATTGAGTACAGGCTAAACAGGATGATCCTAAATAGAATCATCCTGTTTTTTACTGGTGATTTCCGCTGTTAACTTGATGGATAAAGCTTGTGGTAATAAATATACGAGATCAACAACAACGCAAAAGGGACCAACGGTACGAAAGACTCCCCGATCATCCCGTCTACAGACAAATGTGCAATCAAGGCAGAAAGATAAATAATACCCAGAGCCACGTAGTTCCACTCCTTAAGACGGGAGGGCAAACCAGGAATAATCAGGATAAGTCCACCGATAAAACTACCGATACCAACTTCCATACTAAACCAATGTGGAAAGCCAAGATGTTTGGTTCCTTCCTGAGCCATTGGGCTGTTTAGAAAAAAGATACCTGGTAAAATGAACAGTGCCAGTAATCCGGTAGTTACCCAGTAGATAATTTTAATGCTTTTCGGTTTCATAATAGTTCTTTTTATTTAACAGGATAAAATTGCGTAATTAATCAATTCATGAAGGTGTCGGTTGACGACAATCTGAGGGCTGATTACGACATTTACACAACAGAAAAAAAGATACTAATAAATCGGCCCACATGTCATTAAGATTTCTACTTTTGTTTTTTTATAAAAGTATCAAAGCTTAACTCACCCAGAACCATAATCTTAGGATAATGAACCCACATCTAAAAAAGCTATCCGCAGCCGGATTGCTTATCACTCTTGGTATCATCTTCGGCGATATCGGCACTTCACCTCTTTATGTTTTTCAAACGCTGCTTATAGAAGGCGGGAAAGTAAATGAAAGTCTGGTGCTGGGGTCCATTTCCTGTATCTTCTGGACGCTTACCCTTCAAACGACCTTCAAGTACATTTTTATCACTTTACAAGCAGACAACCGTGGGGAAGGCGGTATATTTTCTTTATATGCATTGGTTAGACGATACGGAAAATGGCTGGCCATACCTGCCATCATAGGTGCAGGAACCTTGCTCGCTGACGGGATCATCACCCCCCCTATTTCTGTCACTTCAGCAATTGAAGGGCTAAACCTGGTTCCTTATTTTTCAAAGGCAATTGTACCGGGCAATGACCTGGTCTTGCTGATCGTCATTACCATTATGCTTTTATTGTTCTTTTTCCAGCAATTTGGAACAAAGATCGTCGGTTCTGCTTTTGGACCAGTGATGTTAATTTGGTTTTTAATGCTGGCTGTTGTAGGGAGTTTACAACTGGCCCACTATCCTCAGATCGTAAAAGCATTAAACCCCTATTATGGTGCCGCACTTTTAATAGAACATCCAAAAGGATTCTGGCTTCTGGGGGCTGTATTTTTATGTACAACCGGAGCAGAGGCGCTGTATTCAGACCTGGGACATTGTGGAAGGAAAAATATCCAGGTCAGCTGGATATTTGTAAAAACCTCTCTCCTATTAAATTATCTTGGTCAGGGTGCCTGGGTACTGACCCAACCTTCTACAAAAAATTTCACTGGTATAAATCCATTTTTTGAGATCATTCCACATTTCTTTCTGCTGCCCGGTATTGCCTTGGCCACTATGGCAACCATTATTGCCAGCCAGGCTCTGATCAGTGGTTCATTTACCCTGATCAGCGAAGCAATCAGCATGAATTTCTGGCCAAAGGTCACCATTAAATATCCTTCAAATATCCGCGGACAAGTGTATATTCCAAGCATCAACTGGATCCTTTGTATGGGTTGTATTGCGGTTTCTTTATATTTCCGTACCTCCGCAGCAATGACTGCCGCTTATGGTTTCTCTATTACTATAGCCATGCTGATGACGACCATACTCATGTATTATTTCATGAGGTATGTAAAACACTGGCCACTATGGATTGTAACGATTATACTGTGTGTGTTCCTTTGTGTGGAATTCTCCTTCTTCGTTGCCAATGCCGTTAAGATTCTAAAAAGATTGTTCTTCCTTGTATTTGAATTTGGACTGATCTTTACCATGTATATTTGGTTCAAGGCTCGTAAAATCAACAACAGGTTTTTGAACTTTATCGACTTAAAGGATCAGCTACCTCTGTTAAGAGCGCTAAGTGAAGACCCTAGCATATCCAAATACTCTACACACCTGATCTATTTAACCAAAGCCAACAACAGCAAGCAAATCGAGCAAAAGATCATGTATTCGATTTTGAGCCGAAAACCCAAACGCGCAGATGTGTACTGGTTTGTACATATTGAACGGACAGATGAGCCATATACAATGGAATACAGCGTAGAAGAATTAGACGATGACAAAGTAATCCGGGTTGAATTCCGTTTAGGTTTCAGAATACAACCAAGAGTAAATGTCTTGTTCAGAAAAGTTGTGGAGGATATGGTGAGCCGTAAAGAACTGGACATCACCAGTAAATATGATTCCCTGAACAGATATAATCTCGCTGCAGATTTTCAATTTGTCATTATGGAAAAGTTTCTGTCTTACAACAATGAATTCAGTGTGAGTGAAGGTTTCATATTAAACAGTTATTTTGCTATTAAAAAACTGGCTCAGTCTGAAGCTAAAGCCTTTGGTTTGGATACCAGTGAAACCCGGATTGAGAAAATACCTCTGGTGGTTAAACCATTAACGGCAATAGTTTTAAAAAGGGTTGATCCTTATTCACATAGTCCTCTTTAAAATGATTGTAAATTCGTGTTATGATAAAATTACCTCCTGATCCAGCTACACTTTTAGTTTTCCGTAAAGCTTTAGAAAAATTTGTCACTTTCAGTGAAGAAGAATGGAGGTTGTTCGTACAGCATGTCAGTACTTCATCTCTTAAAAAAAAGGAACATTTTGCGAGGGAAGGGGAAATAGCCAGCTATATCGGTTTTATTTTGACAGGCTCTGTGCGTTATTATCATATTAAAGATGGCGAAGAGATTACCGGTTATTTCAGTTTTGACGGGGAGTTGGTCAGTTCTTACAAAAGCTTTCTGACCAGGCAGCCCGGAACAGGCTATATCCAGGCATTGGAACCGGCCACCTTGCTGCTGATCTCCTATCATGACCTGCAAAACATGCTTAACCATCCCCTGCTTGCCTATAAAATGGAGCGTTTTGGACGTCTTACTGCCGAATACTATTTATGCTGTTACGAAGAAAGGATCAGTTCCTTTATCACTCAGACGCCTGAAGAGCGTTACCAGGATCTGGTTAGCAAGGAACGAGAGATCCTACAGCGCGTACCACAGCATTATATTGCGAATTTTTTAGGCATTACCCCCGTTTCTTTATCAAGAATCCGCAAAAGATTATTGTTCCAGCCATCTTAATAAAAATCCTTATCTTTTGTTAACGTTTTGATCTCCAGCACAAGGCTAACTTTGATCAGATAAAAAACTAAAAAGATATGCACACGATATTAGGCGCTGGAGGACCAACAGCAAATGCACTGGCCCGCGAATTATCCCTGAATAAAGAAATGATCCGCCTGGTCAGCCGCAGACCGGTTAAGATCAGCAGTGAAAACACCACCTGGAAAAAAGCCGACCTGCTCCAGTATAATGAAATTCTGGACGCCACCAAGGGATCATCAGTGATCTACCTTTGTGCCGGTCTGGTCTACGACAAAGAGGTCTGGAAACAGCAATGGCCCGTGATCATCCAAAATGTAATCAATGCAGCCAAACAGACCGGTGCCAGATTGATCTTTTTTGACAATGTGTATATGTATGGTCTGGTGAATGGCCCTATGACAGAGCATACGCCTTATAACCCTTGTAGTGTTAAAGGAGAGGTGAGGGCAAAGATTGCCACTCAACTTATGGATGAAGTAAAGGCAGGAAATATACAGGCTTCTATTGCACGGGCAGCTGACTTTTATGGAACAGATTCCATGAACAGCTTCCTGGATATGATGGTATTTGACAAATATGCGAAAAAACAAAGTGCTCAATGGATTGGAAAATCAGAAAAGCTGCACAATTTCACCTATATTCCTGATGCAGGAAAAGCACTCTTCCTATTAGGACAGCACCCGGAAAGCGACAATCAGATCTGGCATATGCCTACTGCCCCTGCCATTACCGGAAAAGCAATGATTGAGCTTGCTGCCGCTATTTACGAAGTCAAACCAGCTTACACCAGTATCAACAAATTCATGCTTCAACTGGTTGGCTTATTCAAAAAAGTAGTGGCAGGTACAGTGGAAATGTATTATCAATATGACCATAACTATAATTTTGACTCCTCGAAATTCGAGCAGGCCTTTCAATTTACGCCCACAAGTTACAAGGATGGCATACACTATCTTTCAGAAACACTGTACAAGAAACAATAATCATTAAAGATCCTGGCCGTATACGCTGCTGAATACGGCCAGGATTCAATTAGTGGTTGACCAGTTTCATGGCGCCTTCACTATACCTTTCGCCAGTATGCGGGTATAATTCCAGCAAATGCTGAATGCCCTTAAGGTCATCTGCTGAAAGGGTCAAATCTACTGCCCCTGCATTTTCCTCCAGGTATTTCCTCTTCTTTGTTCCAGGAATAGGAATGATGTCTTCTCCCTGAGCCAACACCCAAGCCAGCGCCAATTGTGCCGGAGTAGCTTGTTTCGCCGCGGCCAGTTTTGCAAATTCTGCCGCCAGCAGCTGATTGTTCTTTAAATTGTCGCCACTGTAACGCGGCAGTGTTTTACGAAAATCGGTATCGGCCAGCTGGGTAACATCTAATGTATTTGTAACCAATCCTCTCGCCAATGGAGAATAAGGAACCAGACTGATGCCCAGCTCTCTTACGGTATGGAGAATATCTCCTTCCACATCCCTGGTCAGCAAGGAATACTCGCTTTGCAGCGCTGCAATTGGGTGCACCGCATTTGCTTTTCGTATAGAGGCAGGAGAAGCTTCGCTTAGGCCCAGATAGCGGACTTTACCTTCTTTGACCAGTTCCGCCATAGCACCTACCATTTCTTCAACGGGCACATTTGGATCTATACGGTGTGCATAGTACAGGTCGATAACCTCTATATTTAATCTTTTCAGACTATTTTCCGCCGCCTGCTTTAACCATTTCGGAGAACCATCAAAATAAGTTCCCGATGCGCTGCTTGGACCAGCGACATCATCTTTAAAGCGAAAGCCGAACTTAGTCGCAATAAATACTTTGTCCCGGTTAGGCACCAGTACTTTTGAAATTAACTCTTCGTTTTTCCCGTTCGCATACATATCTGCAGTATCCCAGAAATTGATTCCAAGATCCAGCGCCTTATGTAGGGTAGCGATACTTTCTGCATCATCTGTAGGGCCATAAGCGAAACTCATGCCCATGCAACCTAAACCTACAGCTGATAATTTTTCATTTGTCTTACCTAGATTTCTGTATTTCATCTTTTTAGTATTTCTTTTCTAACAGATCAAATTTAAGCCTTTATCCAGGCAATGTATTTAACAAATTCAAACCAATACTTACAGAATTCAAACAGGGATTACCCGTGCTTCCCCAGGGGTAAGTCCGGTTTGTTTTTTGAAAAAATTATTAAAATAGGCCGGGTATTCAAAACCTATACTATAGGCAATCTGCGAAATATTCCAGTCTGTGTGACGCAGCAAAGCGATTGCCTCTTTAACAATCCTTGCTGAAATATGTTCGGTGGTAGTTTTACCTGTAATTTCTTTGACAGAACGGTTGAGGTGGTTGACATGAACGGAAAGATTCTCTGCAAAATGATTGGCCGTTTTCAGTTGAAGTGCGGCTTCAGGTGTGTCAATTGGAAACTGCCGTTCCAGGAGTTCCAGGAACAAACTGGTGATCCTGGAAGAGGCATTAACAGGCTTTTCGAAATTTTCTGCCGGTTGCATCTTCATGGCTTCATGGATGATTGCATGCATATAATTCCGGAGCAGGTCAAATTTATGCACATAGTCTGAATTCATTTCCCGCATCATTTTTTTAAACAAAAAAGAAATTTCTTCCAGTTGTTGCTCATCTATAAAAAAAATAGGTGTCCCCCCTACCCTAAACAGCGGTGAGTCCTGCAAGGTCTCCTTCCGTTCCTGAGAATGAACAAAAGCTTCTGTAAACAAACAAAACCAACCCTCCTGTTCATCGGATCCCGCTTCCCAGGAATAAGGGATCATTGGATTGGAAAACAGCAAGGCCGGCCGGTCAATCTCTATCCACTTATCTGCATAATGCAACCGTCCCGTCCCGATCACCAGAGAAACTTTATAAAAGTCCCTCCTGGAGTAAAAAGTGGTATGCTGACAGGAACTCCGGGTAAAGACATTAAAGTGCCCTGGTCCGGCATTGTTTATAGACAAGCCGGAAGGATTAATATGAGGAAGCCTGGCGTAAAAATCTTGTACTGTTTCCGTTGTATTCATCTAACAAAATTATAAAATTCAAACCATTAATGTAACGCAAAAAGTAGATCAAATCTTACATTCCTCTGTTTATACTATTTTGTACAAATAAGAGATAAGCTTATCTTTGTATATCTTATTACTGCTATTGTATTAGTCTAGAAACAGACATCATGAAAGAAGACTTAAATCTATTGGAACAAGCCGCACACAATGACTATAAATATGGCTTTGTAACAAATATTGATACAGATACTATTCCAAAGGGGCTTAGCGAGGCTGTGATCGAGCTGATCTCCAAAAAAAAGAATGAGCCTGAATGGATGCTAAAATGGCGTCTCAAAGCTTATGCATACTGGCTAAAAATGGTGGAACCCACATGGCCAAACGTGAAGTACCCACCTATCAACTATCAGGACATTATCTATTATGCTGCTCCAAAGAAGAAAGAACAACTCAATAGTCTGGATGAGGTAGATCCGGAGTTACTGCGCACTTTCGAAAAGCTGGGCATTTCTCTGGATGAACAAAAACGACTGAGCGGCGTGGCTGTGGATGTAGTAATGGACAGTGTTTCTATTGCGACGTCTTTTAAAGAGCAACTATCAGAGATTGGCATTATCTTTTGCTCCATTAGTGAAGCCATACAGCAACACCCTGAACTGGTCAAAAAATACCTGGGTTCTGTGGTGCCGATGACCGATAATTATTTTTCAGCATTAAATTCGGCGGTATTTACAGACGGGTCATTCTGTTATATCCCGAAAGGTGTCCGCTGCCCAATGGAATTGTCTACCTATTTCAGGATCAATGCGGAAAATTCTGGTCAGTTTGAACGTACGCTGATCATCGCAGAAGACGAAAGCTATGTAAGCTATCTGGAAGGTTGCACCGCACCTATGCGCGACGAAAACCAGCTTCATGCTGCCGTAGTTGAACTGGTGGCTATGGAAAAAGCAGAAATTAAATACTCTACTGTTCAGAACTGGTATCCGGGCGACAAAAACGGCCAGGGCGGGATTTATAACTTTGTGACCAAAAGAGGAATATGTGCAGGTAATCACTCGAAAATTTCCTGGACACAGGTGGAAACAGGTTCTGCCATTACCTGGAAATACCCAAGTGTGATATTGAAAGGCGATTATTCTATAGGTGAATTCTACTCTGTTGCTTTCACCAACCACCACCAACAGGCAGATACCGGTACGAAGATGATCCATCTTGGAAAAAATACCAGGAGCAGAATTGTTGCCAAAGGCATTTCTGCCGGACAAAGCAATAACAGTTACCGGGGGCTGGTACGCGCCAGCAAACAAGCCACCAATGCCCGTAACTATTCTCAGTGCGATTCACTGCTGTTAGGAGATCAATGCGGAGCACATACTTTCCCTTATATAGAAGTGAAGAATAAAACTGCCATTGTAGAGCATGAAGCTACAACTTCAAAAATCGGGGAAGATCAATTGTTTTACTGCAGACAGCGCGGTATTGATGCCGAAGCAGCTGTAGCACTGATTGTAAACGGCTTCGCTAAAGAGGTAATGAACCAGCTTCCTATGGAATTTGCCATTGAAGCACAAAAACTACTGGCCATCAGTATGGAAGGTAGTGTTGGTTAATTAAAATATATCCATTTATAGAATTAGAAGATCATGTTATCCATTAAAAATATACACGCAAACGTAGAAGGTAAAGAAATATTAAAAGGCATCAATCTGGAGATCAAACCAGGAGAAGTACATGCCATTATGGGGCCAAACGGTTCGGGCAAGAGCACACTGGCTTCTGTACTGGCTGGAAGAGAAGAATATGAAGTTACTGAAGGCGAAGTGCTTTTTTCAGGAAAAGACTTGCTGGAACTTTCTATTGAAGACCGCGCACGTGAAGGTTTGTTCCTTGCTTTTCAATATCCAGTTGAAATTCCTGGCGTAAGTACCACCAATTTTATCAAAGCTGCTGTGAATGAAAAGCGCAAATACCAAGGCCTGGAGCCTTTGGATGCGGTCTCATTTCTTAAAATGATGAAAGAAAAGATGGCCATGGTAGAAATTGGCCAGTCTCTGCTCAGCCGATCCATTAATGAAGGATTCTCAGGTGGGGAGAAAAAAAGAAATGAAATTTTCCAGATGGCTATGCTGGAACCTAAACTTGCCATCCTGGATGAAACTGACTCAGGCCTGGATATTGACGCTTTACGTATTGTAGCTAATGGCATTAATAAACTGAGAACACCAGAGCGCTCCATTTTATTGATCACCCACTACCAGCGCTTACTCGATTATATCCAGCCAGATTTTGTACACGTATTGTATAAAGGCCGTATCGTTAAATCAGGAACAAAAGAACTTGCTTTGGAACTGGAAGAAAAAGGATATGATTTCATTACAGAAAGCATTGATCAGTCTGCAAATGTCTAAGCTAAAAACCATTTAAGATCAAGACGATGACGAATGTAAATTATTTCAAAGATCAGTTTAGTGCACTCCAGGCCTCGGATCCAAATGACCTGCTATCGGAAATTCGCAAAGAAAACTTCGATACTTTTAACCGGTCCGGCCTGCCTACATTGCGACAAGAAGAATGGAAATACACCAATATCAGCAGCTTATTCGACAAAGACTATGAATTTGCAGCGGATCAGGAAATTTCTCCTTTCCTTCTTTCATCGCTGGAAGAAATGCGGATAAAGGGCCACCAGGATGCTAATGAACTGGTTTTCCTGAATGGTCGTTATGTCCCTTCTTTATCTGAGGTCCGTTCTCCGGAGTCTCAGCTGGTGGTATTGCCATTAGAAGAGGCTATAAAAAGCAAATACAAAACGCTGGTTGCCCTGCACCTTGGACAAAGCAGCGGTTATATAAAGGATGGTATCCATGCCCTGAATACTTCATTTATTCAGGGAGGGCTCTTCTTATATATCCCTAAAGGGCAGCAATCGCAACACCCGGTCTATATTTATCACCTTTCAGACGCAGGACAACAGCATACTTTGTCGCAGCCAAGAAGTCTGGTCTATGTAGAAGCGCAGGCTAAATTTCAACTGGCAGAGACCTACAAAACACTAGGTACTTGTGAGAGCTTCATTAATGAAGTTATGGAAATTGTGGTGGAAGCAGATGCTTTTGTAGAATACTACAAGATCCAGAATGATGGATCTAATGCCCACCAGACCAATACCACTCACATCAGACAAATGGAAAAAAGTCATGTACATACGGTGGTACTTTCTCTAAACGGCGGAATGGTGCGGAATAACCTGAACCTGGTTATGGATGCCCGGGGAAATGAGACACATCTGTATGGCCTCTCTTTACTTAGAGGCAAAACTCATGTAGACAACCACACCATGATTGACAATAAAATGCCGGATTGTTACAGCAATCAACTCTACAAAAGTGTTGCTGATGATGCCTCCACCAGTATTTTCAGCGGAAGGATCATTGTTCAGCCAGACGCACAGAAAACCAATGCTTATCAGTCCAGCAAAAACATCCTGTTATCTGAGCAAGCCAGTATCAATGCCAAACCGCAGCTGGAAATCTTTGCAGACGACGTGAAATGCTCACATGGCTGCACAGTTGGACAGCTGGATGAAGAAGCACTTTATTATTTAAGGGCCAGAGGGATTCCAAAAGAAAATGCAGAGGTTCTTTTACTGCATGCTTTTGCGGCTGATATTATTGACCAGATCAAACTGGAACCTTTACAGAAACATACAGAAAAACTGATCAACGAACATTTATCCCTTTCCTAATGAAAGCACCAAATTCTATACCTGAGGTTCTGGATGTGGCTTCCATCCGAAATCAGTTTCCCATCCTGAACAGGCGGGTCAAAGAAAAGCCATTGGTTTACCTGGATAATGCAGCAACCTCGCAAAAGCCCCAGTCTGTAATTGATGCCATCAGCGATTATTACACCAATTATAATGCGAACATTCACCGGGGTATCCATACCCTGGCTGAAGAGGCAACCTTGGCTTACGAAGCGACGCGACATGCAGCACAGGAATTTATTGGAGCTGCTTCTCCAGAGGAAATCATTTTCACAAGGGGAACCACAGAAGGGATTAACCTTGTAGCTTACACCTGGGGACGTCAGCATATTATTCCTGGCGATGAAATCCTTATTTCCGCAATGGAACACCATTCTAATATTGTTCCCTGGCAAATCCTCTGTGAAGAGAAAGATGCCGTTTTAAAAATCATTCCTGTAAATGACCATGGAGAGTTGTCTATGGAAGCTTATATGGAATTGCTTAATGAAAGAACCAAGCTGGTTTCCATTGTACAGGTATCTAACGCCCTTGGAACGGTCAACCCTGTTAAAGAGATGATCAATGCAGCCCACAAGGCTGGCGCCAGGGTATTGGTTGACGGTGCACAGTCGGCGGTACATCTGGATATAGATGTACAGGATCTGGATTGTGATTTCTTTGCCTTTTCAGCTCATAAGGTGTATGGCCCAACAGGTATAGGTGTGCTGTATGGCAAAAAGGAATTGCTGGACAGCATGCCCGTTTTTCAGGGTGGCGGGGAGATGATCAAAGAAGTGACTTTTGAAAAAACAACCTATAATGATCTTCCTTATAAATATGAGGCCGGCACACCAAATATAGCAGATACCATCGCCTTCAAAACCGCTTTGGATTTTGTAAAAGAAACAGGCAAAGCAGCCATTAGAGAACATGAAAACAATTTGCTGGATTATGCCACGGCACAGCTACAACAAATCCCCGGACTTCGGATCATTGGCGAAGCCAAAGAAAAAGTAAGTTTAGTCTCTTTTGTTATAAAAGACATTCACCCTCAGGATATTGGCATCATTCTGGACAATATGGGCATTGCTGTACGAACCGGCCATCATTGCACTCAACCCTTGATGAAGCGTTTTGGAATTCCGGGTACGGTAAGGGCCTCTTTTGCCCTATACAACACCAGGGAGGAAATAGACATACTGATCAATGGTTTGCAGAAGGCCATAAAAATGTTATCGTAATGAACGAAAAATCCATCATAGAAACTGAGCAGGAGATCATAGATGATTTCTCTTTATTTGATTCCTGGGAAGATAAATATGAATATATTATTGACCTGGGGAAAAAACTGCCGCTCCTGGAAGAACAGTATAAAACAGAAGAAAACAAGATTAAAGGTTGCCAATCTACAGTTTGGCTGGTGGCCAACTATCGGCAGGGGAAGGTCTTCTTTAAAGCCGACAGTGATGCAGTTATTGTTAAAGGCTTGGTCAGTATGCTGATCACCGTTCTTTCCGGACATCAGCCAGAGGAGATTATTGCTGCCAGATTGGATTTCATCAGGGAAATCGGAATGTTTACCCATCTGGCGCAAACCCGCTCTAATGGTTTACTTGCGATGATAAAACAAATGAAAAATTATGCGATTGCTTATAAAACGATCCAGGGAATAGAACAAAAGCCATAGATCATGGATAAAGAAGAATTAAAACAAAAAGTAATTGATTGTCTGCAGACCATATATGATCCGGAAATACCCGTGAGCATCTATGAACTGGGGCTCATTTACGAAACCGATATCCTTCCGCCATTAAACAATGTGCAGATTGTGATGACACTGACAGCTCCCGGATGCCCGGCGGCACAGTCTATTCCACTGGAAGTGGAACAAAAGATTAAACAGATTGAAGGTGTGAATGAGGTCTCTGTAGTGGTGACCTGGGATCCACCTTGGACCAGAGATATGATGTCTGAAGCTGCACAGCTCGAATTAGGAATGTTATAGCACATAAATAAATTACCATGAAGATCACAGCCCAGGAAGAATATGGCCTGCGGATATTACTCCGCATTGCCAGATCGGACAGAGAGGAGGGACTAAGTATTCCTGCCATCAGCGAAGCAGAAGGCTTGTCTTCAGCCTATGTAGGCAAATTGACACGTATTTTGCGTTTATCAGGTTACATTAATAGTACGCCGGGTTATAAGGGTGGTTATGTACTGGCCCGCGATCCGGAACAAATCAACATCAATCAGGCTTTAAAAGCACTTGGCGGCTCTTTATTTGACAAAAGTTTTTGTGAAGAATATCCAGGTGCAGTTAAACTGTGTACCAATTCTATAGATTGTTCTGTACGTTCCCTTTGGCAAATGATACAACTTACAGTTGACCAGTTGCTGGATAAGGTTTCTTTACAGGATCTGATCAGTCCGGAACAGGAGTCTGGGTTCCTGCTCAAATCTATTCTGGAACAGAATTTGAAATAGATTTATCTATGCATACACCTCCGTCTCCCGCTTTCACGTCTATTTTAGACAATGATTTTTACAAATTCACCATGCAACAGGGCGTTATTCGACTGTTTCCTGGTGCTAAAGCCCGATATCAGTTCATCAACAGAGGAAAGCACCTCTTCCCAGTAGGCTTCTCCCAGGCTCTGAGAGCGGCTGTTGATGCTATGGCGCAACTGAAGCTAAGTAAAGAGGAAAAGCATTTTCTGCAGATAACCTGTCCCTATCTTGATCCCGTTTATCTGGATTTTTTAGAAGGATACCGCTACAATCCTGAGGAAGTGCGCATTGAGCAGCATGGAGAGCAGCTGGAGGTACATATTGAAGGTCTTTGGTACAGATCCATCTTATGGGAAGTACCGATCATGTCTTTAATATGTGAACTTTACTACACCATGACCGGTGCTGTCCGCATCAGCAACGAAGAAGTCATGGAGGTGACCAGAAAGAAAATTGAAAAATATAAAGCTTTAGGGGTGACGGTTGCAGAATTTGGCACCCGCCGGCGCTACTCTTACCAGGTACATCGCCTGGTGCTACAGGCTTTAAAAGAACATGGGGAAGGCTCTTTTATCGGAACCAGCAATGTGCATATGGCCATGTTGTATCAAACTAAACCTATTGGAACACATGCTCATGAATGGTTCATGTTTCATGCGGCCCGTTACGGCTTTAAAATGGCCAATGCCACCGGGTTGGAAAATTGGGTCCGCGTGTACCGTGGCGATTTGGGTATTGCCCTCTCAGACACCTATACTACAGAGGTCTTCTTTAAGCAGTTTGACAAGATGTTTTCAAAGCTCTTTGATGGCGTAAGGCACGACAGTGGAGATCCGCTTCAGTTTGCAGACCAGGTTATCGAGCATTATAATAAACTGGGTATTGATCCTAAAACAAAGGTTATTATTTTCTCTGACGGGTTAAATTACGATAAGGCGGCACGCATTGCCCGTTATTGCCAGGGGAAAATCGGCCTGTCTTTTGGCATAGGAACGAACTTTACTAATGATGTGGGACCTGAGGCGATGAATATTGTGATCAAAATGACACAAGCCCAGCCACAAGATGGAGAATGGACAGATGTGGTGAAACTTTCCGATGAGCATGGCAAATATACGGGAAGCGAAAAAATGATTGGCCTGGCCAAAACCATACTTGAAATCAAGGAATAAATATTCTAAATTTATAGGCCCTGTTCTCAGGGAACAGGGCGAAAAACATGAAGATCTACCAGCAGAGTTTAAGATGATTACTGCTTTTGGGGAATAACCAAGGTACTTTTGACCAACTCAATATTTTTGCTTTTATGATCGGCCTGTACAAAGCTGGAAGCAATTCCTTGTGCATTTACCCTGGAGATAACCGCGCTGTTTACGTCTTCCAGCCTGATTATGGCTGCTGCACCGCTTGTATAGGGAATATTCCAGTCTTTCAATAAAATATCTTTGCCATCTTCGCAAACAAAGGCGGGCCTTAATTCATTACTGTCCAGCTTAAAAGAGATATTTATCAGTTTTAAACCTTCTACATGCCTGGTCCAAATTCCATAGGCCGGAATTGTTGGCCCAAAGGTTTTTACTTCGGGATACTGATCGACCGCTTCAGGAACCTTCCACTTCGCATGTTCTGCCGTACCCCCACCTGCAAGGGCAATATCAATATTTTCCAGGGTTATATTTTTCACCGGGTGTCCGGGAATCCCTGTAATCAGTATACCAGAAGCTGGCGTGAGTTGCGCTACGGCCGAGGCTTTGGCTTTCACGTTTCTAATGGTTACATTTTCTAAAGTACCTGTTTGTTGCTGTACATCTGTTTTTTTTCTGAATACACTCAACCTGGAGCCCAATCGGATCAATATGGGTGTTTTCACCTCCACCATAGTCATATTAGAAATCTCCACGTTGCGCAGATGTGCACCGTCTACTGTAAGTAATTTAATCCCACCATTACTGGTATTATAAATATAACAATCAGAAATTCTGATGTTTTCAAAGGCCGCCATAGATTCTGTTCCCATCTTAATGGCCGCCTGATTACTTTTCAGACGCAGACCAGAAACCTGTATATTGCTGCAGGCCATTTTACTGGAGGTTGTTTTGAAGCATAGCGCATCATCTCCGCTTTCGATATCACAGTTCTGAATTTTAACATTCTGACAGCCATCAATATCAATCCCATCATTATGGGCCACTCCATAACTTACAATCTTTACCTTATTGATGCTAATGTTCTTACTTTGAAAATAATGAGAGGTCCAGGCGCCCGCATATTGCAGGGTAATGTCCTTGAGCTGGACATCTGTACAACGTACAACCCTCAGCAAGAATGGCCTTCTTCCCCATCGTTGTCCTTCAGGGCGGGTATCTTTTAAGATATGACGTGCTTTAAGTGCGGTGCCCTGGCCGTCAATAACCCCTTCACCTGCTATTCCTATATGTTGCACATCAATTGCGGCAACCAGGGCCCAGCCTACATCTATGCCCAATCCTTCGGTAAAAGGATCCAGGTTCTTATAATCTTCTATTGCTGTACTCCCCAGAAGCACAGCCCCCTTTTGCAGATACAGGGTAACATTATCTTTTAAGGCAATCGTACCTGAAAGAAATTGACCTGCTGAAAAAATCACCTTACCGCCGCCAGTCTGATTACACTGATCGATGGCTTTTTGTATGGCATCTGTATTCAAAGTGGTTCCATCCCCCACCGCACCGCACTTCGTCACATACACATCTGCAGCAAAAACAGCACTGCAACTTAAAAGAATCGCTGCACAGGTTACAGTTCTCACTAGCTGATGCATAATTCGCGTTGGTTTGCGGACGTAGGGCATTAACATACTTTTGAGTCTATTTTTTATTTTTGGCCCGGACTGCTTTTACTTCGAGTGCAGAAATTCCACTGGCTTTATTGCCAAAACTGTTCCTGATGTAAGACAAAACATCTGCAATTTCCTGATCTTTTAAAAAATTGTGCGGCGCCATGACATTCGTATAGCTCTCTCCATCAATATCCACATTCTGCGAAAAACCGTTCAGGATGACTTTAATCAACCTGGTTTTATCGCCCAGTACATAACTTGTACCATTTAGCGGCGGGTTCATATTCTGTACGCCTCCTCCGTCGGCCATGTGGCAGCTTAGACAATACTGGCCATATATTTTATTCCCGCTGGCCATCACTGCAGCAGAAACCTTGGTAACTTTAGCTGCTCGTTTGGCTTTACTTTTAGTTTGGGCAGACAATTGAAGTCCTCCCATAGTGAGGAGCACTATGATCGTTAAAATTCTCTTCATTTATTATGACTATTTCTTTGTATAGATAATTCGGTAAATGGTACCCTTGCTGTCATCGGTTACATATAAAGAGCCGTCAGCCCCTTGTGCAAGCCCGCACGGACGGTGGTCTGCTCTTCCGGCAGCAGCCTTTTCTGGTGTTCCGGAAAAATTATCAGCAAAGATTTCCCAATCTCCGGATGGTTTCCCGTCTTTGAAAGGTTGAAACACTACAAAATAACCTTTTTGCGGCTCTGGCGCCCGGTTCCAGGAACCATGGAAAGCAATGAATGCACCATTTTTATATTTTTCAGGGAACATTTTACCTGTATAAAACAACAATCCATTTGGTGCCATATGACCTGGATAGGCTACCGCAGGATCCAGATATTTAGCATCTGCTTCTTTTTTCTTATCGCCTCCGTACTCGGGAGCTACAATTTTTTTATGCTGGATCTGATCGTAATATAGATATGGCCATCCGGCATTGTCTCCCTTTTTCAGTGCATACAGGCATTCGGCAGGAAGTTCTGCAGATTCTTTGACATCATACAAAGCTGGCCAGGAACTGTTGAGGTTATCTCTGCCGTGCTGCATCACAAACAGCTGGTTATTTTGCTGGTTCCAGTCTAAGCCGACAACATTTCGCAAACCTGTCGCGTACCTGATCCCATCTCCATAGCTCTGGCTTAGCTTATTGGCCTTAAATTGCCAGATACCACCTGCTGAGTCGAGTATGGGACAGCCGGGCATTCCTGGAGATTGATATCCCCTGTCCTGTACCTGGCAGGAATTAGAATAGGCACCTATATTTACATAGAGATTTCCATCATTGTCCAGCACAAGTGACTTGGTCTCATGCTGACGTCCCATCTTTAATCCGGTTACAATTTTTTCCGGCTGATCTGGGTTAAGCACCACATTTTGATCATTTAATTTATACCTGAATACTTCCTGGTTGGAGGAGGCGTATAAATAACCATCCTTCAGATAGATCCCTGTACCTCCATAATTACCAAAACCACCCGTGAGCTGGGCTTTTCCATCGCTGTTCTCATGCAGTTGCAAAATGCCTTTTCCATCCTTTGGCTTCGCCAGTTTTACATAGATATCCCCTTGTGGGGTAACCACCAGGTGCCGGGCTTTTGCGCTCGTTTCTGCTACCTTTAACGCTCCAAAGCCCTCCGGTAGTTTCAAGCCTGCATTATCGGGATCAGCTTTCACACCCTTGTCAGATTTCAGGGCATAAAACGAAGCCACTGAAGTGATCAAAGTGGCTGCCAGCATATACTTTAACAAGTTACGGTTCATAATTATTTTTTAAAAAAACCTGGTTGTCCGCTGAAACGGACCCTCAGGTAATTGAACATCTAATTGATTAATTAATTGAGATATATTATTGAATCAAATTGGCTAACTATTCAATGATATTGTTATTATTTACCAGTTGATTTCAGGCGATAAATAAGCCCATTATTGCCTGCTAGTAAAATAAGGCTGCCTTTTTTTGCTTTACCAACTGCATTGAAGTTAAGATCTGACAAATGAAGCCAGTTCTTTCCGCCATCTTTGGAGAAGTCTACGCCTGAAGTACCAACAGCCACAGCCTGTACAGCGTCAATATAAGCCACTCCGGAGCGGAAACCGGAAACCGGCGTAACAGGTTTATTCCAGGTTTTACCCCAGTCTTTGGTGAGCAGTACATTATTGGGGTTCTCTTTGTCCTTTTGGTAATCTCCACCAACAACCACTCCTGTTCCGTTTTCGTTAAAATCCACAGAAAATGAGCCGGTACTGGTTCCCCCTTGTAAAATCGGGCATGGGTATCTTTTCCAGGTATACCCTCTATTATCTGAATAATAAATATTTGCACTTGTTCCACCTGTGGCAATCCATACTTTCTCTTTGCCCAATGTACGGATAGAAGTGCCACTGGCTGCAAAGCCAGCTTCCCCCGGCGCCATATCCATATTCAGATGATCCGAGACGTCTTGCCAGTTGAGCCCTCCGTCCCTGGTCTTAAGCAATTGCAAACGGTTGTGGATCGGATCGCCAAATGCAATTCCATTTTTTTCATCCCAGAAACCCATACCGTCCAGAAAGATGGCACTGTCTATATTTTTATAGTTCTCTTTCCATGTCTTTCCACCATCCACTGTTTGTAGAACAAATGCTGGAGAACCGGCATTCATCACAATGGCTTTGAATTCATCAAAAGCTTCAATATCCCTGAAATCGAGTTTTTCATAACCGGCAGGTTTGATCCATTGCCAGGTCTTGCCACCATCAATTGTTTTCCCTATGGAGCCATTACTCCCACTTACCCAGGCTACCCGGTCAGAAACCACAGACAATCCTCTTATGCTGGTGTTTGTGCCCGAATTTAAAGGCAGAAAATCATACTTCTGCGCGAGCAGGGAAAAAGGAAGACAAAAAAAGAGAAATACGAATGCCCTCATCTATTTAAACCTTTTCCAGACTTCGGTCCTGCCAATCAGCGAAATACCAATATATCCACGGATATTCAGCTGCCCGTTGCTTTTCTCGGTGATATTACAACTATAGGTCTTTCCCGATTTTGGGTCATAAATTTTACCATCTGTCCATTTACCATCTTCGTAAACAAAATCTCTTAACAATTCCAGGCCCATAACAGGCTTCGATTTTAAATCAGGATCCGGATTTTTGATATCGGTTTTATTCGCTCCTTTTTCATCTTTAGGATCTTTCAGCCAAACAATCTTTCCAAAATATTTTTCATTCTTTTTGAAGATCTCTATATGAGCCTCACCCGACGCATTTACCCATTGTCCAAGAATAGCGTCTTTATTTTGCGAAAACCCTGAAAAAGAAATCGCAGTAAATAGCAGCAAAATTGATAGATATTTCATACAAGTATAGATTATAAGTTTACCTAAAGTAATAAAATCACCCCAGATAAAAGAAAGTTTTATCCTATTTCAAAATGACTGCTGATTTCTTTATCATTGCGCAACACGAAATCAATGAACAGCAAGAAGAACATTCTGGCCATCTGTGGAAGCACCAGAAAAAACTCGTCCAACCTTAATCTGATCAGGTTTATTGCACGGCAATATGCAGAAATTTTCAATTTTTTAATTTTTGAAGATTTGGCTGATCTTCCGCATTTTAACCCGGAACTGGACACGGAGCCCGGTCCTAAAGCCGTAAATGATTTCAGAAATCTGATCAAAGCAGCCGATGCGGTTGTGATCTGTACGCCAGAATACGCTGTTGGCGTTCCCGGATCTCTTAAGAATGCCATTGACTGGACAGTTTCCTCTATGGAGTTTTCTAAAAAACCAGTATTACTCATTACAGCTTCAACTTCGGGACACTATGCACATCAGTCTCTCTTAGGTACTTTGTTGATTATTGAATCCCGTATCACGGAAGAGAGCCAACTCCTGATCTCTTCTATCCGTACAAAGGTTAATGCCGGGGCGGAAATTACCGATCAGCTGACTTTAGAAAAGATCAGTAAGGCCATCAGCGCACTTGAAGACATGATCAAAGACCACACGTATGCAATGATCTACCTTCCTCCTCCTCTATTAAATTAATGCATTCCGTAGAATGTAAACATATTTTTACAAAAAAATAATGACTAAACATACGGTGTATACATAGGTAAAAACAAGTACAAAATTTTCCTAATTCTATAAAAACAGCTTTTAAGTACAAAAAAAGGTGTCGTTTAGTAATTATATTTCAAATAGAACAACCTTATTACTTCTTGAGTTTAATATTTTTTTCAATTAAAAAAAGTAACATTTATACAATAAGTTCATCTAATTCGTTATTAACAGGAAAAACTTTCTGATATTTAAATCACTAACGCTTAAGACTGTTTGAAAAATGACGCATCAACATGACTACCATTACCAAAACTTTTCCCTAGATCATTTACCAGGAGAACTCTGGAAAGACGTTCCCGGATTAGAAGGCTATTATCGAATTTCCAATCTCGGCCGTATCTGCAGATTGGAATGGGAAGGTAAAAACAAAAGAGGTTATTATCATTTTAAACCTGCAATGATGATTAAACCTATTGAACGAAGAAACTGGAACGCTTTTGTAAAGGATTATCGTAAATCCCTGAGTGTTGTCCTGGTTAAAGAGAAAAAACTACATAACTTTAGCCTGGCCAGACTGGTTTATTTCTGTTTTAATGAAGAATTCGACCTGAGTAACAAAAATCTGTACATTTTGGCTAAAGATGGAGACCCGCTCAATGTGAGTTCGGAAAATCTGATTCTTGGCACTTCAAAAGATAAAAATGCAAAGATGGAAGCGGCAGGACGAAGGGCTGCTCCGTTTAAAAAGCTAACATCGGAAAACAGAAAACAGATACAGGAAAAAATAAATGCGATTAAAGAGGAGAAAGGTGTTTACCGCATCAGCCGATATTCTTTAAGCGGAAAATTATTGGAAACTTATCCAAATGCAAAAGTGGCCGCTGCTGCCATGAAAACCAGTCAGGGTCATTTATCTGCGGCTGCACGTGGAAAGAGTAAAGATTCCGGTAGCCTGGTAACGGCATGTGGTTATCTTTGGAGGCGCGGCGCTCCGGCCGAAATCGATGTTCAGGCGCTGATTGAAAACAAATCTTTAGGTGCTTCTCCCCTGATCAGCCAGCAAAAACGGATGGGACAGTATGACTTTACGGGTAAACTGATCAATACCTTCAGTACGATCAAGGAAGCTGCAAGGATAGTAAAGGTACATCCGGGTAGTATCCAAAGGGCCATTACCGGAAAAAGAATGAGTTGTGGTGGCTTTCTATGGAGAAGGGGTATCAAACCGAAAATCCAGGTAAAACACCTGACACAATCGGCTTCTTTCAATTCAAGGTTATCTCCGGAACTTACACAGGTTTCGCAGTATGATCTGGATGGAAAGTGGATAAAAACCTATGCGACTGCGGCTATTGCTGCCAGGACAACAAAGGTGGACGAAAGCGATATTTACAGAGTAGTTAAAGACAAAGCTGTTTCGGCTGGTGGTTTTTTATGGCGTTCCGGAAGTAACCTCAGAATAGACATTAATGCCCTTCGTAAGCATCCGCACTTCAAAAGATCTGGCCTAGAGAAACACATGAAGAAAAAGAGAGAACGAAGCTTACTTGAAATGGCACAAAAAGATTAAATATTTTTTGGAATAAAAAAAGAAAATTTTACATTTGCGCTCCTGTTGGTAAAACAGGAGCATTTTTTTTTTAAATGCATTCATTGATTTAATTAAAAGCCTTCTTAGCTCAGCTGGTAGAGCAACTGACTTGTAATCAGTAGGTCATTGGTTCGATCCCGATAGAAGGCTCTTTAATTTCCTCCCCAAATCCCCTTATTATTTATATTTTCTGTAAACTATTTACCAAACAAAGGTTTAAGATGGGGTGAATTTCTCAAAAAATTCTGTACAGCTGCTTCAAGGCTAACGATATCAGGTCCGCTGAAGAAGCGGACAGATCTCTGAGGCCTTTCCGCAGCGTACGAGAATTTTTTGTAGCAAATTGCAGAGGAGGGAGGTGATCCGGACTGGATGCAAAATGTAGCAAATTGCAGACGAAGGAGGTGATCCGGACTGGATGCAAAGATAGAAACCTTCTACCGGGCTGGATCTTGTCTGGCGCATATCTGGCTGGGGTTTTGTTGGGCTAGGGTACCTTTTATCCCAACAAAACCCCAGCCAGACCTCAATCTGAGAGCACCTTTCTCCCCTACTACCGCCCAACAACACAACCCTACACCTTGTTTAACAACAATATAGATCAATATCACTATATCAAGCCTTTCTGCACCATACATGGTCACCACCCTCCTCTGCAATTTGCTAAGGAAAATTCTCGTACGCTGCGGAAAGACCTCAGAGATCTGTCCGCTTCTTCAGCGGACCTGATATCGTTAGTCTTGAAGCAGCTGTACAGAATTTTCCACGAAATTCACCCCCCAAAATTCACCCCCCAAATTCTCTTCTTAACGTTTTAAACATTGATACGATTTGATGATTTTTTGATAAAATACAACGAATCTCCTGTACGAAAACTAAAGTAGCTTAGCCTGACACAAAGAAAACTTAACCAATTATAAGATTATGAGAAAAGGTTTATTGATGATGGCGCTACCATTGCTTCCTTTATCTGTTTTTGCCCAGGTAAAAAAACAAGCACAGGCACTTCAGGTCAGCGTCGTCAAAGCGGACAATCAGCAACACAATTCATTTTATGTAAATAACAAACTACCCCTTCAAAACCAGTACTTCACTAAACTTCCGGTTGGAAGTATCCAGGCAGGAGGGTGGTTAAAAAAAGCACTGGAATTACAACGTGATGGCCTGACCGGCAATCTCGGGGAAATCAGTATCTGGCTCTCTAAAGAAGACAATGCCTGGTTAAATAAAGAAGGCAAAGGAAAGTACGGCTGGGAAGAACTCCCCTACTGGCTGAAGGGTTATGCCAACATTGGCTATATGCTCCAGGATGAAAAAATGATAAAAGAAGCCAAATTCTGGATAGATGCTGTGCTCAACAACCAACGGGATAACGGAGACTTTGGCCCGGCAGTAGAACGCAATGGAAACCGGGATCTGTGGACCAATATGTCTATGCTTTGGTGTCTGCAATCCTATTATGAGTACTCCAAAGATCCAAGAGTCATTCCTTTTATGACCAGATACTTCAAATATGAACTTTCAGTTCCCGACAACAAATTCCTCGAAGATTACTGGGAAAACTCAAGAGGTGGAGACAACATAGCCAGTGTATACTGGCTGTACAACCGCACCGGAGATCAATGGCTTTTGGATCTGGCAACCAAAATTGACAAAAATACCGCAAACTGGCGCCAAGCTCATCAGTTACCAAATCTTCACAACGTAAACATTGCTCAAGGCTTCAGAGAGCCTGCAACATTTGCGCTGCAAAGCCACGACCAGAAGGATATAGAAGCAACTTACCGAAATTTCAAGCTGATCAGAGAAGAATATGGACAAGTTCCCGGAGGCATGTTTGGTGCCGATGAAAATGCACGCAAAGGTTATAATGATCCCCGTCAGGCTGTTGAAACCTGCGGACTGGTAGAACAAATGACCTCAGATCAAATGCTCCTGGGTTCTACAGGAGATACCTTTTGGGCAGAAAACTGCGAAGACGTCGCTTTTAATACCTTTTCAGCTGCCTTTATGCCGGATTACAGATCTCTGCGTTACCTTACCGCACCCAATATGGTAGCCAGCGACAGCAAGAACCATAAACCCGGTATAGATAATGAAGGTCCTTTTCTGATGATGAATCCCTTTAGCAGCCGCTGCTGCCAACATAATCATACAGCAGGATGGGTTTATTATGCAGAAAACACCTGGATGGTCACACCAGATAATGGTTTGGTGGCACAACTCTATACAGAAGGAGCAGTTACGGCTAGCGTTGGGAAAGGAACTACTGTTCAGCTTCTGGAAACAACAAAATATCCTTTTGAAGACCAGATCAGTTTTACCGTAAAAACACCTGCAGAAGTCCACTTCCCATTATACCTCAGGATACCTTACTGGTGTAAGAACCCCTCTGTAAAAGTGAATGGACGCAACATTCCGGCCGACCTCAGCCATGGAAATTATATCCGTTTGGAAAATACCTGGAAAGAAGGAGACCAGATCGCTTTACAATTACCAATGCAGTTGACGACCAGAGAATGGAAAGAAAACAAAAACAGCATCAGTATCAATTACGGACCACTCACCTATTCCTTAAAAATTGAAGAAAATTATGTACCGCGAGACAGTAAAGCCACTGCCCTGAATGATTCTGGTTGGCAGGCTGGTGCAGATCCTGGCAAATGGCCATCTTATGAGATATTTCCAAAATCGGCCTGGAATTACGGTCTGCAAATTGATAAAGAACATCCGGAGCGCTCTATAAAAGTGATTCGCAAAAGCTGGCCAAAAGACAACAATCCTTTTACCAATTCAAATGCACCAATTGAATTAAGAATAAAAGGCAAACAAATTAAAGGCTGGACAATGGATCAGTACGGTTTATGTGGTCTGCTTCCCTTAAGCCCTGTTAAAACAAATGAACCAGTATCAGACCTGACACTGGTTCCTATGGGAGGCGCAAGATTAAGAATATCTGCTTTTCCTGTCGTGGAGTAAGAAGGTCATTTCTTCATTCCGGGCCGGGCCGGAATGAAGAAATATTTGTTCTATTGTGCCACAGTAAACTTATAGGTAGAAACAGAATTGTACTTTTCCCCTGGCTTTAGTACCGTTGAAGGAAAAGATTTTTGGTTCGGACTGTCTGGAAAATGCTGGGTTTCCAGGGCAAAAGCGGTCCTGAAGTTGTCTTTATGATTTCCTTTCATGGTATTTTTACCCTGCATGAAATTACCGCTATAAAATTGCAGACCGGGCTGATCCGTATAAACACTCATTACTATGCCGCTCTGATCTCCGGTAACTACAGCAACAGGCTGATCAGGAGTATGAGAATTCAATACAAAATTATGGTCATAACCTTTACCATTTTTCAATTGATCATTTAAAGCGTCTACACGATCCCCTATAGTTTTGGCCACGGTAAAATCAAATGGCGTTCCTTTAACCATGGCAAGTGTACCTAGCGGGATCAGTGTAGAATCTACTGGTGTATATTTATCCGCATTAATTTTAACCAGGTGCTTTAATATCGTACCGCTTTGTTCTCCGTTCAGGTTAAAGAAGGCGTGATTGGTTAAGTTCACGATGGTGTTTTTATCTGTAACTGCCTCATAACTTATTTTGAGGGCATTATCATCAGTCAGGGTATAAATTACTTTCAGATTTAAGTTACCTGGAAAACCTTCTTCCATATCTTTAGAGAGATAAGTGAGTTCCAGACTTTGTTTATCCTGGACTTCTGCCTCCCAAACGACATCCTGATAGCCTTTCTTACCTCCATGTAAAGTATTTGGTCCATTATTGGTAAATAAGGTATATACTTTTCCATCCAGGGTAAATCTGCCTTTAGCAATCCGGTTGCCATACCGTCCAATGGTTGCCCCGAAATAAGGTTCTGTCGATTGTTGATATCCATCCACGCTATCAAATCCTGCAACAACATCTACCAGATGTTGATTTTTGTCGGGCACGAGCAAACTCACGAGTCTTCCTCCATAATTGGTGATCAACGCTTTGCAGCCACTGTTGTTTTCCAGCGTATACAGATGAACCTCTTTGCCATCTATTTTCTTTTCAAAAGCTTTTGTGGAAATGATGCCCGAATCCAGATCTGTTGCCGTATGCCCTCCATGATTTGAGGAAGATTTGCAAGATGCTGTAAAGATCAGCGCTGCAAGGAGCAATGGAGAGGCATTGTATTTTAAATAAGTTTTCATCAACAATCTTGTTTTTAATTAATTACCTGTTATTCAGCTTGTAATCCAGGAGCTTAATGGAATACCCACCTACTACGCTACGCGCCTGGAAGCCCACTTGTTTACCATCTGTTGTTTCATGCCAATCACTCAGGGGTACCCGGGTTGGGGTTTCTGAAGCATATTTAAATACCGGATTGACCAGTTTATTAAAATCTTCAGGGCTATCCGCAAGGGTTGCTGTCCAAAGAATCCAGTCTGATTTGGTATAGGTACGCCGGCTGTCTAAAGGCAAACCGAATTCCCGTTGTTTGGTTAAATAATAATTGATCTCTTTTTTATAAACTTCTTTTGGAAAAATATCCAGGTTCAATACTTTATCCCATACCAGGTTATATTTCTGGCTCCAGGTGTCCTTTCCATCGAAAGTTAAGGCATAATGATCTCCGGCATCGGCCATTTGCATCCATTTCTGCGCCATTTCTTTTGCCATATGGGCGAATTTAGAGGCCTCTTCAGATTTACCCAGTTTTTCCGCAAGCATACCATAGCCACCAATGGCCACAATTGCTTTAACGGACAAATTTGCATTACGTGCCATGTGGCCGGCAAAATCATCTGTACACAACTGGTTAGCTGGATCCAGACCTGCTTTGCTCAGGTAATTTGCCCAGATGGATAAGGTTTCCCAATGTTTTCTGGCATATTCCGCATTTCCTTCGGCTTTAGCAATTGCTGCTGTTAAAATCACCATATTACCAGCTTCTTCAACAGGCATATCTTCTCCATAAGTTTGACCATTAGCCAGAGGATAAGTGCCTAAATCATGGGAAGGGAAAGGCTTTTTCCATTTTCCGCTTTCGCTATAATAGAATATACCGTTCAACATGCCTTTAAGGAGCTCTGGATTATAGGCCAGAAATAAAGGTGCAGAAGGATAGGTCACATCTACAGTATTAATGGAACCGTTACTGAAGTTTTCTTTAGAAAGGAACAGGATTTCGCCTTGAGGGCTTTGGACTAATTTATGAGCTGAAATGGCCTGCCGGTAAGCCAGATCTGATAGTTCAGCATATTTTTCTCCGCCCGCCTGCAGGTTTTCTGCGTGGAATTTTTGATTAAAAACTTCACATTTCTTTAAAACTGAAGAATACTCCGTATTGGCCAGTGTTAATTGCTTGTCAATAGTTTGGTTGTTGTTCCGATTCCACCATGGCCTGAGGTTTTCTCCAAAATATTGCACAGCGTAAATGTCATCATAACCCACCAAAATACGTTTTTCAATTACCGAAACGCCTATTTCAGTAAAGGGCAGTACCGTTGAAAGACTTAATTTCCTGCCTTCTGCAGCTGCAGTACCTGTTTTTTTACCTGCAACAAAATCAGCAACGGCATCGGCAGAGGGGCTGATATACTGACGTGCATTTGCATTTTGAGGAACTGCAACGTACATATATCCCCAGTCAATACGTACATCATCTCCAGACTTTTTCAAGATGGCTTGTTCCTTTGTGCCCGCTTTCAAAATGGATAATGCACCAGTGTTGTATTGTTTAGCCGTCACTTCTTCATATTCTGTATGGGTAGATAAGGCCGTTGACGCACCTAAATAAACCTCGGCAGTATGTTTTTTTCCATCCTTTGCCTTTACTTTAAAAGACACATAGGATACCGGACGAGACATTAAATCCAAATCATCCATTAACAAGGGGGAAGTAAAAGCAACATCCAGATTCACCGTACCACAATCAAAAGTATAGCTGGTTTGCGTTGCATTCAATTTTATGCTGGTTTGTTTGGCTGCCAGTACATTTTGCTCAGCTGCAACTGGTTTGTCATACACCAATCCCGCGTCCAGCCACTGTCCGCCAACATTATTTCTTACATGAATGGCCAGTACGTTTTTCCCTTTCTTTAATAATCTTTGATCTGTGGGGATATAAATGAATTTACCATTAAAACACTTACAATCAAAGATCTGTGTTCCGTTCAAATAGACTTCAACGTCATCGTCGTTCATTAATTTTAGCTGCAAACCTTTAAAATCTGTTCTGTCCAGGTTAAATGTCCGACGCGCCCAAAGGTCTTTACTCCTCCATTGTGTCGTCGCCGAACCATCGCCAAATGGTGCTGTGCCTGTTTTCCAGCTGCTATCGCTAAAGCCGACCTGCTCCCAACCTTTCGTGGGTTCATTCTCCGTATATTGCACCTGATAGGCCTTTTCGTCTGATGTAGGCAATGCGGTAATAAAATTTCGTTCCTGGTTGCCCAAAAAACGGTATACCTTTCCATCTACCTTAATTAAACCGGTCAAAGATTGTGGTGTACCTGTCCAATGCTTGGTTGGAGAAGCATTTAATTTGTCGGTAAAAGACCAGACACTAAAATAAGGATCGTGCGTAATTAGCGGATAAGCCGGGGCAATCCGCTCTTGTGCAGATGCCCTTAGCAATAGTGCCGCTAAGCTTGCTGTGAGAATAAATCGTTTCATTTGTGTGTATCTATAAATAAATCAGGTGTGTGTTTCATTAATTTATGGTACAAGCGGCAAATACAATTTATCGTGTACACTTTTTAGTTTTTCAACAGGCATTTTAATCACTTTTCTATCGTAGGTCATCAAACCGTTCGTTTCCTGTTCCACATCGGTTGTCTGCGTATAGACCGCAGCGGACAATCCCTTTTGGATGAGTTCCTGCATTTTTGTGATAAATGAACTATACTTACCCAGCATTTCATCGGCAGTTTTAAAAGTCTGATAACCCCAGTTGTCTTTTGCTTTCCAGGTATGTCCTGATACTGGCAGTCCTAAGCCACCAAATTCACCCAGTACAATAGCGTGTGTAGAACCGAATAAGTCTGGTCTTGGCATTGCGGGGTCAGGATAATGGTGCAGATCCACCAAATCGCCTGCAATTACAAAATTACCGCCACTTGCACTGTTCACTAAACGGGAAGGATCTCTCTGTTTGGTCCAATCAGCAATTTCTTTGGTTTTAAACTGCCCCCATGCTTCATTAAAAGGGGTCCATACCACAATAGAAGGGAAATTATGCAGTTGATCCAGGATTACTTCCCATTCTTTACGATACATGGCCTCAGATGCTGGTGTTCTGTTTTTATCGGTTCCACCCAAAAGACCTGGATTTGGCTGCCATTGATTGCCTAAATCCCCACTTGGCATATCCTGCCATACCAGCATACCTAATTTATCACATTCATAATACCATCTTGCGGGTTCAATCTTAATGTGCTTCCTGATCATGTTAAACCCCATTGCTTTGGTTTTAATAACATCAAAATTCAGAGCTTCATCTGTTGGAGCAGTATATAGCCCATCAGGCCACCAGCCCTGATCTAAAGGGCCGTACTGAAAAACAAATTCATTATTGAGCAGCATTCGCTGGATACCATTTTTATCTGCACCAATAGAAGATTTACGCATAGCAAAATAGCTTCCTGCTTCGTCAATCACTTTTCCTTTACGCAACAATGATACATTCAGATTATACAGGAATGGGGAAGATGGTGACCAGAGTTTTGGATTGGTTATGGTCAGTGAAGCCATTGTTCCTGGTTCGATCTCCTGCTCAGCAACTTTGTTTTTCCCATCAAATGCTGTAAGCCTTAACCGATCACCAGGTTGTATGCCTTCTATCTTTGCGGAGACTTCCAGTGTTTTCGCATCGATATCTGGTGTTTGTTTCGTAGATATAATATGAGTTTTAGGAAGTGCTTCAATCCATACGGTTTGCCAGATGCCGGTTACAGGAGTATACCATATTCCTTCGGGTTTTCTCTGTTGTTTTCCTCGTGGCTGGGGCCCTTCGTCTGTAGGGTCCCAAATTCTGACTTTAATTTCCTGTTTGGAGCCTTTTTTTAACAGGCTTGTAATGTTAAAGGTAAATGCATCAAAACCTCCTTCATGCAATCCGGCACTTTTTCCATTTACAAAAACTTCCGTTTGCCAGTCTGCAGCACCAAAATGGAGCATTACTTCTTTATTGTTCATAAAAGAAGGTATATCAATGATATGACTGTACCACAGTACACTATCCTTGCCTACTGTCCGGCCTACACCTGAAAGTGCAGATTCCACAGCAAAGGGAACTAAAATCTTTCCTTCATAGACAGCTGGTGCAGACTGACTTTTAGGTACAATGGCGTAATCCCACAAACCATTCAGATTTTTCCAGTTGCCATTACGTACCAGTTGAGGACGTGGATATTCAGGCAATACATTTTTTGGATCTACTTTTTCCGCCCATGGCGAAACAATTCTGTCCTTAATCAATGCCCAAGGTTTTTGTTGTGCCCGAACGACAGTACAAGTAAATATAAAAAGCAAAGCGCCAGAAAGAATTTTGTTCATGTAGTTTAAAATTTGGTTTCTCAAATATTGGATTTTTGGGCTTGGACTGCTCTACGCATTTGTATCAAGTTTTCTTCAATTTGTCTCTATTTCAGCGAATTTTCTTTTCTTAATTTTAATTCCTGTACACTGGATAGATTTCAGTTACAAGATATCTTCATTGATCCTTACGGTACATTTGATTAATTCGTAACGACGATGTAAAGTATTGCTGTCTCAATATTTCAACATTTAGTCTCAATCTTCATTCGGAATTAAAACAACGTATTTGTTTGATATATTTGAAACATAGAGCCATTTATAAACTATTGAAACTATTAATCCTTGCTTTTTTTCTGCTGACAGCAAAGATGCTGTATGCCCAGCCCTACTATTTTAAGCACTATCAGGTGGAGAATGGGCTGTCTAATAACACTGTATTTTGCAGTGTACAGGATCATAATGGTTTTATGTGGTTTGGCACAAAAGATGGCTTGAACAGGTTTGACGGCTATTCCTTTAAGACTTACAGACATGATGTAAGCAACCCACAAAGCTTGGGAAGCGACAAGATACATTCTTTACTGAGCGACAGCAAAATTGGCATATGGGTAGGCACCGACCGGGGTCTTTATAGGTATGACCCTATAAAAGAGGCATTCAACAGTATAACGTTGACCAGAGGAATGACGATGAGTGTGCTCCAAATGGACCATACAGGCCTGATCTGGATACTTTCCGGAGGTAAAATATATCAGTACAATCCAATTAAAAACAGTCTCACAACTGTACAAATGGAGGCCTCCTTTTCTCCAACTCATCTCTTTTGCCGCCCTAATGGCGAAATGATCATTACAAGCCCGGAAGCCCAGATTGCGTTTTACAATCCAACAGCCCGGGCATTTGAAACCCGGTATTTGCTAGACAAGACACACCCATCCAGCATCGGATGGATCTCTGCAATCAGTGAGACCGGGGATGGCCAGTTACTAATTGGCACGACTAATCAGGGCTTAAAGTTGTTTAACCTGAAAACACATACTTTAAAAGACCTTGCTACGCTGAATACAGACAAGACACATATCTATGTAAGGGACATCAAAGCCTCGGCAAATGAGGAATTCTGGATCGGAACAGAGTCTGGCCTTTATATTTATCGTCACAAGGACAATAGCATCACTCACTTGCATAAACAAGTTGGAACCCCCTATGCTTTGTCAGACAATGCCATTTATACGCTTTGCGCAGATCGTGAGGGTGGCATATGGACAGGAACCTATTTTGGTGGTGTAAATTACTATTCTCCTTTCGCGTCTGTATTCACCAAATACTTCCCGGGCCTTCAGAAAAATGCGATCAGCGGGAGCGCTATCCGGGAAATTTGCAAGGATAAGAATGGAAATTTCTGGATTGGCACTGAAGATGCCGGATTGAACAAACTAGACCCCAGAACAGGTCTTTTTACTTCCTATTTTCCAAATGGCCAAAAGTACAGCATTGCACATTCCAACGTCCATGCTTTACTACCCAATGGCAATCAGCTCTGGATCGGTACTTTTGAACACGGTCTGGATATTATGAATATCAACACCGGTCTTATCACCAAACACTATCATGCTGGAAGGGGTAATTCTTTAAGGTCTAATTTTATATTGTGCCTTTATAAAACCAGGCAAGGCATTATCTTGGTGGCCACGACTTCAGGATTATACAGCTATAATGCTAAGAATGATGATTTTGACCTGGTACCGGGTGTGCCTGTATCTTTCTATAACAATATTATTCAAGACAGTGAGGGGAGCATCTGGGCAGGTACTTATAATAGTGGTCTGTTTAATTTCAAACTTGGAGATCCAACCTTCAGGAATTTCATATCAAAAGACAATGATAAAACCTCCTTGCGCAACAATACCGTAAATGGGATTTTTGAAGACAGCCACAAAAATATCTGGGTAGCTACGGATGGTGGTGGACTGGCCCTGTTTAATAAAAAGACGTCCACCTTTAAATCGTTTACTGTAAGAGATGGTTTTCCAAGCAACTTTCCTTTCCGGATCCAGGAAGATAACAGACGTAATTTATGGATCAGCAGTACAGCAGGCATTTTGCGTTTTAACCCACAAACGAGGGTTGTAAAAGCCTATACCCGGGAAGACGGACTTCTGACTGATCAGTTCAATTATAACTCCTCTTTTAAAGATACCGACGGACGGCTTTATTTTGGTAGTGTAAAGGGTATGATCAGTTTCCTTCCCGAACAGTTGAATACCACAACTGCGACTGCCCAGGTTTTTCTAACCGGATTCCAGATCGATAATACGGAAAACCAGCGTCAGCTGACGAAGTCAATATCGGGCAAATCCATGCTCTACACTAAGGAGATCATCTTGCAGCATAATCAGTCTTCCTTTAGTATTGATTTTGCTGCCCTCAGTTATATTGCTCCGGAAATGACTGAATACGCCTATAAGATGAAGGGTCTGTATAACAACTGGGAATACTTAAAAACAAACAGAAAGGTATATTTTACTAAACTTGCCCCGGGGAAATATGTATTTGAGGCCAAATCGATGATTAGTGGCAGTAAACTTTGGAGCACGAACAATGTACAACTCCACATTACCATACTCCCTCCTTTCTGGAAGACACCTCAGGCTTACTTGCTCTATGCTATTGTAATTATCGGACTGGTTTCGGTTCTGGTTTGGGAATATCATAAAAGAACAGAAAGCAGGAACAAAAGACGAATGGAAATCTTTGGGCACAAAAAGGAAAAGGAGATCTATCAGGCCAAAATAGAATTTTTTACAAATGTAGCCCATGAGGTCCGTACGCCACTTACGCTCATTAAAGGCCCCATGGAAAAACTGCTCAAATTGTCTAAAGAAATACACTCTGATCCAATAGAAAAAAACCTGAGGATCATGGATCGAAATACAGAACGTTTACTTAACCTGACCAATCAATTGCTGGATTTCAGGAAAACAGAAATTTCAGGCTTTTCTCTTAATTTTGTGAAAGCCAATATCTCAGATTTGCTTCGAGATGTCAACTTGCAGTTCCAGTTTGCTGCAGAACAGAAACGGCTCCATTATGAGATGATCCTTCCGGAAAAGGATTTGTTTGCCTATATAGATCTGGAAGCTTTCTATAAGATTATGAGTAACCTGATAGACAATGCCATTAAATACGGTAAATCTATTGTAGAGGTTAAACTCATTGTCCAGGAACATAACGATGAGTTTACCATTCTGGTTAAGAGCGATGGAAGTAAAATCGCTGCTGATTTGAAAGACAAGATCTTTGAGCCTTTTTTCAGGGCAAGAGAAACCGAAATGAAACAGGGTACTGGTATTGGATTATCCATTTCCAAATCCCTCACAGAACTACACAAAGGACAGCTGAACTTGACTGAAAATGAGGGTGATTATAATATATTTGTTGCACGCTTCCCTATTCATCAAACTATGGAATTTAATTTAGAAGGAAAATGGAAAAAGAAATAAGTTTTGTAAATGAAGCAGTGGTTGAGGAAAAACCCGTTGTACTTCTTGTAGACGACAATGAAGATATTCTGGATTTTATTTCTGATGATCTGAGTGAAAAATTCCAGGTATTGGTGGCCGAGAATGGCAAAGAGGGCCTGTTGCGGCTGGAGCAGGAAATTGTACATCTGGTGATCAGCGACGTAATGATGCCTGAAATGGATGGTTTTGAATTTTGCAAAAGAATTAAATCCAGTATTGAATTTAGCCATATTCCAGTGATCCTTCTTACTGCAAAAAATACAATGCAGTCTAAAATTGAAGGTCTGGAACTGGGTGCAGATGTGTATATGGAAAAACCGTTTTCTCCGGAGTTTTTACAAGTTCAGGCATCGAGCCTTATTGCTAACCGCAACAAGATCAAAGCTTATTTCTCGAGCTCCCCTCTTCTCCATATCAAAAGCATTGCTTACTCCAAAGCCGATGAACAATTCCTTGAAAAAATCCAGAGCATTATTGTTCAGAATATTCAAAATCAACAGCTGGACGTAGAACACCTTGCCGAAAACATGAACATGAGCCGCCCAACCTTGTACAGGAAAATTAAATCAATCTCTAACCTTTCTCCTAATGAATTGATTAATCTGGCCCGTTTAAAAAGGGCCGCTGAACTACTCAGTGAAGGGACCTTAAAGATTTATGAAATCTCAGAGATGGTGGGTTACAGTTCCCAAACTCATTTTGGAAGGGTATTTCTAAAACAGTTTGGCATGTCGCCAACAGATTATCTGAACAACAGACCGGTTGAAAAAAGGAAATAATTCCAATAAGCATAGACCAGCCATCCTGAAACCAATAGCCTCATGGTGAGCAGCCATTCTATGTTAACACCCCGGTGCAAGGAAAGCCAGCAAACAGCCTATTAATTTATTGTTTTCCATTTTTGTTGATGATCTCTGCTAAGGCTATATAATAGTTCTGAAAGGCTTCCGGATCCGTATTCAGGAACAGATAAGGTTCAATGAGTTCCAGTTCCATCAAATACAATTCGCCATCGCGATAGACACCATCTACTCTCGCATACAAGGTGTCTGTTGCGAATTTTTCCACATAAAGACCCGCAGATTTAATTTGCTCCGGAGAGGCGGCGACTTTACTGATGATCACGGCCAGGGATACCTCCCTTTAAAGACAGCCATTTCTCAAACAATAGCGTTGATTTTCTGTTCTAATAGTAGTTTTAATCATCAAATAAAATTATTAAACAGCAAATATGGAAGCGTTCAACATCAAGATTAATAGTGATATATACGGAGTAAGGCTTAAAAGTCAAAAACCTTTAAGGATTAATGTAATCCGTCAGCATGTCGGATACGAGATTGGCAGGGATTTCTTTGGTAAATGGTATGATAACTCACGCATGTCTGCTCTGGACGATGATATTATTGAAGAAATTGGTAATTCAGTAGAGGCCAGAGGTCTTTAGCAGCTTTTAGCTATTCCAGTCTTTTAAATATTCATCAACCATATAAGTATGATCGATAATAACAGAAAACTAAATAACTAATAAATATAGCATTCAATATTTTACATCTAATTATTTTAGCATTTGTGATTTTAATCTATATTTGCCTCAGACATTTATAATTTCATCGACATGTATAGAAGCATTGAAGATTTCATCAAGGACTGGACAGTAGAAGCGGAAGGAACTGCTAAAATTTTTTCCTCGATTACAGACAATACACTTAAAGAAAAGGTTCACCCTGATGTCCGTTCACTGGAACGTTTAGCCTGGCACCTGACTCAGACGATTACTGAAATGGGGCACCGCGCTGGCCTGTTTACATCAGATGAGCTGGAACATGTTCAGACACCTGATAATGCTTCGTCTTTGACAGATATCTACACAAAATATGCAAACCTGTTGGTTAAAGCTATTCGTTCAAAATACACAGACTCAGCACTATCAGACCAGGTTGAAATGTATGGAGAACAGTGGGAAAAAGGAAAAATATTGCGGGTTCTGATTGCGCATCAAACGCATCACCGCGGACAGATGACTGTAATTATGCGGATATTAGGTTTACCTGTTCAAGGCATTTATGGGCCATCGAAGGAAGAATGGTCGGAATTTGGAATGGTTGCTCCTGATTGAAAATGATGAACGAGTCAAACGAAACAATCACTCATCAGGGAAAAACATTTACTCAGATTGACTATTCAGAGAAGAAACTGCAAAATCGTGAATTCATAAACTGTGAATTTATTAACTGCAATTTTTCTAAAAGTGATTTGAGCTACAATGACTTTATGGATTGTCAATTCAAACAATGCAATTTTTCCTTAACCACTGTGGTAGGTACAGGCTTTAAAGACGCTACTTTTATCGGTTGCAAAATATTAGGTATTGATTTTTCAAAATGCAACAAGTTTTTGTTTTCCTTCCTTTTTGAACAAAGTCATCTGGATTATTCTACCTTTTTTGGTACAAAACTCAAAAAAACCAAGTTTATAGATTGCTCGCTCAAACAAACAGATTTTGAAGAAACTGATCTGACATCCAGTATATTTCATAATTGCGATCTTTCGGGGGCCAGTTTTGTTCGGTCCATTTTAGAAAAAGCAGATTTTCGAACTGCAAGAAATTTCAGTTTTGATCCGGCCGTGAATAAGGTTAAACAGGCAAAATTTTCAGCATTGAACCTTGCAGGATTACTATATCAGTTCAACCTTGATATTGATTATGATGGCTAATGATTATGCTATCCATAATAAAAAGCAATAGCTTTAAAAATAAAAAAGCAGAATAAACATGTTGTCTATTCTGCTTGCTTAAAGTACCCGAGAGCAGATTCGAACTGCCACGCCGTTGCCAGCACCAGCCCCTCAAGCTGGCGCGTCTACCAATTTCGCCACCCGGGTATATTAAGTGCAAATATAGATTTAATCTCTAAAGTTTATAATGATAATTTGAACTTTTACAACTTATTTTGTTCAAGCACCTATAAAGGATTCTGTACATAACAGATATTCAAGCCTATAACTGATCTCCGAATTTATAAGTATACAGTTAATCCATCATACGCCAGCCGGATGTTTTCTGGCAGAACTTTCTCTACTTCATTGTGCAGGCCGAGGTTATGACTGATATGTGTAAGGTAGGTTACTTCAGCATTAATCTTTTTCGCAAAAGTAACTGCTTCCTCCAGGTTAAAATGAGAAATATGATCTGCAATTTGCAAAGCATTAATCACCAGAATTTTTGTACCCTTAATTTTCTCTGCAGCTTCGTCAGAAATCGTTTTGGCATCGGTAATATAAGTGAAATCATTGATCCTGTAGCCTAGAATAGGAAGCTTATAATGCATAATTTCAATTGGTTCAATCAGGGTCTCTCCAATATTAAAGGAATGATCAGCAGAAATTTCATGTAAATTGATTTGCGGAAGTCCCGGGTACTGAATTTCAGAAAAAATATAGGAAAATTCCCGTCTTAATGCTTGTTCTACTCTGATCGTTGCATAAATGTCAATATTCTTTTTCAACAGGTAGTTAAAAGGCCTGATATCATCCAAACCAGCAATATGATCTTTATGCTCATGTGTATAAATGATTGCATCAAGATCCTTAACGCTAGCTCTGAGCATCTGATAACGAAAATCCGGACCACTGTCAATAACAATGGTTTTATCGTCTGTTTCCAGAAGAACAGAAGTTCTGAGGCGTTTATCCCTGTAGTCATCAGACAGGCAAACTTCACAGCCACAACTGATGACCGGAATTCCCTGTGAGGTACCTGTTCCTAAAAACGTTACCTTCATTATCTCAAATCAACTAACTCCACACCAGGATATTTTTTTGCATCAAAAATAAAGGTGCTTTCAGGCACTTTGACATTCGGCACAAAAGATTTAACGTTATAGGTATATTTATTTCCGTTCCTATCAAAAATTACCACATTAGAGATCTGTTTAGCCATTTTATCTATACTTAGCCTCACCTTAAAATAGGGCTTTTTAATATCGATTGGCGCCAGGTCAACCATTTGATAAACCTTCCCTCCCGATTTACTTTCGCCAGTATAAATAGATTTAAATCCTTTTTCGTACATCGTAAAAATACGGGCAGGATTGAGTGCATCACTTCCGTTATCTACATTAGAAACCTGCACCTCTTTATCTGCTTTAAGGTAACTCCACTGGCTTTTACCATCACTAATCAAATCTTTATCGTCCATGCTCATTTTATACTTATTTGCATTGGCCTTGACATATAGTGTACCTTTTTGGCTTTCTTTTACTTTAGCTTCAGGATTATCTATCGTAAAAACAAACTCTGCTTTTACTACGTCGTAGGATCTGTATTTTTTGCTTACTTCTGCTAAAATAGATTTAGCTTTGGCTTCTGGTTGCGCCTGTCCGGGAGTATAAATCCCCGAAATTAACATGAACAACAGGACTGTTATCTTTCTCATAAAAAAAATTTTACAGGCTTTGAACTACCTGATGAACTAATCGTTTAAGTTATTCAAGAATTGTTCCAAAGCATATTCATCGGGAATCAACACTTCCCTTGCTTTACTTCCTTCAAATGGACCAACCACTCCTGCTGCTTCGAGCTGATCTATAATCCGGCCAGCCCGGTTGTAACCAAGTTTCAGTTTACGTTGGATCAAAGAAGTAGAACCTTGCTGATGCATAACAATTAATCTGGCTGCATCTTCAAACATAGAGTCCCGGTCTGAAGCATCAAAATCCATTTTAGCGTTTTCAGCAGCTTCGTCTACATATTCCGGCAATTGGTATGCCTCTGGATAACCTCTTTGATTACCGATGAATTCAGAAATACGGTCTACTTCTGGTGTATCCACAAAAGCACATTGAAGCCTGATCAGATCGTTTCCTGTTGAAAGAAGCATATCCCCTCTACCAATCAGTTGATCTGCACCCCCGCTATCCAGAATCGTACGTGAATCGATTTTAGAAAGTACCCTAAAGGCAAGCCTCGCCGGGAAGTTGGCTTTAATAGTACCAGTTATAATATTAACTGACGGACGCTGCGTAGCCAAAACCAGGTGGATTCCCACCGCTCTCGCAAGCTGTGCCAATCTGGCAATCGGAGTTTCCACTTCTTTACCTGCGGTCATCATCAAATCCGCAAACTCATCCACAATCAATACAATGTATGGCAAGAATCTATGCAGGTTGTTTGGATTTAATTTGCGTTTAATAAATTTCTCGTTATACTCTTTCAAATTTCTAACCTGTGCATCTTTCAACAGGTCATACCGTTGATCCATTTCGATACAGAGAGAGTTCAGCGTATTAATTACTTTTTTAGTGTCTGTAATAATCGCATCAGCTTCACCTGGAAGTTTAGCCAAAAAGTGCCGTTCTATCTTATTAAACAGGGTTAACTCCACTTTCTTAGGGTCAACCAGTACAAACTTAAGCTGTGAAGGGTGCTTTTTATATAAAAGAGACACCAGAATGGAATTGATCCCTACAGATTTACCCTGACCAGTCGCCCCTGCAACAAGCAAGTGGGGCATTTTAGACAGATCACCTATATATACCTCATTTGAAATGGTTTTACCCATTGCTATCGGCAAATCCATAGTAGTTTGCTGGAACTTTTCTGTAGCCAGGATACTTCTCATAGAAACCATTTCAGGATGCATGTTTGGTACTTCAATACCAATAGTTCCCTTCCCGGGCATAGGCGCAATGATACGTATACCTAAGGCTGCAAGGCTTAAGGCGATGTCATCCTCCAGATTTTTAATTTTCGAAATCCTTACGCCTGGTGCAGGTATAATTTCGTAAAGTGTTACCGTTGGACCAATGGTTGCCTTGATCTTGTCAATCTCAATATTATAATGGTTCAGGGTTTCTACAATCTTGTTCTTATTCGCCTCCAGCTCTTCTGCATTAACGGAGATTTTATTGGAACCATAATTTTCCAGCAGATCCAGATGCGGATACTTATAACTGGCCAGATCCAATGTTGGGTCATAGTTACCAAACTGCTCCACCAATTCCTCAGATTTTTTCTCTTCTTCTGTTTTCTCTATAGTAAGCTCCGGCTCAGCTTTAGCCTCTTCTGCCACCACTTCCATTTCAAATAATTTATTGGGCTGTATAGCGGAAGGAGGTGATGTAGACGGGCTTGGAGAAAGTACGATTGGGGTATTAGATACCGGCAAGGCTACTGGAATAATTTCTTCTGGTTCCTCAGCCTTTCTTTCTTCAAACCGGTTTGGGTTTTGTACAATATTTTGTTCTTGTTTTTGCTGATTTGGAAAGCGGTCTCTTACCGGGAATTCAACTGGCTCAGATTTGATCTCATTTTCAAGCTCAACATGGTCCGGAACTTCAGGAACAAAATTCTTTTTCCGTTCCGGTAGTTTAAAGTCGATATTATAGGCAATAATAAGAATAGTTAAGGCCAGAAAGGCCACCAAACCACCTACTCCCGCCACTCCAATCTGTGCGACCAGCAATTTATTGGTCCAATAACCAAACTCACCTTCAATGTAGTGAGGAGCTTCTCCCATAAAGGAATGTGCAAAGCCCAGTGTTAAAGAGGTAAATAACAGGAAAAACAAGCTGTATCCAAGGGTTTTCTCCATTGGAAAAATCCTAACTTTGAACAGCAGTCGGTATCCAATTACAAAAAACACAAAAATGAACAGGAAAGAAGCCAATCCAAACCACTCATAAATAAACTGATGAGACAATAATGCTCCAAATTTACCCAACCAGTTTTGTACAACCGGGGTTACATTCAGGGCTTTGAGCTCATCAAAAGTTTTAAATAAATTATGCCATCCCCCATTCGCATCAATCACATAACTGTAATCGTCCTGCCATGTAAACAGGTAGGAAGTAAATGCGATAAGAAAATATAAAGACAGAATTACAAAGAATAATCCCAGAATTTTAATGACACGTTCATTATGAAAATCAAAACTGGGCATTCTTGTCTGAAATCGCTCCCTTTCCGGTTTGGCCGACCTTGCACCTTGTTTTTCCGCAGATTCGTTCTTGAATGAATTAGATTTAAATTGGTTTCCCCTTAGCGCCATTTTACTTTATTCGTATTAATCACCAGCAAATATAAAATATAAAAATTGTATGTATTGAGGATTGCAAGTACATCTATAATATATTTAAACATTACTGATCTGTTAGAGATTTTATACATCCCAGATTCTAAGTCTTATTTTTTTGATATAATGTCTTACATCCAGCACCAAGGCAGCAAGCACATAAAAGATGATTGGAAAACCTACCGCCAGAAAAGAGGAGTAGATAAAGAACAATCTGATCTTGCTGATGGATATATTCAGTTTATCGGCAAGGTAGGTACATACACCAAAACTTTGCTTTTCAAAAAAAGTAACCACTCGCTGAAACATGTCAATTCCTTTAGTTTTTATTCTGGTCATACAATTTAGACATTTTTTTTGATTGTGAGCGCTATTATTTAATCAAAAACGTATAAAAACCAGGAATCGGTATTGAATCAAAATATTTTATAAACTTCTGTAGCTTATACCAATCCGGCCTTCACAAGGATATCTTCCATTTCGCGTTGAAGTTTTTTTGCTTCCTCTCTTGCCTTTTCTGCAAAGTCCAGGCCCTTACCCGCATATATAATTCCGCGGGAGGAATTAACAAGTAGTCCACAAGTGGAATTTAATCCGAACTCACAAACGTCTGACAAACTTCCGCCTTGCGCACCCACTCCTGGAACCAGTAAAAAGTTATCTGGGGCAAGTCTTCTGATATTTTCGAATTCTTTTCCTCTGGTCGCACCAACTACATACATCAACTGTTCGGCATTTGCCCATTGTGAAGAAATCCGAATCACTTCTTCGTATAATTTCCCATCCGGTACTGGCTGGGTTTGGAAGTCACTATGAGATGGATTCGAAGTTAATGCCAGTAAGATCACCCATTTGTCCTGATATTCCAGAAAAGGGCCTACTGAATCTTTACCCATATAAGGCGCAACAGTAATCGAATCAAAGCTCATTCCTGATTTCTCCGCATTAAAAAAAGCATCTGCATACATTGCTGATGTATTTCCAATGTCTCCCCGTTTTGCATCAGCAATAGTAAAAATATTCTTCGGGATGTATTTCCAGGTCTCGATTAAACTTTCCCAACCCCTTAAACCCCGGGCCTCATAAAAAGCAGTATTGGGTTTATAAGCAACACAAAGATCTTGTGTTGCGTCAATGATCTGTTTGTTAAATTCCAGTACCGGGTCTTTATACTTAAGCAGATGTTCTGGAACTTGTTCAAGAACGGTATCTAGGCCTACACATAAAAAAGACCGTTTTTTCTGGATTTCCTCAAATAGCTGGGTTTTGTTCATCTGGTAAAATTTGTGCAAATATGTTAATTTTAAACAGGTATCAAGAAGGGATTTTTAAACTTTCTTGTAATTTATTTCTAAGATTTTCCTTTTTTTCTTGGAGATTAATTTACAAATACATACAATTGCAACATAATTCTCTAAAAGTTATCTGACCATTCCAGAAAATCTCAAACGTTTTGTTTCAAAATAACACTTACTCTTGCATTTTTTGCTTTGCTCAGTTGATAATTACTTTTAACAAAAATTCGCTACATACTACATAAATGTTTAACAAAACAGAATTAAATGAAAAACTCACCGCTGAATTGCGTGAGCTGGCAAAAGCTCAGGGCATCCTAAATGCTGATGAGTTACGTAAAGCCGAACTGGTAGAAATCATGGCTCAAATTACGAACCAGGATACTGCAACACTCTCACCTGGAACAGAAACCGTTCTGGAAAAAGTTGCTAAACCTAAACTAACTAAAGCTGCAGCAACTGGTGATAAACCAGTAAGAAAACGCACACGCATTCCAGCGAAGGATGAGAAAGATACGGCAGCTCCAAATAAAGCAACTTTATTTGACACACCCTCTGCAGAGCCATTGGAAAGTCTTCCTGAAGTACCTGCAGAAGAGCCAGCGGTAAAAATAACGGCACCTGCTGTACAGGCAACTGAAAACAAAAAAGTAACTGAAGCGCCAACTCCAGCTCCTGCTCCTGTACAAAACAATCCTGATCAGAAGAGGAACAAGCCTGACAACAGACCTAAAAACCCAAATGCCAACAATGCCAACAATGGCAATAGCGGGAACAATAACGGAAACAACAATAAACAACCGCAGAACGAAAACAGCTACTCGAATCTGGACTTCGATAATACCATTACCAATGAAGGTGTTCTTGAAATTATGCCCGATGGTTATGGCTTTCTAAGATCGGCTGATTACAACTACCTTTCTTCGCCTGATGATATTTATGTATCCCAGTCCCAGATCAAATTATTTGGATTAAAGACGGGAGATACTGTGAACGGAAGTATCCGTCCTCCTAAAGAAGGCGAGAAATATTTTCCGTTGGTTAAAGTAGAAACCATTAACGGTCGTTTACCGGCAGACGTGAGAGATCGTGTTCCATTTGATTACCTGACGCCGTTATTTCCTACAGAAAGATTAAATCTGTTTACAGAGACTAATAATTACTCTACGCGTATCATAGACTTGTTTACCCCAATTGGTAAAGGTCAGCGTGGTTTAATTGTGGCACAGCCTAAAACGGGTAAAACCAATTTACTGAAAGAAGTGGCCAACGCGATTGCGAAAAATCACCCCGAAGTTTATCTGATCATTCTTTTAATTGATGAACGCCCTGAAGAGGTTACAGATATGGCCAGAAGCGTAAGAGCAGAAGTTATTGCTTCTACTTTTGATGAGCCTGCAGAAAGACATGTTAAAATCGCCAACATTGTTTTAGACAAAGCTAAAAGATTGGTAGAATGTGGTCATGATGTAGTGATTCTGCTGGATTCAATTACCCGTCTGGCGAGAGCATACAATACAACAGCCCCTGCTTCAGGAAAGATTCTTTCCGGTGGTGTAGATGCTAATGCTTTACATAAACCAAAACGTTTCTTTGGTGCGGCGCGTAACATAGAAAAGGGTGGTTCATTGACGATACTTGCAACAGCTCTAACGGATACCGGTTCAAAAATGGATGAAGTGATCTTTGAAGAATTCAAAGGTACAGGTAATATGGAACTACAACTTGATCGTAAATTATCAAACAAACGTATATTCCCTGCAATTGATATTACAGCTTCAAGTACAAGAAGAGATGATCTGTTACATGACAGAGATACTCTGCAGCGTGTATGGATTTTAAGAAACCATTTGGCAGACATGAACTCTCAGGAAGCTATGGAATTTGTACAGGCACAAATAAAAGGCACAAAATCTAATGAAGAGTTTTTAATATCTATGAACAGCTAGATAATGAAGAAACACATTCCTAATGCGTTAACCTGCGCGAATCTTCTTTCCGGATGTATTGGGATTGTTTTTGCTTTTAAAGGCGAGTTTAACATCACGGCCTATGCGGTCTTAATGTCTGGAATTTTTGATTTCTTTGATGGGTTTTCTGCCAGGTTACTGCATGTAAAATCAAATATTGGTAAGGAACTGGACTCACTGGCTGATATGGTGAGTTTCGGTTTTCTTCCAGGAGTAGTCATGTTCCAGCTTTTAGCCCAGAGCGACTACTCTTCAACATATTTGCCTTATTTTGGTTTCATCATCACCATTTTTTCTGCGCTCAGGTTAGCAAAATTCAATATAGATACCAGACAAACGGAAGATTTTATTGGCTTAAACACACCAATGAATACTTTATTTATCGTTTCTCTTCCTTTTATTCAGAGAGACTATCCCGCATTGATCAATTCGACTTTGCTGCTTTTAGGTTTAACGCTACTCATGAGCGGCCTTCTGGTAAGTGAAATCAGGATTTTCTCCCTTAAATTTGGCTCACTGGACTGGGCAGGTAATAAAATAAAATTTATATTCCTGATCATTTCAGCAATCCTGATCGCATTTTTGAAATTTGCGGCTATACCGTTTGTACTCGTGCTGTATATTGCGACATCGATATTGCATTTTAAACGCAACAGTCCATCCGCAGAAAATCAAAGTTAAAGTCTTTTTTCCAATTCTGCCCTGGTCTGATCAAGCTGCCCATACAAAAGCTGAACAAATTCATTCACCTCATTAAACAGAGCGGGAATTTTATCCACCTCTTTTAGATCACGTGCACAATGTTCAATCATTTGCATGTGATCTTTTGCATCTTCCCGGCCCACATATACAAAAGTTGGTTTGATCTTGTGTGCAAATCCAGAAGCTTTTGTCCAATCCTCATCTCTCACTGCTTGCTCCAGATCTGCCATATATATGGGCGTTTGCTGCTTGAACATATCGATCATTTCGATCATAAATTCAGCACTGTCTCCAGACATGTCCTTCAGATAAGAAAGATCAAGCGGCAAGTTATTTTTTTCTAAGTCGATCATTAAACAAAACTAATAAATTATACTTTTATGACTGGCAGATTATCTGCCAAACTTTTTAATATCTCTGAAATTTCCACCCCTAAAACAGGATGCACTACATTTCCGGCTATTTCAGCCAGCGGCACCAACACAAATTTACGGTATTGCATTTGAGGGTGCGGAACCTGAAGCCGGTCGGGAATATCGATAATTTCATTGCCATACAGAATCAAGTCAATATCGATCAATCTTGCCCCCCATTTCTCATGCCTTATCCGCCCCAATTCTTTTTCAATTGACAGAATCTTTTCCAATACCTCCTCTGCAGAGAATCTGGTTTCTACTTCAACTGCAACATTTAGAAAAGAGGGTTGATCTTCTTTTCCCCAGGCTGCGGTTTCATAAAAAGAGGAAATCCCCTTTACTACTCCAACTTCTTTCTCAAGATAATCAATTGCATCCGTAATCAGCTGACGTCTCTCCCCTAAATTACTTCCGAGTAACAAATAAACAGTTCGTCTATCCAATAGCATATATGGCAACATTTTATAATACGCTCTAAAGTTAGGAAACATCTCGGAGCTTATTGCGTTTTGTAACCTGATGCTATTATAGGATTCCTATATTTACAAAATAATTGACCTTTAATATGAAAGATTTTTTCAAATATGTTTTTGCTACAGTTCTTGGTTTTGTGATTTCCATTGTCCTGATTAGCTTAGTTTTCGTGGCCATTGTAATAGGCATTGTCTCCTCGATAAGTGAAGACAAGAAGATTCCTGTAGAAAGCAATAGCGTTCTGTATTTAAATCTTGATCAAACCATTAAAGAACGTACCCTCAACAAACGTTTTGAATATCTTCCGGTAATTGGCTCTGGCGAAAAGAGCATTGGTTTCAATGATCTGATCAGAGGCATTAAAAAAGCAAAAACAGATGATAACATCAAATGCATTTATCTTAATGTAAGCGCTCCCGGAGCAGGAAAGGCTACACTTAAAGAGATTAGGGATGCACTGGTTGACTTCAAGTCCAGCAGAAAACAAATTATCGCCTACAGCGAAGTCTACTCACAGGACGCTTATTACCTTGCCTCCGCTGCCAGCAAAGTATATCTCAATCCTCAGGGGGCGCTGGAGTTTAAAGGTTTCAGTTCAGAACTGATGTTTTTTAAAGGTGCACTGGAGAAACTTGGTGTAGAGGCACAGATTATACGCGTTGGAAATTACAAAAGTGCTGTAGAGCCCTTTATTACAGATAAAATGAGTGATTACAACCGCCAGCAGGTTACGGCTTATGTAGGGGGCCTATACAACACCTTTCTGGAAGGAATAGCTCAAACCAGGAACATTCCAAAAGACAGTCTGTTTTCCTGGGCAAACAATTATAAGATCCAGCTTCCGCAGGATGCTTTAAATGCCAAAATGGTAGACGGATTGAAATACAAAGACGAAATCATTGCTGAACTTAAAACGCTGAGTGGAACAGAAAAAGGCAACAATATGCGTACGGTAACCATCAATGACTACGCAGAGAACCTAAGTCAGGATACACCTTCTGCCAAAGATAAAATTGCGGTTGTATATGCTAATGGGGATATCACCGGCGGTGAGGGCGACGACAATTCTATAGGCTCTGAAAGAATCTCAAGGGCCATCAGAAAAGCCAGAGAAGACAGCAGTATCAAGGCCATCGTTCTTAGAGTAAATTCGGGAGGAGGCAGTGCCCTCGCATCTGATGTGATCTGGAGAGAGATCATCCTTAGTAAAAAAGTAAAGCCTGTAATCGCTTCTTTTGGCGACGTTGCCGCTTCTGGGGGGTATTATATAGGTTGCGCGGCAGATTCAATCTTTGTCCAACCAAATACAATCACCGGCTCAATTGGTGTTTTTGGTATTATCCCTAATTTCCAAAATCTGTTGAACAATAAGCTGGGTATTACCTTTGATGGTGTTAAAACCGGAAAGTATGCAGATATTATGAGTGTAAATCGTCCTCTAACTTCAGGAGAACGTTTTATTATCCAAAATGATGTCAACCATGTCTACGACAGTTTCATTACCAGAGTAGCAGATGGACGTAAAAAGACAAAGGAATATATTAATTCTATTGGTGGCGGTCATGTCTGGGTTGGCACAGATGCTGTAAAAAACGGCCTTGCAGACAGGTTAGGAAGTTTTAACGACGCCCTTGTTGCCGCAGGAAAAAAAGCAAAATTAAAGGAATACCGCGTTGTTGAATATCCTGAAAAAATGGACCCTTTTAAATCACTGATTGAAAATACAACAGATAAGATCAAGGTTTATTATGCCAAACAGGAATTTGGAGACAATTACCTCCTATATCAGCAAATGAAAAAAGCCATCATCAATTCTGGCCTGCAGGCAAGAATGCCGTTTGAAATCAAAGTACAATAGTTCTTTTTGCTACTGTACTTTTCTCCATCCCGGATGGATAGTTAAATAAGTATTGCTTACAGATTCATTTTTAGGGTGAATGGTCATTGCTCTTGTAAAGTACTGGTCATTCGCCTTTTTTACATCAAAGGACAGGCCTTCCTCTTTGGAATCATATACATACAAGGTATCTTTCTTAGCGTCATCCACGTACATAGACACCTGCTTTAGGGAGGGTAATCCCTGAATAATATGTCCCAGATCTGCATTGTTCTGCAGACCATTCTTTGTTGCGTAACCTCCTGTATTAACCATTACCTGTTTCACGACCTTTGAAGACATTGCACTGTCTTTATAGGTAGAATAAATTGCCATTTCCCCATTGCCAGATCCGCTTTCACCATTTTTCAATTTCCAAATTGACCATGCCTTACCCATCGCGGCATCGCCATCATCTGGTTTACCAAGTAATTTAAACACTTCTTCCATATCTTGTCCGATACTTATTTTCCCCATCTGTCGCCCAGGCACAACCAATTGCAGGTCTCCTATCTTAGGTATCCCTGTTTCCTTTAATGCAGTTGTCGCCTGTTCCCTATCCGTTGAATCTTTCCGATCAACAGCTCTTTTATCAGAGTGGCTGCATCCCATATTCAGGGCAAGCAACCCGATACAAACCAGTTTTATGTTATTCATCAGCTTTATTTTTTTTTATAAGGAGAACAAAAAACTGTGCCACGATTGCTTAAACAAAAAACAAAGCTTTTTTTTAACTTAGCAGTCCATGGAAAACAAGACCATATCCCGTACTCTTCGTTTGCTTTCCCAACTGATGGAATTGCACAATGAGAACTCATTTAAGATCAAATCTGTAGCCAATGCTGCATTTAAAATAGATAAACTCCCTTTCGCAATCAAAGATAAAACCCTGGAAGAGATTGAAAAAATAGATGGTCTGGGCAAGAGCATTTCTTCGAAGGTCTGGGAACTGCTGAACAAAGGAACGATGACCGATTTGGACAATATTCTCCAGGAAACACCTGAAGGTATTGTTGATATGCTCGGTATTAAAGGCATCGGTCCAAAAAAAATTGTTGTAATCTGGAAAGATCTGGGCATAGAAACCATCGGAGAGCTGCATTACGCCTGCAACGAAAACCGTTTAATTGAAGCCAAAGGCTTCGGCTTAAAAACACAGGAAGAAATTAAAAAAGTGATTGAATTCAGCATGGCCGCACAGGGGAAATTCTTGTATGCGCGTGCCGAAGGATTGGTTAATAAGCTATTTGCTGATTTTGCGTTATGGTTGAACCAATTTAAGAATGAACCACTTCTGGGTATCGGAGGAGATTACCGCCGCTGCCTGGAGATTATAGAAGAGGTTCCCTTTTTGATTGGCTCAGATTCACCAGAAGAAGTTATAGATCAGCTGGTCAATTTTGACCCCCTGTCTTTTCTGGAGCAAACAGATGGTTCTTTTGTTGCAGATAGCCCTTTTGGTTTAAAGATAACGCTTAAGGTTACAGAAAGAGATTCATTCTACCTGGACTGGTTTATCTTAACCGGAAATGAGCAACATGTTACCGAAGTACTGAAACACGCAGGCCCGGGACCTTTTACCAGTGAACAATCTATTTATCAGAAAGCAGGATTAGCTTATGTAGAACCTGAACTGCGGGAAGGCTTAAATGAACTGGAACTGGCAAGAACAAATAAGCTGCCCCTCCTGCTCACAGGACAGGATCTTAAAGGAAGCCTGCACAACCACTCCACCTGGAGTGATGGTGTACATACACTGGAAGAAATGGCCTTGTTCTGCAAAGAAAACCTCAAACTGGAGTACCTGGGTATGTGCGACCATTCCAAATCGGCCTTTTATGCCAATGGACTAAATGAACAACGCGTTTATGCTCAACATCAGGAGATAGATGCCTTAAATCAAAAACTTGCCCCATTCAGAATATTCAAAGGTATCGAAAGTGACATCCTAAATGACGGCTCCCTGGACTACAGTGAAGAGATCCTTAAGACATTTGATTTTGTAGTGGCTTCCGTGCACAGCAATTTAAGAATGGATGAAGAGAAGGCTACAGCCAGATTAATCAAGGCTATTGAAAACCCGTACACGACAATCCTGGGACACCCAACCGGAAGGCTTCTTTTGAGTAGAAAAGGTTATCCTATAGATTATAAAAAAGTAATCGATGCCTGCGCCAATAATGGGGTAGTCATAGAAATCAACGCCAATCCGCTCCGTCTTGACCTGGACTGGCGCTGGCACAGGTATGCACTGGAAAGAGGCGTCTTGCTTTCCGTAAATCCAGATGCTCACCGCACAGAAGGTTTCCATGACATGCATTATGGTGTACTTGTTGGTAGAAAGGGTGGTTTAACTGCTGCTCAGTGCCTTAATGCCATGAGCCTTACAGAAATTTCAACTTTCTTTGAAACAAAGAAAAACAGCATATCCTCATCAAATCAGAAATAAAAGCGTTGAAAAAACCTGCAAAAATACTTGTGATCAGATTGAGTTCCATGGGAGACATCATATATACTACACCTGTAGTCCGATGTCTTAAAGAACAATTACCTGACTGTGAAGTTCATTTTCTGACTAAACCTGCTTTTCAGTACATCTATCAGAATAATCCATACCTCAGTAAACTCCATACATTAAAGCCAAAACTCTCCGATACGATTAAAGACATTAAAGCAGAAAAGTTTGACCTGATTGTAGACCTGCACAATAACCTCCGTACTTCTATAATCAAACTGTCTACCCATATCCCCTCCACAACATATAAGAAAGACAGGATCAACAAATGGCTTGCATTGAAATTCAAATGGAAGAAAATGATCTCCCAGAAACACCTGGTAGAGAGATATTTGGAGACCGTTAAATTTCTTGGTGTTCAAAACGACAACAAGCCCATTGATTACTACATATCCAAAGATTACCAGTTAAAAGATCTCCTTCCTCCATCTCATCAGGAAAAATATGTGGCCTTTGTAATCGGAGCAACCCACTTTACCAAACGTTTGCCAAATGATCAGATCATTAAAATCTGTGAAGGTATTGATTCACCCATTGTACTGCTTGGAGGACAGGATGTAAAAGAAAATGCAGACCTTATTCAAAATACTCTTGGAAATAAAATATACAATACCTGTGGACTAACCAATCTGGATCAATCTGTCTTTCTAGTGTCCAAGGCACATAAAGTCCTGGGGTTTGACACTGGTCTTACCCATATATCTGAAGCCTTTAACAAGCCCCTTGCCTCCATCTGGGGTGGTACGACCCCTGAACTTTTGGGTGTACAACCTTATAAAATCTCTGAGTCCTTTATTGCCGGAATTGAACTTTCCTGTAGACCCTGCTCAAAATTTGGTTTAGAAAAGTGCCCTCTCGGACATTTCAAATGTATGAAAGACCTGCCTGAAGCTCCAATTATTGACTTCATAAATAGTTAAACCTATGAACCTGACAAATAAAATAAACAGATGAAACAGCTTCTTTTAATAAGACACGGAAAATCAGACTGGAAAGACAGCCATATTACTTCAGATTTTGACCGGCCGCTCAATCATCGCGGACATAAAAATGCACCTGCAATGGCAGAAAAGATCCTAAAGAAAGGTCTGGTACCTCAACATCTGGTGAGCAGTCCGGCCATACGAGCATGGTCTACCGCAAAACACTTTGCAGAAGTATGGAATTTCAAAACTGAGGATCTTCAGACAGAAAGCTCTATATATGAAGCAAACCCAACTGCTTTACTGAAAATAGTGAATAGTTTTCCCAATGGTATTGACAGCATTGCAATGTTTGGACATAATCCGGGGTTTACAGATTTCGCAAATTATCTCGCTGATGCTGATCTGTACAATATTCCTACTGCTGGAGTTGTGGTACTCCGTTTCGATACCGACGACTGGGCAGAAATCGGATATCATACAGGCACCATGTTGTTATTTGATTTTCCTAAGAATACAGATGAACCGCATTGATAGTGGATCAAGAACAACATAGTATGCATGATTTAACAGCGGTTAAAACTTAAGATGTTTTACCGTTAGTCCATTATTAATCAATTGTTTTAGAGAATCAATTCCAATTTTCAAATGTGTTTCCACGTAATTTGAAGTAACTGAACTGTCACTCTCCGTTGTTTTAACTCCCTCAGGAATCATTGGCTGATCAGATACCAGCAGCAAAGCACCTGTAGGAATTTTGTTCGCAAAACCGGTTGTAAAAATAGTCGCTGTCTCCATATCTACAGCCATAGCGCGCAGGCTTTTCAAATATTTTTTGAAATTCTTATCATGCTCCCAAACTCTTCGGTTGGTGGTATAGCAGGTTCCTGTCCAATAATCACGTGAATGATCACGAATGGTCGTCGAAATTGCCTTCTGTAAAGCAAAAGAAGGAAGTGCGGGTACTTCGGCAGGTAAATAATCGTTAGAAGTCCCCTCTCCTCTTATCGCAGCAATTGGAAGGATAAGATCACCAAGTTGGTTTTTCTTCTTTAAACCGCCGCATTTACCTAAAAACAGAACTGCTTTAGGCATTATAGCTGTCAGCAGGTCCATCATAGTGGCTGCTAACGGACTTCCCATACCAAAATTGATAATGGTGATACCGTTTGCTGTAACACTTTGCATAGGTTTGTCCAGACCAACAATTGGGGCATTGTCATTCCACTCCGAAAACATCTGTAGGTATTTACTAAAATTGGTCAGTAGAATATACTGTCCAAATTCTTCCAATGGACGCCCGGTATATCTTGGAAGCCAGTTTCTCACAATGTCTTCTTTTGATTTTAAACCTGCTTTAACCGGAGATTCTACCTCTTTCGACTTTTTCACTTTTCCTGCAGCGTCGGCCGCTTTTTTTACATCTTTTTCTTCGTTCATATGTTTCTCCTTATTTATTAATTATTCCTATTATTCATAACACTATATCAAATCCGGGAGTCATTTCTGGAAATAACAAGTTAAAAAAAAATCCCCGTAAAAACGGGGATTAAATTCTTATGCAGCTTTTAACTTTTTAAAATCGGCTTTTTCAAATTTTTCCACCGCATAATCTAGTGTGATATTCAATTCCTTGACCCCTGGGTCAGAAGGAATATCAAACATAGCATCCAGCATAATGGCCTCGCAAATGGACCTTAATCCCCTAGCCCCCAACTTATATTCCATCGCCTTATCGACAATAAAATCCAAGACTTCATCTTCAAAAAGGAGTTTCACCCCTTCAAATTCAAACAACTTCACATATTGGCGAAGTAAAGAATTCTTAGGCTCTGTCAAGATATTTCTTAATGCTGCTTTATCCAGTGGATTTAAATGTGTTAAAACCGGTACACGCCCAATCAACTCAGGAATCAGACCAAAGGACTTCAAATCCTGAGGCGTAATGTACTTGTACAGATTTTTAAGGTCAAGATCTTCATCGTCCTTTTTCACCTTATATCCCACTGCCTGTGTGCGCAAACGATTGGCAATTTTACGTTCAATACCATCAAAAGCACCACCACAAATAAAAAGAATGTTATTCGTGTTCACCGGAATCATTTTCTGATCCGGGTGTTTACGTCCACCCTGAGGCGGCACATTCACAACAGTACCTTCCAGAATTTTAAGCAGGGCTTGCTGAACGCCCTCACCGGATACATCTCTGGTAATAGACGGATTATCGCTTTTACGGGCAACCTTATCCACCTCGTCAATGTAAACGATACCACGTTCTGCAGAAGCCACATCATAATCAGCAGCTTGCAACAAACGGGTCAGGATACTTTCGACATCTTCTCCAACATAACCGGCTTCTGTTAATACTGTAGCATCGCAAATGCAAAACGGCACATGCAATATTTTAGCTATAGTTTTTGCAAGTAAAGTTTTACCAGTACCAGTTTCGCCAACCAGCATGATATTTGATTTTTCAATCTCTACTTCATCCTCCTGGTTTACTTTCTGACTCAATCTTTTATAATGGTTATACACCGCTACAGAAAGCACCTTTTTTGCATCATCCTGACCAATTACATACTGATCAATATGTTGCTTAATTTCTAACGGCTTCAATAAGGTTACCGATGCATCCAGACCTTTTGATTTCTTACTGCCCAACTCCTGTACCAGCAACTGATTAGCCTGCGCCACACATTTATCACAGATAAAGGCATCGAGACCTTCAATAAGCATCAAAGTGTCCTGCTTGCCAGAACCACAAAAGGAGCAGCGGGATTCTTTATTTTGTTTAGCCATTTTATTATTTATTGTTTGAACCCAATACCTCATCAATCATTCCAAAGCTTTTCGCCTCTTCTGAAGTCATCCAGTAGTCACGATCTGAAGCTTTTTCCACCCACTCATAGCTTTGGCCAGAATGATTAGAGATAATATCATATAATTCTTTCTTCAATTTAAGCATTTCCCTCAGGTTGATCTCCATATCAGAAGCCACACCTTGCGCACCGCCTGACGGTTGGTGAATCATCACCCGGGAATGTTTCAATGCAGCACGCTTGCCTTTTGCACCAGCAACCAACAGAACTGCTCCCATAGAAGCCGCCATACCTGTACAAATTGTAGCCACATCCGGGGTAATGTATTGCATAGTATCATAGATACCTAAACCCGCATACACGGAACCACCTGGAGAGTTGATATAGATCTGTATATCTCTGTTACTGTCCGTAGACTGCAGGAACAACAGTTGTGCCTGAATAATATTTGCATTTCCATCATAGATGGCATCACCTAAAAAGATGATACGATCCATCATCAAGCGAGAAAAAACATCCATCTGAGCAACGTTTAACTGACGCTCCTCAATAATATAAGGTGTCATGCTCTTAGGAGAATTATTTGCCTGGCTGATGAAACGATCTACATTCAAACCGTTTATACGGTGATGTTTAACTGCGTATTTTCTAAATTCGTCTTTATCTATTTTCATGAGAATCTATTTTTTATCTTTTATATGCTTATCAATAGTAAACAAACTAATTTGCTAATTTATTATGGTATTGTAAAATTTGAACAGCTTTTATATACATAAGGCGGCCTTAAAAAAGCCGCCTTACGTTCATTTATAAAATTAGAGGATTCTCTTTCGAATTAAACCAACTCTACAAATTTATTATAAGCTATATCTTTTTGGTCTAAAGTAGCCGCAGATTTAATGTATTCAAATACTTTAATCGCTTTTACTTCTTCAAAGATGCGGTTCGCATTGTCTTTTTCCTTAAGGAAAGTCGCTGTATACTGAGCCAACTGATCTTCAGGCAGCGGACTTGGACTGTACATTCTGAACTGAGCATCTAAACGTTGTTTAGCTGTTTGGAAAACATCCTCGTATTTAATCTCAATGTTATTTTCCTTAATCAATTTGTTTTCAATTAAAGTCCATTTCAGATTTTTAGCAAAATCCTCATATCCTTCTGCCAACTCTTCGTCTGTCAATTTTTCGTTGGTTGCTTTCAACCATTTACGTAAAAATTCATCAGGCAATTCGATTTTAATGCTCTCGGTCAGTTTAGTATAGATATCATTTTGCAATTTGCGATCTGCATCTTGCTTAAACATACCTTCTACCTCTTCAGTAATCTTTGCAGTAAATCCAGCTTCGTCTGTTACCACACCTTCACCAAATATTTTATCAAAGAACTCTTGATTTAAATCTGCCTCCTCTAAACGGTTTACATTTTTAACCGTTGCTTTGAATTTAGAATTTAACTCTTTAGCATCCTCCTCGCTAATGTTTAATAATTTGGCAATTGCCCCATCATTCTTATCAAAAGCTTTCTGGATATCTAATTCAACAACATCATCCTTTTTCAGCCCGATTAAAGATTTATGAATCTTTTTATCTTTAACCAAATCCAAACGAATAGATCCTGTTGCGTTAATTCCACCTTCAAAAACTGAACCATCAGGAGAAAGTTGTGCTAATTCGGCATAAAGTACGTCATCATCTGCCGAAACTTCAGGGTTTGTCATTTTGCCATAGCTTCTGCGGATATTTTTTATACGTGAAGCCAGAGTTTCCTCATCTGCTTTTACATTGTATTCAGTAAACTTATCTTTAGAAGTAATGTTTACATCAACAGCAGGAGCAAGTCCCAGTTCATAATCAAATTCAAATTCGTCCGTATTGTCCCATTTGAATTCTTTAGTATCATCCATAACCGGCAAAGGCTGACCAAGGATCTCTACTTTGTTCTCTGTAAGATAATTATTTAAAGTTTCGCTTAGCAGATTATTGATTTCTTCAACAAGGATGCTTTTGCCATACATTTTTTTGATATGGGCTGCAGGCACCATTCCTTTACGGAAACCAGGAAGGTTTGCTTTCTTAGCCTGATCTTTGATGGCTTTATCAACCTTTTCAGTATAATCTTCAGGGGCAATCTTAATTTTTACGATTGCATTTAAATCGTTAATTTTTTCCTGTGTAATGTTCATTTTTCTGAATCAAATATTTTACCAATGTCCTTATATAAAAATTCCCCCGTGTTGCGGGGGAATTTCAATGTGCGGAAGAAGGGACTCGAACCCCCACGCCGTGAAGCGCCAGATCCTAAGTCTGGTGCGGCTACCAATTACGCCACTTCCGCAGTTAGGAGTTGTTTAGGACTGCAAAGATAGAGATTGTTTTTAAAAGTCAAAATGCTTTTTCAATTATTTTTAAAAAAACATCTGAGCTGGTTTAAATGCCCTAAAACACACTCCAGGCCGCAATAATATAGTCTTCTGACAAACAGATCAATACAAAAAAATCAAGTTAGATCCGAAGAAAAATTCCACCTTGGTGTTTTCCCGTAAATACTTTGGTAGATCTGTAATAATTTTGATTTTATATACTTAGGCCGGTCTTTAAACTTTCCATCATAAGTGACATACCAATGCACATGCAGCGCCTCAATGTCTTCTATCAGCATTTGTACCGGCCAGGAATTCTTCCTTCTGGTCTCATCAAAATGTAGTCCTTCCACCAAATTATCACGTAGACCATCACTGATGTGCTCTCCTCCTTCAACAGTGCCCAACAGATCAACCCCGCTTTTGCCAATATAAATCAGCTCAACCCGTCCCTTTTTTAAGGCATACACCAAAAAAACACCATACTGATCTGAAGGAGCATTACAGACCTCCTCAAGGCTATCCGTCACCTGATAAAAGAAATTACCCTGCTTTGTATATTTTTCTAATTCGTCGAACATTTTCCAAGCAAATAATCTCCAATATAATGATTCTGCTACAAAACAAAAAAATTCTAAAGCAAGTCATTAGCTAAATTGGCCAGCTCACTGCGTTCTCCTTTATCCAGGGCAATATGCGCATAGAGCGGATGTTCTTTAGCACTTTCAATCAGATAGGAAAGGCCATTGCTTTCTGCATCCAGATAAGGCGCATCAATTTGATATATATCTCCCGTAAACACAATTTTGGTATCCTCCCCTGCCCTGGAGATGATCGTTTTAATCTCATGTGGAGTTAAATTCTGGGCCTCATCTACAATGAAAAAGATTTTGGTCAATGTTCTCCCTCTGATATAAGCCAAGGGTGTAATTACTATTTTTTCAGTAGTTACAAATTCATCAATCCTGGCCTGCATTTTAGCGTCATCAGCATATTGCTCCTTTATAAACCTCAAACTATCCCATATAGGCGCCATATAAGGATCAATCTTTGATTTTGCATCGCCTGGCAAAAAGCCAATATCTTTATTACTTAGAGGTATAATTGGTCGGGTCACATAGATCTGCCTGTAATCTTTTCGCTGTTCCAATGCACATGCCATTGCAATCAATGTTTTACCTGTTCCTGCTTTCCCCTGCAGCGTCACTAATTTAACCTCGGGATCCAATAATGCATGCATTGCCAGAGCCTGTTCTTCATTCCTCGAAGAAATATTAAAGACCTTCCTTGAAGGAATAACAAAAAGCTGCTTCTTTGATGTTTGATAATAAGTCAGCAGTGTCTTTCTTTTATTTTTTAAGATATAAAAATGATTACCTCCGATAGCGGGTAAATCCAGGTCCTTGCCTTCCGCAGTTCCCGCAGACTTAAGTTGTGCAAAAAGATCATCAGGGAACCGGGTAATTGTAGTTTTCCCGGTGTATAATTCTTCCACATTTTTTATCTTTCCAGTTTCATAATCCTCAGCATTTAACGCAAGTGATTTAGCTTTAAGCCTAAGACAGATATCTTTAGAAACCAAAATCACCTTTTTGTCTGGAAATTCCTGCCGAAGCGCCAGCGCTGCATTCAATATCCGATGATCAAATTTACTCCCCCCAAATACCCTCTCGGCATCTATCTTCCCCACATGATGATCCATAACCACTTTAAAGCGCCCCCCTTTCCCGCCTTTTATTGCAATCCAATGGTTCATGATCTTATCACCTGAGGCCTGATCCATCAGCCGAATAAAACTTCTGGCCTCGGCATTCCTGGTTTCGTTACCATTTTTCATATTATCCAACTCCTCCAGTACCTGTATCGGGATAGCTACATCGTGTTCCTGAAAATTATTAAAGGCATTATGATCGTATAGGATAACAGAGGTATCCAGAACAAATATCTTTTTTTTTACTGGCGAAGAAGACTTGGGGATTTTACTCATAACTCCTAAAAATAAGGATTTTATGGCATTTCAGAAAAAAAAGAAACCGGAGTCCTCTTCGTTCGATTTGGGTTCTCCGGTTTCAGTCTTTAACAGCCTTAACTGTTAAAAACTTCAAATCTAAGTTACTCTTACTTTTCATGCTATATGGATTCTCACAAACCTTTTTTAACATGTCTATTGCTTTCTATGCTTACTCCTTAGAGTAGTTCATTTAAGCAACGTCCGTCTCTGATTCAGAATTTCACTATTATTTTTCAATTTTAGTTTCCTATCATCGTTTTCTCTGTCTCCTTTGAATTCGATAATTTCCGATCAATCGAAATGTCCAGAATCTTTTTGCCCGTAAGCTAAGTTTTTCTTTTTGGATCTATTTCTTCAGACAGTCAAAGTACTTCTTATTTGATATGATCTAATTTACAGCTATTTAGTATTAGAAGCAAGAAAAAACAATATATTTTATTCACAAGTTCTTAACAGAATTATCAACAAATGGAACATCTCTAATCTTCGTTGAACTCAATTAACATCCACTTTTTCAACAATTCAACACGTTGATGTCTGATCGTCATCCAAAAATAATAAGCCTATAGATGATGGAATTGCACCGGCGAAAAGAAAAAAGCAGGCTCAAAAAAACAGAGCCTGCCTCAAAATCTATATTTTTTAATCTTTACAATCTACCGGAGCAAAAACAAACCGGCCTTTATCGAAGTTAATTGGCTTTCCTTTAACAAAGTAAGATTTACCTAAACTGGTTTCGATCTGTCCTACCCCCATCACAAGTTTTCCGTCTTTTTTCAGGAAGGCCAATGGATTTTTATAGACCGTTGGATTACTTGTCCCAATTTTAAAAGTATAATCAACGAAAAGCGTATCTCCTTTAAAATTTCCTTCTACCAGACCATCATTTTTCCCCTTATCCAAATAATTGATCACCAGTTTACCAGCAATTTTTCCGGCACTTAGTGTCTTTATTTTTAAATCCGCTGTATCTTTTCCATCTATGGCCTGGAAGCAATCACTTTTTTTTAAGGAATCTGCTTTAGCAGCAGCATCCCCCTTTACTGAATTTTTAGTACCCTGGTTACAGCTAAACGCAAGAGGTACAGCGGCCAGCAACAACAGGTAATAAGCTGATTTTTTCATACATTGTTTGTTTAATAATGATCGGCACAATTGCCCATAAGTTCATTTATAAAAAGGATTACAAACTCACCTTATTTCCATAACAATTTAAAGTTAATTTTGTTAACAGCCCTACAAGACATTAAAGTATTGCTTTCAAGGTCAACGTTACTTCTGGTAACCAAGCCCCATATTATAGAGCAAAAAAGCCCATTTATCTGCTGTTTCTTCAATGGCTTTATCCGTTGGCTTACCAGCACCATGTCCCGCATTGGTCTGAATACTGATGAGTACCGGAGCATCCCCCCCTTGATCTTTTTGAATTGTGGCAGCAAACTTAAAAGAGTGTGCAGGCACCACCCTATCATCGTGATCGGCTGTACTAACCAATGTTGCAGGGTATTTTACCCCCGGTTTTAAAGCATGCACAGGAGAGTAGTGGTGTAAATATTCAAACATCTCTTTTGAATCCTCTGAAGTTCCATAATCAAAACTCCACCCGGCACCGGCGGTAAATTTATGATAACGCAACATGTCCATTACGCCAACCGCAGGAAGTGCAACTTTAAATAATTCAGGCCGTTGAGCCATGGTCGCACCAACCAGCAAACCCCCATTAGATCCGCCCATTATAGCCAGTTTATCTGATGAAGTATATTTACCTTTAATCAGATACTCGGCGGCCGCAATAAAATCATCAAACACATTTTGCTTCTGCATCTTTGTTCCTGCAAGATGCCATTTCTCTCCATACTCTCCACCGCCCCTGAGATTAGGAACTGCATAAACAGCACCTTGTTCCAGCAAAACCACCACGGATGTGCTGAATGCCGGTGTTAAACTGATATTGAAGCCCCCATAACCGTAAAGCAAAACTGGATTTTTCCCATTCAGGACCAATCCCCTTTTATACGTAATGATCATTGGAACCCTGGTGCCATCTTTAGAAGTAAAGAACACCTGTTTAGATTCATATTTTGAAGGATCAAAATCTACCCCTGGTTTCTTATAAACCTCAGATTTACCGGTAACTACCGAATATTTAAAAATAGTAGTCGGGTAAACATAGGAGGTAAACATATAGAACAATTCTTTTTCTTCCTTTTTACTACCAAAACCTGTTGCAGTACCGATTCCAGGCAGCTTGATCTCATGTTCAAGTCGACCATTCGCGTCATACTGTAATACCAGGGATACAGCATCTTTAATATAATTGGCAAATATTTTACCTCCTCCGGTAGAAGGATTCAATACATTTTCAGTCTCTTTGATTAAAGTTGCCCAATGCTCGGGTTTAGGATTCGACGCATCCACAGTAACGATTTTTCCATTTGGCGCATTTAAATTGGTATAGATATATAGTTTTGTTCCAATATTATCAATTATACTATGGTTCTGATCAAAGTTATCCACAACAGAAACAATTGGAGAATTCGGGACAGAAAGATCTCTGATATACAGTTCATTTCCAGAAGTTGAATTGGCCGCTGAAATGATTAGATAACGCTCATCCTCTGTTAAATCAGCACCAATATAACGTCTCGGGGTTTTATCACCCCCAAAAACCAGCTGATCTTGTTTTTGTGTTGTACCCAGCTGATGAAAATATAACTTATGATATTGGGTCAAACCAGACAATTGGCTGCCTTCCGCAGGCTTATCATAACTGCTATAGTAAAAACCATCGTTTCCTTGCCATGCAATACCAGAAAATTTCACATCAACCAGCGTATCCCCTACGATAGTTTTGTCAGATGCCTTCATGACTACCACTTTCGTCCAATCAGATCCACCTTCAGACAATTGATAAGCCAATAAACTCCCATCTTTGGAAAAACTAATACCAGCCAAAGAAGTAGTTGCATCTTTAGAGAAAGTATTTGGATCCAGAAAAACCTCTGCCTCCTCTCCCTCCTTTTGTCTGTAGAGAACGCTTTGATTCTGTAAACCACTATTTTTATAGAAGTAAGTATAAGCCCCCTTCTTAAACGGCTGGGAATACTTCTCATAATTCATGAGTTTGGTCAATCTTTGCTTGATATCATTTTTAAACGGAATCTGTGCCAGATAATCCCTGGTCACTTCGTTTTGAGCGGCTACCCAGGCTTTGGTCTCTGCAGACCGGTCATCTTCCAGCCAGCGGTACGGATCATCTACAACAGTTCCGAAATAAGTATCTTTTACATTATCTATCTTTGTCTCCGGGTATTTCATAAGGTTTTTTGAAGGCTTTTGCTGCGCCGTGGCAAAAATAGGAAATAGTATACTAAGAAGAAGGGCAGAATTTTGGAGTCGCTTCATCATGATTCAGTATTGGTTTTCCTAAGTTAAATAAAAAAGGCAACCCTTTTTCGGCTGCCTCTCTAATGCTTTTTAACAGATGATTTATTTTCCTCCTTCGTGAATATCTTGAAAATTGATCTTTTCCTTTCCATCTTCAAATCCGCAGAAGCGAACTTCTTTTTTAGGTTTAAGTACCAGATACAAACCCAAACCTATAAAAACAAAAGCTGTTGAATAAGAAGTCAGACTAACCATTATGATACTTTGCAGCGTATAAATGCCACCTATAATCACCAATACAACCCAACCACCAGCCCTGAAGTTTTTTCTATACCCGATCAGCAAACCTATCGCCAGCAGGATGGTATGCCAGCTCAACACCCAAAAAGGAATAGACACACCTATATTTCTGATCATATAGATTACGCCAATAATCAGCATGAATATCCCCAGGCCGAAATGACGATTTGTTTTGTTGTTGTTTATAGTTTCCATGATCTTTTTTTCTTCAAAACTACCCGAAAAAGTAAGGCCCATAAAGGTTAGACCAGTATACAAAGGGTAACTGTCGGTCAACGTCCAAAAACAAGCGGTAAACGATGACCTCTTTATTTCAGTGACTTTAGGTAGTTCATCATCAGCGGAACATCTGCCTCTGCCCAATCCTGCTCCGGCAGTTCTTCCGGCTTTAGCCAGTTGCAATTCTGGTGCACATTCATTTGAATTTCACCTCCGGTAATTGTACAAACAAAAGGAATTAGATGGATAGAAAAATCCGGATAACGATGTCGATGAGCCTCCATCCGTTTATGTATACAGATATCCAGATTTAATTCTTCTTTAATTTCCCTCACTAAACAATCTTCCGCACGCTCTCCGGCTTCAATTTTTCCACCAGGGAATTCAATCTTTAAAGGCAACAATTGATCTGCCGCCCGTTGGGCGACTAAGACACAGCCATCTTCTCTAACAATGATAGCACAACATACATCAATCATGTTGCAAGATAATGAACTCCATCTTTCCGCTAAGAAATTATTTGAACAAGACCACGTTTGTAAGCACTATGAACAATAATCTGTTGGATCCAATCGTACCTTGACATCTTAACTTTTCCTTCAAAGGGGCTATGAAACTGAAGCTCCTCTTTCAGTGATGCTTCTGGCAGGTCGCTTACGTAATGAAGCAGTGCCTCCGCCCGGGATACTAAGTTTGCAAAAATGGTTTCTGTATCTGTCAATTCCATTACAGAACCATCTGCAGAAACTATTTGTTGTATTCCCCTGTGAATGTCACTGAAATTGGAATTCAGTTTCTCCTTCCACAATTCGGCAGAAGTTTGATTTAAAGATTGAAGAAATTCCTGATTGGCCTTAACGTTAAAAGCACACAGTTCTTTGATTTGCATTTGTAGGTTCATAACAATAGCATTATTTGAAAACAAAGTAAAACAGACGAACTGACAACCCTATGTCAGGCTATTTTAAAAATGCAATAATTTGTTTTTATGTAGCAGACTACATATTATTGCAGGTAAATTATTCAACCCATGTCGTTACAAATTCAATCCCTTCGCAAAGACCACAATGCAGATCTTGCAAAGATCATCAGAACATCACTCGAAGAATTCAATGTCCCTAAAATAGGTACAGTATACTCAGATCCTACTACAGATGATCTATATTCGCTCTTCCAGCATAGTGGCTCTGCTTATTTTATTGCGGAAGAAAACGGCGTTCTGCTTGGTGGATGCGGGATTTATCCTACAGTGGGCTTACCAAAAGGATGTGCAGAACTGGTCAAATTGTATCTATCTTCTGCTTCCCGGGGCAAAGGCATAGGAAAACTCCTTCTGGAAGAATGCTTCAAATCTGCAAAAAAAATGGGCTACCATCAATTATACCTTGAATCTTTCCCCCAATTGGAAAAAGCAGTAAGTATGTATGTTAAAGCAGGCTTTACTCCCCTGGACCACGCCCTTGGAAATTCAGGGCATCATGCCTGCACCATCTGGATGATCAAAGATCTGGATTCCACTTTTCTATATTAAAGTGATTCTGTAATTTAGGAGCTTAATTAACTTAAATGAAAGACATATTCAGAAGATCAACATATGCCTGTATGTTATTTGTACTGGCAACCAGCAGCGTAATGGCACAAACAGAGGCTCAAACTCCGGCTAAAGCCGAGTCTGCTTACCGTGCTTCTGCAACCAAGATCAACGCCTTGGTACACACCAAGCTGGATGTTAGATTTGATTATTCCAAACGCTATTTATTCGGCAAAGAATGGCTAACCTTAAAACCTTATGCTTATTCTACAGATTCTTTAACACTTGATGCCAAAGGAATGGATATTAAAACCATCGCTTTGGTTAACGGTAAAGAGCTGCAAAAACTAAAGTATACCTATGATAGTGAACAACTGAAGATCCAGCTTGGTAAAGCTTATCCTGCTGGTCAGAACTATACCATATTTATAGAATATACTGCCAAGCCCGATGAGCTTAAAGCCAAAGGCAGTGCAGCGATTACAGATGCAAAAGGACTGTATTTCATCAATCCAGACAGTACCGTAAAAGGTAAACCTGTACAAATCTGGACTCAGGGAGAAACGGAATCTTCATCTGCGTGGTTTCCTACCATCGACAAACCGAATCAGAAAACTACCGCAGAGATCAGCATGACTGTTCCCGCCAAATATGTAACCCTATCCAACGGAAAACTGACTACCCAGATCAAAAACACCAATGGTACACGGACGGATACCTGGAAAATGGATCTTCCGCACTCTCCTTATCTGTTTATGATGGCTGTTGGAGATTTCAAAATCTACAAAGATAAATGGAAAGATAAAGAGGTCAACTATTATCTGGAGCCTGCCTATGCCCCTTTTGCAAAACAGATCTTTGGTTTGACACCTCAAATGATAGATTTTTATTCCAATACCTTAGGAATTGATTTCCCATGGAACAAATACAGCCAGATCGTAGTTCGTGACTACGTAAGCGGAGCTATGGAAAACACCTCAGCTACACTACATGGAGAATACGTTCAGCGTACACAACGTGAAATCCTGGACGACTATTACGGACAAGCAGAAAGTACCATTGCACACGAATTGTTCCACCAGTGGTTTGGTGACTATGTTACAGCAGAAAGCTGGAGTAACCTGACCGTTAATGAATCTTTTGCCAATTACAGTGAAGTCCTCTGGGCAGAACATAAATACGGTAAAGACGAAGGTGACGCTCACAATTACAAAGATATGGCCAATTACCTTGGCTCCAAGAATGATGCGCTAAAAAACCTGGTTCGTTTCCACTATGCAGATAAAGAAGAAGTCTTTGACCTGGTTTCTTATCAAAAAGGTGGTCGTATCCTGAACATGATGCGCAATTATCTTGGTGATAAGATATTTTTTAAAGGCTTGAACATCTATCTAAAACAAAATGCTTTTAAAAATGGAGAAGCACACCAGCTCCGTTTAGCTATGGAAGAAGCCAGCGGGCAGGATATGAATTGGTTCTTCAATCAATGGTATTTTAGTTCAGGGCACCCTTTGTTAACTATAGACTACGCATGGGATGAGGCTTCCAAAACAGAGAAAGTGACGCTGAAACAAACACAAGGCGGCACACCTTTCACCCTCCCTATGGCGGTTGAGGTTTACTCCGGTGGAGCAAAAAAGCGTTTTCAAATTACGATGAAAGATGCCGAGCAGACCTTTACCTTCCCGGCAACCGCAAAACCTGACCTGATCAACGTAGATGCAGACAAAGTTTTACTCGCCTTAAAAACAGATCATAAATCTCTGGGTGAATATGCATTCCAATATGCGCACGCTCCATTATATGCAGACAGATTAGAAGCCATTATTGCAGCAGATAAAAACAAGAAAGATCCAAATGCTGCTCAAATTCTGCTCTCGGCCTTAAATGACAAGTATTATGGTCTTCGCCTGGAAGCTCTGGAAGCTACTGACCTGAGTGATCCGGAAACCGCTAAAGCGGCATTACCCCTGATTCAAAAACTGGCTGCTTCAGATCCGAACACGCTGGTGCAGGCAGCAGCCATTAGCGCCATAGGAACCAGTGCCAACCCAGCAGATCTCCCTTTATTCAAAAAAGGCCTGCAGAGTCCTTCTTATGCCATCCAGGGTGCATCCCTTATGGCCTTGTCGCTGCAAAAATCTGACGAATCCCTCGCAGCAGCAAAGGACCTGGAGAAAGACAACAAGAAAGCACTGACGGAAGCGATTGTAAATGTCTATTCAAAATTTGGTTCAGAGAAAGAACTGCCCTTCATTACCGAAAAATTCACAGCGCTTGGTCCGCAGGAACAGGTACAGCTGATTCCCGGCTATATGAATATACTGGGTAAAGTGAATGACATTAATGAACTTAAAAAAGGAGTTGACGCTGTAAAAAGCATAGGGATAAAATATAAATCTTATGGAGCAAATACCTTTGTAAGCAACTTTTTAAACCAGCTTAAACAGAAAAAACAAGATCAAGCCAGTTTGTCTTATATAGATGCTGCATTAGCAGAACTTAAATAAACTACACATTGTTAGATCTTTAATAAGATGAGTAAAAAGGAGGGGTAAATCACCCTTCCTTGTTTTCATCCGCATATAATTATTAATGTTTTGTTTATTGTTTTCAGTTGTATTAATGAACTCGTAAACTCGGTTTGATTTTTAAAGGTTATGAAGCTATCATGGGCTACTAACAATTTATTTTTCACCAGTATTTATCTTTCTTTTTGGTGTTCAAGAGCTTACAAGTTCGGTTCATTTCGGTTTGTGTAGTGCTGCACGTGATGGTTTTATTATCTTTACGTTTACCCTTTTTAATATGACGCATAAAACAACCTTCCTTTTAGCCTTGTTGCTTACCGTTACGCTCTCTTGTAAAACCAAGAAAAAGCTGGTTCAGACACCTGCACAGCAAGTAGAAAATACCGCAAAAGATCCTGAGCTTGATAAGATCAAAAAAGATTTACCACAAGATCAAGTAGAACGCACAAATGCCGGTATTAAATTCACCTTCAGTTCTGAAATTTTATTTCCGACCAATTCCTCTTATCTCAGTGAAGATTCAAAGAAAAGGCTTGCTGATGTTGCAAAAGTGATCCAGGAAAAAAATAAAAGCAGAAAAATCCTTATTGAAGGACATTCCGATAAAACAGGTACTGCGGTATACAATCAGTGGCTATCAGAAAAACGTGCTGTTTCGGTAAAAACATACCTGGTCGGTCTTGGAATCAATGCCGAACGGATTAAAACAGCTGGACTTGGAGATACACAACCCATTGCCGACAACAAGACAAAAGAAGGCCGTTTAAAAAACCGCAGAGTAGAAATTACCTTGCTTAAAGGAATTTAATCTTTTTTGGGTTTTATAAACTCATCGGTAAAATGCGCTTTGCGCCTGGGCTGATTAAACTTTTCCGTATTGTAAATTTGTGAATTTCCTCTTGGAATAGACAAAGATTCCCATGCATTGGTACAAAGCATTTTTGCTAAGAAAACAATCTGGCCAATATGATATGGATAATGCGCCAGCTGCCTGTTAATGGCTTCTGTTACGGTATGCCCCATATTTCTGATATAGACAGTTTTGTCCAGGTCATCCGCTTTCAAAGGGCGAATTGCACTGAACAAACAATCCCAACCTTTTTGCCATTGCTCCAGAAGCTCCGTTTTATTAAAAGCCGGAGCTTCAAATTCTTCATCCCGGTTTCGCCAGGGCTTTTCACCGTCAGATGTCAGAAAATCAGTCCAGCGGGAAAGCATATTCCCACTCAGGTGTTTTACAATTAAGGCTATGCTATTGCTGTCTTCATTAAACTGCCAGAATAATTTATCTTCTGGCACTTGCGCAATGGCCTTATCCCCGATCAATTTGTAATATTCAAATTGTTTAATTACACTGTCTAAATAATCTGTCGCCATAGTTTAATATTTAAGAATAGAGCTCTTTTTGCAAATAAAAAAAGTACTCCACTGCTTTGACCAATCTGCTGCCATACCAGGAAAACATTTCTCCATCCACCAGCATCACCCTCGCCCCAGGTACCATCTCCCTCACCTCTTCCAGATGCTTTTCTTTAAAAGGATAGGGCTCAGAAGAAAGAAAAATAAGATCAGGTTCCAGCTCAGCCAGTTCACTTAGTCCAAATTCCGGGTAACGGGATATCTTCACCACATTCTGCAGCCCATTTCTCATTAAAATATCATTGATAAAGGTATTCTGGCCAGCAAACATATAAGGATCTTTCCAAATCAAATATGCAACTTTTTTATGAAGGTTGTTTTGCAAAGCCAGGACCTGCAGGTCCGTAAAACCAGCGTGAATCAAATGGTTCAAATAAGCCGCTTCCGGTTCCCTGTTCACCAGTTCTCCAATCTGCAAAATGGCATTCTTTGCACCCTCCAGATCATAAATATCACTCATCCACACTGGAAATTCCTCCATCAGTAATTCTATCTGACTTTGTTCATTCTCTTCTTTATTACCGATAATAAGGTCAGGTTTCAAGCTTCGGATCAACTCAATATTCAGCTTTTTAGTCCCTCCGATTTTGACTTTTTCTTTAAAGCGGTTCTCCGGATGAACACAAAACTTAGTCAAACCAATCACTTCATCACCCAATCCAAGGTCAAACAATAGTTCGGATTGAGAAGGCACAATAGAGACAATCTTTTTGGGAGGATACTCTATACTGATTTCTCTCCCCAACTGATCGGTAAAAGTTCTTTGCATACACAAAGATAGTTAACCAGCAGTACAAAACTATTACTCATATTTCAATGCATCTACCGGATTAGTCCTCGCAGCTTTATAGGTTTGCCAGCTTACGGTTAGAACAGCAATAAAAACGGTAATCAATGCTGTCAGCATAAAGATCCACCAGCTCAAGGGCGTTTGGACATCAAAATTCTGCAACCATTTTGCCATAATCATATAGGCCAATGGCAAGGAGATAAGGATAGAGATCAGTACCAATTTTACAAAATCTGAAGATAACATCGTCATCAATTCCTGCACAGATGCCCCCAGTACCTTTCGTATTCCAATTTCTTTGGTACGCTGTACCGCATTATAAGCCGAAAGCCCAAATAATCCCATACAAGAAATAAATATGGCTAAAAAACCAAACAAATTGGACAAACTGCTCAAAACGGACTCTTCTTTCAGTTTCGCAGCATTCAGGTTATCGATGAACCTAATATCTACCGGAAAGTCAGGATTGAGTTCTTTTAAAAGTGCAGCAATGATCTCTACACTTTCAGTCAGGCCCTTTTCAGGATTCAAATGCATAGTAATGGCATCGCTGATCCCGGTGGCATAAGCAATGACCATAGGTGCACCAAATTTACTCCGGTCTCCCCATACAAAATCTTCAAATACACCAACCACTGTCCTTTTTTGTCCTTGATAAAGTATGCTCGCCCCAAGCGGTTCTTTCAGGTTCATGACCTGAACCGCCTTTTTACTCAACAACAGGCCCAGGGTATCTGAAGCCATTTTACTGTTAAAATCTCTGCCAGACAACAGCCTGATGCCCATTGTCTTTGTAAAATCCGTTGTCGTGTAGATTTGGTCGAAATCAATTAGTTTATCTCCTGCAGACATGCCTTCCCATTCCAGACCACGAATACTGCTCTCCCGTTCTGTAATTCCATCTGAAGATTGCGTAACCGCTGTTACAGCCCCACTCGCCAGCAACCTGTTTTTCAATAAATCATACCGTTCATATAAGAGCCCCTCATGGGGAACTTCAATCAGGCCGTTTGACTGATAACCTAATGGTCTGTTTTTTATGAATTGAATTTGCTTATAGATCGTTAGGGTTACTACAATAAGTATAACGGCAAAACTAAACTGCAACACCACCAGAATTTGCCTCAAATTCAAGGCATAAATACCTGACGGCTGCACTTGCTTCTTTAAAGCTTGAACAGGATTAAAGTTTGCCAGGTAAAAGGCAGGATAGAAGCCCGCCATAAAAGCGGTTAACAATAACACGCCAGTCAAAATGAGCCAGCTCACAGGATCCAGATAATTAATCCGAATATTGATGTCCAGCAGATGATTAAACCAAGGCAAAAAGAGTTCCGCCAGCACGATGCTGATCACTATACTAATTACAATTAAAACGAATGATTCTAAAAGGAACTGGAAAACAAGCGAACGCTTTGATGCACCAACGCTTTTTTTAATTCCAACTTCTTTTGCTCTCTTTTGAGCATGTGCAGTATTCAGATTAATAAAATTGATACAGGCCAGAAGTAGAATACCTAGTGCAAGTGCCACAAAGATCCTCAGCTGTTGTATTTTTCCTCCACTGCTTTTTCCATTTACAAAATGACCATATAGGTGCAGTTTAGTCAGCGGGTATATAAAGACATCCTCTTTGGCAACAGGAAAATGCTGTTCAACAGTATGTTTTATTTTTAGATTCAATTGCTCTGCTACAGCACCCGGGTTTAATCTGAGAAGAGTGTTAAAACTATGATTTCCCCAATTGGGTTTTTCAGGCCATTGGTTTAAGGTTTCAAAAATCCTCCAGGGTACCAAGGCCTCGAAAGCATAAGTTACATTTTCCGGTAGGTCTTTAACCACGGCCGTTACTTTCAAATCCTTTTGATTCTCAAACTTCAAAGTCTTGTTCAAAACATCTGCAGTTCCAAATAAACGCCGGGCCGTACTTTCCGTAAGCACAATAGAGTTTGGTTGCGTTAATGCACTTTTTACATCCCCCCTAATGAACTGGTAGTTAAAAATATCAAGAAATGAAGGATCAGCATACCGGCTCTGTACCTTGATATTCTTTTGGCCATTTGCCAACAATCTTTTAAAGAGACTGGTCGTTCTCGCAATTTGAGCAATTTCCGGATACTCTTGCTTCAAAGTTTGGGCAAGTACATTCTGGGTCTGATCAATGGTCATTACTTTATGACCATTCAGGTCCTGCACATTGACCATCACCTGGTAAATACCTTTTGAATCTCTAAATTGCTTATCGAAGTTCCATTCATAAGAAACATACAAGATCAGGAGCAAGCAGGAAGCCAGACCAATAGAAAGGCCTGCAATATTGATGACAGAGGAAGACCTGTTCTTCCACAAACTCCTTAAAACAATCTTCAGATTTAACCTAAACATACATATACAATTGAGTTACCAGGTATTACTCATATTTCAATGCATCTACCGGATTTGCTTTTGCAGACTTATACGCCTGAAAACTAACAGTCAATAGTGCAATAAACAAAGTACCTATTGCAGCAATACCAATGATCCACCAGCTGATCGTGGTATGAAACTCAAATTTCATCAACCACTTTCCCATCAGATAATAGCCCAGAGGAATTGCAATAACAACAGAAATAAAGATCATCTTCATAAACGACAAAGAGAGCAATTGCATAAGATTCAGCATGGAAGCCCCCAGCACTTTACGAACGCCAAATTCCTTCGTTCTTTGCTCCGCGCTATAAGCTGCCAGGCCAAACAATCCCAGACAGGAAACAAAAATGGACAGCCCACCAAAAAGATTCGACAAAATTCCCAAGGTATTTTCCGCCTGTAATTTATTGGCATAAAGTTCATTCACCAGCTTTACTTCTACCGGATAAGCTGGATTAATATTTTTAGTAACGGTCTTTATCAGATCTATATTCTGACTTAAACCGTTTGCAGGATTCAAACGCATCGTAATCACACCATTCCAGTCTTTACTATAAGCCACCACCATAGGCCGGTCACTGTAAAACGGCGAACCCCAAATAAAATCTTTAAATACTCCAATAACAGTAGCATTCTGTCCATGATATTTTACATTTGTTCCCAGCGGATCCTTTAAATTCATGATTTTCACAGCAGAACTGCTCAGCAAAACCCCTGCCGTATCCGAAGCATGATTTCTGGAAAAATCACGACCCTGAATTAACTTTATTCCGTTGGTTTGAATAAAATTATATGTCGTAGCAATTTGATTAAAGACAATTTGTTTGTCTTGATCGGCCATACCAGGCCATTCAAAATTCCAGAAATTAGATCCCTCATTAGAGATACTCATGGAAGACTGGCACATAGAAGTTACTGCACCTGATTTCACCAAATTTGTTCTTAACAATTCATATTTACCTTGTAAAAGGCCATCCTGAGGCATTTCAACCAGCAAATTCGTATCATAGCCCAGGGGACGGTTCTTGATAAAAGAAAGCTGCCTATAAATCACAAGAGTAGCAATAATCAGCAACAGGGCAAAACAAAACTGCCCTACCACCAACACTTGCCGCAAACTCATTGGAACAGCCTTTGCCCTGGTCGCTTTCTTCTTCAGGGTCTGAATAGGATCAAATGAAGATAAATAAAGAGCAGGATAACTCCCGGACAACATCCCCGTAACAAGTACAATAAGCAAAATCCATAGCCAGTAGCCCCCAGCAAGTCCGGAAACACTTAATTGGATATGCAGCAGGTTATTAAACGTCGGAAGCAACAATTCTACCATCGCAATGGCAGCTACTACACCAATCAATGTAAGCAGCATGGCTTCTAAAAAGAATTGAGCAATCAATGAAGCCCTGCCAGCTCCTATTGTCTTTTTAATCCCCACTTCTTTCGCTCTTTTTTCTGATTTGGCAGTAGCCATATTCATAAAATTGACGCAAGCGATCAATAAAATACCCAAGGCCAATCCCGCAAAAAGATAAATACGCTCTACATCTCCTCCTCTCCCTTTTCCATTTTCAAATTTTCCGTACAGATGTTTTTCTGACAGCGCATATAAGAAAGATTCCGCATGGGTATCTTTTTGATGCAATTCCATCATCCCTTTCATCTTTAAATTGACAAGATTCAGATCTGCATTCTTGTCTAATTTAACCAATGTCTGCCAATTAAAATTCGTCCAGCTCGGATCCTTCACCCAATCAAACAATGTTTCATAAAATGACCAGGGCATTAAAAAATCAAACCTATTAGAAGTATTGGAAGGAAGATCTTTGATCACACCGCTCACCTTCAAATCCTTCTTGTCGTCATAACGAACAGACTGGTTAAGGGCATCACCATTTGGAAACAGAAGTTTAGCCATTCTTTCTGTAAGGACAACCGATCCTGGATCATTCAAGGCAGTACCCGGATTACCGGCAATAAACTCATAATTATAGATCTTCAAAAGATCAGGATCTGCAAACTTGGCTTCTTTTTTAAAACTGCTCGGTCCATTTGCAATCAATGACTGCCCACCATACCCCAACCTGCTTATGGCCTCTACCCCTGGGATTTCCTCTTTGATTGCCCCGGCAATGACATTGCCAGTCACATCTCCGGTACTGGTGATCTTTCCGTTAGCATCTTTAAAATTGGTCATCACCTGGTAAACCTGTCCCGCTTCTTTAAAGTGTTTATCAAAGTTCCACTCATAAGAAACATACAACAGCAACATCAAGCAGGAAGCCAGGCCGATTGCCAAACCGATAACATTGATGAAAGAAGCTGTTTTATTTCTCCAGAGATTCCGGAAGGCTATTTTTAGGTTAAGTTTAAACATACCTTGAAATTAATCCATATTGATCCTATACCGTTGTTGCCACGTCTTCCTTGATCACCCCATCCAGCAAATGCAAGATGCGAGACCCATAAGCGGCATTGATTTCAGAGTGCGTCACCTGTACAATTGTAATCCCCTCTTCCTCATTCAATTTTTTAAATAAGTCCATAATCTGCAAGGCCTGAGCAGATTGTAAATTCCCTGTAGGCTCATCTGCCAAAATAATAGAAGGTTGAGCCACCAGGGCCCGTGCAATGCCAACCAGCTGCTGCTGGCCTCCAGACAATTGATTTGGAAAAAGATCTTTTTTTGCTACCATATTAAAACGATCCAGTACATCGGCTACCCTGCTCTTACGCTCTGAACCACCTATCTTCTTATAGAGCAGGGGTGCTTCAATATTTTCAGCCACGGTCATTTCATCAATCAGGTGATAGGCCTGGAATACAAAGCCAATATGGTTTCTATACAATTCAATCCGCTTGCGTTCATTTAAAGAAGTAATATTTTCTCCCATAAACTCATAATCTCCATAAGTAGAATCTTCCAGCATCCCCAGAATATTCAGTAAAGTAGACTTTCCTGCTCCTGAGGGCCCCATGATACTGACAAACTCGCCTTCCTTAATTGAAGTGGTTACATGTCGGAGTATATAGCTCTTTACCCCTTTGTTTGCGTAATACTTTTCTATATTCTTTAATTCTATCATTTTCCGTGTCATTAATTACTTATCTTGTTTACCAACGATGTGCCAAGAGCAAAAAGAGGCCTGTATTCAAAAATAAGACTATTTTATCGAATAAGGCTGTTCATTATCGGACATCAAAGCGTTCAGTCCTGAACAGCTCTAACCAGTATTAGAAAAACACATCCATTTCTACTGAAGCATAATACCTTGGCCGTTGTTTTAAGGAAAATACCGGTCCATACCGAACTTTAAGTGGCAAAAGGTACATGGCAGGGATTCTTAGCCAGGATGGCATGTTATAATAGTTGATATTGAATAAAGATCCCAGATGAATTCCAAGGGAAGGCGCAAAAATTACATCTGTACTTCCCTGTTCAAAACGTAATCCGGTTTCCAGGTAACTGTACAAGCCTAGAAAACGCTTGTTGTTAAACCAGTAATCAAAATTACTTCTCCATCCCCCACTGATTTGGGAGCTCAATTCATGATTACCCTCACGATTTTTTGTGAGCTGGTAAGAAAGCGTATAACCATGCCAGTAATCCAGCATTCCCTTTTTATCTCCATTGGCGTTGTATTCATATCTTTTACTAAAATTAACCGCATTTAGTCTGAGTTCAAAGCCCGTTACCGGTCTCGATATTTCCGTAATACCACTGAACACAAAAGAATTACCTACCCGGCTCCGGATAAAATTACGATAATACAGCAATTGATTGGCTTCCTGCATCTGATGCGTTAACACGACATTTTTTACCATCAGGCCCCGCAGCTCTGAATGATAGGGAATAGGAACCAGGCTCAATGAAGAAATGTGCTCAATCAAATATAAAGCTTGACTATCTTTCAGATCAGGTATCCTATCCAAAAACCCTCCTTTATTCTCCAAAATAAAAGAAGTATTAAAAGCATCCATCAAATCCTGTAAAGAAGCCTGAACTGCAGTGATAATACGTTCGCCATCCGGGCTTTTTTCTTCAAACTGACCATCTCCATAAGCTTTCCAGATCTCCCCTTTTCTGTTGACTACCCTTGTACCATGTTCAGAATAAAAATCATGAAGCGCTTTATTATTGGTAAACGACGCCAATACAGTCCTGTTTACCACCAGATGCCCCGACGAAAAGGAATCTTCCAGAAAATGATCCGCAAACCCATTTAAGAACAAAGCAGCCTGTAACAAGTCCGAAGCTCCATTTTGGTCACCAAGCCTGGCCATTTTACCGCTTTGTTCTGCCGTATTGATCGCAATCAAATGTAAACTTACATACATCTTTATGGCATTTGTAGAAGAAAGGCTCCTAACCAGCGCTGATAAATAGGCCCTGTCACATGCCTGTCTGATCTTTTCTTTATCAAAGCCTTTCAACTGATCTGTAAATGATTTCCCATAGGCATAAAAGTGCGACAAATTCACCGCAGCAGTTAAAGCATAATTAAGGTCTATACCAACCAGGGCAGCATCTGGCGCAGCCTTTAATCCTTTATCTATATATTCCTGATGCAGCGCTATAATTTTTTGAAGAACAGAGCCAGGGTCCTTCAATTGTGCTTCAAGAAGCACAGGATCACTTTGATGATCACCCGCTAAGCCATTGAGCATTCCATAACTTGTAGGGTAAATTGTTGAAGCAGATAACCGCGGAAAAACATACATAGATGACTGACTCAAAACGAGTTTATCCATATATCCTAATAATGTAGCAGACCCCTCATTGGCTTTCAAATTTTTGATGATCCGCATAAAGGCCTGATCACCGATAATCTTATGTTCACCGTAAACAAATCCAAAAGCCAGATTACAGGACAGAACACCTAATAAACTGAATACACAAACCTTCAGCCACCTAACTACATATTCAGGCTTCACCATCACCAGGATCTCCAGGCATAGGCAGATGGTCAATACAAACACCGAGAAAAGAAAATAGCACGCAGGTTTAAATTTAATTTGCATAGATTGTAGAACTTATTTCTAAGTTAAGTTCTGTTGCAAATTTCAGTCTGGAGTTTAGACAAAAGCCATTTAATTTTAGACCAAAAAGGAATTTATCTTTTATCCTTCACAAAAGTTTCAAAGAAAAAATTACGGTAATTGTTACCAATAGGAATTTCCTGCTCTCCAATATAGATATTATTGTTATCAAAAACTTTAATATAGGTTGTATTTACAATATAAGATTTACTGACTCTTATGAACAGTTCCGGTGGAAGTTTCTGATGAATTGCTTTAAGATTCATTGCAGTCATCAGTTTTTGATCTGAAAGATGAAGAATAACATAATCTTTAAGCCCCTCTATAAAAAGAAGATTCTTAAAATCTACCTTAACAAATTGCCGGTCAGCCCGAACAAATAGAAAGGCCTGAGAACCAAATTCAATAGAAGTATCATTCTTTTCCTGCAACAGTAAATTAAAATAACTTAAAGCTTTCGAAATGGCTTTTTGAAACCTTTCCGGATGGATCGGTTTAACCAGGTAATCTATGGCATCTACCTCATAACTTTCCAATGCATATTCCACATGAGCAGTGATAAAAATAACCATCGTTGTTTTCCCTAGCGATCGGGCAAAGTCTATTCCATTTATCCCCGGCATCCGGATATCCAGAAACACCAGATCTACCGGGTTCAACAGCAAATAAGATCCCGCCGCGGCGGCATTATTAAAACAACCGGCCAGTTTCATTTCCGGGTAGGCCCGTAGCAGTAGTTGTATCCCTTCTCTGGCCAAAGGCTCATCATCAACAATTACACACTTCATAAATTTAAAGTTAAACAAACATGGTAACGATCTGCATAATCCGCAATCATCAAATGATGTCTACCTGGATAAAGCAACTCCAAACGCCGTTTAACATTTGGCAAACCTAATCCCCCCGATACCCCTTCTTCCATCCGTCCCAATGGTTTAGGGTTCATACATTCAAAAATCAACACCCCCTTGGAAAGCCTGAACCTCAGATGAACATAAGCCCCATTTACAGATTGGATATTGTGTTTTATCGCATTTTCAACAAAAGGGATAAATAACAGAGGTGCCAGAAGAACCTGCTCATCTGTTCCCTCTTGCCGCACCTCAAACTCAAAATAATCTCTGCGCGTCTTTTCTAAAGACAAAAAATGAACCAGGAATAAAATCTCTGCACTCAGCAATACCTCTTGTCTGCTGCTGTCGTATAACTGATATCTCAACAAATCGGATAACTTCACCAAAATCTGACTCGCTTTTTCCGGATCGGTTTGTATCAATACCTGACTATTGTTCAGCATATTGAACAAAAAGTGTGGATTGACCTGACTCTTTAATAGATCCAGTTCAGTATGCATGCGGATATTCTCTAATTGCATGATCCGGTAATTGTCCCGTATCCAGCGTTGAAAGAGTTTCAGAGCAGTAGTAGCCGCACATAAAACACCCAGCATAATGGTGATCGCCATAAAGTCTCCCCAGAAATTATCGTCCGTGGGTATGGGCTCATCCGGCTTAATCCTTAATGTAGGAAGCCAGGTTTTCAGGAAGGTAAAAAAAGCAAAAGAAAGGAGGATAATCGTAAAAACCCATACAGCATACCATACATACCGTCCTTTAAATAAAAATACAGGAACAAGGATATATATGTTAATAGAAATCAATACAACCGCAATCAGAAAACCACCCATTTTGAGCAGCATAAAGGTCTGATCAGAAAACTCGTGCTTCGTATTTTCACCCATGAGTAAAAACGTCAGAAAGCCGAAGAGAAGGATACGTCTGTAAACTTTAAACTTTGAATCAACAACAAAACGCAGGAATGGTTCCTTTTCAGAAATTACAGGCATGGAGTCCAGAGGTATATTCATTATTTCTCAGCGCTATACCTAAAGATAAGTACCCGCAAGCCTACCGAACTATAATTTAGACCAACTGCCATAAAAATTAGACAAATACCCCAAGTCGGACAAGTATCTCATCCCCGGATTCATTCATATTTCAATGCATCAACAGGGTTCGTCCTGGCAGCTTTATAAGAACGTAAGCTCACCGTAATCAATGTAATGCCCATTGAAATCAGCATTGCGATAGCAAAAGGCCAGATACTTAGGTCGATTCTATAGGTATAACCCGAGAGCCACCTGCTGATCAAAACATAAGCCAGCGGCCATGCCACCAGGTTTGCAATAAAAACCATAAGCAGGAAGGATCCATTCAGCATTTTAATCAGCTCCAGCGTCGTAGCACCTAATACTTTTCTGATCGCTACCTCCCGGGTTCTTTGTGAAGCAATGAAAGAGATCAAGCCAAACAAACCAATGAATGAAATAAAAATGATGACCACCGCAAATACCCTAAACAATATTCCCATTACCTGTTCACTCTTATAATAATTCCCGATCACATCATCCATAAATGTATAACCATAAACATCTTCAGGAAATGTTGCATTCCAGATTTTCTCTATTGCCGGCATAGCAGTCATCATATTCTTGGTTTCCAATTTAACAGCAATCATGCTGACATGCTTTTTGGAAGAAAAAATAGCAATAGGCGAAATGGCTTCTTTCAGTGTCAGATTGTTAAAATCTTTCGTTACGCCAACAATTGGAGACCTGGCCCTGCCCCCTATTTTTATCATTTTTCCCAGAGCGTCTTCGGGATTAGCCAGGTTCATTTTTTTAAGCAAGGTTTCATTGATCACATATTCTGCTATCGTATCATTTTTAGATAAGCCCCTGCCTGCAATAAGTTTCAGGTCAAATGTTTTAAAATAATCCTGGTCTGCAGGCTTCGTATTCACCTGAAAATCTTCATCCTTATCATTCCGGTAGGTAATACTGGTAAAGTTGTTGTCGTCTGAAGATGGAGAAGTCATGCAAAAACTGGCATTCAATACACCAGGCAGCTTTATGATCTTTTCTTTAAGGCCATCGAACTTCTGCAAACTCAAACTATCAGCAGGAACATCGATCAGTGCAACAGACTTGGAATTAAAACCAAGTGGCTTTTCCCGCATGTATTTCATTTGCGCCAGAACCACCAGAGTTCCGATGACAAGGATGATGGTAATCGAAAACTGGACCACCACAAGCGCTTTACGAAGCCCTAATCCGCCTGAATTGGCCGAACTTATTTTATTTTTAATGGCCAATACAGGACTAAAGCCAGACATCACCATGGCCGGATAAAACCCAGCCAGAAAGCCCACCAATACCACAAGACCTGCGAGGAAAACAAAGACAACAGGATGCTCGAGAAGGCTAAAAGAAATACGCTCCTTAAACAAAGAAGCCATCCCCGGCAGAGCAAGTTCTGTAAGTGCACAAGCTAAAACCAGTGCGATAAGAGTTATAGTGAATGTTTCTGTTAAGAACTGCGTAATGAGCTGCCGCCTTAAACTACCCATTACCTTACGCACCCCTACCTCTTTAGACCTGCTGATGGCCTGTGCTGTTTCCAGATTGATGAAATTGATGCAGGCCGTAATCAGTAAAAATAAACCAATAACTATCAGGCCCAGAATCTGGCTCTTCGGCATCAGCTTACCCGCAAAATTTCCATAATGACCATCGTAGTGAATTTCAGACAGCGGCTGAAAGAAATGTTGTGTCCTTGTCCGGTCTTCTTCATCATAATATTTTTCTATAAATTTTCTCATCCCTGCCTTAAGATCTGCAGGATGTATGCCCTCCTTTAACAGAACATAACATTCAGTTCCCGAAGAAACATTTCCCCAGTTTTTATCATCATGCTTGTTATAAGTCAGATAAGAAACTGCAATTTTTACCGGATTGCTGGTATTCTCCAGAATATTTTCAAAAACCCCGGTTACTTTCAGATCCTTTTTATTCTGATAATTAATGGTCTGCCCTACAGCTTTACGCCAGTCACCAAAATATTTGGTGGCCATTTCTTCAGACAATGCCACCGTATTTGGAGAGGACAATGCCTCCTGCGGATTCCCTTGAAGCCATTTATAATCAAATATTTTAAAGAATTGTGGTTCCACATAAAACAACGTAACTGCTTCTTTAATCTTTTCGCGACCCGAATCATCTTTAACCCGGACAATTCCTCCACCTCTCTGCAACGGAGCTACCTGCTCCATTTGAGCAAAATCATTACGTAATGCCGGCATCAATGGTATAGGTACGCCTCTCTGGTATTCTTCTCCATCAGCGTATTTCCAATAAGAAACCACCCTGAAAATACGGTCTTTATACTTAAATTGCTGATCAAAACTCATCTGATACCTTATAAAAATAAAGATCAGAATACAACTGGCCATCCCAATAGATAAGCCTGCAATATTAATCAGAGTATATCCTTTATATTTCCACAGATTACGCAATGCAATCTTTAAATTCAATTTAAACATATAAATCAGTTTTAAGGATTATTCATATTTCAATGCATCAACCGGACTCATTTTAACAACTTTTCCAGCTTGTATAGTAACGGTCAATAAGGTCAGCGTGAAAGATATAATTCCAGCAATCAGGAATGGTAAAAAAGGCATATCTATTCGATAAGCAAACATGTTCAGCCACTGATGGGCCAGCAGATACACTAGTGGCCACGCGATCAGATTAGCGATCAATACAATCCAGATGAAAAAAACATTCAGTAACTTAAACATTTGCAAATCAGTAGCACCAAGTATCTTTCTTATCGATATTTCTTTAATCCTGTTGTTCGTTGTAAAAGCAGAAAAAGCAAATAAGCCCAGCACCGCAATGAAAATGGTCAATATGGCCGCAAAGAAAAACACAGATTGCAACTGTTCCTGTTTTTTAAATAACCGGCCATATAATTCGTCCAGGAATTCATACCTAAAATCTTCCCCATCAAGTTTATTAATATCTAACCACTGAGATTTTAATGCAGCAAGAACAGAAGCCATTCTATTTTGATCTATATTAACCATGATCTTTACTTTTCTGTTATTACATGGATTCTTTATCGCATATATAGTTGGTTCAACAGCCTTTTCAAATCCCTGCGCCTTAAGATCCTTAATGACACCAACAATCTTATAATCCATATCGCAACCGCGAATTGTTTTGCCAACCGGACTGGCAAGCCCATATCTGGCCGCTGCAGTTTCATTGAGGATTGCAGAATTAATACTATCTGCATTAAAATCACGAGAGAAAAAACGCCCCTCTTTAAGTTTGATATTAAGCGTTTCAAAATAATCAAAATCAACATCCAGGAAATCAATAGATAACTCTCTGTTGTTCAACTTATACCTACTGTTTCCTGGCTTAGATCCATCAGGGATATCAGATGCTACGGTTACAGCATTAACTCCAGGTATTTTTAGAATCTTGTTTCTAGCCAGATCAAAATCTGCTGGTTTATTATAGTACTGCGTATTTTTAACATAGACCACCTGATTTGTTTTGAAGCCCGTATCCTCAGCACGCATATACTTCAACTGATCATTTACAATTAATAATCCCACAATAAAAATGATTGCAATACTGAACTGTCCAGCCAATAGCGTGTTCCTTAACCAAAATGTTTTATAACTGGTCTGCAGATCCCCTTTAAGTACAGAAGCAGGCCTATACCCGGAAAGTACAAATGCAGGGTAAATACCCGATATAATTGTAACGACTACTAAAATCAACGGCAATTGCCACAAAAGAACGGTACCACTTTTCAAAAGTGTTAATGGAATCTGAAACAAATTGTTAAAAACAGGTAGTAGTACTTCAGCCAAAATAACACCCAGTATCATCGCCAATAGGCATTGCATGAAGATCTCCGTCAGGAACTGAAAGATAAGATCAAACCGGTAAGCACCCATCACTTTTTTCAGACCAACTTCCTTTGCTCTTTTATTGGCCTGTGCAATCGTTAAATTGGTAAAATTAATGCATGCAATCGCCATGATCAAGATGCTCAGCCAGAAAAGTGCAATCACAATACTGTAATTGGTATCCGTACCAGCCATGGGTTTTAAATGCAGGTTCTTTAAAGGGTCAAGAAAGATAATCGTCCGTCCGGCTATTCTTGGATCTGCGGTAGAAACACCAGATTTGATCAATTCTTTTTTATACAACAGATCTATTTTTTGTTGAAGGGCAGTAATATCTGTCCCTTTTCTGACCTGTATATAAGTCTGAAAATTATTAGTACCGTAATCCTGATCACCAAAGCTAATGTCCCTCCCTAAAGCGAGGAAGTCAAATTTAAGATTTGAGTGCTCATCTGACCTATTGATTATCCCCTTGATTTCCCCAGTCTGCCCGGCTTTTTTAGGCCCAATGCGAACCAACTTAGGAAAACTGACCTTTTCATTTGGGAACAATTCCTTTAGAAACAGATCGGGTAAATACGCTTCGAGCAGCATGCTTTTCGTCTCTATTAGCCTCTTATCCGGCCGGATCTCAAACATCTTAGCCGTTTCTAAGTCCAATTGTAATGCCTTATTCGAATAAACCCTTCCCCGCTCGGTAACCACAGGAAACTCAAACCAGGTATTTCTTGCCCTTCCGGCTGCTTCAACTTCCCCTAAATTATCTTTGATCAGTTTAGAAAGTGGCGCTGGTGTATAATCTGTTTTAGAATCCGGCAAACTTCTTCCAACCAAATAGATCCGATCATAATTCGGCAGATTTTTATCATAGCTCGTCTCGTAAGTCACATATAAAACCACGACGATAAAAGCCGCCAGCGCAATAGCAAGACCTCCAATATTTATGGTTGTATAAACCCTGTTTTTCCACAGATTCCGCAAAGCGATTTTAAGGTTCAGTCTAAACATATGATGTTCATTTAAGATTAGTTATTCATATTTCAAGGCATCAACTGGATTGGCTTTCGCAACCTTAACAGACTGTACACTCACCGTTAAAACAGCAATAAGAAAGGAAAGTACAACAGCACCGGCAAAAGGCAAAACAGAAATTGCAACTCTAAAACTGTAGGCAGATAACCAACGGTTGATCAGAATATAAGCAAGCGGAAAAGCGATCAGATTTGCCAGAGTAACCAATTTAATAAAATCTTTATTCAGCAGGGTCAGGATATTCGCCGTACTTGCACCTAAAACTTTACGGATGCTGATCTCTTTTTCTCTTTGCTCAGCTGTAAATAAAGCAAGCCCCAGCAGTCCCAGACAAGAGATAAAGATCGCAAAGCCCCCGAACCAATTGGACAGATACCCTAAAACCTTTTCTTCCTGAAGTTTATTATCAAAGTCATCTGCAACATATTTACTGTCCACAGGAAATTTAGGGTTTAACTTCTTAACAATTTCATCAATCTTAGCCATAGAAGAGTTGACATTCTGCCCTGGATTTAACCTGGCGATCATATGACTGTAACTGGATTTTGGATGATAAAGGACCAATGGACCAACATTTTGATAAGGAGATTCCATCACAAAATCTTTAACAACACCAACGATTGTAATAGGTGTACCTCCCCAGTCGATTACCGTTCCCACAGGATTTTTTAGTCCCATGATTTTTACAGCCGTCTCATTAACCATCACATTTACCGTATCCGTAAATTGAGGAGAGAACTCTCTGCCCGCGATAAGCTCAGTCCCCAGGGTTTCTGTAAAATCATCTCCAGCACCGCGATAATTAATCAAAGTTAATGCTTTGGGGTCTTTACCCGGCCAGCTGAAATCATACGTGGTATTTCCGCCCTGATTTAAACTTTGACTAAAATAAGTTACCGAACTCACTGCGCCAGATTTTAGGAGCTGTTCTTTAGCAAGATTCATTTTACCCTTGTCCACAAGACTTCCCTGCAAGGGTATTTCAAGAAGTCCATTTCTATTGTAACCAATAGGCCTGTTCTTAATGAAGGTCAACTGTTGATAAATTACCCCTGTACATATAATTAAGCAGGCAGCAAACACAAACTGAAATACAACCAGTACCTTCCTGATCGGAAGCGATGCTCCCCCGGCTCCTCTAAAACCTTTCAGTACCTTAACAGGCTCAAAAGAAGACAGGTAAAATGCAGGATAACTGCCCGCAATAAAACCGGTCAGTAAAGTTAAACCGATCAGAACCGACCAGAATGCCCAGCTGTCATAACTGATCCTAAGCTGAAGGTCCAGCAATCCATTAAAATAAGGCAATGCCAGTTCCAGTAAAATAAATGCGATAACCATAGCCATGCAGGAAAGCAATACAGATTCCAGTATAAACTGACCAATTAATCCTTTTCTGGACGAGCCAATGGCTTTACGCACCCCCACTTCCCTTGCCCTTCTTTCCGATCTCGCAGTAGAAAGGTTCATAAAATTCACACAGCCAATCAGCAGAATAGAGAAAGCCAGAACAAGGAATATTTTAAGCTGATCTATTTTCCCACCTGCAGGTTTTCCGTTTTCAAAATGATCGTACAAATGCCACTTAGACAAGGGCTGTAATAAACCTTCGTTTTCAGAACCTTGCCAGTTATGTTTATAAATATCCTGTATAAAACTTCTTGCAGATTCCTCATAACGATTGTTTTTCAGCTGCAACAGGGTCAAACAATAGTTATTTCCCCAGGTCGATGCTTTTACCCAAGGGTTAAGCTTTTCATTCAGAGACCAGGGCATCAGAAAATCAAACTGAAGGGTAGAATTCTTCGGCACATTCTCCACAACACCTTCCACGCTCAAAGGCTCTGCATTTTTGAATTTCACGATCTTACCGATAGGATCAGCAAGTCCAAATAGCTTTTTTGCAAGCGATTCTGTCAATACTACAGAATTCACATTAAGGAGCAGTTTCTCCCGGTTCCCTTTGATCAACTTATAATCCAGTATCTTAAGAAATGACGGATCTGCAAAGACACCAGACTGCTTAAAATTCTCCTCCCGGTAACTGATCAGTTCATTGGCCGGATAAGTAGCATGACTTGCATAAGCAGCACCGGGTAATTTCTTTTCAATCTCCGTCTTCATAACACTGGGTGTAAAACCATAGCTAATCGTTTTGCCACCACTTTTAGAATTCAGATAAACAACATAGGTCTTTTCATAATCCTTAAATTGTTTGTCATAGTCCCATTCATAAGCCACATACAACAGCAACAACATGCAACTGGCCAGCCCAATAGCCAAACCTCCAATATTAATAAGCGTATATCCTTTATGTCTCCATAAGCTACGCAATGCTATTCTAAGGTTCAGTTTAAACATATCTTTTGAATGAGGTATTATTCATATTTAAGTGCATCCACCGGGTTAGATTTTACAACTTTCACTGACTGCATACTTACAGTAAGTAGCGCTATCATTAGAGAGAGCCCAATAGCAATGGCAAATGGAAGAATGGAGATCGTAATCCTGAACTCATAACCAGACAACCATTTATTAATAATAACATAGGCCAATGGAAAGGCAACTAAATTGGCGATCACCACGAGCTTAATAAAATCTTTATTCAGTAATGCTACAATATTTATGGTACTGGCACCCAAAATTTTACGGATACTGATCTCTTTCTTTCTTTGTTCTGCGATGAACAAGGAAAGCCCCAGTAAACCCAAACAAGAAATGAAAACTGAAAAGCCGCCAAACCAATTAGATAAAGTACCCAACAACTGTTCACTCTGAAACTTATCCTCAAAATCATCATTTACAAATCGCCTTTCTACAGGAAAATCCGGATTTATCTTTTTAAAAATCTCATCAATTTTCCCAATAGAACTGCTTATATTCTCGCCAGGGTTCAACCGGACAATAATAGAGCTTACCCTTCCCATCTGGTAAAATATAGCCATGGGATCAACTTTTTTATAGGGTGATTCTGTAACAAAATCCTCCATTACCCCAATTATGGTATAAGGTTTATTCGCATATCTGATCGTTGCCCCTACAGGTTGTTTTAACCCCATCGTTTTTACCGCAGCTTCATTTACAAGAATAGATGTCGAATCTGCAAACTGACGCGAAAAATCTCTTCCCGCCAGAATTTTCGTCCCTGTCGTTTTACTAAAATCATATCCCGAATACCGATCATTAATCAAGATCATCTCGTTCGGATTTTTACCAGGCCAGCTGAAATCAGTTGTATTATTCGCGAGTTCATTTAATGGCTGACTAAAATAGGTTACATCGGTAACGGCTCCGGATTTAAGGAGCTGCTCTCTCACCAGCAACAATTGGGACTGCGTTTGTAAATTTCCCTGGATGGGAATTTCCATCAGCCCTATCCTATTGTATCCAATAGGCTTATTTTTCACGTAATTCAACTGCAAATAAATCACTGAAGTACAAATAATCAAACAGGATGCAAATACAAATTGAAAAACCACCAATACCTTTCGGATAGAAAATGAGGAATTTCCGGTCTTGTTTAAGCCTTTTAACACCTTTACCGCTTCAAAAGAAGAAAGATAAAATGCAGGATAACTTCCCGCAATAAAACCCGTTAACAGTGATAAACCCAATAGCGTACTCCAAAACCGCCAGTCATTATAAGCGATGGCCAGATGAATATGGAGCAGACCATTAAAATACGGCAAAACCAATTCAATCAGCATAAATGCCACTCCCATACCTATAACGGCGAGAAGCATAGACTCCAGCATAAACTGTCCGATTAAAGATTTTCTGGAAGAACCTATAGCCTTACGCACCCCCACCTCTCTCGATCTTTTTTCAGATCTGGCTGTAGAAAGGTTCATAAAATTTACACAGGCAATCAACAAAATACAAAATGCCAAAACCAGAAAAATCCGGAGTTGCTCAATCTTACCACCTATAGGTTTTCCGTTTTCGAATTTATCATATAAATGCAACTTTTCCAGTGGCTGCAAAAAGGCTTCACTGGTAGAAACTTTTCTGTTTCGCTTATAGATTCCCTTCATTTCCCGGCTTACCTGATCAAAAAAACTGTTATCCTTTAACTGTATAATAGTCAAACCATTATTGGATTTCCAGTTCAGTTCTTTTAGCCATGGATTTTGCCTTTCTTTCAAAGCCCAGGGCAGTAAATAGTCAAAACGAAAACTGTTGTTTTGAGGAATGTCTTCAATAATACCTTCTACTTTTAAACCATCCTTATCTCCTAACTTCACCGTTTTATTGATGGGATCTTCGTTACCAAATAAACTCTTTGCCAGGGTCTCCGTTAAGATTACGGTATTGATGTCCTTTAAAGCACCAGCAGCACTTCCCCTAATAAATTTGTAATCCAATATTTTCAGGAAGGAAGGCTCGGCAAACAAAGCCATCTTTTTAAAGTTATTATGTTTATAACCGATCAATATATTTTCCGGGTAAGTGGAATGAGACGAATAAGCCACACCAGCTATTTTATCCCTGATTTCCTTCGCCATCGGCACTGGTGTCCATGGCCAGCTTGAAATTTCACCGTTGGCATCCATATTATGGTATACCACGTAAGTTTTTTCATAGTTACTGAATTGCTTATCGTAGCCCCACTCATAAGCAACATAAAGCAACAGTACCATACAACTCGCAATACCAATGGCTAAACCACCTATATTAATTGCCGTGAAGGCCTTGTTTTTCCATAAGTTCCGCAAAGCGATTTTCAAATTCAGTTTAAACATATACTCCTTCGTTAAGCATTATTCATATTTAAGTGCATCCACCGGATTCGCTTTTGCCACTTTAAACGACTGTATGCTTACGGTGAGTAGGGCGATCAACACTGACAACAGAAAGGCCACTGCAAAAGGAAGAACAGATATACCAATCCTGAAGTCGTAACCAGAAAGCCATTTATTCACAATCACATAACCCAGCGGAAAAGCAATCAAGTTTGCAATAAGAACTAGTTTAATAAAATCAGCATTAAGCAAAATCAGGATATTAAGGGAATCTGCCCCAAGCACTTTTCGTATACTGATCTCTCTTTTCCGCTGCTCAGCCATATACAGAGCCAGGCCCAGTAACCCCAAACAGGAAATAAATATAGCAAAGCCTCCAAACCAGTTCGATATCGTACCCAAAAGTTTTTCATTCTGGAATTTCATTTCAAAATCCTCATTTACAAAATGCTTATCTACAGGATACTCGGGGTTCAATGTCTTGATTTTATCTTCAATAAACTGAACGGCTTTACTCAGGTTCTGATCTGGCGACACCCTGATCAGCATCGCCGATCCAATATATTTAGTGTGAGACATGATCAGCGCACTGGTTTTTTGATAAGGAGATTCAAACACATAATCCTTCACCACACCAATAACAGTCACCGGAGTATCGTCCCAGGTAATCTTCGCTCCTACCGGCTCCTTTATCCCCATAATTTTAGCCAATGTTTCATTGATAATCACACTAGTCGAATCCGCATGGCTTATAGAAAAATCCCGTCCGGCAGTCAACTCCATTCCTGCTGTTTTGATCATATCATACCCTGTATTCCGATAGTTCACTAATATTCTTTCTTCCGGATTCTTTCCCGGCCATGACACACCATAGCCGTTGTTCCCCCCACCTGTAATCGTTCTCGAAGAATAACTCACTCCACTTGCATACCCGGATTTCAGCAACTCGTCTTTAAGCACCTGAAATTTACCCGGATCCTTCAGGTTCCCTTGTACCGGAATCTCAATCAGATTGTTCTTATCATAGCCAATAGGCTTGTCCTTAATATAATTAAGTTGCTGATAAATAACAGTAATACAAATGATCAGGCAAGCGGCAAATACAAACTGAAAGACCACCAGGAATTTCCGTATAGATAAAGAAGAATTTCCAGGTAAAGTAAAGCCTTTTAAAACCTTTATCGGATCAAAAGAAGAAAGATAAAAAGCAGGATAGCTACCCGCAATAACCCCGGTAAACAAGGCCAGCAAAAGCAGAACCGTCCAGAACTGCCAGGAACTGTATTCAATCGCAAGAGTTATTCCAAGCAGGCCGTTAAAATAAGGTAATGCAATTTCCAGCAAAATAAAGGCGAATACCATACTAATTAAAGAAAGTAATACAGACTCCATCAAAAACTGACGGATCAGATCCTTCCGTGAAGAACCGATAGCCTTACGTACCCCAACTTCCTTAGACCTCTTTTCAGACCTGGCTGTAGATAAGTTCATAAAATTCACACAGGCAATAAGTAGTATACAGAAAGCCAGCATAAAAAAAATCTGCAACTGCTGTATCTTTCCACCTACAGATTTTCCGCCTTCAAAAGTGCTGTACAAATGCCACTTGGATAAAGGATGAAGAAAAGGTTCGCCGTTACTGCCTTTTTCTTTGGCCTTAATCATACCATGGATCTGGGTATTGGCTTTATCAAAAAAGCTGTTATCTTTTAGCTGAACAAAGGTCGTACAAAAGTTACTGCCCCATATATTTCCCTTTGCCCAGGGATTGATTTTTTCAAACATGGTCCAGCTGAGCAAATAATCGAAACTGATACTGCAGTTTTTTGGTGCATCAGCCACCACGCCTTCCACCTTTAAAACCTCTGTATTGTCCAGTTTAATAGTTTTATTAACCGGGTCTTCATTTCCAAACAATGCCTTAGCCATAGACTGAGAAAGCACCACCCCATCCGGATTTTTCAGCAGTGTAGCCGGATTTCCTTTCAGCACCTTGAAGTCAAATATTTTAAAAAAATCTGACTCCGTAAACAAAGCCGTCTTTTTAAAACTATTCCGGTTATAGGTCAGCAATCTTTCATCAGGATAAGACACATGAACCGCATGCTCTACACCTGGAATCTCTGCTTTAACCGCCTCAGCCAGTACTCCAGGAGTAGCATTAAAGCTAAGAATCGTTCCATTCGCAGTTTGGTTATTATAGGTCACATAAGTAGTCTTGTAATTGGAAAACTGTTTGTCATAGCCCCATTCATAAGCCACATAAAGCAACAACAACATACAGCTGGCCAATCCAATGGCCAGACCGCCCACATTGATCAGGGTATATCCCTTATGCCTCCAAAGGTTTCGTAAAGCAATTTTCAGATTCAGTTTAAACATAGTTCCAGGTTTTATTACTCGTATTTTAAAGTGTCAACAGGTGATTTTCTAATCGTTGTTAGTGCTTTCAATGAAACCGTAAGAATGGTAAGTACCAGACAAATGAGCATTGCCCAAAAGAATGGCCAGTACGAAAAAGATATCCTGTAATAAAAAGTACTGAGCCATTTATTGATCAGTAAGCAAGCAATTGGCCATATGATCACATTCGCGATGAGAACCATAATCACAAAATTTTTATTCATCAGCGCTAGCAGGTCATCTAAAGACGCTCCCAGCACTTTACGGATTGCAATTTCTTTCGTCCTTTGTTCAAGTTCAAAATAAACCATACCGAATAGGCCAATACAGCATAAAAATATAGCAATACCTGCAAAAATGATAAATGTTGATCCGAGACGGATTTCTGAAAGGTAAAGCTTTTCCAGGTATTGATCCAGGAATTGAAATTCTGGAACAATATCTGGAAAATGTTTTCGCCATAATGCCTCAATTGCCACACGTGTCCCCGGCAAATCGGTTGTATTCATTTTGATATATGCATATCCAGAAGTGGTATATGGTTGCAGATGCAGCACCACAGGGGTAACCTTACTATGGAGCGACATCCCATTAAAATCGTTGATTATACCAATTACTTTTCCTTGTAAACCACTGGATGAAATTAATGTATCAATAGTATTGATATGCAGCTTTTTCGCTGCTGTTTCATTTATTAGTATTGGACTCCTCAATTCAAGTCCCGTTCTTTGCTCCTGACTAAGGTTCTTACTTTCAGAATTATAAAACATCAACTCTGAAGACAAAGCTTCAGAAAAAGATCTACCTTTCAGCACTTTAATATCCAAAGTTCTGATAAAATCCACATCACTCATTACCATATCCACTTCATATTTAGTAGTGTCTCCCTTACTTGTCCACGAGGATGTTCCCCCATAAGAAACACCAGGATTAAACGAAGACATACTCAACGATTTAACACCCTTTTCTTTCTTTAACTCTTCTTTAAATCCAATAAGCCTATTGTCAAGGATATTAAATGAAGAAACCAGTAAATGATCTTTATCAAAACCAAGATTCTTATTACTGATGTATTTTAGCTGACTATAGATGGCTAAAGTGCATACAATAAGTAATGCACTGATGGAGAATTGAAATACAACCAGAAATTTCTTAAAACCTCCTTTACCAGGAATATGACCAGTATAACCTTTTAGAGTATGAGCTGGCATCATTTTGGAAAGAACAATAGCCGGATAAAATGCGGCTACGAAACCGGAAAGCAGAATAATCAAAATGGATATGCAGATCATCCTGAGGTTAAAGACCTCAGAAAAAGTAATGGTGATCCCAAGTTTATCTCCTAACAGGGGTACCAGATCTATCGTAATAAGAAAAACCACAAAAGTAGCAACAATAAAATAAATATAGCTTTCGCTCAGGAACTGAACTTTCAGTTGTTGAATAGATGCTCCAAGTACTTTTTTGACACCTATTTCTTTACTTCTTCTTAAGGATGCCGCAACAGTAAGGTTAATGAAGTTAACAATGGCGATCAACAAAATAAGAAACGCAACAATAGAAAAAATATAAATATATTTAATATCACTGTTTGGCTCCAGTTCAGCAGACGTATGAGAATGTAAATGTATGTCAGTGAGGGGTATTAATTTAAGGGTTACTTTTTCTGGAAATTGATATTTCTTATAAAGGTTCTTCATTTTTGCCAATACAGTCTCAGGGGAGGCTCCCTTTTTCAGCATGATGTATTGCGGAACTGAGGTATACCCTTTCCAATTTAATATCTCGGTCAGGTCAGATTTCACTAGTATGTCTCCATGGAAATGAGATGCCTCTGGAATATCCCCAATAATACCACTTATAAGATACGGAGCAGTGTTTTGACCTAAAGAAATGGTTTTACCTATCGCAGATTGCCCAGAAAATGCCTGTTTGGCAAAAGTAGCAGAAACCAACACTTCTTTAGGATTTTTTAAAGCCTTTGCATTATCCACTCCCTCTAATAAAGGAACCGTAAAGAGGCTAAAAAAAGCTGATGTAGTCCTTACAATCTTTACATGAAATGTATTTCTACCGACCAGTATAGGTACCTCATAAATACTCAAATACGTTCCATTCTCTACTTCAGGGATTTCCTGCTTTAACATTTCGACCATTCCTGAAGGCAGATGAATGGTTTCATTAACCCCATTAGTCTCTGCAACATGCAGTCTATAAATATGATCAGCATTGATGTTCTGCTTGTCATAAGACAATTCAAACAGAACATAGGCAACCAAAAGAACCACACTGGCCAAACCAGCTATAAGACCCAACAATTTAATTGAAGCAGTAAGCCTGGTTTTCCATATGTTGCGAAATGCTATTTTGAGGTTAATCCTAAACATAATATTTGTTTCAAATCAATTCTTCAGTACGTCCTTTATTGATTTTTTCAGAGATCACATGGCCATCTTTCAAGTTGATGATCCGGTTGGAAAAACTCGCATCATGCGAAGAGTGGGTCACCATCACAATCGTAGTTCCCGTTTCATTTAATTCACATAAAAGTTCCATCACCTCATTACCATGAGAACTGTCCAGATTACCGGTAGGCTCATCCGCCAGCACCAGTTTTGGTTTGGTTACCAGAGCTCTGGCTACCGCCACACGTTGCTGTTGCCCCCCGGAAAGCTGTTGTGGAAAGTGACCGCTCCGGTTCACAATATTCATTCTTTCGATGATCTCATTAACCAATCTCTTACGCTCTGCAGCTGGAATCTTATTATAAATAAGAGGCAGCTCAATATTTTCAAAAACCGTAAGCTCATCGATCAGGTTGAAATTCTGAAAAACAAAGCCCATATGTTTCTTCCTGAAATTAGAACGTTCGCGGTCATTCAGCTTTAGCAACTCTGTTTCCATAAACTTGTAACTTCCGCTTTCTGGTTTATCCAGTAACCCCATTACATTTAACAAAGTAGATTTACCGCAGCCCGATGGTCCCATGATAGAAACGAATTCCCCTTCTTTAACATGCAGGTTGATTCCGTTTAATGCAGTCGTTTCAATTTCTTCAGTTTTATAAACTTTTTCGAGGTTTTCAATTCTTATCATAGCTTTCGTTTAATAGCGTTTTGAGATAAAGCAGTATTCAGCACTGTATTTTTATTTATTAATTTGAATAATATCGTATTGATTATATTGATCGTAAGAAGAAGTAATCACCTCCTCGTCCTTTTGCAAGCCTTCCATAACTTCGTAATATTTAAAATTCTTACGGCCCACTTTTATATTTCTTTTGGTCGCCTGTCCATCTTTGACCACAAACACCCAACTGCCCCCTGTGCTTTGAAAGAACTGTCCTTGCGCCAGCAACAAAGATTTACTGTTGTCAGATAAGGTAAGCTTTATCTGTAAAGATAAGCCTCTTCTCAATTCATCCGGCGATTTACCTTCAAATACCAATTCTATCTGGAATTGTCCGGCAGTTACTTCCGGAATCACTTTCCTTACAGAAAGCCCGTAGGTCTTTTCGTCAAATTCACAAGTTGCCTTCTGGCCTTCCTTTACCCGGTTAATGTAATACTGGTCTACACCAGCCTGTAACTTGTACCCCTGCATCACATCAATCTTTCCTAACATTTCATTGGAGTTATAGGATTTTCCAATCACAGGATCATAAGAAGACAACTTTCCGGCCACGGGTGCTTTAATGGTCATATTTTCAATATTCTGCCGAATGGTTTCCAAACTCTCGTTCATTCTCGTCACTGAAACATCAATTTGCTTCAACTGCATCACCCGACTTTGATTTTCCTGTTTTATAGCCTGTTTCAGAATATCTTTCCGCCCCATATAGTACTCATAGTCCTGGCTGGAAGCACTGAATTCTTCTCTGGTGATGATCTTTTTAGCATACAAAATACTATCTGTTTTATATTTTCTCGTAGCCGATCTTAAACTGTTTTCAATCACCATCATGTCCTGGCTCATCACCCGCTGGTTCTGCTCCAGATCCAGTCTTACCTTCCGCAATTGATTGATCTGTTCGGTAATGCTGGTTTCACTGCTGGTGTAATTGGAAAGCGCGTTGGGATTTGCTATCCTCAACAAGGGCGTTCCCTTTACCACAGAGGCACCATTTTCGGTAAAGATCTCCGCTACAGTTCCACCTTCAGAAGAACTTACGATCACCGAAGTTAAAGGTACCACACTCGCATTTAATAAGGCAACATCTTCAAAATCACCGTAAATAACCTTACTGATTGTAATTTTATCCGCATCTGCTTTATATACCTTATGCAACGACAAACTGTACCCATAAGCCACCAGGCCTAAAAATACAAGGCCGCCAACCATCATCAGTATCGTTTTTTTATTGAATCTCTTTTTCTCTATTTTCTTATCCATGTTGATCTATCACCTTATTGTCCGGAGAATAGCCAAGGGTATGCCAAAGCAAAAAACAATAATTATAACACTAATTATCAAGAAGTTAAAATCAATACTACCGCACAACTGTTCATAAGCGGACAGTTATTGTACATCATCGAACACTTTATGTATTTTTGATCACATTAAACCAAAATTTAACCTAATTAATTTCCTGAAAATGATAGATGCCAATGTTTTAGTGATCGATGATGATGATGACATTCTGCTCAGCGCCAAGCTTTTTCTGAAGCAGCATTTTAAACAAGTGATCATCTGTAAATCACCTAAAGAAATTAATGTACTGCTGAGCCGCAACGAAATCGATATCATTCTGCTCGACATGAACTACCAGAAAGGCGCAAGCGATGGCCGGGAAGGCTTATACTGGCTGGAGCATATTCTCTCTATAGACAAAGACTATGTCGTGATCTTAATGACCGCCTATGGGAATGTGGAACTGGCGGTTCAGGCCATAAAAAAAGGAGCTACAGATTTTATCCTCAAACCCTGGGAAAACGATAAGCTTTTTGCAACCCTGTCTTCCGCATCCAGGTTAAGGCAATCCACCAAAAAAGTTAAAAAACTCGAGAAGATCCACAGCTCCATGCAAAAAGACATGGCGCGTGCTTTTGAGCATATAGTAGGCAACTCGGAACCCGTGAAGAGACTTCAGGGTACGCTGGTTAAGGTAGCGCCAACAGATGCCAATGTACTCATCCTTGGAGAAAATGGAACTGGAAAACAAGTGTTTGCCTATGAACTGCATAAACACTCCTTGCGTAAAAACAACATTTTTATGCACGTAGACCTGGGCTCTTTGAATGAAAACCTTTTTGAGAGTGAACTTTTTGGTTATGCCAAAGGCGCTTTTACAGATGCTAAAGAAGATAAGCCAGGACGTTTTGAACTGGCCGAGGGTGGTACTATTTTTCTTGATGAAATTGGTAACCTGACCTTACCCCTGCAAGCCAAACTCTTGAGTGTGATTCAAAACAGAACGGTAAACCGGCTTGGAGAAAGTAAGGAAAGAAAGATCAATGTGCGGTTGATTACCGCCACCAATATGCCTTTAAATGAAATGGTCAGCAAAGGTACTTTCCGCCAGGATTTATTATTCAGGATCAATACCGTAGAACTGGTCTTGCCGCCACTTTCCCATCGTGGAGATGATATTTTGCTGCTGGCCGAACATTTTCTGCAGAGTTTCAATGTAAAATACCACAAGAACCTTAAGAAATTTGATACCAAAGCAGAACAGATGCTGTTGAGTTACCAGTGGCCGGGAAATGTACGCGAACTGCAACATGTCATTGAAAGAGCGGTCATCATGTCTGACGGTCTGCACATCAGTACAGACGATCTGCAGCTCAGCCCGCAGAAATTTGGAGGTGCCCCGGTGATGCAAACCGATATGGCCCTGGAAGACATGGAGAAACTGATGGTCCAAAAAGCCATAGACAAGCATAAAGGCAATATCTCCAGAGCAGCATCAGAATTGGGACTAACCCGCGCAGCATTATACAGACGCATAGAAAAATTCGACCTGTAATGTTTAAAAGCTTCACCTTCCAGCTGCTTATCCGGTTATTGTTTATCAATATGCTGGCCATCCTTCTGGTTTACCTTATCAGGAATACAGAACTCTGGTTTACCATTTCAGGTATTGGCCTTATTCTCCTGACCAGCATCATTTCCCTTTACTATTACATTAACCAAATGAGGGAAGACATTAAGCGCTTCATTCTGGCGGTTAAGATGCAGGACAACACCATTAACTTTAAGAATAAAGTGACCAGGGGCAGTTTTCCGGAGCTGTATGAATCTTTCAACGATATCATTAAAATCCATAAAGACATCCACCTGGAAAAGGATTCCATGTTCCAGCTGATTAAAACCATCCTGGAGCAAGTTCCAGTTGGTGTTATTGTCGTTAAAGACAAGGAAATAGATACGGTCCAATCGGAAATTGTTTTCTTTAATATGGCTGCTACAAATTTGCTCCAGGTACCTGCCTATAAATACTGGCACCGTTTAAAGAAACACCTGCCTTTCTTCGCAACAGAAATCAACAACATTAAAGAAGGTGGCAAAAAGTTTATAGAACTGAAGATACAGGACAAGCTGACACAACTGTCTACAGAAGTGATTCCCTTAAACTTGTACCATACAGATTATATCATTATCTGCTTCCAGAACATTAAAGACGAGATAGAGCAGAAAGAAGCCGAAGCCTGGAACAGGCTTATCGGTGTAATTTCCCATGAAATTCTGAATTCCATAACCCCCATCAGTTCCTTATCAGATACGGTGCACCGCATGGTAGCCAATAAAGAAACTTTAGATGCTGAAGATCTGGAAGATCTGAAACCCGCATTACAAACCATAAAAAGAAGATCCGAAGGACTTCTTGATTTCGTTAAAGATTACCGCTTAATTGCAGAATTACCTACCCCTGACCTGCAGAGCCATACCATTGGCGAAATCCTTCAACACATTAAAGTTTTGATGCAGCCTTTTGCTTCCGGCAAGAATATCCAGCTCAAAATTGAACAAACCTCTTCGAAAATAACGATCAAACTAGATCTTAAGCTGATAGAACAAGCCTTAATTAACCTGGTGACCAATAGTATTCATGCTGTTGAAGGCTGTGAACTTCCGGTGATTGAAATCAATTACCGTCTAGAACAGAACCGGCTTTTCCTGGATGTATCAGATAATGGTAAAGGTGTAGATCCCGAACTGATCGATAAAATATTTGTACCCTTCTTTACCACGAGGAAAAATGGTTCGGGTATTGGATTAACCATTACCCGAAACATTATGAAAATGCACCAGGGAAGTTTGGAAGTCAATTCCATTCCTTACGAAAGAACTGTTTTCTCCCTGGTGTTTAAATATCAATAATTAAATTTTAGTGCCATTAGGGATAATTGCGCCCTTTTTTATGACTACAATACCATCCTTAACAGCATAAGTACCAAAATCACCATTTGCAAGATGCGCACCACCTATAATCTGCACATCGTTACCGATCTTGCAGTTTTTATCCAGGATGGCATTGGAAATCACACATCTTTCACCAATACCAATCAATGGATGGCCACGATCGGTTTCCTCCTGGATCTCTTCCAGGGTCTGGTACCGGTCACTACCCATAATATAGGCATGTTCTACTTTAGTTCCCTTTCCTATACGGGAACGGATGCCAATTACAGTATGTCTAATATCATCTGCCTGCAGGATACACCCCTCGGCAATCACGGCCTTATCCAATGTTGTTCCTAAAATTTTAGACGGCGGAAGCATCCGCGGACGGGTAAAGATACTGTGCTGACTGTCGAACAAATTAAACTTGGGAATATCATCTGTCAGACCAAGATTGGCCTCAAAGAAAGAAGATATATTACCAATATCTGTCCAATAGCCCTCATATTGAAAACTCAATACCCGGTGTTCTTCAATCACGCGAGGAATAATCTCCTTTCCAAAATCTTTCTCATCCGGATTTTCCGCAAAAATCTTAATCAGCAAGTCCTTATTAAAGATATAAATACCCATAGAAGCAAGGAAATCTCTTCCTTCTGCATGCATTGCCTCGCCGGTATCCGAAGACCAGTCTTTCAATAATTCCGCAGCCGGTTTTTCGATAAAAGAAGTAATAATATTCTCTTCATTGGCTTTCAATATCCCAAAATCTGTTGCATCTTTTGCATTTACCGGAATCGTTGCCAGGGAAATCTCCGCCTCACTTTTAATGTGCGCTTCCAGCATTTCGTTAAAGTCCATCTGGTACAACTGGTCTCCCGAAAGGATCAGCACATATTCAAACTCATGGTTCAGCAAATGATGCATGGTTTGCCTTACCGCATCAGCCGTACCCTGGAACCAGGTTGGGTTCTCCGGTGTTTGCTCAGCAGCCAGAATGTCTACAAAAGCATCACTGAAATGACTGAAATGATAGGTATTCTTAATATGCTTGTTTAAAGATGCCGAATTAAACTGTGTCAGTACAAACATGCGGTGTATGCCCGAATTTAAACAATTTGATATAGGAATATCAACTAAACGGTACTTACCGGCAATAGGCACCGCTGGTTTAGAGCGGGTTTGGGTAAGCGGAGACAAGCGGGAACCCTGGCCACCGCCAAGGATAACACCCAAAACTTTTTCGGTCATAACTCTTAATTTTACATTTGGTATAAATCTATATATTGTTGTGCAGCCCTATCCCAGGAGTGATCCAGCTGCATCATGTATTTTCGGATCTCTTTCATCCTTGTTTTCTCCTTATAAAGCTCATAGGCTCTTCCTATGGCATGGCCTACATCCCAGATACTGGTCTGGTCATGACATATGCCAAAACCACCATCTCCAATATCAATAACGGTATCCTTTAACCCTCCAATTCTTCTCACCACAGGTACGGTACCATACCGCAAGGCATACATTTGGTTTAATCCACAAGGTTCTACTCTGGAAGGCATTAACAGAAAGTCTGCACCCGCATAGATCTGGTGAGACAATTGTTCATTATACCCTATATAGGCATTATAATTCTTTGGAAATAAATTTTTCAAATGCATTAATCTTCCTTCTACTTGCGGATCGCCAGAACCTAAAACCAATATATTAACCTCTCCTTCAAAATGATTTAAAGCATTGTAAAAAATATCAGGAAGCAAATCTGCCCCCTTTTCTCCAACCAGCCTGCCAATAAAAGTATACAGGGGTTTTGTAGGATTCAAGCCAAAAACATCACAAAGCGCCGCTTTGTTTGCCATTTTTCCACTTTCTGCAGTTTTTATAGTAAAATTCTTATTCAACATGGGATCTTTTGCCGGATCCCAGACTTCATTATCAATGCCATTGAGTATGCCTGCTGATTTCCCGCGTTCCTGAGCAAGCAATTCTTCAAGACCATTGGCATTGTAACGGATCTCCTCCAAATAACTTGGTGATACAGTAGTTATCCTCCAGGCACATTTAATGGCAGCTGCAAGTGGATTGATCGCACCTTTCCAGTCCAGCTGACCTGATTTCCAGGTATCAAATGCGGGTATATAATGAAGCTTGTCCCATCCGAATTGTCCCTGGTATTGTGCATTGTGAATAGTCAATACGCTGGGTACCCTGCTGAGTTTCCTGTAGCGGACGCAGTGTGACATCATAAAAGGAATTAAACCTGTATGATGATCATGGCAGTGCACCACATCCGGCTGGTGCTCCCATTGTTCTATCCAGTCCAGAATGGCAATCTGAAAGGCAAGAAAACGTTCCGTATCATCTTCGTAACCATAAACCTGAGGGCGGTCTGTTAGCCCCGCAATATGGACAAGAAAAAGGTCAAATCCGAGTTTATTGGTCTTCTCTCTGAATATCCGTACCGTAAAATCACGGAAGCCCAGTTTGCCCCAGCCATCATACACCACTTCAAATTCATTTTCCTGCATAAACCGGGTTTCATAAGCCGGCATCACTACTTTTGCAAAATGCCCAAGCTTATTCTGATATTTGGGTAAAGCACCAACCACATCTCCCAATCCCCCTACTTTTGCAACGGGATAACACTCGGCACTTACATGTATAATCTCCATAATTTAACGGTTTCAAAAACTATCTCAAATTAGGGATTAGAATACGTAAAGCAAATATTTAGGCTAAAATAATTTTGTTTTGCCCGATTTGATCTAATTTCGAAAATAGACCATCTGAAAGTAGGTGGAGTTTTACGAAGAAGTAAAGATCAGATCGTCAGAAAAAAACAAAAATTATAGTCGTTTAGAAAAAAAAGGAAGTGAATTATGTCGGAAAATTCTGTACAGCTGCTTCAAGACTAACGATATCAAGCGGCTGAAGAAGCCGCAGATCTCTGAGGTCTTTCCGCAGCGTACGAAAATTTTCCGTAGCAAATCGCAGAGGAAGGAGGTGACCGGGTACTTTGCTTATTGAAGTTCTACGGGGTATGTGTTTTTTCCATTACTCCAGGTTCCGGTCAACTTTCCATTAGAAGGCAAAGAAAGCTGAAAAGTGGCAGGCGAATTATTTTCCTTACCGTCCATATTGTCTTCTTTCATTTTTAATTGTCCTTTCTCCATACTGCATCTGAGGTTGATCTCCTTTCCAACCTTGTCATAATAATAGGAGGCATAAATCCGGTCTTTGTAAATACGATCTATCACTAAAGTAATCGCATATTGATGATTGATCTTTCCAGTATAAAGCCCTTCACGAAAACCTTTTGCAATAGCTGGAGTACAGTTCGCATTTTTGGTGAGTAAAAGGCATTTACCATAAGCGTTCAGATAGGGTTCAAGAGACTTTATGCTTAAGCGGTTATTATAAACATCCGCTTTGTCTTCCAGGGCCTGGAAATAATGTTGCCCTGAACAAGACCTCCTGATGAGCAGCAATCCCTCCTTTTGGAATTTTAGATCATCGTCATTAACCTCATCCCCCTCCATATCGCTGAGACATTCGGAATAGGTCGTGTAAACAACTTTATTTTCTCCGGTAATATCTTTCAGCGTTTTGAGATAAGTCCCCAACCGCTTCTTACGATTAGAAACCACCATTTTATTCATAGCCTCGTATCCGGCATCCGTTAGCAGATCTCTGAATTTGATCAGTTTCCCGCTAGACGCATCAAAATTATAGACGTGTCCATATTCATTGAGTGAAGCCGAACTGTATTCTCCGTTCACCTCCACCGAAAAGATCTGGCTGGTATTGTTCAGAACGGTATACCTCAACCCGGTTACCCCCTGATTGGAGCCAGCAGCCGGCCTTATAGATTCAAAAGGGCTTTGCTTATACTTACCAGGAAGACTGTGCAGTTCAGCCCCATGTAAAAAAGTATTGATTTGCTTTTCAGCGAATGTTTTCCCAGTTAAAAGGAAAAAATCCAGATCTTCTTCACTAAATTTTTTAAGCTTAAAATGCTGCGCCTGAACGGACACAGAAAGCGTCAGAAACGCCAATACAATCCCCACTCTTTGTAGATAGATGTTCAAATTCATGTTGTTTTTCTTAGGTCAACAAAGATTAGAAATTTCTCTGGCTTAAGGGAGGTGATTGTTCGGAAAATTCTGTACAGCTGCTTCAAGACTAACGATATCCGGCGGCTGAAGGAGCCGCAGATCTCTGAGGTCTTTCCGCAGCGTACGAGAATTTTCCGTAGCAAGTTGCAGAGGAGGGTGGTGACAGGTAAGACGTATCAACTTCTATGCGCCCAGCCCGGACTCTCCCCCCAGCTAAGCGCCATAAAAAAAAATCAATATTACTCAGAGGAGACCTCAGCTTTCGAAGCAGGCCGCAAAGCGGCGCGCAGAAAGCGTAGTCTCCGAAGAGTATATTGATTTTTTATTTAATAGCTTACATTTCTAAACATCAATGCAGCCACGGTCAGATTTGTCCTGCTGTCCACCAATATCGCCGCTCCGTTTGCCTTATTCTCGGTATACAAGTCAAAAGGTAACTCATCGGCTGTTTTCAAAACCACACGTCCAATATCATTCAGCTTAAAATCATGCGCATCCTGTTTTTCAAGCGTATTGATATCCACTTTATACACAATCTCCCTGATCTTACATTTAGTAATCTTACTATTGTGCTGCAACAAATACGTAATACTGTCATCCAGCGGACGCGCATCCATCCAGCACAAATCAGCTTCAATCACCTGCGAACTCTGTGGCAAATGATCAGAATTCACCAATACATCACCCCTGCTGATGTCAATATTATCTTTCAGGTGAATTGTAACCGACTGTCCCGCAAAAGCCTCTACAGGTCTTTGATCAAAGATCTCTATCCGGTCAATCACAGAACTATGCCCCGAAGGCAACACCGTTACCTTATCATTGACGTTAAATGAACCACTTAGAATACGACCTGCATAACCACGGTAATCATGTAACTCGTCTGTTTGTGGCCGGATCACCCACTGTACCGGCATCCTGGCCAGGTTGTAAGGCAGCGCATCTTCCACATCCACACTCTCCAGAAAATGCAGTAAACTCCTGCCCTGATACCATTGCATATGCTCAGACTCATTGACTACATTATCCCCTTTCAAGGCGCTGACCGGAATGAAGGTCACCTCCTTTAGGTTAAGTTCAGCCGCTAAAGCTTTATATTTTTCGGTGATCGCATGAAATACAGTTTCACTGTAGCCCACCATATCCATTTTGTTTAAGCAGACCACTACATGTTCTATCCCCAGCAAAGAAACCAGGTAAGAATGCCTGATGGTTTGTTCCACCACACCATTACGGGCATCAATCAGGATAATGGCCAGTTTCGCCGTCGAAGCACCAGTAACCATATTTCTGGTATACTGGATATGACCAGGGGTATCAGCGATAATAAACTTACGTTTTTCCGTCTGGAAATATTTATAAGCGACATCAATGGTAATACCCTGTTCCCGCTCTGCCCTCAAACCATCTGTTAAAATGGCCAGATCAATTGTACCGTCATCATTTTTACGGTTACTGGCCTGTAATGCCTCCAGCTGGTCAGCCAGGATGGAATCTGTATCATATAACAAGCGGCCAATCAAGGTACTTTTACCATCATCAACACTACCTGCGGTAAAAAATTTCAATATATTCATTAAAAATATCCTCCTTTCTTACGGTCTTCCATAGCGGCTTCCGATACTTTATCGTCCATTCTGGCACCACGTTCACTAATTTTAGACGCACTGATTTCGGCAATAATGTCATCCAGTTCGGTCGCCTCTGAACTTACCGCAGCAGTACAACTCATATCACCTACTGTACGGAAACGCACTTTTTTGCGTTCTACTATATCCTCCTCATCCATATTTAAAAAAGGAGAAGCCGCCATCAACTGGCCATTTCTGGTAATACAATCTCTTTCATGGGCAAAATAAATAGAAGGCAATTCCATTTTCTCTCTCTTAATGTAATTCCACACATCAAGCTCTGTCCAATTGCTGATCGGAAAAACCCTTACATTCTCCCCCTTATGGATCCGGCCGTTGTAAATGTTCCAAAGTTCCGGGCGCTGGCGCTTTGGATCCCACTGCCCAAACTCATCCCTGACAGAAAAAATACGTTCTTTTGCCCTTGCTTTTTCTTCATCTCTTCTCGCTCCGCCAATACAGGCATCAAAACCATATTTAGCAATGGTATCCAGTAAAGTCACGGTTTGCAAAGCATTTCTGCTGGCATTTTTTCCTGTCTGTTCAATCGCTTTCCCCTCATCAATAGATTCCTGTACATAACCCACAATCAGTTTTTCACCGATTCTTTCAATCATCTGATCACGAAAAGTGATGGTTTCTTCAAAATTATGGCCTGTATCTATATGAACCAGTGGAAAAGGAAATTTTCCAGGCCGGAATGCCTTTTCTGCCAGACGAACCAGCGTAATAGAATCCTTGCCTCCGGAAAATAACAAAGCTGGTTTTTCAAACTGACCTGCTACCTCACGTAAGATGTGAATGGCCTCCGCTTCCAGCTCATCTAAATAATCTAAATTAACCTTACTCATATCTTATTTCTTATTGTTGAGTGGCATGTAAACCACATTCTTTTTTTGACTGATCTTCCCACCACCATCTTCCGGCGCGGAAATCTTCTCCTTCTCTCACTGCACGGGTACAAGGTGCACAGCCAATGCTGGGGAAACCTTTATCGTGCAAGGTATTGTATACCACATTATTTTCTTTAATATAGGCCTTTACTTCATCCAATGTCCAGTTGAACACCGGATGAAATTTTAACAGCTGATTGCCTTCGTCCCATTCAATATTGCTCATATCGTGGCGGTTCAGAGACTGCTCGGCCCTGATTCCGGTTACCCAGATTTTTTTACCGTTTAAGGCCCGCTTTAAGGGCTCTATTTTGCGGATGTGACAGCATTCTTTCCGGTTTTCTACAGATTCATAAAAGCTGCTTGGCCCTTTCTGATCAACCATAGCCTGCAAAGATTCCGCTTGTGGAAAGTAAGCGTGAATTTTCTTTTTATAAATCTCCAGGGTACGGTTCCAGACATAATAAGTTTCCGGAAACAATCTCCCGGTTTCCAGTGTAAACACCTCGATTGGAATATCATTTCTGAAAATCAAGTCGGTAATCACCTGATCTTCCCAACCAAAGCTGGTAGAAAAGGTAATTTCTCCGGGATATTTCTGTGCAAAATACTGAAGTGACGCTACCGGGTCCAGGCCCTGTATATCTTTCGCTATATCTGCTAAATACGTATTCATTGTCTTAAAACAATTTTAAAATAAAACCAAAGATGCTGCGCAGACTCACCAGGATCACAATAATCCCTACGGCCACCATAATGGTTTTCACCGAGATCTTATTGGATACCCTTGCTGCAATAGGTGCTGCCAAAGCACTGCCAATAACCAGGCCTGCAACCGCTTCCCAGTGGGCACCGTTCAACATCGTTAAAAAAGTTAAAGAACTCATCGAAGCTATAAAAAAACGGGTAATTTTCACCGTTCCTAAAGAAAATCTTGGATTTCTGCCTCCGGCGATTAAGCTGGACAAAACAATAGAGCCCCAGCCCCCTCCGCCTACCGCATCAATAAAGCCACCAAACAGCCCTAATAAAGAGATTTTTTTGATCTTTCCTTTTGCAGTTGGTTTGCCGGCTTTATAGGCTTTGGATAAAATCACCCCTCCCAGAATTAAAGTATAAATGGAAACCAGCGGTTTGGTGTACTGGCTGTAATGTTCCAGTGAAGACAATAGATAAGCCCCGGCAACCGCGCCCAGAATACCAGGAATGATCAGCAAACGGAACAATTTCCAGTTTACGTTACCCATTCTATAATGCATCCAGCCCGCAATTCCATTACTCAGGATCTCCGACAAATGGACCGCCATACTGGCCGATGCAGGTGGAATACCCATAGCAAGAGAAAAAGAAGTAGAGGTTACCCCATACGACATGCCTATAGCACCATCAATCATCGCAAAAACAAATCCGCCCAGTAAAAACCAGTAGAATACAGGATTCAGGTTGAGCAGGAAAGCTTGAAACTCTGGTTCTTTATGCCAAAAAACAGCAATGACCACAGAGATCGACAATACAATGGTAATCCAGACCAGCCATTTAAAGTTCAGTCTCATCGCCCTGCTTTTCTGATCTTCGACCAGTAAAGAGGTGACTTTATTGAGCTTCTTAACCTTATCTGTAAAATCGCCTTCTAGTTTATTTCTGAGTTCCTGCATCTGTTGAAGAGTTATATTTAATTCGTCGGGTAAACCATCATTTAAAGTTTCTTTCAGTCTTTTGGCAATCGTAGGCGATTTTCCATTGGTGGATATCGCAATTTTCAAGTCTCCTTTTTTAACTATGGAGCCGAGGTAAAAATCACACAACTCGGGTTTGTCTGCAAAATTGGCCAGAATCTTACGTTCCTTGGCTGCTGCACGGATCTGATCGTTTAAATCTGCATTGTTGGTGGCAGCAATAACCAGTTCAGCGGCATCCAGATCCTCAAGTTCAAAGGCCCTCTGGCTAAGACTTACATTTGGAAATTTTGCGGCCAGTTCTTTCAATTGCGGCAAGATTTCTAATGCAACCAAGCTGATCTTTGCCGAAGGGCTATTGTTCAGTAATGCAGATAATTTTTCTAATCCGACCGGCCCTCCGCCAACCACCAGGGTATGTAAAGTATCTAGCTTAATAAAAACGGGAAATAACTGGTTGCCTTCCAAATTGTCTGTTGCTTAGAGTTCTTCTTTTAATGCTTTGTAAAAATCTTTGATGGGCTGGAAAGAAGGATGTAAAGAAACTACCTCTCCAAAAACGAGTAAGGCTGGTGCTTTGATCCCTTTTTCCAAAACAATTTCTTCAATGGTATCTACAATTCCGATCGCCAGTTTTTCCTCTTCAGTGGAACCACTTTGAATGGCCGCTACAGGAAGCTTGTTTTTTCCTTCATTCTGGAAAAGTTTTACAATTTCTTTCAGTTTACCCAATCCCATCAGCACCACGACAGTCGCTTTCGTCCTTGCAGCTTCATAAAGGTCGTTGGAAATGGCACCCGATGCTGTTGTACCAGTTACCACCCAAAAGCTTTCACTTAAGCCCCTGTGGGTTACCGGGATTTGCTGAAGCCCTGGAACAGAAATGGAGCTGGAAAGACCAGGGATAACCTGTACCGGAATGCTGTATCCGGCCGCATAATCCAGTTCTTCATAGCCTCTTCCAAAAACAAAGGGATCTCCGCCTTTCAAACGCACCACATGCCCGTAATTCAAGGCATAGTCCACCATCAGTTTATTGATCTTATCCTGAGATAAGGAGTGCTCTCCTGATCTTTTACCAACATAAATCCGTATCGCATCTGCATGTCCGTAATCCAGGATCGCTTCGTCTACCAAAGCATCGTAAAGGATCACATCTGCTGATTTCAAAGCATTAGCCCCTTTCATCGTGATCAGTTCCGGATCTCCCGGACCTGCACCAACTAAAGTGATTCTGGGTTCTTTGAACCCTGTTTTTTGTGTAATCATTATTGAAACGCCCCCTCTCTTTTTGCTTTCATTTCCAGATAGAACCTTTCTGCAGCCTCCAGGTAGGAGGTTGCAAATTGTTCAGTCGGTTCATTCTTATTGATTTGCAGTACCAGATCACTGAAACTGCCGTTTAGTTGTACTTCTCCGCTGTCTATATAATTGGCATCAAACTCACGGATTACTCCGGCTTGTGTACTGCTGTTGACACCTTTATCCAGTAACAAAGCTTTTGCGGTATTGACTAAAACACTGTAGGTATGATAGATGGCATCTGCCCAGGCACCTGCCTCATAAGATCTTCTTGCCCAGCCCAGTTTTTCTTCCCCCTCTAATAACAGGGTCGCAACCAGGTCGATCACTACACCGGCACATTCGCCTACACCAATCGCAGTTTCAAAAGTTTCTTCATGCCCCCAGTCTACATATTCCTCGTCTTTCAGATTGGTCAGATCAGCCAATGGTTTCAGTAACTGATAAAAATGATCCTTGGTCAAACGATCGTAATACTGATGAAAAGTTTCTCCTTCTTCCGCATTACCGTGATAATCATCCAGCACTACTCTTAAAACAGAGGTTGCTCTTTTTGATGGAACTTTGATCACACGCTCTGATACCCGGCCTTCACCGTCTCCTACTGTTCCACCACCCAACATCACCTGAACGGCAGGCACTACTTTGCCGTTGGCTTTAACTGAACTGCCATGAAAACCAATATGCGCCAGGCCATGCTGACCACAGGAATTCATACAGCCACTGATTTTCACTTTGATGTCTTTATCATAGATTAAATGCGGGTATTCTTCATACACCAGTTCTTCCAGTGTAGCTGCGAGCGACATACTGTTGGAAATACCCAGGTTACAGGTATCCGTTCCGGGGCAGGTGGTAATGTCTGCAATACTGTCAAAACCTGGAGCAGCAAAGCCCAGTGCATTTAACTTTTCAAACAAAACCGGCAAAGCCGCCTTGCGTACAAATTTCAGCAGCAGGCCTTGATTCTGTGTAATGCGAATCTCGTCGGCAACATAAGGTTGTATGGCAGCTACAAGTTCTCTGGCCATGAAGGTACGGATATCTCCTATCCTTACTTTAATATAGACGCCGTAAAAACCTGTTTGTTTTTGCTCAAACACGTTGGTGGCCAGCCAATGCTGATAAGCTGGTGTACCTTCTGCTTCTGTTGCTTCAACCTCTAAAACTGGTGGAGGTTCAGGCAATGGAACGGTATTCAGGTCAATTTTAAAACTTTTGGATTTATTGGCTGTACGTTCTTCATCTACCAGTCTTAATACCTCATCCAGTCCAAGCTTTTGAACCAGATATTTTAAACGTGCTTTATTCCGGTTATTTCGTTCTCCATAACGATCAAATACACGCAATACAGATTCTGTATAAGGAATGATCTGATCTTCTGGAAGAAACTCATGTACCGGATGGGCTAAAAATGGTTGTGCCCCTAAACCTCCTGCAAACAAGACCTTAAACCCGCGTTCTCCTTTTTCATTGATCTTTGGAATAAAACCCAGATCATGAATATAGCTGAATGCTGTATCTTTCTCTGTAGAAGAAAAGGAAATTTTGATTTTCCGGCCCATTTCCTGGCAAATCGGATTTCTCAGGAAATAAGAAAATACAGCATGTGCATAGGGTGAAACATCAAAAGGTTCTTCCGGATTAATGCCAGAATCTGGTGAAGAGGTTACATTTCTAACGGTATTTCCACAAGCCTCACGCAAGGTAATATCATCTCTTTCCAGTTGGTCCCAGAGCTCTGGTGTTCTGTCCAGGCTCACATAATGCATTTGGATATCCTGCCTTGTGGTCAAATGCAGGTTGCCGCTACCGTATTCATCGGCTACATCAGCTATTTTAAGCAGTTGCCTGAAAGTGACTTTACCAAAAGGCAGCTTAATGCGGATCATTTGCACCCCAGGTTGTCTCTGGCCATAAATCCCTCTGGCCAGGCGGAGGCTCCTGAATTTTTCATCATGGATAAGACCTTCCCTGAAGAGACGGATCTTTTTTTCAAGATCAATGATATCCTGCTCTACGACAGGATTTTCAAGTTCTGTTCTAAAACTTTGCATGTTTATTCTAAGTTTTTGATTAAAAAAAAACTTCCCCGTTGGTTAGACCGAAGAAGTTCTTATATATTTTACCCCATAACAGTCTTAAGCTCTGCGCTTACAACACAGGAACATCATATCATTTTTAATCATGGTTGTTTTGTTCATAGTACAAATATATAAAGTATATAGAATATATAGTCTTTGTAGGTGAAATTATTTTATATATTTTTCAGAAAAGGCTATAAACCTATCATACAGGCTACTGTATAACAAGAAAGCCTTCCGAATTTTACAATAGAAAAACAGGGCAGCACCTAGCTTTGGAAAAACTTATGAAAATAAAGCAGCTGATAAGTGATGGCATTGGACCAGTAATCCCAGTTGTGGCTGCCCGGGCGGATAATAAAATCATGAGGAATATTATTATAGAGCAGCTTCTCATGAAATTTCAGGTTAACCTGGTAAAAGAAATCGTCTTTTCCACAATCAATGATAAGAGACAGTTGATGTTTACTGAGCAGGGGCAGCATCTCGGTTACACTGTTTGCGGTCCATCGTTCCGGGTATTGAGCATAGGTACCCAAACGTTTAGAGATGTTCCAGTTGTCGGGGAAAGGTCGCAGGTCAAGGCCTCCACTCATGCTTCCGGCAGCACCAAAAATATCCTGATGCTTAATCGCCAGGGAAAGCGCGCCATGTCCGCCCATACTCAGTCCGGTAATGGCCCTGCCTTTCGGGGAGGCTATTGTTTTATAATGCTGATCCATCCAGCCCACCAATTCAGAGCTCACATAGGTTTCATATTTCCAGCTGGAGTCTTCCGGGCTGTCCAGGTACCAGCTAGACACATTTCCGTCCGCACAAACCACGATCATTTGATATTGATCAGCAACATCTTTAATGGCAGGAATATTCTTGATATAATCCTTATAACTTCCTCCGTGTCCATGCAAAAGATACACCACAGGAAAATGGGATTGAACTTCATACCCATCCGGCAAGACGACTACGGCTTTGATATTTTTCTTCATCGAGGGACTATAGGTGAGTACGGTATCTACCTTTGCCGCCCACAGGGATGTCGTTAAAAAAATCAGCAATAATGTTCCAAAGAGTCTGTTCATAGCAAGGTTCGGTTTATTTTGGTTAAGATATAAAATAGCTTCAAATTTTAGAAAAAAAGCATCAACTCCCTGCATTAAAGGATATTCACTACCTATTTTAGAAATTACATTCTTTTTTAGGTTATTAATTTTTTTTCGTAAAAATAAATAACACATTTAAAAGGAACTAATCCTTTTCATCATGAATTTTAGAGTAAAAACTACTGTATTCGCCTTAACGGTGATCATTTTTGGGGAAACCGGTTGCAGGAAAATCACACCTTCAGAGGAAAAGCCAATCGTCACTCCTCCTGTAAATAGCAGTCAGCTATTTATTCCGGTGAAACTGGAATCCAGCCAGCAACTGATACAGCTGAAATATCTTGAAAACTCGAACCTGCTTCTTACTGTAGAAGACAATACGGGTAGAAAAGAGCTGATCAAATACAATAAAAACAAATTGGCCTCCGGCTTTGAAATCTATGAAAACAATCAGCTTGTTTATTCATCTGATTATTTCCGGGATGCCGGTGGCAGGGTAAATACCATTAACCAGTTTAAAGTAAACGGCCCGGCATTTACCCCTACCGGTCATCTATCGATCGGATATGATTCTGATAACCGGATCGCACAAGTCAATACTTTTGATCTGCACGATCAACTAACGGAACACAAGATCTATACTTATGATCAGCAGGGCCATCTGATCCATTTCGAAACGGAAAAGCCCGCTCTTAAATCCGAGACCAGTATTTGCAATTATGACCAAAAAAAAGGGCTCTGCGATGCGGTCCCTAATGCGCTCTTGTTTACTATAGAAAGCAGGTACAAGTTCCTTTTCTACTCGGTTACAGGCAATTTATTAAGCAAAACTGCTATATCCACCGAGAAAGGCTATACCTGCAGCTATGAATACAATTCGCAAAGCCAACCCTCTAAACTAAATCTATTGGAAGGCAGCCTGAAGACCACCTTTACCCTGACCTACAAAACCCTCCCCTGATTTATAAGTTTACAAAAGCTGTTGGAAGACCTGCAGACTTGACGCTCGCCACACTCTTTCCTGCATTTGTCTTTACCCGGATAATGGCGCGGCCATTATAAAGCTGAACTTTTCTGGAACCGGTTGATGTGCCCTGATCCTGGATCAGACTGCCATCGCCGGTCAAAGAGAATTCCACCAGGTTCATTGCGTCCAGACAAAGTATGCCTTTTGAATCGAATGCTTTAACCTCCAGCGTGGCTATTCCGTCCTGTTCTCCTGCTTTTTGCAGCACGAGTTTGGTTGGCTTAGACCATTTATCACTTTGATATTCCTGTTCAATCTGATCAGTCACTGTTGTTTTTCCTTTTTTCGCAACCACCTTAAAGGTATATTTTCCTTTCACCATGGGCACCTGCCAGCGCAAACCTGCAGCCGGAAAATTCTGGCTGTTGCGCTTTTTCACACCGTAACTTTTGCCATTCACAAATAACTCCGCCTCATCACAGTTGGAATAGACTTTAACCATTTTTTCTTCTCCTTCCTCTCCCCACCGCACCGGCCAGCTGTGGCCATAAATATGTGCCATAGGCTGGGTTGTCCAGTAAGACTGGAAAACATAGAACGCTTCCTTCTTTGTGAAATCCCTTTCTATAACCCCCTTCTGATTGACATAAGGAACCGGGTTTTCCGGCCTCACCGGGGTTGAGAAATCCTTAAACGGCCAGTAAGCTGCACCACTTAACCAGGGCATGGTTTCCTGTTCTTTCAAATGCCAGTCGATCAGGTTACTGATATAGCTTTCGCTCCAATCGCCATCTTTGGATACCCTTGCCGCACCACCATAAAGGGAGGCATCTCCGGCACGTTCATCTGCTCCGCCACCAGTTTTAATTTTACTTAAGGCATTGTCGGGGTTCTCCGAATGTCTTCTGGCATGGCTGTCTCCTCCCCATTCCACATGCAAAAAATGATCTACTTTATTAAATTCTTCTTCACTAACGGCTTTATATTCCGTGTAATTCCCCCGGTACCAGCCTGCCCAGATGGAGGGAGAATATACATCCACTATATCCCTGCAGAAATCACACCTGCGGATGGCTGTTTTTCTGGAAGGGTCCAACTGGTGTGAAAGATCGTTGAGTTCTTTCATAAAAGCTCTGATTTTCTGCTGATCAAACTCAGGAAAATCACCCGGCCAGTCGTTCTCATTTCCCATTCCCCAGATAATAATGGAGGGGTGGTTGTAATGCTGTTCTACCATATGGGTCAGCATCCTTTTGGCCTGGTCCTGATAGATCTGTCCGCCCAAACCTCCTCTGCACCATGGAATTTCTTCCCAGACCATGATCCCCAGGCTATCGCACAGGTTGAGTACGATTCTCGATTGCTGATAATGACCCAGGCGGATAAAATTTACACCCATTTCCTTCATCATCTTGATTTCCGTCCGGATCATATCTTCGGTCATGGCGGCTGCAACATCAGCATGATCTTCATGGCGGTGCGTTCCGCGCAGAAGCAATCGCTTACCGTTCAGCATGAAAGGTCCTTTTTTCACAAACTCAAAATTCCGGAAACCTATCTTTTCCTCCTTTTTCACCGTTTCTCCCCTGGCGGTTATACTTAAGTTTACCGTATACAGTTGAGGGACATCAGGCGACCAGAGTTTCGGCGATTTGACCTGGATACTGCTCAGCAAAGAATCGCTTTTAAACGTATTCAACTGCTTGCTAAAATTATAAACTACCTTTCCTGAAGGATCGCTCACACTGATCTTGACCATTGCCGAAGCGATCTGATCAGGATTGTATAATCTGGCTTTAACATCCAATTTACCGCTCCCCCCTTTTGCACCTACCTCTGTATGGGCAAACAGTTTATCCACAGATAAGGCCGGTGTATATACCAGGTTTACATATCTGTAAAGACCTCCATATACATTAAAATCTGACAAATTCGAAGGAATCATTTCCAGGTCTCTGGAATTGTCACACCGGATGATCAGGGGAACCTTACCTTTAAACTGGGCCTGAAATTCAGGTCTTTTTTTAAATGCATCGACAGCCTCGGTCAGATCAGCAGTCCATTCATCATAGCCTCCCGTATGTTCGGCTACTTTAGTGGTATAGAGATATACTTTTGTTTTCTGGCCGGCACCTTCAAAATGAAGCAGGGTCCGCCCTTTTGCATAAGGATTATTCACATCCAGCATGATGCGGTACCAGCCAGGTCCCTGATAGTAATTTACATCGGGATCTACGGCATCATGTGCATTAAAACAATGTGGCAGATTTACTTTTTGCCAAACAGGAACACTTTCCGGATTGCCCTCTTTAACGGGCCTTACAGCTTCCCAAATCCCCCCCAGATCTCCTTTAAGGTATTCCCAGTTCTGGATGAGCCGTTTGGAGGATTGCGCATGAAGTAACGGACTGCACAGGATCAGTAAGATCAAAAGTAAATTTCTCTTCAACATATCTCAAAGTTAACCAAAGCGCTACCTTAACACTCTGCAAAATTGGCAAAAGATTCAATTTTTTCAACCTACCTTTAGGGAATTAAAAATATTTTATGGATTCCATTCCAATATAATGCCGCTTTGTTCCTAAATTACAAAGGTTATTTGCGAAAAGAGAGTTATGCACAGCTGCCACTGAAATGGGATTAAAAATTGTAAAATTTATTTTTTTTGGAAACTACTTTGTTGGCCTGCTTGCTCTCGCGTTAACCACAGAATCTACCCTTCAGCTTAAACTGCCTTTCAACTCTTTGTGGTACTATATCCTGATTTCCCTGGTACCCGTGGTGTACTACACCTATGCCTACATGGGCGTCAATAAGTTTTCTTCTGGCCTTAATCCAAGATCAAAATGGTATTCAGAGCATCAGTTTACTGTTAAATGGAGTCAGTTGATCCTGGGCTCAGCCAGTATATTGATCTTCCTGTATTTGTTTTTCCATAACTTTTATGCAATTTTTCATCTTCCGGTCATTTACTGGATCGTTGTATCTATCCTGCTCCTGGCAGCAATATTGTATTATGGCCTGCTTCCTTCTTACTTTTTCAACCTCAATTTAAGAAACACGGGCTGGTTGAAGCCTTTTGTGATTGGTTTTGTCTGGGCCTGCACAGTCAATATTATACCGCTGGTGGTGCTTAGAATTGAAACAGGCATCAATGGAGCCGAAGGTATTTTCTGGATATGGCTGTTCATAAAGAACTGGATGTTCTGTACGGTTAACGCCATTATGTTTGATATGAAAGATTATGCAATTGACGCCAACAGGGAACTGAAAACCTTTACCGTTAGAATGGGCCTGAGGAAAACCATTTTTAATGTATTGATTCCTTTGTTGCTGATCGGAATGCTTTCATTGTGCATTTTTGCATATCTCAAACACTTCCTGCTGATCAGTGTGGTCTTAAACCTTGTTCCCTTTGTACTGACCACAATTGTAGCTTATTCCATGAACAAGCGAAAAAATATCCTCTTTTACCTGATCGTCATTGATGGATTGATTTTAGTGAAGGCCTGCTGTGGAATAGCAGGCGTATTAATCCGGTAAAACCATTTTTGCGCAGTATTGTTATGTAAAAACTATGGAACCATTTGATATCCAGATCGACATTTCAGGAAACATCAGCACATTGCTGGTTTTTCCAGACCCTTATGAGCCCATCTATGAGGTTTATGAAGACAAAAACCGCCTTGGTGTGGTTTATAAAGACACCGAGAACAACAACTGCTGGTGTTCTGATGAGCCCATTCCAATGGAAATCATTAATCTGATCGGCAAACAGATCGACGCTTATGAGGCCCCTGCAGAAGGCGTTTAGCCGAAAACAGATTTCGCTTTTTGAATGGCTTTCTCCAGATCAATCCCTTTACCCAATACGCCTTTAAACAAGTCTCCTTTTACTTTCAACCGGTCTGCTGTGTTGAAAATCGTAAAATCCTGCATTTTTAAACCAGACTTTACTTCGTCCCAGTGCAGCGGCATAGATACCGTGGCACCTGGTTTAGGGCGAAGAGAATAGGGACCAGCGATAGTTGCTCCCGGCCTGTTTTGCAAAAAATCCAGATACATCTTTCCTTTTCGGTTAGCCACCATTCTTTCCAGACTGGTATATTCCGGAATCTGTTTATGAACCAGATTCACAATGATCCGGGCAAACATCTGACTCTGATCGTAAGTGTATCTGGCCCCTAGTGGAATATAAATATGCATACCGGTTGATCCTGATGTTTTACAGAAAGAAGGCACATCGATAACATCCAGTACCTTTTTCACCTCGAGCGCCGCGGCAATGACCTGATCAAACGTGTTCTTATCTGGATCGAGATCTATGACACAGTAATCGGGCTGATCCGGAGATTCTACCCGGCTGAACCAGGGATTCATTTCAATACAACCCAGAGAGGCCATCCACAATAATGTTGCCTCATCGGCACCAACCAGATACTCTTTTTCTTCTCCTTCACTGGTGGTATAAGGAAAGGTCTTAGCCCATTCTGGTGCCGTATTGGTCACATCTTTCTGGTAAAATCCTTTTCCATGAATTCCTCCTGGAAAGCGGTTCAGTGACATGGGCCGGTCTTTCAGATAGGGTAAAATATATTCGGCAACCTGGTAATAATAATTAAACAGGTCGCGTTTGCTCACCTTATCTTCGGGCCAGTAGAGTTTGCTCAAATGGGTGAACTTCAATTCATGCCCGCAAACCTTTCGAACCTGTGTTTCATCTTTGGGGTTCAACAGTGTTTTTCTTCCTTTATCTTTAGGCGGTATTATGGCCTCCTGATGCCGTTCTGCAGCTTCTTTTTTCACAATCTTTTCTGTCTTTTCCAAAATATCTTCTTTCGGCGCAGCTGTTTCCCGCAGCACCTCTTTTGCTTTCTTGTCTATACGCATCCCTTTAAAAGAGGGGTGCCGGAATACGCCATCAGCCGTTACTTCTGAAAAAGCAACCTCACAAACCAGTTCCGGCTTGAGCCAGATGGCTTTGGCTTTTGGAGGATTTGGCCTGAACCTGGAAGGTTTATTCACATCCGGAATTTCTTCAAAAGGGCTTTTATCTGTAATTAAGGGCTTAAATTCAGCCATCATTTCCTTTTGTACCTGATCGTTAAACCCTGTACCCACCTTCCCCGCGTATTGAAGTTTTCCATTTTCATAAACACCCAGCAACAAGGAGCTGAAGGCTTTAGGGGTGTCGGCATTCTTCGTGTAACCCGCAATCACCACTTCCTGCCTTTTATGCACCTTAATTTTGACCCACTCCTTTGAACGGTAGTTATAAGAATAGGTGCTGTCTTTTTTCTTTGCAATAATTCCTTCGAGCCCCATTCGCTCTGCAGCCGCATAAAAATCTATACCACTGGCATTAAACACCTTGCTTAAACGCACCCGGTCATCCTGTTGTGGCAAGACAGCCTTCAAAATATCCTGGCGCTTATACAAAGGCAGTTCTCTCAGGTCTTTACCCTCATACCACAACAGATCAAACACATAATAAACCAGTTCTCCGTCAGCTTCACTTCTCCAGTTCTGAAGATCTCCAAAATTAGAAACCCCTTTATCATTTAAAACCAAAACCTCACCATCCAATACGGCATTGATCTTCCAGCCCTCCAGTAACTCATGGATCGGGTAAAATTTATCATTAAAACTTTTCTTATTTCTGGATAGGAGTTCCACTTTCCCGTTATTCAGATAAGCCAGAGCACGGTATCCATCCCATTTTACCTCATATTGCCAATCAGGATCATCAAAGGGCCCATCGACAAGGGTAGCCAGCATGGGTTTCTGGGGGCTGGGAAATTTCATTTTTGCTGCTTTTTTTAGCAGTGCTTTTATATCGGTTTGATTGCTGTGCCAAACCTTGTCGCTGCTCTTCTCCACCTGGGCAATGGTTTTATTGGAAAGTACGGATTTATCTTCTTTAGTGATGTCTTTCACCGATGCATAATCGTCATTATGTTTGATCAGCAGCCAGCTGTTCTCGGCCATCCCATGTGTTTTTACCAGGGCGAATTCGCCTTGTAACTTTTCTCCATAAAGCTTAAATTTCAATGAACCAGCTTCCAGCTGTTTGAGCAAAAACTTCTCCTGGGCTTTCTTTCCTTTAATTTCTTCTATAGGCTCATAGGTACCCTGGTCCCATACAATGACCGTTCCCCCGCCATACTCCCCTTTTGGAATCAATCCTTCAAAATTCCGGTAATCAAAGGGATGGTCTTCTACCATCATGGCCAGGCGTTTGGTCTTGGGGTCTGTAGAAGGGCCCTTGGGAACCGCCCAACTTTTCAGTACACCATCCATTTCCAGCCTGAAGTCATAGTGAAGCCGGCTGGCATCATGTTTCTGAATAACAAATAAAAGCTTTTCCTTGTCCTTGCTTTTTCCTGATTCAGGCTCTTTTGTTTTACTAAAATCGCGCTTGGCGCTGTATTTTTCCAGACTCATATCCCTGTAGGTTTGACTGCAGGGTTAACAATCCAAAAAATGATATGGTTTAGAATTTAATAAAAAGCAGGCTATTAAGCCCTTAAACGATTACTTCACTGGGTAAGATTCCGAAATAACGTTTAAAAGCCTCTGTTAAATGGCTCTGATGGTTAAATCCAACGGCCGCAGCCACCTGGCCAATACTTTTCCGCTCCTCCAGGATCAGCCTCCTGGCTTCCTCCATCCTTAAACGGGTCACATAACCATAAATGGTCGTCCCGTAATACTCTTTAAAACCCTTTTTCAACTTAAATTCATTCAGCGTTACCTGTTTGGACAACTCAATAATGGTTGGCGGATATTGGTAGGTGGCATCCAGGACATCCCGGGCATGTTCAATTTTTTTGAGGTCATTCTGCTTGATCAGATACTTGTCTACTTCTGCCCACGACTGCATCTGTTCCAGCTGCAACATCAGCAGCTCCAATATCTTGGCCTCTGTATGCAATCTTTTCAGTTCGCCGGTTCTTTTACATTCACAGATATCGTTGATCACCCGCTTCATTTCCGATGTAACAGAGAGGTCTTTGGCCGCAAAAGAGCTGTACTTCCCTTTAAGGATTTCTTTTACAAACGCTGAATGCAGCAGGGAGTGCTGATCTATCAAATGAAAATAATATTGTTTGGACATCACCAGCAAAAAATATTTATACTCCAGCTCCGGCATCATTGGATACTTTCCCTTTAAGGAGGGAATATATCGGATGTTGTGCCGGCTGCCCGTTCTTCTGCTGTTTTTGGGCGTATTCTTTTCCATGGACGAAGAAGATCCGTAGAAAATAAACTGGGAGGTAATGGCCTCACCCTCTACTTCTGAAATGACCTTAACGTGTTCATTAAACTGCATGGTAGAATGCACAAGAAATAAACCGCCGGCACTGAGCTGATAGTTAACGAGCTTTTCTGCCGGTAAGCTTTTAATGTTTACCTGCTTCTCGGATAGAGGCGTATGCGCAATGTAGAGTTCCGGAATTTCTTCTATAAACAGCCATTCATCTGATCCTTCTATTTTCGATTTGATTTTCATCTTTAATATTTATTTGCGCATCAGCTGATAAACTTCATTCATATAAATAGCCTCATCTATCGCAATTTTAAATTCTTCAAACTCGTCTTCCTCAAAAGCGAAGCAGATGTCATGATTGGGCGTATTCAACACAATGCGCTCTTCTCCATTAGGAAAGGGCAAGCTATTGTCTTCAAAAGGCAAGCTGTTCACCACTTCCCTAAAGGAGAGGAGGGCCTCTTCTGTAAAATTCAGCAGTAAATTATTATGCCATAAGTAATATACCCCACAGCCAGTGCAGCTGCTCAATACCGTGTTTCCCCTGCTGCTTAATACCCTTGTCTTACACATATTATTCTGTTTTTATAAGTTTCATTTCCTGTTTGATCATGCCTGAAAAAGATGGACTATTGCCAGACAACATTTGTACCCTGGGCCTCAAACCATTTCCTGGTTTGACAACACTGGCTTGCCGGCTGTTCAGCCCCGATTCAGTTTGTCCGATATCCTGTAATGCAGCCTGCAGACAGGATTCCTGCTGGTCTCCAAAATTATGTGTCACATCATCCTCGACAAGAACATCGGGAATAAAGCCATCAAAATAATCACTGTTTCCTTGTGCATTTTTGATCAAAAAACCTGCTGTATACAGGTTATACTGATCTATTCTGACACCGAAAAACCCAACCGGTTTTCCATAGCTCCGACTACCGATCAGTTTAACTTTAAAATAAGGCTTTAAAATATTGATCAGCATTTCACTGGCAGAGGCCGTTTCATTACCAATTAAAAAATAGAGGTTTTGGAGCGTCTGCAGGCTTCCGGCTTTAGCAAAATGATAGGTATTCCCTGTTACAGAAAAGTCTACATCCGCATAAGTTGCCCTTCGCCCGTTTAAATAGACCTCTTGTCCGTTTCCATCAAAATAAAGCTGGTTTTTCAAGATAGCTGCCTTTCCCTCTTGCATCAGGCTGTTGTACTGTTCACTGCACATCACTTTATTATTCAACGCATTTGTTGCCAGCAAATTGGCCAAATACCTGGCGGTTTCCACATAGCCCCCATGATTGTAACGAAGATCTATGATCATCGTTTCTATATGGCCACCAGCTGCAAAATCTGTAAAGGTTTTGTTTAATCCCTCCTTCGAGCTACTGAGCGGCGTAAACTGACGATAGACAAGATAAGCAACAGCTTTGTTTGCTACGCGAAGTATTTGCGCCTCTAAAACCGGATCACTATTATAGGAAGCCTTTTGAAGCTCGACTATTAAAGATAATCCATCTTGCCTAAGCAGGTCCAGCGTCAGAGAGGTTCCGTCCAAGCCAGCCAGTAAACTTGCAGAAGATGCCGATGTTCCGTTCACAAATCTGACCTGATCTCCCCTTTTTATACCCGCCATGGCCGCCGGAGAATTGGGATATACCAGTTTCACATAGAATTCCTCTCCAAACGAAGCGAACTCCAGCCCGAAATCATCACCATTTCCCTCCTTATCCAGGCTTGCGACAAAACCTCTGTTCCCTGTATAAAGATCAATAAAAGAATATTTAGGTACTCCGGGCAATACACCCTTTTCAAAGGGGAAACCTGTTAAAGTATTGATCTTATACTGACTAATGGCGTATAATGCCGCTTTAAAATTCTGAAGATCTGTTGCACCAGCAGTAAACTGTCGCGGACTGAACGCGGCGTAATCCGGCAAGGCATCATTCCATAAATAAGTTTGCCTGGCATACAGATAAATGGAGTCGAGCGTAAAGGCCGTTCTGCTGCCTGATGTTGGTGAAACCGGAGGCTCAGTTTCTACAACAGAAGGCTTCTTACAGGCGAATACCCCTGTAAGAAGCAACAAAAAGAGACCTTTATGCCTTGCCTTCACCATCCTGTTTTAAATCTTCACCTCCTCAAAAACTTCTGCAAAGCGGCTAAAAGTCTCATTGGCTGCATCCACGGCTAGTTTTACCTGTTCCGCATTCGTGGCCTGCGCATTTAAAACCGCCACAAAACTCCCCCATTTTTGGCCAGTCGCTTCCCCGTACCCAGAGAAAAAAGATACACCTTTAGTAATTCCACCTTTTTCGAGCATTTTCACAATGATGCTCCCACCCATAATAGAGCCCTCCATCACATATAATGCGCCAAGAGCCTCTAAATGATTGGTAATTTCCGGAAGGTTTATCGTTACCGGGTCATTGATCTGACCACCAAGTTCTTCTATATCCTTTTTCAGGTAAGAAGAATTTCGTCTGTCTTTGTAGTCAGGCAGCAATTCTTCTGTAATATAAGGCGCAATAGCTTGCTCTACCTGGCTGAAATAGGTGTAAAAATGGTTCAGGAAATCAGCATAATCTTCATTGCTCCTGATGGCCTTCAATTTTTGTACGACTTGTTTTTCTAAACTTAAATGCGATTCTTTTGTCGCTTCTTTGATCGTTGTACTTAGCATATCTTAATTTATTGTTTATAGTCTAAACTGGGATTGATATAAATTATTATTCTGTAATGATAATAGGAGAAATTGATCTTGGAGAATAAACCGCGCCACTTGTACCTGTTGCATTATGATCATAATAAACTAAAGGCAGGTAAAACTCGCCTGTAGAGTGTTCTGCTGGTATATCAACCAGGAGCCCCTGACCATCGGCAGAAACACTGACAATGTCTAATAAATTAGCACCGTCCAATGAAATCAGGGTAATCGTATTACCGGAAAGATTACGGAATGGTAAAGTAACTCTTGTACCTCTTTTGGCCCTTATCGGTTGGGCACTGGCGTTAAAGATATATGGAGGTGCAAAATCTGCTTGATCAATCGTAATAAAATCTGCTTTACTGGTGATAGACTTATCGCCGGTCACAATTTTTAATTTGTATTTGCCTGGCGCAGGAAGAGGAGTTTGATCGTAGGTATCTACAAAAAGATTTAACGCTGTTCTTCCGAGATCAACAATCATCAGCCTTACTTCCCGACCATTCCCATCCACCAGATAAGCCTTTGTTTTTTCCAGATCCGGAATAAGGTAGTTTACTTTACCATTTAAGTTGATCTGGTCGTATTGGTGAGTAGTTAACGGACTTTCATCATTCAGTTGAGGCGGAGCCTGATTGTTCACCACCTTCAATTTGTACACTAATGAAGTCCCGTTCTGTGCAGTTACCGTATAGCTCAAACCGTCTTTAAGCGCTACTTTTTTGCCTGATGCAGGAGAAATCCTGGCCCGTTCCGAAACTTCTATTACGGGTGATATAGAATCAGGGACACTGGTATTTCCAGGCCAGTACAGCGTCAGGGTTTGCTGATCTACCGCTACACTTAACTTGTGTCCGTTTTCGTCTGACACGGTGAACGATTTGATATCTGCAAAAGGATAGTCTATTTCATGGGTCGTTTTCTTACAGGAAGACCAGAACAGGCCTGCTGTTATCATTGCCGGGAGCGCGATAGTTGTTATTCGTTTCATTTCAGGTATAATTAAGGCAGTACAGTGATCTTAACAGGATATTTTAAAGCAGCTGTTTTACTATAGAATCTAACTTTTACCATGTAAATTCCAGATTCCAGACCTGGAGCAGCGGTATAGGAAAGCAGGTAATCCATACGGAGTGCAGTGGCCGATAATTTTGCACCACGGTTGTTATCAATTACATATGTTTTTTGATTCTGATCTGTTAAAGTAATTTTCAGGAGCTGCCGGTCAAGTTCCGCATTACCCGAAGGAATATCTCCCGACCAGTTGATGGTCAGATAATCATTTTTAAATTTATGGTCAAAAGTGAGTTCAGTCAGATCGGTTGCACTGGCACTGATCTCCTCCAGTTTGAAATCACCTTGTTGAACTTCAATGATCAGTTTGTAGGTTGCCTTGCTGCCATCCTTTCCGGTTACGGTATATTCTACTGTTTTTCCCTGATCAAATACATCCAGTAAATTCTCTACAAGTACGCCACTTGCCGGATTGATACTGGCGCCTTCTGAAACCTTAATCGTAGGCTGGAGAACAGTTAAATATAAATAATAAGGCAAATACAATTTAATGGTTTTCTCCGCATCATTCACTACACCTACCAGCGGATCTCCAGATACATTCGTAACCTGGTAAGACAGGATCCTGTTTTGCGCCTGAGCCGGTGGTTCAATGGTTTCCGTTTTTTTACAAGAGATGACCAGCATACTTATAACCAGGCTGGATGCGATTTTTAGTAATTGTTTAAATTTCATTTATATGGACATTAATGGTATTCATAACTGCCGGAAATTTAATTCCCGGCAGTTGATGCTGTTCAATCAAATAATTATGTATGTATAGAATGCTTACAACAATCTTTGGTAGTCAAGACTGTAGAAAGGATAATTGGTCGCATACGGTGTGCCTGCAGGCGTAGCATTGTAATAAATGCTGTTGATCCTTACTTTATAATTTGCACCGCCCGTTGTTTTTGAAATCAATATAATGGTACGGTTAGCCACAGCAGTAACTTGATGGTTACTGATCACATAATTGTACCACCCAATTGTGGTTCCGGTGTTGTATCCGATCACTCCGCCGGTTAACGCTGTTTTTGACGTAGATCCACTAACGGATCCAAAGGCAACATCAGTGTAATAAAGGTCAAACTTAGCACTGTTCACTACAAAATCGCCAGTAGCTGAACCCTGGAATTTAAAATCATAAGTACTTGAATTTCCTCCATCACTGTTTACTATACTATAATAATATGTACTGGCTTTTGAAGCCCATTTCGTCGTATCCGTTAAATCAGCAACGGTTCCCTGGTGGAAATTACGTACATTATATACCCCTGATACCAAAGCGATGGTTCCTTTTGTAGTGGCCTCTGTAAAAGCAGTTGGTGTACTGGTAACAGGCGAAACGGCAAGGCCATTAGCTGTGCTAAGTTTTGCATCAGCTGGTGCAGTAGAATTTTCTTTTTTGCATGAAGCAAGGACACTTAATGTCACAACGGCAATTGCCAGGGTTTTGATGTTAAAATTTTTCATTTTTAATGGATTTTCGCCACCTTTGCTCTTTATCAGCAAGCTGGCTGGTAAATAAAATTTGTTTAGTGCAGGAAATAGATAAGCCTATGCTACCGCTGATTTGCGTTTGAGGTGAGCTGTAGTACTATTTATTTTCTGCATTTGTTGTTTGTAGGATGATATAATTATTGAATTGAACACGATTTGATTAAACCTTTACTTGATGTTAAGGTCCTTTGAACCATTCTTCTGAATAGCGAATTTAAAACTGATGAAACCGGGCTTATTACTCCTGGTCGGATTCTCAGGAGCATCTTTGTACAAGCTATAAATCACTACTTTGGCGTAATTTCCTTTTGCTGTACGCACCAGTATTGGACGAGGCAAAGCATAAGCAATATGCTGTTTAGTGTCCCCAGGTGCATCGGGAAACAATTCTCCGTAGAAGTCGTACCAGGCCCAACCGTCTTCACTTCCCTGAAAATGATCCAGTTGTACAAAACCATTGGTTAAATACTGGTCATCGCTTACGGCTGTAGTCACGGCATTAAAGGCCTGGTCAAAAAGATTCCTTGTTGGGATGCTTTTGATTTTCTTATTGGCCTTATCATAATATTGTGCATCTATAGCTTCATTCTGAACCAGATACAATCCGCCCTTACCGGGCCCGCCGTAGCCAACGGAATACTGAGCAACGCCATTATTTGCGGATAAACTGCTGTTATAGGTGCCCAGGAAAGCAATATCCCAGTTCGCCGTTTGCCGCTCGGCTTCAGGAACAATTCTGTTGGTTTCCAGGCTATAATAGAATGTCTTTGCTGTACTGTTTCCGTTGGTAGCTGTATCCAGGCTAATATTAACAACCGTATAAATGCCCGTCGTCACTTCTTTAGCGGGCTCTCCTGTTCCTGGTTTTTCTTCCGGAGCCGGCTCACTCCCTTTTGAACAGCTCAGCACCAATAATGGGAGTCCAAGAGCCAGATACAAGAATTTGTTTGTTTTCAATTTCATATATGATCAGATTATTCGTTCGTTTTTAAATTTCTGCTGCCATCTTCCTGTACAAAATACCGGAAGGTAAAATAGGGTGCAGGCCAGTGCAGATCAGAAACTACTGCCGGATTTCCCTTGTAAATATTCAGCAATTCCAGTTTCGCATATTTACCCTCGGCAGTGAGCAATATGAATGTTCTGTTTTTTACCGGAATAGAAATATGCGTCTTCAGGTCGTAGAAGTACCAGCCTGCATTGTAAGGCTGTGGATATTTGTCCCAACCCACAAAACTGAGGTTGTTATTTTTCATCTCTTCTGCAGAAGGGGCCTCCGCCACCAGTTTATAAGGTAAGTTTACAGAGATGATCATTCCTTTTCCAGGCCCTCCATATCCGGGGCTTTTCCCGTCCGTTCCATTATTGATCACCACCATAGAATTATAGACACCCGTAAAGCCAATGTCCCAGTTCAGTGTCCTGGCATTCCCCACTGTATCGGTTATTTTCTCCTTCTTTTTAAAATTAAAATACCAGTCTTTAAAAGGTCGTTTCACCTTTCCATCAATCCCATCTGCCATAGAAGCCCCAATATCGCCTTCCAGATCATTGATTACCATACTCTTTCCATCCTCCAGATCTGGCCGGTCTTCTTTTTTAGTGCATGCAGTAAAAATGCTGCCCATCACCAGTATTGCAGCTATCAGCGTTGTATTTCTCATGGCCTACCTGTTGGTTTATCAGTTATATGTTTAAAAAGTCTCCAGCTTAGGCCCAATACAATTGCTCTGCCCTGTTGCGCAGGCATGAGCTGATCTCTGTAATCCATGATGTTATCTACCGAGAACTGCAACTGAAGATGCTTTTGATAAAGCGTTTTCTGTACAGCCCCGCTCAGCAGGAAAAAAGAGCGAACGAAAGTATCGTAAGGGTCCAGAAAATTATTTGCCCTGTTGGCTTCCATAAATCCGTATTTACTCCTGTAATTCACCCTGAAAGATCCCGACCAGCCCGTTTTCTCCTCAGCGTAAGTGAATTTAATATTGGCCATATGCCGGGATCTGTTGTTCATTCCTACGTAATCCTTTCGGGTAGACCTTCTCATATCATACAATGCTGGATCATAAACCAGGGCATAAGGTCCGGTACCCGCTTTAATGGAGTCGACCACCCCTTTATCTACAGCATACAACAGCTGATAGCCAGCAGATATGTTCAAAGATTTACGGAGGGTCCAGTTTAATCCGATCTCCGTACCCGCCATATAGGCCCGGGCAATATTCATATAGGAATACACCTGCTGACCGTTTGTTTTGAGGGCAACCTGTTCAGAATTAATAAAATTCCGGAGGTCATTATAAAACACATTCACATCCAGTTTAACTGAACCCAAAGGTGAATAAGTAAAGCCTCCGCTATAAGAAACCGAACGCTCCGGCTTCAGGTTGCCGATCTGTTTGGCAATAGGAAAAACATTCGTGATCTGTCCTGCATCTTTAAGGATCTGAATCTCCCGCCAGAATTCTTCAGCACCAAGCACGGTATAACCCGTCTGCACATTGGTGAATACCAGATAAAGCTGTTGGAAATTCGGTGTCTTAAAGCCAGTACCTACTGCGGCTTTCAGCACCAGGTTCTTCATCGCCTGGTAACGCAATCCTGCACTTGGATTTAACTTTGCCCCATACTTATCATGATCATCATAACGGGCTCCTCCGATAAACGAAAGCCGTTTGGACAATTGCCAGTCTACCTGGCCATAAGTAAAGTAATTGGCCATACTCTTCGATCCCCGATACGCATTATTATCTAACAATTCATAAGCACCACCCGCCCCCGCAGTCAGTTCTATACCAGGCGATAATACCCGGGTACCCTGCACTTCGAAACGGTGCAGATATTGTTCAAACTGATTGCCAGGAATCAAACCTCCACTGTTCAGTTCTGTGATGTTCTGATTGGTCTGGTAACGGGTCAGATAGTATTGTGTTTTTAGTTTTGTGCCGTTATTAAAATTGGTATTGAGCGCAACTGAACCATTCAAATCATACTCATCAAGTACATCTTTACTCGGCATTACACCATAGGAAACTTCATTTACAGAATGCCTGGCGGTATAACGCCCGTTAAAGTTTAAACTGCTTTTATCAGTTAGTAAATACCGGCCGCGTCCCTGTAAGGCATAACTATCAAAAGGAGGTGCAGTTTTACCCTCTTTCAGATAGGGATTGGAATTGAAACCGTCGGTCCTGTAATAATTACCAGAGAAATAAACAGTCCCTTTTTTACCTGCAAAGGGCGTCTCGCCTTCCAGCGTTGCGTCGATCATATTGAAACTACCATAGCGCAAAGCAGCCATTCCCTGAGGCTCCGTAATATTTTTACGGGTAACAATATTAATGACCCCTGCGAGAGCCTCACTACCAAATAAACAGGAAGAAGCCCCTTTAATGATCTCTATCCTTTCAATATTTGATACCGTAATTCTGGACAAATCGAAATTTCCGTTATTCCGGCCAACCATAGGTTGTCCGTCAATCATAATCATGGTATAACCGCTGTCAAAACCCTGCATCTGTAAACCAACAGCCCTGCTTCCTGAACCAATATCACTCACGATGGCCAGACCAGTCTGTTCTTTCAAAACTTCGTCCAATCTCCGGCTGCCTATCATTTCTATTTCTTTACGGGTAATCACCTGACTTGGCATTGCTGTCTTCATCATGTCAATTAAATTATCCGGATTATGATGTGCTCCTGCAATCTTCACTTCATCAAGTTCTTTATTGCCGGGCTTTAACCTGATTATTATTGATTTATTTTTCCCGGCTTCTACCTCTATCTCCTCACGATAACCTTCATATCCAATTGCAGTCACCCTGAGTGTGTAGGCACCCGCATAAAGATGCTCCAGGGTAAATTTTCCTTTCGCATCGCTAAGCGCCGTTTTATGATCAGGGTCTACTGTAATAGCTATACCCCGTAAAGGAACTCCTGCCTCATTGATAACGATTCCGCTTAGTTTGCCTTTTACATCCGCTGCATGGAGTGCGCATGACACAGCAGCCAGCAACAACAGCAATCGGTATTTTATAGGGACGAGTTTAGGCATTAATATAGTTATTTTTAATCAGTCTAAATAAGACTACAAATATGATTACATTTGCCAATAATCAAGCAACGCCAGCGGGATTTTTTTTAACTATTTCGGGATTGCATTAACGGATTCGGGATTAATCGAGCATAAAACGAAGACTAAAACAAAAAAATCCTGCAAACAGAAAAGAACTTAAACAATTATAAACAAAGTACTTAAATACAAAAACAATGATAAAAATCCGCTCTACATCAGCTTTTTCAATACGTATACCGATTGCGGTAATCTCCCTGAAATTATTTGGAATCATTTTAATTAAGACTTCCTTTGCACATGAATTCATTGCAAAATCTTTAAAAATGACCAAAATTTCTCTCCTCTTTTTCCTCATAACGCTTGGTATTACAGCCATAGCTCAGCCTCCAAAACGCATCATCACTTTAAGCGGGGCACTTACTGAAACAGTTGATGCATTGGGTTCAGGCGCAAAAATTGTAGCTGTGGATGTGACCAGCATCTATCCTGCTTATATCAATAAATTACCCAGAGTAAGCCAAACCAGAAGTGTCTCTACCGAATCCTTGCTTTCCTTTTCCCCGGATCTTATCCTTGCCCCTGAAGGCACCATCAACAAGGCTACTGAATTTCAATTAAAATCTGCGGGAATCAAGGTGATCACCATTGTACAGGAATATTCTGCCAATGGGGCAACCAAATTCATACGACAGGTTTCCTCGGCCATCGGAACTCAGACCAAAGGAGAAGAATTAGCTGTACAAACAGAACAGAACCTGAAAAAAGCATCCGACGCGGTAAAGAAAAACCCCAAAAGACCAAAGGTCCTGTTCATATATGCCCGGGGCACAGGTGTAATGATGGTTGCCGGAAAAGACACCAGTATAGATGCCATCATCAGGCTGGCCGGTGGCAGGAATGCAGCAGAAGGCTTTTCTAAATTCAAACCTTATACAACAGAAGCGCTGATCAATGCAAATCCAGATCTGATCCTCCTGTTTGACTTTGGCTATAAAAGTTTAGGAGGAATGAACAGCATCCTGAAAATGCCGGGTGTAGGTTTGACCAACGCAGGAAAAAACAAGCGAATTGTAGAAATGGATGGAGAATTACTGGTCAATTTTTCTTCCCGTTTACCTCAGGCCATTATCCAGTTAAACAGCAAATGGTAAGAAAGAGACTGTTCTTGTATATTTTCCTGGTTGCAGCCCTTTTTATTGCAGCTGCTTTTTCCATGAGCCTTGGTGCGGTAAAGATCCCGGTAAAGGAAATTTTCCTGATCCTTGGTCAAAAAATCGGCTTATTTACGCAGTATACCGTCTCCGCAAGATTTGAAGATGTACTTCATATCGTGCGTATTCCCAGAGTACTACTGGGTTTGCTGGTGGGAGCTGCCCTTGGAATTTCAGGTACAGCCATCCAGGGGATTTTCAGAAATCCGCTTGCTGAACCCAGTTTAATTGGTGTATCCGCAGGTGCATCCCTCCTGGCTGTCCTCATTATCGTTATGGAGATTTCCCTGTTTGCAGGTCTCAGCAATTTACTGGGCTATTATCTTCTTGTTTTTGGCGCATTTGCAGGCGCAGGCCTTGCGGCTGTTCTTGTTTATCAAATTTCCAGAACAGAGGGAAAATCAAATGTGGCCACCATGCTTCTGGCTGGTATTGCCATCAATGCCCTGGCTGGTGCCCTCACCGGATTGATTACTTTTGCTGCAGATGACCAGCAACTGAGGAACATCACGTTCTGGATGCTGGGTAGTTTGGCGGGTGCAACCTGGGAAACAGTCGTATCCATCCTGCCCTTTATCCTCATTCCTCTTGCGCTTTTACCCCGCATGGGCAAAGCACTCAATACCTTTGCCCTGGGTGAAGTTCAGGCCAGTCAACTCGGTCTAAAAGTCAATTCCGTAAAACGCAGCATTGTGATCCTGGCTACTATGGCAGTGGGTGCATCTGTCGCCGTTTCAGGCATCATTGGTTTTGTCGGTTTACTGGTTCCACATACGATAAGACTTATTATTGGCGTTGATCATAAACATGTATTGCCCGCATCGGCACTACTGGGCGCATTGATGTTGACTCTTGCGGATTTATTATGCAGAACACTCCTTGCTCCGGTTGAGCTCCCAATTGGGGTAATTACTGCCCTGCTCGGTACACCTTTGTTCCTGTATATATTAATTAAAGACAAAAAGAAATTCGCCTTATAATATGTTGACCGCGAAAACCATAACCTACCAAATTGGCCAAAGGATCTTACTTAAGGATATTTCCTTCAGTGTCCGTCCAGGAGAGTTGCTGGTGATATTAGGGGCCAATGGTGCCGGAAAATCCACTTTACTTCGAAACCTGAGCGGAGAGCTGAAACCGCTGAAAGGCAGCATTCAGTTACAAGGTAAACCGATCATCAATTACTCTACTAAAGAACTGGCCATACTGCGGGCAGTAATGAACCAACAAAACATTGTCAGTCTGCCTTTTTCAGTGGCAGAAATTGTGATGATGGGGCGTTATCCGCACTATAAAAGTCATCCTGAAGAGAAAGACCTTCAGATTGTTAAAGAAGTTACCCGCCTCACCGGCATCTCCGATATGGCAGAGCGGTCTTATTCAACACTTTCCGGAGGAGAACAGCAAAGGGTGCAACTGGCACGTGTTCTTGCCCAGGTATGGGATGTCCCAAACGCCCTTTTGCTCATGGACGAACCCGTAGCAAGCCTGGACATCCAATATCAGCAACAGACACTTGCTATTGCAAAAGACCTTACCAGAAGAGGATTTATGGTGATTAGTGTGCTGCACGACATCAATCTGGCCGCCCAATATGCAGACCGGATCCTCATGCTCAAAAATGGCAGAAAATGGTACGATGGAAGTGCTGCTGAAGTTTTAACAGCCAAGAATATTTACGAGATCTTCGAAATAGATTCAGATGTCTATACCAATCCACGTACGCTCAAACATTTTTTCATTCCCAAAGATGTACACCTTAACTCTATACCATGACAACAAATGAAACCACCAACCAGGAAAAGAAACATCCGCTATTTAAATGGCTAAAAAAAATAGGCTTATGGGGCTTTCTCTTTTTTCTTTTGAAAGGGATTGTATGGCTTGTTCTCGGCTATTGGGTAATCAAATAAGGCCTTATAAGATATTCTTCTTACAAGGCCTTAGAGTCGGCAAAATGCCAGTCAATTATTCTGCAATCAGCAGCAGACCTTTCCCTTTTTCAATCTTTACCGGTTGCCCTGAAGTGTAACTTGCAGCATGCTGGAATTTATCAATTTCCGGGGCATGGAGTTTAACCTTTGCCGGATCAATTCCCAGCTTGGCCCAGTCTACCTGTAAGTTTACCTCCAGATCCCTGTCTGCCCAGCTGGCCAGGGCAATCATAGACTTTCCTTTGTTTTTATAAACAGTCGCCAGCACCATAGGTTCACCTGTCTTTACCGGACAATTGTCGCTCCAGTAGCCAATCATTTCCGATCCTTTTAAACCAAAATCACTCCAGGCTTTCCAAAGCGGTTTAGGGTCACTTCCCTCAGACCATCCCAGCCTGCTGGTCATGCCATAGATCATTCCCCTCCATGGATTTCCATCATCCTGAAGCATCTCTCCCATCAGACCAAAAGGAATCCCGCTTACTTCCGTTAAAAAGAAATCAGGATTGTTTTTTTGATAGTCGAAATATTCTCCAAACCATAAACGGTTCAAATAAGGAAAATGCTCCATGTATAAAATAGCACTGTTATTAAATCCGTCACTTTTATTATACTGATTTGCCGAGTGTAAATCAACAATACCCGGATGCCCGTTTGCGGTCAGCACCCTTTTGATCCTTTTCATCGTAATCCGGTCAAAGGCCACATCGTCCAGGTAAATTCCATCAATACCCACATTGTTCACCAGCCAGTTCATGCCCTCCACATAATAGTTATGCCAGCGGTTCATTCCACTATTGATAATAGCCGCATCTTTAATTTCAGGTACAAACCAGGCGGCAATATAATTGCTGTCCAGGTGCTCCTGTAACCAGCTAAAACCTCCCCCTGGTCCGGGAGAATAAACTTCGGTCCCTAAACTGCGTAAAGCAGGCAATTCGTAAGCATGATTCGAAAGCTCCCGCACCGTATTGTAAATCTTAACCTTTAATCCCTTTGAATGCGCCTCATCAATATAGGTTTTCATTTTTTTAGACTCTATAAAAGGATAATTGATCCAGGGATTGATCGGCGTCGCATGATGAATATTTACCACAGTAGCACCTGTCTCCTTGATCGTGCTGAGGTCATTGTATTTATGATAAAAACGGTTGTCCCACTGAAAATCGGTATTGATCAAATGGAAAGGTGTGATCAACAGGTTGAAATTATAATACAGAGTTTCTCCCTTTTTCATAGACCTGCTTCCGGTATAATTGTCAGACAACACAGATTTACCCTTCAGGTTGATTTGTATACCACCCTTGTTTTCATTTCCCCAGGAAGCGGGCAACAACAAAGGTTTCTGCAAATAGAAATTGGTATTCAGCGGACGGCTGTATTTCTCATCCCGGAGGTTATAATACAAACCCGCATTTACCGCCCCTATCCAGGCGGCATCTTGATTTTTATGCGCTACATCCCATTTCCATTTCACCGTATCTGGTCTAAGCCCCCCCTTTTCTCCAAGGCCCATTAAATACTTTGCAGCCCCCTTGTCAAAAGGAATATGAAAATTTATATTGTTGAAATCTATATCTCTAAGCGCAGTTACTTTAACAACATAATGTACATATCCATCAAATTCCAGACTACCCTCTATATTCATTTGCACATTTTCAGAAGTATTAACTGCAGTCCATTTTACCGTTCCAGCTTCTTTACTGATGAACTTAAAATCTGATGCCTTGAACTTCTCTTCCTTCTTATCATCAGTATGAAAATGAAAATGAATAGGCTCTGCAAGGATATTATGCGCAGTTTCCGAATAACCCGTCATCTCACTGTTGAAAAAGGTTTGGATCTGTTTAGGAAACCCATCTTCATTGACTTCCAGTTTTCTGCCCAGCAAGGATATCGTATTCCCCTGTACAGTTAGCGGAGTATAAGGCGCAACGACGGTATTGCCCTGAGCCATGGTTGAATTTAGCCAGGTCAAACGGGTTTGTTTATTCGGTTCATTTACACCGTGATCTTTACTTTCCTGAGCGGTAACCGTGATCTGCACCTGTACCGCCTGTGGCTTTTGCCCCTCCGCTGTCAACCTGAAGATCCCTTTATAAACACCAGCAGCCTGGCCCTGCGGAATATTGATCGTACACCACATCGCCTGGACCTTTCCATTGGAAAGGTCTACATTTTTCAGCAGGGGCTTCGCATCGTAGGTAGTTCCCTTTGTATTGATACAGTTCATTACACCCGCAGCAATAGACTGACCTGTCGCGCTTTTCAAATCTGCAAAACGGACTTGTATATTTTTTAAGTCTTTCAGTGCATAAACACCCAGTTGTAAGGCATAATTTTCCCCCTTATCTGCCACACCGGTAAAAGAATTCTTATTCTTCTTTTCTATCCAGCGAAGAGGCAAGTCATTTTCCATCTTAACAGGGAACATCCGGTCTTCCGGAAACACCACAAATGCTTTACCACTGTTTTGTTTCTTTAAAACTTCTGTTTCCTGTTGAGTGGCAATCACTTCCATAGGGAAAAAACTATTGAAAGCATTGACAGACTGGATCTCCATGGCCTTTGCGTTCAGGGGTACCGAAGCCGCCTTTGATAACCAGGCCTCATCTGTCGCCTTTACCGGTTTCAGGTATACCCCTTTAGGATAATTATCCCGGCCTTCATTTTTATAAGGCATATAGTAGATAAAGTAATCACCAGAACCTTTGGCTGCATCAAACCAGATTTCACCATGTTCACGGTTCACATTTCTCACCAGTACATTCGGAATTCTAAGCCCACCTGCATCGGTCACAAAGATTGCTTTCTGTTGTGGGTTCTGGTCTCTTCTTCTCCAGTCCACCTTTACATGTGCAATACCCGGCTGACCATTATAGTGCACCAACACCCGGTGATTCCCGAGGGAATCAGCATTCCAGCCATCACTAGAACTGGTATATTTCAAAGTTTGCGCCTGAAGTCCGGCACCGGTCAACAGCATACATACGGTTAAAAAAGTTAATTTCATTTGGATTATATTCTTCCTTTAAAAGTAAGAATGTTTTAGAAGAATTTAAGCCCTTATTCCAGCTTTCATTTGATTTGTTACAATAACAACAGGTTTAAAGCACTTTTAGTTTCAGATAACTCGGATGAGCAGAGGACGTAAAAACCTTATGCGTCTCTGCTTTAAAATCAGTATCCTGCGCTTTCATGATGTCCTGAAACTGCTGTGTATTCCGGTCAATCAAAGGGAACCAGGTGCTTTGAAGCTGAACCATGATCCTGTGTCCCTTTTTAAACGTGTGCAATACATCCTGCAGTTCAAAACTCACCCTGCTCACCTTTCCAGGGGTAAAGGCACGGGGACGGTCAAAACCTCTTCTGAATTTACCCCGCATGGCCTCACTTCGCACCATTTGCTGATACCCGGCCATCAGCACATCTTTTGCCGTCCATTTGTTATTTTGAGCAGAATCCGGATACACATCGATCACTTTGACCACCCAATCCGCATCTGTGCCTGTGGTAGAAACCCGCAGATGCGCCCAGATACCACCCGAAAGCGTCAGGTCGTCCGTTAAAACATCGGTCTGGTAAGTCAACACATCCGGCATAACCGAGGTAAAACGCTGGTCTGCAACCATATACTCCCGGTCCATATCCATCGTCTTACGGTTGATAAAGGGAACAGGTTTATTGGGATCTGAAACAAATTCATTAAAACTATCCTCCTTTCCGGAAGGTGCTGTAAAAGACAATTTACCACCCGGCCAGAAATATAAGTTCTTTTCCACTGCAGATTCCGGCGGCCAGGTGTTGTAATTTTTCCATTGGTTCTCACCGGTTTGAAAAACAGATACTTTTGGGAGGTCCAATGGGGTACCTTTCAAGTAATGGCTAAAGAAGGCGAACTCAATTTTTTCCCGGTAAAAAGGCGCTGTTGCTGCACCAAAATCAACATCACCCAAATGGTCACCATCTCCCCTGGCCCATCCACCATGTACCCAGGGACCCATTGCAAAATAAACAGGCGTATTGGGATTTCTTTTCTGAAGAACTTTATAAGTATGAATGGCCCCATACAGATCTTCCGCATCATACCATCCCCCTGTCACTAATGTTGGCGTCTTAATATCGTGCAGATGCTGCAAAACATTCCGGTCTTCCCAGTGCTGGTCATAGTTCGGATGATCCATCATTTCATTCCAAAGTCTTATCGTGTCCTGGTAATATTTCAGGTTTGAATTGCGCATAGCCCCCATTTTCAGGAAGAAATCATAACCATCATTTGTTCCCGGATCGAATCCCTTTCCACTTCGCTGCGTAGGTTTGTCATCCTGCCGGTTGGTAAAATAAGGGTAAAAACCAAAGTTAGCGACCAGCATAAATGCACCATTATGAAAAGCATCATCCCGGTAAAGATTGGCAATAGGCGCCTGAGGAGAAGCAGCTGCCAGCGCCGGATGGCGACTCAACAGTGCAGTTGTGGTATAAAAGCCCGGATAGGAAATACCCCATACACCAACCTTCCCATTATTATTCGGAATATTTTTGAGCAACCAGTCAATGGTATCATAGGTATCGGTACCTTCATCTACATCTTTGTTTGTTTTATGTTCTTCCAGTTCAGGTGTCATCTCCTCATAAACCCCTTCACTCATCCAGCGTCCGCGTACATCCTGGTAAACAAAAATATAGCCATCCTGTACAAACAGCGGGGAAGGCCCAAGGCTCGCCTTGTACTGATCCGGACCATATGGACCCACACTATAACAAGTCCTGTCCATCATGAAAGGATAAGCTACAGACTGGTCTTTAGGCACATAAACTGAGGTAAACAACTTCTTACCATCCCTCATCGGAATCTGATATTCATATTTCAGATAATTCGCTTTAATATAGGCAGCATCCGAAGGTGCATTCTGAGCAAAAGACTTCAAGCCAAAGACACAGAGCAGAACAAGAAAGAAAGATTTCATCAGGTAGAATTTAATAGGCGAATATAATTATTCTTCACGAGCTCTTCGGCACCTCTTTATGTCAATAATCTGACTTTTCGGCTTGTCTTCTTCAGCCCTCCTTGCTGTAACTTTACAGCCATCTGATCATTGCAAAAATATAACCCCGATATAATGGCTTTACTGAAAGATCTCTACTGCCCCGTTTTCTATAATCAACTCAGCAACAGCCTTTCCAGAATACTACCAGAATTTGATCCGCAGTTATTCTTAAAGCACATCTACACCGATGACTTTCAGAAGATGGAATTAAAACAACGCATGCGCCATACCACCAATGCGATCCATGAATTTCTACCTTCCACAGATTTCCCAAGAGCAGCACATTACCTTACCCAACTGGTCGGACAATTTAAAAAAGACGGCATCGCAGGCGACCTTGTCTTTATATTTCTGCCAGATTATATCGAATGCCATGGCCTGGAACACTTTCAGGCTTCTGTAGAAGCCATGGAACAGATCACCCAATTTGTGAGCTGCGAATTTGCCGTACGCCCCTTTCTATTAAAATACGGAATACAAATGATGGAGCAGATGCAGCGCTGGTCCTTGCATGAAAACCATAAAGTAAGAAGACTGGCTACAGAAGGTTGCCGTCCAAGATTACCCTGGGCTATTGCCGTACCCCAGCTGAAGCAAAATCCAAGCGCGATATTACCCATCCTGGAAAACCTCAAAAATGACCCTTCAGACTTTGTACGTAAAAGCGTAGCCAATAATCTCAATGATATTTCTAAAGACCACCCCGAGGTGGTCCTGGATATTGCCAGTCGCTGGAAAGGCTTCAGCAAAGAGACCGATGCCATCATCAAACATGGCTGCCGGACCCTGCTCAAACAAGGGCATTCCAAAATACTCCAACATTATACGCTCGACAGCAAAGACATTGACTGTACCGATTTTAAAATCCTGACACCTGAAGTAAAAATTGGAGACCATCTTGAATTCAGTTTCCAGCTCAGGAACAAATCCAGATCTGCAAAAACCATTCGGCTGGAATATGCCCTTTATTATAAAAGACAAAGCGGAAAAGCGTCCCGTAAAGTTTTTAAGATCAGTGAAAAAATTTACCCGCCTTCTGAAAGCACAATAGTCAACCGGAAACAAAGTTTCAAACTCATTACCACCCGCAAATTTTATGCAGGCATCCATCAGCTCTCCGTCATTGTCAACGGAACAGAGAAAGACCGTCTGAATTTTAACCTGTTGTAGATATTTGCTCCCGCTGTTCCTGCTGTCGGTCTTTTACAGAGCCATCCTCACTGACCCCAAGTTTCCAGTAAGCATAAGCATAGAGTTCGTCTCTTTCCCAGCCCTTATCCTTGCGCAGAAAATCCCGGATATTCTTTACTGCCATAAATTCAGCGGCCACATATCCAAAACGGGTAGTCAAATGATCCTCGGGTATGACCGTATGCTTAACCGCATCAGAAAGCAATGTTCCTGTTCCCGGATGCTCATTGTATAACCAATTAATCTGTATGCCTTCAGGAGCGATCAAATGCTGCAGATCTTCTTTATCCTGAACTTCTATATGAGCAATTCCTCTGGCCTCTGCCGGCAAGCTTTCTAAAATGGCGGCCAATACCGGAATACCAGTTCCATCTGCCACCAGGAGATACCAGTCGGCCTTTGGATAGAGTGTACTCTTTTTGTCCTTCATGGCCACACCCAGTACATCACCCGGTTTAGCAGCAATTGCCCATGCAGAAGCCGGTCCGCTATCACCATGCGCTACAAAATCGATCACCATTTCCTTCTTTTCCAAATCAAAAGCCCGGTGTGTGTAAGTCCGGACAAAAGGTCTTACCTTCTCAGGTGGATGAATCCATTCATTTGTCTGCACATCATAAGCCGGAAAATGCACCTGATCTATACCAGCAGGAGGAATAAAGATTTTGTTATTTACACCAATAGTGGTGTCTTTAAATTGAAGAAGATCCTCACCAGTCAGGGTAATCCGGATATAATGTGGCGTAACGTATTCTTTATCTTTTACAAAAAGTACAGCCTGAATAATAGATGGTTTATTTTCTTTTTCACTCATAAGGATTGAACCTTTCCCATCCCATGCAAAAATTTCAGAAGGGAAACTGAGACAAATATACACTATATAGAATCATTCTAAACAATATATTTGTTTATGATATTATCCTGACATTCCAGATACCACGGCCCTTTGCAAATATATTTTGCTAATTTTGCAATTCAGGAAACTCATTAAACCATGAAAATAGCCCTTAACCATAAGAGTCCGGTTCCACTTCACATCCAGGCAGAAGAATTACTGCGTAGAATGATCAAAGAGCCCGAATTTCAGAATGGTAAACTACTTCCAAATGAGGTTGATCTGGCCAACCAGCTTGCCATATCCCGTACAACTTTGCGCCAGGCACTCAACAAACTGGTCTATGAGGGGCTGTTAATTCGTAAAAAAGGAGTTGGGACTAAAGTAGCAGACGCTTTGATCAGCTCAAAATCAACCAACTGGCTGAGTTTTTCTCAGGAAATGAAAGCGCGGGGAATCCCAATCAAAAACTTTGAACTTCACATCAGCTGGATCTTTCCGGATGAGATACTGGCCAATTTCTTTAACATAAAAACTGACCAGAAGATATTAAAGCTGGAACGATTGAGAGGTCGCCCTGAAGGACCGTTTGTTTATTTCGTTTCTTATTTCCATCCGCGCACCGGATTAACGGGCGAAGAAGATTTCAAAAGACCACTCTATGACATCCTCGAAGCGGATTACAATATCATTACAGAATTGTCCAAAGAAGAAATCAGTGCAAAAGCTGCAGATAAATTTATCGCTGCAAAACTGGAAACCGAACCCGGAAGCCCAATCTTATTCCGCAAACGTTTCGTTTATGATCAGGCAGATCGCCCGATAGAATATAATCTGGGTTATTACCGTGCAGACAGTTTTGTATATACAGTAGAAAGCAGAAGGGGCTAAACCAAAGCCCCCTTTATTATTTCACGGCTTTAGCTTCCAGTTCCGTAATCGCAGTCCACAGTACACCTGCTTCTCCTCTAAAGCTGGCAGAACCCTGAGGCCGGTTATCTGGTGTATACCATTCAAAAAATCCTTTATTTTTAACTACACGATCCAGCATTGGCTTCATCGCTTCGCAGGCCTCATTCAGCAGGTTATAACGGATGAGCTGGGAAACCATTCTTCCCCCAAACCAAGTCCAGTCGCCCCCGTTCTGATAAGAATAGGGCCCCATGCCCTGATTTTTAAAAAAGCCTTTAGGATATACCGGATAAATGGTTAAACCTATCGTTGCCGCATGGGCCTGCTTCACATTTTCCTGCATTTTATGATAGGCTGTCTTAACCTCCTCTTTACTTAAGAGTCCCGCCTCGATAGCAACGGCTGTCCCACCCTGGTAATAAATCTCCGACTCCTTAAACGAAGACGGGAAAGGCGAACCGTTCAAATAAATATGAGGAATAAACTTCTGTGCTTTTTGATCCCAAAGGTATTTACGGATATTGACTGAAAGGCTATTCTGAACACCTGTCCAGTACTTCCGGGCCGCAGGAGTCAGACTAGCCATATTCAAAAAATCCTTTACAGCAATCACAAACATCGCATTATCATAAATGTCAATGCTCCGGTGAGAATTTGAATCCAAAACCACACCCCAGCTGTGCTCTGGTTGTACATCACCCCAATCTACCGTTGTAGCTCCCCATACCAGTCCGTATTTTTTCACAAAGCGCTGCTTAAGCAAAAACTCCATCGCCTGCTCCAGTCGTTTTTGAACAGATAGCCCTGCTACCGTATCTGTTAAAATGCTTTTGTCACCTGTTCCTCTTATATATTTAGCCACAGCCTGAACCAAAGAAGTCTCCTGATCAGTCTCTACTGTATTCTTATGCCCTGCGTATTCCGGGGCAAGTTTAGAATGATAAAAGTCATAAGAAACACCTGCCTTTTTAACCGGTATATAACCATCCAGAATTCCGCCATCCGGCTGCTGAAACTGAAAAAATGTAATCAAATGCTTCTTGATCTGCTCCTTGTCATTGACTTTACAGGCCACAGTAATAAACGTATTCAGATCCCTGATCCAAACCTCTCCATAGCCATCGCCGGCAGTAAAACCTTTTTTAATCAGTTGTTCTGCCATTCCCTTTACGGTATCTGCCAAAGGCTGGATAGATCTGATTTCCCCGGCAGCACCTTGCTGCGCAGAACACGTCCCCAAAAGGATGAACATTGCAAAGTTCACAAACAATATCTTCTTCATTGGCCTATTTTTTTAAAGTGATGAAGCGATCATGTGCTACCCAATTCTATTCCTATCGGTTTGTGTACATGATGGTTTCAGTATCCACTACTTTGTATATACATAGTTACCTATTAATTTAATATGAACAAAATAATTTATAGACTACAACAGATAACAGCGCTAATAAAAACAGAACCAGCACTAAAAAACCTATATTAGTAGCATCTGATACAGAACCTATGGTCAACAATTACGATAGAATTGCAAAGTATTATGATTTTTTAAGCCGCACTGTCTTTTTTAAAGCGCAGGTCAATGCGCAGACCGAACAACTTCCTTTTATTCCCCAAGAAAGCAAGATCCTGATCGTTGGAGGAGGAACCGGCTGGATCCTCAGCAAAATTGCAGAACTCCAGCCAAAAGGACTCCGCATCACCTATATAGAAATCTCCTCAGAAATGATTGCACTGGCCAGGAAAAGAGATGTTAAAGAAAACAGCATTGAACTGATCAATAGCTCGATAGAAGATTACCATAACCAAAAAAAATTTGATGTCATCCTAACTGCATTTTTATTTGACAATTTCAGCCGCGAGAAAGCAGAACTGGTATTCCATAAACTTCACAACTCACTTAAAGCAGAGGGTTTATGGCTATTTTCTGATTTTTCTTATCAGCCTAAAATTGGGAAAATATGGCAGTACATGATGCTGAAAATCATGTACTTCTTTTTTAGAATGATCTCTAACGTAGAGGCCCGCGAACTCCCGGATATCGGAGTTTACTTTAAAAAGAATAAGTATAAAAAGATGTTCAGGAAGCGGTACTATAGGAATTTTATCAAAGCGACGGTATACCAAAAAACCAGCCTTTAAATAAAAAACCAGGCAATCCTACCTGGTTTTTTGTCAAACAAAACAAAACTTAGATCTAACCAAACATCTAATATTTTAAGCAGAGGACCTGCTTTGTGCCACTCACTTGTGACAATTTCTTATTATCAAATGATCCCCTGATCATTACAATGCAAATATAAAATAAAATCTACTAATTTAATAGAGTATTATTTATTTTTATATTTAATTTAAAGAACGACCATTAACGGTATCTATTTAATAACAAAACAAACAAAAAATTACAAATACCATTAAATAATCAAAAAAAGGCTAGGATAAAACGCCCAGAGGAGAAGATCCGTACCACTTTTTAAATCTTAAATACATTCCTGTAGGATGTTTATTATCTTTGGATATGGGTATCAATTTAAAACAACTTGCCGCTGAACTTAAACTCTCCACCTCCACTGTATCGCGTGCACTTCATGACAGCCATGAAATCAGCACAGAAACCAAACAACGGGTGAGAGAAATGGCTGAAAAATTAAGTTACCAGCCCAACCCCTATGCCAGCAGCCTGCGAAAACAAAAAAGCAAGACCATTGCACTCGTCATTCCTGAAATAGACAATAATTTTTTTACGCTCGCCATCAACGGCATTGAAGAAATAGCCCAAAAGAAAAACTACCATGTGTTGATCTATCTGACCCATGAAGACATTAACAAAGAAATTGCCATTGCCAAACACCTGTTGAGTGGCCGCGTAGACGGTATCCTGATCTCTGTCACCAGTCAGACTGCAGAAATTGAACACTTGACCACGCTGTACAGCACAGGCATTCCAATTGTTTTCTTTGACCGCATCTGCGACCAGATCGATACGGCAAAAATTACGACAGATGATTACGACAGCGGGTATAAAGCGACGCATCATCTGATCGAGGCCGGATGTAAAAATATCGCTTACCTCCAAGTATCCGAAACCCTGTCCATCAGTAAAAAAAGATTTGCAGGATTTAAGGAAGCCCTGCAGAAAAATAATATCCCCTTGCAAACTGACCTTGTGCTCACCTGTGCAGACAGTAATGAAAGCAATTATCAGCAGATCAAAAACCTTCTTCTTTCCAAAAACCGACCTGATGGCATCTTTGCTTCAGTAGAAAAACTGGCCATTACCACTTATGAAGTCTGCAATGAACTCGGTATCAAAATACCTGATCAGGTCAAGGTGATCAGCTTTTCCAATCTGGCTACAGCACCATTACTCAACCCTTCCCTGAGTACCATCACCCAACCCGCATTTGATATTGGCAAAAAAGCAGCAGAAGTTATGTTCAATATTATAGAACACCGGGCAATAGAAGAAGCTACAGAAACAACCATTCTAAAATCCAGCCTGATCAGCAGGGATTCCACTAAATAAAAGAGGGTACCTGTTCGGTACCCTCTTTCAAAATATACATGCAGCTCTTCCTAAAATATAAATTTCGTACTTAGAAAATTAGAACTGTTGCTGTCAATGATCTCATTGATCAGCTGCTTATTGCTGTCATTCAGTTTAGTAGCCACCAAAGAACGAATAGAAAAAGACCTCAAGGCATCTACGACAGACAAAGTACCTTCCGCACTGTCCTTTCTGCCCGTAAAAGGAAAGACATCCGGCCCGCGCTGGCATTGGCAATTGATGTTCACCCGGCTCACCTGGTTCACCAAAGGATCAATCAATGCAGCTACCTCCTCTTCATCATTACTGAAAATACTCACCTGCTGCCCATGTGTAGATTCAATCAGATACTCTATGGTTTCTTCCAGATCATGGAAAGGTACCACAGGAATAACCGGACCAAATTGCTCTTCTGTATACAACTTCATATCCTTATTGACCGGATAAACAATAGCCGGATATACAAAAGACTCGACGGCAGTTCCACCATTTTCATTCACTACCCTTGCACCATGAGCAACCGCATCCTCTATACATTCTTTCAGATAAGCCGGTTTTTGCGGCTCAGGAAGCGGCGTTAAAGCCACACCTTCTACCCATGGCATTCCATATTTCAGCCCGGCAACCGCCTCAGATAATTGCTTTAAAAATTCATCTGCCAGTGAAGCATGAATAAAAATAATCTTTAAGGCTGTACAGCGCTGTCCATTAAAAGACAAGGAACCCAAAACCGTTTCCTGTACGGCCAGTTTAAGATCTGCTTTAGCCGTAATGATCGCTGCATTTTTTGCATCCAATCCAAGAATAGCCCGGAGCCTGTTGATTTTTGGATGCAGCTTTTTAAGTTCATTGGCCACTTTACTCGAACCAATCAAAGTCAGTACGTTGATCTTGCCAGATTTCATCAAGCCAGGGATGATCTTGTTCCCCCTGCCATAAATCGTATTCACCACCCCTTTTGGAAAACAATCCCGAAAGGCTTCCAGTAAAGGATAATGTAAAAGTGTACCATGTTTAGGTGGTTTAAACAACAAGGTATTCCCCATAATCAATGCAGGAATCAATGTTGTAAAAGTTTCATTCAGGGGGTAATTAAATGGCCCCATACAAAGTACCACGCCCAGAGGCGACCTCCTGATCTGGGCCACAATTCCCTGTTCAATACTGAAGCGGGATGACTGACGGTCCAGATCCTTTAAAGCATCAATGGTCGCATGGATGTATTCTACTGTCCGGTCAAATTCTTTAACCGAATCTGCATAAGACTTACCAATCTCCCACATCAGCAATTTCACCACTTCGCTCTTCTTTTCAAGAATCCGGTTGGTAAACTTTTCTACATGAGAAATCCGGCCGGCCACACTCATGGTCGGCCATTCCCCTCTCCCATTGTCGTAGGCAGCTACAGCCGCATCCAGGGCTTCCATAGCCTCTTTTTCATCACATAAAGGATACGTTCCGATCACTTTAGGTTTCAGACCATCCGGGCCTTTAATACAAACAGGAGAAACCACTGTATGTACTTCTCCTGCCCAGGGATGCAGGGCACCGTTACTCAGGTACTCCCGCTGATGCAATTCGCCTTCCAGACGAAATGCTTCAGGGATTTCATGCTCCGCTACAAAAATAGTGCGCAGCTGATCTTCAAAATTCATTAGTTTTAGGTTATGATTGTTTAAATGATTAGGCTATAAATTCGTAATTGGTCTGTACTTAGGCACTAAAGATTTCATAACGATCCAGGCCACCAGGTAAGCCAGGGCACAAATCGCAAACATAATGGTATAGCCGGTCTGAATATGACCAAGTCCCTTATAATAATCAAACAGACCACCCCCCAGTTTAGACATAAATACACCGCCCAAACCACCAGCCATACCACCAATTCCAATCACAGAACCCACAGATTTTTTAGGGAACATATCTGAAACCGTTGTAAAAATATTTGCAGACCAGGCCTGATGTGCCGAAGCGCCAATCCCGATCAACACCACCGGAAGCCACACACTGATATGTCCCAGTGGCTGGGCAAGCAGCACCAGCAATGGAAACAAGGCGATAATAAACATCGCTTTCATCCGTCCGTCATAAGGCGCATAGCCTTTCTTCATAAAATACATCGGGAACCAGCCACCGCCAATACTTCCAATCATCGTCATGCTGTACAACACCGCTAAAGGGATCATAATGGCTGTATCATCCATCCCATACTGCACCTTCAAGTAAGACGGCAGCCAGAATAAAAAGAACCACCACACCCCATCGGTCATAAACTTACCGAAAGTAAATGCCCAGGTTTGTTTGTATTTCAACAATTTAAACCAGGAAACCTTTTCCGCATCCGCTTCAGAAGCAGAAGGGACAATTGTATCCGCATCCGGATCACAAAGAATATACTCCAGCTCGGCCTTAGACAAGCGCTTTTGCTTTTCCGGTTTTTCGTAAAAGATGAACCAGAAGATGAGCCATAAAAAGCCAACTGCACCAATCACCAAAAAGGCCGATTCCCAACCCCAGTTGTGCGCAATCCAGGGCACGGTAAGCGGCGCCAGAATAGCCCCGACATTAGCACCCGAATTGAAGATCCCCGTAGCCAGGGAACGCTCCTTTTTAGGAAAATATTCTGCAGTTGCTTTAATCGCCGCCGGAAAGTTTCCAGACTCTCCGAAACCCAGAACAGCCCTTGAAAAAATAAAGCCCAGAACAGAAACAGAAACACCCGAAATACCAATGATTCCCAGCAGCGATACCAAACCATGCCCAACAGGAATAGCTTTAGCATGTAAAATAGCCCCCAAAGACCAAACAATTAAAGCTACAGCATAGCCCCACTTTGTACCCAACCTGTCTACAATCCTTCCCGCAAAAAGCATAGAAACGGCATAGACCAGCTGAAAGGCCGCGGTGATATTGGCATAATCGGTATTTGTCCAGTTAAATTCCGCTTCCAGCTTGGTATGCAGCAGGCTGAGAACCTGTCTGTCAAGATAGTTTACCGTAGTTGCAAAAAACAACAGGGCACAGATCGTCCAACGGTAGCGGCTCATTTTAGTATCGTTCATTATATTTGGTTTAGGTTGATTGTCTTTTTCTCGTTATCTCGTTTGTTGGACCATGTCTAATGTCTTTTTAGTCAATTCAGCCAGCTGCTCGTAATTTTTATTTTCCAGGATCTCCCGGCTGATCAGTTTACTTCCCATCCCCACTGCACAAACGCCGGATTTAAACCATTTGGTCATATTTCCCTCTTCAATTTCTACACCCCCGGTTGGAATAAACAACTGTCCCGGAAAAAGCTCCTTCACTGAAACCAGGTAAGACGGCCCCAGCAAATTGGCAGGGAAAAGCTTGATCAGGCCCGCTTTATGCTGATAAGCCACATTGATCTCCGTTGGAGAAAAGCAGCCCGGAACCCATAGCAATCCGGCATCATGCGCCAGTTGACCGACTTCCGGATCCACCACCGGACAAACCAGAAAATGAGCACCTGCCTCCAGAAAAGCCTTTGCTTCTGCTGTTGTTTTTATGGTTCCAATTCCCAGGTGCAAATCGGGCATTTCTTTCTCTACAGCAGGAATCAGAAAACGGAAATTTTCCAGGGCCTCTTTACCTCTGTTTGTATATTCCAGGACACGAATACCAGAACGATAGAGCGTCCGGATTACGTCCAGGCTCACCTCAGCATTTTCATAAAAGAACAGCGGCAACAATCCCTGATCTGTAATGGCTTTTAAAGAACTTTCTTTAGTTTTCATCTCTATTTCATTATTGGTCATGAAACGACCAGTTCATACATTTTCACTTTTTCTTCAATCTCTGCAGGCTTAAGGCTGGTCGCATCACTCTCTATAAACAACTTAGAAAATGCTGCAGCCGTAGCGAAGTCCAGGACCTCCTGCGCAGGCTTATCCAGGAAAAATCCACGAATTAAACCTGCCATGTAGCAGTCACCACTCCCCACCTTATCCACAATCTGTTCCGCAAAATATTCTTTCGATACCTTTAACGACCCCTCGCTAAATAAGGTGCTGTAATACCTGACCCCCGCACCCGCATCAAAACGAAAGGTATTCGCTACCGCTTTACATGCAGGATAAGCCGCCATGATTGCTTTTGAACTCTGTTCCGATTGCAGCAGGTATATCGCTTTCTGATCTGCTTCCACTACCCCCTCATTAACCGGGATACCCAGCATTTTTTCGGCCGCCCAGACATTCCCCATTACCACATCACAATATTTCACCAGTCCAGGCAATACTTCTACAGGCTCCTTACCATATTTCCAAAGCTTAGCCCTATAGTTCAAATCGATAGAAATTTTTATATTCCTGGCAGACGCTTCTTTTAGAACCTCTTCACAAAGATCTGCAGTTGTTTGGCTTAAAGCCGGGCAAATGGCACTAAAATGAAACCAGGTTACACCAGACAGCACCTCATCCCAGTTCACCTGGCCAACCGGCAAGGTGGCAAAAGAAGAATGCGCCCTGTCATAGATCACTCCGGCATTTTTCATATCCTTCCCCTTATGGAGGTAATACAATCCAACCCTTTCCCCATGGTATTGAATCGGGCTTGTATCAATTCCAAGCCCCTGCACATAACCCACCAATTGTTCACTCAAGGAGTTTTCGGGCAAAGCGGTGAGATAAGCCGAAGGCAGTTCCCATAAAGCCAGGGCCGTGGCCACATTCAGCTCCGCCCCGCCCACATAGAAAGGCAGAACATTATCCTTCAGCCAGTTTCCTTCTACGTCCGGACAGATGCGCAACAGCAGTTCACCAAAGTTCAGAATCTTTCTCATACTAAAAATTGAAGTAGTTTTTTGCGTTAAAATAGCAAATATCTTTAACTACTTTACCCAGCCAGTCCATATCTTCTGGTAATTCCCCATTTTCAACATCCTCACCCAGCAAATTACACAGCAGCCTTCTGAAATATTCATGTCTCGGATAAGAAAGGAAACTTCTTGAATCCGTCAGCATACCAATAAAACGGCTCAGCAATCCCATATTAGACAAGGCATTGATCTGACGGATCATCCCATCTTTCTGATCCAGGAACCACCAGGCAGATCCAAACTGAACCTTACCCGCGACAGAACCATCGTTAAAATTCCCAATCATGGTCGCCATCAGCTCGTTATCTGCAGGGTTCAGGTTGTACAAAATGGTTTTAGCCAGCTGATCACCAGAATCCAGTCGGTTTAAGAACTTCGACAAGGCAGGCCCCTGCTGAAAATCTCCGATAGAATCCCAGCCTGTATCCGGACCAAGTGCCCCCAGTAAACGCGAATTGTTATTCCTCAAAGCACCAAGATGGTATTGCTGTACCCAGTTTTTCTCCTTATCCCATACCGCAAAATGATACAGCATGGCCGATTTAAACTGAAGAACCTGTTGTTCGTCCAAAGTCTTACCACCAACGATCAGGTCAAAAATAAGGGTGATCTCCTCATCCGTATAGGCTTCAGCGTACATCTGCTCCAAGCCATGGTCAGAAATGGTACAGCCCTGGGCAGCAAAATAATCATGCCTGCTTTTTAAAGCACCCAGATACGTATTAAAATCCGTTATAGTCAAACCGCAAACCTGTTCCAGCTGGCCAATATAGCTCACCAAAGCGGGCAGATCATCAACATTCATGGCTTTATCCGGACGGAAAGCAGGCAAAATCTTAATTTCAAAACCATCTGCCTTCAACTGTTTGTGATAAGCCAGATCATCCACCGGATCATCAGTGGTTGCCACAACAGACACCTTCATTTTACGCAGCAGGTTCTTTACAGAATACTCTGGCGTCTGCAGTTTAGCTGTACATTCATTGTAGATCTTTTTCGCCGTTGCCGGAGAAAGGATATCGTATACATCAAAATAACGCTGAAGTTCCAGGTGCGTCCATTGATACAAAGGATTGCGCAGGGTATAAGGCACCGTTTCCGCCCATTTCTCAAACTTCTCCCAATCGCTCTTGTTTCCTGTAATATACTCCTCTGCAATTCCATTGGCCCTCATGGCCCGCCACTTATAATGATCGCCGTACAACCAAACCTGCGTCAGATTTTCAAAATTACGGTCTTCCGCAATCTGATCTGGCGGAAGATGGCAATGGTAATCAATCACCGGCATGTCTTTGGCAAAGTCATGATACAATGCCTGGGCCGTCTTATTCCGTAATAAAAAGTTCTCGTCTATAAATTTTTTCACGTGGTTCTTCCTTTTTAAGATCGCTATTAAACACCTCCAAAAACAGAGAAGCCACCATCCACACAAATCATTGCCCCAGTTACAAATTTAGAAGCATCACTCAACAGCCAAACCAAAGCGCCTTTCAATTCATCCGGATCACCGAAACGTTTAAAAGGTGTTTGTTTAATCACCAAACCACCACGGTCCGTATACCCACCCTCAGGTTTAGTTAATAAGTTACGGTTCTGTTCTGTCAGGAAAAAACCAGGTGCAATCGCATTCATTCTGATTTTATCGCCATACCTGTTGGCCATCTCCACTGCAAACCACTGGTTGTAGTAATCTACTCCAGCTTTCCCCATATTGTAACCCAATACTTTTGTAATCGCCCTTTTGGAATTCATAGAAGAAATATTCACAATACTTCCTTTACCTGTAGCTGCAATAGCCTCCCCAAAAATCTGCGTAGGAATAATCGTTCCCCAAAGGTTCAGGTCCATTACCTTTTTCATCCCGGCCAGGTCCATATCAAAAATATCCTGCTCAGGCGCCAAAACGCCTTCAGGCTGATTACCGCCGGCCGCATTGACCAGGCCGTCTATCTTGCCAAACCTTTCCAGTACCAGGGCCTTCGCTGCCTTCAGCTCCTTTTCATTCATCACATCGGCAACCAGGGCTATGGCCTGCCCACCCGCAGCATTGATCGCATCGGCACGTTCCTGTGCCACCTGAGCATTTCTGCCCAGAATACCTACAGAAGCACCCGCTTCTACCACCGCATTTACAAAAGCACCGCCTAAAATTCCGGTACCGCCGGTCACTACAATGACCTTATCTTTTAAAGAAAATGAATTGTCCATTAACGTATATCTTGAATTGCAACAGGGTCCATATCCGCATAATCCAGGTTTTCACCACCCATACCCCAAATAAAACTGTAATTTTTTGTACCACTTCCCGAATGGATACTCCATGGCGGAGACACCACCGCCTGATGATTCGCCATTAAAATATGCCGGGTCTCCTGAGGTTCGCCCATCAGGTGCAATACCCGCTGATCTTCTTCTACATCAAAATAGAAATAAGCTTCCATTCTCCGGTCATGTACATGCGCAGGCATGGTATTCCATACACTGCCATTGGCCAGAATGGTTAAGCCCATCACCAATTGGCAACTCTGAATACCGTCTTTATGAATATAACGGATAATCCTTCTTTCGTTAGCCGTATCCAAACTGCCCAATACTGCCGAAAAAGCATCTGCCCTGGCCAGCAAAGTCGTTTCATAAGTTTTATGTGCCGGTGTAGACAATAAATAATACACGGCCGGATTGGCTGCATCAATACTCTCAAAGCGTACCTTTCCGGTGCCTTTGCCTAGGTAAAGGGCATCAAGTTTATCCAGGTTATAACTTAGCCCATCCGCCTCGATACGGCCTGCACCACCAACATTAATAACCCCAAGTTCCCTTCTTTCCAGAAAATACTCCGAACGAAGATGAGCATAGTTGCCCAATTCAACACCTTCAGTAACCGGATATGCCAAACCAACCATCATCCGGTCATAATGCGTATACACAAAATTCACTTTGTTTTCTGCCTTCAGGTCAGCCAGTAAAAAGCGTTCCCTGATCTTTTCCGTACCGTATGATTTAAAATCATCCGGATGTACCGCATGTAATACTTTTATATCCTCCATCTGTATATCAATTTTAATCTTTTAATCATTCATTTATAAAGATACCCCTCTTTTTCCAGGAGATAAAATCCTCCTCTCTGTACTGAACAGCATCATAGGTTCTTGAAAGCAGATAAAGCCACCTGGATCCCATTCTCGGTAATCAGGTCATAATAATTGCCCACCGCTGCAATGAAACCAGGTAACTGACTCAAGTCTGTTCCCCAAAAAGCAGTATCCCTCAATACCCCTTCAGCATAAGCCTTTTCAGATAAAGATTCCAGTTGATTGGTAAAATAAGCCGCCTGATCATCATTCCCTGCCGATTTCATATACTGCAGAAAAGCAGCAAAACCAAAGGCAATATGCGGCGGTACCTGAGCGTTCAGTGTATAATAATTGGCCAAAACCGGTAAGATCCTGATTTTCAGTTTCATGGAATACTGCAAGGTAATGCTTTTCCACAAATGCTCAATATAAGGATTAGCAAAACGATCCAGCACGACTCTAGAAAAGGCCAGGGATTCTTCCAAAGCAATTTTATAAGGAATAGCTGGTGCAATTTCGTTCTGCATCAGTTCAGTAATATAATTCTTCAGCAACTCCTCTTTCATCCCGTTCTTCACGGTGTCAATTCCTGCCAAAACCGCAATTCCGCAGCTCAAAGTATGCGTACCATTTAACAAACGCACCTTCAGTTCTCTGAAACGTTCTATGTCTTTTGCAACGATCACGCCTTCATCCGCCAGGCGGAACTGGAGTTTCGACGCTACTTTTTCATCGCCCTCAATGGCCCATAACCGGTAAGGTTCAACCATAGACAACAAGTGGTCCTGATACCCCAGCTCACTTTCCAGCCCCTCTAAAGTTTTCTGATCCGGCTTTCCAGGCACAATCCTGTCCACCAGAGAATTACAAAAACTTACTTCTCCAGCCAACCAGTCTTTAAAAGATTGCTCCAATTGATTATGATCGGCAAGCTCCATCACGATAGCTTCCAGTTTCTTCCCGTTATCCGGGATCAGTTCTGTCGCAATCACCACAACACCCGCTTCCGCACTTCCATTAAAGGCCTTGTAGCGCTCCAAAAGCACGGCCAGCAACTTTGCCGGAAAAGAAACCGGCGGATGCTCCGCTATACTTTCCCGAACCAGCACAATTCCAACCTCGGTTGTGTTGGAAACAATCACCTGCAGTTCCGGATTACGGGCTACCTCCAAAATGGCTCCCCAATCTTGTTCAGCCGAAATCACACGGCTAATGGCAGAAGAAATCACATTCTCTTCTACAATCTCCCCATGCTCAATTCCCCGGATACAAAGCGTATACAAGTTATCCTGTGTATCAAATTCAGTTGTAGCTCCCGGAGTAGATTTAACCACCACCACACGACCATTAAAATACCCTTTTCTGTTGGCCTTGTCTATAAAATAATCCGGCAGCCCGCGCAGCAGGACACCCGTTCCAAACTGCAGAACTTTTTCCGGAAGATTAAACACCGAAACCTCTGGTACAATCACCTTTGATGTACCCACATTCTTTAAATTCTCCTTTGATAAGATCATTTTTAATACACTACATTCATTTGATCACAAACAATTCTACATAATAATTGGAAACAATCCCCCCTGTCCGGACCAAATTATTTCCGCAAACGTTACCGTAAAAAGCCCTCTTTCATCTTATCTTTTTCTAACCGCTAATTGTTCAGCAATCCAGTTCACCAAATCGGCACCCGCTGTAAAATTATCATAAGCCGCAGGTAATTTCCTGCCGTCTACATACTCATTATACAACCAGGGATCACCAATAATGAACACACTTCCCTTCCCTAATTTCGATACGGCCATCACATCATCCTTGTCCTTGTCCTTCAACACAGACCTTGCAGGCGCCTGTAGTTTCAAACTACTGTATTCCTTGATATACAACTGCCTGGCTTTTTTCAACACAGGATTACCTGCCGCAACACGAATCTCCCCCTGGGGATAATTATTATTGATCACCCGCCCTTTACTGTCCAGGTTAAACTGCACTCCAAAAGCCCTGGCCAGGTGGTTAAAATGTTCTAGTTCCACGTTACCTGTATCATTGGCCATCAAGACCAGTACACCACCCGCTTTCACCCAATCGGTAATCGATTGAATATGTTTCGGCAAAATATACTTCGGATCTTTAGTTTCCTTTTCTGTATCGGGATCCACAATAATATAAGCGGAAGCCTTTTTCAGATTTTCTGCAGTAGGTGCGGCATATAAAGTTGATGTTTTAAACCCAGCGTTATTGAACTGTGTGCCCCACATCGAAAAACCACCATTGGCCAGTTCCTCCCATTTGTAATGCCAGGACATTTCATGTCCGCTTTGGTCTTTTTTTATTTCATTGTTGAAATAAGAATCCAGCAATACCGTTTTACCCAGACCTGGCTTAGGCAGCGAGGCCAGCAGCATTTCATTCAGGGCGGGTAATAACTTCCCTCTATAGGCTTTACGCGCCGTTTTAAGATATGCCGGTTTGATATATCCCAAACGAACTGCTTTTGCCAGCGAATAGGCAAGAAGATCACTGTTTTCCGTTTTCACAACTACTGATTTTCCGGCAGCTTGATTTTGTTCTGTCAGAATAGCCCTACGCTGCAGTTCGGTTGTAAATGACCGGTACAAGGCAGATCCTGAAGGCAGGTTCTCCACCACATCAACCAATGCAACGGCGTAAGCTGCCTCTTCTTTTGAGCTTTGCCTTCCACGTTTCAACAATTCGAAAGCTGTTTCTTCCAGCGTGATTTTATCCTGGACCAATGCTGCATATTTCAATATAAATACAAGTGCCTGATCTGTATAATGAGCTTTTGCTGTACTTTTCTGTTCTTGATAACTACTCCAGATCCTGGTCGCAGCCTTGTAATATTTTTGCTGTCCGCTGACCTTATAAAGCAATAGAAACAACTGGCCATAACGGGCATCCTGAAAATCTGCTATGGTATAGCCTTGTATCTCACCTTCCTTGTTCAATACCGCATCTGCAGTCTGCTGCAAATATTTATAGTATATTCCTTTTGCAGTCCTGCTCCATACACCTTCTATACCTGACAGTTCAATTTGGCCCGGATTTTTGGTATTTTCCAGAATAGCCACAGCCTGTTTCTCCTGTTCTTCAGACGTCTGGGCATACAGTGAATTGGCAAGGAGAACCACCAGCAAATTACATAAGCTTAATATCAGAAGGCAGCGACTCTTTTTACGCATGTTTTTAACAGTTAAATACTTGGTCTGTTAGCAAGTCTACACAGTTTTATGCAGGTATAAAAAAAAATCGGGGCAAATAAATACGCAATCGTTTGAGAGATTTTTTGATTTCTTAACATAGGTCAATGCCATTATCTATACATTTGTGTCCCTTTGTATCGAAATAATTAAAATGAGTCCTGCAAAAGCTTATCTCTAAATAAGAAGAATAAGATGGTGCAAGCCTAATTAAAATAAAAAAACAAATTTAAAATTATGAAAAAAGTATTCTTACTTGTTGCAGTTTTAACTACTGCTCTATTTGCTTTCAAACCTGTTGCGGATTCAACCTGGACTGCAGATACAGCACACTCTAAGATTGGATTTGTGGTTACCCACTTAATGATCACTGATGTGGAAGGTTCATTCAAAAACTTCGAATCTACCATTACTTCTGCTAAACCGGATTTTTCTGATGCAGTTGTGGTATTGAGTGCTGATGTAAACTCTGTAAACACAGACAATGATAAAAGAGATGAGCATTTAAAAGGTGCTGACTTCTTTGATGCTGCCAAATTCCCTAAATTGACTTTCAAAAGTACTTCAGTTAAAAAAGTTGGTGGCAACAAATATAAAGTTGCTGGTAACCTGACTTTACATGGTGTAACTAAAGCGGTAACTTTAGATGCGACTTTGAGAGGTGTAACAACTAACCCAATGTCTAAAAAAGCAACTGCTGGTTTCAAAGTTTCTGGTACCATTAAAAGATCTGATTTTGGATTCGGCGCTAAATTTCCAAATGCCATGTTAAGCGATGAAGTTACGCTGAACGCGAATACTGAATTTGTAAAAAACTAATTTTTAATATCTCTTATATAGAGCGGAAAGGTTGAGGCCTTTCCGCTTTTTTGTTTTACGGGCTTATGGTTTTACAGTTTATTATACATCGTCCTATTAATCTTATAAAAAAAGAAGGATGAGCTCGAAGGCTGCTTAAGCTTAGGCGGGCAGAAAAAGCCCGCAAACCTTAAAAGGCCTTCTCCCTTCATCCTTCTTTTTTTCTGGGTCCATAGCTTGAGTTCCGGTATAAATCTCCGGTTGACCACTCCTCAACCCATAATCAGGCTGGAAAAGCAACAAATTAAAATCGAAAAAAAACGAGTCTACATCTACATACATTCAGGTCCGGTCCAAATTACTAACTGGCTTAATATAAACAGGGATCAAACAGGGATTAAACAGGGACCAAACAGGGACAGAACAGGGATAAACTCCCTCTTTAGCCCTTATTTATTCCTTATATATTATTTGTTTAATTTTTATTTGCCAATAACTTGTATTATATTAGTTATCAACCAAATACAAACTAAACCTGTAGAAAGAATGGGAAGATTAAAAAAAGGGATGAATGGTCCCGTATCCGGAAAAGTTGGAACAGTGATCGGAAGCTCCTGGAGGGGTATAGATTATATGAAAAGTCGTCCCGACCGGAAGGTAAAGTTCAGTAAGGCAGAATTGCTTAATCAGGAGAAATTCAAACGCACACAAGCCTGGCTTAAACCCATCAAAAATTTCGTAAATAAGAGCTTTAAGAACGAAAATAAGAAACTGGAAGGTTATTATGGGGCAAAATCTTACATCTCCAAGAATGCCCTTATAGTGGATAATAATGACATTCATATCGATCCAGGCTTGATGAAAGTCAGTATGGGAACCCTGTCCAATTCGGAGAATATGGCCGTTATTCAGGAGACACCCAAAACACTAAAATTTACCTGGAACCCGGAACATCTTCCAGATACCAGCCCTAAAGACCAGGTAATGTTATTGGCCTATGACGTGGCAGATGCGCAGGCCCGTTTCACAACCACCGGGCGTTTCCGGTCCGACGGCAGTGATGAACTCGAAATCCTGGCCGGTTCTACAGGAAAGACCCTGGAAATCTATGCCGCTTTTAACTCTGCAGACAGACAACGCCAGTCAGACAGCATTTATCTAGGCTCCCTGGTCATTACATGATCAAAATCCGCACCCAGCAGCCCGGTCTGCCCCCTCCTCTGCATTTTGCTACCGAAAATTCTCGTACACTGCGGAAAGACCTCAGAGATCTGCGGGCCCTTCAGCCCGCCTGATATCGTCAGTCTTGAAGCAGCTGTACAGAATTTTCGACTATAAATGCGCTATCCTTTCCTTAGAACAAAGTCCATACAACAAACAAATAACCTGATTAACAATAACTTAAGTAAACTACTATAAAAATAGTTTGCAAACTATAAAAATAGTTGTAACTTCATTCAACCAAACTACAAAAATAGTTCAAATGATAAAAGAACTCACAAAAGCAGAAGAACAAATTATGCTCATCCTTTGGGAAATGGAGGAAGCATTGGTCAAAGATATCATCGAAAAAATGAATGAACCCAAACCCGCCTATAATACAGTGTCGACGGTGATCAGGGTTTTGGAAGGAAAGGGTTTTGTTGATCATAAAGCAATTGGCAATACCTATATCTACTTCCCTCTAATAAAAGAATCTGATTATAAACGATTTGCATTAAACAAGGTCATCAGCAACTATTTTGAAAACTCCTATGAAAGTTTAGTTTCTTTTTTGGTGAAAGACAAAAAAATGAGCACTGACGAATTAAATGAAATCATTGAACTGGCAGAAAAACTTAAAAAAGATAAAAGATGAACTGGCTGTATTATTTACTCGAAGCCAATCTGTACCTAAGTTTATTCTATGGGTTTTACAGATTGTTCCTGCATAAAGAAACCTTTTATGCGTTGAACAGATATTACTTGGTATTCGCCTCTTTAACTGCCTTCATACTTCCATTTTTACAATTAGGCTTTTTAACTAAAGGACTTGTTTTAATTGATACACCAGCATATCAGGTACAACAAGAAACACCTCTGTTAAACACGGAAAATATTTGTTTATTCATGTACAGCTTAGTCTCCTTGATATTTCTATCAAAAGTAATTTTTGGCTTTAGACATATCCTATACTTACTTAAAAAACCCGCCAAAAGAATTGAAAATGGCATCACAATAATCGAATTAGAAAATACCAAGACAGCCTTTTCTTTTTTTAATTTATTGTTCATCGATCCCGCCTTACCTCAAAAAGATACGATTTTAAAACATGAAATGGCGCACATTAATCAAAAACACAGTTTTGATGTGCTGCTGTTCGAACTGATTCAAATTTCCAGCTGGTTTAATCCGATAAGCTATTTTTTGAAGAACGATGTAAAACTAATCCATGAATACCTTGCAGATGAAGAGACCACGAAAAGAGGCATAGAAAAATACGATTACGCCATGTTCCTGATACTCAATTCTTATGACAACCAATCATTAACACTTGCCAACCAAATATTTAATTCATCCATTTTAAAAAGAAGAATCCATATGTTAAATCAAAAAAAATCTGCAAAATGGGCCAGGCTCAGATTGCTGCTCGTACTTCCGGTTGTTTCTGGGATGCTTTGCACCTCAAGCATGGCTTTTACAAAAGATTATGGCCTTGTAGACTTGTACCCTAAAAAGGAAATGGCCATTAAAACTTTACCACAAGATACCACGAAGAAAAAATCACCTAAAAAAATAGCACCGCCACCCCCACCCGCTGAACCAGCTGCCGCAAAGAAAATAAAAAAGCACCATCTTAAACCAAAAACAGTTACCGGATATAAAACATCATCTGCAAATCCTCAAAAAGTACAGAAAATTCAAGGTGTAGAAATTTCAGCTGCAGAAAATGCTCAGAAACCTACTCTGGAACTGAAGCGGGTTCAGGGCTATAGAATATCGTCTAATGATCCTCAAAAGGCAATAAAAATTCAAGGCGCTGAAATTACAGTTGCAGAAAATGCGCAGAAGACAATAGAAATTCGACCTGCAAAAAATACTCAGAAACCAGCTCTTGAACCTAAAGTGGCTGAAGGCCAGAAGAGTTTATAGCGCCAGCCCAGTCACCTCCCACCCTCTGCAATTGCTACCGAAAATTCTCGTACACTGCGGAAAGACCTCAGAGATCTGCGGGCCCTTCAGCCCGCCTGATATCGTCAGTCTTGAAGCAGCTGTACAGAATTTTCGACTATAAATGCTTTACCCTAAACCAATCTGCATAGCCATAATCATTCCTCCTGGAATTTTATTTCTCTAATAATAGAAATAAAGAAGATTCAACTACATACATTTGAAATAATTAATTAATCAAAGATTACTAAATAAATCAATTAAATTAATTTTATTCATATGTTGATGTCAAAAAACACAATAACATCTGCTCCGGAAACCAATATTAGTTCCATAATAGTAATAAATATATTACTTTTACATCTACAATCATGAAGTACAATGAACTCTTCAGATTGCTACAAAAAGATGGCTGGTATGAAATCAGGCAAAAAGGAAGTCACGTAATCATGCAACATTCTTCAAAAACTGGCCTGTTGATTGTTCCAAATCATGGAAGTAAAGAAGTAAAAAAGGGTTTACTGAACGGTATTTTAAAACAAGCAGATATAGTAACCAATAAAAGATGAAGAAACCAAAAATAACAATGACCGTTATCAAAGAAGGTACTGGCTTTAGCGCTCATCTTATTACAAAAGAAGGGTTTATTGGAACTGAGGCAGAAGATATGGATGAGCTAAAGACCAATATATTAGAAGCTTTAAATCTGGCATATGAATCGCAAAACATCTCATTTAGTATAGAGGACATTACCTTAAAACCAGATTTAGCAAGTTTTTTCGAATTCTATAAAGTAATTAATGCTAAAGCATTAAGCGAGCGTATAGGAATGAACCAAAGCTTACTGGCTCAATATATTAATGGCAGCAAAAAGCCATCTGGAAACCAGATTAAACGTATACTTAGCGGCGTACATAGGTTAGGAAAGGAATTAACCGCTATCCAGTTTCTCCTCTAGGCAGAACTCGGTACCTCCACCCAGCCCGGTCTGCCCCCTCCTCTGCATTTTGCTACCGAAAATTCTCGTACACTGCGGAAAGACCTCAGAGATCTGCGGGCCCTTCAGCCCGCCTGATATCGTCAGTCTTGAAGCAGTTGTACAGAATTTTCGACAATAAATACTCTACCTTAAAACCCTTTTTCTGCTCCAAAAACAAAAACATCTAATAAGTTATTCCGTTACTTTGAAAGATCTCCTGGCGATAAGCTTCCAGTCATTTTTCTCTTTCTTAAAAACCAATACCACGCCTAGCCGAACATGTCCCGGTACATTTCCATCATTGGTATCTGCATTTAATACATGCCGTACAATGGCAACCTGACCCTGCACAGTGATAGACTGCTTGCTGAGTTCTATGGTTTTAAAATCTGATTTTTTAGTGGTAATGGCGTCAACGAATTCTGCCCGTGTTTGCATATTGCCTCCAGAGTGCCCATAGGTTACTTCTTTAGCCAGCGTACTTTCCAGATCAGCCTTGTTTCCACTGATCATGGCCAGCCTGAGTTTCTCTACCACTGCAGCAACTGCAGTTTCCTCTTTAGAAGCCATATCCTGAGCTTTAATGGTCATAAACCCCGCAGTTACAAACAACAGGCATAAAAACATTTTCTTCATACAATATCAATTTGGATCCTTCAAATGTATATTTATTTGCTAAAAGCACAAATATATATTTCTCAGGTAATGTGCTCCTCTTCTGCCGGCCGGATGATCATGCGGAGCGACTGGTCTTTCGAGAAATAAGCAATCATCCAGTTCCAGAAGGTCCTGGCGCGGTTCCTATAGGTGATCAGCGACATCAGGTGGATAAAGAGCCAGGCCAGCCAGGCCAGAAAACCTTTTAAATGCATTTTCGGAAAAGTCAGGTCTACCACAGCTTTGTTACTTCCGATGATGGCCATACTTCCTTTATCCACGTAAGCAAAAGCTTTACCTGGTTTGCCTTCCGCCCATAATTTAAAATTGGCCGCCAGCCGCTTACCTTGTTGTATAGCCACTTGCGCAACCTGCGGGTGACCTTCCGGAAAATGTGCATCTCCAGACTGCAGACAAGCATCCCCAATGGCATAGATGTTTGCTGTTCCTTTGACTTTACTGAACTCATCCACCAGCAGTCTTTTCCCCCGTCCATAGCATGCTGCTGGAATACCTTCAAAAACCCTTGCAGTAACCCCGGCTGCCCAGATCAGGTTTTTAGAGCTGATGGAATTTCCATCCGAAAGCACGACCGTATCGTTTACAAAATCGTCTACGTGCATGTTCATGATCAATTCCACTCCCATCTTTTTAAGCGCAATGGCAGTATCTTTCTGTGAACTTTCACTCATCGGAGAAAGTACGCATTTGCCCCCGTCTACCAGGTAAATTCCCCCGGCCTTACCATGCAGTTCCGGGTAATCTTTACGCAATATACCTTGTTTCATTTCTGCAAACATACCCGAGATCTCAACGCCGGTTGGTCCTCCACCTGCAATCACCAGGGTGAGCAACTTGCGAATTTCTTCCGGATCACTGCATATGGATGCCTGTTCCATCCGCATCAACAAAGTATTGCGCATGTTAATGGCATCTGACAAGGTCTTCATCGGGATGGCATTCCGTTTGATATTTTCGTTGCCGAAATAATTCGTTTCCGCCCCGGTTGCAAACACCAGTTCATCATAAGGCAGTTCACCATTATGCAGAACGATCTTGTTCTCTTCTGGCACCACTTTTTCCAATCTGCCCATCCTAAAGTGCAGGTTCTCTTTTCCGGCAAAAAGTTTCCGGAACGGATAACTGATGCTCGAGGGTTCCAGGAAACCGGTCGCCACCTGGTAAATCAGCGGGGGAAAGAAATTGTAGTTATTTTTATCAACCAGCGTTACTTTATAGCTTTTATGCTTACCTAATGCTTTCGCCAGGTTGATTCCGGCAAAACCGCCGCCAATGATCACAATGTGTTTCTGCATATGTTGTGGGTCAGGATTCTTTTAGTAAAAACGCAAACAGGATTATTTAGTTTATTACATTCGTCTTTTATTCGTCATTAAAAATTAAAGCCTATAGATATATAGGTCAATGCACCCTCATTGGAGAAGCCAACAGCCGCCTGTATCAGGAACAATTCGGCTGGAACCACATAAAGCCCGCCTCCGTATCCGTCATGCCATTTTTTAGAATCTTCACCCGGCGACCAGACCCTTCCTATGTCATTAAATGCGATAAGCCCCACAGAACCCGGCACAATATAAGAGGTAAAATTAAACAGCTTTACCCGCAGGTCGAGGTTATGATAGGCCATAGTTCTGCCGGTAAACCGGTTGCTGTGGAAACCTCTCAGGCTGCGCATCCCTCCCAGCTGCATTTGCTGGAAAAAAGCCGGATCACCAAAAGTGGTACCACCTCCAATGCGGTTGGCAATCACCACGCCCGAGCGTCCGGGACGGAAATAATACCTGAATTCTGTTTGAATTTTACCGTAACTATCGTGTGCTCCATTCACTTCCTTTTTAAAAGAAAGTCCCGTTTTCCAATACATTCCTTTAGTCGGAATGGCTATGTTATCACGGGTGTCATAGACCAGATTACCCATTACCCCAGCATAAAAACGGTCCGAGAAGACTTGTTCTTCTGGATGCAGGGCATCAAAATCCTGTAAAAAACGGTTATCATTAGAACTTCTGGTGCTGGTATAGTATTCCGTAGACAGCCCTCCCTCTATGTTCAGGTTCTTTTGAAGGTTTCTGGCCAGCTTTACATCAGCTGTAAGGTATTCATACCTGTTCCGGTAGTAAGGCATTTCTTTATCGCCTTCATTGATGAATTGGGTTTCATTGCCCAGTCCAAAGAAATTGCTCAGGTTATGGGGACCAAGCAGGTTTGCGTCTATTCTAAGGTCATTTTTACCAATGGCTTCTTTAAAATCTCCCGAATAGTTTAAGATAAAGGAAGATCTTCCGGTGGTATAAGTGGCCCAAAATTCATGTTTAAAGGCATAAGGTGCTTTCCTGAACCCTTGCTTTTCATACACCAGGCCTGCGCCGATCTGCAAACCCTGATCAATACTGTAGTTGACCCGGAACAATGGTCCAAAACGATTGAAAACGAAACTGTTTTTATCGTATTGGTTTACGGTAGAATCATTGGAAAGCCGGAGTTTGGCTTGTGAAGAAGAAGGTAGGGTATTCCCCCCATCCAAACGGTCATAAATATATAAATGGCTTCTGTTTTTTACTTCTGGTGCGATTTCAAACTGATCTACACCATCTCCTCCGATCATTCTGACCGTAATATTGGATTTCTGATCTCCATTTACGGCAAACACATCGTTCCCTCCAAAGCCGTAAATCCGTATTTCTTTGGTTTGTTCTTGTTTAAAAGTGCGTTTGTAGAGTTTCCGTCCAATGCTTCCGTCTTTTTTTATATTCCTGACCGTCAGTTCCACTTGCCCGTCTTTCTTATGTTGAATCTCGAATCGCTCTCTTTTATCAGAGGCTGGAATTTCTACATACTCCGCTAAGAAATGATAATAATCCAAGGCTATTTTTTCCAGATTATGCACCCTTCCGTTCAGCGCGCGCTTCAGCTCTTCTCCGTTTTCAGCAACAATAATGGCCGGCATCAATTTGATGGCGCTGTCTACCAATTGCGGAGTAATGGTTTTCTGTACATATTTAACTTCTTCTTTCCAGTCTTTTTCATTGAGTTCATTCAAAAAATAGCGGTCAAAGTATCTGGCATTAAAATTCCAGCCATTGATGTCGCGGATGTTCTCGCTGTAGGGCTGTAAATTTGATTTGAGCCACTGGTGGGAAAGTATCCATGGAAAGACACCAGAAGTGCGGTAGAAAACCTTATCCCGGTCGCGTGGTATGGGTTCGTACAGCGTTCCGTCGTCATTTTTTTTGGGCAGCCAGCGCCAGTTGTCTTCGTGCCGGTCCCAGTCGCCGACGATAAAATCAAGTAGCCTGGCCCTTAAGGTGAGCAACTGATCTGTGGTTTTATCATTATCCTCCTGCAGCTTACGCTGTACTTTTTCTGTCTTATCAGTTTTTTCGGCTTCGGCAGGATCTCTCTCTTCAAAAAGATAGGCTGCGTTTGCAAAATCTTTACGGTATTCCATTAAGCCCGGATCATCTCCTACATAGACAATCTCGGGAAGGGCATGAGGAATATGCAGTGCTTCGGCCAGTGGTGGGACCACCAGTGCCCCAAAGGGGTGTCCGGTAGAAACCTGGTCCTGTACAATATTCTTGGCTATCGTGGGCCGGAGATTTTCAGGCAAGCCTCTCTCTGGGTATTTCTGTATGGTTCTCAAAGCCCAAAGCCTGCCGGATGCATCTTTAAATTGCAGGGAACGTGTTTGATTTCCTCCACCCAGTTTAACAATGGTTAAGCCGCCACGTTCCTTTTCCAGGTTAAGTACACGCATCTTCACCGGGGTAGCCCAAAGCTTGCGGTAGTTTTCACCCAGAAAAAACCTGTGGGTGCCGCTCACCTGGTCATATTCCGGTGCAATGGCAACGGTAATGGAGTCACCGGGGGCTTTTACCTGGGCATAACCCGCAGAAGAAAAACCCACTGCTGAAAGTAATAATCCAAAGTATCCTTTATGTAAAAATCTTATTCCCATTCCGTTTCTTTTTATACGATTACGCCAACCCTGAGGGCTTTCAGTCCCTCTACGCCCTGTAGTTCTTCTATTTCTATATATTCTATATGCTCTTCCAGCAACTTTTGCTGCTGCAACTTTTTAATGTATCCGAGGTATTCCTGGGCTTCCCAGCTGTTAAAATAAATGATGGCGATTTTACCGGGTTGGGTTACTCTTTCGGTGGAGTGTTTAATATGTGCCTTGTCTATTCTCTTTTTAACCATCTGATAGCGGATATTGTAACTCCCCTCTACATCAAATCTTTGTTCATCTGTTCTGAAGCTGATGTCAATCAGTTTTTCATAAACAAAAATCAGGTGCGTGGTTTGCATATAAATATCGAGTTTAGGAATCAGCGCATGGGTAGCTTTGGCAATATTGGCCATATTTTCCAATTGCTTGAACCTAAAGGTAAAGAGCAAATCTTCGGGCATAGGAATAAAAGGCGTTATAGACTGCCCCACATAAATATCGTATTCCACGCCATCGGTCCTGAATTTCTCAAAATAGCAGGGATAAATGGACTGGATCTCTGCATTGAACTCCTCCAGTTTTGTCGTGACCGCCCTATTGATCTTTTGCATGCTTTTTTCGTAGAGCACACGGTTCTTATACATGCTGTCTTTTTCCCGGGTCGCTTCAAAATAGTCATTCACAATTCCAGAAAGCTCCGGATGGGTGCTTCTGAGTTGTTCCAGATATAAGGGGAGCTGCCGCATCAGGTAGTCTTCTATTTTAAGTACTTCCCGGTCCGAGAGCTCATCAAATTCACTGTAATTCCAAATGGCCTCCTGGTTGGGTATACCTTCGGTGAGTTCCAGATGACTGTGTTTTTTTATCCCCAGCAACAGGGTTTCCAATACTTCAAAACTAATGTAAAGATCTTCCCGGATCGCCTTGTTCCTCTTAATACTGGAATCTTTAATATCAACTGCAGCATACAAAGGCTGCACCTTTTCAAAATAGATCGGTTCAATAGGCAGGCTCCGCTCACAACCTCCCGACAGGAGATAATTAAAAGCAGCTTCCTGAAACCTCCATTGTACAGAAGGCTGTAAAGAAGTAAATTTATCGGTAATGATACTGGATACCTCATGGTTAAAATCTACAATCAGATTTTGAAGCAATTGAGAGAGCAATGGCAAGGCACTTTCCAGCTGTGATAGGGTACTGCTCTTAAAGATTTCAGCATCACTGGCATATACTTCCAGACAGCCTACAATTTTGCCGTTGTAATTCAATGGAAATAGTGCATAGGACCTGATCCCATGGTCGTGCAGCAGTTTCAGGATTGGATAACTCATCAGTTCACCTTCGGTAATTTCGGGAAAGATGAGCATCCTTGGATTTTTAAGGTACTCATCTACCAGATTTTGATAAATGATCCGGTTGTCTTCATCTTCATTGGAAAGTTTTGCAATGATGCTATCAAAGCCAGACTCCCTGTTCATGACAACCTTTCCATTGAGTTGTACGTAAGGCAATAAGCCAAATTGAATCTGATCACAGCCTACCAGTGTTTTTAGCGCAATGGAAATACCGTCTCCATGGGCTCCAACCTGGCATTCATTGTGTTCAATGATGATATTTTTGATGGATTCCAGCGCATACTCTCCGGTAACATCTGTCAGGTGCACAATCGACATCCCCTCTATGCTGAATTTACGCGGGGGAAGTAATTCCTGGAGGATATTCAGACTGGTGCTGTCTTCCAGTATCCGGTCTTTCAGGTTCTCTAACTTCAGATCGGGAAGTTCACCGTCAAACTGTATATCCAAAAAACGGGTATCCACGTCCAGCCGGTAGTATTTCAGCAGTTTGGTTTCCGGGTCCTGAATAGATTTAATGGTAAATTGCCCTGAGGTTAAAGTCAGATCATAGAATTTGGCCAGCACCAGGTTATAAAATGTGGTCATGATGCTGATCTTCATATCTTCCGCATCGGGCAATTTCATTCCTTCTTTTATCTTGCCCGTACGCTGGTCCAGAAGTACATTGTAAAAAGTATCTGTACCAAAATAAAAGCAAGGCGAAACTGGTCTGCTTAATGCCCAGAGTTGTCCTTTTTCGTCGGAAAGCAATGGAGACGAAGCCGTATATATCAGTTCAAACAGATCTGTATATTTCCCTGCATCTTCTGCCTCAATGGGCTTTCTCAATTCAGGCCGATCCTTTAGCTTATCCAGCATATAATGATAGAAGGCCACCTTCGCAGTACCTTCCGTTTGTGTTTTTTTGATCACATAATCAATAAAAGGCCCCAGCGAAAATGCTATACGGGCCCCTGTCTCGTTGGAAACCCCATATCTGGACTGATTAAGATCTAGCGTAATTGCCTGCATTGTCTTTATATTTAATTAAAAACGCATTCCAAGATTTATACTTGGGTACCACCCTTCTGTAGAGTAACCCATAATAAATTTTACAATAGCATAATGGGAAGCTGTTGCGTACAATCCCCCTCCAACGCTATTGTGCCATTGATCTGAGCTTTCCCCATTTTCCCAAACCCGGCCAATATCGTAAAAACCAATCAGACCAATCTGGCCCGGAACCAGGTAACTGGCAAAATCTCCAATTTTAGCCCGGAGCTCCAGGTTATTATAGGCCATATGCTGTCCGGCAAATCTGTTTTGTCTGAAACCATATAAATTCCCTTGTCCGCCAAGAAATAAACTCTGATAAAATGCGGTTTTCCCAAAGGTAACCCCTCCACCAAAACGCTCCGCTAATACAATGGTTCCTTTGGTATTGAAGCTTTTATACAGCGCTACTTCAGGGATAATCTGAACAAATGATTTTGAATAACTGTTTAAACCTGTATAACCCTGCACCTTAATATTTACATAACTCCCCCACACCGGCAAAATCTTATTGCTTCGTTTATCATTGGTAAAATTAGCAACTAATCCGGTATAAAGCTTGTCCTTGTCTACAGTTAAGCTATCATAAGAACCAATTTTTGACGGCTGACTTATAAAACGGCCGGTGTTGTCTTCGGCATTATACCTGTAAAACTGGAAAGATGGCCCAACACTTATACTCATGCCGGCTAAAGAACGCCAGCGAAGCGCCGGATCTACTTCGTAGGTACTGAACCGCGCACGATAATAGGTTTTATAATCTCCTGTTTTATCAAATACGGTTTCATTGCCTCTTCCGTAAAAGTTCACTGAATTTTCAGGAGCATTGACCGCAGCCTTGATCAGAAGATCTGCTTCGCCGAGGGCCTTGATCCATTCTCCGCTGTATTTGATCCTAAAGGCTTTGGTAGAAAAGGAGTGGCTGACAAAGAACTCTTGTACATCGTTGTAAGGATGCTTTCTGAATCCTTCCTGATGGGTTCTTCTAAAGCCAGCCCCCAGCAGAAAACCATCATCCGGGTTAATGTCTATAGTGACCAGAGGCATGGTTACATTCATCAGGTTCGTGGTCATATAAGCGGTATTTGCACTGTCTGCAGACAACTTCAATCTGAGCCTGGAGCTGTCGCCCAGAAGCTTGAGTTGAGTGCCCCGGTCATACAGCAGTACTTTTCTTTTGGCTTGTAAAACTTCCACCGTTTTATTTCCTGTGCTGTCTACCATTCTTAGTTTGATAGAGGAGGTTCCATTGTTCAATACGATCTTATCATCGCCACCGCCAACATACAGACGGATTTCTTTGGTTACCTCCGGGTTATAAGTCTTGTTCATCAAAGTGTCCTGAATATTTCCTTTCTTGCTCACTTTGTTAATGATCACCTGCATGCCTTTGTCTGGTGTTCCATTAATATGGACCAGTTCGTTCTTTGCTGTGGTATGGATATCTACGATCTTATTTTTAAAACGGTAATATTTTTCCATTTCTGCAGGAATACTTGCCCTTCTGTCTTTGAGCTGCTGCAAAAGCACCTCATGTCGTAGCTTATAGGCGGATTCCGGCAAACGTTTCAAACCCGCCTCCAATACTTCATCCGTTTCTGCTTTCACAAAATCTTCTACAATTGCAGTCCATTCTGCATGACTGATCTGAGCGGCCGGATACCTGTCCAGGAACATACTCTTCCACAAAGAATAGCGTATATCCTTAATTTTACCGCCAAAACCCTGAAGATTAGGGGCCAGCCAGGAACGGGCTGCCAAATAGGGTAATACGCCCTGGTTGGTATAGAATACCTGATCCCTGTCTCTGGGTACAGGTGCATAAATTTCGTCGTCTCCTTTTTTTTCTCCGTACCAGCGCCACTGGTCGCTGTGCCGGTCCCAGTCGCCGATCAGTAAATCCAACAATCTGGCTTTCAGAAAAGCCCTGGCATCCACATTATAATCATTGTCCTTCACCATGTTCCGGATCATTTTTGGGGTATTGTCTGAGGTGCCTTCAGGCTCCCTTTCTTCCAGCAAACACACCTTATTGGCAAATATGCTGTTGTATTTACCCAGGTTTGGATCAGCAGAGACAACCCCTATAATGGGATTGGCATGAGGTACCCCTGCCGCAGCGGCCAGCGGTGGAACAATCAGTGCTGAAAAAGGATGCTGTGCACTCATGGCATCATCTACCCAGTCTTTGGCAAAGGTTTCCCGCATGTCTTCCGGAAGGATCTTCTCCGGGCTTTTTTCTACGCCCCGAAGCACATATTCCTTTCCATTTTTATCCTTGAGCCGCAGAGATTTGGTTTGGAACCCGCCTCCCATTTTTTCGGGTGTTAAACCACCATGGATGTCTGAAAGACGGATCACTGGCAAACGGGTTTCCTGTGCCCATTCTTTACGATAGTTTTCGCCAAACAAAAAGCGGTGAAAATGACCAACGCTGTCATATCCGGGTTTTAATGCGGTAATGGCACTATCTCCTTGCAATGGTCTGACTTGTGCAACCTGCTGTTCATTTACCCCTGCATAAGCTTGTATATAACTGAAGGCCTGCGTTACGGCTGTATCTGTATCTATAAAATAGGTAAACTTCATTCTTTTACCCGATAGTTCATCAACGATGACATAGCCCTGCCTGGCATTGGCATATAAGGAATGTTTACCTTTCACGGCATAGCTGTGTTTTGCTCCTGCACCGCTAACCACCTGTATGGTTTTATCCTTTATAAATTGCAGGCCATGTTCGTGTCCGGCAACACGGATCACATTGGGAAAACCTTCAAAAACCTGGTTAATTCTTTTAACCATATCCCTGTATAATGGGTTTCCTGTATCTTCAGGTGTAGGGAAAGTGGAACGCAGGAAAGGATACAAAGAGCCCACAACAGGCATTGGAATATACAGGTTCTGGTTCAGCGCCGTAAAAGGGAACAAATGATCTTTCAGTGAATAGTAACCCCCATGAGTACCATAGGTTTTAAAGGGGTGATGAGAAGCCAGCAGGATCACCTTATTTCTGTTTTTATCCAGAAGTTCCTGCAGCCGCATCAGAATTGCATCTTTGCTGGTACAATCACATTCTGCTTCGGGATTGTCTTTTGCATAAGGGAACAACCACCACTCGCTGTCAAAAGCAATGATCGTGACCTCCGGAGAAACAGGAATTTCAACCGGATCAGGGCAACCATTTCGGGGAATCAACTGCAGGAGGCTGTCTTTTTGCTCTTCCAGGAATTCCCATTGTCTTTTGATCTTCGCCAGTCCGTCAGGCCCCATTTTATCCCAGTCATGATTACCGGGAAGGAAGTAAACTGGTGCGCCCTTTTCGCGCATGGGCTGGTATTGGGATTGCAGGATCTTTTTCGTTTGTTCCTCTTCCTTGCTGCCCGGTAAGCCCATTCCTTTCGGATATATATTATCACCCAGGTACATCACGGTGGTTTTGCCTTTCAAAATGCTGCCTGCGGCATGCCGGAGTACTGCACTTTGTTGCTGATCTATTTCCCCGGCATCTCCAATAAGGATCACTCTGGAGTAAATGGTATCTGCCTGTTGTGCCAGTGCTGTCTGAAACAGGGATAATAACAACAGCAAAGGAAACAATTGCTTATTCATGAGAAAGCTTTATTTAGAGGGCCTGTATTTAAATTTAAGAATATTTCCCGGGCTAATCTCATCTCCCTCGTTGGAAATATAAAGGTTAAAATCTTTATCGAAGGCAATGCCTTCAGGTTGATTAAATTTGGAAGGGCTGATCTTATGTACTTCCTTCACCTTCCAGTCCGGAGTTGTGATCACCAGCATCTTTTGTACAGATGACAGAATATACCATTCGTTGGTCCGTGGGTTCTTTGCTAATGCAGAGGTTTTAAGACCAGATTTAATTGGTGTGCCAAATGCTTCAATTTGCCTGGAATCTATTTTAAAATCCCCGGCCAGCGTCAGGTTACCATCGGCTGGATAATAATTAAAGATATAACCGGTAGATTGTCTGCTCTTGTGGTCCTCATCACTGTTTTTGGTGATGGCGTAGAGCTTATTGCTGGCTTCATCTGCGTACAAACTCTCGTATTCTCCCTTAGGCAGGATTTTTTTCCATTGTTTTACCTGATCTGTTTCTTTTTTATAAATTTCTCCCAGGGGGAAAACATAAATACTGCCGTTACTTTTGAGTACAAAAACAGTTTCCTTTAAGATGGCCAGATCTTCATAGTCGCCTTTAGAAGCAAAATGGACATTCGTTTGTTTTTTAACACCCCAGGTTTGTTTAAAGAGTTTGCCGTCTTCATCCTGAATGGAATATATGGTTTTACCATCACCCTTCTGGAAAGCAATCCCGCTAATTTCCAGCAAGCTTTCCGGCATATTAAATTTTTCCGGATTGTTCAGATCATATCCTTTTGGGCTGGTGTATTTTACCTGGGCAGGTTTACAGGCATAAAATACCAGAAGCGCAAATAAAGGCAAGACCCAGATAATGGCTTTATAAAATTTCTTCATGAGGAGATGTTTTAATCAAATTCGTTTCAATAAATGTATAAATGGCCTCTTGCGAACGGATTTCAGGCTTCCCGGTTACAGGAATATTTTGCAGATGGTCATTGAGTTCGACCGCTTGTACATTGTCTGCCAGCTGCAGATCCAGAATATGGAGGAGTTCTTGCCTCAATTTTGGTTCATACACGGGGAAACAGACTTCGATACGGCTGTATATATTCCGGTTCATCCAGTCTGCCGAACCCAAAAAGACTTTTTCGTCGCCCTGGTTGTGAAAAATAAATACCCGGCCATGTTCCAGATAGCGGTCCACAATACGTCTGACCTGAATCTGTTCACTTTGCCCCTTCACTCCCGGAATGAGGCAACAAATAGAGCGCACCAGCAATCTCACCTTTACTCCGGCGCGGGATGCTTCATATAACTTGGCGATCAATACCCTTTCTTCCAGGTTATTGAGCTTAATGGTAATGCCCGAAGAAAGTCCTTTTGAAGCATTTTCTATTTCCTGATCGATCAGCGCTAAAAAGCGACTTTGCAAATTAAACTGCGCGACAAGCAGGTGTTTAAAATCAATGAAATCTCCTTCTGCGGGTCTCTTTTTCTTTTTGCCCAGAAAGCCAAACAACAGCTCCAGTTCTTTGAGCATGGGTTCATCGGAAGTGAGCAGGATATGATCGGTATAGAATCTTGCAGTACTTTCATTTAGGTTTCCCGTGGCCAGCAAGCCAAGGTATTTTTTACCTGCCCCCTCACGGCGCTTCAGGAGCGCAACCTTGGCGTGTACCTTAAAGGAAACGCTGCTGTAAATGATTTTTACTCCAGCTGCCTTCATCTGGGCAGCCCATTTGATATTATTGGCTTCATCAAAACGTGCTTTAAGTTCCAGCATAGCGGTTACTTTTTTACCATTTTGGGAAGCACTGATCAATGCCTGTATAATTCTGGATGGGTTAGCTACCCGGTATAAAGTACAATAGACTTCTTCTACCAACGGGTCATGGGCTGCTTCATTAAAAAACCGAAGGACAGGATCATAACTTTCATAAGGAACATGGATCAGCAGATCCTGTTCTGCAATCTGTTCAAACAGTGTTTTCCCCGGGGGGATATCCACGGCATTTAAGGCTGTTCTTCGTGGATATTCCAGCGATTTATCCTCCAGAGGAAAGCTTCCAAGGTCTTTCAGGTTATGGTAAACGCCACCTTCCACTACAGAGGCCTTTTCTAGTTTTAGCGCGTAGATGATCCTGTACAAACAGCGTAAGGGAATACCCGGCTCACATAAAAAACGAGTGGCCAGCCCCAGATCCCTTTTTGCCAGCTCTTTTTCTATCATAGCAGCCATATCCGCATCCAGTTCTTCTTCCAGACGAAGTTCTGCATCTCTGGTGATCTTCACATTATATACCCCTGTAATCTTGTCTTTGGGGAACAAATGCTCCAGATGTTGTTTGATGATGTCCTCCAGGAAAACCACATACCGCAGGCCATCTGCCTGAAAATGGTAAAAACGCGGCAACAGGTCAGAAGGCACATTGACCAATTCGATCCTTTCCTTTCCCTGCTGATTTTCCAGGATCACAACCTGGTACAGTTTGTTATTCTGGGCGAAGAAAACCTTTTCCTCTATATCTATCCTTACCGGATGAAGTACGGCCAGTATTTCATTAAAGAAAACTTTCCCCGTCTCTTCGTTCAGTTTTGATGGCATTTCCTGGTTGTAGATCCAATGGATCTTCTGTTTCAGGAGCTCAGGCAAGATATCTTCCGATAACACCCTGCCGAATTCGTGCTGCTGGCGGTTAATTTCTACTTTCGCAGTCCGGTAGGCCTCTTCATTCTCCTTATCGGTAGTCAATGTGTCCAAAGCCATCAGCACAGGCATCCGGACCCGGTAAAATTCATCCAGATTGGACGAATAAATTGATAAAAATTTGATTCGCTCCAGCAAAGGGACCTGATCACGGCCAGCCTCCATCAATACTCTTTCATTGAAGCCCAGCCAGCTGAGGTCGCGGTTAAAGAAAGTATCTTTTTCTATCATATTTTACATAGCCACGAATACCATAGCAATCATAAATGCCAAAACAGATGCAACGATCCCGAACATAAATACATTATATGCAATCCGAAGCAAACGGTATTTTCGTCCAAGCACCACGCCTTGTCCATACAAATCCCGGATCAGGCTTCCGTAAAGGAAATCCCGGTCTTCCATCATCTCCTGCATACCTCGTTCATAATCTGTCAGGCTCATTCCGTAAAAATTGCCAAAGAAAAGAAGGTTCACTTTATGTGAGCGTACATCCTGCTCGGTAAATTTCCCGGAAGGGATGGTTGGCCGTGTAGCCAGGATGGAAAACACCATAGTGGTTACACAAATGACCAGCAGGATGAGTGTCGGAACGATCAGGTGTGGGTTATCTTCCAGTTTACGCAGCAAAATACTGAGGATCACCGACAAAATAATGGAGTTGGTAGAGATCATGATGTGGGCCTTATTATCAGCCATATCACTCAAACGCTGATGATTTCCGGCAGTGATCCGGAACATGGTCTCAATGCCTTTGTCTGGTCTGTCTGTCTTTTTCTTTTTATCTTTTTTTCCGGAACTTTCTGTGTCCATTACTATAGCAGTCTGATCCTGCACAGCTGTATTCATTTTTTGTTGATATTTTAATGATTTTTCTTTTAAACCGGCAAGGTTTTCTTCTTTTCCCTTGGCCAGATGTTCGATACAATAGGTTGTATGATAGTGGTGCGCCTCCAGAAATTTAATCGTTTGCCTTCTCCACAGTTCCTTCTCGATATCGTGACCATAAAAAGCCTCGGCTTCCTTATGCATCGCTTTGTCTTTATCTTTAAAACTGTCCGTTCCCAAATGATAAAGATCGGCGTCACATATGATTTGCTGCAGCAAGCCTTCGGGTCTTTGCGGCATACGGGTGGCCATAATGCAACCTGCAACAGCCGTAAGGATTCCTTCATCCAACTGGAATTTACCCATAAATTCCCTGGCCTTCTCTATTCCGACCTCCTCATGATGCTTACAGTCTGTAAAATAACCAATGTCGTGGAACCATCCTGCAGCAACGACAATAAAAAAGTCTGTGTCACTGAGCTGGTAATGCCCTGCAATTTTGACAATATGTTTCACCACCTGCTCCGTATGTGATAAATTATGATAGAACAGCCTATCATCCTTACCATTATGGAATACGTCTTCAACATGGGTTTTGATCTGCTCTATGATTTCCAGGTAATTCATGGTATAAATATAAAAGATATATACAGTACTTTTGTTTTTTGAATCATCATGAAGCGAAAATTCAGCATTCTTCCTCTGGCCCTGATGGCCATTCTATTTTTATTGATGAACTGGTATGTACTTTCCGGTTTTGAAACCTATACCCACCATCCTTTATTAAGTCTGGGTTTCTGGCTCCTTGTTGCTGTAACCACACTTTCATTGATTGCTGCCATACGAAGAATCAACAGTCATGGAATGGGCAATTTTTTCAAAATTGCTACACATGCTTTCCTGATCCTGCTCACCAGCGAGCTCATTTTTACGATCGCATTACTGGCTGGTGATGTTCCCCGTCTGTTTACAGGGCAACCGAGGAACCTGCATTGGGTTGAGTTTTCAACCATGCTCTTTATCCTCACCATCCTGATCTTTATTTATGGAATGGTCCGCGGAAAATATGCCTACCGGGTCATTAAACATACTTTATTTTTCGACGATCTGCCGGAGAATTTTGAAGGCTTTACCATTACACAGATTTCAGATGTTCATGCCGGAAGCTTCAATAATCCGAAAGCCATTAAAAGAGGAATCGAACTGATCAATGCCCAAAAATCTGACCTTTTTGTATTTACCGGAGATCTGGTGAACAACAAGGCCAGTGAAATTGTGCCCTGGATGAATGATTTTTCCAAGATAAAAGCACCTTATGGCCAGTTTTCTGTATTAGGCAACCATGATTATGGAGATTACGTGAAATGGGAAAGTGAAGAAAATAAACGTGCCAATCTGCAGCAACTCAAAACTTACCATGCTGAAATGGGTTACAGACTCCTTCTTGACGAACATGTAGAAATTTACAAAAATGGGCAGAAAATCATTCTTGCCGGGGTAGAGAACTGGGGATTGGGTTTTGGCGAACGTGGAGATTTGCAGAAAGCGCTGAGAAATGTAAGCCCCTCAGATTTCAAGGTCCTTCTCTCCCATGATCCTTCCCACTGGGAAGCACAAGTCAAGCAAAATCCTTCAAAGATCCAGCTCACTCTTGCAGGCCACACGCATGGGATGCAATTTGGAATAGAGGCATTTGGTATCAAATGGAGCCCGGTCAAATACCGTTATGCACATTGGGCCGGAGTTAAAAATGAAAATGGCCGATACCTAAACATTAACCGGGGCTTTGGCTTTTTGGGCTTTTCCGGCAGAATAGGTATCTGGCCTGAGGTCACTGTCATAGAATTGAGAAAAACGGTTTAAGCTTCAGAGCTTTCAGCCTCTTCCAGATCAGTTTCCTTTTTTTCCGGACTTATAGTTTTTCTCCTTTTCCTTCGGAGGGAGGCTCTTTTGGCGACCTCCATATAATGATCTCCTGAAACACGAAAATTGCAGAGTTCACCATTTTTCATATCAAAAAGGATTTCCAGCTTTCTGACACAGCCGTAAGGAATGTCTTTTTTGCTTTTCAGTGGTATTTTACAATAGTTCCTGAATGTATTATAGGAAATATTCAGAATCTTCGGAATTTCACTGACCAGGTTCCTGTTTAACTTTACCGGAAGATTTTCCAGAAATTCATCAATCTTATACTTATACATAATTCATAATATAAAGGTTAATATTTGATTTTATAATGTAAAATTATATTTCTTTTCTATAATTTACATTAATTACAATCAACTTTTTTTTAAGAATTTATACGAAAAACTATTTTTGGTCTGTGAGTGATCCTATAAAGGCGATAACTTCTTTTATTTCTTTATCCGTTAGATGAAGGGCTTTGGATGGAAGTGTCTGATTTGGCAAGTTTAAGCCAATTCCGGTACCCCCACCCTGGTTATAAAAATCCATTACCTGTTCCAGATCTTTAAAAACTCCGTTATGCATATATGGAGCTGTCATCGCTGCGTTTCTCAGTCCTGGGGTTTTAAAAGCCCCGTTATAATACTCAATGGAAAAGAAGTCTGCTCTTCCCTGATCCTTATCCGCCAGAGGATGTTTCAGATCGTCATTTCCAGGTGTACCCAGGATTTCAAACTCGGTTCGTTTATAAAAAGGCGGGATCAGTCCATTGAAAAGTGGGATAAAATGGCAGGTACCACATTGTGCCTTACCCATAAAAAGGTTAAAGCCTTTTACCTGATCTTCTGTCATTGCCCCGGGATTTCCACTGAGGTACCTGTCAAACGCTGAATTAAACGGCGCGAGGGTTTGCATATAGGCTGATAAAGCTGATGCAACCTGACCGATGCGGATCGGGGTGTGGATTCCAAAAACCCGCTCAAATGATTTTACATAGTTAGGGTTGTCCTGCAGGTGCCTTACAACATGCCCAGTATCCGCATTCATTTCCAAAGGATTGCGCAGCACTTCCAGAACTTGTTCGGGAAGACTTTTTGCCCGTCCATCCCAGAACTGGGCGTATTGATATCCCACATAATATAGTGCAGGTGCATTTCGAAGTACATGCGCTACCCCATCAAAAGCCAAACTGGTTTTAAGGCCATCTGTAAAGTATTTTCCTGGTTCATGACAACTGGCACAACTTCTCTTTAAGTTTCCCGACAAAGCCTTTTCAAAAAAAAGGCTTTTACCCAAGGCCGCCATCTCCGGGGAAGTCCTGGATTTTGCGGCAGGAAACTTTTCAAGGTCAATGGCATCTTTATCAAAAAGGTGTTTTGCGGCAGGATTCAGGGCACTTTTACGATACAGCGACAGTTTATGTGCTGACATCAGCTTTTTCAAAGCTTCCTGAAGTGGGATCGCATAATCTTTAAGAAAAGCCATACGGTCAAAAGCATCAAAATCTGCCTGGCCAGAGGTAAACAGCATGGCTTTATCTAAATTCCGGATGAACTTTATAGAAACCTCGTCATTGTTTAAAAAAGGCTGTACAACATCATGAATAGCTGTTAAAGATTGATGAGCTTCTTGTATACCGCTTTTCAGTTCCGGTGCATCATAACCAGAGATGCTCAGGGCCATTACCCTGACCAGTTCCAGGTCTATGCTCTCCAGAATCTCCTGGTCTGTCGCTTCAAACTGGTAGGTCAGTGCGCCCAGATCATCAGCAGAACTGCTGATCAGTTCTGCCTGGGCCAGCAGGGCTTGTTTATGCTGAACTGGCTGCGCTTCATACAGGAGGGTTTCCATCACCTGAAGACCTGAAGGTTCCTGGTATTCCATATAAGGTTCCTCAACCTCTACCTTAGGCGGGCGGTTGTAAATCATTGCCGAACTTTCAAAGAAATAATCCAGGAAGAACGCAATCCTTTTGTAGCGTAACCGGCAATCCTTTAGTGCCAGTTTAGCCTTTTCTGTATGTTCTGTACTTCCGTCCAGCAATACAATTGCGGCTTTCAGCCGATCAGTTGAAGCAGCAAATACACCTGAATTTTCTTTGAAATAAGCTATCGTATGGGTTAATGCAGTCTGGTCTGGTGCCCTTTTTAATCCAAGAACAATAGCCAGACTGGTCATCAGCAATAGTCCCAGTATAACTCTTTTCAGTTTATTTTGATACATGGACCTCGAAAGTATCCTTTACAACATTGAATTCGTCTGTTACGCTATAGATTTGATCCTTATCCGGCGAAACAACAAGACTTCGCTCTGAAGAAGGAGAAGAATTCCAGGTATATTTACCAATGAAGGAGGCAGTTAAGGTTTTTTTCTCTCCTTTTTTCAGCTGGATGACCTGATGCTTATTGACATTTTTCATCATCGTGAACTGGTCCCGGATCTGCCCGTCGGCACATATCCATTTCAAATCCAAGCGATTGTCTTCAATCTCCAGCATGCTGGCCCCGCCATGATCTGCGTCTGAGAAATACATCGCATCATGCGGAAAAGATTTCTGCTTTCCACCAAGTTTACCTGCGGATCCACTCACCACATAAACAGTCCCTTTGCCGTCCTGAGCTTTCACATAAGGTGCCGCATTGTTTCCACCATCGTAACGGCCCGAAGAACTGCTCAGGTTGTGCTTTGCCGCATCGAAACTGGCTTCCGGTCCGTAATGTCCCGCCATTAATCTGGATCTTTCATAGTCATGACTGTGCCCACACAAAACCAGGTCTACCCCATAACGTTCCAGGATACGGATAAAGTTTTCACGGATTTTGATCAGCTCTTCTTCTTTATCTGAATTGTGCGATCCCATCGTATAAGGTGGATGGTGCCAGTACGCAATCACCCAGCCTTTGTTCTTGTTTTCAGCAAGATCTTTTTTAATCCAGTTGACCTGAGGGCCTAGTGTATCGTAAAGCCTGTAGGCCTGATCTTCTTTTCCATAAGAATCCAGGGACAGAAAATGGATATTTCCCAAATCAAAAGAATAAAAAGCCTGGGTATGAGAAGCGACACCACCCGACTCTCCTTCTGTTGGCATTGAGAAATTCTGATAATAAGCCGTTTCATGAGTTACCTGTGCTTTAGCAGAAGTTACATCTGTGTCGTGGTAATCATGGTTGCCTGGCGTTGGAAACAATGGATACTTTTTTAGAAGATCATCTTTGTAAATATTGAAAAATTTGCTCTGAAACTCCGCATCTGTACCATCAGAATAAGCATTGTCACCTAATAAGATCCAGGCATTGAGTTCCTGGTCACCAATATATTTGATCACCTGATTTTTCACATTCCGCTGATTAATCGAATTGTCACCGCAATCGCCTAGCGCAGCAATCCTGTATTTCCCTGATTTTCCGGGTTCCGGCAATGTCATAAAAGAATTGTCTTTTCCAGTCTGAAGGGTATCCTTAAAACCACCTATCGAGTAATAATACCTGGTATAAGGCTTCAGGCCTTTGAGTTTAACCTGATGCTCTGTCAGCAATCTCGCATCATCCACCTGCTGGTCCAGGCGATCCGGAGAAGTTCCAAAACGAACACGGCTGCGGGAGGAAACATCTGTACGCCAGCGCAGCTCAATTCCGGTGCTGCTCGCTGCCTGAAGATAGGGCCCGCGGATCAGTTCAGGTCGTACATTTGTTTTAATTTCTTTTTCCTGCGAATAACAGGCAAAGGGGGCTAATAAAAGAACAGAAAGAAAAGTCTTTAGTGTCATGGATCAAATGGAGCTGTTTTAAATGATAATACCAGTGCAAAGAAAGAGCTTACAACATTAACCTGATGTTAATTCAGGAACACCTTATTGTTAGCCGTTTCCGGCTTTACTCCTTTAACATCCAATCCTAAAAATCAATTCTAAAGAGATTCTTAAGTACTTATTAATAACACATTATGTGTTCATCATCAAATTCACCAGTGTCATTCGGTGCTCTTGTTTTTTGATACCATTGCAAAAAAAAACAAAACTATGCCCCTTACTTTTACTCCATTTTTAAAAAGAACTGCAGGGATTGTTTCCTTCCTGCTTTTGCTCATGAGCACTGCATTTGCCCAAACCTTAAAGGGCAGGGTAAATGATGCTGCAACAGGAGACCCGTTGGTTGGTGCTACCGTAAAAGTAGCTGAAACATCCTCCAAACATTTCGTGCAACTGGATGGAACATTTACCGTTAAAAACATTAAACCGGGTACTTATCACCTGGAAGTAAAGTATCTTTCCTACAAAACGGCAAAACAGGAAATCACCATTACCTCTGCCGGTCCGAATGCGGTTTCAGTTGTACTTGATCCGGATGTATCAGAACTTTCTACCGTAACTATTAATGCAGCTGGCTATTCCTCAGACCGCAAAGCAAGAGATCTGGAAAAGAATTCTGAGGCACTGGTCAACGTGGTCTCCGCGAAAACCATCCAGCTCTCTTCAGACCTTACGGTGGCCAATGTGATGCAAAGGGTATCTGGGGTAACCATTGAGAAGAACAGCGCTGGTGAAGGCAGGTACCCGATTATCAGAGGAATGGAAAAAAGGTATATCAACACATTAGTCAACGGCATTAAAATTCCAAGTCCGGACAACAAAAACCGTTATGTACCTCTGGATCTGTTCCCTTCAGAAATCCTGGATCACCTGGAAGTGAGCAAAAGCCTTACCCCTTCTATGGAAGGTGATGCGATTGGCGGAACCATTAACCTGGTGATGAAGGATGCGCCTTCCCACCTGATCATAGATGGAAATTTTGCGGCTGGCTATAACAACATTTTTGACAGCCAGCCTTATAAACAATTCAGTACTTCGGGTACCAGCAAATACTCTCCCGCAGAACTCAATGGCAACAATTATATGGCCCAGGTGGGAGATTTTCCTCGCGGTGCACTCAACTACACCACCAAAAACACACCTGTTAATATGACCGCCGGCCTGACCATTGGAAACCGTTTTGGAAAAGACAAGAAATTTGGCTTTATCGTGTCCGGTAGTTACCAGAACAATTACAGGGGCACCAGTTCTACCTTTTTTCTGCCAAACGCGCAACCGAGTGTAAATAACATCCCTTCCTTTCAGGAACTGCAGCAGCGCCAGTATTCTACACAAAGCCAGCGCTTAGGTATTAATACCAAACTGGATTACCAGATCAATTCAAAAAACAAGATTTCCTTATACAATTTATATGTAAACCTGAAGGATGTTCAGGAAAGAAATATTGTAGATACGATTGTACTAAACAGTATTGTCAATTATCAGGACCGAAGTACGGTGCAAAAGCAGTCCATCAACAATTCTACCTTACAGGGAACCCACGATTTGAACAACGGCTTAAAACTGGACTGGTCACTGGTGTATTCCATCGCAAATAATCGACTGCCTGATCAGGCTTATTTTTCTCATCAATATGGTTTTCAAATTGATTCTCAGACTGGTCAGATGACAAAACAGTCTGACGATATTCAAAAAATGAACAGGTTATGGATGGCAAACTCGGATAAAGATTATTCCGCTTATGTGAATATGACCCAGCAAGGCATGCTATTGAACAGAAAAATGGAATTAAAGTTGGGCGCCGTTTTCCGGGATAAAAAAAGAGATAATATCTATAACGAATATTCCTTAAGTCCGGTTCCCGGTGCAAAAGGCGCCCAGCCTTACACCAATATCAATGATGCCATTTATACGGTAGACAATAGTGGTCTTTCTCCAGTAAACGGGAACAACTATACTTTTAAAGAGGATCTTACAGAGGCTTATGTTCAATTCAAATGGGAATTACTCCATAAACTGGAGATGCTTGGTGGGCTAAGAGTTGAACAAACCCATCAGCACTACGACACACAGCTTACGGAGTCACAACCCTATCGCTTTGGCACTATAGATTATGTTGACCTGTTGCCAAGCCTTCAATTCAAATATGCCTTGGCAGAAAATCAAAATCTGCGCCTGGCTTATTACAAAGCCCTTACCAGACCAAGTTTTATTGACTTAATCCCTGATGGTGTCCAGGGAGAGGTATTTAAAGAACAAGGAAATCCTTCCGGCCTCAATCATACCACAGCAAATAATGTCGATTTCCGGTACGAGTTTTTTCCGGGAAGTTCTGATGAAATCTTAATCGGTACCTTCTATAAAGACATCAAAGACCCAATTGAATACACCGCAATAAAATCTGGTGTAACCAGTCAAACCTTGATACCTCAAAATTTTGGAACCGCAACCAATTTTGGTGTGGAAGCCGTAATTACCAAATATTTTGGTCCCTTCGGAATATCAGCAAATTATACTTTTACCAGATCAAGAATTACAACAGACAAACTCGTTTCCTATTTATCGGACAAAGGTCAAACGACCAGGTTAGATCCTGAAACCAGGCCTTTACAAGGACAGTCAGATCATGTTGGTAATCTTTCCCTCTTGTATAAAAATCCTAAACTTGGGCTGGACATACAAATTGCCGGGGTGTATACAGGAGAAAGAATTGCTTTGGTGAGTCCATACTATGGATTAGACTACTGGCAGGCTCCAACCACACAACTGGATTTTTCTTTTGAAAAATCACTGGTCAAAAGACTCGCTTTGTATGGAAAAATCAACAACATCACCAATACCCCTATGCAGCTTGAATTGCACAAATCTTATGCTGAATATCTTGCATTTCAAGGCAGTAAACCTTTAAACCTGCAAACAGACCCGAACAAATTCATTGTTCAAAAAGACTATTTCAAAACCTCTTTCCTACTTGGACTCAGATACAAATTATAAATACTTAGATATGAAACTGAACAGATCATTCCTTATAATATACTTGCTCGCTGCATGGAGCCTGGCAGGTTGCCAGAAGTCTGCAGACCGAAAAGACTTGTTTACTCCTGTCACAGCACCTGCTTCGCCAGTAAGTGACGCGGCGCCTTTAAAAGGTACGATTAAAGGCACCATGCTTGCCGGAAAAACCTATACCATAGGAGACGATGTGATTATTGATGTAAAAGACACTTTAATCATTCAGGAAGGTGTCACCATCAATTTTGCCGGCCGCTACGGCATTGGGGTAAAAGGAACTTTGATCTCTTTGGGCACCAAAGCAAAACCGAACTACATTACCTACCCTGGCGTGGTTAAAACGGATCAACCGGGAGCAGATCCCACCAAAGACCCTGCTTTTGCAGGTAAATGGTCGGGTATCATTTGTGCTCCAACGTGCAAACTACTGGTGATCAAATGGACCCATATTGAATTTGCAGGTGGTGCAGTTGGCAATGGTGCGGTCAGTGCCATTTCGACTAAATCTTACCCTATTTACTTCCAGAACCCCGCTGGTGTATTTGTATTGGAAGATTCCTGGATTTATGGCAGTATAGATGATCCCATCCGTACCCTCGGTGGTAAGATCGCTATGTTCAGAAATACTTTTGAAAAATGTGGTTATACCGGTGGTGAAGCCTTAAATGCAAAAGCAGGTACCATTGGAGATTTTGCTTATAATGTATGTATAGGTATTGCGACCAACGGACCAAAGTTCTCTAATGCCGGCGCGGCACCCGGCGTTCTCCCTACCAATGTAAGAGTATACAACAATACCATTATCAATTGTGGTTTCAGACGTTCAGAAGCTGGTCGCGGCGGCTCCATCAATTTTGAAGAAGGTGCAGGCGGAATGGCTTACAACAACCTCATGATCAATTGCAAATATGGATTAAGAGTCGTTAAAGCCCCTATAGCCGATATTGCAAATTTATCTTATGGAAACAATTACAGCTATGCGGATGATGCAGATCTTGTAAATCAGTTTTATCCTCCGGGATACTTAAGCCAGGCTCCGGTAACAGATATCCCGAAACCTTCTACCTTTTTACCGGCAGGCTGGAAAGTTGGCGATGTTTACAATGCGCCCGCACTGGTTAAAGCAAACGATCCTATGCTGGTTAACGGTCCGGTGCCCTTGCCTGCGGGCTATAATCTAAAAGATGTAGTGGTGGTTGGGTCTTATAACCTTCGTTTAAAACCTGGATCGCCATGTATTGGCAAGGGAAACACCACTTTTAGCCCCGAAGCACTGGTACCTCTGAATCCGAAATATGGTGCTACAGAAATTACGCCTCCGGGCAAGGATATGGGTGCTTATCAAAGCAATGGGAACGGCAACCAACACAATTAATAAAGCACTGACAACAAAAAACAAGAATACATCTATAAAAAACAAGTTAATATGAAAAGAACAATATGGGCACTCTCCATCTGTGCCCTTTACTTCAGTACACCTGCAATTGCCCAAAGCGGCTACAAACTTTCCAACAAGATATCACTTAATGGAAATGGAAAATGGGACTACCTGCAAGCAGATAAAAAAAGTAACCGTCTGTTTGTTTCCCATTTTGACCGTGTCCATGTAGTGGACCTGGAAACAGAGAAAGAGATTGGCACCATTAAAAACCTTTCAGGCGTACATGGCATTGCCCTGGCACCCGAGTTTAACGAAGGTTTTATATCCAACGGTGCGAACAATACCGTAACTGTATTTAATTACAAAACACTCGACAGCATCACCACCATCAAGCTCAGTACTGAAAAACCAGATGCCATCCTCTACGATAAATCCAGTAAAAAAATCTGGGCGTTCTGTGGCAAGTCAAATAATGCCGCCGTTATTGACCCTGCTACCAACCAGCAAACCAGTACTGTAGCGATCGGAGAAGCCCCTGAATTCGCTGTTTCTGACAAAAAAGGATTGATTTACAACAACCTGGAGGAAGGAAATGCCATTGCCGTAATTGATGTCGCTGCTCAAAAAACGCTCCGTACTTTTCCACTGGAAAAAGGTTCGGCACCAACCGGTCTGGCCTTAGATAAAGAAGGGGGTCTTTTGTTCTCCGCCTGTGCAGAAACCAATAAACTCAGCGTGGTGGATATCGCAACAGGAAAAACAATAACTGCATTGCCCATCAGCAGCCATGTAGATGCCGTAGCCTTCGATTCAGAGCAAAAGATGATTTTCTGCTCGGGAGGTGACGGCATTACCACCATTATCAAACAGCTTTCCAAAGATAAATATACGGTTCTGGAGCGGCTAAAAACGCCTGCAGGTGCAAAGACAATGGCACTGGACAGCAAAACACATAAGATTTATTTCAGTACCGCAGACTATGTGGCTGGCAGCAAAAACATCAAGCCAGGCTCATTTAAAGTACTGGTTTACAAAATATAATCAAACATCATTCTAAAAGGCACGATCCGTCGTGCCTTTTTTTTAAAATGAAAAGCAGAAGCGATGGGTTCCATCCTCATACCTATAGGCTGGTTCTATTCCTGATACCTCGCAAATCTGTTTAATAATAGAAAGTCCCAGACCATTATTTTCACTGTTATTAATTTCTTTATAGAAGCGGCTGAACAAACGTTCCCTGTTTAAAGACTTTTCTGAACCGGAATTGGCCACCACGAGCTGATCGGCATCCAGCTCAATATGAATAAAACCACCATTGTGATTATGTTTGGTGGCATTTCCCAACACATTGTAGATTAGAATCTCCAGAAGTTCTGGGCTGATGGACAAAATTGCCTCCTGTAAACTGACTTTTAAATCCAGGTTCTTGAGCTGCCAAATCTCTTTGAACTCCAGAACTTTCAGTTCTATATGTTCCTTCATCCGAACGTGGTCCTTCTTTTCAAACTGACTGTTTTCAATTTTAGTAATCAACAACAGGTCCTGGTTCACTCTGGACAGTTTTCTGATGGCACCATAAGCAGAGCGTAAGGACTCTATATGTTCAGCAGGAAGATCCTGTTGTACCAGCAGATCCAGCTTAGACTGTATAATCGCTAAAGGGGTCTGAATTTCATGAGCCGCATTTTCAGTAAATTCTTTCAGAATCCGGTAATTTTCCGAAGCATTGGTTGTTGCCGTTTTCAGGCTGCTGATCATGAAATTAAATTCCGCAATTCGGGTTACCGGAAAATCGGGAACATGTGCATCATTAATCTTAAAATTACTCACCTCAGTAATAGATTGGTAAAAGGGACGCCATAATTTGGAGATGATCAGCCTGTTCATTACAAAAGTGGCAATGATCAGCATCAGTATGGTGATAATAGTCACAGACAGAATCAAACGGGTTAAATGACTGGTACCCTCCAAAGGGTTAATGATGCTCACCTGGTACAAGGCTCCCCGGGTGTTCAGGGTATAGATCAGCTGGCGGCAGAGATGAACCCTGCCAATCCCTTTTATAAATAATTTTACAGAGCGGAACTCGTCTTCCTTCCCGGGCCGGGTCACTCTTTTGAAACTGATTATTTCATCGTTGAGCAGGTTCACCTCCGGCAGGCGGTCGTGCTGCTCTACAAAGAATTGTATTTTTGCCTTTACACGCAGCAAACTACCGTCCACTTCATTTTTCAGGATTTGTTTGATCAGGAAAAAAGAAACCGCACTGGAAAGTATAAAGACCAGGACCATAACCGATACATTGTACCGGTTGTACATTGACAATAGTTTCATGCTTCAACTGGTAAATCTGCTATAGAAAAGCGATAACCAATGCCATATACAGCGTGGATATAATCCGGACATCCCTTGTCCGTCATCTTCTTTCTCAGGTTTCTGATGTGTACGTAGATCAGATCATAATTATCTGGCATATTGGAATGTACCCCCCAAAGGTGGTCAATAATCGCCTCCTTGGTTACCACCCTGTTTTTATTGCTGATGAAATACATCAGCAACTCAAATTCTTTCTTGGTCAGGTCTACAGCTCCTTGCTCCGTTCTCACGTATTTATCCTGGACATTGACCGTAAGTTTATCCAGGACCATCAGGTCATTTCCACCAAATACCCTTCTGCGGTTGATGGCATGTATACGGGCAGCAAGTTCAGGAAGATGGAAAGGTTTAGTGAGGTAGTCATCTGCGCCGAGTTCAAGCCCCAGGAGTTTATCGTCAAGAGAGCCTTTTGCTGAAATGATCAGCACGCCACATGATTTATGGGCCGCTTTAAGCTCCCGAAGGATATCCATTCCGCTCCCTACCGGCAAAGTGATGTCGAGCACAATACAGTCGTAGTCGGAGGCGGCCAGCTTTTCTCTCGCGGCGTAAATATGAGAGGCCTGTTCACAGACAAAAGCGTTGCTTTCAAGATACACTGTTATACTTTTTAACAGCTCTTGTTCATCTTCAATAACTAAAATTCTCATGTGTTCATTTTAACCTGCCGGAACAAGGAATTTTTAACCTGATGTTAAGAAATTAAAACAGGCAATGCCAAAGTAAGTTAAAGAATGTTAATTTACTGATAACTCTCTGTTAAATAAACCCACAACCTGCAAAGAAGCAAACAGCTTTAAGGGGAACTTTAAGATATCTTCAGCTGAAAAAACCTCAAAAACTACTTTAAAATAACAAAACAGACCAAAGTCAAAACAAGTTTTTGTGTACTTTTGTACAATTTAATTAATCACATGACTAGCATAACGAATAAATCTGATCAAGCAACTGATGTAGTGTTAATTGGCGCCGGTATTATGAGCGCAACACTTGGTGTACTTTTAAAGGAACTCCAGCCAGATTTAAGCATAGAAATATTTGAACGTTTAGATGTAGCGGCAGCAGAAAGTTCTGATGCATGGAATAATGCAGGTACAGGTCACTCTGCCTTTTGCGAATTAAATTATACCCCTCAAAAAAAGGACGGTTCTGTAGATACCAGCAAAGCCATTTCTATTGCTGAGTCTTTTGAAATATCCAAACAATTCTGGTCTTTCCTGATTCAAAACCGGTTGATCGACTCGCCGGAATCTTTTATTAAAAGCATTCCTCATATGAGTTTCGTATGGGGAGAAGAAAATGTAGACTACCTTCGTAAAAGATACGAGGAATTGCAAAAGTCACATTTATTTAAAGGAATGACTTATTCTGAAGACCGGGCTCAACTTGATGAATGGATTCCTTTGGTGATGGAAGGACGTGACAAAAACGAAAAAGTTGCGGCTACCCGTATGACTTTGGGAACAGATGTCAATTTCGGTGCCTTAACCCGAATGATGTTCAACAATCTGAAAACTAAAGAAAATGTAAGTCTTTATTTTAACCATGATGTTAAAAAACTAAGAAAGATCAATGGCCTTTGGGAAATAAAAGTACGGGATGAACAAACCGGAAAACGCCGGGTAGTAAAAGCTAAATTTGTATTTATTGGTGCAGGTGGTGGTTCTTTACCATTACTTGAAAAATCTGATATCCCTGAAGGAAAAGGTTTTGGAGGATTCCCTGTAAGCGGACAATGGCTAAAATGCACCAATCCCGAAGTTATTGAACGTCATGATGCTAAAGTTTATGGAAAAGCTGCTGTAGGCTCACCTCCGATGTCTGTACCTCACCTGGATACCCGGATGATTGATGGCAAAAAAGCACTTTTATTTGGCCCGTACGCAGGCTTTTCGACCCGCTTCTTAAAAAATGGTTCTTTACTGGATCTTCCGCTTTCTATTAAAGCGAATAATATATTACCCATGATATCTGCGGGACTGGACAATATTCCGCTCACCAAATATCTGATCAATCAGGTGAGACAGTCTTCAGACGAGCGCCTGGATGCACTTAGAGAGTATCTTCCAAACGCAAGAATGGAGGACTGGAAACTGGAAACAGCTGGTCAGCGTGTTCAGGTGATTAAAAAGGATGCAGAACATGGCGGGATACTGGAATTTGGAACTGAGGTAGTCAGTGCGGCCGATGGTTCAATTGCTGCGCTTCTTGGTGCATCACCAGGTGCTTCTACAGCGGTATCTATTATGATCAACTTATTGGAACGTTGCTTCCCTGAACAACTAAAAACACAGGAATGGCAACAGAAATTAAGGAAAATGGTTCCTTCCTTCGGGCAATCGCTTGCCGAAGACGGTGAATTATGCGAAAAGTTAAGAATACAGACGACACATGCCTTGAACCTTCATCCCGAAGGCTTAAGTTTAGAAACTAATTAATAGCCGGGAGCTCTATAAAAAAAGTAGAGCCCTGGTTTTTACCTTTACTTTCTGCCCATACCTTTCCCTGGTGGGCTTCTACCAGCTGTTTTACAATGGAGAGGCCTAGTCCGGAAGAGTTTTCTCCACCGGTGGGCTTTGCGCTAAGCCTTGCAAAACGCTGGAACAACTCCGCCTTATCTTCGTCTGTTAAACCTGGTCCATTATCTTTCACTGCTAAAACAGCTTTTTTATCCTGGTTATAAACCTTTACTTCAATCTCTGCTCCAAAAGGAGAGTATTTAATGGCATTGCTGATCAGGTTATCAATAATTTCCGTTAACCGTTGCTCATCAGCATACAGCTGCGAATCCTTTTCGATCTTTAACTCAATTTTCTGCTTTTTGTGATCTGCCAGTGCCTGATTTGACTCCACGATCTGGGCTACAATCTCTCCGAAATCGAGTCTAAAAGTATAAAGATTAATCTTACCGGACTCCATACTCGAAGTCGTGAGCAACTCATCGATGGTCCGGGTCATTTTTAATCCGGCCTGTTTAATCTGATCACACATTTTATCGACCATATCCGGATCATGTTTTTTAAGCTTGATCAGATCGGCACGCACAGGAATAGTTGTGAGCGGATTCTTGAGATCATGGGCAGCAATTTGCAGCAACTGATTCTGCTGAGCATTTGCTGTCCTGGCTTTCAACCGCATTTCAATATGATCAATCACGACACCAGCCAGTTCAGTGAGCAGCTCCTGCTGCTCCGCATTGAACGTTCCGGGCTGTTTATCCATCAGACAAAGGCTACCCAAATTGTGTCCTTCTTTATTTTTCAAAGGTGCTCCGGCATAGAACCTCAGACCAAAATCACCGGTTACCAAAGGATCGGATGCCGTCGTTTCATCCAGCAGGGCGTCTTGTATAATGTGCACTTCATCTTTCAATATGGTGGTGGCGCAAAATCCCGGATGTCTCTTTACCTGGTTTACATCGGCTCCATATTTAGATTTGAACCATATGCGCTCCGCATCCACAAGGGAGATCAGTACAATGGGAACATTAAATAATTTTGAGGCAAACCTGGTTAGCCTGTCAAAATTTGCATCCGGAGGCGTATCCAGGATTTCGTATCTTTTTAAAGCTGCGATCCTTTCACTTTCCTGGGAACTTATTTGATCTGATGTAAACATAAGGGCGATTAATCTAAAGTCAAATATAGTGAAACCTTTGATCAAAGTAATAAGCCAGTACTAAAATACGTCTACTTTCCAGCACCTTTTCCAGTGTTCTCCGGCCCCTAATGATACGATTCCTTCCTTTTCCTCCAATTGTTGGTGGTGATGAATACTGTCTGCAATACCGCACCAGGGTTCCAGACATACAAAATCAGCATTTTTGGCAGACCAGATTCCAAAAAAAGGAAAACCTTCAAAAGAAAACTGCAATCCATGCCCATTGTTCTTATTGCCTATAGAAATGCAATCGCTCTTCAGAGATTTAAAAACCAATGCATCATCATAAAAAAGGGAATGCTGCAATGCTAGTTTTCCATCGTTCAGGGGAAGTTCTTTGGTTTCCTCGTCGATCAGGTTTTGTTCAATTTTGTGGTACACCAGGCACTGGTCTTTATTAAACCCCAGAAAGTAATCATCATAAGTCTCCTCTTTCTGTAATGGAACAGCAAAAGCAGGGTGGCCTCCTACCGAGAACAACAGGGTTTCAGTAGCCGGATTAAACACTTCATAACTACAGCTCAATGATGTTTTTTCCAAGCGGTATCTCAGACACAGTTTAAATTGAAAAGGATAATTCAGCAAAGTCTCCTCATCACTTTCCAGTGTAAAAAGCACTTCCTGCTCGCTTATTTGCGCTGTTTTGAATACTTTTTCTCTGGCAAAACCATGGCGGGACATCTCGTAACGTTTATTTTTATAAAAATAGGCGTTATCCTTTAAAGCACCCACTATAGGAAACAGAACCGGGCTGGATTTGCCCCAAAAGGCAGGATCTCCGCTCCATAGATGTTCAAGATTTGTTTTCTTATTAAACAGGCTTTTCAACTCGGCACCCCTGGGTTCAAAAGATGCTTTAACATATTCGTTTTCCAATAAAATCATATCCTTAAAAATAGAAAAATACTTTAACAATATATTTAAAACCTGATCCGTGTCAGGGTTGTTTTTATGTTAAATGTATAATTTTATCTCATGGGCATACAATCGATCAATCCGGTAAATGGTAAAACCGTTAAAACCTATAAAGAAGAAACAGCGCAAAGTATTAACAAGAAAATAGATCGGGCACATGCGACATGGCAAAAGTGGAAAGCGACGTCTTTTGAAGAAAGAGCTTCCTTTCTGAAGGAAACCGCCGGCACGCTCCGGAAGTATAAAGAAGAGCTTGCCCGGCTTATGGCTTCGGAAATGGGAAAACCCCTGCAGCCTGGAAGGGATGAAATTGAGAAATGCGCGAAAGTATGTGAATATTATGCACTAAACGGAGCAAAATTTCTGCAAGATGAACCAGTAACAACTGAGGCCTCCAAAAGCTATGTCAGTTTCCAGCCCCTTGGTGTCGTTTTAGCCATTATGCCCTGGAATTTCCCTTTCTGGCAGGCCTTCCGGTTTCTGGCGCCGGGCCTGATGGCAGGTAACTGCGGCGTACTTAAACATGCTTCCAATGTGACAGGATGTGCTTTGGCTATTGAAAAAATACTTCTCGAAGCAGGGTTTCCTAAATATGTTTTTCAAACCCTTGTGGTAAGCAGTAAAGCTGTAAAAGGAATTATAGAGAACCCCCTGGTTAAAGCGGTCACCTTAACAGGTAGTACGGGCGCAGGGATGCAAGTAGCGAGTCAGGCCGCAGCTGTACTCAAAAAATCTGTACTGGAACTTGGCGGAAGCGACCCTTATATCATCCTTGAAGATGCTGATCTGGATATGGCCGCCCGTATTTGTGCAGAAAGCAGGCTCATCAACAACGGACAAAGCTGTATTGCTGCAAAGAGGTTTATTGTGGTCAAAGCCGTAGAAAAAGAATTCATCAAAAAATTCAAGATACAAATGGCTTCCAAAACCACAGGAGATCCTTTAGATCCGGCAACTCACCTTGGTCCAATGGCCAGAACCGATCTTCGGGACGAACTTCATCAGCAGGTAAAAGACAATATTGCGGCAGGTGCAAAATGTATCTTGGGCGGATCTATTCCCAATTACAAAGGCAATCATGCCTTCTATACCCCTACCATTTTAACAGGTATAAAGAAAGGAATGCCAGCTTATACCGAGGAATTATTTGGTCCGGTCGCTTTGGTCATTTCTGCCAGGAATACAGAAGATGCCATCCGGATGGCCAACGATTCTCCTTTCGGACTGGGATCTGCTGTATTTACAAGGAACAACAGCGTGGGCGAAAAAATTGCACGTGAGCAACTAAATGCAGGGTCGTGTTTTGTAAACTCACTGGTCAAATCAGATCCCCGTTTACCCTTTGGCGGCATTAATCAAAGCGGTTATGGCAGGGAACTTGGTTTATATGGCATCCATGAGTTTGTGAACATCAAAACCGTCTATATTCAATAAAATTACACAGCTGCAGTAAAATCCGGAATCAATTGTTTTCCCATTTCATTATACATAAAATAAGGATCTTTATGAAACAAGTGCCAGTCCTGTAGCAGAAGACGCTTCAGGTCTTGCTCCTCCTGTGTTAAAGCCATTGCCTTTTCCGGCTGGCTGAAATGGTTAATCAGGTTGTAACACAAAGTAAACTGGGCTGTTGCAATAATGGCGGCCTTTCGGTTGTCTTTGGTATGGTTGTCGTCAAACCAAAGGGTAGTATCCATAGTTCTTGCTTTTTCAGCGACCTCCATCATGGCCTCAGAGGGTTTGATATTTGTGATGACTGGCTGTTCTGCTGAAAAGCCCACCTCGGTTTTCAATTTTGGCTTTTCCTTTTTCAGCTTTTGATTGGCTTTGCTTAATTCATAAATGGAGTTCATCACTGCTACCTTTTTAAGCTTGGAATGCTTAAAGATCTTATCATAATATAACCGCCGGATTTGTTTGAGATAGATGTCTGTATTCATCATCATCACCGATTTAAACCTGGCCATAATCATCTGCTGGACGGCACTGATCCTCACCTTCAGAAAATAATCTACATACTTAAAAAATACGATTACCCAGGTGTTCTGTTTTTCTGCAGCCACCCTTCTGGCGTCTGAAAGCCGATAAGTACCGAGTAAATAAAGAAAAGTAACCAGTAATCCCGGAATCGTCAATACCCGCACCCAGTTGTGCCAGCCAAACAAAAAGGCACTCACCAGCATCCCGGCATTTAACACCGCAAATATTTTAAGCAGATTGATCAGCTGCTGGATATTTACTCTTTCATACCAGTGTTTTCTGTTTTCTGTTGGAAAAGTATAGGCATCCATGAAATAACTCGTAACATCACATAGGATCATCATACTAAAATCCCCAAACTTCTCCCTTCGTCTTTCATTGGCCAAAACCATACTTTCAATTCCCTGATTATCTGCAACCCCTCCATCCATCAGACAAAATTGTGTATTCTTATCAAAATCCGGGTTATGCAGCCAATCTTTTCCCTTAGGCAGGGTACTTGGACTATATTTATACACCAGATGTTCCAGCAGTTCGTGCTTACTTAGTCCTTTGTACACAAAATCGTCTGGAAAAACCACGGGTTCAAAACCACCAGGAAAACAGGAAGAACTGGCCAGAATATCTGCTAGTTTCATCTTTTTTGCAGCTGCCATTCCCCTGGCTTTAAACTTGATATAGGCGTTTCCAATCCTTCCTTTAGGATAGTTTCCCGGATGCTGGGACTGGAAGCGAAAAGAAACACCATTGGCAAACTCTGTAGCATTGATACAGATCTCATCCAGATGCGGATCTGCACTACGGTCTGAGAAAATTTCAAAGTTCAATCCTTCAAACAATTCATCATAAGCCAAAGCAAAAGCATTCACCAGGTTCCTGCTTTTCTCGTGCCTGTGTTTCCATTTGCGGTCGTCTTTCAACAGCTTAAAGGCCCGTTTGATCAGATCTTCGCCATCCAGGTCAGTCCAGAGTCTTACATAGGCTTCTTCAAATGTCTTGCCCTTAAAAATATAACTGCTGTACACCAGATTGGCAATACTGCCTCCTGAGGACGAAGAAATATACTTGACCTGCTGCAATAAACTGTGGTCACCAACCTTAAGCCTGTTCAGGTAGCTCAAGCTTCCGACAGAAAATAATGCCGCTCTGAATCCACCTCCGGATAATGCCAGTGCAATGTTTTCCATAGTCTAAGGTCTATAATTCATCTTCCTTTTTTTTGGTATAACTGAATCCCAGCGCGACAGATTCTCCAAGAATGATCTGATCGCCTTCTTCCAGCAAGTATCCCACTTCAGCGGAATTCAACTTCAGCTGATCCTCACTCTTTAGAGTTTTGATCTTTGTTTTATTACCAGGGGGAATACCGCCTTCATCTGCGAACAGCATGAACCCATTTTTACTTTCATCCCATTCCAGATGGGCATGCTGCCGGCTTACAAATCTGTTGCCTGTATGGTCTGCATCTCCCGGAAAAGCGATATCATTGATCCGTACGGATCCATTAGACATTGGTACATGTTTTTCCCTTCCAAGATTGATCCGTCCATCCCCTGCCTCCAACAGATACTGTTGTTTTTCTGCCTGTCCGTTCAAGACCTGGATCCGCGCCGTTCTGCTCCTTTTTTCCGGAAGCTCCGCAACAGGTTTCACTTCAGCAGCAGTCTTCATTTTTAAAGAAAAACCCAGGGGCAGGCTACGGCATAGCGCTGCACCAGGCGGAAAGCTCTCCTTTAAACCAGTTTCCAGTATCCATTGCAGCGGAAGGTCAACAACAAAGTTATTAGAGATCCGTTGAATTTCCTGCTTCAGCAACGCAGGCTCCGGAAGATATAATGCCGCTTCGTACAGGTGCCGTTCTTCGGCAGGAGGCACTGCATAAAGTTGTATCGATTCCACATTCCGGCCTTCTCCACCTTCCAGTTTCTGTAATTCTTCTTTAACAAAGTGGAGGATCTCCTCCCGAAGAACCTTCACATCCATTGGTTGCTGATCTTTATTCTTTTTAAACAGGTTAAACATGCTTCTAAATTTAGTGAATACTCTTTATATATCCTTTTTCCAGCAGGAATGGAACAACATGTTCTCCTGCAAGCCGGACCGCCATAGATGATCCTTTGGTTGACTCTATACGCACACATACAACAGTATTTCCAGTTCCTTTGGCATTTGGTGCAAAGAAAACATACCAGCCATCATTGATTTTTCTCCGCTTCCAGATCCGTTCGGGTGTACCTGTTTTTCCGGCGACGGCAATACCCAGTATGCCTGCTTTACCTGCACTTTGTTCCTCCATAAACCGGGCCAGCAAACTTGAATAGACTGTTTTATCTGCTAAGGGCACAGTGGGCTTTACCACGACTGCAGAATCACTGATTTTCAAAGCATAACGGTTCGGTCTAAGATTGCCCTGGTTGGCAATTCCCGCTGCCATCCGCGCTACCGATGCGGGTGTTGCAATCAGTTCTCCCTGTCCCCAGGCCATACCTGAAATACCAGTTGCCCGGTTCCGGTAAATATTATTAGGATTATAAGCACTTTTAAATTCCGTTTTTCGCCACAGTTCAAACCATTTGGCCTCCTGTGCCTCATTATCTGTTTTCCGGTTGTAATAATAACCACCAACCCCGTGAAGGAACATGCCGGTTTTCAGGTACAAAGTTCCCATTTGTTCCTGTAAATGCTCCTGGTTGGCCAGTTTGATAAAATATACGTTATTTGATTTGACCACAGCATTCTCCATATTGATCAGTCCCGTTTCATCTGGTTCTGCTCCCTTTGTCCTGATCCTTTCATTGGCTTTAACCATAAAGGTTTTATCTGCTGCCCCTGGTCCAAGTTTGTTAAATGCAGCCATCGCCGTTAAGATCTTTGCCGTAGAACCTGGTTGAGTAGCAATGGTAAAACCCGGGTCTGCATTCGTGATCCAGCCAGCCAGTTTATTCTGATCTGTCTGATTTAAACTGAGCTGTTCCCAGTTATGTACTGCAGGCAGAGGAAAAGCTGCAGAAGCCAGAACATCACCCGTTGCAGCTTCCATCACCACCACTGATACCCGGCTGTCTTTAAAATCAGGATCTTTGGCTATGGACTGTTGAATACTCGTTTGCAGCGCAGCATCTACTGCTAGTTTCACATCCCTGTTCTTGTGCTTCAGGGCCGCTATTTCCACGCTGTCCAGACCCGAAAGCAATAAAGGAACCAATGCGCTATAGTCTCTTTTTTGCACGGTCATTTCTTTGATTCCTCTTGGCAGAAAGCGGTCTTCCCTATATTTCGATGCGGTAACATCATAGTTCGTTACCGGCATCTTAAAGCCGCGAAGTTCTGCTGCATGCTCGTACTCGCCAAAATATCCATTAATTCCCCCGGTAAAAACACCTGTATTGGCATCTCCTGTCCAGAAAAACAATTGTTCTTCAAAAGGATAATAACGGGCAGGCCGTTTGTGCATGGCAGAATCCAGGTTGTAATTTCCTACTCCCGCAGCATTTAGCAATTCTTTTTGCTTCAGCACCAGTTGCGGATCACTTGTAGCCAGTAAACGACCTTCGCGGTCAAATAAAGAACCAGCTTCCAGCTTTCGCATCAAAATCGCAATCCTTGGATTATAGCTAAACATCCTGATGCCGCTCTTATCGGCCACCAGGGCGGGCTTAGCAATCCATTTATGGTTATTCAGTGCATAACCGCCTATATTCACGACCAGCAAGACCATTCCTATACTGGCGGCCACAAGTGCAGGAACCAGATTGGCATCCTGTTGTTTGGTCAGATAAACCATCTGTACCTTCGTTCCCGAAATGGAAGAAGCACCAAGCAAAAACCCGGCTGCCACCAGGTTAATCACCAGCGACGAGCCTCCATAACTTTCAAATGGCAGCGAAACCCCCGATAAGGGCAATGCTCCGGTAGATCCTCCTGCAATCAGCAAAAATTGTATAAATGTACTAATGCCTATTCCGGCACAGATGTAGAACAAAAAAGGATTACCCGTTTGCCGCCCAATCAGGATGGCCCGGTGCAGGTACACCAGGAATAAAATAAAGATACAGACCATGCCTGCCCAGCCAAACTCTTCTCCTACAGCCGGCAAAATCATGTCAGTATGCGCTTCGGGAATGGTCTTGGCATAACCTTCACCCGTGCCCTGGCCTGAAAAACCTCCACTGGCCATGGCCCAGAGTCCGTTGGCCACCTGATCGCCGCCATATACCTCATTGTTCCAGGCATCCTGCCAAATCGCTTTGCGATCTGCCAGACGTTCTACGGGTCCGGGTACGAGCTGGTGCAGAAAAGGCATTTTATCAATGGTCATAAAGGCTGTGATCACCACCAGGGCCATTAAGGCGGATTCACTGGACCAATGCCTTTTAAAGAACTGTACCAGCCCCCATACTCCAAAGGCAATTGCTGCAACCATCCAAACATTACTAAAAATAAAGGAGGCCAGGATGTATAACCCTACAAAAGCAGCCATGATCATAAAGTCGCCTCTTGAAAAAGAGAAGAGGATGATAAACGTAAAACAGATCACGATCGCCGGGCCCAAATCGCCCAAAGCCAGGAAGAGCAATAAGGTCAATACAATTGCTGCGAGCGCAAAGGAAAAGAAAGACCAGCGCTTTCTCCAGCTGGAATACTCAGAAATGAACCTTTCATTAAGCGCAAAAAAACCAGCAAGGAACAAGATAACCAGGTATTTTACCAATTCACTGGGTTGCACCCCAAGCAAGTTCACCTTAACACCGCTGCCCTCGGGCCCGGACCCCAGTACAATGGTACAGAGCAGCAGCAGCATTCCCAATGCAATCCAGGGCCAGCCATTTGCAGCTTCGCGCTGTGTCCGGAACACAAACATCCTGTATAACCTGGAATCCGGATGAAAAAGGCGCAGGTTCATCATCGCCAGCACCACCATGATCAACATACCTGCGGCAAGAAAATACAAAGTATCTATGGCCAGAAAACGATCTCTCAAAGGATCCTGTAAACTCATCAGGGTCAGCAAAGACAATCCGGTTAAAATCATCAGCAGCGGAAGCAGAAAGGGATCTGCTTTCGGAGCTCGTATGCTGAGCAGGATATGAACCAACAAAAAGGCCAGAAAAAAAACACCAGCCACTGTCCAGTAAGCGGAAGTGAATTGTGCTGGTGAGCGGACAATAAAAGCCCCGTCAGCCTTCAGGGTGCTAAAATCTCTCGAAGAGAGCAAACGGATGGTGTGTGGTTTCTGATAAAAGTTAAATGACTTATTGCCTTGAAGGCCCGCAACCCCTTGTACCCTTCCAAATTCATATCCGGGCTGCAATGGCAAAACTTCATAAGCCCTGTCTGCAGGAAGGTGACTGAATTCAAATTTACCTTCTGCATCTGTCCGCACAAAAGCCGTTAGCGGCTGGATGTCGAGGCTGTCTTTTGGCAGGATCATTTCCAGCTTCACCAATACTCCGGCAATGCCTCCATTCTTTCCGGAAACCCGTCCATCAATTGCGTATGCTCCGCCTTTGATATCAACAATTTCAGGCAAAGCCTTAGGTCTGACTTTTTCAGCCTCATAAGAGAGCCCTTCGTCTTTATCATAGCCCAGAAGAGATCTGGATAAAAGCACTCTTTTTCTAAAAGATTCTCCTCCTTCTGCCTCTGCCTCTTCCGCAAGGACATAGTATTTTTGTTTATTCAGTTCTCCGATGTTCTGAAAATGTCCGCCTTCATTAAAACGGCTTTGCAGCACTTTTGAAATGAATGCAATATCCCGGCCGTCCAGGTCATAATTCCCATGGGTCAAAACCGCACTGATCCCAGCTACCGGATCCGCTCCGTTCAGGTTCACAACAGTTCCCTGCTTTAATTTCAGGGCTGTACCCTGGAAACGATGCTGCAATACACCAAATAAACGGAAAAACAACAGGGCCAGAACTACAGCGATCAGCGCCAGAAACAGACGTTCCTTGCCTCTGCCAGCCTTTTTCTGTGAATGGCTATCTAACTGATCTCTTTCCATGCGGTTTTAAGGGCTTAGCTACGGAATCGGTATAATACACACTATCTCGTAAAGGTTTTTTCAACGTATCCAGCCCAGGTTGCACAGGCTGCCAGGGATTTTCATATACCGGAGCCAATGGGCGGACCTGATGCTGTATCAGTTCAAGCTGCCTATACAGCCATCCTGAAAGGCTCAGTAATCCTGCGGAAAGCAACAGCAATAGGACTACCCAACCTCTGTTCCTGACTACCTTAACCGGGTTCTTTGTGAAAGGTACCGGAGACGGTGACGGAACGGAGACTAGAGCTTCCTGCTTTGCAACCGGTTTTTCGGGCTGATGCTGTGCTGGTATTTTATCGTTTTTAACCAGAACCACCGTAATATTGTCATGCCCTCCGGCGGCATTTGCTGCATCAATCAGCGCTTGCGCCATGGCAGGCAAGTGATCCTGATCCAGCAAAGCTGTAATCTTCTCTTTATCAATACGGTCTGTTAAGCCATCACTGCAAAGCAGCAACAGATCCCCTGGAAGAAAAGGAGATTGTCCGGTTTCGATAAAATCGTTTCGGAGGCGGTCCGTTTCTTCCAGGCCAAGCGCCTGGTTAATTTCATTTCTTTTAGGGTGCTGCATAGCGGCAGCCTCTGTCAGTCTGCCCGAATCTTCCAGGAAGCCCACAAAACTCTGGTCCTGAGTAATTTTCACCAGGGCTTTATCCCGTAACAAATACAGACGGGTATCTCCTACATGAGCATAGTAAAATTGATTTTGCTCCGGATCTGCCACTACAAGTGTCAGTACACAAGCCATTTTATCCAATGCCGGATCCTGACTTTTGTGTGTGAAAATCTCCTGATTGGCATTTCTGATTGCTGTAATCAGTGCCGGAAGAATATTCTCCCTATCCAAACCTGCCAAACTTTTTCGGATACAGGTCTGGGCAATTGCAGCAGCAACCTCCCCCCCTTCGTATCCTCCAACCCCATCAATTACAACAGCAAGCAGTAAACTGCTTCCTCCGATAGGTTCGGCCAGGAAAGCATCTTCATTATTGTCCCTGGCCTTACCGATATCCGTTTGACCAAATAATCTATTCTCCATTCCCCTGATCTTTAATGTTTATAAAATGCCCCGCCAAAAGTGCGATACAAATGACCAGCAATGCCCAGGTTAATATCTGCGACAACATATCAACCTTTAAAGATGTTAATCCCTATAATCCCGTTCAGCAACACCTTAGAGTTGATCGGCAACTCTGTCCATACCGGCGCATTGATATTGCTCCGCAGTACTTGTTGCTCGTTAATGATCGTTTTTTCTCCAAAAGATGCCAGGTATAATTTACCGTCAGCCGAATTGAAACGGATTCTAAGATGCGGCGCATCCACCCATTCTGATGGAATTTTAAAGATATTACCTTCGGTACGCTCTTCTTCTGCGCCAGAGACAATGATATCCTCATCTTTCATCAGGTATTCGAACTTCTTACCCGAATATTTCTGGTCTGGCATAATGGTATCCAATCTGGCATAGGTCTTTTTAACCGCTTTAACCGGGCTATGTTCTGCGGATTCTTCCTCCCGTGCATAAGGCAGTTCATAATAGCCCTCACTATAATAGATAAATCCTTTCAGGATATCTTCGTTCACATCAAATGTCTGCACCACCCCTGTTTGTCTTGGAATAAACGTTACGCGAAGGTTATCGTCCTTCTGCTGGCTGCCGGGAAGCAGCTTACCAATAAAGCCGATATCTCCTCTTTCATAGTCCGGGTGCGAAACCAAACGAAACACCCATTTAGAACTGGAAGGCTGGACTTTCTTTCCCTCTTTTTCATAGGTCTTAAGGATCTGATAAAATTGTTTCACCGCTTCATCTACAATAATTCCAAATAAACCTTGTTTCTGGCTCAGGAACTCTTTATAATCTTCGGCATTGAAACAGATCATATACTCATGATAAAATACAACACGCCCTGCAAAAGACAATTCTGCAATAGAAGCCTTAAACTGCTGTAAAATATATTGGTACACGCTGTCCGGGGTAAGACCCGGTGCAGCAGTAGCTTTTGTCTTTTTTGTTTTGCTGCCTGGGAGAAAAAGGTCCTGCAGGCCGATCTTCTTCCAGAAAGTTGTTTTTGGTTCCATAAATAAACTGTTAAAAATGAACGGCAGTATCCAGGTCTAATTTCGTACTGTCGTGGGGAGGTTTGGTCGTGGGTTTAACCTCCACCGGTTTAATTTTAGTTGCGGTGTCCAGGGTCATTGTATCTGGCGCGACCTCATTTACAGGTTGTGTATACGGCTTCTCTTGTTTACTGGTCGTATCTCTCAATACGTTACCGCCTTTCCCGGTATTTTCCTGTGCGTCTTTACTGGAATTCCCATACAACAAAAGCCCCATGGCACCTGCAAGCACGACCATCAGTACAATCATCGAATAAAACACTGGTCTGGCCACTCTGATCACATCGGCCTCCTCCACAGCAGGGGCAGACGACATCCTTTCTGTTTCCTGATAACGCAGCAACAAATCCTGCAAACGTTCATTTTCTTCCCGGAGCAATACCGCATTCGGCACCTGTCCACCCTCGGCAGGCGAAGCTATACTATGATGAATAATGAAATCCTGCAGTTCTACTCCGTTTCCAAAACGCTGTAAAGGATCTTTCTGCAAGCATTTTGCAATCACCTGCAACAACCATTGTGGCACCTGAAGTTCATGTTGTCTCTTTTCAGGTGACCAGTTTTCCGGAATATACTGACGACGCAATTCTGTTAAATCCGGAACATTCTGTTCCATATGTGCCAACATCACTTCATTTCTGGACTTCTGGCCCTGATCGGTTAAAGGAAAAGGCACCTGTCCGGCCAGCAACTCATATAATATTATTCCATAGCTATAGATATCCGTTTGAAACAGCAATTGCCCTTCATTCTGTTCGGGAGCCATAAACTCAATGGCACCAGCATGCCGGATACTGGTTCTTCGCTGATCATCTGACATCGCAGACAAACCAAAATCCAGCAGCACATAATTGCCCGAATGCACATTGAATTTTACATTATTACTCTTGATATCACCATGCTTCACCGAAAATTTATGGCAATGCGCCAGTGCATTAGCCAGCTGATCGGCTACCTTGATCACTTCTTTGATCGAAAAAACAGGATCATGCGGAGGTTTTAGTAAATCTTCAAGATCCGGCCCGTCAATAAATTCCATCTCAATAAAAGGAAAAGAGCCGCTTTCAGTGATTCCGGAATTCAGAATCTTTACCACATTCGGATTGGGCTCCTCATTTACCTTCTTCAACTTTTCTACCTCGTTCTGGAAATTCCGAAAGTTCTTATCTTCTTCACTTTCAGTGTGTACAGGCGTTGGAAGCAGTTTTACTGCCGTTATAATTGTCCCTACACGTTTTCCCTTATAAACCGAGCCCTGTCCACCTGTGCGCAATGCACCCATATTCTCCAGGCCTTCGGTAATTGTAAATACTTTACTCATGCAATAAAATTACAACAATTTTAGTTCCATAATGCAAATCCATTTCTGCTGCTGCATACCTTTTGTCAAAACGACTGTAACGACGGTCGTTTTTCATTTGTAAAAAACAATTCTGGAGAGGGGTAAAACCGTGTTATCTTGTCTCAATTGCAAAATGTCAGCATTCAAAAACCCCCTATATACCACTTTCCTTGGCAATTTCTCCCGGCTCGTCCGGGGGAAGAGGGAGTGGACCAGAGGTCTTTCTACGGGTATAGATGTCCAGAAATATAATGAACATCCCGGCCATAATGGCCATGTCGGCCACATTAAAAACCCCGGTTTGAAACAAGCCAAAGTCAATATGCAAAAAATCAGTAACAGAGCCATGGAGCAACCTGTCGTATAAATTTCCTATCCCACCTCCAATAACCAGGCACAAACCGATTGCATAAACTTTTGCAATATGTACCTTGCTGAACAGGAAATACAGGCCAAAGGCCAGGACCAGTAAAGGCATTAAAGAAAGAAAAACGAACCTGATCTCCGAAGAAAAGGAATCACCAAGGCTTAAAAATGCCCCGGAATTCTCCACTTTTGTGAGGGTCAGATGATTGTAGACAAACTTAATATTCTCATTATAGCTGAGTTCGTTCCGAACAATCGTTTTGGTGATCTGATCACAGCCAACCGTACAACTTAAAACAGCCAGCAGGATTAAATTTCTGATCCATATCTTTTTCTTCATGATCTCTTAAGCGTCTTTTTTAGCCGTACTTGCCGGATTATAATTCTGTTTAGGCAAAGGTACGAAATCTGTTTCACCGGGCACCCGGTCAAAACTCTGGTCCAGCCATTTCTGCTTGGCCTCTTCAATCTTTTCCCTGCTGCTGGCCACAAAATTCCAGTAAATGAAACGTTCTTCTTTAAATGGCTCACCACCAAAAATATAAATCGTGGTGTTTTCTGTCATTGTAAACTCGCAGAGTTTAGCTTCCTTGGCCACTAATAATTGTTTAGGCGTAAATTCATGGCCATCACTGATCACACTGCCTTCCAGAATATACAAGCCGGATTCACCAAAAAGCTCCTGCCCAATATTCAGTACTTTTCGGTCTGTACTTTTGATCTCGATAAAAAACTGAGGACTATAAGTGGCTACCGGTGAACGTTGTCCGAAAACCTCTCCTGCAATAAGCCGGAAAGAAACACCATCTTTTTCCCAGTGCGGGATATCTTTTGCTTCCACATGCTGGAAAGAAGGCTCCATTTCTTCAAACGCTAAAGGCAGGGCTACCCAAATCTGTAAACCATGTAAGTGTTTATCGGTAGTACGCAAGTATTCAGGTGTCCTTTCCGAATGTACAATCCCTTTCCCGGCCGTCATCCAGTTGACTGCACCCGGATGAATTTCAATATCCGTTCCCAGGCTGTCCCGGTGCCGTATACTTCCTTCAAAAAGATAGGTTAAGGTAGACAAGCCAATGTGCGGATGCGGCGGAACATCCATATTTTCATGATCACTCAGTGCCGCAGGCCCCATATGATCAATAAAGATATAAGGTCCAACCATTCTTTTCTCGCGGAAAGGGAGTAATCTTCCTACCAGAAAGTTTCCAATATCTGCGGGTCTTTCTTCTATAATAATGCTGATGTTCGACATGTTTTACTAATTCTGATGAATAACGAAAGATAGGGTTAAAAATTACTTTTCACAAACTCATCGGCAAGAGGTATTGTTTAGTTTTATATATTAAATTTACGACGGGATTCATCCCACAAAACCAATTGTAAACATGAATATTTCTTTAACACATCAACATGCTGTTATCTGCGGAAGTACACAAGGTATAGGACTGGCGAGTGCCAGCGCCTTGGCCTCACTTGGTGCCACCTGTATTCTCATTGCAAGAAATGAAGATGCATTAAAAGCCGCAGTAGAAAAACTCTCTGCCAAACATGGACAGCAACATAGCTATAGAGTTGCCGATTTTTCCAGGCAGGAGGATGTACAAAAAGCAATAGAAGATATTATTTCAAACCATTCGGTAACAGTATTGGTGAACAATACCGGTGGACCTAAGGCAGGTCCAATTGCTGAAGCTACAACAGAGGCATTCAGCAATGCCTTCCAGCAGCACTTGATCTGCAACCAGATTCTGACTCAGGCCGTATTGCCCGGAATGAAATCAGCCGGATACGGACGGATCATCAATATCGTATCTACCTCTGTCAGGACACCCCTGCTCAATCTGGGGGTCTCCAATACCATCCGTGCTGCTGTAGCCTCCTGGGCAAAATCATTATCTAATGAAGTGGGCCAGTACAATATTACGGTAAACAATGTTTTACCTGGCCTCACCAATACTGCACGTCTGCAAAGCCTGGTACAGCAAACCGCCGCCAGTCAACATATCAGTACAGAAACGGTAGAAGAAAATATGCGCAGCAGCGTCCCGATGAAGAGATTTGGTGAAGCGGAAGAGATTGCCAATGTAGTGGCTTTCCTGGCCTCTCCAGCAGCATCTTATGTCAATGGCACCAGCATTCCGGTAGACGGAGGCAGGACACCAACCGTATAAAAAAATATTTTAAGTAAATCCTATAGGATTACTAGATTATTTATATATTTGCAGCAGAAGATCGTTCTTTACGCTTCCTAACTTATCCAGAAAGACTGAGGGACTGGCCCTGTGATGTCTTAGCAACCTCTACCTTCAACGGTAAAAGGTGCTAATTCCAATTCGCAAAAGCGAACAAGATAAGATGCTGCAATTCACCGCAAATTTTCTTATCTGCAAAAGCCAACCTTCAATTTCTGTATAGCCGGGAGCTCAGGGAACATAACACCTAAACAACAGAAAATGAAACAACAAGTACGCCTGAAAAAAATGACGCTACGTCCTCACTCCTGTCCTTCTGCTACCCTGCAGCCCATGTGCGCTGCTTTCCACCATTCATGTTGCATGTACTAAAAAGAACACCGGCAGCTTATTAATTACCTTTTAATTTAACCCATATGCTAAAAATATACAAAATTTTTATAGGGATTCTTATGTCCTTTTTTTTCCTCCAGACGGCACAGGCGCAGTCTGTGCAATTGACCGGTACGGTAACCGACAGCAACGACGGACAGGCCATTCCAGGGGTATCTGTTACCATCATAGGCAAAAGTACCGGTACCGTATCCGATGCAGGCGGAAAGTTCAGCATCCATGCAGACCTTAAAGATGTGCTTCGGATCGCTTACATCGGCTATACCACAAAAGATGTGACGGTCACTTCCGGAACTACCCAGCTCCACATTGCATTGACTGCCTCTACCAACGAACTCAATGAAGTTGTGGTGACGGCATTGGGCATTACCAAAGCTAAAAAATCACTCGGTTATGCTGTGCAGGAGCTCAAATCAAAGGACATCTCTACTGCCAAGGAAACCAATCTGGTTAATGCCCTTGCCGGAAAGATCGCCGGTGTTCAAACCACCAGCAGTCAGGGTGACATGGGTTCTTCCAGGATTGTGATCCGGGGGGAAACCTCTATTGCAAATGACAACCAGCCTTTATTTGTCATTGACGGTGTACCAGTCAACAATACCCAGCAATCAGGAACCAATAGCTCCAGAGATTTTGCCAATCCGATTTCCGATATCAATTCCGAAGACATTGAATCGATCAGTGTACTAAAAGGCCCGAATGCGGCTGCTTTGTATGGCTCAAGAGCGGCAGCTGGTGTCATCCTGATTAAAACCAAGACAGGACGCGGACAGCAAGGTCTGGGCATCAACGTGAATTCCAACACCACTTTTTCCAACCTGCTCACCATCCCTAACTACCAAAACTCATTTGGACAAGGTACGAACGGGAAGTTTAGCTTTGTTGACGGCAAAGGCGGCGGTTTGAACGACGGCGTAGATGAAAGCTGGGGCCCGCCACTTGACGGAAGGCTTCTTCCTCAGTTCAATTCCAACGGTGTTCCTGTACCTTTTGTGGCCCATCCCAACAATGTGAGAGATTTCTTCAGGACTGGCTACGCTTTAAACAATGGTATTTCTCTTGCAGGTTCAGGTGAAAAACAAGATGTTCGTTTTTCTTATAACAACCTGACACAGAACGGCGTCATCCCAAATTCTTCTCAAAGCAAAAACTCCTTCCTGCTGAATACTACTTATCGGATTACCCCAAAACTGACCTTAAATGCTTCGGCAAATTATATTAAAAGCTATGCAGCCAATCTGCCTGCAACTGGTGGCAAGCGCGCTACAGGTCCAATGCTTCAATTTACCTGGTTTGGGCGTCAGGTTGATGTAAGTCAGCTTAAAAATTACAAAGATGCGAATGGCAACGATTTCAACTGGAACAACAGTTATTACAGCAATCCTTATTTCATTGCTTATGAAAATACGGTTTCTCAAAAACGTGACCGCATTGTAGGATACGCAGAGTTAAATTACAAGATCACCAGTGCCTTATCTGCCAACTTCAGAACGGGAAATGACTATTATAACGACCGCAGGAAGATCAAGGTGGCCTATGGAACCAACGGTACTCCTTTCGGTTCTTATGAAGAAGAGGCCTTTGCTGTGAATGAAAACAATACTGAAGGCCGTCTGGAATTCAATAAAAAGCTAAACAACGATTTTTCTCTTAATCTACTTGCCGGTGCTAACGTTAGAACGGCGACCTCGGAGCAAAACGATCAAATGGCTACTAAACTGGCTGTAAACGGGCTCTATACCTTAAGCAATTCCAGGGATCCACTGGTGTCTTCCAATGTCTTTATAAAAGGAAGAACCTATAGTGTATTTGGTTCCGGTCAGCTGGGCTTCCGTGACTATGCTTTTATCAATGTAACCGCCCGGAACGACTGGGATTCCAGTTTACCTAAGCAGAACCTGTCTTATTTCTACCCTTCTGTGAATGGAAGTCTGGTCCTTACAGAAGCTTTTGACATCAAAAGTAATGTCTTAAGTTTTGCAAAGATCAGAAGCGGCTGGTCTAAGGTAGGTAAAGCCACAGATCCTTATCAGTTGGTCAATACCTACAGCTTCACCGCTCCTTTTAACGGAAACCCGCAACAAGCAGCCAATGCCATTCAGCTGAACCCGAACTTGCTTCCTGAGATCACTAAATCGACAGAAGCGGGTATAGAATTAGGTTTATTTGACAACCGTGTACGACTGGATGTAAGTGCCTATAACACCAACAGTGTAAACCAGATCCTAAAAGTAAAAGTAAGTTCCTCTACAGGTTATGCTCAGAAACTGATCAATGGCGGAAGCATCAACAACAAAGGACTCGAAGTCCAATTGGGGCTAACACCAGTAAAGCAGAAAGATTTCAGCTGGGACATCAATTTGAACTATGGACTGAACCGGAGCAAAGTACTCATCCTGGATAGTGAAGGGCTCATCAGCAGTTATACCATTGGTACCAACAGGACCGTAGATGTACTGGCCGCTGTAGGCCAACCATATGGTACCCTGTTCGGAACCACCTATCAGCGCAACGCTGCCGGTCAAATCCTGGTTAGCGCATCAGGTACACCTGTAATTGATCCCAACAAACATTACCTGGGTAAATTTACACCAAACTGGTTAGGTGGCATCACCAACAGTTTCACCTATAAAAACTTCAACCTGAATTTCCTGGTTGATGCCAGAATAGGCGGAAAAATCTACTCAAACACCAACCGTACCGGCACCTACACCGGTGTGTTGGCCAGCACACTTCCGGGTAGAAATACGGAAAACGGTGGTTTAACTTATTATTTCCCTGGTAATGCCACTTCTGCAGTAGCCATAGGCCTTCCAGTTGGAGGTAAAGCCCCGGCAGGAGAAGTGGTGTATACAGACGGAATGATCTTTGACGGCGTACTGGCCGATGGCACCAAAAACAGCCGGATCATTCCTGCCCAGCAATACTACAAAGGTACCACCAACGTAGATGAGCAATTTGTATATGACGCTTCTTATATCAAGCTCCGTGAGGTAAAACTGAGTTACAGTATTCCATCTTCCTGGAGCAAAAAAATTGGCCTTCAGAATGCAACCGTTTCCCTGGTCGGCAGAAATCTATGGATCATTCACAAAAATGTACCCAACATCGATCCTGAAACGGCTTTCAATACCGGAAACGCTCAAGGGCTGGAAGATTTAACCCTACCTACCACAAGGAGCTTTGGTTTTAACCTTAACCTTAAATTCTAACGATCATGAAATTCAAATCCATAACTATCGCTTTTTCTGCAGTCCTTGCACTTTCCCTTGGTTCCTGCAAGGACCAGTTGTCTAATATTAATAAAAACCCTAACGAAGCGGAAAACCCACAGCCAGATTACCTGCTGACCGGTGCCATTAAAAACACGGCAGATACCTATTGGGGAACCACCAACAATATGAATTCCAGCTTGTTGTTCATCCAGCATTGGGCCAAGATCCAATATACAGATCCCGATCGCTATATCTTTACCAACAACGACCTGCAGGAACTCTGGAACAATGGCTATACCAAAGGGATTACCAATTTAAACAAAGTAATCAGCATTGCCGATGCACAAGGTAATACCAATTACCGCGGGGTAGCCAAAGTATTAAGATCCTGGATCTTCTCCCTTTTAACCGATGCCTATGGAGATATCCCTTACAGTCAGGCCATACAGATCAGCACTTATGTCAACCCTGCATATGACACGCAAAGAAATGTCTACTTAGGGATCCTGAATGATCTGAAATCTGCGCAGCTGGATTTAAATGTAAATGGCAAAGCCATTGGCGGCGATATCCTTTACAGTGGATCCATCAGCAGCTGGAAAAAATTCGCCAATTCACTCCGCCTTCGTATCGCTTTGCGTATTGCCGACCGGGAGCCTGAAATCTCCAAAACTGTCCTCGCAGAGATCGCTGCAGAGGGTACAGGTTATATCAGTACGCAAGCTGAAACAGCACGCCTGGTGTACTCTTCTTCTCCTAATCAAAACCCCATCAGCAATTTATTTGATACCCGCGATGATTACCGGATCAGCAAAACCATTGTAGACAGACTGAGAAGTTTAAATGATCCACGTCTTGCTGTTTTCGCCAGCCCAACAAAAGATGCAACAGCGCAAACCTATGTTGGTGTTGCAAATGGTTTACTTACTGGTGATGCGGCCAACCTGGGCCTCACCAAAACCTCTAAACCCGGCGCTTATTTCCTTGCTCCTACTGCGCCAGCAGTCATCATCAGCTACGCAGAGGTATTGTTTGACCGGGCAGAAGCCGCAGCCAGGGGTTTTACCACAGAAGATGCTGCAGCTTTGTACAAACAAGCCGTTACAGAATCTTTAAGACAATATGCTATTGCTGAAGGAGACATCTCCACTTACACCCAGTCGGCAGCCGTTCAATATGATGCTTCTGATTTCAGAAAGTCTATCGGGAACCAAAAGTGGATTGCTTTATTTGGTCAGGGACTGGAAGCCTTTGCTGAATGGAGACGCTTGGATTATCCGGCTCTAAGCCCCGCGGTTGCTGGTACCCTGAACGGACAGCTTCCAGTCAGGTTCATTTATCCAGGTACAGAACAATCACTGAACGGTGCAAATTATAAAGCCGCTGTAGCCCACCAGGGTGCAGACATATTGACTACCAAACTGTGGTTTGACGTAAAATAACTGATAGAAAGAAAAATAAGAAACAAAGAGCCTTCGATAATCTAATCTTTAATCATCGGAGGCTCTTTATTTTTTACTTTTTGTAAATTTATAATGGCTTTGCTTAAAGCCACATTGCTGATAAAACCGATGGGCTCCATCCCTGGAATTATTGGAAGCCACTTCAATCAGTTCATAGTCTTTGTCTTTTAATTGCGCTTCCAGATATTCCATCATCTTCTTTCCAATCCCCTTCCCACGACTTTGTTCTTCTACAACAAATTCCACAATTTCATAGATTTCACCATCGTGGTGCAGCAAATTCTGGTTATGACAACTCAGGAAACCAAGTGGTACACCTTCATTTTCTGCAAGGACCAACAGTATAGAGGGCGACATTACCTGTTCTCTGAATCGGGTCTTAAAGGTTTCATAATCCATTTTCTTTTGTTCCAGCTTGCAAATAAAACCATAAACGGCTTCTGAATCTTCAGGATCGGCTTGTCTGAAATTCAAGCTTTTATATTCTTTGGAGCTCATTCTATAATTGATTAACGTTTTCTAAATATATAAAAATGGTGTGAGTTTCTGGTTATATTCTATCTATATCCTACCCGGACCACCACCCTCCTCTGCAATTTGCTACGAAAAATTCTCGTACGCTGCGGAAAGACCTCAGAGATCTGCGGGCTTTTTCAGCCCGCCTGATATCGTTAGTCTTGAAGCAGCTGTACAGAATTTTTCGAACAATTCACCTCCTCTCAAACCAATTTGACTTTAAATTGTAGTATTAAAAATCAACAGTCGGAGTTTATATGGAAAAAATGATTCAAGCCCTTTTCAATAGTGAAGTTGAGGCATTTACTGGTTTACAAGCTTTACAGCAACTGGATTTAACAAAAGATATTTCACTTGGCGAAACCTATGTACTCAGCAAGGATGCCTCCGGCAAGACTGCTATCCGATCTGCAAAAGATAAAACAGAAGGCACAGGTATGATCAGTGGGGGCTTATTGGGCGGATTGATTGGATTACTCGCTGGTCCGCTTGGTTTTATTGTCGGTGTGGCAGGTGGCATGCTTGCCGGATCCGCCGGAGAAACCTTAAAAGCAGAAAATGTTTCCGACTACCTGGATACCGTATCCTCACAAATTCCCAAAGGTAAATCTGTGCTGATCGCACATGTTTGGGAAGACTGGGAAACTCCCGTTAATTCAGTTCTCCTGCCCATAACTTCAGATCTGAAACGCTTCAATGTCAATGATGAAGTCTATCTTCCGGCGCAAACAGAACTTCATAAAATCAACAAAGCTATCCAGGAAGCAGAAGCAAAGATCATCGATACAGAAGGTACCGAAGAAGCCGATTGGAAAAACACCCTTGCTGATCTTAAAAAACAACGAGAGGCCCTGCAGAAAAAACTAAACCAAAACGCAGAACAGCAGGAAAAACAATATCATCACTGGATTCATACCGCGGAAGAGACGGAACAAGAGCATAATGAAGAAAAAAAGGCGAAATTACAGAAACGTCTAACAGAACAAAAAACAAGACTCGAAGAAATTAAGAAAAACCGCTAAAGCGATCATAACCCTGTAAACCAATAAAAAAGGAGGTATCGCAAATTGCGATGCCTCCTTTTTTATTCGCAGCTGTTTAAGCTCTAGAAAATTTTAAATCCGACAGAAAGATTAAATAAACCAGTTTTTTCATCCAGGCCTTTATTGATTTTGGTAAATCCATGCGTGTAACGGGCATCGATGGTTATATTGCCAATATCTACACCTGCATTGATCACTCCACCCATATTGACTCTTTTGTAACTAAAGTTCTGCGGTGCATCCGGCTTATTCAGGTTATAACTGAAATCAGGACCTGCTGAAAGTCTGAAATTCAGGTTTGCCGTATTGATCAGCTTATAACCGATCATCAGCGGAACATTCACTTGTCTGAATTTTGGTTCATATTCTTTAGAACCCAGGGTATACTTACTACCGAAGGTAGAAAAATTAACCTCTGGCTGTACGTACAGGTCTTTCCCGGCGCGGGCAAATACACCAATATTAAAACCTGCTTTCCCGGCTTTATCGCTCATGTCTTTTAAACCTGAAGGCAGGGTACCATAGTTCACACCTGCTTTAATACCGAAGTTAAAGTCGGAATTTTGGGCTTTTGCAGAGAAAAAGCTCAAACCTAATAAAGCAACAATTAAAGATAATTTAGTGGTTTTCATTTTTTGTGATTTTTTAATAAATGATCGTTCTTTTGGGGTAAGACAACATGCTGATGCTTTACCCCTATTCATTTTTTAAAAAAATAAAAATGATCACTTCACACCAACGGAATGAAAAGCCCTGAGGTATTTTTGAATAAAAGCAGCTTTATCTTTACTTCGGTACTGTACGATATACCTCGGATGCTCCAAAGGAATAATCTCTTTAAAGAACTGATACTCCAGGTTCAACTTCTGCAGAAATTCGTAGTTTTTCTTACCGAGACAAAAACAAATGTCTAGCGCTGTCCCTAAAGAAATCTGCTGTTTAAGGTTCTCTATAATAGCGGGTCTCAGCAACTTACTGAGTTCAGCGCTGTCGTAGTAATTGTAATTTTTCCCTTTATAAGTAAGGGCAAGTGGAAACATCGAATTGATGTAAAACTGGCTATAGAAAGCAGCCGGACCTCCAAATGCATCAATCATCTCATAGACAAATACCGAAGAAGGCTCATGCGTCATTATCCCATTATATTCCAGGCCACACTGCTCTATATAACGCTTTGGATCCGTAAAAGGCACCCCTGTAACCGCACCTCCAAACCTTCCGGGATTAATCCCGATGATGAGGTATCTGGATGCAGTATCCGCATAAAATTTTTCATAAAACCGGGCAGCGAGTTCATAGGTAGCTGATCCGTCCTTATACGGATTGAGAACCTCTATCCCCTCAGGAAGCCCTGAAAAACCATCAAGTTGCCTGTAAAAAACAAGGACCTTTTCTGCAAATGTCGCTTTCATGAGGATAGGATTATAGTTTGGATATTTAACTCATAGAAGGAAAAGAGATACCTTTAATTTTCCGGAACAATTCTACAGCATAGATATCGGTCATGCCGGAAACAAAATCAAGTACACATTGGATCTTGGTATAAGCATCGGTTTGCTGGGTAAGAAATTGTTTTGGGATCAGTTCTACCAGTTTTTTATGGTATTTTGATTCATTCTGGAGGTAAGCAGGAATGAATTCTTCCAATAGTCCGCCCATGACCTGATATCCGGCCACTTCAATTTGCACCACAGAGTGGTAGTTATAGATCTTCTTAATGGAGATCCGCTCGATTTCTTTCATCACCGATAAATACGGTTCTTCGATGGCATCCATCAAACTTTGGTTGAAATGGCCACCAAGAATACTTTCCTGTTCCTGGTAAAATACATTGGAACATTGCCAGATCAGGGTACTAATGGATTTTGCGCGCATTAAAGTGATCTTTGCATCGTCGTCTTCCATTTCGGCCAAACGGCCAGGCAGCTGGGCATCGTTACACAAAGGCAGCAATAGGGTTTCCACTTCCCTATAAGACAGTATCTTTAACCGGTGGGCATCTTCCAGGTCAATGATATTGTAGCAAATGTCGTCTGCTGCCTCCACCAGGTAAACCAGCGGATGTCTTTTATAGATCAAAGGTTCTTCCTGTACCTTGATCAGATCCATTTCAACAGCGATCTTTTCAAAGCCGCTTTGTTCAGATTGAAAAAAGCCATATTTCTTGGTGAAGATATTCTTCTTATTGTGACCAGCAATCGATGCACAAGGATATTTTGCAATGGAAGCCAGAGTGGCATAAGTTAAGGCAAAGCCCCCGGTGCCTTTACCAGCAAAAGGATGGGTCAGAATTCTTAAGGCATTGGCATTTCCTTCAAAATTGATCAAATCTTCCCACTGGCTTTCAGTGACCTGCGACTGGTAAATCTTTCCATCACCAGTTGTAAAATAATGAGAAATGGCAGATTCTCCTGAATGCCCGAAAGCCGGATTCCCCAGGTCGTGGGCAAGACAGGCGGATGCAATAATATTTCCGGCCTCAATGAGCAGCGGGCAGGTATCATCAATATCCGGGTGTATATCTTTCATCTTGTTGTAAAAGATACTCCCCAGAGAACGGCCTACACTGGCAACTTCCAGACTATGGGTTAAACGGTTGTGTACAAAAACACTTCCCGGCAGAGGAAAAACCTGGGTTTTGTTCTGTAGTCTTCTAAAAGGAGAAGAGAAGATGATCCTGTCGTAATCACGCTGAAATTCTGACCGGGCTTCTTTTTGGTTGCCTTTAAACCTGTCTTCATTTCCCCAACGCTTGGCGGATAATAGCTTCTCCCATTTCATCATAGTTGCATTCCTTAAATTGAGGGCAAAGTTCTATTTAATTGCCAGAATTTCAAATTTTATAACAGGCATTTGCAAAAGCTGAAAAACAATCGGGTCCAGGAACTGTTGTAATGATCAAAATGAATAACACTATGGGAACTTTTAACGAAAGTGATTTAAAAATTATCTGCCTTCGTAGATCACCCCGGATCCAGGCGTTTCGCTAAGTTCAAGTTTAACCAGTTCAGGAAGCCGACTATAGATCTCATTCCATATCCAGACCACCACATTTTCAGTAGTTGGATTTTCCAGACCTTCGATTTCGTTTAAAATCTGGTGATCAAGACGCGCTATAACCGGATTGATGGTGTTTTTCAAATCCTCAAAGTCCATAAACCAACAGGTTACCGGATCGATTTCGCCAGACACAAAGACCTTAAGCGAATAAGTATGACCATGCATATTACCGCACTTATGCCCCTTTGGCACTTCAGGCAGGTAATGAGCAGAATCAAATGTAAAACTCTTATAGATAATCATTTTGTTAATCGTGTGCCGCAAATTGTAGAATCTTGGTTTATAAAAAAATGATCTGCGTCACTAATAGGTTTAATAGTAAAAAAACCTTATGTTAATAGCAGTTTTTTAACATCGGCCACACGATATATCCATCTAAATATGATCAGTAAAGAACAGATCTTCGGGTATCAACCCAATGAAAAGTATAATAAAACCATCGCTTATTTCTCAATGGAATTTGCCATAGACCAGTCTTTAAAAATATACAGTGGCGGGCTTGGTTTTCTGGCAGGCTCCCACATGCGGAGTGCTTTCGAATTAAAACACCCCACTATTGGCATCGGAATGCTTTGGAAATATGGATATTATGACCAGTTTCGGGATACCGATGCAGATATGAAGCCTTTTTATGTTGAAAAGAATCCTTCCTTTTTGCAGGATACAGGCATTACTTTTACTATTCCTGTTCATGATGCACCGGTCCATGTTAAGGCTTATCTGTTGAAGCCGGAGACTTTTGGTTCTGCTCCGGTATTCTTACTAAGTACAGACATAGAAGAGAATGATGAGGTTTCCAGATCGATTACACATCGTCTTTATGATTCTAACGAATCAACCCGAATTGCGCAATCTATGGTACTGGGTATCGGTGGTGCCATGCTGCTGGATGTACTTCAATTCCCTATAGATGTTTATCATATGAATGAAGGGCACTCTCTGCCTCTGAATTTCTACCTCTATGCTAAATACCAAAGCCTGGAAGAAGTTAAAAAAAGAGTGGTATTTACGACCCACACCCCTGAACTTGCTGGCAATGAGTCGCACCGTTTTGATCTGCTGAAAGAGATGTCTTTCTTTTACCATTTACAGGATCATGAGGTCAAACACATCCTGGGTATAGAAGGAGATGACTTGAATTATACACTGGCTTCTCTCCGCTTTGCCAGAAAAGCAAACGGGGTTTCCAAATTACATGGTGAAGTAGCCAGGGAAATGTGGGGGCATTATCCAAATATCTGTGAAATCATCTCTATTACCAACGCACAGAATAAAACCTATTGGAAGGAAGAATCGCTTGAACAAGCATTAGAAACAGGTGAGCAGGAACAGATCCAGTTGGTTAAGAAAGGAATGAAGATCAGCCTCTTTAAAACAGTAGCGGACCAATGCGGAAAGCTATTTGATCCGAATGTGCTAACCCTGGTCTGGGCAAGGCGCTTTGCCGCTTATAAACGAGCCGACCTTTTAATGAGAGACTGGGACAGATTTGTAAAACTCATCAACAATGCAGATTATCCTGTACAAGTGATCTGGGCTGGAAAACCCTACCCCGAAGATCAGGGCGCCATTGATTTGTTCAACCAGATTATCCGCAGTGCTAAACCCTTAAAGAATTGTGCGGTATTGACTGGCTACGAGCTGGGTCTGTCTGCCTTATTAAAAAAAGGTTCTGATGTGTGGCTCAACAATCCAAAAATGTATCGGGAAGCTTCAGGTACCAGCGGAATGGCCGCTGCTATGAATGGCAGCATCAACCTTTCTATGCCCGACGGATGGGTGCCGGAATTTGCGAAAGATATGGAAAATGCTTTCGTCATCCAGCCGGCAGCAGATGAACTGAGCGATACAGACAAAGACAAGCAGGAAGCTGCTGCTTTGATGGATAAACTGGAACAGGTGGTGGTGCCCATGTATTATAAAGACCAGGCGAGATGGACAAGTATTTTAAAAACTGCGGCAAAGGAAATTGTACCGCAGTTTGACGCTGGCAGAATGGTTGAACAATACCAGCAGGAACTCTATTAAAGGAGTGGTTTCAGCAGGAGTTCTTCCTCTGCAGCCGTTGGGAGAACAATTCTTTTACCATAGACTTGTTCTCCTTTTACTCCATTTCTGATGACCTGAAAATGCTGGCCTGGCCAGGGATTTTCCAGGATACAGTCTCTTCCTTTTTCACTATGAATCTGAACCTCCTCTATTTTTCCTTTGTCCAGGCTGCTGCTGATCACAAATGCACCATAGGCCCTGAGTTTATGAAAACTTGCTGTTTTGCTTTTATTCCAGTTCGGAAAGATCCGGATCACCCCTTCATAACTTTGCAGGAGCATTTCATTTAACGTAAGTGGCACTGCTGCCAGGGTTTCAATACCGCCACCTTCAGCGGTGATCCACAGGTTAGGAAGAGATTGTCTGGCAATCCGCTCTTTTAAATAACCCATAATTTCATCTGCAGGATAGCCTACTCTTACCGCAGCCGGAAAACAGGTCTCTATCCCATTACCTAGTGTATTTCCCCAATCTCCAGGTTCCTTTGCCTTGTCTTTCCAATGCGCTACATCCTGCAGCAGGATCTGATTAAATGCAGAATCGGTAACCGGACCGCAAACACCACCTGGTAGGATTAAACCATGAATGGATACTCTTGACAAACCCATTACGCCCTGATGCCAGCTGGACGGGCTTTTCTCTACACTTTTCAAACTCATCCGACCTTCTTTTTCTCCCAGAGGAAAAGGGCTCATATGGTCTCTGATCTGTACCCATTTTGCTTGTCGCGGCTGATCCTTGTGGAGAAAGGTACTTATGTCTATTATTCCCTTGAAGAGCATTTTGACCAGGCCGAGGGAGAGCGTTGAATTGAAATCACCCAACTGGTCTTTCCAAACACCTTTGTTCTTCAGATTAGGCATCACTTCGCCATAGTGATCCATATAGATCACATATTTACCATTTTCATATTTCAGATAGTCTTCCCAGAAATTGGCACATTCCAGCAGATAGGGGTAAACTTTACGGGCATAATCTTCGTCATAGGTACTATAGAACCGCATCAGCATATTGCCTGCACTAAAAACCGCATTGATCTTCTGACCGAGGAATTTATAGCCTCCATCGATGGTATTATCTGTCGTTCCGTATCTTTTGAACATCTCCTGAGGGCTTAATGGCCAGCGGGTAGTGACTAATCCTTTGGGTCCTATTCCTACCGGGTAGTAAATCCCCCTGATGCCCAGCAGTTCTTTTGCATGGCGTTTTCCTTTCTCGATATAATCGAGCACCGGCTGATCAAAGTTATCCGTCAGGTCTATATAATTGGAGGAATAAGCCGCCCAGTAAGGTGCCTGGTAATTGTAATTGAGGTGATAATCTCCGCCCCAGGAAGTGGAGTCTCTGGTTACAAAAGGCCCCCAGATACCTGGTGCAAACTTCCCTTTGCGGGATGAAGAGGCAAAAAGATACTGAGAGGCATAATAGTATTTTTCAAGTGTCGTATCTCCTATTGAAATCCAAGAGCGGTTCCAGAAATCTTTCCACCATTGCAGATGCTCCTTTTTCAATTGTTGTACAGTGCCTTCATCCGTTGCTGCCGCTTCCTTTATAGATCTTTCCTTCCAATTTTTACAGTCCTGATTCGTGTATATGGTGATGCTTACCGATGTTTTTTGACCCGCCTTCAATCTCAAGGTACCATTTTGTTCTAATGTTCCCCCGGTCACATTTAAGGCCATAGCCACATGGGCCGGCCAGTCCAGTAAAGGGCTGTTTTCGAAAGAACGTGTTACCCAGATCACATCGCCGGTTTTTCCATAATGAGAAATGGAAGTATTTCCCTCTGTAGCCTTCAATTTTAGTGCAATTGTGGTGGCCTGATTGGGGTTGAGTTCAACGACTATTGTATTTGCAGTTGCGCTTACCCAGGTATCCAAAGAAAGGTCAAGTTTGGATGTACTAAATCGCCCTTTGATGAGTGCACTGTCCAGAAGTTCTTCGGCATAGTAGTTCCCGCCTTCCAGATCTTTAATGTTCATTTCCAGAAATCCTGGTGAGGCTATACCACCCCCTGGATAAACCGGATAGGCCCGCCAGAAATCATTTTTACCGATGTAAAACCGTAGCTTGTCTGGCGTTCCGCCAAGGCTGAGTCCAATATCTCCGTTTCCTGCCAGGGGGCCATCCGGGGTTTTAGAGCTCGGTGTATGCTTGGGTGGTGTAGTAAAGACCGCTTTGTAGAAGCTTGCCTTTATTTGCCCATAGCCGGATAATCCTGCCAAAAGCAAGAACAGGAAGAACAGAGATGTTTGTTTTTTTAAGAGCATTATCTTTCAAATTTAGCGATGTATCCCCCTCCTTCTCCCAGATCAAGTTGTATATGGCTGTTTCTGTTATAGCTACGATGTACCAGCTCAACAGCATCAGATTGCCCTGTTTTATCTTTAATTTCCAACACTTTATAACTGCCGTTGCCCAGAAAATCAAGCAGGATTTCTATCTTTTTTGGTTTGGCACCATTCATCACGGCAAGAAACCAGGTATTTCCTTTCCTTCTGGCAAATATTGCTGCTTCGCCTATAGCCGAGCCTGGTAACACAATGGTCTGGTCCCATATGGAGGGGATACTTTTGATCATTTCCACAGCGGGATTTTGCAACAGATGCTCAGGGCTGGCTGCATAGGTGAGCAATGGAGCACTTAAAATAACGGCACTCGCTACCTGGTGTGCTCGGGTTGTGTTTTTTCGGCGTTCACCAAAATGCACTGGTGTATATTCTGCCGGACCGGCAATAAATCTGGTAAAAGGAAGAGTTACTTCGTGTGTTGCCCGGTCGGCCAGCTTACTGGCTTCCATACCTTTCACAGCCTCTCGTGTCAATTCATTTGGCCAGGTCCGCTGCTGCCCGGTCGGTTTATTCGCCCCATGAAAATCAACCATAATTTGCTGAGCTGCCGTTTCCCGGAGAATAGACTGGTATAAATCAATGACGTCTTTCGCTTCATGATCAAAGAAATCGATCTTCAGCCCCCTGATCCCCAGGTCATGGCAATGCTGAAATAAAGCATGCCTTTTACCCGCATCCCATAAGTTCTTAGAATGTTCCCAGAGCCAGATGTCGACGCCTTTGACTGCGGAATAACGCACCAGTTCGCGAAGTTCGGCATCAGTCCATGTATGCCAGAATCCTTCCAGAATATTATGTTTAAAGCCTAAATCAGCAGCCATTCTGGAATATTCTTTCATCTCCTCCAAGGTGCTTTGCCCTCCTCCGTCCAGGTATTTCCAAACGGCTGGCCCAGGTTTTATCCAGGAAGTGTTGATACCCTGGGGAAATATTTTTGGATCTGGCGGCGGGCAGAGGTTGTGAACCATATCGTTATTGACCAGGTTATTTAAATTCTCAGCAACCATGATCACCCGCCATGGGGTTGTGATGGTTCCTTTTATACGTGCAGGTTGGGAAAGCCTCAATGTATCTGCTGGGCTATAACGCAGTTTATATGGATAGGAAACGGGCTGTTCAGAAGGTAACCTCAATACCAGGCCTCTTTCTCCATTGGACTGAAGTGCCATTCCTCCATAATTTTTCAAATCTGCTTCCGTAATGGAAAGATAACAAGAAGCCTTTTGGAGCTGGAAAGTAGCCGGTGGCGCTGCCCAGCCACCTCTTTTCACGGTATCCATATTCCGTTTTTCATATACGCCTTCATAGTGTGCATTGATATCGTGGTACCAGGCGGTTGTTCCTTCTGGAAGAGTGAATAGGGTAGACTCTCTGGCGACTCTTTCTATATCACTTTTTCCAGGAACAATCAACCGGAAGGCCACCCCGTCATTAAACACCCGGATGTCTGCAGTATATTTTTCGCTACCTGCCGAGAGTGCAATTTTTGCAGCGTTAAAATGGTTTTGTACATTAGAATGGACACCGTACCATGGATAATTTTCATCGAGTTGGTAAGGCTGTATTTTCCCAATCTGTACTTCTCTGGTTACCTCGGTCTGATCTACCGACATCCGGATGGGAGAAGGGCCAATCACCAATTGATCTTTATAGAGTACACTGTAGCTCAGCTGCCTGTTTTGAACAAAAAGTCTGAACCGGATCAGCCGATCTGGACTCTGCACAGTAGGCTGATCTGCTGAACAAACTTTCGCTGTCACCAGCAGCAACAGCGAAAGTATAATTTTAATCCGGGTCATAACATTGGATTTAGAAGCCTGCATTTTGCGTCCAGACACCTTTCATGATGTCCATCTGACCCAATGGTATCGGGAACAGAAAGGATTTGAATTTCCGCTTTGTTCCTTTGGAATCATAGGCAACTGAAGGGATAACCTGGTCTGCGATTTTCCAGCGGATCAAATCATTGTAACGAAGTCCTTCAAAGGCCAGTTCTACCCTTCGTTCATTTCTGATGATTTCGCGGGTCAGTGCGGCTTTTGGTGGCATATTCACTCCTGGCCTTGCCCTTACATCGTTCAACGCTTTCAATGCTCTTATATCTCCGCCTTGTCCACTTTCAAACATCGCCTCAGCGTACATGAGCAGTACATCGGCATAGCGGATCTTGACCATATGCTGATCGCTTAAAGTTGCCCCTGAGGCATTATTGATCGCTGTATTGACCCATTTTTTAAAAGCCATATTGGTATAGGGAATCTGACCTTCAGCAGTACTGCCACTTTGTTTAAACCCTCCAGGGTTATAAGCCCAGGGATCTCCTGCTTCAAAAATGGTCATTTTTAACCTTGGATCTCCAGGTTCATAAGCATTTCGCAGTTCTAAGGTTGGAAACACCGACATTCTTCCACCAATCACCTGGTCTAAGGAATGATAATCATCAGGAGCTTTAAATTGTACAGAGAACATGATTTCTTTATTATTGATCTGATCTCCGAAAAAAAGTCCGGAATAGTTGCTGGACAAGCGAAATGGATTTGAAGCGTCGCCAATTAAACTCCAGGCCGTCTCCGCAGCCTCAGCATAGCGCTGATTATTAAGCAAGACCCTGGTTTTTAAAGCGATTGCAGACCCCTTTACTGCGCGGCCATCGCTATAAGCTGTTGCAGGAAGGTAAGAGATGGCTAAGTCCAGATCTTTCAGGATCTGGGCAACTACATCTGCTTTGGGTGATCTGGGTGTCTTCATAAAGTCTCCGTCAAGGGTTGCAGGTTTCAAAATTAACGGAAGGTCTCCATAGAGTTGGGTCAGATCGTTGTAAAAGAAGGCACGTAAGAAAAGAGCTTCTCCTTTCATCTTGTTCCTGGTATTCTCGGCCATTACACTTACCCGATCTACATTGGCGAGAAAATAGTTACAATAGGCAACTCCCTGGAAACCGAATGTGAAACTTTTACTAATGATACCAGTGGTCGCTGAATTGTGTTCTCCTCTCATGACCAGATCAAAGGACTCATAGTTAGAGGTATTGGAAGCGTTGTCAGAAAGCGCTTCCCAATAGAGAGAGTTGCCGCTTTGACCTGGGCCATTGGAAAAAATGGGCTCTTTAAGCTTAAAGTAACAAGCAATCAATGCTTTATTGGCTTCGCCTTCTGTTTTCCAGAAGTTTGCCGAGTCTGGATTGGCGAGCGGATCTTTGTCCAGCGTTTTCTTGCAGGAGCTGACCAGGACACCCAGTATCAGCAGACAGATCAATTTTATATAGGTCTTCATCGGATTCTTTTTTTTATGGTTTAAGAAAGTCATCATCTTGTTAAAGCGTTACTTTCACTCCTACTGAATAAATTTTTGCTTGCGGATAGATGGCCGCACGTCCACTTGCTGCGGCACGTTCCGGATCACTTCCTTTAAAGAAACTGGTAAAAGTGAGCAGGTTATCTCCTGAAAGGTACAGCCTCAATGCTTGTATTTTGACTTTATTCAGAACCTTTGCAGGAAAATTATAGCCCAGCTGCAGATTTTTCAGCCTTAGATAAGAGGCATTTTGCAACCACCAGTCAGACACCTGAGTATCTGGGGCATAATTTTCATTAAAGATATGAGGGATCGTATTAGAAGTTCCTTCTCCGTCCCAGGCATCTCTCCAAAAAGTTGGAGGTGGCCCTGCCTGTCTGAATGGCGCTATTCCCCATTCTTTCACATAGATCTTGCGTCCCTGAACGCCCTGAAAGAAAAAGCTCAGGTCAAAGTTCTTATAGTCTGCATTAAAAGTAAGTCCGTAATTGAATTTTGGAAAGGCTCCGTCTACCACTACCCTGTCATCCGTTGTGATCTTTCCATCAGGCACGCCATTTGGTCCGCTAACATCTTTGTATTTCATATCACCCGGCTTTGGTTTAACCAATGGTGTTGGCCCATTATCAATCTCTGACTGGTTCTGATAAATACCGTTAAACACGTACATATAATAAGAATTATAGGGCAGACCTTCCTGACGGATATAACCGTTACTGCTGTCAATCTCTCTGGCACCAAATTTCATGACTTTATTTTTATAGGTCTCGAAATTTCCCTGTACTTTGTAATGAAAGTTGTGGTCTCTGTTTTCATAGCCCAGAGAAAATTCCAAACCTGTGTTTTTCATTTCACCCATATTCACTGTTGGTCCGGCAATCCCGATAAAATCAGGGACCTGCAATGCTCTGAGAATGTTTTTGGTGTATTTGGAATACCAGTCTACGGAACCGGATATTTTGGAGTTGAACAAGCTAAAGTCGACACCAAAATCGGTTACTGTGGTTGTTTCCCAGGTAATGTTCCTGTTGATCAGGTCGGTCTGCGTAACGCCTTGCTGAAGAGAACCCCCAATATTATATAAAACCGGGTTTAACACTTCCTGATAAGGATAAGGCATTTGCTCTCCGCTCAGGGTACGGTTGACATTCTGGTTACCTACCTGGCCCCAGGACAATCTGGCCTTCAAGCTGTTTACCCATTTCACAGACTTCATAAAGTCTTCCTGTGAAATTCTCCATCCGGCCGAGGCCGAAGGAAAGAATCCCCATTTATTGCCATCCGGGAAACGCGAAGAACCATCATAGCGAAAATTTCCTTCCAGCAGGTACTTCTCCTTATAATTGTAATTTACCCTTCCAAATACTGATTGTAAAGCCCACTCATAAGCAAAGCCATCAGAAAGCTGCCCACCGGGAGAATAAGCACCTAGTTCCGTAATGTCATCTGAGGGTGCATTTCTTTTAAAGCCCTGTAAACGGTCATATCTGAAGGTTTCCTGACTTACACCTAGCAAAGCACTAAAATTATGATTTTCCGCAAAGGTCTTGGTGTAGTTTAAGGTTCCAAAAATGGTATACTGAACATCTTTTTCACTCCGTACGGTCAGGTTGTTTTCTCCCACCGTACCGTTCCATTGTGTATTATAGGCATATTGTCCTTTATCATCCGGAAGAAACATGTAGCCTGGTATACCGACAACATGCACCTTGGTTTGCTTGTCGTTATATTTGACCGCACCTTTGATTTCTCCTTTTAATCCGGGAAGAATATCTACATCTAGAAATGCAGAAGCCAGTGTGTAATAGTTATTGATATAACGCCCTCCGTGCTCGGCAGTGGCTACAGGATTTTTATTTCCACCTTCAAATATATAGGCCTTCGCAGAATACCGGCCACTTCCATCAGGTAAAGTTGGCGCATAAGTTGGGTGGGCAGCCAGTGCACTTAATATCTGATCTTCAGTAGAATTGCCATCGAAATTATTGTTTAAAGCTGTTTCGTTTCTGTTGCCTTTAGAAAAGGCGATATTAGTTCCAAAGGTTACCTTCTTGTTCAGACTTGTTTTAAAATTAAACTGGGCATCGTATCTTTTATAACCCGTGGCAATAAGGATACCATCCTGGTCCAGATAGCCTGCACCAAAATTGTACGTAGTTCCTTCCTTTCCACCATTTACACTTAGAAAATGCTGCTGCATAGGTGCTGTACGAAAGATCGCATCCATCCAGTCGTAGCTTGGGTATTGTGCCGGATTGCTTATGGCACCCTGACGATAAGCATCAATCTGTGCCTGACTATAAGTTTGGTTTGCATTGGTGCCAGTGTACGCGATGGCCTTATTGAGCAGTTCCATAAATTCTACAGAATTGGTAATCCTGTCATAAACTGAAGTTGCCCGCTGACTGCCAAAATTATAACTGTAATCAATATTCAATCGTCCTGCCTTACCAGATTTAGTGGTTACGAGAATTACCCCATTGGCTGCCCTTGATCCATAAATGGCTGCTGAAGCTGCATCTTTAAGCACAGAAACACTCTCAATTTGATTCGGGTTAACATTGTTTAAATTTCCTTCTACCCCGTCGATCAGGACCAGTGGATCATTACCTGCACCACTGAAAGTACCCTGACCGCGAATCTGTATGCCTGCATTTTCTGCACCTGGCTGTCCGGAGTTCTGGATGACCTGCACCCCCGGCATTCTGCCTTGCAGCAAAGAGGTCGTATTGGGTGCTTGTCTGGTGGTGAGTTCTGAACCTGTAACAGAGGCCACTGCACCGGTAAGGTTTACTTTCTTTTGAGTACCATATCCCACTACAACGACTTCGGTAAGCGCCTTATTTTCTTCTTTCAGCACGACATTAACGATAGTTTTTCCATTTACAGGAACCTCTTGTGGTAGATATCCAATAAAGCTGAACAGCAGAACGCCGGTTCCGTCTGGCAGCGATAATGCATAATTCCCGTTCGTATCTGTCATGGCACCAATACTGCTGCCCTTCAGTTTTACGCTTACTCCTGGCAATGGGCCACCTTTTTCATCTGTAACCCTACCTTTCAGTTCTACTTTCTGCACAGGATTCAGTTTCACCTGGATCTGAGGACTTTCTTTTATAATAACTGCTTTGTCTTTTATGGTAAAAGTGAAAGGCTGATTTTCGAAACAGCGCTTTAAAACTTCTTCCAGTGATTCATTATGGACAGAAAGATCAACGTTTTTTGCTTTTCTGATGTCCTCCAGATCGTAAAAAAAATCATATCCGCTTTGTTTCCGGATTTCTTTGAACACCTGCTCAAGGCTGGCATTTTTTTTCGAAATGGTGATGCGCTGAGCTTTGCCAGCCTGTGCAAATTGCAAAAAGGCTGTGATCAATAAAATTATGGTGAATTTAACTCGCATAATGAGTTTATTTTTATCTGTCTCGTTGATTCTGCGAAAAGCAGAATTCATTATCAACAGAAATTTGTGTGCAAAGCCTGGTGGCTTACATACCGATTGTTTGTAAAAGTTCATACATTTGGTTAGTTGGGTTTAAACGAAAAATTAACTGTTGGAGGGTAAGCCCAATGATCTTAGCCGGGAGTGGTTCGAAGCACTTCCGGTTTTTTCTTGGCTTTTCTTCGTCTAGGGTGCTTTTATATGGATGCTCGTTTTCATGCTTATTTATTATTGGTTACTATAATTTTTTTATCACTGATCTCAAAACGGACCTTGCCTGTAGAGGCCATAATATTCAGTACGGAAGAGATATTTTTTGACCTGGATACATAACCTCCAAAACGGAGATTATCGAAGTTCCCCTGATAGACAACTTCTACATCATACCATCTCGACAATTGCCTCATGATGCTTTTCAGGTCATCGCCTTCAAAAACAAAATCTCCATTTTTCCAGGCCATTACAGACTCCAGATCAGCTGGCCCTACTTTGATCTGATTTGACCTGAGCTGGCTTTGTTGTCCTGGCTTCAGAATCTCCTGTGCGCTTACCTTTGAATCGCCAGGGTTGGCTTTTACTTTTACAGAGCCCTCCAATAAGGTTGTTTTAACAGCTGCCTCGTCGGCATAACTGCTGATGTTAAAATGTGTACCCAGAACTTCTACTTCCTGCTGTGCAGTTTTAACTAAAAAAGGTTTGGTTTTATCTTTTGCAACTTCGAAATAACCTTCCCCTTTTAACTCAACTTTTCTAAAATGCCCCTTGAAATTTAATGGATATTTCAAAGCAGAACCTGAATTTAACCAAACCCGGGTACCATCAGCTAAGTTAATCTGATATTTACCGCCTCTTGGAGTCTCGATGATGTTATACTGGCTACCAGAAGCAGAGCCAGCAGAGTTTGCCGCCGTATAAATAAGTTGGCCGTCTGCTTTTTTCTGAATCACGAGGCCGGCCTCTTTAACCAAATCTCCATTAGCTGCATCTGTCAGCGATATTTTTTTTCCATTGGCCAGAGTCAGGAACGCTTTATTACCACCTGGTGCAATATCACTGACCTTAGCGACCTGCCGGGTCGGTCCAGCCTTTTGATGTGAACGATAAAGAAAAAGATAAACGGAGAGCAAGATCAGGACTACTGCAGCACTGGTTATTTTTAACCATAAAAAGGTTCCCTTATTTTTGTTTTTATGTATGGAGAGTGCGCTCCAAACCTCCTTTTTAGTCTGCTCAGCCAAATTCTTGTTTGGATGGTTAATCAAGCTATGATGCGCGTTGATGTTGTTCAGTTCCTGATACCAGCTTTCAACCAGAGCCTTCTCTTCTTCCGAACATTTCCCATCCATATATTTTTTCAACAATAACTTAGGATCCTGTTGCATAGATTTAATATTTGGTTTACCCTCTAAAAGAGGATTTGGCTATAAGACAGTGAAGTGGGGGTACTGGGGGTACAAGAGATTAAAAAAAAATTATTGACCTAAGAATTGCTCACCATTTGAGCAAACTCAGAAAAAACAAGATGAATCCAAGTCTGGGTTTAAGAATCTTCAAGGCTCTTTTCACTTGAGTTTTTACGGTGAGCTCAGAAATCTGTAATCTGGATGCAATTTCCTTATGGGAGAGATATTCCCCCCGGCTTAGTTTAAATATTTGCTGCATTTTCAAAGGCAATGCGTCAATTTCAGCCTCTATGATGCGCTTGAGTTCACGTTCCCTTACATAATAATCCGTGTGTTCATTTTCCTGCCCTGTGAACACACCAAGGGATTCCAGGTACTTACATTCTACTTTTTTATGAGAAATACAGTTTAAAATCCTGTTTCTTATGGAAGCATATAAGTAAGAGGACAAACTTCCCTTTAGAATCAAATCCTGTCGTTTAGTCCATAACACTTCAAAAAGTTCCTGGACTACATCTTTGGCCTCGTCTTCATTTTGCAACATTTTTATTGCATGCGCAAAGAGTAAGCCATAATAACGATCAAATATTAATGTATATGCCGCCTCATTACCTTCTTTCAGGAGTACAACTAATTCTTCATCATTAAGGCTTTGATGTCCTGGCATAGGTCTCAAAATTTCAGATGGTTGCTGATCATTCAGGATTAAAACTAATGATATTTTAGTTTAAAAATGAAATAATTTAGCGCAAACGATTTAGGAAACTATAACATCTTTTACTGTTTTGCAGTAAATTCAATTATTTAGTGAGAACTTGTCAGCTATTATTAACTTTGGCTCAAGGTTTGATAACAACAATTGGTTTATATCGTACTAACAAAATATACTATTTCTCTTAATGGAGAGCACTGAAAATTCCCCCGCGTTGAATGAAGAGGTTAAAACACCCGGCAAATTTGCCAGGATGTTTCTGACCGTATATGAAGTAAACAGGTTTATCATGCGTTTTTTCAAGGAAGGTTTCCTGCCTCCTTATGAAGGGAAAGAACTGCTGAGACAATGCTATGAGATCGGATACCGCTCCGCATTACTGATCTCTACCACTGGTTTCATCACAGGTGTGGTGTTTACCAAGCAATCCAGGCCTTCTCTATCCGAATTTGGTGCAACTTCCTGGCTCCCTTCGCTGGTTGGTATAGCTTTACTCAGGACATTGGCACCCCTTCTGACCGGTCTGATCGCCGCAGGTAAAGTGGGTTCGAGTATTGGTGCAGAACTGGGTTCTATGCGGGTTACAGAACAGATTGATGCTATGGAAGTTTCAGCGACCAATCCTTTTAAATTCCTGGTCTCCACACGGGTATTAGCGGCAACAATCACTATCCCCATCCTCACTTTTTATACAGCCCTTGTAGGCATGCTGGGCGCTCTGCTCAATGTTTCTATGAGTGAGGGGACTAGTGCCAAAGCTTTTTTTCAGGCTTCTTTAGAGCAGATTACATTTCTGGATATTACCGCTTCAACCATAAAAGCCATACTTTTTGGTTTTACGATTGGCATGGTTGGCTGTTACCAGGGTTATAATTCTTCAAAAGGAACCGAAGGTGTGGGTAAGGCTGCAAATTCTGCCGTGGTTATTGCAATGTTCCTGATTTTTATAGAAGAAGTGGTGTCGGTACAGTTTTTCAGTTTATTTAGAACCTGATCATTTTATGGAGCAGAAACCCTCTACAAACTTCGAGCAGGAAAAAGTCATTGAGATCCGGGGATTGAATAAATCTTTTGGTAATTTCCACGTCCTTAAAGGTGTAGACCTCGATTTATATAGAAGAGAAAATTTAGTGGTACTTGGTAAATCTGGTACTGGTAAATCCGTTTTGATTAAGATCATCATCGGATTACTCACCCCAGATGCCGGACGGGTAAGTGTATTAAACAATATAGTAGATGAGATTTCCTATAAAGAACTTTTAGCATTACGTTTAAAAGTGGGATTTTCTTTTCAAAACAGTGCACTTTACGACAGTATGACAGTACGGCAAAACCTGGAGTTTCCATTGGTAAGGAACAGAAAAAATCTGGGCAAGGCAGAGATTGACAAATCTGTCGAAAGTGTTTTAGATGCGGTAGGCTTACTGCAGACCATTAACCAAATGCCTTCAGAACTCTCAGGCGGACAACGAAAAAGAATTGGTATTGCAAGAACATTGATCCTGCAACCAGAGATCATGCTCTATGATGAACCGACTGCAGGACTTGACCCTATTACTTGCATCGAGATCAATAAACTCATCAATGAGGTACAAGAGCGGTACCACACCAGTTCTATTGTGATCACTCATGACCTGACCTGCGCAAAAACTGTAGGCAACAGGGTGGCTATGCTGCTGGATGGAAAATTTGAACGTCAGGGAACTTTTGAAGAAGTGTTTAATACAAACGATGAAAGGGTAAAACCTTTTTATGAATATAATTTTATACAATAAAACATATGCAATTAACGGACAATCGGCGACAAATAACAGTTGGGCTTTTCCTGATCATCGGATTACTGATCTTTATTGTCGGAGTTTTTACACTGGGCAGTCAAAAAAAGGCTTTTATCAAGAGCATTACCCTAAATGTGGTTTTTGATGATATCCAGGGACTTAAAACAGGAAACAATGTGTGGTTCTCAGGAGTAAAAATTGGTACCATTAAAAAGATCCAGTTTTATGGTACTTCTCAGGTACAGGTGTTTGTGAATATTGAAGAAGAAGCACATAAATATATCCATAAAGACGCAGCTGCAAGCATTAGTTCAGATGGATTAATTGGAAATAAGATCATTGTGATTACCGGCGGCAGTCCTAAATTCCCATTTGTTGAAGACGGTGATAAGTTAAGGGTAAATACAACACTTTCTACAGATGATATTATGAAAACCTTCCAGGTTAATAATAAGAACCTGGTAGAGATCACTTCTAATTTTAAAGAATTATCCAAAGGACTGGTGGAAGGAAAAGGTACTGCAGGTGCTTTATTAACTGATCAGCAGATTGCGACTAATTTTAAAGCCATTGTAGAAAACCTGAAAACCACTACCGAATCTGCGCACCGGATGTCGGCACAACTGGATCAGTTTTCTAAAAAAATGAACACAAAAGGTGGTCTGGCAGATAAATTACTAACCGATACAGCGGTATTTGCTAAAATACAGGCTTCTGTAAATGAGTTACAAAAAACAGCAAAATCTGCAGCCGTTATGACTGAAAATCTCAATACCGCATCAGGTAAACTGAACCAGAAAGACAATGCTGTGGGATTATTACTAAATGACCCTAAGACAGCAGATCAGGTAAAATCAATTATGCTGAACCTGGAAACCAGTAGTAAAAAACTGGATGAAGATCTGGAAGCTTTACAGAGTAATTTCTTGTTTAGAGGTTTCTTTAAGAAGAAAGCTAAAGAGGCCGCTAAGCAGGCCAATTAAAAATTCGTCTGAATATGGCATCATCCGATTTGATCAGTAAAGACATTGACCAGTTTTACGCTAAAACTTCTGAAGAGAACCGGTTAAGTCTTGGTTTAGGCCCACTGGAATACGAAAGAAATACAGAGCTGATCGGACGTTATTTGAATACATCCGGAAAGGATACTGTTATAGACGTTGGCGGTGGCCCTGGAATTTACGCAGAATGGCTTGCCCAGTTGGGCCATATGGTGTATTTGATAGATCCGGTAGCCAAGCATATTAAACAAGCTAAGCTAAGGGCGTCCAAATTAAAAAAACCTTTTCAGTGTTTGCTTGGAGAATCCAGAAACCTGGATATCCCTTCTGGTATTGCTGATGTAGTGATCTTACATGGTCCTTTATACCATTTACAATCTAAACAGGATCGGATTATTTCTGTAAAAGAAGCTTTAAGGGTCTTAAAACCTGGTGGTACAGTACTTGGTTTTGCCATTAATTATACCGCGTCTACCATTGCCGGCTTACTTAATGGGATGATCCATGAGGCCAGTTTTTATGAAATGTGTAAAATGGAATTAAAGACGGGCATTCACAATCCGCCGCAGAACTGGCCAGGTTTATTGCCTGAGGCTTATTTCCATAAACCGGAAGAACTGAAGAATGAATTTGAAACGGGTGGCTTCTCAGCACTTGATATTATGGCGGTGGAAGGAATGATCTGGCTGGACAGTAAATACTTTGAAACGCGGTCCACACCTGCTAAAAAGGAGGCCATAATGGGTTTATTGAAGATGACTGAACGTGACCCTTCTATCCTATCCATGAGTCCGCATATGATGATTGCAGGGGAAAAAGATTAAACATAAAAAAGCAGGCTATCCAATTGGATAGCCTGCTTTTTTATGTTTAATCTGGTTACTTTTTCTTGCCTGAAGTTTTTACTGCAGCTTTAGGCATATCTTTTCTGATGTCCAGTTCGTTAATGATGTTTTTAGCACCACCCAACACATCAATACACCACAACACGTAACGTACATCTACACAAATGGTGCGTTTGAACTTCTTGTCGAAAGCGATATCACCACTCATGGCTTCCCAGTTTCCGTCAAAAGCAAGACCGATCAGCTCTCCGTTACCGTTGATCACAGGAGATCCGGAGTTACCACCGGTTATGTCATTATTCGTAATGAAACCAACCGTTAGTGTTCCGTCGTTTCCATACTGTCCAAAATTCTTCTTATTGTAGTTTTCAATTAAAGAAGCTGGCAGATCAAACTCACTGTCTCCAGGAATATACTTCTGCATAATACCTTCTATAGTTGTAGTGGTATTATAGGTCATTCCATCTTTAGGTGAATAATTCTGCACGTTACCATAAGACAAGCGCATCGTAGAATTGGCATCAGGATACATCAATTTATCCTTATTCTTTTCCAGGATGGCTTTTAAATATAAATGGTCCAGTTCTGCTTTTTTACTTTCAAAATCAGACACGATAGAACCAAAATTATTCTTCATATATTCTGCCGGGATCAGGTTCACTGCATAAGCATAGGCCGGATCATTTTTCACCGCATCAACAGAAGGATTAGAAGCGATAAATGCAGCTAGTTTCTCTGGTTTGATGAAGTTACTGTTCTCCCACAAGTAATTTGCAAACTTCTCAAAAGTAGTTTCCGGATTTCCTGTCCAGTATTTCTCAGCGATCGCTGCGTAGAATTTAGGTTGCGATTTTACAGGTACATCTGCATAGAAAGAAGCCAGGATTTTAGCCAGGATCTTTTTATCTGCGGTTTCATTATAGGTAGAGTTATACTTCTCCACTACTTTACCCAATCGACCCTGTATCTGCTGAACATAGGCTGCATCATCTTTCTTCTGCTGCATTGCAATCAAGGCATTTCCTAAACTAATGGTGTTGGGTACAAAAGCAGAAGCCAGGAAGCCTTCGTTGATATAGGTTCTTTGTACAGCAATCGGTTCCAGCATTTTATAGACCTGGTCGTACTGTTCCATTAAACCGGCAAATTCGGTTTTCTGTGCCGCCCACTCTGTAAAGGATTTTTCTTCTCTTCTTTTGGAATCAGAAACCTTTAATCTTTTCAGTTGTTCCGTTTGTCCGATATAATATTTCCAGTAGTTAGCAATATTGGCATATTCAGAAGACAATTTTAAACGGGTATCCACGCTTTTGTTCATCTCCTCTTTCCAGGCCTTAAGGCGGATATCGCGAAGCTTAACAATGGTCGGATTTACCTTTTCTGTTGCCAGATCTACGCCATAAGAAGTCAGGTACCTGTCGGTACGGCCCGGGTAACCGTACACAATAGAGAAATCTCCATTCTGAACACCCTTGATAGAAACTGGTAAGAATTTTTTTGGCGTATAAGGTGTATTGGCTACATCATATTTAGCCGGAACATTTCCTTTACCGGCATATACACGGAACACCGAAAAATCTCCTGTTTGGCGTGGCCATTCCCAATTGTCTGTATCACCTCCAAATTTACCAATGCTTTGTGGCGGAGCACCTACCAAACGAACATCATCAAAGCGTTCGTAAACAAAAAGAATGAACTGGTTGGATTTGTAAAAATCTTTAACGTTGGCTTCAATCGTAGGGCCTGTTACCGCTGCTTTTGCAATGGCCGTAAAGGCATCATTCATTTTTGCAGCTTTTTCAGCACCATTCAATCCTTTTGTTGCTTCATTAACTTTAGCGGTTACATCTTCCATTCTTCTCAGGAAACGAACAAAAAGACCATTGATCGGTTTTTCTTCTCCATAATTTTTGGCATAGAAACCGTTATCCAGGATGTTGTTTTCTGGAGTAGAGTTTGAAGCAACAGCGTCATAACCGCAATGATGATTGGTAAAGATTAAACCCTTATCTGACACGATCTCTCCGGTACAAAATCCACCAAAATGTACGATGGCATCTTTGAGGGAGGACCCGTTGGCATTGTACAAGTCTTGTGCGGTGAGTTTAAAACCCTGCTTTTTCATTTGCTCATAGTTCTTCCCTATAAGCATCGGGATCCACATCCCTTCATCTGCTTTCACTGAACCGGCAAAAGAGAATAACATTGCCAGCAGCAACAGATAGGCTGTTCTTTTCATAATAAGTCTATTCGTTAGTTAAGCAGCGAAGTTAACAAAAAAAGAGAGGCAATCATACCCACCTTATAAGCAGCGTTTCTTCCTGGTTGATTTGGATCTGATCTGCAGAAACCACTGTTCCCTTTTTATTGGCATACCATAGAATGGGTTTAAGGTTTTTTGGGGCCTGGATACTGATGTCCTGATTTTCCTGAGATTTATTGACAAGTATACTCAGGTAATCCTTTCCGTTTTGTAAGGTTTTCATCAGTAAGCCCGGTTCTTGCTTGCTAAAGCAAAAAACCTGTTGATCCAGAATATGCCCGAGCTCTCTGTTCAGCAACGACACCAGGGAATTATAATTATCGGTAATTCTTGAACCCAATCCGATCAGGGAAGGTATCCAGAGTACTTTTCCTTGTCCAAAAGTAGTCCTCAAAGCCAGGACTTCTTCTTCATTCACGGCAATAGCTTGTCCGGTAAGCGGATGAATTATGCCGTACCACAAATGCGCCATATGCGCATGTCCTTCAACCTCTATTTCAAAAAGCCGGTCCTTTAAGATAAATTCTTTAATTAACCCGCCAAACAGCTTTTGAAATGGAAAGTCTTTACCCATCAGGGTAAAAGCATTTTCATCGTAGTAGGCCGTTAGTCCTTCAGCAATAAGATAACCTCCTTTGTCTACAAAGTGCTCCAATGCAGTCCAGTACCTGGACGGAATACTGATCTGCTGAGCCAGGATAATCGCCTCACCGGTATAGTCCTCGCGTGTAAAGTCAAATTCGCCAATTTCTTTAAAACCGGGAGATACTCCCATTTCGGTAATGGTTTCGAACCAGGCCAGGGCAGATTTCATCACACCCCCTATATCACGTCCGGGCTCAGTGGTATCACTTTTCATCTGTAACGCCCGTTCTATCCACAGCGATTCCCTGGTATAAAGGATATGGATTCCTGATTCAGCTACCTTGGCTTCAGAAAAAAAATCAGCATGCTCATTGATCACCTTGATCACCTCCGAAGCAGACCTCATCCGGCTGGAGGGTTCATTTAAATAATTCAACATCCCCCACTCTCCCGCTTCAAATCCGGAACGCCTGGGATTAAGGCACCAGAATATAGAACCTTTACTCCCTGAACCTATAGTAATCCACAACCATTGAGCGATTTCTTCGGGTGTAGGGCAAAGTGGATTGAAAGCACTGTAGATGTTATTCCCCCCCTGAAGTTCGGTCATCAACCAGGGAAGTGGTCCTGCACCTGAACGCAGCATTTCTGAGTTGGCAGACATGGCTACAGCATACTTGTGACGGCTAAAATAACCAAAATGCCAGCTCGCATGTGCTGAACCTCCAAGACTGCTCAAAAAACTTCTCCATTGCGGAAAGTCATATTCCGCAGCATGCTGAAAGATCGCGTGATTGTTGACATGAATTCGGGCACCCGGATCGTACAAATGTATCTCCTGCGTGAGCCAGCTCAGAAACCAGGTGTTATAATAAAGCAGGAATTTTTCCTTTCTAAAATCAAGCGTCGTAAAGCCCTGGCTATTGTACAATTCTTTAACCTCTCTTGCTTTCCAGTCTTCAAAACTTTTCAAACTATATTCATCTTGCGGGAGTACACCAGAACCAGGTTCGTTAATTGGCACCCATCCATGTAAAGAAGTAAATTGCTTAAAATGTGGCACCAGATGCTGGATGTAATTGGAGATCTGGTCTAGGTTCGCCTTACTCTTAGGGAATTTAAATCCGCCAACGTCTGTAAAATCTGTTGCAGGAAAAAGATTGGCGTAGATCTTTATACCATATTTCTCCCCTGCCCTGAAAGCAGTATCAAACAAACTAAAATCCCAGCTGCCATCTGCTTGATGCATATAGCTTTCGAACATTCTGATCCGGGTGATTTTCATCCCATTTTTCTGAAGTTGCTGAAACCATACATCGATCTCCTCCGGGCTTTGTCCGGGTTCAATAAATACTTCTGCCCCGATCATTGGAATATGGGAATTTTCTGTTTTATCCATTTCAATACCTCTAAACTATAACTCTTAAACATACAGTACCCTGGTAATTGTTTGAATTTTGCAAGCATTAGTTTGATTAGCGTACAGAACAAGGACCTCGCCCTGTGTAATTTTGATCTATCAAAAGATATTAAACTATGAAAACAAGAAAAGTTTGGCTGGTCACCGGCGCCTCAAAAGGCTTGGGACTAACCTTAGTAAAACAATTATTGGAATCAGGCTATATGGTTGCAGCAACCTCCAGAAAGCTTAATGATTTGCTAGAGGCTATAGGACCTAAAAGCGAGCAATTCCTTCCTTTGGCAATGGACCTGAAAACAGAGGCCAGCGTTGCCGCAGCGGTAGAAAACACCTTTACCCACTTTGGCCAGCTGGATGTGGTGGTCAACAATGCAGGCTATGGTCTGGTGGGAACGGTAGAAGAATTAAGCGACTGGGAAGCACGTGAAAATTTTGAGGTCAATGTATTTGGTACTTTGAACGTAATCAGAAGAGCCATGCCTTATTTACGGGAACAAAGATCAGGGCATATTTTCAACTTGTCTTCCATTGGAGGTTTTAACGGACATTTCCCGGGATTTGGAATCTACTGCGGAACTAAGTTTGCTATAGAAGGTTTATCAGAATCTCTTGCTGCCGAGGTTAAACCCTTTGGTATAGATGTGACTATTGTTGCCCCTGGTTATTTCAGAACGGATTTCCTTTCTTCCGAATCGCTGCAAGTACCGAAAAATCCAATTACAGCTTACAAACAAGTAAGAGATCTACAGGACGCCCATCAAAATGACATCAACGGCAATCAGGCAGGTGATCCTGTAAAGGCAGCCCAGGCTATGATACGTGTGGCAACGGATGAAAATCCACCACTTCACTTGTTTCTTGGTGAAGACGCCTATAATCTTGCTTATACGAAGATTGATGCCGTAATAGAAGAACTGGAACAATGGAAAGCGCTTACTGTATCTACAGCGATTGAAACCAGTGTTCCTGTATAATTTATTTTTGTAAATTTAACATAGAAAAAAACCTTATGCCAAAACCAGAAAGTTTAGAAGATTTTTACAGGAATAAGTTTAACCTGGTTCCGGCTAACCTGCAAAAGGATACCGGACATTTCAATGTGTTCCGGGTAGAAGATTGTTTTCATAAAAAAGTCAGTCCGCCAGTGTATGCACGAAGAGATTTTTATAAGTTCAGCCTGCATCGCGGAGAAACCATTTATCATTATGCAGACAAAAGTATTCGTGTGTCTGGAACAGCATTGATGTTTTTTAACCCGCGTGTACCCTATACCGTTGAAATTCTTTCGGAACAGAAAAGTGGTTATTTCTGTATTTTCAAAGAAGCCTTTTTCACAGAGAACATTAGGGGCAGTATCCGAGACCTGCCTATGTTTGCTCCTGGTGGTAAGCCTTCTTATATTTTAAATGAACAGCAAGATCAGCATGTGAGCCAGATCTTTGAAAAAATGCTGGAAGAGATTGATTCTGATTACCGCTTCAAGAATGATTTGATACGGAACTATGTTACTGAAATGGTGCATTATGCATTGAAGATTGAGCCTTCGGAGACTTTGCATCAGCATAATGATGCCAACACCAGGATCACCGCTGTATTTAATGAGCTTTTGGACCGTCAGTTTCCTATAGAATCTCCCGGACAACGCCTGGCCATGCGTTCTGCTAAAGATTTTGCAGACCAGCTTTCGGTACATGTCAATCACTTAAACCGGGCCATCAAGGAAACCACTGGCAAAACCACTACAGGTCATATTACGGAAAGGATTGTGAGTGAAGCAAAAGCCTTATTGAAACACACCAATTGGAATATTTCAGAGATCAGTTATTGTCTTGGCTTTGAAGAACCTTCCCATTTTAATAATTTTTTTAGAAAGCAGGCAGATTTGACCCCGACTGCTTTCCGTTTGTATTGATACTTTAATAGTTTGTCATCAAGAGAAGTTAGCTTATTCTCCTATCTTTGCCCTTTATGTTAGAAGAAGTCATCCTTGTCGATCAAAATGATCAGCAAACCGGTACCATGGAAAAGATGGAAGCGCACCAACTGGGTTTGCTGCACCGGGCCTTTTCTGTCTTTATTTTTAACAGTAAAGGAGAATTACTCTTACAGCAACGTGCCCTGGGTAAATACCATTCGGGTGGCAAATGGACAAATACCTGCTGCAGTCATCCAAGACCAGGCGAAGAAACAATTCATGCGGCTCACAGAAGGTTGATGGAAGAAATGGGTATGCGTTGTGCGCTAAATTATGGGTTTAGCTTTTTGTACAAAGCCGATTTCAGCAATGCACTCACCGAGCATGAGTATGACCATGTGTTTTTTGGCACGAGTGATGATTTACCTGTGCCAAATCCTTCGGAAGTAGCTTCTTTCCGTTATTTAAACCTGGAAGATCTTGCCAGAGAAATTGAAATCAACCCGGAGGATTATACCCCCTGGTTGAAAATCTGCTTTAGCAAAGTACTTGATTTTAAGAGTTGACAGGCAGCACGCTGTTTGCACTGCTCTTTCCTTCCTCGATACTTTTTATATTGCTTAGTGTTGTTTCAGCAATTTCAGTTAACGCTTCAATGGTTAAGAAGGCCTGATGCGCTGTAATGAGTACATTAGGAAAGCTCATCAGCCTCAGGATTTGATCATCAGCGATCACACTTTCGGAAAGGTCTCTGAAAAACAACTTTTCTTCCTGCTCATAAACATCAATACCCAGGTAGCCTAGTTTCCCTGATTTTAAGGCATCAATCGCATCAGCAGTACAAACCACTGCCCCGCGACTTGTATTGATCAGCATCACGCCGTCTTTCATTTTGGCAAAGCTTTCTTTATTTAATAAATGCCTGGTTTGTGGTGTTAAAGGGCAATGTATAGAAATGATGTCACTTTCCTGGAAAAGTGTGTCTGTATCTGTTAACCGGATATGTGAAGGGACGTTCTTTTCATAGGGATCAAAGGCAATTACCTTGCAGCCAAAGCCTTCCATAATTTTCCCAAATGCCAGCCCAATCTTGCCCAATCCAATAATTCCAATTGTTTTTCCATACAGGTTAAAACCCGTTAGCCGTTCGAGGGAAAAGTTTCCCTCCCTGATCCGGTTATAGGCCTTATGGGTTTTCCGGTTGAGGGTTAAAATCATAGCTACAGCATGTTCTGCAACAGATTCAGGCGAATAAGCGGGCACACGAAGTACCTTCATGTTTAATCTGGAAGCTTCGTCCAGATCAACCTGATTAAATCCCGCACATCTAAGTACAATATTGTGGATTCCAAGTTTGGCCAGATTTCTTAACGTCTCCGCATCTGCCTTATCGTTCACAAAAATACAGACTGCATCACAACCTTCAGCTAAAATATAGGTTGTAGCATTTAAAGAAGCCTCCAGGTAGAGCAGTTCGTAGCCATAATGTACATTGACTTCGTCAAAGAATTTTTTATCATAAGACTGGGTACTGAAGAAGGCTATTTTCATAAACGTATATTTTAAGTTTAACTCACTCTTTTATGCCCCAGCAACATATCCATAGCATGGCTTAGGGTACCTGCGCGGGTTACTTCCCCTGAATTGACAAAAAAGATCTCATCTGCATTTTCTATAGTGTTCAACCGGTGAGCAATGATGACCTGAGTTGTTTCTTTAGGAAGTTTTTTCAAAATATTACTAAGTAATTTCTCTGTGATCGTATCAATATTTGCAGTAGCTTCATCCAGGATCAATAATTCAGGCTTTCTCAAAACAGCTCTCATAAAGGCAATCAGCTGCTTTTGTCCGAGGCTAATACTATCTGAACCCGAAGTGATTTTTGTCTCCAGTCCTTCATCAAAAATAGCCAGCAACTCTTCCAGATTAGAAGCATGGATCACTTCCTCCAGTTGCACATTAGAATAGTCTTTATAGTGGCTGTTCCCATATAGAATATTTTCTCTTACTGTTCCTGAAAACAAGAAAGGCTCCTGTAAAATAAATCCGATTTTCTGTGTCCGTTCCTCAGGTGTAAAAGAACGGATGTCTCTTCCATTTAACAATACCATGCCTTTAGTTGCATCATACAAACGTGCAATCAAAGAAGCTGTAGTGGTTTTTCCGCCACCAGTAGGTCCGATTAAAGCATAGGTTTTACCACGATCCAGCTTAAAACTGATGTTATGCAGGATTTCCTGATTTTGGTCATAAGAGAAATGAACATTTCTGAATTCCAGCAGGGCAGCTCCCGATTCTTGTGTTTCCGCTTTTACCTGCTGCAAATCACTTTCCAGTGAGAGTATTTGAGAAATTCTATCCCAACCTGCCATGGCAACCTGGAAATTTGCCCACAGCGCAGCCAACTGTCTCAAAGGATTATAGAAATTTGTTGCATAAGACAAATAACTCACCAATAAACCGATGGTAAACTCTCCTATGGAAATCAGATGGATGCCATACAACAACACAATAAGTTGCGCGAAACTCGATAACATTCCATAAACAGGCATAAAGATATTATTGGCAAGACCTGCTCCGATGGCTGTTTTATAATTTTGCCGGTTGGCTTCATCAAACTTCTTTCTAAAATAGTCCCGGCGGTTGAAGGCGATAATGACTTTAAAGTTATTCAGACTCTCCTGAATTTCGGCACTCATTCCTCCTGTACTTTTGAGATTGACTGCATTTTTACGCTTCACCCAGGGAGAAAGCACCGCAGTAAAGATCAAAATAAATACAGCAGGCAACAATGCCGCAGCGCCAAGTTTAAAATTGATCACCAACAGGAAGATTCCTGCACCGATCATCGTTACAATACTGCCAATAAACTGCATCAGGGACTGAGAAAAAAACTGGTTCAGTTTATCAGTATCATTATTTACCCTGGAGATTAGATCGCCTGCTTTATTCTGATTAAAAAAACCTACCGGTAGTTCCTGAAGTTTATTAAAAATCGCATTTCTCAGCGTGTACAACATACGTTGCCCTACCCCGCCCATTAACTTCGTTTGCGTGTAACCGGTGATCAGGGTAATCAAATACATCACCAATAGGATACTGGAAAAGACCAATACACCATGATATTGTTTTGTTCTGACATAGGTATCGATCGTATGGCCAATTAGAAAAGGACCTAGCAAGAGTAAGCCTGAGTTGATCAAAATGGTTACCAGTGCTTTAAGAAGATTCTTTTTCTCATGACTGATGAGTTGAAGAAGTTTTTTAACCGCCTTTAAGGTTGACTTCTTTTCTTCCTGGCCTGTGGTCTGATTAAGATTGTAATTCATAATTGCTGGTACTCTGTTGTGAAGTGTAGATCTGAACATATTCCGGACTGCTTTTCATCAGCTCCGCATGTGTTCCCTCTGCTATTATTTCGCCCTGCATCAATACGATAACTTTATCATAATGTTCTACAGCAGCAATTTTCTGGGTAACGGAAAGTAAGGTTAAACCCGGATAATTTTGTTGCACATTAGCCAGAATCCTTTGTTCTGTATTGGTATCTACTCTGGCCGTAAAATCATCCAGCAGCAATACTTTAGGATTTACAGCCAATGCCCTGGCCAGCATAATCCGTTGTTTCTGTCCGCCAGAAAGACTGGATCCCCGCTCTGAAATTATCGTATTCAGTTTATCTGGCAAGCCGTTAATAAACTCTTTCAGCTCAGCGGTTTCGATAGCCTTTTCGAGAGATTCGTCTGTGACAGTATCACTAAAAGCAATATTCTCCCGGATGCTTAGATTAAACATAATACTGTCCTGAAAAACAAACCCAACCTGCTGGTGAAAAGCTTCCTGCTGATAATCGGCAATAGGGTGCCCGTCAAACAGGACTTCTCCGGATTCAGGAGGGATTAACCCGGTAAGAATGTACAACAGCTGAGTTTTTCCGGCTGCTGTCGGACCGATAACCGCAGTTTTAGAGCCTGCCTTGAGACTAAAGGAAATCCCTTTTAAAGCTGGCTTTTGACCATAAGAAATAGAAACATTTTTCATTTCAACAGCTCCGGCCAATACATCTGTGATCGTACCGCTTTCAGGAACTTCTTCGGTATTCAGAACTGTTTCTATCCGCTGATAGGAAGCTGTAGCCTGGGCAATCACGTTACTCATAAACCCGATCACAAGAATTGGAAAGATCAATAAAGCAAGGTAGCTGTTGAATGCTGCAAATTCTCCAAGCGACATGGTTCCCTGAATGACAAAATGCCCTCCCAATGCCAGGATAGCAAGGCCGCCCATATTGGCTACAAAGATGATAACCGGGATCAAGCCAGCAAACAAACGCAGGATACCCAATCCAAGGTCTCTGGCCTGGGTATTGGCATCCAAAAATTTATTGTACTCCAGCTGCTGGGAATTAATGACACGAATGAGCGAAGAACCTAAAATACTCTCATTAATGACTTTATTTAGCCAGTCAATCACTTCACGGCTTTTCTTGAACAGCACTTTAACTTTACGAAGGACCATAAAAAATGCCCCCCCTATGATGGGAATAATCGCTATAATAACCAATGCCAGCTTCCAATTAAGCAGGAGTAACAAGATACTGGCACCTACAATCAGGAAAATGGACGAAGCGATAGACACGATAGCCTGAGACACAAACATTTTAATAGAATCTGTATCGGCTGTTAAATTGGTCAGCAGTTTGGAAGGATTGGCTTTTTCAATATAAGCATGACTTTGTCTGGAAATCTGATCAGAAAGCCGGGTCCTAAGATCTTTAGCTACCCGCTCGGAAGCATAGGTCTGAACAATGCTTTGCAAATAGGTGAAAACAAAAACCAGGATAATGGCCACTGAAAATTCTATCAGAACCGGTTGAAGCTGGAATGTACCATTCGTGTACGCATCAATTCCACTTGCTATAATTTTTGGAAGTAATAAGTTGATGCCATTACTTAATAATGCTAAGAATATCAGCAGAAAGATTAATTTCTTATAAGGTATGAGCAGACTGAATATGCTGGCTTTCTTTTCCTTCTTTTTTTCTTCCATAGGGCTGGCGTAACTTCTTATAGTTTTGCGGGTAAATTTACTTTGATTTCTCTTACATTTTCTATATTTCTTTTTGCTGATATAGAAGCGTTACATGATCTCTTAGAGATTCACAGATAAACTGCGCCATAAATAGAATACCAGATAACTTTCCCATCCCTCATATGGCTTAAAAAAGGCATCTGTATGCTGTGCCTCTTCCTTCCGGCTAATGATTTCATGACGAAGCAAGGCATTAATCAAGCCCGCATCACCATAAGGAATGCAGGACGGTTCCATAAAAGATTTCATCAGCGCATAATTTGCTGTCCATAAGCCTATACCCCGGATAGAGGTGAGTGCCGCCTGTTTATCTTTAAGCGAAGCCATGTTCCTTAATTTCACTTCAGAAATCTCTCCTTTTTCAAAGGCGGTAGCAATCCCAATCAGGTATTCGGCCTTTTTCTGAGAGAACTGCATAGCTCTTAAATCTTCCATTGAAGCCTTTGACAATGCACTGCTGGATGGAAACGAATAGTAAAACTTATTTTCGAAGCCTATTGGCTCTGCATATCGTTCCACCAGTTTTCTTTTCAATTTATAAGCAAAAGTCAGGTTAATCTGCTGCCCTATGATTCCCCAGCAAAGGGCTTCAAACAAATCAGGAATACTGACCAGCCGTAAACCATAATAGGCTTCGGGCATATAATCGAGTTGGCTGTCTTTAAGCAGCAATTCGTAAAAACCGGATAGATTCCTGTCCAGGTCAAACCAGTTTTTCACATAACTGATTATTGCAGAACGGTCTTCTTCTAGTGCTCTGCCTTCCAAAAGATGAACCTGTAGTATGGAATTTATTGCGCTGACCCGAATTAAAAAAGGCCTCCCCTTAACTTTTATAACCTTGGTAACCGAATCAGGGGAAAGCTGATGCATGCAGTCATCATAATTTCTGTCCAGGAACCATAGACATTCTTTGAAACTAAACTGCTCAGGAAAAGGGTATTCAAAAATGATGGAAGAACTCATCCTGCAAAATTAGAAAATCATCAGCTCATATGGACCCGTTTCTTGCGATGTTAAAAATTCCTTTTTAAAAGCAAAGAGCCCTGACCGGTAAATAGCGGGCAGGGCTCTTTATTTTTATGACCAGAAGAACTATAGTTGATTTAATTCATCAATAACGTTCTGTGCCAGTTTTTGGATCTTGGAAGTCTCCGCATCAGCCAATTGACGTGCCTTCTTTGCAGCGATCAGTCCTTCCTCTTTTTTCTTCATAGATAAACAAACTTTTGAAAAAGTGCTCACCGTACTGTATTCTTCAGGCTCCAGCTCCATAGCTCTTTTGGCCATCAGATACGCTTGCGGAAGTAATGCAGAGTTGCTGTCTCCCTTCATATCAGCCCTGCGCGCAAGAAAGCTCAGCTTATCCGCATCATCTTTTAACAAACCATTTAAAGCGGCAGAAGTCAATTTATTGTAAGCAGCTACATTCTTTTGTTCCTGGTAATAATCCGCCTCGAGCATAATCCCTTGTTTTTGACGGTTTACATCTGGAGAAGCTTTGAAATGTTGCAATTCTGAGAAAAAGCCTTTTTCATCCCCGCTCCTCATCTTTCCATACAGTGAATTACTGATGAGTCGGTCGGTGAGTGCATCCCGTTCTTTTGCCGTTGAATACGACATGATTTTATCTTTATGCTGCATAAACCAGCCCCCAAGCTTGTCGTCTTTTGCCCTTGCCAGATTGTTGATGATCTTCCATCCCAAAGCAGTTCCCAAATCGGATTCTTGTACCTTATCTGTAACCTCTGTACCGATTTTTTCAGATGCGCCGCGGTCAGATTTCTTCAATACCAGATAATAATCCATCAGAAAGGGCAGATCACGGGTACCATTGTCGTATTTTGCTTTTAAAGCCGCCGAATTTTTCTTAGGGTCGCCGGCCAGTTTTGCTTCTGCAAGAAATTCTTCTGCGGTCATTCTTGAAGCAGTACGATGTATAATCTCCCCTTTATCGTTCACGAACAGATAGGTTGGATAAGACTGGACGTTGTATTTTTTCTTCATCTCAATCCCCTCTCCTTTTTCCATATCGAGCTTCAGATTAATAAAATTTGTATTGTAATAATTGTAGACAGCTGGTTGTATGAATACATTTTTCTCCATCCATTTACAGGGCCCGCACCAGGAGGTATAGCAATCTATAAAGATGAGTTTGTGTTCTTTTACAGATTTCTCCCTTGCATCGGCCCAGGAGGAATTGGAATTAAAATTGATTTCTTCCTGTGCTTGTAGGCTTATCGCGACAAACAGGAAAAGACAGGTAATTATTGATTTCATCAGAATATTTTTTTTAATTATTTTTTTTAATCTATTCATAACCTGGATTTTGTTTAACTACGTTATTTCCTGCTTTAATGCTGGCAATTGGAATAGGAACAATGTATCTGGTTTTGCTGGTCACGTTTGGCTTATAGTTTACGATATTGATATCTCCTTCAACCGCAAATCGAACTAAATCATACCATTCTTCTCCACTTTCACAACCTAATTCCAATTGTTTTTCTTTCAAGACAGCCTGTAACAATTCAGCTTTTGTCTGGACGGAAGGTAGAATTAAAGTTGCACCAGCACGGGCACGGATCACATTGATCATGTCCCTGCCTTTAGCTAAATCAGCAGGGTTTCCAGTTCTGATTAAAGCTTCGGCTAAAATCAAATAAGCCTCCGACAACCTTAAGTAATACTCCGTGTTTGCAGTTAAAGCCTGGCCGTTAATCGTCGTATTGTTAAATTTACCATTCCTGATCAGGTTACCCGGCGGCGCTGTAAAATAAATCGTAACTCCTTGTCTGGGATCTCCTGCCAGCAACTGATAATAAGAGTTTTTAGGTAATACATAGGACCGGAAAGCAAAGGCCTTATTGTTACGTTCATTTTTATCATCAAATGGTGGTGCCAATAAAGCTTCTTTTGAATTGAACCATTTTGTAAAAACATCGGCAAATTTATCTTCCAGCTTCGCATTTCCTCTTTGATCAATAGTTGCAGCAGCATATTGGGCAGCCTGAACATAATCTCTCTTATACAAATACACTTTGGCAAGCAACATATTCGCTGCTTGCTTGGAGGCAAATTTTGCGGTAGAATACTGTGCAGCGTTTGCGATGGCAAATTTTAGATCTTTCTCAATTTGAGCGTAAGATTCACTAACCGTAGATCGGGGTTTTGGAGTAATATCTTTAGCTGGTGCATCCCAGGTAACAATTCCGTAGGGAGAAGTAATATCGTAAAACTGTCCGTATAATCTCAATATCGAAAAATGACTTAAAGCCCTCAAAAAACTGGCTTCAGCAAGAATCTCATTCTTCCTTGGATCAGTGGTAGACAAAAGACTAGTTTTTTCAATAACGTGGCTGCTCATATTAATGATATAGTACCAGCTGGTATAAATCCCAGAAAGTGTTGAGTTATCAGGCTTGACATCATTGTCCGCAAATTGCTGATAACTAGGTCCACCAGAAGTACTGACGTCAAAACTTACACCCATACACCCGGTTACACCGGGTTCATCAACAATCAAGCTAAATGAATGCAGCTGCGCGTAGGTACCGGTTAAAACTTTGTTAGCAGATGGGATGTCGCTGATCACGTTTTCTTCACTCAATTTGAAAGGTGGCTCAATATTGGTTACATCGACCAGGCTACATGCTTGTAGCGATAAGGCAAAAAGAAATGCCGTTGCGTATGATAAATATCTCTTTTTCATGTTAGAAAATAATGTTAAAACCAAAATTAAATGTTCTTGTTGAGGGATAAACTCCACCATCATATCCTCCCGCTATAAGGCCGGCACCAGTTGATGTACTGTTTTCCGGATCAGGTCCATCATACTTGGTCAAAACAAACAAATTGGATACTCCAGCATACAATTTGATTTGATTGACTTGTTGTTTCATCCATTTCGCTGGATTGATGTAATAAGCCACCTGGACGTTTTTCAGTTTTAGGAATGATCCATCCTGAATAAAATAATCAGATGCACGTCCGTTTTGATTTGGATCGCCATACACATTTCTAGGTAGATCCGTATTTTTATTATCCTCAGACCATCCATTCAAAGTTGATCGATAATAATTTTTATTGGAAGAATAAATTCCTCCACTGGCTTTTGCTCCATTTTGTAATTTTTGACCGCAAGCAAAATAGAATAAAAAGGAACCTTCCAATCCACCGTAACGAAGGACATGGTTCCATCCCCCAAAGAATTTTGGTTCGGCATTACCTAGCTTCACTCTATCAGCGTCAGAAATTGTTCCATCTCCATTTACATCCACAAATTTGAAATCACCGGGCGCTGTCTTGATCGCTTGATACCGGCCACTGGGAGAAGCTTGATTCAATGCTGTAATCTCGGCCTGTGTTTGGAAAATTCCGGCCACCCGATAACCAAAAACACTACCTAAAGCATCACCTTCCTTAAGGTCGTTCAGTGCGGTAGCTGAACCTCCATTTAGTTTTTCTAAACGGCCAATATTCATATTAAAATTAATATCTGTTGTATATTTAAATTTACCTTGGCTAATCACATCGCCTCCAATTACAAATTCAAATCCTTTATTGGAGATGTCTCCAACATTTATGGTCTGCCGACTAGAACCCGTTTCAAATGGAATCGGAACACTCAACTCTAAATCCTTTGTATATTTACGATACACATCCACGGATCCTCGAATTTTATTGCCTAAAAATGCAAAATCTAATCCCAGGTCTGTTTGATTCGTCGTCTCCCATCGAATACTAGGGTTAGGCACTCCTTCCACTGTCACGCCATTTTGACCATTATAGAATTGACTGGATGTACCAGAAGAAAAGAATGTACTATAAAGCCAATCGCCCAGATTCGCAGTACCTGATTTACCTGTAGAGGCTCTAAATTTCAAATCTGATATCCATTTGTATTTTTTCAGGAATGACTCCTCTGAAATCCTCCAGGAGAAAGCAGTTGATGGGAAAAAACCCCATTGGTTGTTTGGCCCAAATTTGGTAGACTTATCAGTACGTGCAGTAAAAGTAAAATAGTATTTACCATTATAGTTGTAATTGGCCCTTGCGAAATAAGATTGCAAGCCACTCAGGGTTCCGCCTGATGTATAACTCTGTATGGATCCCGCAGAGCCCAGGTTATTCAATATAAGGTCATCAGGAAAATTGACAGACTCTAATTTCAAGGATGTACCTCTATCTGACGTAAAAGAGGCGCCGACCATCGCATTCAAATAATGCTTTCCAAAAAATTTATCCACTGTAGCCGTATTGTCAAAAACCATAGAACTGAATTTAACATTGTTATCCTTACGACTTCCTTTTCTTCCATTTCTAATTTCAAACGGATCGAAACTAGGTGTATAACTGATTGTAATATTATCTGTCTGATTGTAGGAAAGCGTAGATCTTAAACGTAAAAACTCAAACGGTCTTGCCTCAGCAAATAGGGAAGCCAGTAGATTATCTCCATTAAGTTTATCTGTATAAAGTGTTTTCGCTACAGGATTGCCCTGTACACTATCAATGGTTGTTGCATATCTGCCATTTTTGTCAAATACAGGAATATCGGGTCTGTAACTAGCGATATTATAATAATAAGTACTGGATGCTCCATTAGAGATGTTTTTGGTGTAGTTGATATTTGCACCTGCTTTGACCAGTTTTACTACTTCTGACTCTATATTGCCACGAATATTATAGCGATCAATGCTACTTGCTTTGATCACACCTGCCTGGTTATTCATACTTGCTGAAAATGAATAGTTGGTTTGACCATTACCTATGCCACCGCGCAAACCCAGGTTCAACATATTAGAATAACTATTCCGGGTAACTAGTTTACGCCAATCGGTACTCACACCTTTGTATTGTATAAAATCAGTTGGAAAAGTGACTCCGGCATTCTTATAAGCTTGAGTAGCCACTTGAAGCAGCTCATCTGAAGTCAACATATCAAAATCTTTGATAAACCGATCCATCATTCCTTGATAACTGAGTGTCAATGTAGGTTTACCTTTTCCTTTTTTGGTCGTCACTAAAATAACACCATTAGCACCCCTAGAACCGTATATAGCGGTCCCCGAAGCATCTTTAAGAATGTCTATACGCTCGATATCTTCCGGATTAATCGCCGCTAATGGGGAGATTTGAAATGACTTTGTACTTCTATAGGCATCCGATCCATTTCCTTGGCCAAGTTGAATTGGGACACCATCAATCACATATAAGGGCTCGTTTACACCAAATACAGAAGATGCGCCGCGGATTCTGATAGAGGCATCAGCACCGGGAGCTCCCGATGATTTAACAACCATCACACCTGGTGCGCGGCCAGCCAATGCAACATCAAGGCTGAACGCCGGCTGTTTTTGCATCTCTTCCACATTTACCAAAGAAACGGCTCCGGTCAAATCACGTTTTTTAACCGCACCATAACCCACCGCAACATTAACTTCCTCCAACTGTCCATCTGCCATTTTTAAAACGACAGCACCCAGATCCTTCCTGGCTTTGAGCTCCTTGGGTAGGTAACCTACATATGAAATAACAAGCACAGCATCCTCTTCCACATCATTCAAGGTAAATTCGCCCTTGTTATTGGTAAATACCATTTTTTTGGCTCCTTTAACCTGTACGGTAGCTCCTGGCAGTGGTCCTCCCCCCTCATCCAATATCACCCCTTTGACATCTATGGCTTTGAAATACTGGATAGCCTGATCTACAAGAGACAACGTTTTGTTTTTAACAACAATGCTTTTGTTGTCTATGGTATAGGTAAGCATCTGCCCTGCAAAAACAGCATCCAGAGCATCTGTTAAAGAGCTGTTCTTCAAATTAATGGTTACAACTTTTGCTCTCTGCAAAACACTCGTGTTAAACAGAACGGTATACCCGCTTTGACTTTCTATGACACTTAGAACTTCTTCCAGAGAAGCATTTTTCTTAGTGACAGATATTTTTTGTGCGTATCCTGTTGCGCTAACCTGTAAACAGGTAAAGGCGATAAGGAAAACAATTAGTTTCATAACTAAAATTGTTTTGGTAATTAGCCCCCGCTTTTTACACAGTGGGGCTAAAAGCATAGAATAATTCATACTTTTACGTTGGTTTGGGTGTGTTGATAATCTATTGGTATAGTTTTCTTTCCTGCCCTAAATGGCAGGTGTACCCGAACTATCGGCTGGGAGTGGTGAGAGACTCCTGGCCTTTTTTATGTCGGATACTTCTTTTCAGGATTTAATCAGGTATCATTTTGATCATGTTTGTTGGTTTTTGGTTATCAATTGGTTTTTTCGAGAGCTTAAGGCGAAACGATAATCTTTCTGCCTTCAATTTTAAAATGAATGGTTTCAGTACGCTCCAGAACCTTTAGTAATTCAGCAACATTCTCATATTTAGATACCCTGCCTATAAAGGTTTCACGTTGAACATCACCTTTGTACAGGATCTCTACATCATACCATCGGGCTACTTTTTTCATAATGCTTTCTATGCTTTCATGATTAAACATAAAATATCCCTCTTTCCAGGCCAGAGCTTCTTTTTCAACAGATGCTTGGACAGAAATCTTATTATCCTGCACAAGGGACCGCTGAGCAGGTTTTAAAACCACCTCTTGTTTCTGCCCCGAGCCGCTAAGCACTGTCACACGAACAGCCCCTTCAAACAGGTCAGTCCTGGTATTCGATTCATCAGCGTAACTACTGATATTAAAATGGGTACCCAGTACCTCAACCTGCTGTTTACCGGTTTTAACTATAAATGGTCTTGTTTTATCTTTAGAAACTTCGAAATAAGCTTCTCCAGACAATTCCACCTTCCGTTGTCCTCCAGCAAATACAGCAGGAAATTTTAAACTGGATGCTGCATTTAACCAAACCTTGCTCCCATCAGGAAGTACCACCTGGTATTGTCCGCCCCTTGGGGTAGAAATTGCATTTATTGCATTAGTAACTTTAACATTATAAAGATTTGGAACTGCGGTATACACTACCTGCCCATTGCTCTTTTTTGCAATACTAAAACCGGCTTGTTTGGCAATCTCTCCTTCCCGAACATCATCAAGGACAATATGGGAGCCATCCGCCAGGGTTAAAATAGCCTTATTTTTCCCAGGTTGGATGTTATTCTTGCTGTACTGATATTGAGTATCTGAGCTATTGCGGAGCTGGAACAAAAAGTATAGCCCCACCGAGACAACAAACAAAACAGCAGCAGCATATTTTAACCAGGATATAGATTGGTTTTTCCTTTTTACAGGCAGATCCTGGGAGAAAATATGAGCAAGCAGACGATCCTGTACAGTAATATCCAGTTCCTTACCTGTAATTTCATCTTCCATACTTGATCCCAGAAGTTGTTTTACTTCTCTGGCATATACAGGATCATGAACATAGCTAAAGAACTCCAATGTTTCTTCTTCAGTCATCGAATCCTCAGTATATAACCGAAATAAATGTTTTAGTCTCGTTAAGCTCATTAAATATCTGAAACAGGGCTTTATCTGATTGATTTTTTTCCGGTTCAATTGTATTGACAACTGGCAAAGAAATTCGGGGTAGTTGGAATATGATTTTTTAAAAAAAATTATTTGTACAAATACAAGAGCAGAAATATCAGGGCATCTGAATTTTTAAAATGTGCCCTAATGCTATGTAAAGCTTGTTTCATATGGGAATGTACCGTACCAGCTGAAATGTTTAGCTTTTTAGCCGCCTCCTCGTATTTAAGCCCTTCCACATGGCATAAAAGATAAACCTTCTTCTGTTGTGGGCTCAGCAGGTCAACTGCTCTTTTAAGTATTTCAGCAGAGGCATTATAATCAATAGATTCCTGAGTATTCTCGGTAGATTCAATAAATTCTGCTTTGAGATTTTTATTTACTACTGCCTCCATAGTGAGGCGTTTCAACAGATTATAGGTATGATTCCTGGTGATCCGGTTCAGAAAAGCGCCAAAATTTTCAATTTCCGACAACTCAGTTCTTTTCAGCCATATTTTCATAAATATATCCTGAACAACTTCTTCTGCAAGAGTTTCAGACCGGGTAAGCTTAAGTGCAAATCTATACACAATTCCATGATGTTTTCTGAAAAGAACGGTAAAAGCCTGCTGATCGCCCTCTGCTACTTTTTCAATCAGTGTATTTTCATCAGGAATGATTTTTAAGCCCAATTTTTTATCTGTAATGTGAAAATTGAAAATTCATGTCCAATATCCATATTTATTTCTGCTCTTCCAAGACATAATACCTTTTGCGATTTGTACCTTGCCTTTCATACCTTAATTACCCATTAACATCCGGTAAAGTCATTTATGAAATCCTATAAGTACGAAATATTTACATCTGTAATTGAAGGACTAATCACCAACGGTATATATCAGCGTGGAGACAAACTCCCTTCTGTAAGAGAAATCGGACAAAAGTACGGAATTAGCATAAGTACAGTACAACAAGGCTACGAATACCTGGTGATTAAAGGAATGGTAAAAAGTATATCCAAATCGGGATATTATGTCAATGAGCAGCAGGACGCCTCCACTGTTCCCCCCTCACTTCCACCAGTAAGGGATGCTGTTTTTAAACATAATCTTCATTTGACAACTTCTTTGCGTAATACAGGAAAACGCCTGACAGAATTTAACGTTGCAGCTCCAGGTGATCTTTTTATTCCTCAAAAATTATTGCTTAGAACCATGCAACAAGTGATTAGAGAACAAGGCGCGGGGCTTTTAAGATACTATCCTCCGAATGGCTCGGCAAAGCTCAGAAGCAGTATTGCAAAAAGAGCAGGAAGATACCATACGACATTCAATCCAGATGAACTTCTGATTACAGATGGGGCACTGCAAGCACTATTTATTGCGTTATCCTCTGTATGCCAGCCCGGTGACATTATCGCGGTAGAAAACCCATGTATCTTCTCTGCCCTTGAAGTGATCAGGGTACTAAAACTTAAAGTAATAGAAATACCTCTAATCCCGGGAAAAGAACCTGACTTTAACAGTTTGTGGAATACCTTTGCTAAGGTAAACGTTCGTGCTATCCTGGTTACACCAAACTTTCAGAACCCCACTGGTTTGCTTTTTTCGGATGAACAGAAAAAGAAACTACTTTCTATTGCACTTCATTTCGACATCCCATTGATCGAAAATGACATCTATGGGGACCTGAATTTCAGTAAACTAAGACCTTCAACGATTAAATCCTTTGATGAAAGCGGACTGGTCATGACATATTCTTCCTACTCTAAAACACTGGCCCCTGGAATACGCCTGGGTTGGCTTTCCGCCGGAAAATTCTTTGAAAAGGCAGAACAGATTAAATTCGCACTGGGTAGTTCTGTATCTCCGGTTTTTCAGGAAACCATCAGTAAACTGCTGGACTCAGAGAGCTACGACCGGCACCTTCGGTCTTTCAAATTACAGCTTGCAAAAAATGCCCGGCATACTGTAGACCTTTTATCAAAGTATTTTCCTGAAGGCACTCAAGTTCTAATGCCTGAAGGCGGCATCAATCTTTGGATAGAAATGCCGGCCCATACAGATATGAATAGATTTTACAAGGAAAGTGAAATGACAGGGATCAGGTTTACACCTGGCTCTACCTTCTCTTTTTCAACTACCTACAACCAGTTTTTCAGGCTGGTCTTTGCAGATAAGCTATCGGACAGAAAGGAAGACTCCCTCAAGCAGGCCGGAAAGATAGCGCAATACTCTGTACTGCCTTTTCCTTAATAAAGTGTACTGTTTTAGGGCGAACAACCCCATTACCTTTACGTCCTTAGAACAAGATCATGAGTGCAAAAATCATTACAAAATTTACAGTAGCGACAGCGGATGGCATCGAAAACTTAATGGGGCTAGGGAGGAAATTGGCTAAAGAAAAATTTCAGAACCTGGTAAGAGAAGAGGTTTTAGAAAAGTATGTTTCAGAAAACTTTGCAGAAAAGGTCCTTATTGAAGAAGTAAACAGCTTGTCTAATCAGTGGCTAATTGTATACGCAGATGAAAAGCCTGCAGGCTATGCCAGGATCACCTCAAAAGGACTTCGTCCAGCATCAGTTGCAAGTAAAAAAGCCATCCGAATTGCCGACTTTGGAATCCTTCAGTCTCACGCAGAGGCTGGTGTATTAGATTCTTTGTACGAAAAGTGTCTACAAGTATGCAAAGCTTATGATGCAGTATGGTTAAATGAATTTACGGATAATATCTTACTTGATTTTTTTATCAGAAATGGGTTTGAAAAACAAGACAACAAGCTACAACTCGACGATCTCCCAATTTCTTCCGTCTATCTGGTCAAAATGAATCGTTAACGAGAAAGGCCATCAATTGATGGCCTTTCCGAATCATTATTTACCTAAATTTATCTATTAGCATCCACCATATAGATAATCTCTTTATTTATGGTAGGCATCAAGCCCACTCTTTAAAAACTTCGCATAACTGGCAGCATCATAATCTGCTCCCTGGGGCTTCACCAGCTGAGTTTCTGTTTTTGAATCCAGAAGCACATAATAAGGTTGTGAATTGGATTGAAATTTGGATGTTTGCAAATCGCTCCATTTCTTTCCAATCGTATTCAATACCCTGCCTTGAGGTGTGGTCACCACATCTGAAGCAGCTACTTCAGTTTTATCATCCACATACAGCTGAATCAGTACATACTCTTCACTGATCATCTTATACACCTCAGGATTAGGCCATACATTCGCCTCCATTTTTCTGCAGTTAACGCAAGCGTGTCCTGTAAAATCGATGAGTATGGGCTTATTTACTTTTTTAGCGTAAGCCAGTCCCTCGTTGTAATCGAAGAAAGCATCCAGATTTAAAGGTGCATGAAAAATATCTGCATATTTATGGGGTCCTGACGATGGTGTTGCAGATGTATGGTTTACTTGTCCACCACCTGGAACTAGCGTAGGGGTATACAAATCAAAATCCTGTGTTTGTTGAGGAGGCAGAAAAGCCGATACCGATTTAAGCGGTGCTCCCCATAAACCTGGAACCATATAAATGGTAAAGCCCAATACCACAATGGCCATCATTAATCTTGGAACTGAAATATACTTAACCTCGCTATCATGAGAGAATTTCAATTTACCAAGAAGGTAAAATCCCATCATACCAAAGATCACAATCCAGAGTACAAGAAAAATCTCCCTGTCAAACCATTCCCAGTGATAAGCAAGATCAACATTACTTAAGAATTTAAGGGCAAATGCCAGTTCCAGAAAACCCAGGACAACTTTTACACTGTTTAACCAGCCACCAGACTTTGGCAATGCACTTAGCGCAGATGGAAACAAGGCAAATAAGGCAAAAGGAATAGCCAAAGCCAAAGAAAATCCAAACATTCCAATCGCCGGACCTAAAAGAGCCCCGCTTGTTGCAGCCTGTACCAGCAATGTACCAATAATAGGTCCTGTACAAGAAAATGAAACCAGGGCAAGCGTACCTGCCATAAAGAACAATCCTGCTATACCACCTTTATCTGAGTTGGCATCCATTTTATTAACCCATGATGATGGAAGTGTAATTTCAAAAGCGCCAAGAAAAGAGGCACCGAAAGCTACCAGCAACAGGAAGAAAAAGAAATTAAATATGCCATTTGTGGAGAGGCTGTTTAAGGCATCGGCACCAAATATCACCGTAACAAGCAGCCCTAATACCACATAAATGATAATGATAAAAAAACCATATAAGGCGGCGCGTCCAAAGGCTTTCCCTTTCTCACTACCTTTAGTAAAGAAGCTCACGGTTAAAGGCAGCATTGGAAAAATACAGGGCATCAGCAAAGCGGCAAGTCCACCAACAAACCCTGCAATAAAGATGCCCCATAATGATTGTTGTTCTTCTCCTTTAGCGGCTTTTTTCTCTGTTTTAACAGCAGCCACTGTATCTTTTGAAACAGGAGCCTGAACAGTAGCGGCCACAGCTTTAACCGGAGTATCCGTTTGTGTATCTTTAATTTCTGTGAATTCAATTCCATCTGCTGAAGTGGTATCTGCAGCTTGTGCAGATGCAGTATGCTGGAAACAAACGATCAACAGGAAACCAAAGACAAGCATTTTCATACTTGCCTTAATTTTTTTCGCATTCATTATCAGTCTATTTTACAGGTACACTGAAATTGATCTGCTCTGGTGGCAGACACTGTTTATCATCGCAGGTCATAAATTCAACGGTTCCTTTAACCACTGCGTTCTTCCCTTTTAATTTGATTTTCTGCTGAAAAACAGCACTTTTTTCAAAGAAATTTACGTTCATGCTAAACGTTTCTTCATATCTGCTGATTGATTTTGGTTCAATTGTTTTTCCAACCAGCGTATAAGCTGAAGATGCTGGAAATGTAAAAGTCGTTTTAACCGGACCACCTTCTTTTACCGTTTGGGAGTACAAATGCCATCCATCATCAATAGTCGCTTTGATGAAAACTGTAGCTTCAGTTGCGCTTGTTTTTTTTGCAGCGTAACTCCAGGTTACTGGTTTTAAAATTTGGCTATGAGCTGCCAATGCTGATAAGATCACTGCAGTAAATAAAATGAGCTTTTTCATATTTTGTGTGTTTAAGTTTAAGTTGATTATATATGGTTCAATGGTCTATTTTAACCGGCATATAGGGTTATAGTTTATAAATTCTGTATCCGGTGTCAGATATCCTTCTTTAACAGGTTCTTCCCTCATCAGGTCAGTACTTAGGTATTTTTTATTACTGTCTGAAAAAATCGTCACCACACAGCTGTCGTAACCTAGTTGCTGCTGCAATTTGATTGCCCCAATGACATTTGCACCTGAAGAAATTCCCACGGCCAGTCCAAGTTCCCGGCCCAGTTTCTGAGCCATTAAGATAGAATCTCCGTCGTTTGCCTGGATCACTTCATCCAGTTCAGCAAGTTTTACAATTTCCGGAATAAATTCATCAGAGATACCCTGGATCCTATGGCTTCCTACTTTATATCCTGTAGTCAAAGTCGGCGATTCTGCCGGTTCCAGCGGATGAATTTTGATGGACGGATTTTGCTTTTTCAAATGCCTTCCTACACCCATAATCGTTCCGCCTGTCCCCACTCCTGCTACAAAGGCGTCAGGCACCAGATCATTCATCTTAAGTTGTTCCCATATTTCCACGCCGGTTGTTTGCTCATGAGCTTGCGGATTGTCTGTATTTTCAAACTGACGAGGCAAAAAAGTATGGTTGTTTTCCAGAGCCATAGACTCCGCTAACCTGATACTTCCTAAAAAGCCACCCTCTTCTTTACTGATTAAAATCACTTCCGCACCAAGACTTTTGATAATATCAATCCGCTCTTTGCTTAACCAATTTGGCATAATGATCTTAACAGGATGTCCCATCGCCTTTCCAATCGCAGCAAATGCGATTCCGGTATTACCACTGGTTGCCTCTATGATAACATCTCCAGGTTTAATTTTACATTCTTTATAAGCATTATATAAAGTGAACAGTGCAATCCGGTCTTTTATACTTCCTGTAAGGTTATAGTGTTCGCACTTTACATAGATCTTACCCGTATTTCCCTGATATTTGTAATTCAATTCCAGCATAGGGGTATTTCCAACCAAATGCCATAAATGCTCAAATTTCTTTTCTAAATCTTCTGTTAAGCAAGCTGCTTCTTTTGTATCCAATGACATAATTACTGCGCTTATCCTTTTGTCTGATAATTCAGTAAAACTCCGTATTGCAAATTATATTAACAATACTTAGCTTTATATCCGGAAATTTTATGGAAAAAAGCTTTTAAACTTTCATTATTTCCATTTTACATATCACATTTATATCTTTAAGTTATTTTTTTTCATTTTTACATTTCATAAACAAACAAAATGCAGACTGAACTTGATGCCACGGACCTTGAAATTCTAAGGATTTTACAGAAAGATGCCACGCTAACGAATAAAGAGGTCGCTTTTAAGATCAAAAAATCCATTGCAACTGTCCATGAAAGAATCCGGAAACTTAAAGAACAAGGCTATATACAAAGAGTGGTTGCCATCCTCGACCGTAAGAAAATAAACAAAAGCTTACTTGCATTTTCACATGTGTTTTTGAAAGACCATACAGCAGACACCCTATATGAATTTGAACACGAAGTCTCCAAATTCGGAGAGGTTATGGAATGTTTTCAAATGACAGGTGCTTTCGATTTTATTTTGCGCATTTCTACAAGCGACATGGATGCCTATCATATGTTTCTACGAAATAAACTGGCTACACTGCCAAATATCAGTACGGTACAAAGCTTCTTTGTTTTGTCTGAACCAAAAAGTGAAACTGCCTATCCTTTGTAAAGGCCAAGATATTATCTATCTTTTCTAATTTTCAAAATATATTTACCCTTTAATCCCTTTCCTTTAGATATAAAACGTAGCCTGTAAATCTCATTGCCCCAGGCCTTCTTGAAACGGTCATCATCCATCAGCTTGGTCTCAATTTGTACGCTGAACTGCTCTGGGTTATAAATGATACTATAACCAGGAAATTCAGGAAATAGAATCCGCTCTCTTTCCAACTTCATTTTAAGCGGACTGATAAAATTTAAAATATTTTCTTTTACCAATCTTTTAAGTTCAAAATCCTCGCTAAGAATAATCTCATTATCTGAACGGTTAAATTGTAAGCTTCTGATCCAGGACTTAACCTGAGCAGTTTCCGGGTAGGCACCGGCAATGTTTACAGAAAAAACTGTTTCTTCAGAAGCTGGATGATCAACCTTAAAATCTGTTGCAGCGAACTTTTTACCATCCATTTGATCTATGCCATTAATGCCCGGGCAGTTGTGCCATTGGGATTGCACGTTCCAAAGTTCATAACGCTTGCTGCTAAAAGTTTTTGCTGTATAGGTACCCACGCCCGCGTCAATCAACAATGGTTTTCCATCCGCATATACAATAAAATTACCAATATCGTTATGATTGTGACTCTCTGCATTGTTACCGCCTTTTGCGGCAAGGAACAATCCATCAGTACTTCCTTTTTTACTGCGTGCAGTAAAAACTTGCAGATCTGGCAGCACTTCTTCCAGCGGATAGGGTGCTTTCGGGCTAATTTGTTTTATCTCATCGTACACCTGTAAGATCTGTACAAATTCGTTCACATCATCAAGCGGAATTTCCGCCTTTTTGTAATTCAATATAAAGGATGCATATGCTTTTAAAGTTTCATCATGAAATAGCTTTCCGTAACGATAAACACTTTCTGGGTTTTGCAGATATTTAGAAAAAGCATCTGCGAAATTGACCATATTGTTGTTTGCAATCTGCATCTTGTAAGTATAAGTTCCCATTTTGTGCAGAAGTTCTTTGTCTGACCAATTCAGTTTACCTTCGGAGGCACTGTTCATCAGGCTAAGCAGCCGTATAAGTTTACCTCCAGCCATATCCCAGTAAGATGGCCCCTCATCGCAGCCGCCGTCCTCAGGATAATGATTGATAAACTGGTCTGTACTTAACAACAGTTTTTTGCTGAATTGTTCCAGGGAGTCACCAGGTTTAAGCATCAATAAAGCCGCCTGCATACAATTTGTATTGTTAAAAGTATTCCAGTTATTTACTGTATTTCCTTTTAATCCCATCCACCAGAAAGTATCATATTTAAGATAGGGTTGAAAAATCCTCCGGTTAAGCTCATATTCAATTCTACTGTTGATCACTTTTGAATATTTACCCATTTGCGGACTAAGCAAGTTATAAATAACCGCAACTGTTGCTGCTGTTCTGGAGGCATTCAGATCAATGTATGGATTTTGGATATTGGGTAAGTCTGCACCTTCTTTCTGCACCACAATATGTGCTGGTGCTACCCAGGTACTTTCTTCCAGGATGAGCCATAAACCATTTACAATCTGCGGTATGAAACGACCTTGGTTTTTAACCAGCTCACCCAAAACCAGGTTGGACAAAATTTTACGCCTTTCGGACTGTAAATTCTCATAGTTTATCCGGGTTCCTGTAAACTTATAATCAAGATATAAACTTGCAGGTAAAGATGGCCAGGTATATTGGTTTGCAATTTCTGCCTGTTTAAGAATTTTTGCTTTAATACTATCTGCCAGCTCCCCAATTTTAGACAAAGCTTGCTTCCGCTGTTGGTTCTGCCACAGGCCGAGGTTTTTAAAAACGCCTTGACCATTCATATTGTATTCTGTACTTAGCCAGTTCTTTGCAGGCAGTTGGGCCTTACCTGTCAAGGTATAGGATATTATGAGGATAGTAACAATTATTCTTTTCATATCAATCTTTATAGTTCAAAGGCTTCTTCCTCTTTACTGGTGTTTCAGGATGCTGACCTGGTTGAAACGGATCGTAGTAATATAATCCCGCCTGGTTGTATAAATTAATATGGCTTTTCAACCTGGATTTAAAAGCCTCTAGATTTTTATTCTTCTGTTTTGTCCATGCCGACTCTGCGAGTGCAGCAAGGCGTGGAAACAATAGGAAATCCAGGCGCATCTGATCAGGTACAGTTTCCGTCCAGAGATTTCCCTGAATACCTTCTATAAGATTTAATTCCTGTGCTTTTCCTACAAATCCCGCTGCATTGAAATTGTAGACATCCTCCATTGGACTATATAATTTATTCCACTTCCGTCCATATCTGTGTGTACTGTCCTGAACAAAATCAAAATACAGTGGCAAACGCGGGCATAAAACAGTTTTATACCCTTTTTCCATTAATGTCCTCAACTGCCTGGGCTGGTCATGCCGCCACCAAAACATAATCGTTTTCTCTGTCGGCAAACCTGCATTTGCCATCTCATCCCAGACCAGAAGCTTTGAGTTGAGATGAAAAACAGAATCGGCCATCCGTTTCATAAAGTAATCCTCTACTTCTTTTACATCTTTAAGATTTTTAGCTCTCATTAAGCTTATAATATCGGTATTACTTTTCCATTTCTCATTGCCAAAACTAACCTCATCGCCGCCTAGATGAATCATTTTCGAAGGAAATAAAACACTGGTTTCTTTTAAAATATCAGTCAGGTAGCCATATGTTTTTTCTAAGCCTGGATTAAAAGTGAACTCGGGGTGTTCTGGTGTACCACCACCGCTGTATTCAGGATATGCCCTATTTGCAGCAGTTGCATGTCCTGGCATATCAATTTCGGGAATAATTTCAATAAACCTTTCTGCGGCATAAGCGATGATTTCTTTGATGTCTTCCTGTGAATAATATTTGGCAGGAGCATTTTCGTTAAGGTAATTACCGATTCCTCCTATAAGTGACAGATTGGGGTATTTCTTTATTTCCAAGCGCCAGGCCGGTTCATCTGTTAAATGCCAGTGTAGCCGATTCAATTTATAAAAAGCCATCCAATCCAGAATTTCCTTAACCTTTTCTTTCCCGAAAAAATGACGTGACTCATCCAGCATAAGACCCCTCCAGGCATAAGCAGGTGCATCCGCTATTTTGCAGCCTGAAATCTCAGCAATTCCATGTTTTATTTTTGCTGTCCTCAAAATTTGCAGAAAGGAGACCACCCCATAAAACAGACCTTTTTCACTGCTGGCCTGTATAACAATCTGATTGGTTTCAATAATAAGATGATAAGATTCTTCCAGATCAGATTTTTTATATTTTAAGTTTAAAAAAATACCTGGTCCCATTGTTTTTTCTCCATTACGAAGTGCTATTCCAGTAGTTTTCAGGACTTCAGTCTTGAGGTACCAGGCTATTTTATCAGCACTTGCATTGTTCAGGATAACCGGCGTTTCATTACTGAAACGAAATACACCTCTCCCAGGTTGAAATTGATCAGGCATTGGGATCAAACCAGGGACAGTTGAATCTTTAGCATAGTTTTGTGCCTGAAGGCAGGTCGCATAAAGCAGAAAAAGACAAAAGAAGGAGACTCTTAACATGATTCCAATTTATACAACATCTGCTACAAATAAAGAAAGTTACCCTGAATTATTACCGCAAACGTTTTAGATTAAAAGGAAAGGGGAGCCTTCACGACTCCCCTTTTTGTTACTATTGCATGAGGTATTTGTTACTCATCCCTCTGGTGGTCAAAGCACTGCTAATACCCAGTATTCTGTGTTAAATTTTTCGAGATATCCATCTGCTTTTGAGGAATAGGCATTAAATACAATTTATCTGTCCATACCCTTTTTTGGGCCAGATTATTCTTAATGTCATTTGTATTTTTCATCACCTGGGGCGCAATCTTCCATCTTCTGATGTCCATATAGCGCTGACCTTCCAGGGCCAGCTCTATCCTGCGCTCCCTGCGGATCAACTCTCGCATGGTATCTTTAGCTGCATATTTCACCTGGTCTACATGTGGCATCCCAGCTCTGTCCCTTAAATCATCAATTGCTTTATATACCGCTGGATTTGGCCCTGACAGTTCATTCTGCGCTTCTGCATAGGTTAACAAGACCTCGGCATAACGAATCAGGATAATGTTGGAGTAATTATCCAGTTGAGCTTTGTAAATTTCGGGATCGGTTAACTTCCTAAAGTTATAACCTGTTGAAGAATTGTTATTTCCTCCACCATTCCAGGAGAATGTATAATCAGATTCTATAGTATTCCACGGACTGCCAACAAATAAAATACTGGCATAAAACCTTGGATCCCGATTTTTATATTCATTATAGAAAGCCGGATCATTGGCTTTAAATAAACTTGCTCTAACAGCCGGGTCTGTCGCAGCGACTGGTTCCCCTGTTTTATAGTTTGGATAAGCATCCACCAATTCCTGTGTTGGTGTAACGGATGACCATCCTCCCAATGCACTGGAGAGCAAATAGGTATTCAGGTAATTAACATCCTTTTGAGCAATATATTGCCTATCCAATATTACTTCACTATTTTGTTTATTTTTGGCCCAGAAAATTTCTTCATAGCTCCTGATTCCAAGCCGGAATTTCTTCTCCTCTGCAGCATCACTAAAAGTAGCCCATTTGCTATAATCATCTGCCAGATCATCGCCTGTTTCAGTAGTCACTTTAAACAATCCATAGCCTAAGCCCATAACTTGCTGTGCCGCATCTGATGCCTGCTGCCAGTCTCCATTATACAGGTGTGCCCTTGCCTTAAGCGCCAATGCAGCACCTTTGGTTACCCGGCCTTTATCATTATATTTTCCTCCGGTATAGCTTACCGGTAAAATCTTAGACACAGCATCCAATTCGTCTGTGATAAATTTATATACCTGGGCTTTAGGATCTCTTTTCACATCCGATTCAGCTATCGTAAGTGTTTTGGTAATGATGGGCACATCACCAAATTTATTCATTAAATCAAGATAAGAATAGGCCCTTAAAAATCTGGCCTCCGCTTTATATCTTTCCTTTCTGGTAGCATCCATTGTTGCTTTATCCGCATTTTCTAATAGCAGATTAGCACTCCTTATCGCTGTAAAGTCCCATCCTGCGTCGCTCGAAGAATTAATATCTCCCGAAGAAATTACCGTTGCTGTACTTTCCCATGGGTATTGTCCATAGGCATTATCAGTTTTGGCATCATCATAAATCGTAGCACCTTCTCCGCCAAGAGTATTACTATAAATGGTATTAAGAGCTCCAAACACATCATTTTCTGTTTTCCAGAATGTGGCATCAGATAACTGGTCCTGAGGAGGCCTGTTTAAGAAGTCTTTCTTACAAGATACTATAGTGAGCAGCATCATAAAAGCACCCATCCATTTTATATTGATATTCGTTTTCATCTTTCTGTTTTTAAATGGCTTAAAATTTAATACTAGCTCCTAAAGACCATGTTTTTACCCCTGGATATCCACCACGGCCAGAGCCGCTTTCAGGATCGTAATCGGCAAGTCTTTTATCTGCCATATAAGTGAACGGATTATTCGCTGTAATAAAAAAGCGAATCGATTGTGCTTTTAAGTTGTGCGTAAGCAGTGTTGGCAAAGTATAACCCAATGTTAATCCTCTAACTCTGAAATAGGATCCGCTAAACAGCCAAAAAGAAGAAACCTCTGAATTCTGCGGTCCATCCTGACTGCGCAACAAACGTGGGAATTCTGCATTTGGATCTGGATTATCTTTGGTCCATCTGTTCTTAAACGGTTCCTTTATCCCAGCACTGTTAAAAAACGGAGAGCCGGCCTCACTATCGAAGTAAGTTTTAACATTTGCCACTCCATAGGTTAAAAGCTCAAAACTAAAGCCTTTATAAGACGCACTTAAAGAGACTCCATAATTTAGAAAGGGCACATCATTGCCGATTACAGTACGATCAGCAGCATTTATCTTACCATCTCCATTCAGGTCTTTATATTTGATATCGCCCGGGCCAGTGGCTGCGCTTTGAAAAGCGTGACCGGAAACATCTGCTGCATCTTTAAACAGGCCTTCCGCTTGGTAGCCATAAAAAGAGCCTACTGATGCACCCAACTGATCAATATAATAGGTATCGTGTGTACGGGAATTATCTCCACCAAGGCCGGTAATTTTATTGCTGATTTTAGACAAATTAACGCCAATGGTATATTTGAAATCACTGCCAATCACATCGTTGTAGTTCAGGTTCAATTCCAATCCCTTATTTCTTACAGAACCTAAATTTTCAAAAGGCGGTGTAAGTGCATAGGTTGACCTTCCTGTAGGTTTAATTAAAATATCTTTAGAATTCTTGATATAATAATCAGCCGTCACATTAAGCTTCCCTTTAAGTGTAGAAAAGTCCAGACCAATGTTCGTCATATATACCTTTTCCCATGTTGCCAACTGATTCACCCCAAAGCTCTGGGAAACGCCATCGTAAGGAACGCCGTCGAAACTATAGCTATAACCCAGGTTAAGCAGCGAGAAATAATTACCCAAAGGAACAGCATCCTGGTTGCCAAGACTTCCCCATGAACCCCTTATTTTCAGGTCATTGATCCAGGAAATATTTTTCATAAACCCCTCCTGAGAGATTCTCCAACCAGCCGAGAAGGAAGGAAAGACAGCTTTGCGATAAGCCGGGTCAAAACGTGAAGAATAGTCCATCCTAAGATTCGCTTCCAACAAATATCTGTTTTTGAAACTATAGTTGAAACGACCAAAGAAAGAACGCATAGCCCATTCCAGATCTGAAGTACTATTTCCCAAAATATCATTATTGTCATCGTCTTTCAACACACTTACATCTTCTGCAGCAGAAGATCCCGAGACAATCGTCGTCATATCATTATTCGGAAAATTCTTCCTTCCCAAATAGGCATACCTTGTGATATTACTTTCCTGCGATGCCCCAACCATGATCTTTGCAAAATGATCTTCCAGAGTATACTGGTAATCAGCATAGCCTTGCACCAGGAAATTTTGAACCTTACCCCATTTCTCTTTCAATTCATTTATCGTAACTGCACTAGATGTTAAAGGCGCTTTGGTGATAAAATTGATAAGGGGATCCATGGTATTGGTAAATGCCCATGAGTTGGTGTTCGTTGTTTTTAAAGAAACAAGTCCATTAACAGATAAACCTTTTACCGGAGTTAACACCGCTGTAGCAGCAGTTTGAAGATAATTATTCCGGTTGTAACTTTTACCAGCCTCCGCCATTTTTCTCAATACATTATCAGCTGCAAGGGTAGAAGAAAGCGCCCCGCCTGCTATTGTACCCCAGGACCCATCAGATTGACGGGCGGCCAATACGGGTGTTAAACGGTTTAAAGAAGTCCAGTTTAACTCTCCCCCTCTGGTATCAAAGTTCTGACGATAGTAAGAGATAATGGTTCCAATTTTAAGCACAGAGTTTATTCTTGTATCCGCATTCAAATTTACAGTATACCTGTTCTGATCTTTATTGGGCACCAGAGATTCCTGGTTTAAATAAGAAGCACTGAAGTAATAATTCGTTGCTTTTCCTGCACTGCTGATACTGATGGTGGAATTGCTTTGTTTAGGATTTTTTTTCAAAGCAAGTTTATACCAATCTGTATTTGCATAATTATCCGGATCGCTGCCATCCGCAAATTTTTGTATCTGTGCAGCAGAATAAAGCGGTGCTTTACCGGCGTTAGTTAAAGCCTCATTATAGAGGGTAGCATAATCCGTCGCGTTTGTGTATTTTGGTAATCTGGTTGGAGATTGAATGCCATAATTGGTATTCAATTCTATAGATGGCGCTCCATCTCCCCCCTGACCACGTTTCGTTGTAACCACAAGTACACCATTAGCGGCCCTTGATCCATAAATTGATGCAGAGGCCGCATCTTTTAATACCGATATGGATTCTACATCATTTGGATTGAGCGATGCAAACTGTGTACTTGTTGCAGGTACTCCGTCGATAATGTACATTGGGGCAGATGAACCGAGATTGCTACGGCCTCTCAATGTAATCGTTCCTACTGAACTGACATCCCCCGGCCGCTGGATTACGGTTAATCCCGGAGATACTCCCTGCAACGCATTCTGCATAGATGTTACCGGCCTGTCGTTAATTTGACTGGCTGTAATTGTGGCTACTGCACCTGTCAAACTCGTTTTCTTTTGTGTTCCGTAACCAACCACCACCACTTCTTCCAATTTTGCGTTGTCCAGTTCCAGGGCAATCGTTCCAAGATCCTTTGTCGCGGTAACCTCTTTGGTAATATAGCCAATAAAAGAAATCGTAAGGACTGCATTCTCTTCTACATTACTTAAATGAAAATTCCCTGCGGCGTCTGTACTTGCAGCCTGCCCCTTCCCTTTTACTTTAATAACCGCTCCCGGTAAAGGCTTACCTGATTCATCAAAGACTTTTCCTTTTACGTCAATATTACTCAACAGGTTTCTTAATTTATCCAGGAAGGTAATTTCCGATTGTTTAATCACAATATTCTTCTGGTCTATTTCATAAGTTAGTCCACTATTCTTTAAACAAGTCTCTAAGACCTCTGTTAACGGGACATTTTGAAAATTCACATTGATCTTAAAATTCCCGTTTACATTCTGATCGGAATACAAAATCTTATAGCCAGTTTGCTTTTTGATTTGCCTGAAAATTAGATCAAGCGTAGCATTACGTTGAGAATACGTAATCCTTTGTGCAAAACCAGATGCACTCACCTGCAGTAAGCAAGTGGTCATGATAATTATGATTAAGTTAACTCTCATGAGTATGTTATTTTTATCGGTCCCGATCATTCTTCGGAATACCGAATTCATAATTTGTAGAAATTTGGCCGACAGGCTTGGACATACCTCACCTGTGTTAAAAGCATTTGTTTTCATTGCTTTGTTTGTTGTTTCATCCATAGCCAGACACTCATCAGATTTGATTGCTATTTATGCAGCAATATCCCGATGGTTTGCTATTTTTGAATTGTTTGGGTTAATACGATAAACTGATCTCTAATTTGTTTTGGGGTTAGCTCAGATACTACCCATGGAAGTGCTTGCAACACTTTCATGGTTTTTTCCGCTTCCCATTTACATTAACCGGTGTTGTGGTAGATTTTTTTCATACTGTTTAGATTTAATTTGATTGTTCTGTTTATTTAATGGCTGGTTAGTCCCATTACTTGCTATTGTTTTACTCTTATAATCCTGCCTTCAATGGTAAATCTCACTTTACTTGCTTTTTCCAGCATATGCAACAAGCTGGAAACCTGATCAAATTTAGAAACCGAGCCAGTAAATGTTGGAGGATTTTCAGATGTACCCATGTAAACGATTTCTACATCATACCATCTTGCCACTTTTCTTAAAATACTGGACAAAGATTCGTTGGTAAACACAAACTCTCCGTTCTTCCAGTCAATAGCCTCTTCCGGATCTACCTCTTTAACCTTCACTTGCAGATCTTTAAGGATAGATTGTTGCCCAGGCTTCAATGCTGTTCTTGCATCATTCTCTCCTTTAAAAGAATTTCGTATTTGCACACTCCCTTCAAGTAAAGTTGTTTTGACAACGTTTTCATCTGAATAACAATTGATGTTAAAATGGGTTCCAAGTACTTCAACTTCCTGTCCGGAACTTTTGACCTTAAACGGATGTGATTTATCTTTAAAGACTTCGAAATAGGCCTCTCCTTTTAATTCAACACGTCGTTCGCCATGGGCTGCAAAACAAACAGGATAGGTTAACCGTGAGGCAGCATTAAGCCAAACTTTAGTACCATCTGGTAAACTGATCTGGTACTGTCCTCCTTTAGGAGTTTCAATGGTATTGGATCCTGTTATATTTTTAGAGAGGCTATTTGTTTTTGCGATGGTATATATTAATTCTCCAGTGGCAGATTTCGTAACCTTAACACCTGATTGATCTGCAATATCACCATGAGATGCATCAGTTAAGCTAATCCTTTCTCCACTGGCCAAGGTTAGATAAGCTTTATTGGAACCGGGTTTCACATCATTTTTATATACAGTAATTTGCTTGGCTGTATTAGAAAGAACAGCCGCTTTATAAAAAAACAAACCTGTGCCCAGCAGTATAAGAACCGCGGCAGCAGCCAGTTTAAAGAAAAGGGATCTCGTCCGGCCATTTTCACGTTGATGGATCTGAGATTGGATCTGATCTAACAAATATTTTTTCTTCAAATCAGATTCCCCCAATTCATCCGTATTCCAGCCCGCTTCTCCGTCAATAGAGTTGAACCAGGCTTCACAACGAGCAATCTCTGCATCTGTTGCTGTTCCCTTACTTACTTTTGAGACTAACTGAAGAAACTCCTCTTTATTCATTTGGTTAAAAGCGGGCTTTTTCTGTCGCTTCTAATAACACAGCACTTCAGACACACCCAGCACCCAAGCCAAACGAAAAAAAATATTTTTTTCTTAATAATACGCCGTGTGCGTTACAAAAAGGTACACCAGAAAGACATCCTGCCCAGGGAGACTTTTAATTTTTTAAGATTAATATTCATTTGGTTCTCTACCGTCTTTTCGGATATCCCTAACTTCTCGGCTATTTCCTTATTGGTTAGAAATTCGTTTCTGCTTAAGTGAAAAATTTGTCCGGCACGCTCCGGTAATGACTGTGTGAACTTCGCAATAATCTCTTTGAGCTCTCTCACCTCTAACGTATTTTCATCTGCAGCAACCTCCACATAATTTTCTACCGTTCTCGCAAAGAAAGCCTCCTTCACTTTTCCATGCCGGATGACGTTAAGTACTTTATATTTCACTGCAGCATACAGATAAGGTTTTAAAGCATCAGTCAGATGTTTTTTCCTGTTAAGCCACAACCATACAAAAACCTCCTGTACCAGATCATCGCAAACATTTGAATCCTTTAAAATCTTGTAACTAGCCTGGTAAAGAAATTCCCAATAACGTTCATAAATTTCTGTAAAGGCTGCATTATCACCTTCTTTCAAACGTTTGATCAATTGACTATCCGGAAATTCAGCGTAAACTTTCAAGGACTATTTCGGTTTATAACTCAAAGATTTGGTTCAAATAATGGGTAAATTATTCAAACCAAATCTTTTAACCGCTTATAAAGCTGCGCAAACGTTTGATATTAACCTATGAAGCGTTTTCAAGAAACAGCATCTCCCAAAAGTGGATCTGTAAAACTCTCTTTTAAATGCTCAAGATGCCCAGCAAACTGCTGACTGAAAGCAGGATACTGATGTATTCGTAAAATAAGATCATACCAATTGTGGTTATTGCCAAGAACAATAGTTTCCACCATTTCACTTTGGTTCGCTGGAAATACAATCTCGCGCTTATGCTGTCCATAGGACAGGTCTTCCAAAGTAAATTTCAATTCCTGTTTTTTAGTCTTTCTGGTCATTTTCAACAGCAAATTTTTCCTTTGCGGATCATACAACACAGCCACAGATAATTCGGGATCATTTACATCCCCCGTGTACCTCCTGTAAAAGCCATTTGTACTGTGTATCTTCAAATCATACTGTTGGTTTTTAAACATCTCCAACGGCCATTGGTAATGTAGAGTATCTCCCGCATCAGCCGTAAAGGCCCAATAACGCCCACCACCATACACATTAAACCCAACTCCACTGGAGGCTTTTCCAAAAAATGTGTTACCCGCAGTAAATGCAATTTCAAACTGTCCCTTAGCATGGTCCAGACTTCCATGTGCGTAGATTTCATAAGGTATAACATTCGCTGGCTTAATCCCTTTTTCTTGTTGAGGAAGAAGCGTATTACCTTTTGGCGACTTCATAATTCCGGTTATCTCCTGGGCCGTCAGTTTTTTATAATTATCTGGTAGTTTAGCAAATTTTGCCTTGTGGATACCTTCAATAAAAGGCGCTCTTTTTATGGGCTCCGGAAAAGCTATCTTTTCACCATGATACGGTCTGAACACAGAACTTAAATCACCGCACAAACTTCTTCTCCAGGACGTAATATTGTCCTCATGGATCTTCTTACCCGTTTTATGTGTTAAAAAATGTTCCAAAAATTGAATCGAAGAGGTATGGTCGAAGACCTGTGAATTCACATACCCTCCGCGAGTCCAGGGAGAAACGACAAGCATCGGCACTCTGTAACCCAAACCAATCGGACTTTCTTTTTCACCAGACACATATTCTGCACTAACATCCAAAGATTTAGAGACCAGACCCGTGGTCGGATCTGTTGGATTTGGCGCTACAAAAGGTGGCATGTGGTCAAAATACCCATCATTTTCATCATAGGTTAAGATAAATATAGTCTTCTTCCAGACCTCTGGGTTTTTAGTCAAAATATCTATCGCTTCAGAAAGGTACCATGCCCCATACCATGGTGCACTTGGGTGGTCAGAAAAATTAGATGGAGCGACCAGCCAGGATACCGTTGGTAACTTACCGCCGTCCACATCTGTTCTGAACTGATGGAGAACATCCCCTTTCGGAACGTTAGCCGTCCGTTGGGTACCATGGTCATCATAGGTGATCTTCTCCAGACTATGGAAATCCGGGTCTTTTCGATTCGTTACAAAAGCTCTGCGATGAATATCCTGTTCTTCGGGGCTCAATTTATCCAATGGATTCTGCTCCAGAAAATCCAGTTCCTTTTTTACCCAGTCCAATTTCTTCTGAAGCTTAGGATCTGGTTTTTCCTGAAGTTTTTGTTCCAGCTCCTTCTTGCTTGTTTTTAAATAAGCAATGTGTTCAGGATGTCTCTTTACATGATACTGTTTAAAAAATTCCAGTGGATTATCTGTAAAGTTCCCTAACCAGTCATCTTCTTCTCCTTCAAAACCTACACCAACACTCAGCTCGTTTTGATAAATCTTCCAGTCTACGCCATGGCTACTCAATCGTTCTGGAAATGTATTCCAGGAAATCCTTTCAGACCCATCAATATTGTCATTTGACAAATGCGGTTTCGAATCCGCGCGTTGTTGTTCTCTGATTTTCGCCGTCCAGAAGAAGCAACGATTTGGACTCGTCCCTGTTAAAGAAGAACAAAAATTATGGTCACAAACCGTAAAAGCATCAGCCAGTGCATAATAGAAAGGCACATCCAGTCTATTGTAATAGCCCATGGTTAAAGGCATATCCGCATATTCTTTATTTCCTGAACGTTTTGCATCTAGCCAGCCATCATGCCAGCCTTTATTCCTGGCATCCACCTGGTTGTCCCAGGAATGCGGAAGCGAACTCATCCAGGTAGCCTTGGTATCTTTAATGTCTAATCTAAAAGGCGCATAGGTTTCACCCTTTTTATTGCTTTGCAACCAAACCGGATAATTATTCGCAAGCCGGATTGCTCGTGGATCGTTAAAACCACGAACGCCCTTCAACGCACCAAATACATGGTCAAAGGAGCGGTTTTCCTGCATCAGAAAAACCACATGTTCTGCATCCAGATAACTTGTTCCCACTTCAGGATCTATGGCCAACGCTCTTTGAATAGATGGCGGCAAAATACTCGAAAGACCTAATGCTCCTGTTAACAGCGATGCTTTCTTTATAAAATCTCTTCTGTTGTCCATAATTTTATGCAATAAATGCCTGCCGGTACCTGGAAGGGTTCCGGCAGGCTGGCAAAATACTTAATTTTTTAGAATCCACATCGTCTGGTTCGTGTCGTCACTTCCAGCATATTGGCTTTGAACGGCAGCAGATAAATTTACAGAATTGTAGTCCAGTTCATTAGAAGGATATAGCCACCTTAAAGGAAGATTTGAAGCTGGTGTATTTAAATTTGTTACCGGATTTAAGGTAAAAACAGGATAACCCGTTCTTCTATTTTCAAACCAGGCAGAATATTTGCCTCCTTGAAGAAAATTGGCCAGATATTTTTGAGTGATGATCTGGGCAATTTGCTGTTCACTTGTTCCAGAAAGCACTACTGCTGGTAACAATGGATAAGCATTAATATAAGCTGCGTCCATTTTCATGCTGTGATTGTAATCTGTAAGGTCAGGTGTGTTGGTCGCGATAAAATTCATGGAATTTGTAATACCAGCGGCATAATAACTTTGAGCAGCAACCCCATTGATCCAGCCCCTAACCGTTGCTTCAGCAAGAATAAATTGAAGGTCCCAATAACTAAATACAGCTACAGGCTCTGCATTGACCAGCTGAACGTAACGGTTGTTCAAATCTGCATAGTCTTTATTCACCCTTCTGGTCTGCAGGCTCGAAAATGCATCTGAAGGTTCAACACCTGGGTAAGCGTCATAGTCAGATTCTGTTAGTCCGGATGCAATCTTAACAGGCGATGGCTTAGCATAGTAAAACAACCTTTTATCCTTTAACAGTTTCAGTGGACCCAGCAATACATTAGATAACATTGTATAATTAGATTTAACAAAAGAATTCCCAGATCCAGCAGGAACATCTGACCAGGGATAGTTTTGACCAGCGGTAGCATTATAAGCTAAAGCAAAATTATCTTTGTAATCCCGCATTAGTGGCCGGTTACTAACAATATCCTTAAAGCGTTCAATAACTTTCAGATCAGCATCTCCGGTTTTCTTATATAAATTGATCAGTACATGTAACTCAAAGCTATTCGTTAATCTTCTCCAGTTATCAACTTTACCCGCATATATTGGGTCTCCTTCAAAATTGCTTCCCTGAGCAAATAACTGGTTAGCCTGATCCAACTCATTTAATATTCCCAGAAAAACCGTCTTTTGCGCATCATATTTTGGTTGCAGAATGTTATCAGTCTCCCCTTTCACCGCATCTGTATAAGGAATATCTCCTACCTGCATTGTGGTCATAAAAAACTGCCATGCCCTGATAAAGTGCCCCAAGGCCTGATACGACTTTTTCAATCCATCACTTGTTGCATAGTTGATCATCGGAGGTATATTCCGGAGCAATGTAATCCGGCTAAAATCAGTTCTTCCTAATTTATTGTATTGAAAACCTTCCTGTCCTTCACCCCAGGTAAGGTACTTACCTAATAAAAAGGGTTGCATAAAAGATTTCTGGGTACTGATGTCACTCCGCGTAATGTTCAATATCATCGTGGTAGCGAGCATGGCAGAATTCACCTGTGTGGTTGTATTTGGATTGGTATTGATGTCATCGTATTTCTTACAACCATTTGCTGCAATTGCTAATGCAAACAATAACAGTGTATATTTTAAAAATCTAGTCTTCATAAAGTTTATATTAATCACGATTAAAGTCCTACTCTGATGTTAAAGCCAAGCATACGTTGCGAAGGTGAGTTCAGGTTTTCTGTATCTACATCAGGGTCAGAAAACTTAAATTTGGTCCAGAGGTATAGATTTTGCCCTGTAATAGAAAATGAAGCTCTTTTTAAGCCAAGCTTATTCACAAATCTTGAAGGAAAATTGTACCCGAGCGATACTTCGCGCAGTTTAATAAAAGTTTCCTTCTGAATTCCCATATCACCACCTCTAAAACTCTGAGCATAGTCCTGATAACCCACCTGTACATCATTGGCTGCATATTTCCTGGTGTCGCTGGTTATATTGCCATATTTATCATAACTAACACTTCCGGAAACCACTTTGACACCTTTACCTACATAATTATTTAAACCATTCACCACCTGATCATAGCGGTATTGATTATCAGATTCAGGATTGGTACCGCTGTCCCACATTTTATCATACAGATAATTGTACATTAAACCTCCTATACGGCCGTCAATGTTGACACCAAGGGTCCAGTTCTTATAATTGAAGTTATTGATAAATCCAAAGCTAAAATCCGGTTCTCCATAACCATATTTTTTTACATAATCACTTTCCACAGGATAACCGCTGGAATGGATCACATTTCCTTCCGGATCCCTTAACCAGTAAGAAGCCGTATAAGTATCCAGACGTTGCCCTTTCTTAACCCATGGGTTATCTGCAGAATAAACAGGATCCAGATTATCGTAATATCTATGCTGATTCGACCAGTTAATCATTGAATTCCATTCAAAATCTTTGCTTTTCAGAATAGTTCCATCTATAGAAATCTCCAAACCTCTTCTGGTGTAGGTTTCGGCAGTATTGACCAATGTACTTGAAAATCCAGAGGAAGAAGGAATAGTAGCCTGAGTTTGCTGATTATAGTAGTATTTATTAAAGTAAGCGACGTCAAAATGAAGTCGTTTTTTAAACAAATAACCTGCTGTTCCAATTTCCCAGGTGCGTTGAGAGCTCGGCAAAATATCTCCATTTCCAAGTAAAGACGAAGGATAACTTGCAGAATTTAATCCATTCCAAGCTGCAGTAGTTGTGCTGTATGCACGGTTGGTTGCAAAAATGCCCGCAGGAGTTTTAAATACAGCAAAAGATCCCCGAACCTTAAAAAGATCGATAACTTCAGGCAATTTAACCAATTCAGAAATGACCACGCTTGAGCCCAGAGAAGGATAAAAATAGGACCTCGTTGATTTTGGTTGAGTAGACAGCCAGTCATTTCTACCCGTAAAATCTAAAAATACTGCATCGTTCCATCCCAGAGATGCCCTTCCGTATAAACTACTTGTTTCCTTAGGCGTAAAACTCTGTCCTACTGTAACAGGCTCTACCGACCCCAAAAGAGAAAAGAAAGTAGGAGAAATCAACCCGTTTTTTGTCGTTCCGCTAAAGGTTTCGTCTTCTTTATGAAAGAAGTTACCACCCGCTAATCCTTCAAAGGAGAACTTATCAATTTTCTTTTTATAAGTTAAAATCAAATCGTTACTTGTACTGTACCCCTTCGAATCGGTAATACTATACATTCCCTTTGCATTCCACCCGCCACGTGTAGAAAATATATTAGAAGTCGGATTCCGCATGGTGTTTTTGTTATTATAGTTATCATAGCCAATTCGGAGCATCAAGTTCAGGTCCGGTGTAAAGGCATAATTAGCGATAACACTGGCATTCATTGTATTTTCCTGTATTCCATTCAATTTCTCATTCGCAATCAGATAAGGATTATCATACCAGTTGGTGTACATCCAGTTTTGTGTTTTATTTGGAACCACCCAGTAATCTTTGTAGTCTCTGATATCATATTCAGGTCCAGTCCACATCACCAACTGGTATAAGTACCCTTGATTCCCATATCCGCTACCCCATATTTGTGGCGCAGAACGGCGGCTGATTCCCATATGGCTTTCGATTTTAAATTTATCGTTGATCCGAATCTCCCCACCAGTAGTTACGTTCATCATATTCAATTGCTGATTAGGAAACTGTCCCTTGTTGTAAATATGGTTCAAACCAATTTTAAAACTTCCATTTTCGCCCGTTTGCGCTATAGTAACATTATTGTTTGCCACAATGCCGGTACTCATAAAATTTTTAAGGTTGTCTTTGCCCACAGATAACAGTGGCCTGTTGTCTTCAAACTGCTTGGTTACCGGATTCCAGTCTCTTGCGGTATTTCCAGCATTTAGCCGGGGGCCCCAAACATAATCATTATCAATTTTACCATTTTGCCCCCGTCCATAAGAACTTTGAACCTTTGGCTGTGCCAGATAGCCCAATTGCAACATCGTATTGCTATTTACATCAACAGAGAATCCTTTACCAGCAGCGCCTTTCTTAGTCGTGATTAAATATACCCCACCCTTGGCTCTTGCGCCGTATAAAGCGGAAGCCGTTGGGCCTTTTAAAACATCTATACTTTCAATATCATCTGTTGGAATGTCTCTAAGGCTTAAATTATCGTAATCCACACCATCCACAACCAGTATTGCTGTTTCACCACGAAGTTCTAAGGTTGGTTTTGCATTAAATTCCGTAGAATTCTTGACCACCAATCCTGCTACTCTTCCTGTTAGTGAAGTGCCCAGATCAACGCCCTTGACTGTCTGAACCGCACTTCCAGAAACCCGTTGCACAGCATATCCTAAAGATTTTTCTGCCCGTTTAACTCCCAGAGCGGTAACCACTACCTCATCCAGATTCTGTTTAATTGCTTCCAGTACAATGGTCATTGCAGCACCAGAATTGGTTACTGTGATTTCTTTTGTTACATAGCCAATATACTTTATGACCAATACATCCCCTGCCCTGGCATTTATTGAAAACTGGCCTGTTGAACTGGAAGTTGTTCCTTCTTTCGTCTCTTTGACCTGAATGGAAGCCCCCGGCAAAGGGATACCTTCAGTGTCAGTTATCATACCGTGTACATTGATTAGATTGATAAAAAATTCCATAGGTCTGCTGACTACCGGAATTTCCTTTTTAATCACCACCATCTTATCCATGATCACATACGTGAATGGCTGCCCCTTAAGAATGGCGGTTAACGCTTCTTCCATGCTGGCATCTTTAAGGTTCACACTAACCTTCCCTGCCTCTTTTACAGATTTATTATTATAAAAGAAACTGTAGCCACTCTGCTTTTTGATCGTCTCAAAAAGACTGCTAAATGTGCTGTTCTTTTTTGAAATCGTGATTTTCTGTGCATATCCTTCAGCCGAAACCTGGAGACATCCGATAATTAACAGGACAATTGTAAGTTTCATTGCCAATAAAATCTTAGATGAGAAGAGCCTCCTCTTAAAAGAGGCTTTCCTGCATAAATTTAAATTCATACTTTTGAATGTTTGGGTTAATTCATAAATTATTTAACAAGGTATTTTTTGAGATCTTCCTGGACTTTTTTCCATTCTGATTTATCCGGATGGAATCCTACCGGATCCTGTTGCAACCAGGGTCCGGTTATTCTTTACCGAATAGGATTTGGTTAGATAGTTATTTGTTCATACACAAATGGTTTAAATTAAAACTCTGTTATTTAGCTATTCTATTTGGTTACAATTATTTTCTTTCCTTCAATTCTAAAATGAGCACCACTATATTCCAGGATCTTCAATACTTCAGATAAATTCACCGATCGTGGAATATCTCCTATAAACTCATCATCTGAACTTTTGATCTGGTAAATAACCTCAACATCATACCATCTTGATAACTGGCGCATTACAGTGTACAAATTATCATTATCAAAATGGAAATACCCATTTTTCCAGGCCATCACCTGATCCAGACGGGCGGCCTCTATATTTATTTTTTCCGGTGAAGTATTACTTAATGTAGATTGCTGACCAGGCTTAAGAAAGTGCCCTGACGGCTTTTCCTTCTTCTCATTCGTCATCATCACAGAGGATACACGTACAGAACCCTCCAGAAGAGTTGTTTTGGTACTTTGTTCATCCGTATAAGAATTGATATTGAAATGCGTTCCGAATACCTCCACAACCTGGTGTTTGCTGAGTACTTTAAATGGACTTCTTTTATCTTTAAAAACCTCAAAATAGGCTTCTCCTTCTAACTCTACTTTACGCTCCCGAAGTCCTTTAAAACTTGCAGGAAATTTTAGAGATGATGCAGAATTTAACCATACTTTAGTGCCATCCGGCAAATTGATCTGATACTGTCCACCCTTAGGCGTTGAAATGCTATTTAAGATTTTAGTATGTCCTGAAACTGATTTCATAGCAGCATCTTTCAATTCATAAACCAATCTGCCATCTATTTTTGTAATTGAAATTCCTGCCTGATCAGCTACTTTTCCATTTCCCGCATCCGTAAGCGAAATCTTCGAGCCATCGCTCAAAGTTAAAATGGCCTTATTAGATCCAGGAGAAACATCGTTTTTAGCATAAAAAGTGGAGGATGGTGCTTTGCGGGAAGATCTATTGCTGATGATATAGACTCCAATTCCCATAACCAATAATATGACGGCAACAGCCGCAATTCGTGGCCATAGGGGTTTAACTGGTTTTGGCCGATCATTTTTTTGCTGGATATTTTTCCACAATTTACCCTTCACCCTGTCATAATCAGGCTCAGCAAACGCTCTTTCCTTTTCCTGAGTCTCTTCCAAAAACCAGGTTTCCACGAGCGCTTTTTCCTGTGCAGAAGCCTCTCCTTTCAGGTATTTGTTTAATAATTTATCGGCTCTTTTATGCTCCATTATACCACCTTCTTTTCATATGGCCAGCATCAGAAACCATAGTCATCATGCCGGCATATGGTAAAGAACCGCAGCTCAGGTCAAAGTAGTAGAACCAACGAGAAAAAAAACTAAAAAAATGTGAAAAAGACGCTGAAGGTATCTGCAAGTCTGATCCTCAATACCTTTGTTGCATTACTTACCTGCTTTTTAACAGTAAGTTCCGAGATTTCTAATTTTTCTGAGATCTCTTTATAGGAAAGGTGCGCTTTACGGCTTAATTCAAATACTTCTCTCATTTTCGCCGGCAACTGAGCAAGCTCTGCCTCAATTCTGGATGCCAGTTCATGCTCTCTTACCAAATGGTCTGTAATACATTTACCTTCATCAATGAATTTCTCCAGTGAATTGAGATAATTATTACGGACTTTACTTCTTTCAAAATGTTTAAGTATCCGGTTTCTAACAGAAGCATAAAGAAAAGAAGAAAGAGACACTTTGATGTCCAAGTCTGAAGACTTACTCCATAACATGACAAAGATATCCTGAACCACATCTTCCGCTTCATCTTCATTTAAAAGCACTTTTCTGGAATAACGATATAAAACCACCCAATACCTATCGTAGATCTCGGCATAGGCGGCAGTATCTCCTAATTTCAGCAAACCTGCTAATTGACTATCTGTAAGATCGTTATAAGATTCCAAAATCACTTATTTAATCACGGTGTGAATATATCAAGGAGTACAGCGGATTCCAAAAATAATGTAAAATATTTAAAACGCAAACGTTTGCGTAAACTACATTTAAACATAAAAACAACGCTGTACCACTATATTATATATTTTCGCAAAAAAATTTGATTTAACAAAACACTAAAGTAAATTAGAGTTCAATTTGCCAGAATGGGCTTCAGATCTTTAAAAAAATCTACCTTTACCGTCGTACCGTTATTAGTCCTATGCGCTGTTCTGTTCGGTATACCCATATCAAAGGCAGGCAAATATCAAAAAAAACAGACTTTTGTCTCAACGGTAATCCTTAAAAAGATCTCCGTTAAAAATATGCAGGAAGATTTAGCAATCCTTTGGGCTGCTATTCAGGAAATGCATCCAGCCTATGGCATTTATACTACCCCACAACAGCTCAAAGCAATATATAAAAGCACTTGTTCGTCAATAACTCATCCTCTAACCGAAAGTGACTTTATCACCAGGATCTATCCCTTTCTATGTGCATTGAAATGCGGGCATACTCAATTAAAGCATTCCGCAGGATTTGATCCTTCCAAAGAGCCTAAACAACCGCCCCTTCCCTTTCAGGTTCTGGTTCGAAATCACCGGGCCTGGGTTAAGACCTATAGAACAGCTAAGCTTCACACAGGTGACGAAATCATTAGCATCAATGACATTCCAACTTCCGATGTCATACGTCACGGCTATGATCTATATTGTGGTGATGGCTACAATGAAACTTTCAAAGAACTATTTTTAAGTGAATACGATGGTTTCGAAGATGCTTGTACTAAATATTACCATTGGAAAGCCCCCTACCGGGTACTGGTCAGAAATAACCAAGGCAAAACCAAAATCGTACAAATAGGTGCTATAACAGAGAATACTCCTTTTAAACCAGAACAAAAACAGGCCCCTGAACAGAAAAACTGGACAGAAGCCACCAACACAGATTATCTGCCTCTCCGGTTTTCAAACACCAGTTCAACAGCGTGGTTTGAGGTCAAAACCTTTCAGTACGCCGATACGCTGATTTACGAGCAGGCCTTTAAGCAAATACGGATGAAAGGCATTAAAAATCTCATTATTGACCTTAGACATAACACAGGAGGTGATATCAGAATTGCAGCAAAACTACTCTCCTATCTCGCAGATTCATCCTTCCATATCATCAAAGAAATAAGATCCAGGACCCCTGACCCGGCAGTCAACCCCTTTAATAAGTACTTTGATGCCAACCGGACAGAAAGCTTTAAACTCGGTTTTAAACCCGGCCCTAAACGAGCAGACGGCTATCATATTGATTTTCGACCCGTATTCGGATTGTCCTACCAGGCACTCCCGGTTAACCCACTATGGCATTTTAAGGGCACGCTATTCGTTTTGATTGACGGGGCAACTTTTTCTTCAGGTGCACATGCTGCTGCTGCCATTAAGGCCCAATGTAAAAACGCCAAATTTATTGGCAGAGAAACTGCAGGTGCAGAAGAAGGCTGTAGTGGGGGCACTATTCAACACCTCACCTTACCAAACACCCATATCGTTGTTGAATTCCCATGGATGCGTGTGGTCTCCGTTGCTAAAAACCCGGTATTTGGACATGGAATTTTTCCTGATTATACGGTGTCATACAGCGCTGAAGACATCACCAATAAGCGAGACCTGGACCTTAAAAAGGCATTGAGTCTCCTCCAATAAGGGAACTATACAGTATACCCGGGTTTCCAGTTTTCTATCGCATTTCCAAAAAGGGCATTATTGATCATATGCACACTAATGGCTGTCTTAGATCCCGTAAACACATTTGAAGTCGGCATTTCCACGCTTGTCACACATTTATGAAAATCAGTTAACGCATACCAGGACCCATCTTTGATTGGTTCGGTAAGAATCGGAATACCACCGTCTTTATTCCAGGTAATTTTGGTTGCACCTGTTACACCATCCACTGTCTGATTGTATTTTTTTAAAGTTTCCTTTTCCGGATAATATATCCCCTCATCCACCAACAGAGAAATACTTCCTTTTGAACCCTTGATCTTAAATAAGTAGCCATCATGACTGTTGGCACAAGTCGCCCCAAAGTTTCCGATCATGTGCTCTTTACTATACCGCAGCACAGCTTGTACGTTATCATAAGTTTCTCTTCCATCTTTATAGAAATCAATACCACCTGTTGCAATGACTTCATCGGCATGCGTATCAAAAACCCAGTTGATAAAATCAATCTGATGGGATAATAATTCTGCCGGGAGCCCACCGGAATACTCTTTATACATCCGCCAGTTGATCTGTCGTTCCAGCGAAGGGTCAGGAACAGGTCTTCTCCAGCTTCCGTTACGATCCCAGCGACAATCAATCTGCGTTACCTTACCCAGATACCCCTGATCGATCATCTCTTTAACCTTGAAATAAAGCGGTGTATATCTGTATTGATGTCCAACCTGTAAAATCTGCTTAGGCTTTGACTTGACCAGGGCCACCAGTTCTAAAGCCTGGGGAATATTATAAGTCATCGTTTTTTCCAAATAAACGTGTTTACCAGCCAGCAAAGCATCTTTAGCAATCGGAAAATGCATATTTAAAGGTACAGAGATCAGTACAGCATCAATATCTTTATGATCCAGGATTGCCTTATAATCCTTAACAGCCAAAGCTCCAGGCACTATCTTTCGGCCGTTTTCCAAACGAAAATCAAGGACATCACAAATGGCCTTGATCTGGTACAGGTCAGGAATTTGTTTTAATACCTGCATAAGCCCCGTTCCCCTGTCGCCACAGCCAATAACTGCAATATTAATTTTCCTGCTTTCAAAAGGTAAGCTTACCGCCTTAAGCAAGGTATTGTGCAATAATAAACCCCCCGCTGTAATTCCCGCCTTTTTTATAAAACTCCGTCTGATCATATTTCTCTTATTTGGTACGGATAAATTTATAAAAATATCAACTTGATATCACCCATGTGATATATATTTTACTTAAGTAACCTAATTGAACTATTAACTACTCTTCTTTTAACGCCTTCACAGGATTAGTTCTTGCAGCCCTGTAAGACCGAAGACTTACAATTATAAAAGTAAGCCCTAAAGAAGCCGTCATCGCCAGAGCAAATGGCCAGAAGTTCATCTCAATCCTATAAGCAAAACCAGCCAGCCATTTATGGATATAAATGTAAACAACAGGCCAGGCGAGCAAATTTGCAAAAAGCACCATTTTCAAAAAAGAACTGTTCAACATCGCAACTAGCTCAAATGTACTCGCTCCCAATACTTTTCGAATAGCAATCTCTTTGGTTCTTTGCGTAGAAACAAACGATACCAGGCCGAACAAACCTATGAAAGAGATGAAGATGATCATCGCCGCAAACACTTTAAAAAGTGCTCCCATGACCTGTTCAGTTTTGTAGTACTGATTAACCTGGTCATCTAAAAAAACAGCCCCATACACATGATCAGGAAAAATACTGTTCCATTGCTGTTCTATTTGTTTCATCACCGGCAAAATAGATTTGGTATCCAGCTTTACGGCAATCGCATAATATTCCGTTTTTGAAGTAGAAATTGCAACAGGAGAAATCATTTCATGCAGCGATTGATCAACAAAATCCTGTACGACTCCTACAATAACTCCCTTACTGCTTTCCATCGTAAAGAATTTCCCCAATGCCTCCTCCGGATTCTTTACTTTAAGTTTTTTCAGAAGCGTCTCGTTCACCACAAATTCCTTAATTGTATCACTTTTATAAAAAGCCCTTCCTGCGATGATCTTCATTCCAAATGTGTTGAAATAATCTTCGTCTGCCGATTTAGCGCTAACAGAAAAATCAGCCTTCGGTTTGTGATCATAAGAAAAATCTGTATCATAATTGTTATTGGATGTGGGCGCCGCATTGCAAAAGCTCAGGCCCTTCACCCCAGGAATAAGAGCAAGTTTCTCCTTTAAAAGTCCAAATTTAGTCTTGCTCAAACTATCTGTAGGAACATCAACTATGGCTGTGGTCTTCGTGCTAAAACCAAGCGGCTTTTCACGGATATATTTCATTTGCCGGATCACCACCAAAGTTCCTATGACCAGCATCGCTGTAATGGAAAATTGAACCAGCATTAAAATTTTCCTTAAATTTAATCCACCAGCGTCTGATCTTATTCCTTTATTCTTAATGGCCAGCACAGGACTAAATCCAGACATGATGATAGCAGGATAGAATCCCGCAAAAAAACTTACAGCAATCCATAAAACCCCAATAAAGAACCAAACTGAAGGATAAGCTAAAAATCCGAATTTAATATCTGATTGTAAAAGAGCAGACAGCCCCGGACCTGCAAGCTCTACAAATACACCAGCAAATACTACTGCAATAGAGGTAATTAATCCGGTTTCCCACAAAAACTGCCATCTTAATTGATTACGCGAGCTTCCCATTACTTTACGTACACCAACTTCCTTTGAACGGCTGATCATCTGAGCAGTTGCCATATTGATAAAATTAATGCAGGCCGTAAGCAATAAGAACAGACCAATAATCCCCATGCCAATGATTGATTTCATGGATACGGTCTTATTTGCCGGGTTTCCCACTCTTTCATCATAATGTAGTTCATGCAGAGGCTGCAATAAATGATTCACTTTCCCCACCATATTCTTACCGCGGTATTTATCAGCCGTAAACCTGGAGAGTGCATTTTCAAATTCGCGTATATTTGTGCCTTTTTTAAGCAACAAATAACAGTTGGAAGCACTTCTTATAGACTCCCAGTTTTTGTTGCTCCTGTTCGGATAACTCGCATAACTAAGTATAATATTCAGAGGGAAACTGGTATTTTCCGGAAGATCATCAATGACACCAGTCACTTTAAGGTCAATTTTGTTTTGAAAATTGATGGTCCTGCCCATGGCCTCTTTATAGTCTCCAAAATATCTCCGAGCCATCTTTTTAGAGAGCACTATGGTATTTGGCTGAGACAGTGAACTAATGGGATTTCCCAATAACCATTGCGTATTGAAAACCTCGAAGAACTCGGGTCCCGCATAAAATATATCTTCGGCAGTTTTTATCTTTTCTTTTCCTAGATTATCTTTAATTTTCAGGATCCCGCCGCTAAGTTGAAGTGCTACTGCCCTTTCAACTTGAGGAAACTCTTCTTTAATCGCCTGAGTAAGCGGTATAGAAACACCCTGAGAATAGTCTATAGTTCCTGAATAATCAAATGAAGTAATTACCCTATATATCCTTTCCTTTTTAGAGAAAGATTGGTCATAACCTAATTCGAAGGAAATAAACATATAGATCAATATACAGCTGGCCATTCCTATAGAAAGCCCTGCAATATTAATCAGGGTATATCCTTTTCGCTTGGAAAGGTTCCGCAAAGCTATTTTTAAGTTCAGTCTAAACATAGTCAAAGATGATTTCTTCTGTTACTGCAACAATTAGTATAAATCAACGATCTAAAGCAATGCCATAATCAAAAACCCGGCATAAACGACAAAGGAGCAACTTACGTTTGCTCCTTTGTTCATAACCGGACATTGAACTGTTCATTTATGTTCAGGCCCTACCGGTAAAAATCTTCTGACCGAACTGGTCTGCGTTCGCCCGAAGGCAATTGAACTTCAAGTTTCAATGTATATCCACCGCCACCTTCTAAAAACAACAGTTCAAAAGGGTGATATCCTTTAGCCAAAGCAATCTGGGCAGATTTTTCAAATGAAGAATGCCATCCATCATTATCCACAAGCATTTTCCCTTCCATTTTCAATACGCTGCCATCATCAGATCGAAGGAAAAAAGTGTAAATACCTTTTTCAGCCGCATAAAAATAGCCCTTATGACGTGTCGCAAACTGATCTGCCGTTTTTTCAACAGGGATTTCAATAGCAGAAGTCACCTTTTGCACTTCAAGTGCCTTTTCATTAATATCTTTCACAAAGTGATAGGCTCCTGGATAGTAGAAAAAATCCAGACCCTTTTTTGCAGAAGCCAACTGAACTGACGGAGCATAATCCTGCTTCTCATAATTAACCGTGTACAACTCCCCTCTTTTTCCGGATGTATTAAATGCAGCAAGTTTAAACTGAACAGGTTGTTCAATGGTCAGTTTCCCTTTATACAGTTTAGAAGACAAATTTGGTACAGAACCATCTGTGGTATAACGTATATCAAAATTCTTAACCGGGTTAAAAATTTCCAGAGAAGCCTTATCTACAAAAACACTGTTTACACTAAACCCGTTCAAGTCCAGAAAACGATAACTGATTTTCATCGCATCCAGCATAGGGAGCTGATCAATAACCTTTTGCTCAAAGCCTTTCCAATCCAAACTCGGTTTACCCCAGGCTACTTCAGCCATCGCCAGCAAACGGGGAAAGACCATATACTCCAATCTTTGCTCACTAGGAATATATTCTGTCCAGATATTGGCCTGAACACCCATTACAAATTTTCTTTCGGCCGTATTCAGCTTAAAATTATAAGGATCAAAAGAGTATACTTTCTGCAAAGAATTGGCATCCTGCTGTGCATCGAAATAACAAAACTCTCCTGGCGTCATGATCAGTTCATTGCCTTTCTCCGCCGCATGCTTTGGAGCATCTGGCACCCAGGTCCTCCAATACATCAATGTGGCCGTAGGGGAAATACCCCCATCCAGAATTTCATCCCAGCCAATCAACTTTTTCCCTTTACTATTGAAGAATCGCTCCATACGATGTACAAAATAGCTTTGCAGTTGGTTGATATCTTTCAAGCCCTCCTTCTTCATCAGCGCATCGCATTCAGGTACATTTTTCCAGCTGCTCTTCTCTACTTCATCAGCTCCTAAATGAATGTATTTACTTGGAAACAATGCTGCAATTTCTGTAAATACATTCTCGGCAAATTCAAACGTAGTTTCCTTACATGGACATAAAGGTTCAGAAAAGTCTTTAGCTTGTCCTCCTTTACCCTTGGAAGTCAGCCAGGGCATCAAAGCCGTTGCAGCCATCATATGTCCCGGCATATCAATTTCAGGTATAATTTCAACAGATCTGTCTGCAGCGTATTTAATCAGCCCCTTCATCTCCTCCTGAGTATAGAATCCACCGTATTTCCTAACCCCATCAATCATCTTAAAGTGCTTTTCCGGCAATTCATAATCCGGGTTATCCTTTGCGAGTACCAAACAGGCAGAATCCTGCTTATTTAAAGTACGCCAGGCACCTTTAGCCGTTAACTCCGGGTATTTTTTGATCTCTATACGCCAACCCTGATCGTCAGTTAAGTGCAAATGAAATTTATTGAACTTATATAAAGCCATTCGGTCAATCATTTTCCGCAGATACTCCAGGTCAAAGAAGTGCCGGGAAACATCCAAATGTACTCCCCTCCACTCAAAGCGTGGTGCATCACTAATTTCCACACCCGGAATTTTAAAGCCCCCCTTTGAAGTACTCTTATACAGATTTGCTCCAATCAATTGTTTTAAGGTGGATACAGCAGCAAATGCACCTTCAGCGGTAGACGCTGTAAGCACCACGTTTTCATTCTTCACCGAAAGCTTATAGCCGCCTCTTGGAATCACATCTTCACGCACAGATTTCAATGAAATTGTATTTTTCGTTATTGCTGCAGTTTTTTCCTTCATCGTCTTCAACTCTCTCACAGCAGCTCCAAAGAGCGTTCCCGAAGACGGGCTAATGACCGTATTACGATTTAAAATAAAATGACCAGACTGCGGATTTAAGACAGATGGTTGGGGAATCACTGTATAAGTTCCAGGAACAGCCTGAGCATTTACAGAAATTTTAACACAAACTAACACTGACAACAAGGCCAGATTAATCAATCGACACTTCATATATAAATTTTACTAAAACCTTTTATTCAAATATAGAATATGATTTTTAAAAACAATCAACTAAAAAATCCTTAAATCATTAATCAAAAAGTAGCAGAACAGATCAGGAAAAAACAGAAAATTCAAATTTCTCGGGTTAACGCATTGTAAAAAAGCAAAAAAGGATCTTTTTGCATCCGTCTTTACTGTATTTTAGCCGCAAATCAATACCCCATTATGAATTCACTATCTATCTTTAGAAAAGTAGCCGTTGCAGAAGGGATTTCTTATATCCTGTTAATTTTTATTGCAATGCCCCTTAAATATTTTGCAGATCTTCCTCTGGCCGTAAAATACACAGGCTGGGCACACGGACTATTATTTGTACTTTACATTGCTTTTTTTATCATGGCCTGGATGGATAACAAATGGAAAACAGGAAAATCAGCTCTGATTGTACTGGCTTCATTGCTGCCTTTTGCCCCATTCTATGTGGATAAAAAGCTAAAAGAAGATAATTAGAAATAAATTTTGCTTTTTATAATTCATTTTATACATTTGCAACCCGCTAACAAAGCAAATGCCCAGCTGGCGGAATTGGTAGACGCGCTGGTCTCAAACACCTGTGGGAAACCGTGCCGGTTCGACTCCGGCGCTGGGTACATACCGGACAAAAGTCCAAACCTTAAAGGGTTGCTCATTAAAAAGCAACCCTTTTTTCTTTACTTTCGGTTTGCTTATCTTTATACCGCTACTCTTCATTCACGACATACAATCAACAAATGGAAGTTATAAACGAGATCGTTTTTCAAACAGGGATAAGTAAGAGTTCTCATCTATCTTTAATACCCACTAGCCGTGCAAGACTATTATAAACTACATGCCGACGCGCTTTATAACTTCAAAAATGAAGCAAGAAAAGCCTTTTCCATTATCTGCAGTAGCTTTGGCTTAAAAGAAGAAAATATTGTCCTAACAGAAATGGATAATTTATTTCAGATAAGATTTTCGAATCACAAGATCAGGATTGTAGTAGAAGGTGTTAACTGGGGGATGAATACAAACATTCATTTTGGGATTAACGCAAAGAATAGTCCCCTATATAGCATTCTGCAACTGATAAAAGAACGAAAACCTGCAATACCTGTTGAGGGCAATCAAATTGATCAACTCTATGGATATTCTCATTACCTGATGACCTATGCTGCAGATATTCTAAAAGGAGAAACCAACTTTTTTGATCAGCAGGAAGAACTGGCCAGGCAAGAAAAAGAAGACTCCAATAAAGCCCTGGAAGCCGAATCGACCAGAAAACTTTCCGAAGGTTATTTAAAAATTAACGTGCCCACCGGAGAACCGGTCTGGCGAAAGCCTCGTCCATCGCTATCAACGTATAGTGATATTAAAGGTAAATTTCCACAGAGCATTGAAGTCCTATACAATCCGGGCGATTTATTGAGTTATGCTCCTTCCGAATCAGCTATCATCAGCAATTGGAAAATAGACCTGAATAATATCGTTTTGAAAGATGAAATAATTTGTGAGATATGTACAGACAAAGTTTCAGTTGAGGTTGTTGCTCCCCATACCGGCCGGCTGATATGGCTATTAGAAGAAGGTATCGTGTTTAAATCTCCAATCTGTATTGCGTTACTGATAACCTGAGTTAGTAAAAACGCTGATACTTGGGCATCAAAAAAGCAAACTTCAATTAAGCTAATAGCAGTTTCCCAATTGGCTGTCTACAAATATATCTTGGTCACCATAATTCGATGTCTTTCCCTTATCTTTGCCAATAATTCAATATTCCCATACTGTGATCAATGTAAATAACATCTCCGTTTCATTTGGCGGAACCACTCTGTTTAGCGACGTAACCTTTTCGATAAACGAGAACGATAAAATTGCCCTGATGGGTAAGAATGGCGCAGGCAAGTCGACCATCCTAAAGATCATTGCCGATGTGGCTAAACCTAGTTCCGGGAACGTAACCGGTCCAAAAGATGCGGTAATAGCGTATCTACCACAACATCTGCTCACCCATGATAAGGTGACCGTTTTTGAAGAAACAATGAAAGCCTTCGAAGAGGTAAACCAAATGCAAAAAGAGCTTGATGAGCTGAATGAGCAGCTTACCATCCGTACAGATTACGAAAGTGATGATTATATGAAGCTGATCGAACGTGTATCGGAACTGAGTGAAAAATTTTATTCGATCGAAGAGATCAATTATGATGCAGAAGTAGAAAAGGTATTAAAAGGCTTAGGCTTCGAGCGTAAAGACTTTACCCGCCAAACCTCTGAGTTTTCCGGCGGATGGCGGATGCGCATCGAACTGGCCAAAATTCTATTAAAGAAACCCGATCTCATCTTATTGGATGAGCCGACCAACCACATGGATATCGAAAGTATACAATGGCTGGAAGATTTCCTCATCAACTCCGCAAAAGCAGTGATGGTCATTTCACACGATCGTGCTTTTGTAGATAACATCACCAACCGTACCATCGAAGTTACGATGGGCAGAATATACGATTACAAAGCCAAATACAGCCACTATCTCCAGTTGCGTGCTGACCGTCGTGTACACCAATTGAAAGCTTACGAGGAACAGCAACGTTTTATCGCAGATAACCAGGAATTTATAGACCGGTTTAGGGGAACCTATTCCAAAACCCTGCAAGTGCAATCGCGCGTAAAGATGCTCGAAAAGCTCGAAGTTATTGAGATCGATGAAGTAGATACTTCGGCATTACGATTGAAATTTCCACCATCTCCACGTTCTGGCCAATATCCTGTAATTGTAGAAGAGCTCACTAAAACTTACGGCGATCATGTTGTATTTAAAAAAGCATCTATGGTGATCGAAAAAGGAGAAAAAGTGGCTTTTGTGGGTAAAAACGGAGAGGGTAAGTCGACGATGATCAAAGCCATTATGAGTGAGATCGACTTCGAAGGAGAGTTAAAAATAGGCCACAATGCCAAGATTGGATATTTTGCCCAAAACCAGGCTGCGCTACTTGACGAGAACTTAACGGTGTTCGAAACCATTGACCAGATTCCATTAAGCGATGGTACTGTAAAAATCAAAGACCTTTTGGGTGCCTTTATGTTCAGTGGCGACGATACGACAAAAAAAGTTAAGGTACTCTCCGGAGGAGAGAAAACCCGTTTGGCCATGATCAAGTTGCTCCTGGAACCTGTAAACGTGTTGATACTGGATGAGCCAACCAATCATTTGGACATGAAGACCAAAGACATCATCAAAGACGCCCTTAGAGATTTTGATGGCACTTTGATTCTCGTATCCCACGACCGGGATTTCCTTGATGGACTGGTAAAAAAAGTATTCGAGTTTGGAAATAAGCGCGTCCGGGAACACTTTGAGGACATCAAAGGATTCCTGGCCTACAAGAAAATGGATAGTCTAAAAGAAATCGAACAAAGCTAAAAAAGGTATTTGCCCTAAAAACACCTATTGAACGCAAAAAAGCCTTAGATTTCTCTAAGGCTTTTTTTGCAAATAATAATTTATACATATGATCACTAAAAACTTTGACGTCATCATCATCGGAGGCAGTTATGCCGGCTTATCCGCGGCCCTCTCCCTCGGCAGAGCCATTAGAAAAGTATTGGTTATAGACAGTGGAAAGCCCTGCAACCGTCACACACCCCATTCTCACAACTTCCTTACACAAGATGGAAAAACACCCGCTGCTATTGCCGAAACCGGAAAAGAACAAGTCCTGCAATACCCAACAGTTCAGTTCATGGATGCAGGGGTTACAGAGGTAAAAAGAGAGAAAGAACAATTTCTGGTATCCACCTCCAGCCATCAGGATCTTACAGCAAAAAAATTGCTGTTTGCAAGCGGTGTAAAAGATCTGATGCCAAATATCGAATCCTTTGATGATTGCTGGGGAATCTCAGCTATCCATTGCCCCTATTGCCATGGCTACGAATATAAAGGGCAAAAAACGGGTTTACTGGCCAATGGCGACATCGCCTTTGAATTCAGTCAGTTGCTCCATAACTGGACAGACCAACTGACCATATTCACCAATGGCCCATCCACCATTACAGCCGCACAAGCAGATCAACTGGCACTGAAGAACATATTTATAGTAGAAAAAAAGATCAGGAAGTTCCAGCACCTCAAGGGCTATATTCAATCCATGAATTTTAATGATGGAAGCACCTTTCAGCTCGATGCTATCTATGCAAAACTCCCATTCGAACAGCACTGCCTGATTCCTGAGCACCTCGGGTGTGAAATTAACGAACAAGGATATATCCAAATAGATGAATTCCAAAGAACCTCCATACCCGGCATATATGCTGCAGGCGACAACACCACAAGCATGCGTTCTGTCGCATCCGCTGTCGCTGCCGGAACAAAAGCCGGTGCCTTTATAAACCACGACCTGATCTCCGGAAAATAACTTCACAACGGGATTAAAACCCTCTTTTACCTAAAAGACCCGGCTGCCGCCAGGTCTTTTATCAATTATTTATCAAGTCTTTCTCTCAACCGGAGCAAATATTTATTGCGGTAATAAAGGTCCTTGATCTTCAACAAAGATTGTTTCTGCTGCTCCTCATCCTGTGTTTCAAAACCAGAAGTCAACACCAACAGCTCATCAAACAGCTGCTTTTCAATCAGATCCACCTCTGCTTTAATCGCCAGTAACTTTCCTGCATCAGGTTCAAATTCCAGCTCCATCAAAGCTTCATTCACCTCCATCATTTCCATCAAAAAATGCTGAGGAAGCACATAATTCTCTCCTTCTGTCAAAAGACCTTTCAGTTCGAGGATATAATGCAGGCGTTTCTGCGGATCGCCCAATACCTGATAAGCCTTATTGTTCAGTGTAGACAATTCCAATACCTCCTCCTGTTTCTCCTGGCTTTCCATGATATAAAAATCTGGGTGAAACTTTTTGCTCAACTCATAAAACTTCTGTTTAATGACAGCAGGATCCGGATTAAAACTCAAGGATAAGCCATACAGCTCAAAATAGTCCATAAAACTGCCTACTTAATAAAAGCTTTAAATATATCGTTCCCCAACACAAAAACCATCAAGGAAAGCAGCAGAACAAAACCTACAATCTGGGCACGTTCCATAAATTTATCACCAAGTGGTTTCCCTTTAATCATTTCAATGATCAGAAAAACAACATGTCCGCCATCCAGTGCAGGAATAGGTAATAGATTCATAAAAGCCAAAGCAATAGAAATAAAAGCCGTAGACGCCCAGAATCTTTCCCAGATCCATTGACCTCCATAAACCTTACGTGCAATCTCTACAGGCCCTGAAAATGCCTTTGTTGCCTTAACTTTACCCGTAATGACTTTCCAGATACCTTTAGCATTGGTACTAAACTGAACCCAAGCCTGTTGAGCACCTATAGGTAAAGCCTGGAAAAAGCCGTAATGAATCGTTTCTATCTTAATCTCATGAATATTAAATCCAATACCTACTGAACCAGCCGTATCTGCAGGCAAATTCAGGTTTAAACTCTGCCCGCCACGGTTTACGGTAAATACCATTTCCTTGCCTTTCAGCTTTTTCACTTCCTGGATCACATCAACATTGTATTTTACAGGTACACTATTAATTGCTGTAATACGGTCGCCTTTATGCGCACCCGCTTTAGAAGCTGGTTTTCCGCTCATCACACTATCAATGGTTGAGGTCAGTAAAGGCTCCCTCGAAATAAATTCCTCTATTCCCAGATCAGAAACTTTATTCAGAATGTTATCCGGAACTTTAATATCAATTGTTTTCCCTTCTCTGATTACCGTCAAATTCGTATTACCAAGCAATACTTTTGGGCTGATCAGTTCATCAAAACGCAGTACTTTATTTCCATTTACCGCAATGACACGGTCTCCCTTTTGTAAACCTATTTCTTTACCGATCACTCCGGGGTTGATTCCATTCTGAACGGAATTATTTGGCACATAGGTTTCTCCATATTTAAATGTCAGCATCCAGAAAATAAAAATCCCAACAATAATGTTCACAACCACACCACCTAACATCACAATCAGACGCTGCCAGGCCGGCTTGGACCTGAATTCCCAGGGTTGTACAGGTTGTTCCATCTGTTCCGTATCCATAGATTCGTCAATCATCCCTGAAATCTTAACATAACCACCTAAAGGCAGCCAGCCAATTCCATATTCACAATCTCCGCGTTTAATGCTAAATAACTTCACACCCCAGGCATCGAAAAACAAATAGAACTTTTCTACTTTAATCCCAAAAGCACGTGCCGCCAAGAAATGTCCTAATTCGTGTAATATTACCAGTATCGATAATCCCAGCAATAACTGGGCAGCCATAATCAGTCCGTTCATATATTATTTTAATGTTTTTATAATTAGATCAATAAAAATTACTTTGTTACGAGTTGGTGGGCAAATATACGCGTATGATGATCGGTTTCTAAATAATTATTCAGTACCGGCTGACCAACAAAAGGCATATCCTCCATACAACGTTCTATAATATCACTCATTTCCAGGAAACCTACTTTATCCTGTAAAAAGGCATTTACAACCACCTCATTTGCCGCATTTATAATACAAGGCATATTACCCCCTTTTTTCAATGCACGAAAGGCCAGATCAAGGTTTCTGAAATTCAAATAATCCGGAGGGAAAAAATTCAACTCAGGATAATCCATAAAATTAAAACGCGGAAGCTGGCTCTCCACCCTGTTCGGATAGGCCAGTGCATAATGAATCGGCAGTTTCATATCCGGTAAGCCCATCTGGGCTTTCATAGATCCATCTTTAAACTGTGCAATAGAATGAACTATAGACTGCGGATGTACAATGACATCAATCTGATCAACATCTAAATCAAACAACCACCTCGCTTCAATCACCTCCAGCCCTTTATTCATCATAGATGCAGAATCGATCGTGATTTTTGCCCCCATCACCCAATTGGGATGTTTCAGGGCCTGTGCCTTCGTCACTCCAGCCAGATAGGCCCGGTCCTTCCCCCGGAAAGGACCACCTGAAGCTGTCAGGTAAATTTTTTCTACCGCATCAGATGCTTCACCAACCAGGCACTGGAAAATTGCCGAATGCTCAGAATCCACCGGAATAATCTTAACACCATGTTTTCTGGCCAGTTCCGTGATCAGTTCTCCCGCCACCACCAAGGTTTCCTTATTGGCCAAACCAATATCTTTACCCGCTTCAATCGCCGAAATTGTTGGTTTCAAACCCGCAGATCCGACCACAGCAGTCAAAACCAGATCACTGACAGGCAAAGCCGCAGCTTCACATAAAGCGGATTCTCCCGCAAGAACTTTAATTCCTGTTCCGGCAAGGCCCTCCTTTACGCTTTCATATTTCCCCTCATCAGAGATCACCACCAGTTCGGGTCTAAATTCCCTTGCCTGCTGAATCAATAAAACGTCATTAGACTGAGCCGTAAGTGCTGTAACCCGGTATCGTTCCGGATTGGCCTTCACTACTTCCAGCGCTTGTGTACCAACAGAGCCCGTTGAGCCCAGTATGCTTATATTTTTTTTAATCGCCAAAAGCTTTTTCTCCTTCAACATCTGCAAAGACGTTGTTATTTAATCGTAAAATTACTTAAACTATCCGCAATCTTTCTGTCATTCGCTAAACGGGGAACCTTATTTTGTCCACCCAGCTTCCCCTCTGCTCTCATATAACTCACAAAAGCCTCTTTTACCAAAGGACGAATAATCAACGGCTGTAAAATCTTCCCTTCAATGAGGTCAAAGTAATAAATATTTTTCTTTTGCAAAACCTCATCCACCCTTCTGCTAAAAGCAACAAGGTCTGAAGGCACATTTCCAAACTCTATAAACCACTCATGATAAGGCAATCCACCTTCCGGATCTACCACCTGTGGTGCCACTGTGAATTCCGTAATTTCAATCCCCTCCTCATTGGCTACACTCATTAAAGCGTGCTCAACCTCTTCACCAATCACATGCTCTCCAAATGCTGAAATGAAATGCTTGATCCTCCCTGTCACCATAATCCGGTAGGGATCTTTAGATACAAATTTTACCGTATCTCCTATGCTATATCCCCACAAACCCGCATTGGTATTTAAAATCAAAGCATAATTTACATCAAGTTCAATTTCGCCCAGACTCAGGCGGGTAGGGTTGTCATTATAAAATTCATCTGCAGGGATAAATTCATAAAAGATCCCCGCATCTGCCAGTAAAAGCAATCCTTTATCCTTTTGACTGTCCTGATAAGCAATAAAACCTTCCGATGCAGGATAGGTCTCAATAGAATCTATCCTCCGGCCAATACTCGCTTCAATTTTAGCCCGGTAAGGCTCATAATTAACCCCTCCATAAACAAAGAGTTTAAAATTAGGAAAGATTTCTTTGATCTTTCGTCCTCCTGATTTCTCTGTCAGCCTGTCAAAATACATTTGTACCCAGGGAGGTATCCCAGAAATAACCGTCATGTCCTGTTCAATCGTTTCCTCAACAATTGCATCAACCTTCAGTTCCCAGTCTTCTATACAATTCGTGGCGTAAGAAGGCAAACGGTTTTTCTGCAAATAAGCCGGAACCAGATTCGCCACGATACCAGACAAGCGGCCAACTTTAATTCCATTCTTCTTAGACATGACAGGACTGCCCTGGAGGAAGATCATTTTCCCATTTACAAAATCTGCATTTCCAGTTTCATGAATATAGGTAAGCAAAGCATTTCTTGCCGCCTTAATATGCTCCGGCATAGAGTCTTTAGAAATGGGAATATATTTTGCCCCCGAAGTTGTACCAGAAGTTTTTGCAAAATACTCCGGTTTTCCCTTCCACATCACATCCGCTTCCCCGGCAACAACTCTATCAATATAATTCTTTAAGCCCTCATAATCCCTAACCGGAACCTGTTTCTTAAAATCTTCATAATTTTTGACCAAAGCAAAATGATGGTCCTTTCCAAAAGAAGTTTGCTTTGCCGAAGCCATCAGATTTTTAAGGGTATCCTGCTGTGCCTTCACCGCATTCTTCTTCCACTTGTCAATCCCCTTTACCACAAAAGCGGCAAAAGGTTTGCTCAACGCTGCTTTTAATCCCATAAACCTTGCTTAAACAATATTGTGAATGATATCAGGGTGCTCATCACCTTTATACTCGCTCATCATTTTTCGATAAGCAATGGTCAGAGCAACATTAGATAAAGGAACAATGATAAAAGAGCTTAAAATATTGATCAGGAAAGATACAATAGGCCACTGCATATAACTCACCAGCAGATACAAAATATAAAACCCACCCAACACAAGCAACAGCAGAAGAATTTTCGTGAAATTTCCTTTTGTAATGGCCAGACTAAATTTAATAGAGCCAAAAGGTGGTTGATTCTTATCAATGATGAAAAAAGGAAAAAAAGAAATTCGGATCCAGGTAATAAAAATAGCTACGGTACCCACAGAGATCGCAACATTAGTTACCACAGACATTTTTATCCCTGTATAGATAAAAGGAAAACCAACCAATGCCACCACAGAATATACCCCTACAATACAAAACATAAAATAGCACATCGCAATCAAAAACCGGATGATCTGCTGGCGGGTAGGCAACGTACTCACAATACTCACATCATGCTCTTCATCATCCAGCAAGTGAAAAATATACTTCAGCAAGGACAAATTAAGCGTAAAATACAGCATCACAAAAAGGGCAGCCATGAAAATATTCAGACCTTTACTCACGTCTTTCAGGAAAAAAGCCATTAAACCCGAGGCATTGGAAGTCAAAAACATTAAAAAGCATAAAGTGGCAATGGAAAAGTAATTCCTTTTGGTTAGTATCCAGGCTTTACCAATCACCTCGTTCACCGTAAAGGTGCTTTCTTTTAAAAATTCTATCATGATTGTTTCAATACTACTCTTTTAACAAAATCCTGTATAAAACCCATGCCGTAAGCAAAAAGCTGTATAAAAGATGCAATAATACTCAAAAATGCAACTTTAACAGATTTAGTCACACTCCAGGCATGAAAAAAAATCATTGCAAATATAATTAGCAACGCTGTGTTACAAATATACGCCAAAGGCGGATACAATATGTTCAATATTAAAGTTAGTATAATACCAACTGTAAAAGCAGCCGGAAAGAAATGGATCAATTTCAGCTCAGAAGGGAAATGCTTATAAATATTGATCCGGGCTCTGCCAAAGAAATGCAATTGCTTATAGAATTGGGCAAAACTAGTCCTTCTCTTGTGGTATACTTTTGCAGCAGGAATCAGTCCGATCTTAAAACCATGCTCGTGAATACGAATACTATATTCAATATCCTCCCCCAGTCTGGTTAAAATAAAACCGCCTGCCTTCTCCCAAACCTCGCGCGAAACCCCCATATTGAAACTGCGCGGATGAAATTGTCCAACGTGCTTCTTATTTCCGCGGATCCCGCCTGTCGTAAAAGGAGAGGTCATGGCATAACTGATCGCCTTTTGTACCGGACTAAAACTACTGTGCGCCGCATCCGGGCCACCGTAAGCATCCAGTTTATGTTCAAACAGATAATCCCTTACCGTTTCCAGATAATCAGCAGGAATAAGACAATCCGAATCAAAAATGATAAAATAGTCCCCCCTTGCATGTTCAAAACCATAGTTTCTGGCAAAACCCTGTCCGGCATTTTGTTTAAAGAAGTAATGAACATCCAGCCGGTCCTTATATTTTGCAACAATCTCCTTAGCATCATGGACAGAGCCATCTTCAATCACCAGCACTTCAAACTGCATGTAAGTCTGTTTGGTCAGGGTAGCCAGCAGTTCGTCTATTTCCTGGGGCCGGTTGTATAAGGGAATTATAATAGAAAAAAACATCCTTTAACTGATCTCCTTTTCTATCAGATACTGATTACGTTCAGGTGCATTACGCGTCACCAGTTCGGCAACAAAACCAGTTAAAAACAATTGTGATCCTACGATAATGGCCACTAAAGCAATATAAAATAAAGGCTGATCCGTAATTTCACGTTTATAAGGAATACCGGCAGCAATATGGTACAATTTCTCACCAATCATCCATAGAGCCATAAAAGTACCCAGTAAGAAACTCAATACCCCCAGCGACCCAAAAAAGTGCATTGGGCGTTTGCCAAATTTCCCGACAAAAAATATAGACAACAAATCCAAAAAACCATTAACAAAACGGCTAAAACCAAATTTGGTTACCCCATATTTACGGGCCCGGTGTTCCACTACCTGCTCACCAATTTTCTTAAAACCTGCCCATTTTGCAATAACAGGAATATACCGGTGCATTTCCCCATAAACCTCTATGGTTTTGACCACATCATTGCGATAGGCTTTCAAACCACAATTAAAATCATTCAGCTGAATTCCAGACATTTTCCTTGTCGCCGCATTAAACAGCTTCGTAGGAATCGTCTTGGTAATGGGATCATACCTCTTCTTTTTCCAGCCGGAAACCAAATCGTACTTTTCTTCTTTGATCCTTCTGTATAATTCGGGGATTTCATCCGGACTGTCTTGCAAATCGGCATCCATCGTAATCACTACATCACCCATAGCAGCTTCAAAAGCCACATTTAAAGCCGCAGACTTTCCGTAATTCCGCCTAAATTTGATACCCCTTACCCGATCAAACTTCTCTTTGAGTTGTTCAATAATCGCCCAGGAAGAATCTGTACTCCCATCATCCACAAAGAGAATTTCGTAAGTAAAATTATGTTCAGCCATCACTTTAGCTATCCACGAGGTGAGCTCAGGCAATGACTCTTCTTCATTATATAAGGGTACTACAACCGAAATGTCCATGTATGATTTACAACAATATAAACAATCTGCAAACTTAGATAAAACTGATTAAGCATTTATGAAGATTTATAAAAAAATTCGCATTTCATCATCTCCTTTAATTAAAATCAATTCCAGCCAAAAAAAATGATAATATTATGTATACTCGCGTTTAATTTGAAACACAAAATTTAAAAATGAAATCAAGCCCCGGAATCGCTAAGCATATTACTCCCCTATATCAACGCTCCGTACTGGCTTTTCTGATTTGCACTGCATTTTTTTGTACTCATGCCTATAGCCAGGCTAAAAATTCCATTGGTGCCGGTTTGGCACTCAATGCTTCCAAAGAAGGTTCAGGCTATGGAGGCGTTCTTCAGGGAGAGATCAAATTGGCAAAAGAATTCTCTATGGTACCCTCTATCGGTATCGAAACCCCTTATACCGGTTATTTTGGCTTAGGTGGCAAATACTATATTGAACCCGGTTTCTATATCCGTCTGGGTGCATTGGCTTATCTAGGCGGAGAAGAAGGAAGCAACAACGGAATAGGCGCCACAGCAAGCGGAGGCTATGAACTGATCTCGGAACAAAGAAGCATACTTGACCTCAACCTTCACGGTGATTTTATAAGAATCAACCATCAGGCAACACCGATTGTTGGTATCAGGCTAACCTACAACTTTTCATTTTCCAAGCAAGGCAGAATTCAGTAAAACCTTAACGAAGTACTTCTTCTAATTTTTCCAGAAGCGATTCCCCAAACAAGTCCTTCCCTGCAATACGTCCATCAGGACCAATCAGAAAATTCTTGGGAACAGCAGTTATCGCATATATTTGCGCAGCCTTATTATTCCAGCCCCTTAAATCACTCAATTGCGGCCAGATTAAATGATCCTCCCCCACCGCATTCAGCCATTTTTCTCTATCCGCATCCAAAGAAACAGAGAGGATCTCGAAGCCTTTGTTCTTAAACTGCAAATATAGCGTCAACAAGTCTAAATTTTCTCCTCTGGAAGCCTCCGACCAACTCGCCCAAAAATTCAGTAAAACATACTTACCTTTAAATGCATCCAAAGAGATCTTATTTCCATCGGCATCAGGTTGGCTGAAATCCATCGCCTTTACCCCTATAGCCGTCTGTTTTTCCACATTAAGCCTGCGCAACATTTCCTTACCGGATTTTGAATTTCTCAACCTGGGACTTAAACCACTCAACATCTTCGTAAAGTTCCCGGCACGCATCATGCGGCTACGTTGCGCCACCAGATCAAGTGTAACATAAGAATCAGGATGCGTTTTTATAAAAAGTTCATCTATTTCTCTCATTTTTCTAACCAGGGGCTGCATTTCTGCACTAATGGCCTGGACTTTTTTGTTTGAATCTATACCAAATCCCTGGCTCTGAATTAGCAGAGGAATCATTTCATCCTGTAAATTCAACATCTTATCCCGCTCTTCACGCTTCAAACCCTGCAGCGAAAGCAGCTCCTGCTGTGTCTTGCCGCCGGTAATTACCGCTGTATTCATTTTACTACTGCCCTTCACCAAAACAGTTCCTTTCTCGAGAAAAAAATCCTGTTCATCAATCTTTAGTAATTGCTCCACATAAGAAGTATTCGGATGATCTTCCAATGGCAGGAAACCTAATGTAGCTTTAACCGGCAGAGCCGAAGGAGCCGTTCCTGAAAAATCAAAAAGCCCGTTCCTGGTCACCATAGAATCCCGTACCTCTTTATGGTTCAGGTTATAGGCCAGCACCACCTTCATCTCCTTTTTCAGCAAGGTAAATGCACCATGAATCTTAAATATTCCCTGGGCATTTCCATTAAAGACCAGGAAAAGCAATAGTACAAAAAGGAATGCCATCTTTCTCATGAACTGACTATCTAACAAAATCCACACCACAGCAACATAATGGCATTAAAAATGCGGGGAAGAAAGCTGAGTAAATTTTTAAATATGAATTATATCGAGCCCAAAGTGGCAAAACTAATTGACGCCTTCGTAGATATGATCCCTTCCCTTTTATTTGGACTAATCACCCTGTTTCTCGGAATATGGCTCATCAAATTTCTGATCGGCTTTTTAACCAGGCGGTTCACCAAAGGAAATATCGACGTTTCCCTTTCCTCCTTCCTGATCAGTGTACTAAAAGCCATCCTTTATCTATTACTGATCCTCCAGGTGGCCTCAACGGTTGGCATTCCCACCACTTCCTTTATTGCCGTTCTGGGTACTGCTGGTCTTGCCGTTGGATTGGCCCTGCAAGGCAGCCTTTCCAATTTTGCGGGCGGAGTCCTGATCCTGCTGTTCAAACCTTTCAGAATTGGACACAGCATTTCAGCGGCCAATGGCGTTAGCGGAACTGTCCTTAAAATAGACATTCTCTACACCACCCTAAAAGCTGCCAACGGCACAACACTTTATGCCCCTAATGGCCCCTTGGCCAATGCTGTGATCAACAATACCTCAGACAATGAAACGCGGATGCTCGAATACATTATTGGAATCTCTTACAATTCCAATATAGACACCGCCAGAAAACTCATTCTGAATTTACTGGATAAAGACCCGCTTGTCCTGAAAACGCCACAACCGGTCGTTCTTGTCAGTTCTCTTGGAGAAAACGCGGTGAATCTGACTATCCATGCCTGGGTAGCTAACGGTGACTACACCAAAGCCTATTACAGTAATTTTCAAAAGATAAAAGAAGAATTAGACAACAACAGTATTTCCACACCTTATCCTCAGCGAGAAGTACATATTCTGTCACCTGCCCCCACTCCAGGTGATCAAAAATAATTTAACCTGTAAAGTCCGGCCTTTAAGGCTGGACTTTAAGTATTCCATCCTTGGTTACCCACAGCTGAACAGCCTTACTATTGTCCAGCACCACCTCCAGTTTATCACCTGCTTTATAATCCTCAGCTTTAAAACAAGCCAAAAGTTCATCCTCAACTCCATTCAATTCAGTTTTAAGCTGTTCAATCACTTCTGTCTGGCTCTTGATCTCTTTATTCAGGCCCGAAATTTCCAGTTTCAGATCAGGTGTTTGAACATCTGCCAAAAGATCCTTCACAAGTTTTTCCACCAGGGCCAGATCTTTCTCCAGTTCTAGCAACTCCGTTTTAGACTGACAAAAACTAAGTGCTAATTCATTGATTTTCATTTTATTATAATTTAATCAACAAGGTAGTCATAATAATCTGGTATCTACTGTTTTTAATGGATTGATTTAAGTATCCTGTTCCATCTGATCTTGTTCAAACCAGTTCCCAAGCTATCCTTACTCATCCAGGTAATCATAGCTTTACCCACAATATGGTCTTCTGGAACAAAGCCCCAGAAGCGGGAATCCTCAGAATTATGTCTGTTGTCGCCCATCATCCAATAGTAATCCATTTTAAACGTATAATGATCTGTCTTTTTTCCATTGATCAAGACGCCATCTCCATTATTAACCATACTGTTATGCTCGTAAAGTCTTATGGCCTGTCCATAAAGTGCCACTGCTGACGAATCCAGTTTTATGGTCCATCCCTTCTTTGGAATAGTCAATGGGCCAAAGTTGTCATATAGTTACCACATCACCAGGTGTCCCGATACACCGTTTAATATAATGTGTCCTCATGTCCACCGGCGTGTTGTCTTTTGCTTCAGGAGGATAATTAAACACAACCACATCCCCGCTTTTAACCGATGATAGTCCTGGCAAACGAAAATAAGGAAGTTTGACCCCATCCCAATAGGTTTTGATCTTACTTCCTGTTACAGTAGACTCCAGAAAAGGAATAGACACTGGAGTCATTGGCATTCTCGGGCCATAAGCAAACTTGCTCACAAACAAATAATCACCAGTTAAAAGTGTTCCTTCCATAGAACCGGAAGGAATAGCATAAGCAGAAAACAATAGTCCTTTAATTATCGTAGAAGCTATAACTGCAAATAAAAGCGCATCAAACCACTCTCTTGGTTTGCTTTTCTTCGGTTTAGACTGCGCTGTCTTTTTGTTAAATAAACTAGTCCATTTCATACCCAATTCATTTTATTCAGAATGTCCATTTTTGATTTAGAAAGCCTGTATTTGTTACATCATTTTCTTTATATTTACATTGATCACCAGCTCCCCAACGAATGAAAGGTAAGTCCCCACGCCTAAGCAGTCAAGAACTACTGGAAATTCTTTCCATGTCTGAAAACGCGACTGCAATTTACACCACCGATGACATTATTATCCAAACCGCCAACGATTCCATGATCCAGTTCTGGGGCAAAGACCGGAGCGTTATAGGTAAACCGCTGGAGGAGGCCGTTCCTGAGCTACAGGGACAACCCTATATTGAGATCCTGAAGGAAGTTTGGAGAACAGGCAAAACCTTTGAAGCAAAAGACGCCCCCGCCGAACTTTCCACTGGCGGAAAACTTCAAACCTATTATTTCAATTTTAAGTACCGTGCGATTCCTGCAGCCTCTGGAGACACCTATTGTATCCTCCACACTGCGGTAAACGTCACCGAAAACATAAAGTCCAGAAGAAGGCTGGAAAAAACAACCGACACCCTCAAGCAAGCACTTGACTCTGCCGGGATGGGCACCTGGAGCAGTGACCTGATCTCTGGCGTACTGACCATTTCCAAACAATCCAGGCTGATCCATGGGCTTACTGATGAAAAGCACCTTACCCTTGAAGAATCCTTCAAAATGATTGACCTGGCTCAACGTGAAATGGTTGCAGAAACCATTCGTGAAGCCATCAAAACAGGAGAAGCCTTTGAGGTAGAATACCTGATCCATCCCTTAGACGACGACAAACCTAAATGGCTTCGTTCTACGGGCAAGGCCTATTATGATCAAAGCGGCACACCGCTCAGCATCTCCGGCATTATCCTGAACATCACCGAACAAAAGCAAGATGAAATGCGAAAGAATGACTTCATTGGAATGGTAAGCCATGAGTTGAAAACACCGCTTACATCCTTAAAGGGTTATGTACAATTACTGAATGCCAAGGCGAAAAAAGAAAATGATGCCTTTGCGGTGAATGCGCTTTCCAGAGTAGAAATCCAGGTCAATAAAATGGGTTCCATGATCAACGGCTTTCTCAATCTCTCCCGTCTGGAATCGGGTAAGATCCACCTCAGCAAACAAGATTTCAATCTGGAAGAACTCCTGGCAGAAAGCATTGAAGAAGCACGCCTCACCGCAACAGAGTACAACATCACCTTACATGAAGGCGAAACCATACATATCCATGCAGACCGTGACAAGGTGGGCCAGGTGATCTCTAATCTGCTCAGTAACGCGGTTAAATATTCTCCAAGAGGAAAAAGCATAGAACTGTTTTTCAAAACAGTCGACAATATGGCCGTAATCAGTATAAAAGATGAAGGAATGGGCATTAAACCCCAGGATATAGATAAACTCTTTGAACGTTATTCCCGCATTGAAAGTAAACATACCCAAAACATTTCAGGGTTCGGAATCGGCCTCTACCTCTGCTCAGAGATCGTTCAGCGGCATGAAGGTAAAATATGGGTAGAAAGTGAAAAAGGCAAAGGCTCTACCTTCCACTTTAACCTTCCACTCTCCCTTGAACAATAAGACATAAAAAATGGCCGGAATTTCTTCCGACCATTCGTGGCCTTAAAGCCCCTTTTATTTTTCTATAACGATTTAATCTCTTCCGTTTCCTCGTATAAAGGCTTTTCCTTTTTAATTATTGCAGCACCAATCAAGCTCACAATCAGTCCAAAAAAAGTATAGGTAATCGCCGCACCGAAACCAATAAAGTAAATCATATAAGGCCTCATCATTTCCACCCCTTTAATCTTATTGTCATCATCACCAGCAGTCTCTTTGGCTTTGTCAATTAAATTATCAAATGCCGAACGGTCTAAAACCTTATAATATAACATCAATAAAAGAGCAAGAAACAAACCTGAGTATGCCGCAACTTTAAAACCTGCCGAAAAAGCCCTTCCGAAGGTAATATAGCCTCCAAGCTCTTTCTTATGATTGGTTTGCACATACACAATAGCCAGGATAAACGGAATATAAGACAATGCCGAACTCAATATCTTTTCACCTAAAGGAAGATTAGTATTGTTCGTATCAATACCAATCATTTTGAAAATATAAATTAGTGCCAAGAAATAAACAGCGTAGGCAAGTGCCCCTTTAAAAGCCAGCACATTTGGCTTTTTTTCCATTTCAATAAGTTGTTGTTGCATTTTTATTGTTTTAGATAAACATTAATTTAAACAGTAAACACCCAAAAATAAACTAGGATGTCCGGATATTGTTAAAATTAGTAATTAACGTGTAAACTGCAACATCAAAACCAGGTTCGGAACTATATTTCTCCAGATCCTTAACTACTGCCTCTGTTCCTTTAGGTTCATAAAAGAAAGCCATAAAAGGCACAAATAACTGCTCCATTTCTTCTCCCAGATCAATCATATCAGCATGGCTGCAAATATCTTCTATGCTGCTCTCCGCAAGTTGCTGATTGCTGATCAGGTCTTCATAGATCATAAACTCATCCTGAAACTCGTCCTCTTCCACCAATAAAAATTCTTTCAGGAAATCACCAAGTTCCGGTTTGATCTGCTCATCATGACACTCGTTAATGTACATCAGCAGATTCAGCAATTCCGATCCGCGGTCAATGGTTTCCTCTTCAATATTCTCCCATTCCTCTGTGTCCAGGTAGTCCTCTTCCAGCTTTTTCATATCACTGGAGAAGAAATTAATCATCAGCAAATCGAAGAAAACCTCTCTAAGCTCATCAAATGCCGGATTTTCATCAAATACTGCATCAAATGCTTCCACTTTCTCTAAAAAGCCAAGGTCCTGATTAAAAACCCCGATCAAATCTTTCTGCAAATCGGCTGAATCTCTGCCAGCTGTTGCAGCAAATTTATTTAAGGATGCAACTAAGGCACCTTCTACTTTACTATCCATATACTTGATATTGTTTATGATTATATACCAACACCACCTTACCGGTTAATGTTTCATTTAACAAAGGTGAATTGGCAGACTTAGATCTGTTGCTTTCTGCATTATACAACCACTGATCCTGTGTTCTGAACAAGGTAAAATTCGCCTCTTCGCCAACGGCCAGTACCGGCACAGGCAAATTCAGTATTCTTCGGGGCGCAATAGCCAGTTTCGCTGCAATTTGTCCAGCATCCAGACCCGCTTTCAGCAACAACGGCAATGCGGTTTGAAGTGCTATGATGCCGTAGGCAGCAATTTCAAACTCTACATCCTTGAACTCTATTTCATGCGGGCGGTGCTGCGCACTCACTGCATCAATTGTCCCATCCTTTAACCCGGCAAGCAAAGCCTTTACATCAGCCTTACCACGCAAAGGTGGCTTTACCTTATAATTACTATCAAAATCATTCAGTAATTCTTCCGTAAAAACCAACTGATGAGCGGCTACATCACAGGTAATCCTGATCCCATCTTTTTTTGCTTTTTTAATAATGGCCACAGAACCCGCTGTAGAAATCGTATTGATATGTACAGGTGCATCATGGTAACCAGCCAGAAAAATATCCCGGGAAATCTGCATTTCCTCAGCCAGAGCCGGAAGCCCTTTCATCCCCAGCAATACACTGGTTTTACTTTCATTCACCTGCGCCTTCCCTGCGATAGATTTATTTTCCGGATACACCATCAGCAAACCATCAAAACCTTTGCTGTACTGCAAAGCACGGCTCATAAAGCCATCATCAGTAATAGGCTTTAATCCATCTGAAAAAGCTACAGCACCCGCCTGCTGCATATCATACAATTCCGCCAGCTCTTTCCCTTCCAGATTATGGCTGATGGCACCAATTGGATATACATCCACCAGGTTATTTTTCGACCTGTTCAGCACATACTCCACCTCAGATTTAGAATGCATCACCGGTTGGGTATTGGGTAAAACTGCAATACCCGTAAATCCACCCGCAGCTGCAGCAGCTGTAGCTGTACGGATATCTTCCCTGGTTTCAAAACCCGGATCACCTACAGAACAGTTCAGGTCAAAAAATCCAGGAGAAAGATAAGCGCCCTTCCCTTCAAAAACCTCTTCTCCTTTTTGAGGTTTCAGCTGCGCTGAAAGCGCCGTAATTTTCCCTTGTTCTACACGTACATCACAAGTTTGCCCGTTAAACTGGCTGCTGGGATCGGCAATGGTAACGCCTGTAATCAGAAGGTTCATGTTTTTTGTATATTCTTAGTGTTGTTAAAAAATCGAATCAGTAATACTTCAACCGCTAGAAAAACCGCACACAAAACTAGGCAAAGTTTCCATAAGTCTGTGCGGTTATTTTTCGGAGTACCGTCTAAAGTAAGCGCATCCTTTCCACTGTGATAGAGCTCTATTTTTTGCTTTGGAAACAATTCCTTCAGCTTCGTATCCTCTGTATATCTGCCATCAGATTCCCGCCTGTCTTCGTTAAATGCATAGACACTCTGCACAGAATCTGCTTTTTTCAGTTCATAAAATCCAGGTTTCCGAACCTGATCCGCTATATAGATCAAACTCTTTCCATTGGCCTGCCTCAATTCAGGAATCGCCTCAAAATGATCTGCAACCAGGCGCAGGGATTGATTGGTCCCCAGACTGATCTGCTCACTCTCCAGCAAATCATCATTGCCAATCGTATAATATAAAGGCTGCTTTTTAGCACTCCCAAAAGCCACTTTATACATCAACGGAACAAAAACCGGATGCTGAGGCAGATTACTGTCCTTGATGTTCGTGGAAGTTGCACACAAATAGATCTTTCCTGCACCCAAACCAAACTGGGCAAAAAACAATTGGTTAGGCGGCAGCGTCATCAGATTTTGCTGTACATTTTTCTGCAGCTCTGCAAATCCGAAATAACGGCTCACTTTGGGCAAATCTATAGAAGAAGGAATATGTTCAAAAACCTCCCGGAAAACCTCATGTTTTAAATCTATAGCACTTACATTCAACTGTTCTGTATGCAACACTGAAACACGCGGCAGTGACAATTCGCTCAAAAAAGCCGAATATTGTGCCTGATTTCCGTCCAGATCGGGAAAAACCACAACAGTTCCTCCCTGATTCACATACATCCGCAACTGTTGCGACAAACCGGAAGAAGGAGATTTCAGCCCGTTCAGTACAATCAGGTCATATTTCCCCAGCGCTGAGTACCGGATATTCGATTCTGGCATATCGGTCACTTTAAAATAAGCATCCGAAGCATAAAGTGCATCAATATGTCTTTCTCCAGGGTCTCCCTTAATGTTCAATACACTCCTGCTGGCCTCCACTTTAAACGTAAAATTTAAATAGTCGTCAAAAACAACCGGATAATCCTTAACACTCAACAAACCCCGGTGCCAGCCTTGCCCAAGACCTCTGAAGGCAATCGTATCGTTTACCGTTCCATTTGCCGGGATATTCAAATTATGTACCGCTTTTTGAGTATGGTCAATCGTCAATTTCACCGCAATCCCTGAAGCGGGCTCTTCCGTATAATTCCGAAGTTTGACCACCAATTTCTCTGCATCTCCGGGTTTATGCACAGCAGATAAAAACCAGACACTATCTGCCGCAATATTCGGCATCTTGTTCGCCTGTAATTTCACCAGGGTAACCTGCTCCTCCTGATCTGAAGAAACAAGGGCTTTGCTCCCGGTAAAACTCTCCTGGAAATCTGATATCAAATAAATAAACCGGTTGGAATTCAAATCGCGGTGACCATCCAGACGATTCATGACCTGTGAAAGCCCTCTGTGTACCGGAGAGATCTTTACCTCGTCCAGGAGTTGAAGCAGTTCTTCCCCTCTAACCTGTCTCTGGTGTTTTCCCTCAAAATCATTGGTCAGCAGCTGAAACTTATCATTCGGGCCGTAAGACTTTACAATCTCCCGCACTTTCCTTTTCGCCTCATCCAGTAAATTACCATCCTTATTAACCGCTTCCATACTATAGGAATTGTCTACATAGATCAAAACCAAGGTTGGAGCAGCCGGATCCATTTTCTTTCCCGAAAACCAGTAAGGCCTGGCAAAAGCCAGAACCAGGAATACAATAGCCAGTATCCTGGCGAACAGCAACAACAGATTTCTGAGCTTTTCACGCGAAGCCCCCCGTTCCTTTACCTCTTTAAGGAACTGTACATTACTAAAATAAACTTTGGTGTATTTCCTAAAATTGAACAAATGAATTAAAACAGGTATTGCGACCGCCGTAAGTGCAAAAAGAAAACCTGGATATAGGAAATTCATTAAAAACCAAAGTTAGAGAAATTTTTGCAATTTACTCCAAAGTGTTTCATCTAATCCATAAACATCCGGACGTACCTGCAAAGCACCATTCTGCCACCAGGCTGTGATGTAATTGATGATCAAGGGAACCTGTTTCTTCGTACTGAACCATTTTGGCTTCAGCTCAAAAACATTTACCGTATCTGCCTTTTTAGCTAATTTTTTCTTGTACACCTCCATTTTGGTGGTATCCAATGGCGGCAGGTTGACCTCCATACGCAACTGATCGAACTGATATTTATCGTTCACCAGCATTTCAGCAAATTCCAAAGGTTTTTCCACACGTACACAACCGTGGCTGATGGCCCGGTTCGCCCTGGCAAAAGCAGACTTATTATTGGTATCATGCAGGTAAATGCTCGATCCATTGTCGAAAATAAACTTAAACTTCCCTAAAGCATTTCCTCCACCAGAACCCTGTTTAAATTTAAAAGGCAAACGCTCTCTCGAATAATGGCTCCATTGTATCGTATCCGGATCCGTCACCAGCTGTCCTTTATAGTAGACTTTGATATTACTGTTGGATAAATAATAAGGATCTCTGGCTGCCTGATAATAAATCTCACTCTGCGCAATGCTCGCAGGAATATTCCAGACCGGATTTACCTGTATAGAATTGAGTTTGCTGAACAATATCGGGGTTTCATGATTTTTAGGTTTGTCATCCAGTTTACCAGATTTAAGATAGGCTTTGATCTTTTCCTCATAGCCCTGCTCTCTTTTCCCCCCAACACAAACCTTCATATTTTTTAAAGTGTCCCCATCCTTAAACCAGGTTAAAGAGAAATCAGGAATATTCACTTCCACATATTGGGTACCCGTTTCGGGAAGTTTCCACCGCAGTCGCTCCATGTTAACCAGGATGGTTCTTGCGCTCTGGTCGGCCGTATCCTTCAGGTTATGCCGGGCCAATTCCTTCTTTAAAGCCGCATATTGCACCGACTTGGGTTGTGCAGCACTCAACTCTGCAGCATAATTCCTGGCATCCAGCAGTTTAACAATACCCGCACTGTCCTGCCTTTTAACAGGAATATAATACCGGCTTAGGATTTTACGAGGGTTTAGTACCCCAAAATTCACAAAATCATAATATTTGATCAATGACTCCGATGCATTCAACTCCAGATCAGCGACAACAGGATAAAGCGCATCAATCGTTTTGAAATCATTGGCATCCAGGCTCATTTTCAATTCTTTGAGCCGTTTCAAACCAAATAAAGACGGATTAAAGCCATGTTCCCCGCTCTTTTCCAAATAACTGATCAGACTATCCAGATCACCATTGATATAATGATGGGTTACAAATACAGGACTTCCCTCCTTATGCTCATAATAGGCTCTAAGGGTTTTTGGATTTGTTAAATGCTTTCGGGATTCCTCCAGGCGTTGATTAAAAACCTGGTTATAGGCAGCTGTATCAAAATCCTTGTACAGTTTATTTTTAAAATGCTCTGCTAAAACAAGGCCCACTTCGGGCGTTTTCTTAAACCAGTTGCAAGCCTGAAGCAATAAGGCAAACAGAAAAATTAGCGTAAATGTTCTTTTCAAATCAGTAAATATGTTACAAAGGTACAAAATCAAATTAAATGCCATTTATTTTTTGATTTGTCGTTTCAATCGATATATTTGCATTCCTCAAGATGCATTGCATTAACGATTAGGAACTTATAATAAATGAAAAAACATTTGAACCATCACTTACATCTGCACCATCGCCAATTGGCGATGTATATGTAATGTTTTGTACTTCAAAACCTGTTTCCGAATTTATATTTCTTGTTCCATACCATAATCAGCAATAGTGAAAACACTTAAAATAGCTATCCAGAAATCGGGTAGATTAAACGAAAAATCAGTAGAGATCCTTAAAAACTGTGGCCTTTCTTTCGAGAACTACAAAAGTTCCCTTATTACATCCGTAACCAATTTCCCATTGGAAATTCTTTTCCTTCGCGACGACGACATTCCGGAATACGTTCAGGACGGCATTGCAGATCTGGGTATCGTAGGAGAAAATGTAATTACCGAAGCCGGCGCTGAGGTAACCTATTTACAAAAACTAGGTTTTGGGAAATGTACCCTGAAAATTGCCATTCCGAACGAAAGCCAGATCACTGAAATTGCTCAGTTGGGTGGTAAAGCCATCGCGACCTCTTATCCTGTTATTCTGGAAAAATACCTTAAAGACAACCATGTCAATGCAGACATCCGTACCATTTCCGGTTCAGTAGAAATTGGTCCCGGACTTGGCCTGAGCGATGCCATTTGTGATATCGTTTCTACTGGTGGTACTTTAAAAAGCAATGGCCTGAAACCCTTTGCAGAAGTCATGAAATCCGAAGCGGTACTGATCGGAAAAGAGGGCTCCGACCTGCTGCCGGAAGTACAGGAACTTTTACAGCGCATCCGCTCTGTACTGCGTGCAAAAGAAACCAAATACGTGGTCCTGAATGTGGCCAAAAAAGACCTGGAGAAAATCGTAAACCTACTTCCGGGCGTAAAAAGTCCAACCGTCGTTCCACTTTTTGATGAAGACTGGGTGGCCGTTCACTCTGTTATTGCCGAACATGATTTCTGGGAAAAGATCAACAGCCTGAAAGCCGCAGGTGCAGAAGGTATTGTAGTCATGCCGATCGAGAAAATCATCTCCTAAGCCATCAGCTCAGGAAATACGAGTTCATCATAAACGATAAGACATTGAAAACATATAGTTATAAAGATCTGTCGAAACAGGATATTGATGCATTATGCACCAGACAACTGGAAGACGATCAAAGTATAGACCAGCGCGTAAAAGACATCATCAACCAGGTAAAAACCAAAGGAGATGAAGCCCTTCTCGACTATGCATTTCAGTTCGACAAAGTAAAACTGGAGTGCCTGTTCCTTGATCAGGAAGAAATTAACGCTATAGCCGCCGAAATTCCGAAAGCAGAAAAAGCAGCCATTGACCAGGCTTATGCCAACATCAAAAAGTTTCACGCTGCACAGATCGCTAAAGAAGCACCAGTAGAAACCATGCCAGGCGTCACTTGCTGGAGAGAAACCAGAGCTATAGAAAAAGTAGGTCTGTATGTACCCGGCGGTACCGCTGTTCTGCCGAGCACCTTCCTGATGCTGGGCATCCCGGCAAAGCTGGCGGGCTGTAAAGAGATCATTGTTTGCTCTCCTCCCCAGGCCAATGGAAAAACCAATTGTTACCTGGCTTACTGCGCACAGCTTTTGGGCATAGATAAGATCTACCTGGCTGGCGGGGCACAAGCCATTGGCGCCATGGCTTACGGCACAGCAAGCATCCCAAAGGCAGACAAGATCTTTGGACCTGGCAACCGTTACGTGACTTATGCCAAACAACTGGTACAGGCAACCACACTCACGGCTATAGATATGCCTGCCGGTCCTTCAGAAGTACTCGTTCTGGCCGACGAAACAGCCAATCCTGCTTATATCGCTTCCGACCTGCTTGCACAGGCAGAACACGGTACCGATAGTCAGGCCATCCTGGTCTGTACTTCCAGTCAGATCATTGACCAAACCCTTCAGGAAATTGCCAGGCAACTCGAAGCCCTGCCAAGAAAAGACATCGCAGCAAAAGCCATCGCCAATTCCTATGCGGTAAAGACAGATACCCTGGCAGAAGGCATGGCCTTTTCCAACACCTACGCCCCCGAGCACCTGATCCTGGCTACAGATCACTTCCAGGCTTTAATCCCTCAGATCAGCAATGCAGGATCTGTCTTTCTGGGCAACCTTACCCCCGAAAGTGCCGGAGATTATGCCTCAGGAACCAATCACACCCTGCCAACCAGCGGCTTTGCAAAAGCCTATTCCGGTGTATCTATAGACTCCTTTGTTAAAAAGATCACCTTCCAGCACATCAGCCCGGAAGGCCTGAACCAAATCGGAAAAACAGTAGAAGTCCTGGCCGCCGCCGAAGGCCTGCAGGCACACAAAAATGCAATCACTATTCGTTTAACTACAAAAGATGGATATTAATAACCTACAACGCGAAAACATCAAAAACCTCCGCCCTTATTCTACGGCGAGGGATGAATATAAAGGACAAGCCAGTGTATTTCTGGACGCCAATGAAAACAGCTACGGATCTCCGCTGGAACAGAACTACAACCGGTACCCGGACCCTTTACAACTGGATCTCAAAGAAGCCATCAGCAAAATTAAAGGTGTACCTATAGAAAACACCTTTTTAGGCAATGGAAGCGATGAGGCCATAGACTTGCTCTACAGGGCCTTCTGTGAACCAGGCAAAGACAATGTCATCGTACTTCCCCCTACTTATGGCATGTATGAAGTCTCTGCAGGAATCAACAATGTAGAACTCCGTAAAGTAAACCTGCTGCCCAATTTCCAGTTAGACCTGGAAGGCATTGCAGAAGCCATTGACGAGCATACCAAAATGATCTTCATCTGTTCACCAAACAATCCAACCGGCAATTCCATTATCCGCACCGATATAGAGACCATTTTGGCCAACTTCAAAGGACTGGTGGTTATCGATGAAGCCTATATCAATTATGCCAAACAAAAGACCTTTATCCAGGAACTGACCGAATACCCGAACCTGGTGGTCTTGCAAACTTTTTCCAAAGCCTGGGGTCTTGCTGCTTTACGCTTAGGCATGGCCTTTGCCCCCCGCCCGGTTATCGACATCCTGAACAAAATCAAACCACCTTACAACATCAATCAGGCCACACAGGACATTGCCCTCGAAGCCCTGAAAAATGTAGCACAGGTCAACGACTGGATCAAGGCTACGGTAGAAGAGCGGGAACTTTTAAGTGCAGCTCTAATTCAGTTGCCAAAAGTCAAAAGAGTATTTCCTTCGGATGCCAATTTTATCCTCGTTGAAATTGAACAGGCACTGGACACCTATAATGCCCTGGTCGAACAAGGAATTATTGTAAGAGACCGTTCCAAAGTAACCCTGTGCGAAGGATGTCTGCGCATTACGATTGGCACACCGCAAGAAAACAACACTTTACTCCAAGCCTTAAAATCGCTTTAAAACCAACCATGAAAAAAGTACTTTTTATAGACAGAGACGGCACCATCATCCTTGAACCGGAAGATGAGCAAATCGATTCTTTTGCCAAACTGGAATTTTATCCTAAAGCTTTATATTACCTATCCAAAATTGCCCGGGAACTCGATTATGAACTGGTCATGGTGACCAATCAGGACGGGCTCGGCACGTCTTCCCATCCGGAAGACAACTTCTGGCCGGTACACAACTTTATCCTGCAAACCCTACGGGGAGAAGGAATTGAATTCGCAGAGGTGATTATCGACAAAACTTTTGCCCATGAAAACGCACCTACCCGCAAACCCAATACCGGTTTGCTGCAAAAATACTTTGGCGCAGATTACGATCTTGCCCATTCATTCGTGTTAGGAGATCGCCTTAACGATGTCGTACTTGCTAAAAACCTGGGTGCAAAAGGCATTTTCATCCGCAACAACGATAATCTGGGTGCTGCAGAAACCCTGGGGTCTGCAGAAAGTTTACAGGAAGTCATTGCCCTGCAAACCCAGAACTGGGAAGATATCTATACCTTTTTAAGAGCAGGGAGCCGTACCATACAACACGAACGCAATACCAATGAAACCAAAATCAGCATCCGCATTGATCTGGACGGCACAGGTAAAGCCAATATCAAAACAGGCCTGCACTTCTTTGACCATATGCTGGACCAGATTGCCCGTCACGGCAGTATAGACCTGGATATTGAAACCAAAGGAGACCTTCACATCGATGAACACCATACCATAGAAGACACCGGTATAGCCCTTGGAGAAGCCTTTGCAAAAGCCATTGGCAACAAATTAGGTCTGGAAAGATATGGATTCTGTTTACCTATGGACGATTGCCTGGCGCAGGCAGCTATAGATTTTGGCGGCAGGAACTGGATCGTCTGGGATGCGGAATTTAAACGCGAAAAAGTTGGAAATATGCCTACCGAGATGTTCTATCACTTTTTCAAATCTTTCAGCGATGCCTCAAAATCCAACCTGAACATCAAGGCCGAAGGAGACAACGAACATCATAAAATAGAAGCTATCTTTAAGGCCTTTGCAAAAGCAATTAAGATGGCGATTAAACGCGACGCAGAAAAATTAGTCTTACCAAGCACAAAAGGCGTATTATAAGATGATTGGAATCGTAAATTACGGAGCAGGCAATATTTTCTCCCTTACTTCTGCCTTGCAGCGGCTGCAGCTGGCCTACGGAATGGTAGATACAGAAGCCGATCTGGACAAGTATAGCCACATCATTATACCTGGTGTAGGCCATGCCGGTACCGCCATGAAAAAACTGGAACAAACCGGATTGGTAGAACCCCTGAAAAAACTCCAAAAACCTGTACTGGGCATTTGTGTGGGCATGCAACTGCTCACCCGGCATTCAGAAGAAGGAGATGCGGACATGATGAATATTTTCCCACTCGAAACCAAACTTTTCGACAAGGAAAAAAACATTAAAATCCCACACATGGGCTGGAATAATGTAAACTTTAAAAACAATTTACTGTTTGAAGGTGTTGAAAATCAGACACAATTTTACTTTGTTCATTCGTACTTTATTGAATATAACCCTATTTTTGACATCGCGACTGTTGATTATGGCGTTCAGTTCTCAGCCGCAATACAAAAAGATAATTTTTATGCCGTGCAGTTCCACCCCGAGAAATCCGGAGCAGCAGGCGAACGTTTATTAAAGAATTTTTCAACTATAACACCATAAAATGTACATAATACCCGCAATTGATATTTTAGATGGAAAAGTGGTCCGGTTAAGAGAGGGCGACTACAATCAAAAAACAGTATACGACGTTTCCATCGCCGAGATGATCGAAACCTACCGGTCTAATGGGACAGAATTTATACATATCATTGACTTAAATGGTGCTAAAGGCGACTTTAGCAACCAGGCCGCATTATTCGATATCATTAAAAAAACCGATATGCGTGTACAGTATGGCGGTGGTATCCGTACCATTGAACAAGTGACTAACCTGCTCGATGCCGGCATCCACCGCGTGATTGTCGGTACACAAGCCATCACAAATCCTTCTTTCCTGGAAGAACTGAGCAAAGAAGTGGGTAAAAAATACGATTATGCCAACAGGATCGTCATCGCCATCGATGTGTTGGATGAGGTCATCAAATATTCCGGCTGGATGGAAAGCTCTCCAATCAAACTGATGGACTATGTAGATAAATGTCTGCAGTTAGGCTTTTTCCGTTTCTTATGCACAGACATCAATAAAGATGGCAAACTGGGCGGCGCAGCTATAGACCTGTACAAAAAACTCCTTGAACATTCCCCTTTTATCAAACTGATCGCTTCAGGCGGTATCAGTTCGATGAAAGATATCGAAGAACTTTCCTCATTAGACATCCGTTCTGTAGTAGTGGGTAAAGCCATCTACGAGAACCGCATCACGATTGAAGAAATTAAAGAATGGAACTTGAAAGCCATGTCATCACTATAGCCCATGCTGAGTAAACGGATTATCCCTTGTCTGGACGTTAAAGACGGACGGACAGTAAAGGGCGTGAACTTTGTAGACCTGAAGGATGCCGGAGACCCTGTTGCCCTTGCTGCGCAATATGCACAGCAAGGTGCCGATGAACTGGTTTTCCTGGACATCACCGCAACCCATGAAAGAAGGGACACCACCATTGACATGGTCAAGGCGGTAGCCCGGGAACTCAATATTCCTTTTACCATAGGCGGAGGCATCAGCTCTGTAGCCAATGCAGAAGCCCTGCTCAATGCAGGTGCCGACAAAATCAGCATCAATTCTGCAGCAGTAAGAAATCCGGCCTTAATAGAAGAACTGGCTAAAGCTTTCGGTGTACAATTTGTGGTACTGGCTGTCGACACCAAATATACCGGTGGAAAGAACCTGGTCCACCTGAACGGTGGCCGCCTGGCCACTGAACTGGAAACTGAAACCTGGATTAAACAGGCCGAAGAACTGGGTGCCGGAGAAATTCTGCTCACCTCTATGGACCATGACGGCACCAAACAAGGCTTTGACTGCAATTTGCTCGATAAAATCTGCAGAAGCATCAATATCCCGGTAATCGCATCAGGTGGCGCAGGAACAACCGCACATTTCACAGAAGTATTTACCCAAACTGGTGTAGATGCCGCCCTTGCAGCCTCTGTATTCCATTTTGGAGAAATAGCCATCCCCGATCTAAAACAAGAATTAAATAAACACGGCATTCCCGTAAGGTTATGAATATAGATTTTGAAAAAACACAGGGCCTTGTCCCTGTTATCATACAGGACGTACACACCCTGGAAGTTTTAATGCTGGGGTACATGAACGCAGAAGCCTGGGAAAAAACACAAAAAGAAGGTAAAGTCACTTTCTTTTCAAGGTCTAAAAACCGCCTCTGGACCAAAGGAGAAGAAAGCGGTAATTTCCTCTTTGTAAAAGAAACCCATATTGATTGTGATAAAGACACCATCCTGATCAAAGCTGAACCTGTAGGCCCTACCTGTCATACCGGAAGCCGCAGCTGTTTTAAAACCGATTACAATCAGAACTTCATTTTCGAACTGGAACAGATCATTGAAAACCGTTACGAAAATCCGTCTGAAGAATCCTATGTGAACAAGCTGCGCAAAAAAGGGCTCAACAAGATTGCACAGAAAGTGGGAGAAGAAGGTGTAGAAACCGTTATCGCTGCACTGAACGAGACAGATGTTGATTTTGTGAACGAAAGTTCAGACCTGATCTTCCATTTACTGGTCCTGCTCAAAGAAAAAGGCAAAACCTTAAACGACATTGCCCTGAACCTGGAAAGCAGGCATAAAAAATAACAACCATGCTCAAACACCAGCAAACCCTTAACGGTCATCAAAATCCAGTCTATGCCCTGTCCACTGCAGAAAACCCGGAACGGTTTTACAGTGCTGGAAATGACAAAGGTGTTGTAGAATGGTCACTTGCCGATATGGCCTTTGTAAAAGTCATTGTACCTGTACAAAGTTCAGTCTATGCCCTTCACCGCTTCAACCACCTGCTCTTCATTGCGCAGCGAAGTGGACTGATCCTGGTTTTTGACCTCCGGAAACAAGAATTGCTGGCTACCTTGAAGCATCATCAAAAAGCAGTATTCGACTTAAAAACCGTCGGATACAAAAATGAATTACTCAGTACAGGAGAAGACGGAAGCGTTGCCGTATGGTCTTTACACGATTTCACTCTCCTGTACCATTTTCCTGTACTTAGCGATACGGTAAGGGTTATCGCCATCAGCAACGATGAAAAAGAATTTGCCCTGGGTGCCAAAGACGGCGTTATCCGCATATATCATACAGAAGATTACAGCCTGTGCCGGGAACTGACCGGCCATACCCTGCCCATTACCTCTATCCAGTATGCCCCTTTGGGCAACTATATGATCTCCGGAAGCCGGGATGCACAACTGAAGGTCTGGACTTTGCCTGGCTATGAAATGGACAGGAATATCCCAGCCCATTTATTCAGTATTTACAGCATTGCTTTCCACCCCAGCCTCCCTTATTTTGCCACCTGTAGCCAGGACAAGAGTATTAAGATCTGGAGCAGTACCGATTTTAAACTCTACAAGATCCTGAGTATAGAAAAAGGTACGGACGGCCACTTTCACTCCATTAATAAAATGATGTGGAGCGAAGATGGGAAACACCTCATCTCCGCAAGTGACGACCGCAGCATCCGCATCTGGAACTGGGAATAGTTTTTTATTTAATCGCTACCCTTTTCATGCCTTCCCGGCCATAAAATACCGGGAAATACATCATTTCAGCTTTTGCCGGGTTCAGCGTATAACTGCCCGAATACCTCGGCATCAGTTCCACCTCAAAATTATATTTGCCCTTTTTCAATTTGGTGCAGAATATGGAAGTCTTGTTCTTAAAATATTCCCGGTGCGTTTCTATTCCCCAAAACTGTTGGATCTTATTTTCATAAGAACAGCCCGCAGGAACAGGAATTTCAATCATCACATAATCTGCATCTGCACGTACCTCAACCTCTACCCTGATCTTAACGGCTTTACCCGCTTTTAATGCTGTAACTTTCTGACCTTTCTCTTCGAACCAGGTTTTCACCGTAAAATCCTTATTTACCTTCTCCGGATTAGGATTATTAAATTGCTGATAAGCCGTAATATAGACTGGTCCATTTCCTTTTTTATGAATATTTAATGCAGTCCCGGCTTCTATGCTTTTAGTAAAAGGAAAAACGCTTACTGTTTCGGTCTGATTTAACACCAGCGAAGCAGGCTCCCCTGATTTTTTATCCTGGATCAGATCCGGTAAAATGTTTTCCAGGATCAGAGAAGATTCATACGTATTTCTCCACTGCCCATCTTTGCGCTGCTCCAGGAAATAACGCACAATATTGTCCCGCTCTGCAGTGTACTTTCCTGTAGCTTTTAAGATCTGATAAGCCAAAAGCGTATTTTGAATACTGTTATCCCAGAAATTCACCCCTTCCTCTCCCCAGTAGATATTGCCAAACATGGTCTGTTTTTTCATTGCCAGCAAAGCTTTAACATCAATATCCATCCCCGCCAGCTGCTTTAAACGCAGAATCTGTAATTGCTCAAACAAGCTCTGCTTTTCGGTTTTCTTTTGCTTTTCTGCTTTCAGTACAAAGTCTTTAATATAAGCTTTACCATCCAGCGCATGGATCAGTTTAATAGCCATAACCTGATCTAAATCCGTACTATAACTCAGTTTATCTGTCAGATAGGCCAAAATTCTGGTCTTGTCCAGATTGATCGGATAACCTTGCTGTTCTGCCAGGAGCAATGCCTCTGTTACATGTAAACTGATCCAGAGTTCCGCATTGCTGCTTTGCCACCAACCCCAGGTGCCTTCAGGTCTTTTACTGGCCAGTAATTTTTTGATCAGCTCTTTGATGGCCTTTTCATTCTTAAAATCACTCCCCAGATACTTTCTGACTGTTTTTTCCAGCAATAGTGATTTCAGTTTAGAAGCCATTTGCTCATTGCACAAATATTCATAATTGCGCAGTTTTTCCATTTCATCCAGTAGTGTTGGAAACACAGAAGCTTCCGCTCTCAAGCTCACTTTACCTAAACCCGCATCAAAATGATAATTAATGGTCGTATCCCTCACCAAAGCATTAAAATAACCTTTGGTTTCCAGCACTCCTTTTTGAAGCAAGGGTATTTTACGGATTTCCCCGTCGAAATAACCATTTTCCTGCCTTAGCGTATACTCAAACTGTAAACTGTCTTTTCCTGCAGCGACAACTGGTATGGTATCAATACGGGAATTCTTGAAACGCACAGCCCCATTAAGCAGCTCCGTTCCATTGTAACTGAACTTCCGCAGCACCTGTTTTTCCTCTGTACTGTAGTTCATCAGTTTACCAATTACCTGGATACTGTCACCCGCCAGCGCAAATTGAGGAGAAACGAAATTCGCGCTCAATGTTTTAAAAGAGCGGATAGAGGTTTCTGCCAAACCCGTTTGCTGATGTCCATTCATAGCAATCAACCTGGTATTCCAGCTGGTGATGTCATCCGGAAATTTCACTGTAAACCTGGCTTTTCCTTCCCTGTCCGTGAAAAGTTTAGGTTGCCAGATGGCATAATCAGAAAAATTAGTCCTCATGGTTTGCTGTTGGCCCATAAGTTCTCCCTGCGCATTCAGGGTTTTATTTCCACCCTTGGTATTGATTACGATCACTCCGTTTGCAGCCCTTGAACCATAAATAGCCGTTGCCTCTGCGTCTTTTAAAACCTTTATATCCGCAATCATATCCGGACTGATTTTAGCCGCCTCTGCAGATACCGGCATTCCGTCTACAATATATAAGGGCTGACCGCCGCCCAATGAATTCGTTCCTCTAATCATGATAGCCCCAGTACGATTAATGGAGACCCCTGCAAGCCTGCCTTCTAAAGCTGCCGGCATCGCCATCATTTTTTTGTCTCGCATACCATACCCCACAACAACAACCTCATTCAAATCATTGCTATTTGCCCTTAAATACACGGAATCCAATTTACCGGCACTTATTACAGTTTCTAATCGGTCATATCCGATATAGCTAAACACCAGTTTTCCTTTTTGTGGTCCCTCCAGAGAGAAGCGTCCTTCGCCATCTGTCATCGTTCCTTTGTTCCAGCCCTTTACGCGCACTTCCACTCCAGGCAAAGCTTTCCTACTGTCCCGGTCAAAGACCCGTCCTTTAATCTGGACCCTAAGCACCGCACTTGTCCTCTTCCCATTAAAAGCCTGTGCAAGCTGATCCCTGATCTCCTCTTCATTCCCCCTGTCCGATTTTACAGATTTGATCAGCTGGTCTATCGTTTTACTCAGCTGATCTGCCGGCAAAACCTGAACATCCGACCATTCAAAATAATTCTGTCCCGGTGCTTTAACCCTTACATCTTTTACCGTAAAATAGCGGTTATCTTTAAACAGATATAGCACACTGTACCCGCCAGCTTCCAAATTGGAGAAGTAACTGCTGTTGCCCGGATAAACCTTCACAAAATCAGGCTCATCGTTTTTGTAAATCAGTACATTTTTAACAAAAGGCATTTTTTTCGCTAAAACCGTATCCAGCTTCATCTGAATCCGCCCCTTATAATTATAATAGCCATAGCCATCAAAAAGCATGGTGGTATAACTCCTCAAATCCAAATACTCATTCCAGATGCTGTCTATCTCGGCATTTTTAAGCGGATACTGCCTGTAATCCGTATTTCCTCTCTCTACATCGTTCAGAACGGTATTAAATAAGTAAGGAGTTCCTGGTGATTTTTGTTTAATCAAACCCGGAAGAATGGTATAAGTATAACCACCTTCTTTCAGAAAATTCAGTTCCATACCATCGGAAGAATAATGCAGGTAATTCTCCCTGAATGGTCCGGTCAGCAACGATCCGTTTCTGTGCACATTAGGTGGAGGATTCAGCAAGACCAACTGATCATCCGTACTCACTACCGCCTTTTTTTCATTAAATGTATCCTCGATGCGGATCATATAAGGTGCAATCGTTGCAGCTTCCTGGTCGCTCAACGTTTCTTTTACTTTACCTACTGCCACCTTGGTATTGCTTTCATCAGCTACCATGCTGATGATCGTCTTTTTCCCTTTTACAAAGCGGTAACTGTCCAGTACAGCAAGATAATTTGCGCTCCGCATTTTTATACGGTGCAAGCCAGGCCGTATCTGGAATACATAGCGCTGCAACTGATCTGCCTGGCTAAAAAATACCGGCACATCATCTATATAAACAATACTTACAGGCTCTATATTACCATCTTTAACCAGGAAAGGTGCAACCTGTGCTAAAGTATCTACCGTATTTTCACTAGAAATAATGGTTTCTTCTATCGTATACAGTTCCTTCGGATTACAGAACCGATAGTACTCCATCGTATCCAGGCCAAGTTCTTTTCCCCATTTCAGCCAGTTCAGCTTCATGTTTCCGTTCAGCCGGATCGGTTCTCCACTCATGGTGCCGCTGGTTTTCAAGACCGAAAAACTCTTTCCAAAATAAGGCAGATTGATCCAGGAGTTATTTTTAAACTTCGACGTATAAGCCAGGGCTGTCACATCAGTTCCCTCAACGGGATGGCCTTCTGCATCATTTACCAGAACTTCCATAGGAACGGATTGCCCGGGATAAATAACCTCAGGTGCCTTTAGCTGTACATCCAGTTGCTTTGCATTGTAAAATGCATTTCCATCTGTATTGTATTCCTGTCCGCCCCAAAAATAATTTACGCGTATCCTTGTGCTTTTAGCCCCATTATATTTCATTAGCGTATCCAGACGGCTGGTATAGCCTTTCAACCATACCTTCTGATCGGAGAACACGGTATACCAAAAAGGAATATGGTGTGGATTGATAACCTGTACCTGCAAAGAATCTTTTGTCTGCCTGGAAGATACAGCCATGCCTGTACTGAGTTCTCCTAAGGAGATTGTTTTTTCAAATCCACTTGCCCCCTTGAAATGATAAGACACTACATTAGGGTCCAGAAGGAGTTCCAGCGGTAGCTGAACAACAGAAGAATCCCGTTTCAAACCATTTCCAATATAAGAAAGCAATACGCCTTTTTGCTCAGCAGGCTTTCCTTGAAAAAGGTATTCAAACCGAAGCGTGTCTCCTTTTAAACTTGCCTTTAATTCTTCCTTTTTTAAACTAAAGGATAAATATTTCTGATCTTCCTGCTGCTCGTTATTACTATTTAAAAAAGTAAAACGGAGGGTAAAGTCCAGGTCAGCTTTTGGGAAAATACTGTCCGGAAGCACCAATTTGGTTTCTCCAACCGGATCAAGCACCATTTCCCTGGTCCATAAGGTATCCTTAACAAATGCACGCTGATCATAAAACGTCCTCACATTTCCGGTAATGGCTGTAATCTCTACCCGTCCATCAGGTACTGCCAGGTCATTTTCATCTGCCGCTTTCATATAAACAGTTACCGGGTTTCCTGGAGAATGAACTTCCTTATCGGTTCTTACAGAGAAATGAATCCCCTTTAATTCATAGTCTTCATAGCGGAAAGTACCTGCATATACTTTTTTCCATTCCTTTCCTTTTTGTTCTTTTAAAACAACATCGTAATTGCGGTCCAGATCAATATCCAGACTATCCAGCAATACAAAACTATGCTCATAACCACCATCCCGGTAAGGCTGGATCATGCCCAGCACCTCGCCATCCTCTTCCCCCTGGCGCATTAATTCTACGCGAAGCGCTTTGTTGTGAATGGCCTTTCCTTTAGCGCTGACGATATAAGCTTTAAACTTCACCGTATCCAAAGGTTTGTACATGGGTTTATTAAAAGCCATATAACCTGCATATTTTGGCTTCTTCTCCTGGTGCACCTCCACCTGACGGTCATAACCACGACCTCCCTTTCCTCTTAGCCTTACCCATGGCTTTTGCTCCTGAAAAGTAAAATAATTACGGATGCCCTCCTGCTCTACCACAATCACATTTGGCTTAATGCCCTTTTTGGACACATACAGGCCAGCCTTCTGATCATATTTTACCTTTTTGTTTTTTCCAATCCTGACCGCTGCATTGCTGACCTGCATACCTTTCAAATCCGTAATCCGGAACTGAAAATCCTTCAGGTTGTTTACAAACTGCAGGTTTACATTCCCCACCTGTTCCAAACTATACACCAAATTATTAGCCACCGGAGTAACATACAGGTAATGGCCAAAAGGCGTTTTCTTAGGATAGGTTTTCTTTGTGTCCACCCGGAAAGAATCCACCAGGCTGTGCATAAAAGCATCACTTACTGCAGCAGTAGCCCCTGCAGCAACGGTATAAGCTTCTTTATCAGTTAATTTATAGATATAAGTATAATATCCGGATTGTCTGCTCGCCGATAATTTATTTTGTGCATTTGAGCCATTTGCCAGTATACCGGCAAGCAGTAAAGAGAGGAGAAGGTGCTTCATGTGCAATTTTTTGTGGATGATGCAACTGTATCGTTAATTTCATAAATTAATTAAAAAAATCTTTTAATGATCCGGAGCTGGTGAGTATATTTATTCAGTTCCTTGTTAAAAATGCCCTGGTCATCAATTGGATCTATCCTTACTTTTCCCGAAGCATGTATAATCTGCTGATTGTCCAGCAAAATACCCACATGCGTAATGCGCCCTTCTGCATTGTCAAAAAAAGCAACGTCACCTTTCCTTGCTTCAGGAAGAAAATCGACGGTAACACCTTCTTCTGCTTGTTGGGAAGCATCTCTTTTTATCCGGATACCGGCCATTTTAAACACAATCTGTGTAAAACCGGAACAGTCTATTCCAAACCAGGTCCGTCCGCCCCAGAGATAGGGTGCATTTAGAAAGAAAAGCCCTAGTGCAGCCAGATCACCTTTTAAGACACCATAATTAACCTGTAAAGGTTGAAAGCTCAGTTTAAATTTCAAGTTCCCAAAGCTGCAATAGCCATTGCTAAAGCCGGGAAGACTACTTCCGGCAGCCAGGTAATAGCTACTCCCATCTTCGGCGATGAGCGCATTTTCCAAGGCCAGCGGAGCAACAAAATCTGAAACAGCATCAACCTCTTCCCTGGGCACAATCTCCAGCTGCTTCATATCCACCCAGCCTTCATATTCGTCATAAATATTCCGGATCTTACGCCAATTGTCCTTTTGCTCCGTAATTTCTACGCTGTCGCCAAACAAGAGCTGCGATACAATTTCCGATCGGTCACTGGGTTCGGCCCTAAGCGGAGCTATAGAAACCCGGCATAGGCCAAACTGTTGTTCTGTTGTCATATAATAGGATTAATGTCCTGTGTTGATGGCTTCAAACCTTTTGCTGATGACGCCCAACTGCTGCTCGGTTAAACGGGAAGTATTTTTTAATATTTTGTTAAAGGCAGCGATTTCCTCCTTTTTTGAAGGGCAGCCAATATTTTCACCTACGACATCCAATCCTGCACCTTGCGGCCTGATCTGAGAGTCGGCCAGCAGCTTTCCGTTCTTATCCAGGATCAGCCAAAAAGGAATACCTTGCTTATCTCCATGAAATTTAGCCAGTACTTCCTGTGCACCAGGATTCTCTAGTTTTTTATTTTGAGGAGATTCATTAACCACCAGATGCCGGATCACATACTGATCGTTAAACAAAGATTTACAGCTCGCATCATTCATGGCTTCGTCCATTTTATGGCACCAACCACACCAGGAAGCATGAAAAATAACGAATACATTCTTTTTTTCCTTTGCAGCTTGTTGATAAGCTTCTTTAAGGATAATTTCTGCAGATGCAGCAGGCTCCTGCGCTTTCACTGTTGTGATCAGGAATACTGCACAAAAGGTCAATAGGAAATATTTCAGTTTCATCTTTTTTTTTGTTCTAAATTAATAATTATATCGCAATAATGGAGGCCGGGAATTCGATTATAAAAAATGATCTGGAATTCAATATTCTATGATTTCGATCATTAGGGCACATTTTTTGATCTTCTATCTTTATATCACTGTGACGAAGGTCTCAGATAAAATTGTTATTTTTATATAAACCAAAATCTCTATAATTATGAACCTTAAGAAAGTATTAATTGCCGTTGACAACAGTACCTGCTCTGAAAAGGCAGCTAAAACCGGTTATGAGATTGCCAAAACTTTCGGTGCCGAAGTGGCCCTGGTCAACATCATTGAACCTGTACCGGCCAACATTAATCCAGATCTTTCTATGGCACCTGTATTCCTGGAGACTTATGACAACAGTGATGAAAACAGCCATTTACTGCTTAAGGAGATCGAGAACAAATTCAGCCAGGGGATTCCGACGACCTATCTGAGTGTAGTGGACAGTGCTGCACATGGAATTATTCAACAGTCTGATGAATGGGGTTCAGACCTTATTGTGATAGGTACCTATGGCAGAACCGGCCTTTATCACTTTCTGATGGGTAGCGTTGCAGAGCATGTAGCCAGAAAGTCGGCCTGTCCGGTACTCATTGTTCCAAATAAAGCTGAAGTATAGATCTAAATTTCAAAATATTGCTGGTATCATCGCTGTATATTCGTTTAGTATGACTGCGCAATGAGTGCGCAATGAGTGCGCCATGAGTGCGCCTTTTTATAAGAAAAAGGCGCACTCATGGCGCAGTTACACCTCTAACAAAGCGCAATCCTACTAAACAAATACTAAGCCTGAATAAGCGGGCATCTTAGTTGCTCTAAAATAAAAGGAAAAAAAAAGCCGATCCAAAGATGGATCGGCTTTCTATTTAAATATGATTGGAATTAACCTTCCTGATGTAACCAGGCCTTTTTGGCTAATAATTCTTCTTCAGTTTCTCTTACATCTTCATCGTCTACACAACAATCAACCGGACAAACGGCAGCACACTGGGGTTCATCATGGAATCCCTTGCATTCTGTACATTTGTCAGATACAATGTAATAAACCTCATCAGAAACAGCTTCCTGAGCAGCTTCTGCATCAATTTCTTTATCTCCAAAATCTATAATACCATTTAAATTGGTACCATCAGAAAATCTCCAGGCTGTGCCTGCGTCGTAAATTGCATTATTAGGGCATTCAGGCTCACATGCTCCGCAGTTAATACATTCGTCTGTTATTTTAATAGCCATGTCTTCGTGTATATCTATTGCTAAGTTTAACTTTGCAATGCAAATATAACACTTATACTTTAATTTTAGTTTCATTATGTCGAGCCTAACAGCAGAAAAATTAATTATTGCATTCAAAAAACTTAGTCTGTTCCTTGATCAGCCAGATGATAAATTCAAAAACCTGATTTTATCTTCCTCAAACAGTAATGCATGGTTTACCCAGGCAGAAGTAGAAAGAGCACTTTCTTCCCTGCATTTTATGCTGTCTGATGAGGACATTGAAAAATGGTTCAAAGATATTAAGGTCAGCAGGTCACCAAAAAAAATTGGATTAATCTTAGCCGGGAATATTCCGATGGTGGGCTTTCATGATGTACTTTCTGTGCTGGCAACAGGAAATATCGCGCTTATTAAACTGTCTTCTTCAGATGACAAATTACTTCCGGCCTTACTTGCTGAGCTGGTCCGCATAGAACCTTTACTTTCCGAGCATATCATTTATACAGAACGTTTAAAGGATTTTGAGGCCATCATTGCGACCGGAAGCAACAATACCTCAAGATATTTTGAATATTATTTTGGTAAAGTACCGCATATTATCCGCAAAAACAGGAACAGTGTTGCGGTATTGACCGGAGCAGAAAGTACAGCAGAAATTGAAGCGCTTGGGCATGACATCTTTGATTATTTTGGCCTGGGCTGCCGGAATGTTTCAAAAATTTACCTGCCGGAAGGTTATGAGATTAAACATTTCTTTGAACCATTGGAAGTATTTCAACCTATTTTTAATCACTTTAAGTACAACAACAATTACGATTACAACAAATCCATCTACCTGGTTAATGCGGCAAAACATTTTGACAATGGTTTTCTGCTGTTGAAAGAAGATACCAGTCTTACCTCTCCTCTTGCGGTTTTGTATTACGAATACTATACAGATCTGAATGCGGTAGAACAGACCTTACGTCAGCAGGAAGAGCAAATCCAGTGTGTGGTGAGTAAAGCGGGCTTACAGTTGAATATTCCGGTGCTGGCCTTTGGGCAAAGCCAGGAGCCAAGGCTCTGGGACTATGCAGATAATGTCAATACGATTGAATTTTTAAACGGCCTGGATTAAGATAATATATTTATATTGCTCTTCAATTACATCCAGTGGAGCTGTTTAAAAAGTCTTTTATAATATTTTGTTTGATATGGGCGATAGAACAACAGAGTTTCGCTCAGCAAATTTGCACAGGCTCCTTCGGAGATCCGGTGATTAATATTGATTTTGGACGCGGTACCCCCAACTTTGGTCCCTCGCTGGGTTCAAGTACGTCTTACCGCTATGTTGCTTCTGGTTACCCCAACGACGGGGAATATGCCATTGCAAAAAGCACCAATGGGATGCTGCCCAATGCCTGGTTTCAAATTCCCAATCATACTCCAAATGATCCGGATGGCTATATGATGATTGTGAATGCCAGTTATGAACCAGGTATATTTTATGAAGCCGAGGTCAACACAGATCTTTGCCCGAATACCACCTACCAGTTCGCAGCCTGGGTGATCAATTTATTAAAATACAATGGCAAAAAACCAAGGTTGATTTTCTCCATCCTGACTCCGGATGATCAGGTACTCGGTTCTAAAGATATCGGAGACATCCCAGAAGGAAGTGCTACGGACTGGAAACAATATGCGCTGGAGTTCACCACTCCTGCCAATGTAAACCGGGTTAAACTGAAAATTGTGAACAGCGGACCCGGTGGAGGGGGCAACGATATCGCCATAGATGACATTACGTTCAGGGCATGCGGTCCGGAAATCAATACATCTATTAATAATGACCCCGGTAAAGCGACAGAAATCATTTGTGAGCATCAAACGACCGATATTCATTTTTCCGCGACCGCAAACGGGCCTGCAACGGCGACTTACATCTGGCAGAAAAATGAAGGTTCGGGCTGGGTTGACCTTGCGGGTGAAACCGGGCAAAACCTTACGGTTCATTTTGGGGATGCAGTTAAAGGAACCTACCAGTATCGTTTAGCACTCGCCGCAAATCAGGCGAGTTCTGCGAGTTGCAGAACAGCCTCAGCTCCTTTAACTGTACAGGTAAATCCATTGCCAGCTCCTGTGGTAGAGCCTGTACTTAAATTTTGTCAGGGAGAGCGCATTGTTCTGAATTTAACAGGTGTTACCGGTACTTATCTGTGGTCGGGACCTAACAACTTTAGCTCTACAGCACAATCACCGGTTATTCCCGCGGCCACGCTTCAGATGGCCGGTGTTTATACTGTGGAAGTTACCACGGGCTCCTGTTCTTCCTCTGCAAGTACAGAGGTGGAGGTTCTGGCTCCGCCAGTAGCCACTGTAGAGGATCCTCATCCTGTCATCTGTCAGGGTGCAGCAACTGCACTGCAGGCGCATGGAGGCAGTATATACAGCTGGTCTCCAGCCCTAGGTTTATCCAATGCGGCTGTTTCAAATCCTATAGCCAAACCCGATGTAACTACCCTATACACTGTTAGCGTATCCGACGGGGCCTGTGTAAGTACCGCTCAAGTGCTGGTGACCGTACTGGACAAAATCGTTGCAAGTGCAGGTACAGACAAGAAAATAAGAAAAGGTCAGTCTGTTCAACTGGACGGAAAGATAAGCGGAAACCGTGTAAGATATCTCTGGACACCTTCGACGGGACTTGACAACCCGGAAAAATTACAACCTGTCGCAACTCCGGAGCATGACATTACTTATACGTTGCAAGCCACCTCAGATGCAGGCTGTTTGGGCTCGGTTTCGAGTGTATTTGTCCGGGTACTGGAAAAAATCATCATCCCAAATGCATTCAGCCCAAATGGCGACAATATTAATGATGTCTGGAACATCGAAGCACTGAATACCTATCCGAAGGCAGAACTTAAAGTGGTAGACCGTTATGGAAACCTGGTTTTTGAAGGAACTGAAGCACCCTGGGACGGAAGATACAAGGGCAATAATGTTCCTGCAGGCGTATATTACTATATATTGAAACTGAACGAAGATGAAAAACAATTCAGCGGTTCAATAATGATCATAAGATAAATACCCAGGATGATCCTTAACGATTACCCTGGGTATTGCTGAAAATTCATTGCTTTTATAACTGTATTTATTTGTGTAACACCCCTTTTAGTTTTACCGTAACCAGGTAAGTGCCCTCCTGTTTAATCTGAAAACCAAATCGTGGGTTAATACTATAAGTGGTTCCAGCGGGTTGACCTGCAGGTGGATTTGTTAAGGTTGCGTAGGTGCTTGGAATCCGGTAGTAAATCAGAAAATCACCATAACCGCTAATTCTCTTTATTGGAAAAGGGGTAATTTCATAATTACATACCAACGAGGTATCTGTATACGTAACCGGGTGAAACTTTGCATAAGATTCAAAAGTGGGCCGGTCTCCTCTTTTTATGATCTCTCCTTTCTGTGGATTAAATGCGACGCCATTCTGATCCACAATTTTCAATATTGCATTGGTACCCTGACTGCTGATCTTCGTAATGGTTATCTCCGGATTAGAAGACAGGGCGCCATTGGCTGTAGAGTTGTCGGAGAACCAGTTTCCTGCAATTGAATAAATTTTGGACATTTCAGGATCTGTAAAATGAATTTCCCCGATGTTCTTAAACGTTTTTGTACCGCTCTCGTTACTCACCTGGACATCAAATTCATATTGGGATCTCGGCGGCAAAAATATGGTACCCGCATTAAAATAAAACTGGCCACTTGGCAAAAATTCAAAGGCCGGGATCATCTTTTTCTCTCTTTTTGCATTCACCATAGCAATGGTGGTATCGATATCGGGATTTATAGGTGCATTATACACATATACCTCATGTGGAACGTAAAACTCTTCGGCCCTCTGTGTAGTCCCTTTTTTACGAACCTCCAACAAGGTAACGGTGACCGGAAGTGTCGAGCCATCCAGATTCAATGCACTGGTAACCTGTTTAATATTGCCCTGTTCTATTGAAAAAGGACTGTCTTTGTAATACATACTTTCTCCGATAAAACCTACTGGTATCTTTTTGCAACTTATCCAAATTAGACTTACCGATACAATAAGTACTAAGCTATATTTTATAGTTTTCATCTATATATAATTTGATTTTCAATTGTGATGAAGCTATCAGATTTATTTTTCACCAGTGTTTATGTTCTTTTTTGTGTTCAAGAGCTCACAAGTTCGGTTCATGCCACTGTGTGGTTTAAAAAATCATGATGGTTTCATATTTTTCTATTATAAAATCATTATGAGTTTATGTTAACGAGTTCCAACAGGCTGCTGTTACCAATAAAACTTATGTTGATTGTTTAGTACATGCAAAATTCCATTGGTGGTAATGATTCCCGAAGTCTGACAAAGCTCCATATCATCCTTGTTTTCGTCTGGATAGTCATCTGGAAGTGGCACCGGATCAAGTCCATTTTTAACCTTAACCAAATAAAGATATTGTGGTTTGGTGGTAACAATACCTGTATAAGCTGTTGTTTCTACTAATAGTATAGAAAAATCCTCTCCCGAAACACTCTTGTAGAGCTTATTTTGCAAAGAAAGCTGGTCTCTGTTTATTTTGCCTACAAAAAGATGGGATCTTAATGAATCTCTCAACTCCTGAACAGGCAAATTGTCTAGTGTATACTTTAGATTTTCATCATTTTGTTCCTGTTGCAGGATTTTTGTACGTCTGGCCAGCAGATCTTTAATAGAATAATCTGTAGGTGCGAAGAAAGTTGTATTTCCATTAATCTCCGCCTTCATCCCGGCTTTGTCGATCAGGGTAACCAATGTATCAAAAAGAGGTTTTGATTTGAGATAATCGTAGGTTGTCATGTTAACATGAGCATCCTGCAGACTACCTCCTATAATATAATTATCCTTTTTACACGCCATGATCAGCAATCCTGAAGCGAAGAATAAAGTTAAGATGTATGATGTTTTGAGTTTCATAATATTCATTTTAAATAAAAAACCTATTTTATCTGAGTATACCAATCCAGTATTTATTCTGGGCAAGGTCTTTATTATCTACAAACAGGGCCCGGTTTATTGGCCATTTCCAACCCTCGCCGTCAAATCTGGCTTGAGAAAAACGGTCTGAACCAATATAATCCACTACTCTTTTATTGCGTACCATATCATACCAGGTATGTCCTTCGCAAAACAACTCTCTGAAGGTTTCTTCGAAAATTTCTGTTTTCAGGTCGTTATCACCACCTTCGGCAAAGTCTGGTAAGTTCGATCTCCTTTTCACATCATTCAGATCTGCAGCGGCTGCACTGTTGTTGTGCAACAGTTCATTACATTCAGCCCTCAGCAATTTCATTTCGGCCAATCTGAACACACTGATGTTACAGTCAATAACTGCTCCGGCTTGGTTATTCTGATCAAGATATTGGAGGTTTTGTTTGTTCTTTCCAATGTATTTGGTCAGGACAATATCATCAGATTTGGACCTGTCAAAATAATAATTATAGCGCGCATCCTGAGGATCCGTGAACATAGCATTAATTACATCGCTGTCAAAAATGGTCGACTTTGTTTGCTTTGCGATATAAGGAACGCCCAGGGTATATTTGTAAAAACCGCCATTGATTTGATATTCATTTTGTGCATAGCTGGTATTGATCTCAAAAATCCCTTCAACAGATCTTCCCTTAAACAATTGATCAAAATTGGCTGCAGGAACAAGCTGATAATTACCGGAATTGGTAATCGAATCTATGGCCGCAACGGCGTTGCTGAGCAACTTGGTGTCCTGTTCTTTGGTTACAAAGTATTTCCACCTGTTTACGTGGGCAAGCAAGGCAAATGCAGCCCCTTTATCGGCTCTAATCGCATGATCAGCACCCGTGTTCCATTTGAGTAAAGCAGAAGCTTTTTTCATATCTGCCGCGCAGGAATCTAATACGACAGCTTCTGGTGAACGCTGGATATTCTTAGCAGAAACCGGGTCTGGATCATATTTCAAAACCAGAGGCAAATCGCCCCAGATCCTGACCATATAGAAATAAGTATAAGCCCGGATAAAATAAGCTTCTCCCAGTATTGCCTTTTTATTTGCAGCACTTTTAAATACATTGTCTGGCATCTTCCCTACTTTTTCCAAAACCGTATTGGCCATATTTATGGTTTCATAATAAGGCTTCCAGCTTTGAAAATCGTCCAGGTAATCGCCGGCAAAATCATTCACATTCAAGCCGGTTCCATAGTACTGATCTCCTTTGACCAGGAAATTAAGCGCGTAATCACCACCTTCTTTCAAAACACCGGCCGTAAAATCTGCATAGGCAAAACTCGACATGTTGGAGGGACCAAGAGTTTGTGATTGGCGTAAGAAAGAATAAGCTCCCATTAAGCCAGAGGTGGCATCACTTTCTGTTTTCCAGTACACCGCATCATATACGGATCCTTCTGGTTTTAGATCAGTTATTTTCTTGCAGGAATACAAACCTGCACAAAGCATTCCTCCTAAAAGGACAATACTTATTATTTTATATTTTGATAAAATCATGATCGTTGTTCTAAATGATAACTTATGACATCCAGCCGTTTAAAATGAGGCCTGCAGACCAATGGTATATTTTCTTGGAACAGGGTAACCGTCGCCTGTATAAATCCCAAGTTCATTTACGGCTTCCACATCAGGTAATGTTGATTTTTGGAAAGAATACACATTATCAACAATTGCGTAGACTTGTAAACGTTTCATCTTAAATTTCTGCAGCATTTTTGCCGGAAAATTATAGGCCAGGTTGATGTATTTAATCTTGGCATAAGATCCGTTTTCCATGTAAGCTGAAGAGAAATTATTAAACTGATAATAATAATCCCCATATGGATTTAAATCCGCGTATTGGGCCACATCACCCGGCTTACGCCAAATTGGAAGTTTATCCAGATTGATCAGGCCGGTATTGGGAAAACTACCCAATTGCTTATATTGATCAAGTAAACTGGAAATATAAGTATTATACACCTCGCGTCCCAATACAAATGTGGTATAGACTTCTAATGAAAAGTTCTTAAAGGTAAAGGTATTGCTCAAACCTCCGGTAATACGGGGGTTAGGATTGCCCACCCTTACTTTATCAAAATGGTCCCATACGTCATAGTCAAAATTCTGATCTATCCAGCGATAGGAACCTGGTTTTGCTGTTTGTGAACCTTCCCAATAGGTAATCAGGTTTCCTGTACGGGGGTCAAAAGGAATATCTGCCTCGGTAGAGTATACGCCAGCCGATTTCACCAGGAAGAATTCATAGATTGGCCTTCCCTTAGTCAGGATAAAGGTGGTCCCTGTATTTCCGTCGGTAACCATGATATCCCTGTTTCCGTTGGGAAGAGAAGCTACCTGGTTTTTGTTGAAGGACATAATCAATCTCGGGTTCCACTGAAATTTACTATCTGGGCTAAATACACGTCCGGAAACATTAACATCAAGTCCCAGGTTCCGTACTGACACCGCATTGGTTTTAACTTTTTCATATCCCCCGGTAACTGGCAGGTTCAAATCAAAGAAAGTATTGGAAGTTCCCCGGTTGTATGCATCAACAGAAAAAGAAAGACGGCCCTTAAAAAGGTCTGCATCAATACCAATATTAGACTGAATTGAACGTTCCCAGGTGAGATTGTCCTGCGTAATCGAGCTCGGATTATAGGTTACCACATTGATCCCATTATAGGTATTGGTTGTAGGGGAACCATTATAACTTCCTTGATTCTGGGACCTTAAAGCGTTAAACGGCAAATAATAATCGCTAGGTAGATTACCTGACACTCCATAACTCCCCCTTACCTTCAAAGAAGTTAACCAGTTCTCTGTAGGTTTCATGAAGGGCTCTTCTGTTACTACCCAGCCTGCAGATACGGCAGGAAAACGGGCCCACCTATAATTTTTACCGAAACGGGATGATGCGTCTGTACGAAAACTGGCAGAAAACAGGTATTTTTCTTTGTAATCATAACTTAACCTTCCAAAAAAAGACAGCAATCCCGCAGATTCAGTACTGGAACCTGTAATCAGATTTCCATTCGGGTCATTTAACACATAATTCTTTGGATCGATACCCTGAACGGTAGAAATCACATTGTTGCCCTGCCCTACTCCTCCAATACCTGAATAAGCCCTGGTATTGTAATTGATCGTATTACCAACCAATGCATTAAAATGATGGTCTTCATGTAGGGAAGTTTTATAAGAAAGGAGGTTATCGATATTGAAATTATCAAAATTGGTTCTGGATGACTGCACATAGAAATTATTGTTGGCGTCCAATATACTTGGCCTGAACACATCCCTGCTTCCCCGGCTCGATTGCAGAGAGCCTTGTGTAGAAAAATGGAATTTTTTGCTGATGTCATAATCCAGACTTATACTGGCTGTAATGTCATCGTTGATGTTTTTATCTTTAGCGGCCTCCAGTTGCCCTGTAAAATTCTGCATATCGCTATCGCTGATGTACAATAAGGAGGTAGGAAAGGTTCCTGCGCTGATTGGCAATGGATTTTCCCATGGAGCCTGTCCACGACCCCGGGCACGATCACCCCTGGATAACCTAAAGATCGCATCCAGTTTCAAACGAGGGGTTAATTGTGCGCCCATAGACCCGGACATGGTGTATCTCTTAAATCCAGTTCCTTTAATAATTCCACCTTCGTCGTAATAATTGCCACTGAAGCGATAGTTGACGTTTTCGGTTCCGCCGGAAGCAGAGAGATCGTAATTTTGGATAATCCCCGTTTGAAAAAATATTCCCTGCCAATCGTTAGCATTGTTAAATGCAGGGTTTAAACTATCTGTCAGGATCTGAGGATACAATCTCTGCTGATCGTAATTTGCATATTTGTTCAGATAGTTCACTTTATAACGCCGCTCTTCTGCGCCAATAATATACTCCTGCATTTTACCATGTTTGGATATCCCGGTATAAGCATTGACATTAATGTTTGGTTTGCCTGCTTTTCCCCGTTTGGTTTTAATGATCACTACACCATTGGCGCCTCTGGACCCATAGATGGCTGCTGCGGCTGCATCCTTTAATACATCAATGGCTTCAATATCATTAGGATTAAGTCCGGCAAAAAAGTTGGTTCCCGTAACATCACCAAATGAACTCACATCCTCGGTAGAAATCGGAATTCCATCGATCACAAATAAAGGGCTGCTTAATGCACGGGCTGCATTCACTGTTCTGCTGATATTGGAATTTCCCCGGACCACAAATGTTGGCGTACCACCTGGCTCACCCGAAAAACTCTGCACATTTAAGCCGGAAACCCTTCCTTGTAAAAGTTTATCAAATGTTGGTGAAGGCAGATTTTCCAGGTCGGCTGCTTTAACGGTAGATACGGCTGCAGTAGATGTTTTTCTGGAAACAGACTGGTAGCCGATCACGACCACATCATTCAGGGAATTATCAACTGCCTTTAATTTAACATGAATTTCGGTCTGACCAGAAATTTCAACGTCTTTAGGTTCATAGCCAATATAGGAAAAATGCAGGGTGCCGGTTGCAGGCACATCAATACTAAAATTCCCGTTATTGTCTGTACTTACGCCTTTGTTACTGCCTTTTAATTTAACAGATACGCCTGGAAGCCCCAGGCCATCATCTGAACCTTTAACTGTTCCCTTAATCTTCTTCTGAGCAAAGACAGCTCCGGAAAATAAGAGCAATAAGGAGATAATAAAGAATTGTTTTTTATAAAAATTCCTCATACTTTTTTTTTAAAAAAAATTAATAATCGATTAGTAAGATCAATACGATTCCATTTGCACAACAATTTTCGCTGCTGTAACAAAAAAAAGAAACGCCTTTAAGGTCTGGGGTTAACTAGATCCGCTGTTTTTCATTTGTTGCCTTGGTTAGTGGTTGGTGAAACAATAGTTTTGTTAGGGACCATGCGGTATACATGGCCGAGTCCATTTATGTAATGGATATGTTACTACCTAAGTTATTACTATTGAAATGTCATTTAACATTTTTTAACAACACAAACGTTTGCATTATTTAAATAATTTTATAATGAAAAAAAATTAAATCCAATCAAAGAAACATACAATTAGCCTGTTCTCCCAACCATCAAACTACATTATAAAGCAAAACAGCAAGAAAATCTGTATGGGAAAGAAATTTATTATCCTTTAAATACACTTCTGAACAAAGAATTAAATAAAGTTACGCAAACGTTTGTTTAAAACACATAAACCCGTTTTGACCATACAGAGCCCCTTTCAATGGTTAGAATATTACACCTACAACTCATCAAACAGGCTTCCAGCCATGCTATAAACCCTCCAGGTCAAAAAAAGTATTTCAACTTAAGCAAACTGACAATGATTATACGTTGATTCTGTTTTTATCGTTTGGAAATACTATTTTTGAACAATGTATGTTATCAAAGTAAAAGGCATTGCCAAAATTCCGGATTATGTGCAATTAAGAGATGAGAAATTCACTTTACTGGCATACTTCAGGGTTGACAGGCCGGATAAGTCCCTGGATAAACTGGGTCTTGGCGACAAGTTGCCTTACATTATGAATATAATTAAAGATTTGCCTTTTGGACAGATCGCCAAACTAGATATTTAAGCATGACAGGAAACGCAGTTATAAATTTAAAGAATGTAGATGTTTTTCAACAAAAACACCTGGTTTTATCTAATGTGAACTTAAACGTTGATAAAGGTGAGTTTGTGTTTTTGATTGGACAGACGGGTTCGGGTAAAAGTAGTTTACTGAAGATCATTTATGGTGACCTTCACATTGGCAATGGAGAAGGACAAGTTGCGGGTTTTGATCTGAAAAACCTTGCAGAAAGAGATGTTCCCTACCTGAGAAGAAAACTTGGGATTGTTTTCCAGGATTTCCAGCTGCTTACGGACAGAACCATTGAAAAGAACCTGGAATTTGTGTTAAAGTCTACAGGCTGGACCGACAAGAGCCTGATTCAGGAACGTATTAAGGACGTACTTGATAAAGTAGGTTTGCGCTCCAAGATCAAAAAAATGCCTCATGAAATCTCCGGAGGTGAGCAGCAGCGTATTGTGATTGCCCGGGCTTTATTAAACAACCCGGAGATCATTCTGGCAGATGAACCTACAGGAAACCTTGATCCGGACACTTCTGAAGAGATTGTGATGCTCCTGAAGCAAATCAGCCAGAGTGGTACGGCCGTATTAATGGCTACCCATGATTATCACATCATCCGTACCCTGCCTTCCAGAATCATAAAATGCGAGGGTGGAATCGTGCATGAGGATGCCACAATAGCTTAATATTTCTGACAAAAAATTCCTTTTTCAGCCATTCTGTACAGTACATTTCGAATTAAACTGACAGCATGGCTGAAATATCCTATTGGCAAAGCTTTTGAGTTTACCACCAAAAATTCTACTATACCATGTTTAGCAAGAAGAAGAACAACGATAACGAAAATCCAATCGCGAATAAAGCTGCTGAAGAGCAGTTGAACAGCGAGCTGTCTAACGAAGAAAACAATACCGCCGGTGAAGCTGCTGCAGAACCTGTTGCTGAACTTTCAGCAGAAGAAAAACTGAAGGAGGAGAATGCCGCACTAAATGACAAATATCTGCGCTTATTTGCAGAGTTTGATAACTTTAAACGCCGTACACAAAAGGAACGTGTAGAACTTTTACAAACTGCGGGCAAAGATGTAGTGATTTCTTTATTACCTGTACTGGATGATTTCGACCGTGCAAACAAGGCGATGGAAAATGCGTCTGACGTTGCGGCAGTTCGGGAGGGTGTGCAGCTGGTACACAGTAAATTAAAAAGTATTCTGGCACAAAAAGGTTTAAAGGAAATGGAAAGCATCAACACGCCTTTCGATACCGATAACCATGAGGCCATCACGAAGATCCCTGCACCTAATGAGGAGATGAAAGGGAAAGTTATAGATGAGTTAGAAAAAGGCTATACTTTAAATGACAAAGTAATTCGCTTTGCCAAAGTAGTAGTGGGTAGTTAATATTATGAGCAAGAGAGATTATTATGATGTGCTTGGGGTGAGTAAAAGCACCTCTACCGAAGAGATAAAAAAGGCTTACCGTAAGCTGGCCATTAAATATCACCCGGATAAAAATCCGGATGATAAAGCTGCTGAAGACAAATTTAAGGAAGCGGCAGAGGCTTACGAGGTTTTAAGTAATCCGGAGAAAAAACAACGTTATGATCATTATGGTCATGCCGGTGTAGGTGGTGCATCTGGTGGCGGCGGCTACGGAGGCGGCGGCATGAACATGGAAGATATTTTCAGCCAGTTTGGTGATATCTTTGGTGGCGGCGGCAGTCCTTTCGAAAGCTTCTTTGGTGGTGGCGGTGGCCAGTCACGTGGAGGAAGACGGGTTGCTAAAGGCTCTAATTTAAGAATTAAAGTTAAACTGACCTTGGAGGAAATTGCCAATGGTGCAGAGAAAAAAATAAAAGTCAACAAACAGGTTACTTGTAAAACTTGCGATGGAAGTGGTGCTAAAGACCGTTCATCTGTGAGCACTTGTAAAACTTGCGGTGGCAGTGGTTCGGTGCGCAGGGTGACCAATACTATATTGGGCCAGATGCAGACCACTTCTACCTGCCCTACCTGTAATGGTTCTGGTTCTCAGATCACGTCTAAATGTACGTCCTGCCATGGCGAGGGTACAGTTCGTGGTGAAGAGACGATTACGATCAATATCCCTGCTGGTGTAAGTGATGGTATGCAACTCAGCATGAGCGGCAAAGGGAATGCAGCGCCTAATGGTGGTATTCCTGGCGATTTGATCATTCTGATTGAGGAATTGCCTCATGAGACTTTGAAACGTGAGGGGAATAACGTGGTTTATGATCTTCATGTGAGTATTGTGGATGCGGCTTTGGGTTACAGTGCTGAGGTTCCAACCATTGATGGTAAAGCGAAGATCAAGATTGAACCGGGTACGCAAAGTGGTAAATTGCTTCGTTTGAAGGGTAAGGGTATTCCTGAAATTAATTCGTATCATCGTGGTGATGAGATCATTCATGTGAACATCTGGACGCCAAAGGCGTTGAGCACTGAGGAAAGGGCGCTTCTAGAGAAATTGAGGGAGTCGCCGAATTTTAAGCCTCAGCCGGGTAAGAATGATAAGAGCTTCTTTGAGAAGATGAAAGAATATTTTGAATAACAGATTAGTTTTTTTTAGGAAGAGCCGCTTACGCGGCTTTTTTTATGGTTGAAGCTTTTGAAAAACCAATGTACTCTTCGGAGACTACGCTTTCTACGCAGTTGCTGCGCAGACTGCTTCGAAAGCTGAGGTCTCCTCTAAGTAACATTGATTTTTCCTGGGCGCTTAACTGGGGGGATATCCAGGCATGGCGCATAGCTGGATATACTTCTTAACATTTTTTTATTTCTTGACTAATTTTCTGTTTTTGCTTATTACGTATACCTGGCTTTTCTCCCGGCTAAGCTCTATACCAATATTCGCCATGCCTGGTCCTCTTCCTGACTAAACCCTATAGCAGTTAAACCCACTCATATCAATATACACCATACCAGGTTTTTCTCCCTGCTAAGCTCTATACCAATATTTGCCATGCCTGGTTCTTTTCCTGGCTAAACCCTATACCAGTTGAACTAACTCCATATCAATATACGCCATGCTTGGTTCTGCGCCATGCTTGGTTCTGCGCCATGCCTGGTTCTCCTCCCTCCTAAGCTCCCAGGAAAAATCAATGTTACTTAGAGGAGACCTCAGCTTTCGAAGCATGCCGCAAAGCGGCGCGCAGAAAGCGTAGTCTCCGAAGAGTACATTTATTTTTCAAAAGCTTATTTCATTTTTTATTGTAACGTTTTGCTATTTTACGTAACTAACTAAACAAAGAACCAGAAAAGCTAATTAAATTCACCTTATGCTCAGTGTAAACCATATTGTAAAACAATACGCCAGTCACCGCGCCCTGGATGACGTCAGTCTTACCGTAGAACAAGGCAAGATCTTTGGACTCCTTGGCCCTAACGGAGCTGGGAAAACCTCTTTAATCCGTATCATTACCCAAATTACCGCACCAGACAGCGGGGAGGTTATATTCAACGGGAAACGCTTAAATTCAGACCACATTGCACAGATTGGTTATTTACCGGAAGAACGTGGTTTGTACAAGAAAATGGAAATTGGAGAGCAAGTGCTCTACCTCGCTAAACTGAAAGGTCTGAGCACAGCAGAAGCCACCAAAAGGGTCAAGTACTGGTTTGAGAAACTGGATATGGGCAGCTGGTGGAACAAAAAAGTGGAGGATTTAAGTAAGGGGATGCAGCAGAAAGTACAGTTTGTGGCTACAGTGATGCATACACCGGAACTCATTATCCTGGACGAACCTTTTTCCGGATTTGATCCGGTGAATGCAGACATTATAAAAAATGAGATCCTGGAACTGAACAGACAAGGCTCTACATTCATCTTCTCTACCCACAGAATGGAATCTGTAGAAGAACTGTGTGACCATATTGCATTGATCCATCAATCTAAAAAGATCCTGGACGGCTCTGTAGAGGCGATCAAACAGGAATACCGCAACAATACCTATTGGGTGGAATATGAAGGAACACTTCAATCTGCAGAAACACCGTTTGATATCCGGGAAACAGAACAGCATAAAAACATGACCAGGATCAAAGTACAGCTTAAGCCCGGACAAACGGCCAATGAGCTATTGTCCGTGTTGCTGCCCCAGGTAGCCATCCACCGTTTGGATGAGGTGATTCCGACCATGAATGATATTTTTATTGAAAAGGTAAAACAAAAAAACTAAAGGCCATGAACAAGATTTTACTCATTATACAAAGAGAATATTTATCGAGGGTTAAGAAAAAGTCGTTTATTGTGATGACCCTGCTTACGCCAATCATCATTGCCGGTTTTTATGGCGTGGCGATTTACTTTTCCATTCAAGGCATTAGTGGCACCTCCAATAAAATTGCGGTTGTCAGCGAAAATAAAACACTTCTGGAAAAACTTCCTTCTTCAAAGAACAGAAATTATCAATATGTAGATCAGTCGCTTAAAGAGATGAAATCTTCTTTAAAAAATGGTAGCTATGATTACCTGTTGTATCTGCCTGATTTTGACCTGAACCATCCGGAAGGTATACAACTGCTGGGGAATAAACAGGCCGGATTGGCCTTGAGTAGTAAGATTTCAGATGATATAGAGGAATTGATCCGGAATCAGAAGTTAAAAACCTCTGGTATTGCACAGGAAGAACTGGATAAACTGAAGACCTCAGTAGATATAGATACCAAAAAGATCAGCGATACCGGTAAAGAGGAAGATTCCAGTGCTGGTGCCAGTACGATCATTGCTTATGTTTCAGGAATCTTAATGTTTATGTTCATTATGCTTTATGGCGTACAGGTAATGAGGGGCGTGATTGAGGAAAAGACGAACCGCATTATAGAGGTGATGATTTCTTCTGTGAAGCCTTTTCAGCTGATGATGGGGAAAATTATTGGAATTGCCCTGGTGGGTCTCACCCAATTTGTGTTATGGATCGTACTTACAGCATCTATCTCTACTGTAGCCATGAAGATGCTTGTTAACGACAAAGACCTCAAAGAAAGTGCCATGCAAGCCAGTGTGCAAGCTAAAAAAATGCCTTCTGCCCAGGTCGCAGCAGCCAATACGCCGGGAATAGGGAATATTCAAAAAAGCCTGGCCAACCTGGAACTGACCAAAATCATTTCTGTATTTATTTTCTTTTTTATCGGCGGTTATTTGTTTTACAGTGCACTTTACGCTGCCATTGGATCTGCAGTAGACAGTGAGACCGAAACCCAGCAGTTTATGTTTCCGGTCATGATGCCACTGCTCTTTGGCTATATCTTATCTTTAAGTGTAGTTACCAATGATCCTTACGGACCAATGGCCTTTTGGCTTTCTATCATCCCCTTCACCTCTCCTATTGCCATGATGGTCCGTTTGCCTTATGGTGTTCCGGACTGGCAGCTGATGCTGTCTATGGGCCTGATGGTGATCGGCTTTGTGGCAACAGTTTGGGTAGCTTCCAGGATTTACAGGGTTGGGATTTTAATGTATGGTAAAAAAGCAAGCTTCAAAGAGATGATCAAGTGGTTTGCCTATAAAAATTAATACATTTGTCCTTATAAAACACCCCTATGAGAGCAGCTGTAATAGATTTAGGAACCAATACTTTTCATTTGATTATTGCAGATCTTTCCGACAGGGTCAATGTGGTTTATAAAACCAATTCGCCGGTAAAACTGGGAGAAGGAAAGATCAACGAGAACATCATTATACCTGAAGCCTTCGAAAGAGGGCTTCAGACTTTAATATCCTTTGCAGGGGAGATCAAAAACCAACAGGTTGACATAGTCAGAGCAACGGCAACTTCAGCGGTGAGAAGTGCTGCAAATGGAGCCAATTTTGTTAAAGCGGCTAAATTGCGCGCCGGTATCGACATTGAAGTGATCAGCGGAGAAGAAGAGGCCGGTTATATTTTTAAGGGTGTACAGGCTACAGGCGTGATCGTTGAGCCCTCACTGATTATGGATATCGGGGGTGGCAGTACGGAATTTATCCTTTGTAATCCGGAACAGGTACTTTGGAAAAAAAGCTATAACATCGGTGCTGCACGCTTAATGCAGGCCTACTTTAAATCGGACCCGATCAGTGAAGCAGACCAGAGGACCATTCTTGACCACCTGGAAAATACACTAAGAGAACTAAAGGAGGCCTGTGCTGCTCATCAGCCTTTAACTTTAATTGGCTCGGCAGGTGCTTTTGAAACTTTTGCAACCTTATTATTAAAGGATGTGGAAGTTAAAAAGATGGCTTCCTGTACTTTGCCTATCGAAGCTTATAAAAAGCTTGCTGCAGAACTCATTGCCTCCACACATGAAGAAAGGGCCGGGATGAAAGGGCTTATTCCCTTGCGGGTAGATATGATCGTTCTGGCGGCTATACTCACGAACTATGTTATTGACGAAACCGGTCTGGAGAAGCTAAGCCTCTCCACCTATGACCTGAAAATGGGGGTACTGCAATCCTTGCTTCCGGTTAAATAGCCATAAGCGCAGTATACAATTTTTCCGTTGGCAAACCCATTACATTGGTATAAGACCCTATAATCTTTTCTACAGCAACCATTCCGATCCAATCCTGGATGCCATAGGCTCCTGCTTTATCAAATGGTTTATAGTTTTCAATATAGTAACGGATCTGTTCAGTACTTAATTCTCTGAAAGAGACTTCTGTAAGATCAAAAAAAGATAAAATTTCACCATTGTAAATCAGGCTTACTCCGGTATACACCTCGTGAACAGTGCCTGAAAGTTTAGTCAGCATTTGGTCGGCATGTTTAGCATCTTCAGGCTTGCCCATAATTTCACCTTCATAGGCCACTATCGTATCTGCGGTGATCACAATGCTGTCTGGTTCGTCTGCGAGAAAGGCCTTCGCTTTTTTCTCTGCAATATAGACTGCTATTTCAGCTGGGCTTAGCCCCTCCGGATAACTTTCATCTACATCTTTTAATATGACTTTAAAGTCAAGGTCCATTTGCTGGAGCAATTCCTGTCTTCGGGGAGATTTCGAAGCAAGGATAATGGGAAGCTGCTGTTTGTACATAGAGCGCTAAAATAAT
>NZ_JAVTSQ010000006.1:0-438180 GCF_032678445.1 Pedobacter nutrimenti
CCTGCTTTTGGGAGATCTGGCCCGGTTTTCTATTTTGTAATAATTAGCTCATAAATGCCTTTAACCCTCTAAAAAATGATGTTCTTTTTTAAATATTCAAATTTAAAATGCTATTTTGAGCAAAAAACAAAACATATGAATAAATATATAGGAGCAGTACTTTTATTTGCTTTGTTTTCCTGCCAGAATACAGAGCATCATGCTGCAGCTGCAGCAGATAGTACTGGGGTGCCTGCAAAAAGTGGTAGTGCGGTCAGTTTAAAGGAACCCGCGGTCCAGGCAATATATACAGATTATATTGTGCTTAAAAATGCGTTGGTAGACACTAAATATGAAGAGGCTAAAGCTGCTGCAAAAGTGCTTTCTGCTAAATTAGCCGTGTTTCAGGGTTGTGAGAATACTGCATTAATTGCAGATAAAATTAAGGATGCCAAAAACATTGAAGAACAGAGAAAAGAGTTTACTTTTTTGAGCTCTGATGTCATTGCGATGTTTAAACATGCTGATTTGCTGTCGGGTACTATTTACGTACAGCATTGTCCAATGGCTAACCATGGTGATGGAGGAGATTGGTTGTCTTCAGACAAGAAGATCCAGAATCCTTATTACGGATCGGAGATGATGGATTGTGGAGCAGTTATTGAAGAAATAAAAGGAAAATAATTTAGTTTTCCTGATTAATGATCAGTCATTTAATAATTATTTAACAGCTTTGTTATAGTTGTTAAACCACGAATAGAGATAGATTAATTACTTTTGTTATTATAAATTATAAGATATGTCAGAGATTGCAGAAATTAAGATTGATGGTAAAGTGTACGAATTCCCTGTTATTACAGGAACCGAAGGTGAAAAGTCAATAGATATTTCAAAGTTAAGGGATCAAACAGGTTATATTACCCTTGATTTTGGGTACAAAAATACAGGCTCTACAAAAAGTGCGATTACTTTTTTGGATGGCGAAAAAGGTATTTTAAAATATAGAGGTTATGCTATCGAAGAACTTGCCGAAAAATCTACTTTCCTTGAAGTTGCTTATTTACTGATTTATGGTGATCTTCCAACTCAGGAGCAGCTTGCTGACTTTCAATCTCAGATCAGCCGTCATACGCTGATTCACGAAGATATGAAGAAGTTCCTGGATGGTTATCCTTCGAAATCGCATCCAATGGCTCAACTGGCTTCTTTGGTATGCTCACTGTCCACATTCTATCCTGAATCTCTTAATGCCAATTCTTCACCAGAAACCATGGATCTGACCATGATTAAACTTCTGGCTAAATTCCCTACTATCGTTTCTTTCATTTATAAAAAGTCATTAGGTCATCCGCTGATTTATCCTAAAAATAAATTCGACTATGTGACCAATTTCATTAACATGATCTTTGGTCAGCGTACTGAAGAGATCGAGATTGATCCGGTTGTAGTTAAAGCAATGAATACTTTATTAATTCTTCACGCGGATCATGAGCAAAACTGCTCTGCTTCTACAGTAAGAATGGTGGGTTCTTCAGATTGTAATCTATATGCATCTGTTTCTGCAGGTATTGCTGCTTTATGGGGGCCACTTCATGGAGGTGCCAACCAGGCTGTAATTGAAATGCTGGAGAAAATTAAAGAGGATGGAGGAGATACTGAAAAATGGATCAATAAAGCTAAAGATAAAAATGATCCTTTCCGTATGATGGGCTTTGGCCACCGTGTGTATAAGAACTTTGACCCAAGAGCAAAGATCATTAAAAAGGCATGTGATGAGATCCTGGAAAAATTGGGAATCAATGATCCTGTTCTGGAAATTGCCAAGAAACTAGAAGAAGCTGCACTGAGCGATCCGTATTTTGTAGAGCGTAAGTTATATCCTAACGTAGATTTTTATTCTGGAATTATTTACAGAGCTTTAGGTTTCCCTACAGATATGTTTACGGTATTGTTCGCTTTAGGACGCTTACCTGGATGGATTGCACAGTGGAAAGAAATGCATGAAAACAAAGAACCAATTGGTCGTCCGCGTCAAATCTATGTTGGTCATACCAACAGGGATTTTGTAAGCATTGAAAAAAGAGGCTAATCAACTATAGGCTATAAAAAAAACGTCCGGACTAATAGTCCGGACGTTTTTTTTATATGTATTTGAAGGTTAGCCGATAAAGTAATAGATGGATCGTTCTATGATCCATTCGGAAATCCCAAACGCAATAAAATAGAGGATGAACAACGTGATCATCTTTTTAATAATTACCTTTTTAGGGCGCTGATAAAATACGGTAAGTGCTTTGAATAAATACCAGGCTATGCCAATTACAACTACAAATTGTATCATGCTACTTAGCGCTCCAGAACCTATTAGCCTTCTTAAGGGAACGGTAAAAATCTGGACAATAAAAAATGCGGTAGTTCCATGAATCGTAAAAATCAGGTGGTCCAGGTAATAAATGTGATTTTTCCTGAAATTCCACATAATGAACAGTGCGAGCAAAGGCATCAGAAGGAAATACTGTTTAGGACGGTAATGCTCCAATTCTTCTTTAACAGACCAGTTGCCCGACGCAGATTTTTGATTGATGGCAATTTCCCGTTTTTTCAGTATGCGATCAAACCAGGAGTCGCGGTTATTTTCTGGTAATTTTTCCTGTCTGGACAGATAAGCCTCATAGGTACTGTCTTGTTTTATGATATGGTAACGCTGATATTTATCTAAAAGGTCTTCATACTCTTCTCTATCGGTCTTGGAAGTGTCTATCGTTGCCTTGAGTTGTTTGATCTGTTCTTCCTGTTGATGGAAACTGAGTGATTTAAATTCCTGGGCATTTACTTTTTTCTGAAAAAAATTTGCTGTTTTGCCTACAAATGAATCCTCGTCAAAACCCTCTTCCTTTAAATCTTTTGTAACGTCTGATGCGGCCGCTTTAACATTTTTTACCGTCTCATGTTGCTGCTGTTTTTCTTGATCGTGTTCCAGTTTTTTGGGTACTACAATAAAATAAACAATAGAAACAAAAATATACATGCTCACCGGATTGATATACCTGGCCCTTTTACCAGCAAGATAATCGAGCGTAACCTGGCCTGGCTCAACGAGCAGGGGTTTTAGGGTTTGAAAGAACTTATTATCGAAATGAAAATAGTGGGCAATACTATGGCTGATGAACTGCCAGAAGTTTTCCTTAATTTCCAAGTTAGCTTGTCCGCAACTGCTACAATAATGTTTTTCTACATGTTGCCCGCAATTGAGGCAATTGTGTTCTTTTCTGTACTTACCTGACATAGACTGTTAAAGATATGGTGTTTTCCGTTTTAATGATTAACATCCTGAATTAAGATCCGGTCGTGTTTATGCTTGAATAAAACAGCAAATAAAATGGTGATCACTAAGGCATAAATGGTGAAAGACAACCAGATGGAATGCCAGTCTTTCATGTGTACCGCTTTGTTAAAAGTTCCATTTTCCAGAATGCTGACGCCTTGCTCTTTAATGAATTTTCCCAATTGCAAATTATTGACATCCGTATCAAGAAATGCAGATGTTGAGTTGATGTCTGTAAAGGATTTTGTGAAATATTTATCAATCATCCATCCTGAAATCAAGCTTCCAAATACCGCACCCACACCATTGGTCATCATCATAAATAAACCCTGCGCGGAAGAACGTGTCTTTGCTGTTGTAGAGGTTTCCACAAAAAGAGATCCGGAGATATTGAAAAAATCAAAAGCCATACCGTATACAATACAGGAGAGTATGATCATCCAAAGGTTACCTGTAGGGTTTCCATACGCGAATAATCCAAACCGGAATACCCAGGCCAGCATGGCAATGATCATTACTTTTTTAATTCCAAAGCGATTGAGGAAGAAAGGAATAGCCAGGATAAAAAGGGTTTCGGAGATTTGTGAAATCGACATAATGATGGTCGAATACCTCATCACCAGTGAATCTGCATACTTTGGAAAATGTTTAAATTCATCTATATATACATCTCCGTAAGCATTGGTGAGCTGGAGGGCGGCACCTAAAAACATGGAAAAGATAAAGAATAAAGCCATCTTATAATTGGTGAACAATTTGAAGGCTTCCAATCCAAAAGTTTGTGCAAAGGAATTTTTCTCCGAGATCAGCTTCTGAGGCTTACACGCAGGAAGGGTTAAAGCATATACGGCCAGACCTATTGCAGCTATTCCTGCAATATAAAACTGGTAAGCGGTTGCTTTATTTCCAGTCAGGTTAGTGGTCCACATGGCAATGATAAAGCCTACAGTACCCCATACACGAATGGGGGGAAAGTCTTTGACAACATTCAGGTTTCCAGACTTTAAAGTAGAGTAAGATATAGAATTACTTAAAGAGATGGTTGGCATGTAGCAGCACATTGCGACCAGCATAACCCAAAAGAAGGTGTCCGGGCTCTGTACCTGGGGAAGATAAAATAGTACTCCGGCGTATAGAATGTGAAGAATACTGTACAAAACTTCTGCATTTACCCATTTATCGGCAATAATTCCGGTTAATGTTGGCATTACCAGGGATGCAAAACCCATCGTTGCGAAAATAGCTCCGAATTGTGTGCCGTCCCACTGTTTTGTCCCGAACCAATAGTTTGCAATTGTAAGTAACCACGCACCCCACACGAAGAATTGCAGAAAACTCATCACAGTTAAGCGAAACTTAACATTCATAATAATAGTTTAGTTTGATGTATTGTTAGTAATGGTTGAATATAAAACTATTTTGAAACAAAATCTAAATTGTCCTTAAATACTTATACCAACCTTTTGTATTTTTTTCGAGAAGTCAGGCAGAATTTCTTTTGTTGAGTTCGTCACGGATCTTAGCTGCTTTTTCGTAAGCTTCTTCTGCAATAGCTTCCTGAAGTTTTTGTGTCAGCTCTTCAACTGTCAGGGATTTGTAATTTGTTCCGGGAATAGAGGTACTGATGTCTTCTGAACCTTTTTCTTTAGTCATATCCATGTTTTCAAGAAAAAGAAGGTCATTACCTTCAATGACAATACCTGCTGATGAAATGATGAATTCATAAGTATAAATAGCCGCATTGAAACGTACGGCAAGGGCAATAGCATCAGAAGTTCTGGCATCAATTTCCTGTACGTTTTCTCCGTCTGTGCAAATGAGTTTGGCAAAGAATACGCCGTCTACCAGGTTATAGATCAGAATTTCTGTAATTTGAATTCCATAAGTCTGGGCAAAAGATTTGAAGAGATCATGAGTAAGCGGTCTGCTTGGTGTCATTTTCTCTATTTCAATGGCAATAGCCTGTGCTTCAAAAGCACCAATAATAATAGGAAGACGTCTTCTTCCATTTACTTCTCCCAAAACCAATGCATAAGCACCGGACTGGGTCTGGCTATACGATAGGCCAACGATATCTAGTTTTACTTTTTTCATATTAAAGAATATAGGGCAGGCCGGAGCCTGCCTTATATTTTTATCCTTTATGTGCTTTTAAAGCTTCAATTAATTTAGGTACCACTTCAAAGGCATCACCAACGATTCCGTAATCTGCAACTTTAAAGAAGGGAGCCTCTGGATCTTTGTTGATCACAACGATTACTTTGGAGGAGCTTACACCAGCCAAATGCTGGATAGCACCAGAAATACCAATCGCAATATATAAGTTAGGGCTGATCGCAATTCCTGTTTGCCCAACGTGTTCGGAGTGTGGTCTCCAGCCTGCATCAGATACGGGCTTGGAGCAAGCGGTAGCGGCACCCAGCAGGTTGGCAAGTTCTTCAATCATTCCCCAGTTTTCAGGACCTTTCAGGCCTCTTCCTGCAGATACCACGAGTTCTGCATCTGGCAGAGAAATTTTATCAGTAGCCCGAACAATTTCTTTTACAATGGCTGCGAGGTCTGTAGATTTAACTTCTGGTGTGAAGTTTTCAATTGTAGCATCAACAGGTGATTCCTTAGTTCCAAATGCGTTAGGGTTCAGGGCAATCACTTTATTTGCAGAAGTTAATTCTGTAACTGCAAAAGCTTTTCCTGAGAAGGCGTTTTTCTTTACTGTAAATTTACCATCTGCTGTTTGAGGCAGTTCTACTGCACCATCTACCAATCCTGCTTTAAGCTTTACAGCTACCCTTGGTGCGAGACCTTTTCCGGAGAAGGAGTTGGACAAGACAACGATATCTGCATTTTCTTTAGCTGCAGCTTCTACGATTACAGAAGCGTAGGCCTGGTTTACGAAGTTCTTCAACTGATCAGAAGATACGTTTAAGACTTTGGATGCGCCGTATTTTCCTAATTCTTTCAGTTCATTTTCACCAACATTACCGATAGATATTGCGGTTAAATGAGTTCCTTGTCCATCTGCAATAGCTTTTGCATAAGAAACGGCTTCGAAACCCGATTTCTTAAATTTGCCATCGGCTTGTTCTACATATACTAAAACTGACATAAATATCTTTTAATTAAATTTTTGTAAAAAAGGATCCTTAGATCACCTTTGCTTCCGTGTGTAATAAGTCAATTAATTTTGCGGCCTCTTCTGCAGGAACTTGTTTAACGGCTCCTCTTGGGGCAGGGGTCTCAAATTTAACCACCTTTGCGACTTCTGCAATTTCAACTGCTTCTACGACTTGAAGGGATTTGGTTCTTGCAGACATGATCCCTCTCATATTAGGGATTCTGGGTTCTGCGACACCTTCTGCACAGCTTGCAATAAATTTGCCTGTAACTGAAACTACTTCTTTACCGCCTTCAATTTCACGCTCCAGTGTCGCAGTGGTTCCATCGTAATCCAGTTTTTTAATGATAGATATTGAAGGGATATCCAAAAATTCACCAACCATAGCAGCTACCTGCGCACCGTTGTAGTCGATAGACTCACGTCCACAGAGGATCATATCGAAATCTCCGGTTTTAGCATATTCAGCGATCTGATAGGCTGTAAAATAAGCATCACGTGGTAGAGCATTAATCCTAACCGCATCGTCGGCACCAATGGCCAGTGCTTTTCTGATGGTTGGATCTGTACTGCTGTCTCCTACATTAATTGCGGTAACTGTACCTTTTCCACCTTCGCAAAGTTCAATCGCTCTTGATAACGCAATTTCATCATAAGGATTTACAATAAATTGAACTCCCGATGTATTGAATTGTGTATTATCGTTAGTAAAAGTTATTTTTGTCGTTGTGTCGGGCACGTTACTGATACAAACTAATATTTTCATACAAATTTAATTTTTTAACTTTAATGAGTCAACCTCAGGCTTTTCAGTTTTATCTAATTTTACGATTAAATAGCTTTGCCTGGTGGTATCTTATAAAATTGTCTTTTTGCAAATCTAATTAAAAAAGCAGGGATTTAAAATGCAAAGTACCCGTTTAATCAAGTTATTGGAATTTTTTGAAAGTGATCCTAATGATCCCTTCGTTATTTATGCCCTGGCCACTGAGTATAACAACTTAAATGACACAGAAAAAGCATTTCATTATTATCATATACTAGTCAATAAGCATGCCGATTATGTAGGTACTTATTATCATCTGGGCAAACTCTATGAAAAAGAGCAGCAAGCAGATAAAGCGATTGAGACTTATCAGCAGGGTATGATTGCGGCGAGGAATAAAAGAGATAATCATGCTTATTCAGAACTACAGGGCGCCCTGAATTCTGCTATGGGAATGGACTATGAAGATGATTAAATTGTAATACATTGGCAAAGCGGCAGCTGTTATTCATCAGGAATGTGATTCTATTTACATTCACGGCCTTCGGAGGGGCCCAGGCGCATATTTCTCTTTTGCTAAAGTATTTTGTAAAGAGCCACAGGTTTATCTCTGAAGAGGATTTACTGGAACTCAATGCCCTTGCGCAGGTGCTTCCGGGCCCGGCATCTACGCAAACACTGGTGGGGATTGCTTATAAGGTAGGGGGCCTTAGGTTATCTATAACTACCTTTTTAATCTGGATATTTCCTTCTGCTGCTGTAATGACCTTTGCGGCCATTAGTTTTGGCAAGCTGGATCAAAAAGAAAGGTTTATAGAAATTCTAAAATATATCCAACCTATTGCGCTTGGAATTGTAGCCTTTGGGGCTTATAATTTATCGAGAAAGGTACTGGTTTCTCAGTTGTCTATCATGCTGGCCATTTCTTCTGTGGTAGCCACTCTGGTTCTAAGAAATGCCTATGTATTTCCTTTGGCTATTCTGATTGGTGGAATGGTTTCATCTGCTATTGGTACACCAAAAGAAGAAACGGAGCTCCGTGTGAAATTGTTTTCTAATATCAATCCAAAGAAATTGAGTTATTTTATTGGGGTTTTGCTCTTTATGGCAATTCTCGGAGCCATTATCAATACGACTTCACCATTTAGTTTGCCGATAAGACTTTTTGAGAACTTTTACAGGAACGGGATTTTCATATTCGGGGGCGGCCAGGTACTTGTTCCTTTAATGTTCACTGAGTTTGTACAAATGAAACATTATTTGCACGCTTCGGGGTTTTTGTCTGGATTTGCGATACAGCAAGCGCTCCCTGGGCCAACCTTCTCCTTTACCAGTTATGTGGGCGCTTTAAGTATGAAGAATTTTGGTTATGGTATCTGGGGACAGATTACAGGCGGGATTATAGCAGTGCTGGGGATTAATCTTCCGGGTTTGATCCTGGTGTTATTCATCGTTCCCTTTTGGGATGATCTTAAAAAGATCACCCGTATTAAGCATTCTTTAACTGGTATAAACGCGGTGAGCGTAGGCTTTATTATTGCTGCATTTATATTGCTCTTAAAGCCCATAGGAATCGATTTTCTTTCTATTGGCATTATGGCAGTTACCTTCCTGGTTTTGAATTTTACGAGGATTAGTCCGCCAATAATTGTAATTGCTGGAATACTGCTTGGCTATTTTATTTAAGCTAGAACGGTGCGTCGTCATCGTTCATATCATCCATTCTGGATGGCTTGATGATGACGTTTCCTGCAGGTCTGTCGAAATCTGCTGATGGTGCCATACCTGCTCCCGGGCTGTCCATAGAGAAGGAATTTTGTGGCATGAAATTGTCTTCCAAATCAGCAAATTTAACGTACTTACCAATAAATCTTAACGGAACAATACCGGTTTCACCATTACGGTGTTTTGCAATAATTACCTCGCCAACACCTGCTTGCGAACGCCCTTGTTCATCTTCAGTGATGCCATAATATTCCGGTCTGTATAAGAATAATACCATATCCGCATCCTGTTCAATAGATCCTGACTCCCTCAAATCGGAGAGCATTGGTCGTTTTCCGTTTGCTCCGGGTCTGCTTTCTACGGCACGGCTCAACTGAGAGAGGGCAAGTACCGGAACATTGAGCTCCTTGGCTACAGATTTCAAGGCTCTTGAGATACTACCAATCTCTTGCTCCCTGTTTCCACCACCACTCTGGCCTTCACCTTTTCCATGCATTAACTGCAAATAATCGATGATGATCAGCTGCAGGTCGTATTGTGCTTTTAACCTCCGGCATTTTGCGCGGAATTCAAATATGTTCAGGGCTGGGGTATCGTCTATAAGCAGGGGTGCTTCTGTTAAAGTACCGATTTTGCTGTGTAGTTGTTGCCATTCCCATTCTGCCAGATTTCCTTTCCTGATCTTTTCCTGCTCAATCTCTGTTTCTCCGGAAATTAAACGATTCACCAACTGAACCGAGGACATCTCCAGCGAGAATACGACTACGGCACGTTTAAAATCTACGGCTGCGTTTCGTGCACAGGTCAAAACAAAAGCGGTTTTACCCATCGCAGGGCGTGCCGCAATGATCACAAGATCTGATGGTTGCCATCCACCGGTAATCCGGTCAAGGTCGGTAAATCCGGATGGGACACCAGTTAAACCATCACTTTTATTTCTGAGTTCCTCTAGAGTGGCCAGAGACTGTTTAACGATCTCGTCCATTTTCTGGGTATCTCTTCTCAGGTTGTTTTGGGCAATGTCAAATAAGTTTTTTTCCGCATGATCCAGAAGATCGAAAATGTCTGTGGTATCTTCGTAAGCATTCTGGATAATTTCTGAGGAGATGCGAATCAGCTCTCTCTGAATATACTTTTGAGAGATGATACGGGCGTGGTATTCTATGTTGGCTGAGGAGGCAACCCTATTGGTCAGGTTCGTGATGTAATAGGCGCCACCAACCATTTCCAGCTGGCCCAGATTTCTCAATTCGGATGTTACGGTTAAAATATCTACCGGTTTTGACTTCTGAAAAAGAATTGCAATGGCCTCAAAGATCTTTTTATGCGCTTCCGCATAAAAAACTTCTGGTTTTAAGATATCGATAACTGTAGACAAGGCATCTTTTTCCAGCATTAGAGCCCCCAGAACAGCCTCTTCAAGATCTAAAGCCTGAGGCGGGATCTTGCCCAGGGTATTCATGGAATTGCTTAATCTGTTTTTTCTGGCTGTGAAGTTTGATTTGTCCTGTCCTTGATTTCCGTTATCGTTACTCATAGGTACAAAAATAGACAAAAATTCAGCTCATTTTTCCATTTCTTTATACACATTTAAACAAAGCAAATTCAAGGATTCTATATCTCCTCCCTAAATTTGAAATAGTTTCCAACAGAAATGTGTGGATAAGAGGGGGTTAGCTCCTTAATTAATTAGCTTGCTCTTAATCTCATTATTTCAGTTATTTTTGCAGCTTAATAAAAGGGTATGGAAAATTTTAGGAGGTCTGGGAGACCTAAAGAAAATAATGAGTTTGTATTTGGTATACGTGCTGTAATAGAGGCTATTAAAGCTGGAAAGGATATCGAGAGTATTTATATTCAGCGTGGCCTGGCCGGAGATTTGATGCTTGAGCTTAAATCATTATTGAAAGGTATAGAAGTTCCAGTACACAATGTGCCTGTAGAGAAATTGCACCGGATGACACAGAAGAATCATCAGGGTGTTATCGCTGTAATTTCTTCCATTACTTTTCAAAAGATAGAAGACATTATACCAGCCATTTATGAAAAAGGAGAGACACCATTGGTGCTGATCCTGGATGGAATTACTGATGTTAGAAATATGGGTGCAATCGCCAGAACAGCTGCTTGTGCAGGTGTACATGCCTTGGTGGTACCTACTAAAAACTCTGCCCAGATTAATGCTGATGCGATAAAGACCTCTGCTGGTGCCTTATTCAGTATACCAGTGTGCAGGCATCCTAATTTGCATAAAACAGCGTTGTTTTTGCAGGAATGTGGTTTGCAGATTGTGGCTTGTACGGAGAAAACCAACGACCTGATTTATGTACCGGACTATACACTTCCAACGGCCATTGTAATGGGCGCTGAAGATGAAGGAATTTCAAATGATATTATGCGGATGGCCAATCATCTGGCTAAGATTCCGATGATCGGAGAGATCAGTTCCCTGAACGTCTCCGTATCGGCTGGTGTTATTCTTTATGAAGCAATCAGGCAACGCGGAGTTTCTTAATAACTTATTTGTTATTAAGAAGATATCCGCTGTATGCTAAACCTTTTGCTACACTAATAAAACTGTCTTCTGACCGGACTGGTATGTTCTTGAATTTATCGCTGAAAAGCTCTTTTACAGCGATAAGAAGTGATGTGCCTCCGGTGATGAACAGACTGTCAATATCCTTGAGATCGATGTTGTTGTTGAGGAGAAATTGATCCAAATAAGTGCTGATTTTGTCCAGGTCTTTTCGTATGACTTGATTGTACTGCTCAATCGAAATATTTTCGAGGATCTCAATTTCCATATTAGAATAGCTGAATGTGGAATCTGCTTTTTCTGAGAGTTCTACTTTTGTTTTTTCAATGGACTGAAAAACGGAATAACCCAGATTGTTTTCTGTCAAGGTAAGCAGGTTTTTGAATTTTGCGTCTCGTTTAGAATAATGGTAATAGTTCTGGAGATCATTTTTGACTTTAAGTCCGTTAAAGAAGTTCATTTGTTCCCAGGAGCAAATATGTGTAAAGAGTGAAACCGGAACTTTCAGCATTTTACCTGGAGCGGCTTCATACATGGTTTCTTTGCCGAAATAAGGTGTTCCTTTTTCCCACATAAAAGCAGAATCAAAACTATCTCCTCCAATATAGATACCGCCGGTAGCAAGGATGTCTTCTTTTCTGTCTTTATGATCGGTTTTGGAAGGATCCAGTACCATATAGGTAAAATCTGTTGTACCTCCGCCTAAATCTGCTACCAGTACTTTTTCTTTATGTTCCAGTGTCCTTTCATAGGCAAAGGCGGCACCGATGGGTTCAAATTGAAAAGCAAAGTTGGTAAAGCCAGCCTGTTCTGCCGCCTTATGTAATCGTTTTTGAGCGAGATTATCTTTTTCCGAGCTGTCATCATCAAAGAATACAGGTCTGCCAATAATGGCTTTGGAACATTCCTGGCCAATAACTTGATCTGCCTTTGTTTTGAGTTCTTTCAGGATCAATGTAACAAGATCTGATGCATTGTACCTTTTGTTAAAAATGCGGGTTTCGATAAAGCTGCTCCTAGGTAAAATCCTTTTGACAGATTTCATAAAACGTCCCTTCATCCCGTCTTTCAGGTATGAAGAAATTGCTTCTTCACCAACACAATAGTGTAACGGTTCGGATAAGGTTTGTTCGCTTTGGAAATAGAGGAGGGAAGGAACGGTGATGGTGTGGATGATTTCGTTTTTTTCTTCGTCAAAGATGCAAAGAGAGGAGTTCGTTGTTCCAAAATCGATTCCGTACAGATAATTATTCATAAACAGGGTATAGCTAAAAAAAATACCTCCAGGTCGTATGATAACCTGAAGGCAAATCAAAAATAATTTTGAACGTTTTTAAAACGATCGGTGCTTAAATAAATTTTGCGCCGTGTTTGGATTTAATGTCGGCAACAATTTGTTTTACGCTTTGTTCTTCACTTCTTGGACAAACCAACAAGATATTGTTGGACTCAACTACAATGTAGTCGTGTAGACCTTGTAAGATCACAAGCTTATCTTTAGGTACATTCACCATGCAATTGGATGAATCAAACATCATGACCTTCTCGGTAGGAATTACCGCATTTCCAACGTAATCTTTTTCTGCCATATCATAAATAGAAGCCCATGTGCCCAAATCAGACCAGCCAAAATCAGCAGGTAATACGTAGACGTTATTGGCTTTTTCCATGATGCCAAAGTCAATAGAGATATTGGTACACTGCTGATAGGCATCACTGATAAAGGCCGATTCCTTTAAAGTATTGTATAAGGGCAGGCCCGACTGGAAAATTTCATGCATTTCGGGAAGATGTTTGTGAAAGGCATTGTTAATGGCTTTTGCAGACCATATGAATATACCTGCATTCCATAAAAAGTCACCGCTCTGAATAAATGATTTAGCCAGTTCCAGGTTGGGCTTTTCTGTGAATAGCTTTACTTTATGGATTCTTGGATCTGAAGTCAAAGTGTTGTCTACATACTGGATATAACCGTAGCCAGTATCCGGGCGGCTGGGTTTAATGCCCAGGGTGATCAGACAATCATTTTGAGCTGCTGCTTCCAGCGACTCTTCGATGGCAGATACAAAACTATCCAGATCGGCAATGGTGTGATCTGAAGGAGCGACCACAATTACCGCATCGGGATTGAGTTCGGATATTTTCATGGAACCATAAGCAATACATGGTGCTGTATTGCGCATAATGGGCTCAGCAAGAATTTGGTTGTCCTGTATATTGGGTAACTGAGTTTTGATGATATCTGTATAGATCTCATTGGTGACGATAAAAATATTTTCTGGGGGACAAATCTTTAAAAAACGATCGTATGTACTCTGTATGAGGGTTTTTCCAATTCCAAAAAAATCAATGAACTGTTTTGGGTATTCTGTTCTGCTTACTGGCCAAAAACGGCTTCCGACACCGCCGGCCATAATTAAGGCGTAATTATTTTTGTTCATGCTGTTTATAAGATGGTTTTATATAATCCCTTCCTGAAGAAGGTCGTGTAAATGAATAATGCCGAAATACTTACTTCCATTGGTAACCAGCAATTGGGTAACATTATTTTGCTTAATCACTTCCAGGGCATCGACTGCCAGAGCATCTTTGTCAATTTTTTTAGGATTGGTATTCATAATGTCTTTCGCCATAATGTTTGCTAAATTAGAATGTTTTTCCAACATTCTTCTAATATCTCCATCAGTAATTATTCCGAGAATCGTATCGTTCTCAATAACAACAACAACGCCTAAACGGTTTTGACTTATTTCTATAATGACATCTTTGATTGGTGAATCTGGCGAGATAGAAGGCTTTTCATTTCTTGAAGCAAGATCAGTGGCTTTAAGATATAATTTCTTGCCCAGTGAGCCTCCTGGGTGATATCGTGCAAAATCATCACTATTGAATTCTCTTGCATGCAGCAGGCAAACGGCCAGGGCATCGCCCATTGCCAATTGGGCTGTAGTACTAGTGGTAGGTGCCAGGTTATTTGGGCAGGCTTCTTTCTCTACGGTGGTATCGAGAATCAGATCAGCATGGTCTGCCAGGGCTGATTGAAGTTGTCCAACCATGCCAATTAAAACATTGCCCGATTGTTTGAGTAAAGGGCAAAGTACTTTAATTTCGGGGGTATTGCCGCTTTTGGAAATGCAGATAATGATATCGTTCTTTTGGATCATCCCAAGATCGCCGTGTACAGCATCAGCCGCATGCATAAAAACGGAGGGCGTTCCGGTAGAGTTGAAGGTGGCTACAATTTTCTGTGCAATGATGGCACTTTTACCAATTCCGGTAACCACCACCCGGCCTTCGCTTTCTATAATTAAGCTGACGGCCTTAACGAAATCGTCATTAATATTCTTGATTAAACCTGAAATGGCCTGCGCCTCCAGTTGTAAAGTGCTGACTCCTGCCTCAATTATTGATTTTTTACTTTTCAAACAGAATTATTTAGTATCTTAATGCTTTAATTAAGGCAAAATTATGTTATTTTGAATGAAAAATAGCACGGAATCTTTTATAGAGAAAATGGATGTGAAAAAGTCGTTGTTTGACAACTTACAAAACTTTTTTGGTTTTGATAATTTTAAGGGTGATCAGGAGTCAATTATCACCAATGTTCTTGAAAAGAAGAACACTTTTGTAATTATGCCTACAGGTGGGGGGAAATCTATATGTTATCAATTGCCTGCACTGATGAGCGAGGGTACCGCTATTGTGATCTCTCCGCTTATTGCGCTGATGAAGAATCAGGTCGATCAGCTGAGGGCTTTTGGTGGAAATGATAGTATAGCACATTTTCTGAATTCCTCTTTAAATAAAACGGACATCGCTCAGGTAAAGAGTGATCTGCTCAGCGGACAGACCAAACTGCTGTATGTTGCACCGGAATCTCTTTCCAAGCAGGATAATATTGATTTCTTAAGGTTGATCAAAATTTCTTTTGTGGCTGTGGATGAAGCACACTGTATTTCAGAGTGGGGCCATGATTTCAGGCCGGAGTACAGGAAAATAAGACAGGTTATCAGTGGGCTTGGAGATCAAATCCCTATTATAGCATTAACCGCTACGGCAACGCCAAAGGTTCAGCAGGACATTATTAAAAACCTGCAGATGACTGAAGCAACCTTGTTTAAGTCATCTTTTAACAGACCAAACTTGTTCTATGAGATCCGCCCAAAACGTGATGTGGTTAAGGAGATGATCCGGTATATTAAACAGAACACGGGTAAATCTGGGATTATTTATTGCCTGAGCAGGAAAAAGGTTGAAGAAATAGCGGAAGCTTTAAATCTGAATGGGATTAAGGCCTTGCCTTATCACGCAGGCCTTGAGCCTAAAGTAAGGGCAGATACGCAGGATAAATTCCTGATGGAGGATGTTGAGGTTATTGTGGCCACTATTGCTTTTGGTATGGGGATAGATAAACCAGATGTGCGTTTTGTGATCCACCATGATATTCCAAAGAGTATGGAAGGGTATTACCAGGAAACTGGTAGGGCAGGACGCGATGGTGGTGAGGGTGTTTGTATTGCATTTTACGCACAGAAGGATGTAGATAAACTGGCCAAGTTCATGAAGGATAAACCTGTTTCTGAGCGGGAGATAGGCACACAGATCTTAAAAGAGGTGATTGATTATGCTGAGTCTGGTGTTTGCCGCAGAAAGCAGATTCTGCACTACTTTGGGGAGAATTTTAATGAAACCGGCTGTAATTGCATGTGTGATAACTGTAAGAAGCCGAAAAAGGTATTTGATGCGGAGGAGCCACTGAAAACCTCATTGAAACTGATTAAAAATATCGGGGAGAAATTTGATGATACGCATATTCTAAACATCCTGATGGGGCTGGAAACAGCGCAGACGATTGCTTATGAACATGCGAAATTACCTGAATATGGACATGGTAAGATTGATGGAGAAAACCTTTGGAAATCTTTGATCAGACAAGCGGTGCTTAATAATTTTCTTTCTAAGGATATCGATAATTATGGATTGCTGCGTTTAACGAATTCCGGGCAGGATTTCATAGAGAATCCTTATAGTTTGAAATTTATATTAAATGATCCTATTGACGCAGCGGGAGAGGATGATGACGATGAAGTAAAACAGGGTTCCGGGGCTTTGGATACACAGTTGCTTCAACTATTGAAAGAACTGCGTAAAAAGATAGCCAAACAGAAAAATGTTCCTCCATTTGTGGTATTCCAGGATCCTTCACTGGAAGAAATGTGTACGCACTATCCAATTTCTATGGAAGAGCTGAAGCAGATTTCAGGTGTAGGAAACGGTAAAGCCCTTAAATTTGGAGGTCCTTTTATTGAGCTGATTAAAAAATACGTTGAGGATAATGATATTGAGCGTCCGGTAGACCTGATCATTAAAACTCAGGCCAATAAATCCCAGCTTAAGGTTTCGATTATTCAAAATGTAGACCGTCAGATTGGTCTGGAAGATATCGCTCGTTCTAAAGGCATTACCTATTTTGAGATCCTGAAAGAGATTGAGGCAATTGTCAATTCCGGAACGAAGCTCAACCTCAATTATTTTGTGGATGAGATGATGGATGAAGACCGTCAGGATGAGGTGTTTGATTATTTCCGGAGTGCCGAGAATGATTCTATTGATGAGGCATTAAAAGACCTTGGTGAAACAGATTATACCCGTGAAGAGATTCAGCTGATGCGTATTAAGTTCATGTCTGAACTTGGTAATTAATATAGAAAAATATAGAATGATTAATTTTAATTTAGATAAACTACAACATACTGGTTCTGATAACTTCTTTTTAATGGCGGGCCCTTGTGCTATTGAGGGTGAGGAAATCGCTATGCGTATTGCAGAGAAGATCGTGAAGATCACCAATAAACTGGAAATTCCTTATATTTTCAAAGGTTCTTATCGAAAGGCAAACCGCTCTAAAGGTGGTTCGTTTACTGGAATAGGAGATGAGAAAGCCTTAAAGATTCTGGAGAAAGTAGGAAAAGAATTTGGACTGCCTACAGTTACTGATATTCATGAGAGTGCTGAGGCTGCTATGGCTGCAGCTTATGTAGATGTTTTACAGATCCCGGCTTTTTTGTGCCGTCAAACTGATCTGCTGATTGCTGCTGCGCATACCGGAAAGGTTGTGAATGTTAAAAAGGGACAATTCCTTTCAGCAGGTTCTATGAAATTCGCTGTGGAAAAAATTGTTGAATCAGGAAATAACAAAGTTATTCTAACGGATCGTGGGAACACATTTGGTTACCAGGACCTGATTGTGGACTACCGTGGTTTGCCGGAGATGCAAAGTTTTGGAGTTCCGGTAGTGATGGACTGTACGCACTCTCTGCAACAACCTAATCAAAGCAGCGGGGTAACAGGAGGTAAACCCGAACTGATTGGTACGATTGCAAAGGCCGCTATTGCTGTTGGTGCCGATGGATTATTTATTGAAACACATCCCGACCCAGCTAATGCGAAATCGGATGGCGCTAATATGCTTCACCTGGATCTTCTGGAAGATTTACTGGAAAAACTTATTAAAATAAGAAAAGCGGTTATTTAACCGCTTTTCTTATTTTAATTGGTTTGCATCACTACAAAAGAGGTTCTTCTATTTTGTTTTCTTCCTGCTTCAGTTTCATTAGTAGCCAGAGGCTTGTCTTCTCCATACCCTTTATACAACAGCCTTTCTTTAGTGATTTGGTGCATGATCAGAAAGTCATAAACTGATTTTGCTCTGAGTTCTGATAATTTCATGTTCTGGACTTTATTTCCGATGTTGTCTGTATGTCCCTGGATTTCAATTTTTAGGCCTTTGTTGTGCTGCAAGAGAACTGTCAACAGGTTTAGCTCTGTAATTGAGGACGGTAAAAGTTCATATTTATTGGTGTCAAAAAAGATATTTCTTAAAACAATGTTTACACCTGGCTTGATTCTTTCCAGAAGTATATTCAGCTCATAAGGTTTTAGTGAGGTGCTATTGTTCAGCTCGAAATTGTCGGAATAAAATAAATAACCTTCTGCTTCTGCATTTAGTAAATACGAATGTCCTGCGGGCATAACGGCTAAAAACGCGCCGGTTGCTTCATTGGTAAAGTCATTGAATTGATTTTGTTTGTTTTGCAGGTTAACAACTTTGATACTGGCGGATAATGGCTTCCCAGTCTCTTTATCTTTTACGCTTCCTTTCACATAGGTGATTTCTTTTGGCCTGATGGCTGGAGGTAAATCAAATTGGTAGATGTCCATATCTCCATATCCATCTTTTAGAACAGCAGAGAAATAAGCTTTTAAGCCATCAGGAGAAACGGTTAAGCCGGTTTCCTCATTAAAGGTATTGATAGGGGTACCTAAATTCACAGGAATAGCCCAATGGCCATTGTCTGTCAGGGTACTCATGAAGATGTCTTTATTGCCAAACCCTGGCCAGCCGTCTGAAGAGAAATAAAAGGTTTTTCCGTCGGGATGAATAAATGGAGTCTGTTCATCATAGGGTGTATTGATCTCTGGTCCTAAGTTTACAGGCTTTTGCCAGCTGCCATCTTCGTTTAGCGTACTTTTCCAAATATCATAGCCCCCGTAGCCCCCGGGGCGGTTGCTTACAAAATACAGCGTGTTTCCGTCGGGGCTAATAGAAGGCTGTGCATCCCAATATTCGGAGTTGATTGGTGCACCTAAGTTGAAAGGCGTACCCCAGTCATTGCCTTCTTTATGGCTTACATAAATATCGCATCTTCCAAGACCGTCAGGCCGGTTACAGCCGGTGAAAAATAAATACATTCCATCGGGGCTAATGGATTGCGCTCCTTCGTTATAATTTGGTGTATTGATTTTGTTGCTGAGCGGAACAGCTTCTGACCAAACTGATCCTGTTTTTGTTGAAAGATAGAAATCTTCATTGCCTTCTATATTTCTGCTGAAGATCAGGTTTTGACCGTCTGCAGTGATGGAGGGAAAATAATCTCTGTACTTGGAATTTACGCCTGGTCCTAGGTTTACAGGTTCGTATTTCACCGGGTTTTTTAAAGCTATGACTGAAAAATCACAATCTTTGATATATTTGTTTGCTTTATTTAAAATGTCTTTATCCTTACCTGTATACTTGCTGACGAATGTAGTTAGACTGGATTTGGCATCTTCGTAATTGCCTGTAAGCAGGAGGGATTCACCCATTCCATAATATACTCTGTAATCAGAAATGTTTCCAAGCTCGATTGCTTTTTGATAATATGGAAGCGAGGAATTGTACTGTCTGGTTTTTCTGTGCAGATCTGCCAGTTGAAGATAAGCCAGCTGGAATTGTTGATCCTCTTTTACTGCTGTTTTTAATAAGTCAATAGCTTGGGGATAATTGATCTGCGTGATCATTTCCTGGGCCCGGTTAAAATTATCTTGGGCTTTCCTGTTGGTACTTTGCGCACTTATACGAAAAACACTGCATAGAAGCAGTAGGAACACCAGAATTTGAGCCGAATTTCTATGTATCATAGCAGAGCTGAGTAAAATACAACTAACTGACTATAAACATAAGAAATTGAAGTGTCAATTTATAAAGATTCCCTGGATTAAGGAATATTCAGGTACTTATGTGTTTGAAGAGAAATTTCCCATTTAGGATTGGCCATTACATAATCAATAATTAATGGAGTGACTTCTTTGGCTTTTGACCATTCAGGCTGTAAATAGAGTTTACAGTTTTCAGAAACAGTTTCTGCATATTTTTCTGCCCATTCAAAGTCACTTTTGTTAAATACAATCACTTTAAGTTCATTGGCAAACGGTGTGATGTCGGGGCGGGGCGCCTTGAATTTCTTCGGCGACAAACAGATCCAGTCCCAGTGACCAGAAAGCGGATAAGCACCTGAAGTCTCAATGAAGGTTAGAATTTTCTTCTCCTGTAATTTAGCTGTCAGGTAATCCAGGTTATAGATCAGGGGTTCGCCACCGGTAATTACAACTGCTTTTCCCGGAAAGGTTTCTGCTTTGGCAACAATATCATCTGCTGAAGTTAAAGGGTGTAGTTCTGCATCCCAGCTTTCTTTTACGTCACACCAGTGGCAACCTACATCGCAACCTCCAAGGCGAATAAAATATGCAGCCTTACCTGTATTAAATCCCTCTCCCTGTATTGTGTAAAATTCTTCCATTAAAGGAAGTAAAGTGCCGTCGCTTGGTATTTGATGTGCCATATAAAGTGTGCAAAGGTAAAAAATCTTTAGCGGAAATTAGATTATATGTATCTTGAACTGTTTTATATGACCTGTATGTGAAATTTGAGCCGATAAAAAGATGTTGAAATGGTATAAGATAGAAATTGAGATTCCGGAAAATGACTTTGTAGAACAAATCCAGGTAAACGGAAAGAAGCTTTGTCTGATTAGGGATAAGGGCAAATTGTATGTGGTCCAGAATACCTGTCCACATGCCGGTGGTATTTTAAGCGGGGGCTGGTGCAAGAATGGATACCTGGTTTGCCCGATACATCGCTGGGAATATAGTCTGGAAAATGGAAGGGGAGCAGAAGGACAAGGGGATTATATTCACATCTATCCCACGGAACAAAGAAAAGATGGTGTATATGTAGGTTTGAAGGAAGGCTGGCTGACCAGCCTGTTCAAAAAAGGATAGGCGAGGTGCCTATCCGTATATTTCTTTTTTAGCTGAAGCTAATGTGTTTTTGAGTAAACCGACGATGGTCATCAGTCCAACACCACCTGGTACAGGGGTAATCCAGGAAGATTTTGGAGCTACATTTTCAAAATCAACATCACCATATAGTTTAAAACCAGATTTTGTTTCTGTTGAAGTTTCCCGGTTGATTCCTACATCAATGATGATGGCGCCAGGTTTAACCATGTCGGCAGTTACAAAGTTCTTTTTGCCTATAGCTGCCACAATGATGTCTGCCTGTAAAGCCAGTTCTTTTAAATTCGTTGTTTTGCTGTGGGTAAGGGTTACAGTACAGTTCCCTGGATTTGCATTCCTGGCCATCAGGATACTCATTGGACTTCCTACAATATTGCTCCTGCCTACAACGACACAATGCTTGCCAGTAGTGTCAATCTGGTAGGCCTGAAGCATTAACAGAATACCATAAGGCGTAGCCGGAATAAAGCAGGGCAGGTTGCGCATCATGCGGCCTAAATTCACCGGGTGGAAACCATCAACGTCTTTGCGGTAGTCGATGGTTTCAGTTACTTTCTCCGGATCAATATGTTTTGGAAGGGGGAGTTGAACAATCAAACCGTCAACACCGGCATCCTGATTAATGTCTTCTATTTTCTGGAGCAGTTCTGCTTCTGTAACGGTTACATCGTATCTGATCAGAGAAGACTGGAAACCTACTTTTTCGCAGTTTTTCATTTTGCTGGCTACATAGGTTTCACTGCCACCATCATTACCCACCAATATGGCGACCAGGTGTGGCTTTCTACCGCTCTGTGCTAAAAAATCTGCCGCTTCGGCAGCTATTTCCTGTTTTATTTTTTCTGATGCGAATTTTCCGTCAAGTAACTGCATGTATAAAAATGTATTTTTTTGATTAATCTAATTTTAAAACGGCCATAAATGCGGTTTGAGGAATTTCTACGTTTCCTACCTGGCGCATGCGTTTTTTACCTTTTTTCTGTTTTTCAAGAAGTTTCCGTTTACGGGAAATATCACCACCATAACATTTGGCTGTAACATCTTTCCTCATTGCCCTTACGTTCTCACGCGCTATTACTTTAGCGCCGATAGAAGCCTGTATGGCAATTTCGAATTGTTGTCTTGGAATAAGTTCTCTTAATTTCTCGCAGATCTTTTTACCGAAGTCGTAAGAATTGGAACGGTGGATCAGTGAAGACAAGGCATCTACATGCTCGCCATTTAACAAGATATCCAAACGTACCAGATCAGATTGACGGTAACCTATCTGATGATAATCAAAGGAGGCATATCCTTTGGAGATGGTCTTTAGTTTATCGTAAAAGTCAAATACAATCTCGCCCATTGGCATCTCAAATACCAGCTCTACGCGGTCTGCAGTGAGATAGGATTGGTTGGTGATGACTCCCCGTTTTTGAATACAAAGTGACATGACCGGGCCTACAAATTCTGCCTTTGTAATGATGTTCGCTTTGATATAAGGCTCCTGAACATATTCCATTTTACTTGGATCAGGAAGATCTGAAGGGTTATTTACAATCACTTCTTCGCCTCTGGTGGTTTTGGCAATATAAGATACGTTGGGCACTGTAGTGATCACCGTCATATCAAACTCACGCTCCAAACGCTCCTGGATGATCTCCATGTGGAGCATTCCTAAGAAACCGCAACGGAAACCAAAACCTAAAGCTGCCGAACTTTCCGGCTCAAACACAATAGACGCATCATTTAGCTGCAGCTTGTGCATCGCCTCACGGAGCTCTTCAAATTCGTCTGTATCTACAGGATAAATACCCGCAAATACCATTGGTTTTACCTCTTCAAAACCCTGAATAGCATCTTTTGATGGCCTGGCTACGTTGGTAATGGTATCTCCAACTTTTACCTCACGGGCTTCTTTAATTCCTGATATAATATAACCTACATCACCTGTCTTGACCACCTCTTTAGGAAACATATTGAGCTTCAGTACACCAACTTCGTCTGCAAGATATTCCTTGCTGGTATTGATAAACTTTACTTTATCGCCCTTGCGGATTTCTCCATTTACTACTTTATAGTAAGCAATGATTCCCCTGAATGAGTTGAATACAGAGTCAAAGATTAAGGCCTGCAGGGGTGCTTCAGGTTCACCAACGGGTGCAGGGACACGGTCAATAATGGCTTGCAGGATATCCATAACACCCAGGCCTGTTTTACCAGATGCCGGGATGATTTCTTCCCGTTTACAGCCAATCAGATCAATGATCTGGTCTTTAACCTCTTCTGGCATAGCGCCAGGAAGGTCCATTTTATTCAGGATCGGAATGATCTCCAGATCATGCTCCAGTGCCAGGTACAAGTTAGATATGGTTTGTGCCTGGATACCCTGTGAAGCATCTACGATCAGTAACGCACCTTCGCAAGCTGCAATGGAACGGGAAACTTCGTAAGAAAAATCCACGTGTCCAGGTGTATCAATCAGGTTGAGGACATATTCCTGTCCGTCAACGGTATAATTCATTTGTATAGCGTGACTCTTAATGGTGATCCCACGTTCACGCTCTAAATCCATATTATCCAGAAGCTGCGCTTGTGATTCGCGCTGACTAATGGTCTTGGTATACTCTAATAAACGATCCGCTAAGGTACTCTTACCGTGATCTATATGTGCAATTATGCAGAAATTACGTATATGCTTCATCTTTGCGCAAATATAAGACTTTGATCTGTCATTTTACGCTTTGTGTGCAGATCTATGATAATGTCTGAATTACAGGGCTTTATTTGCTTCAAGAATCATATTTTTTACGGTCTCACTATTGGTTAGCAGGTAAGAATATTCGTCAGAACTGCTGCCCATAGTGGCTTGCTCGTTTTTAAAGTTCATTTTACTTGCTACGGCTGTTCTTGCTGAGGCATGAAATTCTGTAGCGCCAGTTTTTTGAATGATTTCTTCTATATTAGTTTCACTAATTCCTGCCCCTGGCATAATGCGTATTCTCCCAGCGGCTTTTTTGATGAGTTTAGCCAGTGTTTCTACTCCCTTTAAGGCGGAACTTTCTCCGCCGGAGGTCAGAATGCGTTCACATCCGGTCTCAATAACGTCCTCTAGCGCCTTTTCCAGGTCATTACTCATGTCGAAGGCTCTGTGGAAAGTTACTGGAAGGGGCTTGGCGAGGTCGACCAGAACTTTACAACGTTCTTTATCAATGCTTCCATCGGTATTTAAAATGCCGATCACTACACCATCGCAGTTTAAAGACTTGCAGACCTGAATGTCTTCTTTCATCAGTTCAAATTCAAGGTCATTGTATAGAAAATCACCGCCTCTTGGTCTGATAATGGGATAAACCTGCAGGGAGAGCATTTTTTTAGCCAGCAGAATTTGTGCATAACTTGGGGTAGTACCACCTTCGGGCAGATTATCGCAAAGTTCTACTCTGATAGCGCCGCCTTCCTGTGCTGCAAGCGCAGAACGTACAGAATTGGCACAAACTTCCATATTAATCATGTAGGTAATAATTTTTAGTCTTAATAATAGCTTTTTCCTGGAACAATGAGGTCTTGTTTCTCCGCATTGCATACCGCATAACTAAAGCCCTTCTGAATGGCATAAGCTCCGTATTCTCCTTTTTTATTGATTGCCAGAAAGCCAACTTGTACTTGTTTCGCATTTTCAGGCTTTTTCTTAATAATGCGCATCACAGCTTCTTTACAAGCTTCTTCGGGGCTGAGGCCCTGACGCATCAATTCGACAACCAGAAAGCTGCCTACATTCCGGATTACTTCTTCGCCTACACCGGTTGAAGTTGCACCACCTACTTCGTTATCTACATATAAGCCGGCGCCTATAATAGGACTATCGCCTACACGGCCATGCATTTTAAAAGCCATGCCGCTGGTTGTACAGCCGCCAGAGATATTTCCTTTGGCATCAATGGCTAGCATGCCAATGGTATCGTGGTTATATTTGCCGCCCGGGCGGTTAGTTCCGTTTTCTACATTCATTACCGGGCTATATTTGGCGGTTTTGAGCCATTCTTTCCAGGCCTTTTCGGCTTTAGGTGTTAACAGTTTTTCCTTTTTCATGCCCTGTTCAACGGCAAATTGGGTAGCGCCTTCACCAACCAACATGACGTGAGGAGTTCTCTCCATCACCATGCGGGCAACGGAGATGGGGTGGGCTATGTTTTCCATTGCAGCAACCGAGCCACAGTTACCAAATTCATCCATAATGCAGGAGTCAAGTGTAACGTGACCGTCTCTGTCGGGGGTACCGGTACGACCAACAGTTCCGTTGGTAATATCTAATTCTTCGGGCACACGTGCGCCCGCTTCAATGGCATCCAGCGCACGGCCACCTTTTGAAAGCGTTTTCCAGGCTTCTTTATTGGCATAAACACCGAAATCCCAGGTAGATATTACGATTGGAAATTGTTCTTTACCTGTTTTTTGACGGGGAAGTATTTCAGCAAAACTTTGTTTATCGAGTAATAGAAGGGAAGCAGACGCTGCTCCGGTTTTAATAAATTTTCTACGGTTGAACATATATTTTTTAAGTGGTTATTCCAGAAAGGGTAAAATCATCTGCATCCTGCAGGAAAGGGAAATTTCTTCTTATTTTGACGAGCTCTTCATGGCCAATGCTAAAAGTATACAGGTCTTCATCTTCAGGCTTGTAATAAACCGTATTGCCGAGCGGATCTATGCACATGGAATGACCACTGTGGTACACTTCTTTCCCATCATGCCCAACCCGGTTTACGCCAATCACGTAGCTTTGATTTTCTATAGCTCTGGCAGGAATAAGTGCTTTCCAATGCGCGGTCCTTTTGTCGGGCCAGCTGGCTACGATAAGAAGAATATCATATTCTGCATTTTTATTGCGGAGCCATACCGGAAATCGAAGGTCGTAGCAGGTAGACAGACGAATTTTCCAGCCCTTTAGTTCTACAATGACTTTCTTTTCTCCTGGGGTATAGTGTTTATTTTCTTCTCCCATACCAAAAAGATGGTGTTTGTCGTAATATTGATAGTTTCCTTCCGGAAGCATCCATATTAAACGGTTATAATAATGGTCGTTTTCCTTGATTATAATACTACCGGTTACAACGCAATCATATCTTTGTGCAGTATTTTTCATCCATTCCATGGTTCTTCCATCCATTTCTTCAGCCAATGCTTCTGCATTCATGCTGAAGCCTGTACTGAACATTTCGGGAAGAACGATGAGGTCTGTTTTTTCCTTAACCCCTGAGGATAGTCTTAAAGATAAGTTTTGAAGGTTCTTTTCTATGTTTTCCCAGAAAAGATAGGCCTGGAAAACAGTGATCTTTAAGTTGCTGATGTTCAGGTAATCTGGTTTTTCCATGTTCTAATTAAGTAAAGGAATTAAATTATAAGGTGATTAATCTTTCAACGGCTTTTTCGAGCGTTTCTTGCTTTTTTGCAAAACAAAATCTAAGTACATGGTGGTCTGTGTTGTGCAGATAAAAAGCAGAAACAGGGATACTTGCTACTCTAAAGTCCTTAATTAAGCGGATGGCAAGCTCAGTATCCTTTTCATCACTGATCCGGCTGTAAGTTACACATTGAAAATAAGAACCGGAACAAGGGAGAAGGTCAAACCTGGTATTTTGAAGCAAAGCGCGAAATTTATCGCGTTTTTCCTGGAAGAAGGAAGGAAGACTGTTGTAGACTTCTGCATCTTTAAGATATCGGGCAATAGCGGCCTGCATTGGCGTATTTACACTGAATACATTAAACTGATGGATTTTTCTGAATTCCTTCGTGAGCGATTCAGGTGCAACGCAATAGCCCGTTTTCCAGCCGGTAGCATGTAATAATTTACCAAAAGAAGCGATGATGAACGAACGTTCTCTTAACTCCGGATACAAAGCGATGCTAAGATGTTTGCGTCCGTCATAGATCAGGTGTTCATAAACTTCATCGCTTAAGATCAGGATATCGGTATTCCTGGTGAGTTTTATGAGTTCTTGTATGTCTGTTTCAGATAAAATACTGCCAGTGGGATTATGTGGACTGTTCAGAATGATCATTTTGGTATTCGCGCTAAAAAGCTTCTTAACCATGTTCCAGTCTATTTCATAGTTGGGCGGTGCCATCTGATAAGGCTTCACCAGGCCGCCCAGCATTTTTACAGTTGGGGCATAAGAATCATAGGCAGGCTCAAAAATAATGACTTCATCGCCAGGGTTAATACAGGCAGTCAAGGCAGTAAAGATGGCCTGAGTACCTCCAGCGGTAATGGTTACTTCTGTATCGGGGTGATAATTTGCATTATATAAGTCATTAACCTTTTGTGCAACCAGCTCTCTTAAAATGGGAAGTCCGGTCATAGGGGCATATTGATTCTGACCGCTTTTCATTGCTTCATTAACGAATTCAATTAATTTAGGGTCGCAATCGTAATCTGGGAAACCCTGGGACAGGTTAATGGCCTGGTGTTCTTCGGCCAATTTAGACATGACTGTAAAAATAGTAGTGCCTGTTCCGGGTAATTTTGAATGGATAGATATCATGTACAGCGAAAATAGAAATAATTTTAGGCATTGAACAATGTAAGAACGGTAAAATTTGAAAATCAATGTGTGGAGTTTTCAAAAAAAACAATAATTTCAACCATGACTTTTAAGACAAAAGAAAGTAAACTGTTATTGGTTTTGGGTTCTTTTTTTGTAGCCAATGCTATATTATCTGAATTTATAGGCGTAAAAATATTTTCGGTAGAGGGAACTTTAGGAATTAAACAATTCGATATCAATTTGCTTGGTGTACCGAAATTATCCTTCAATATGTCGGCAGGTGTATTAACCTGGCCTTTTATATTTATAATGACAGACATCATTAATGAGTATTTTGGAATCAAACAAGTCAGATATCTGTCAATTTTAACAGCTGTTCTTATAGGGTATGCATTTTTTATTGTCGGTGGCGCGATGCTTTTAGATCCTTCTGATTTCTGGGTGAACCAAATTATTAATGGGAGGAATGTGAATATGAATGATGCTTTTGCAGGCATATTCGGACAGGGGATGTGGATCATTGTTGGATCTATTGTGGCGTTTTTGGTAGGGCAAATGGCAGATGTGATGATCTTTCATAAAATTAAGCAAGTAACGGGAGAAAGGGCTTTATGGCTCCGATCTACAGGGTCGACGTTAATTTCACAGTTGATTGACAGTTTCGTGGTGATCTTTATTGCTTTCTATTTAAACCCTCAATATCATTGGAGCTGGCAGATGGTGGCGGCAATTGGACTTGTAAATTATACCTATAAATTTATTGTGGCTATTCTGATGACACCCATGCTTTATGTGGTTCATGGCATCATTGATGCTTACCTCGGTAAGGAGCTGGCGCATAAACTCATTAAAATTGCCGGTAGAAATTGAGCTTTCTATTTTTTACCTTTGCGCAGAATTGAAATATTTTAGAGATGAAGTCAGAGATTGTTAAGATCCAGCAAGCTATAACGCCCTTAAGAAAAGAAATCATTAACCATAAAGTGTATTCTGTCATTAATGATATAGAAGACCTTAGGGTGTTTATGGAATATCATGTTTATGCGGTATGGGATTTTATGTCCCTGCTTAAATCTTTGCAAATTGGTTTGACCTGTACCCGGGTTCCCTGGTTTCCGGTTGGTTCAGCCAATACCAGGTCTTTGATCAATGAGATTGTGGCAGGTGAGGAATCTGATATCGATGCAAACGGAGATAAAAAAAGCCATTTCGAGCTTTATCTTGAAGCAATGGTGCAGTGTGGTGCTGATGTAACTGAATTTGATCGTTTTGCAAATACACTTAAAGGCGGTTTATCGATGTCTGATGCCTATATTGTAGCAGAAACTCCCGAAGCAGCAAGGCATTTTGTAGATTACACGTTTAGCGTAATTGAGGGAAATAAAGCCCATGAGCAATCCAGTGCTTTTACATTTGGACGCGAAGATCTGATCCCTAATATGTTCTTCTCTATCATCAATGACTTGAACAAGAAGTTTCCTGAGCAGATTTCCATATTTAAATATTACCTGGAGCGGCACATTGAGGTAGACGGAGATCACCACAGTCACCTGGCTTTGGAAATGACTGCTGAACTTTGCGGGAATGATCAGGTACGCTGGCTGGAAGCAGAAAAGGCTGCTTTAGAATCTTTAAAGAGGAGAGTAGAGTTGTGGGATGGTGCTTATGAGCAAATCGTAAAGAATAAAACTATGACATTGGTATCGGGAAATTAAGATTTTCCCCCCGGTGAGACCGGGGGGAAACATAAAACAAAATCTTATTCCGCTTCTTCGTCTACTACTATTTTGATCTCATGGTCTGAAACGGTGATCAATCTGTCTTTGTAAAGACCTCCAATCACTTTTTTAAACGCATTTTTGCTCAGTTTAAAGCGATCGTAGATGTCATCGGGCGAACTCTTATCGCCTAAATGGATAATACCTCCACAGGCTTTCAGTTCTTCCAATATGATGTCTTTGTTGTCCAGGATATGCCCGTATCCCATGGGTTGCAGGCTAAGGTCTATTTTGCCATCAACTCTGATTTTTTTAACCCAGCCTTTTCTAACTTCTCCTGGGTTCAGTTCGTCAAACAACTCATTGGTATATAATAAACCAATGTATTTATTGTCTATAATTGCATTGAACCCGAGATCAGAGCGGTCTACAATCAATAAACTCACTTCATCACCTTCTTCCAGGTCAATGTCTTCTTCCTCAACAAAATTGGTGAGGCGGGAGGAGGCAACCATACGGTCATTATTGTCGTCAAGAAATACATACACTACGTGTTTGTCTCCCTTAAACATAGGTCTTTTTTGTTCTTTTTGAGGTACGTACACATCCTTGTCAATGCCAAGGTCCATAAATACGCCATCTTCTCCTTCATCTACCACCGTTAAATAAGCAAAATCTCCTACACAGGCGAGAGGTCTTTTTGTGGTGGCCAGTAGACGGCCGTCCTTGTGTACATACACAAAAACAGAAATGTTTTCGCCAGTTTCAGTATTTGGGGGAACCTGATTATAAGGCAGTAAAACCTCTTTATCTCCGTCGGTTAGAATTAATCCGTTTTCGGTTTTATTGATGATCCTTAAATCGTTGTATTGTCCAATTGATATCATTTTGTTTGTTGTTAAGCCATCTTCTTCAATGGCTGGGTATAATATAATAGTGCAAAGGTAATAAACTAAAGGCCCTTTATACGTTTATCAAAAACAAAAGATTTGGAATCGAGTAGTTTGATGAGTTTAAAATCGGTGTGCAGAGGATTCAGCAGATAGTTGTATTCTCCATCAATTATAGAAGAACAGACCTTCAGGACAGGAGAACGACCCTGTTTTATCCAGTCTTCACCCATAGCTTGGGTTAAAGGCATATGTTCAAAATCAGTCCAGTTAGATGGCAAAGAACTATACTTAACGTCCAGAATAAGAAGGTCATCTGGAACTTCGATGGTCATCACCCTGAAATTCGAATTTAATCCGAGCTGGTTTCTGTGCACAACATTTTCTAAACAGGCAAGGGAGATAGAGCCGGATGTATAAATCATGTCTGTTTCGTTTGGATTCCACCTTGCAGCTCGTCCTGAGGCGATAAGGGCAGTGGCATATTTAGCCAATGTAATGCGGTAAACACGCATATCAGGCTAAATCACCAAACTCAATTCTGATCAGTTCTTCTTCAATCAGGCTTATTCCGGTAATGGTATCCATCAGGTCAAAAGGGACCTGGTTGCCAAGACCGTAAGAAGGCATATTGAGCCACTGATGAAAAGCCTGTCCGGAACCAAAAACCTCCATACCCTTATCAAATAAGGCAAAAGACTTTAATAACTTTTCACTTAAAGCCGCATCCAGCCTTAAATCATTGGTGGCGTAATTCTGAATGGTTTTAACCGTAGTTTTAAAAGTTTCCTGGAATTCTTCTTTTGAAAAACCAGATATAGAAATAAAATCCAGTGCTGCTTTTGCTGACAAGCCTTTTTTTGAATTGGTGAGCAAACTGATTTGGTTCAGATAATAGGGCTGATAAGTCCCCATAACCTCAAGAACACTATTTATAGTATTTTCAGAGTCGTTTTTATAAGATTTCGCTGTTTTCTTTGCCATGGATGCTCCATTTCCTTTAACTGAAATAAAGATACGGAAAAATTTCCAGTTTTATTGGAAATTTTTCCGTTATAGAGGCTAGCTATCCTGTACAGCTTCATTCAGGTCATCAGAGGCCTTTTTAACATCCGATTTAGCTTTATCTGCTACATATTCTGCTTTCTTCTTTACTTTGCTAACGATTTCGTCTTTTGCATCTGAAGCTTCATCGAGTTCATGGCTAAATTTTCCTTTTATACTATGTAACTTGTCTTTTACGGTTTCGGCTAAATCACCAGCTTTATCAGAAATCTTTCCTCTGGTATTTTCGCCGCTTTCAGGGGCGAATAATATTCCTACCACTGCTCCAACAGCAAGCCCGGCCAGTAGAGCCACAATTGGCATTGATGAATCTGTTTTACATGAGGCGCAGTCTGATAATAGTTTCTTGAATTTCATAGTTCATTGTTTTGGTATAAAACACACTAAGGCTGATAGTGTTTTAAGAAAATTAAAAATTACCTTTGCGCAATCCATTCCCATTGATGATTACAAAAAATAAACACCGGATCTTTTTAAGTCTTTTTTTCTTTATTTCAGGTTTTACCTTTGCTACCTGGGCTTCCAGGATTCCCACCATTAAAAGTGCCTTTAACTTTAACGAAGCAGAACTTGGTTCGGCTTTGCTTGCCTTGCCCATAGGTTCTTTGATCGGGCTGCCTATTTCGGGATGGCTGGTTTCCCGGTTCAACAGCAGGGTCCCATTGGCATTTGGATATGGTTTAAATACTATAGCATTAGCCTTAATTGGTTTTGCACCTAATACGCTAAGTTTGATTGCGGCCATGGTGATGTTTGCTTTTACGACGAGAATCTTCAATATCTCGGTAAATACACAGGCGATTGCACTTCAAAAACAATTTGACCAAAAAATAATTGGATCCTTTCATGGATTCTGGAGTACTGGTGGTATTGCGGGAATAGCATTTTCTACTTTTTTATTGGCGTTGAATGTAAGTTTACAACTTCATTTTATGATTGTGGGTGCGATGGCTTTAGCCGTAACCTGTTACTCTTATCGCTTTTTATTACAAAACGACAGAGCGAAGAGTGGAAATAAACTGGTCATCAGTAAGCCCGATCCTTATATATTATATCTGGGATTAGTGGTTTTCTTTGCTGCTATTTGTGAAGGTGGTATGTTTGACTGGAGCGGCATCTATTTTCAAGAGGTGATTAAAGTGAAGATATTTACTTATGGTTACCTGATCTTTATGACTTTTATGGCCATGTCGAGATTTGCATCAGATCTGATCATTGTACGCATCGGTATGCCTGCAACTTATATTATGAGTGCTGTATGTATTGTATGTGGTATTTCAACGGCCATTATTTTCCCCCATTTCTGGACAGCAATGGCTGGCTTTTCGTTAGTAGGATTTGGTACCGCAGCTGTTGTTCCAATGTCTTACGCGCTTGCAGGTGCCTCCAGAAAATATTCTCCAGGGATGGCGATCTCTATCATCACGACCTATACTATTACAGGAATGTTACTGGGGCCACCAATGATTGGATATCTTGCTCATGCCTTTAATTTAAGAGTATCCTTTATTATTTTCGGCCTTTGTGGTTTAATGCTTGCTCCAATTTCTCAGCTGTTTTTTAAATACAAGAATTCACTGGAGAAATCAGATTCATAGGTTTAAATTATTATCTTCAGTTTAATTTATCTTTAAAAAGATGTGTTTTTGTTTATAATTCATAATATGAATTATAAACAAAAATGAAGCAATAGTGCATTTTGGTCGCAGAATTGCTAGCTGGAAGCTATATTACTTAACGTTTGATCCGTACCCTATGCCACGCTGGACAAAAATCTTATTCAAAACATTAGGCGTGATTATCGCTTTAATTGTCGTGATCTTCACTGCCCTTGGATTTTATGTGAATTCTCATAAGAAAGAACTACTGTCGTCTATCACTAAAAAATTGAATGAAAATTTAAATGGAACCTTGACGGTGGGTGACATGGACCCCACTTTTTTTAGCGGTTTTCCAGGAATTTCTCTTACACTGAAAAATGTGGTGATGAAGGATCTGCAATGGAATAATCATAGGCATACGCTGCTGGATGCAAAAAGATTCAATGTAGCGGTCAATGTGATGGCCTTATTAAAAGGCACCATAGAAATTAAAAAGGTCAGTATCAATGATGCTGCTGTTTATCTTTATACAGACAGTACAGGTTACAGCAATACATCAATATTTAAAAAGAAGAAAAAAGAAGAACCTAAAAAAGACAATAATGAGTCTTCGGCAGAGATTAGAAAATTTGCACTTAATAAAGTAAGTTTCGTCCTTGACAATCAAAAAGGGAACAAATTGTTTCAGTTTGATGTTGATGATCTGGATGGAAATATGGAATATCCTGATTCTGGTTGGAATGCCAGTCTTAAGTTGAAGACTTTGGTAAAAAGCCTTGCATTTAATACCCAAAAGGGGTCATTTATTAAAGACCGTCTTTTGGAAGGACCTTTTGCTGTCCACTACGATAAGAAACATGAGCAGATCGTAGTTGCACCCAACAGGTTAAAGATTGGAGAAGAGGATTTTATCATTGGTGCTAAATTTGATGTAGGAGAGGGCCCTGCCAATTTTACCATCAACATCGAAGCTCCGGCCATTCTATGGAAGAATGCATCGGCACTGCTTACACCCAATATCAGCAAAAAACTAAACATGTTTAACCTGGAAGCTCCAATACATGTAACTTGTGATCTTATTGGTGATATGGGAGCTGGAGGAGATCCAAATATCCGTGTAAAGGCACGTGTTAGAAAGAATATACTGACCATCCCTGGTGGAGAAATCCAGAACTGTAATTTTGATGGCGTCTATACCAATAATCATGTTCGTGACCGGGGGTTTAACGATGCAAATTCTTCGGTTATCCTATACCGTTTTGCAGGAGATTATGCTGGCATGCCTTTCAGTATCGATACGGCGGCAATTGTTAATTTTGAAAGGCCCGTAGCAAAAGGCGTCTTTAAATCCAACTTTGATATTACAAAGATGAACAATGTGATAGCGGACAACTTACTGAAATTCAAAAAGGGCACTGCTCATGTAACTTTAGCTTTTAAAGCAGATGTAGTTAATTTTCAGCTCACTAAGCCCTATGTTCAGGGGCTTGTGGATATTAAAAATGCGGATGTAGATTATGTGCCAAGAAAAATCAACTTTAAGAACACGGCCATTTCTCTGAATTTCACAGAAAAAGATCTCTTTATCCGCAATATCCGCCTGCAGAGTGGTAAGAGTATCGTAAATATGGAAGGCTCAATACAAAACTTTCTGAACCTGTATTATAATGACCCAGAAAAGATCGTTCTAAACTGGCAGATCCGAAGCCCGCAATTGTATATAGGAGAGTTTTTGGGCTTTCTGAGTACAAGAAAACCCGTGTCAGTAAAAAGAAGTAAATCCTCTAAAACCAGTTTTTCAGATAATTTAAATGCGCTGTTTGATCAAAGCAAAGTGAATATGAATGTAGTTATAGATAAATTATATTATCTAAAATTTATGGCTACAGGCGCTAAAGCAGATCTGGCCCTTTCTGAATCTGGAATGACGATAAAAAATGCAATTGTAAAGCATGCTGGAGGATCATTAGCCGTTAATGGTACGCTCTATCAGAAGAATGGCCATAATCGCTTTGCTGTGAATGCGGTGGTGAGTAACGTAGATATTAAAAACTTCTTCTATTCTTTCAATAACTTTGGATTAACTTCTCTGACCTCCAAAAACCTGAGGGGGTATCTGTTTTCTAAAGCTAAAATTACAGGAGCCATTACCGACCAGGGAGGTATTCAGAAAAATTCAATTGATGGGAATATTGTTTTTGATCTGAAAAAGGGAGCGCTGCTTAATTTTGAGCCAATCACCAGTGTAGGCAAGTTTGCTTTTCCATTGAGAGACCTGAACAATATCACTTTCAGTAATCTAAACGGGAACTTCGATCTGAACGGAGAGAAAATAAAGATCAATCCGATGATGATCAGTTCGAGTGTTCTTAATATGAACGTGGCTGGGGTATATTCTCTGGGTAGCGGAACTAATATTGCGCTTGATGTGCCATTGAGAAATCCTAAAAAAGATACGGAGCTTGCTGCTTCAGATCGTAAGGAGAAAAGAATGCGGGGAATTGTACTTCATATTCTGGCGACAGATGGAGAAAATGGAAAGATCAAGTTCAAATGGAATAAAAATCATGAGTAGCCAATATTGCTGAATCATAAGCCAATATATCAGCACATTAGGGCCCGGGAGTTACTTAACTTAAGTTCTCAATTAACCCTAAAATTACTCTTATGAGAAAAGTTAAATTAGCATCTTTAGCGCTTTGTGCAGTGATCACTGCAATTTGTGGTTGTAAAAAAAATCAGGATTCAACGGCGAGCTCTCCGGAGCTTTTGAGTTCTGGCAGCACATTAAACACCATCCAGCCATTTTCTGTTCTGTTTAACGGAGATGCATCCAATGGGTCTGCCAATGTTTGGAAGGACATTAATATTGAGGGCACCGGAACTGTTACTACAGTAAATGACGAAACCAACACACTGACATGGAAATTTCTGAAACCCGCGAACAGCCACCGTACGGAAGGCCATGGGGCAAAGAACTATCAGGCATCAGAGGGAGATTTGATTTATATCGGCTGGACAAGTAAGATCTACATGCCGCAAAATCTCAAAACAGAAGCCATTTTTCAATGGAAATCTTACCCTACAGACGGGGCTTTGCAGAACCATCCCATCATGCTCAGAACCAAAAACGGTGCTTTGGAACTACAGCATTTTGACGACAATCACGTAGCCACTGTTCCTTGGTCTACAACGCTTTCAACCAATACCTGGCTAACTTTTGTTATTGGTATGAAAGTATCCCGCAATCCTGCGGTGGGTTATATTGAATTTTGGTACAATGGCGTCAAACAGACCCTTTCCAATAATGCTCAGCGTTTGTACTGCCGTACCCTGGATGTGAATATTTGCGATCCTAAATGGGGAGTGTATGGGGGAGATACTGATCAGGTTTCTCATTTCGTAAAAAAAATAAGAATTGCAGATACTTACCAAGAGGCTGCCCAATAAGAAATTACATGAACAATGTGGGGTTTTCAAACAATCCCACATTGTTCAAAATGTATAAATCGTGTGTTTTAAAAATATTGATGTTATTTTTTGATTATTTGAACTAAACTTCTATTTTTGTCATTCATCTGATGATATGACGACAATAATTACCAAAAGATCACTGGCCGACGAAGTAGCCGCAAGATTACAGGAACAGGTTTCTCTTGGGCATTATAAAGTTAATGATAAGCTTCCTATTGAGCCCGAGCTGATGAAGCGCTTTGGTGTCGGTAGATCGACCATCAGAGAAGCGATAAAAATTCTTGTCAATTCAGGGTTATTGCGTGTACAGCAGGGACTCGGTACCTTCGTCGAACCCTTTACCGGTAGCCGGGAACCAATGGATCAGCGGTTAAAACGGGCCGACATACACGATTTGAATGAAGTAAGACAACTGCTCGAAATGAAAATTGCAGAAAAGGCGGCAGTAAGCCGAACAGAGGCTGACATTTTAGTGATGAAACAACATCTGGCAGAAAGAAAACAATATGCTAAAGATGGTTTATTAAAGGAATGTATAGAGGCGGATATTGATTTTCATACAGCGCTGGCAGAAGCCTCTAAAAACGAAGTCCTGGCAGACTTGTATAAATCTGCTTCTGTACATGTAAAAAGATGGTTTTTTGAGATTTACAAAGACACGGAAATATTCACTCTTAGTCAGCCTTCCCACGAGCAACTTTTAAAATACATTATTGCAGGTGATAGTAAAAAAGCCTGGAATACTTCCGCAAAAATAATAGGCCAAATTTTATAATATTTTTTTATTCTTAATCATCAGATGATCTGATTTATTTTTTAGTTATGAAACCTCTTACCCAGCAAGCCGCAATGGTTGACACGAAAGACCTGGTTCAAAAGACAGTATTCTCGGTTCTTTTTACCATTAGTTTTACTCATCTGCTGAATGACATGATGCAATCGGTCATACCAGCCATTTACCCCCTGATCAAACAAAACTTCAAATTATCCTTTACCCAAATCGGGATGATTACCCTTACTTTTCAACTTACTGCTTCTTTACTGCAGCCCTTTGTTGGATTTTATACAGATAAAAAACCTCGTCCGTATTCTCTTGCTATTGCCATGGCTTTTACCTTAGCGGGTCTGGTGCTCTTATCAGCTTCAGGCAGTTTCCTAAGTTTACTGATTGCGGTCAGCATGATTGGAATTGGTTCTTCTATCTTTCATCCTGAATCTTCCAGGGTAGCCCACCTGGCCTCAGGAGGGAAGAAGGGATTGGCTCAGTCTATTTTTCAACTGGGGGGAAATGCCGGAAGTGCAATTGGTCCGTTGCTTGCTGCATGGATTGTGATACCATATGGCCAGCCTTATGTAATCTGGTTTGCCCTGGCAGCCATTCTGGGAATGATGATTTTAACCCGAATTGGTAAATGGTATAAGGAACACCTCTATCTGAAGAAAAAAGCAGCTGTGAACACTGCTGAACCTGCAGGGCCGGCATTGTCTAAAAGAAGAATATTGGTTTCATTGTCTATTCTGCTGGTGCTGATCTTTTCAAAGTATTTCTATATGGCCAGTATGACCAGCTATTTTACGTTCTATCTGATTGATAAATTTCATGTATCCGTACAACAATCTCAAATGTACCTCTTCGTATTTTTAGCTGCTGTGGCGGCAGGAACAATGATTGGTGGTCCTCTTGGAGATCGTTTTGGTAGAAAATACATCATCTGGATCTCTATTTTGGGAGCCGCACCTTTTACCTTGATGCTACCTTTTGCAAGTTTATTCTGGACAGGTATACTCGCAGTGATCATAGGTGTCATCATCTCTTCTGCATTTTCTGCTATATTGGTTTATGCAACAGATCTGGTACCTGGTAAAGTAGGCATGATTGCAGGTTTATTCTTTGGCTTTGCCTTTGGAATGGGGGGTGTAGGCTCTGCATTTTTAGGCTGGATGGCCGATAAGACGAGTATCGAATATATATTTAAGATCTGTGCATTTCTACCTTTGATTGGTATCATTACTGGTTTCCTGCCAAATATTGAGCATCATGTAAAATCAAAGAGTTAGTCTAGAGACAAGGTTATACCTCGCTCGGTGTTAGTTGTTCGATGATCCGGTCTTTTAGCGCCGATTGTTCGGTAAAAGTACCTGTTTACCTAAGTTACGGCGCAGGAGCGGCGGAGAAGCGGCGAACCTATATGAAGCCAGGTAGCAAATTGTCCTTTGTCTAGTTATATGTTTTTTAAATGTTTACCTGCGTGTTTATTAGGATATTTTTTTTAGATCAATCTATTCCTTAGATTTAGTTTCTAAATCAATCCGAAATGAAGAAAATCATGTATGTCTTGTTGTGTGCAGGCGCATTTGCGGCCTGCAAGCAACAGAACAAAAACGGTAATGGAGAGGAGAATAAGAACTTTTCCAAACTTTGCGACCAATATTATGAAGAGGGTTTGAAGTTATTTCCTCTTAATGCAACTTATGCAGGCGATGATAGATACAATGATCTGCTGCCTAATGATGGCTCCGTTCAGTTTATCAATGAAACCAAGAACTATTATACCAAATATCTCGACAGCCTGAAAGGGTATGACCGCGAAAAATTGAGTGAAAATGACAGGCTTTCCTATGATGTTTTAAAAGACCAGTTGCAGGTGAGCTTGGATGGCTTGAAGTATCACTTTGAATATCTGCCATTTAACCAGATGTTTGCACTGCCACTCACATTTGGGCAGCTAGGATCCGGTACCGGTGCCCAGCCATTTAAAACGGTTAAGGATTATGACAACTGGCTGAAACGGATCTCTGCATTTACTGTATGGGCAGATACGGCCATTGGTAACTTTAAAAAAGGAATACAGACCGGAATAGTTCTGCCAAAAGCATTGGTGGTAAAGATGTATCCCCAAATGTACAGTATGGTGGTCAGCGATCCAAAGCAAAGCCTTTTCTATGGCCCTGTTGCTAACTTTCCAAAAGATTTTTCAGATGCAGACAAAAAACGACTCACCGATTCTTATAGCAAAGCCATTTTAAATGAAATTGTTCCTTCTTATAAAAAGATGGGTGATTTTCTAAAGAATGAATATCTGCCAAAAGCCAGGACAACTTCCGGTCTATCTGCTTTGCCTGGTGGTAAGGCTATGTATACCTACCTGGTTAGACAACAAACCACTACGACTAAATCGCCGGAAGAAATTTACCAGACTGGTTTGAAAGAGGTGGCAAGGATTAAAAATGAAATGGACAGCATCAGAAATAAAGTTGGTTTTAAAGGAGATCTGCATGCCTTTTTTGAATACATGCGGAACGATCCTAGATTTATGCCCTATAAAACACCTAAACAGGTTTTGGATGCTTTTGATGATATCCACAAACGAATGGAGCCAAATTTAAAAAAGATGTTTAACCATGTTCCAAAAACTCCATTTGAGATCAGGCAAACAGAGGCCTTTAGAGCAGCTTCTGCAAGTGCGGAATATAATCAGGGCTCTGCTGATGGAAAAAGACCTGGTATTTTTTATGTACCAATTCTGGATGCGACCAAGTTTAATATTACCTCCGGAATGGAATCTTTATTTCTTCACGAGGCCATTCCAGGGCATCATTATCAAATTTCACTGACCCAGGAGAACACCAGCTTGCCCAAATTCCGCAGATTCGGAATGCATAATGCTTATGTAGAAGGATGGGCCTTGTATTGTGAGTCTTTGGGTAAAGAACTTGGGTTGTATACTGATCCATATCAGCATATGGGCGCCTTGGGTGATGAAATGCACCGGGCCATTCGTTTAGTAGTTGACGTGGCCATTCACACTAAAAATATGACCAGGGAGCAGGCTATTAAGTACATGATGGATAATGAGGCTATTAACGAACAGGGAGCAACAGCAGAAATTGAGCGGTATATGGGCATACCGGCTCAGGCCTTAGGCTATAAGATAGGAGCAATGAAAATCCGGGAGCTGCGCAACAGGTACGAAAAAGAACTTGGTGCAAAGTTTAACCTGGCAGAATTTCATAATCAAGTGCTTAAAGACGGCTCGTTGCCACTGAGTGTATTTGAAAATAAAATGGATACCTGGGCCAAGACACAACAATAAGCTTTCTTTATAAACAGATATTGCGGTCATCCCGGTTTTCCGGAGATGACCGTTTTAATTTAAAAATATGCAGTTAACTTTTTCTTAACCAGGAGGAACATCAGAGTTAAAATGATAAGCCTATACTTGGGCTGTAAACTCACAATGCAACTCATGCAAAAAAAAGTTCATGTTGTAGAAGACGACGAAGACATCAGGTTTATTATTGAATTTACATTACAGGATGCAGGCTATGACGTTAGTGTTTCTGCTTCTGCTTATGACTTTAAAAAACATATGGTACACCACCATCCGGATCTTATTTTGATGGACATTCGGTTGCCCGATGGGGATGGACTACAACTCTGTAAAAATCTAAAACAAGAAAGGGGCACACAGGAAGTTCCCGTTATCCTGATGTCTGCTCATTTTCCACAGCATGAAATGATTGATCAGTACTTCGCCAATGACTTTTTAAGTAAGCCATTTGAGTTGAAAACCTTATTAAAGAGGATAGGAGATCATATTTAAGGGATTTTTGTTTTTAGTTAAATATCTTTATATGAGGTAGTTGGTAGTAAATCACAGTCTTGCCTGAAAATAATATCTACTATTTTAGTAGAATTAATTGTTTTTTCAAATTTCATTTCTATCTTTGACATTAATTATTGAAAATAACGCAGTCATACCTGATATGAAAACAACAATTAGAATCTATTTTTCCATGCATGACCACCCTAACAGGTGCGTGGAAAACTGTTGTTGTTGCAGGTGTTGCATGTGTTAAAAACACATTTTTTTTAAGGGTCAAAATTTAAATTTTACGGAATAAAAAACAGCTGTACGAACCAACAGCTATTGATTTGGGATGTCCTGATGTCCCCCGGCATTTAGTAACCGGAATATTATGGTGGTCATTTATTCAGGCTTGCTGTAATAAAGGGGGATATCGGGACTGAACAAATACCATCTCTAATTAATCACCACCATTAATTAGTTGATTTATAATGAAGAAGTAACCTTGTGTTACTTCTGGAAAATCCCCAGCAAGGGCAAAATTGTTCAAACTGGAGCTATCAAATAGTGTATAAATTAACATGTAATAATTAAGATGATGAAAATTAAAACCTATCCAACCGCAACTAAACTATTCGCAGCCGTATTACTACTGGGTGGTCATACCTTTGCTGCCGGACTTAAACCTTTTCCTAAAGAAGGCATCTGGCGTGGCGAATTCAATGTCAGTGAATCGAAGGTTCCTTTTAACTTCGAATTTAAGGGCAAAGATCCCAAGCACGCCGTGTTAACACTCTTGAACGGTAGCAGGAGAGATGATTTTCATGTAGAACGAAGAGGAGCAGATTCGATCTACGTGAAAATGAATACCTATGATGCTGCGCTGGTTGCAAAAATTGAAGATAACGGCACGCTGACCGGAGAATATCGTAGTCTGGTTCCTGGATTTCGTGGCAACTCCCTTCCTTTTGTTGCAGAACCCGGAAAAAGCTACCGTTTTGTAGAACCAGGAAAAGATGTTAAACCTGCTCACGACATCTCCGGTAAATGGGAGATTAAAACCTACACTAAAGAAGCTGTACCTGCCTCCATTGCCTTATTAAAACAAACTGGCAATAAACTTACCGGTGTAATTATGACCGTAGTAGGTGATACCCGGGAATTGGAAGGAACTGTGCAAGGTAATGAATTTCAATTGTCAGGCTTTACCGGCCCTAGCCCTTTCATTATTAAAGGAACCATTAATGACGATAACAGCATTAGTGGTGAGCAGGGTTTCGGAATCTATAAGAACCTGAAGTTTGACGGCATCAAGAATGACAAAGTCGAACTTCCTGATCCGTACAAACTCACTTTTCTCAAAGAAGGCTATAAAAAACTGGACTTCACATTTCCAGACCTTAACGGTAAGCGGGTTTCGCTGAGCGACGATAAGTATAAAGGTAAAGTAGTGATCATAGAGACTATTGGTACCTGGTGCCCAAATTGCACAGATCAAACTGTATTCCTCTCACCCTGGTTTAAAGAAAATCAAAAAAGGGGTGTAGAGGCGATTGCGATAGGCTTTGAGCAAAAAGATGATCTGGATTATGCTAAATATACACTGGGTAAACTTAGAGATAAATATGATATCCAGTATGACATTCTGTTTGGAGGTATAGCCGATAAAAAAGTAGTGGCTGAAAAACTGCCCGCACTCAATAAATTTATTGCATTTCCAACCACAATTATTATTGATCGTAAAGGAGAAGTCAGAGAAATCTATACCGGCTATACAGGAACTGTAACCGGAAAGTATTTTGAAGAGTATAAAGCAAAATTCAATAAAGTACTCGACGAACTGATTGCAGAACCTGTTCCTGCAGTAAGCGCTTCCGCTTCATCTGCTGCCACAGGAAAATAAATAAACCTACTCAAACCAAAATATATGAAAACAAGAATTATTGGGCTATTGTCCCTTGGTCTGGTCACACTGACCACATCTGCGACTTATGCGGATGACCACGCACCTTTTATTAAACAAGGCATCTGGCGTGGTGTCTTCAGGATCAGTGAAAACGAAGTACCTTTCAACTTTGAGTTGAAAGGTAAAGATCCGGAGCACGCTGTTTTTACATTGATCAATGGGACTCGTCGCGACGATTTCCATGTAGAGCGACTAGGCAAAGACTCTCTGTTTATTAAAATGAATACCTACGACGCTGCACTGGTTGCCAAAATAGAATCTGATGGAAAAATCAGCGGCGAATATCGCAGTTTGGTTCCGGGCCTTCGCGGCAATTCCCTGCCTTTTACGGCAGAAGAAGGTAAATCCTACCGTTTCGTTGAACCGGGAAAGGATATTGCACCAGCGGCAGATCTTACAGGCAAATGGGAATTTAAAGGTTTTTCCAAAGAGGCGGTACCAAATAAAGTAGCGATTTTAAAGCAAGTGGGCAATAAAATTACCGGGGTGATCATGCAAGTTACCGGTGATAGCCGGGAACTGGAAGGTACTGTACAGGGTAATGAATTTGTATTATCCGGTTTTACTGGTCCAAGTCCTAAAATCTACAAAGGACACATCAATGAAGATGGTACGATTTCAGGAGAGATTAGCCAGGGGATTTACGATAACCTGAAATTTACCGGAGTTAAAGATGCTAAGGCCGAACTTCCAGATCCTTATCAGCTTACACACTTAAAAGAAGGTGTTAAAAAATTAGACTTTACTTTTCCTGACCTTAACGGAAAGCCAGTATCCCTTACGGATCAGAAATATAAAGGTAAAGTGGTAATCGTTGAACTGGTAGGTACCTGGTGCCCGAACTGCACAGACCAGACCGTCTTTCTTGCCCCATGGTTCGATAAAAATAAGGACCGTGGTGTAGAAGCCATTGCCATTGGTTTTGAGCAAAAGGATGATCTTGAGTATGGAAAATATGTTTTGGGTAAACTCCGTGATAAATACAAGATCAAATATGATATTCTTTTTGGAGGTCTCGCCGACAAAAGACTGGTTGCAGATAAACTTCCTGCTTTGAATAAATTCATTGCTTATCCAACCACAATTATCATAGACCGCAAGGGAGAAGTTAGGGAAATTTATACGGGCTTTACAGGTAAGGTAACCGGAAAATATTATGATGAGTATGCTGCAAAGTTTAACAAAGTTTTAAATGAACTCATTGCTGAACCTGTACCAGACGCTGATTACTTCAACGCACAATCTAAATAAATATAAAATACAGACCACAATTTTATGAAATCAACGAACCTTAAAAACCTCGCAGTTCTACTGCTTGCAGGTAGCATTTATGCCTTTGCACCCTTCAAAACAGTTTCTTATAAAGTAGACAGCCAAAGCAGTAAACTCAATTGGCAAGCGAAGAAAGCGACCGGTGAGCACAGCGGCACCATAGCCGTTAGCTCAGGAACACTGAATGTAGAAAATAATGTTTTAAAAGGAGGCAGTTTCGAACTCGACACCAAATCCATTACTGTAACTGATGTAACCGATGCGGAAACCAATGGTAAGCTCCTTGGTCATTTGAAAAGTGATGATTTCTTTGGGGTAGAGAAATACCCTAAAGCCAATTTTGTTATTACTTCTGCCAAACCATTGACAGGAGGGCAATATGACATCAAAGGGAAGCTGACCATCAAAGGTGTAACCAATGAAGTTTCATTCCCTGCCACAGTTAAGGTAGACAACGCTAAACTGACGGCCAATGCAAAGATCACTGTAGACCGGAGTAAGTATGGAATCAAGTTCAGGTCAAAAAGTTTCTTCGAAAACCTGGGTGATAAACTGATCTATGATGATTTCGATCTGAATGTCGCACTGGTGGCCAATAAGTAACTGAATTGTATAAAGAAGCTGCCCAATGGGCAGCTTCCTTGTTAAAATCCGATATGAAAGGAAATAAAATAAAAATCTTTACTGTTTTAAGTTTGCTGGTCTTCACCATGACAGTTGGTTTTCAGGCAGACGATCCTGCCGAAATCAACAGTAGGGAAAGATTAGGAGAGAAATTGTTTTTTGATCCTATACTTTCCAAAGATCAGAGCATTAGCTGTGCGTCCTGCCATAAGCCAGAATTTGCCTTTGCAGATAGCTCTGCTGTAAGCCTGGGTGTCGGAGGTACAAAGGGAGCCAGGAATACGCCGACAGTAACCAACCTATCAGGACGTTCCCACCTGTTTTGGGATGGCAGATCAGCCTCACTGGAAGAACAGGCCTTGCAGCCGATCATTAACCCGGTTGAAATGAACCTTTCTGCTCAAGAAGCTCTGGAAAGGCTCAACAGCAGCAAACTCTATGTAGAATTATTTAAAAAGGTATTTAATTCCCTTCCGACCGAAAAAAACATGTTACAGGCAATTGCCGCCTATGAACGTACCCTGGAAACCTCTAACAGCCCATATGACAGATACATTAACGGCGACGACCATGCCATTTCTCCTGCAGCCATCCGCGGACGGATGTTGTTTATCGGAAAAGCCAACTGCAACACTTGCCATTCCGGAGAAGATTTTACAGCCGACCGTTTTAAAAGTATTGGCTTATTTAATGGCAAAGAGCTCAATGATGCCGGAAGGTATGAGGTCACTAAAAATACAGAACATATAGGCGAGTTTAAAATACCCGGCCTCAGAAATGTAGGCGTAACCGCACCATATATGCATAATGGTATGTTTAAGACCCTGAAAGAGGTGATCAATTATTACAATGCACCAGATGACGTGGTTAAAAATGGTAAAAACAGAGACCTTGCCTTAAGCAAGCCCCTTGACCTTACTAAAGACGAAATCAACGACCTCGAGGCTTTTTTACTTTCTCTGACAGATGATCGGTTTGTGAAAAAATAGCCTCTAGAATACTCCAGCAATTGGCTTCATTTATACACCACAATTTACCTGGAAACAGGTGAACAGGAGCCTTTATGTCCAAACCTAAACCAATAATTAATGAAAAAATATATACTCCTTTACCTGCTATTTATATTCTTTATCTCCATAAAGACCTATGCCCAACCCAGGGCAATTACCGGAACTGTAAGTTCCTCTGCCGATCAACTGCCATTGCCCGGAGTTTCCATCCGGGTAAAAGGATTGAGTGGTGGGGTAGTCAGCAATACGGATGGTAGTTTTAAAATCACCGTAAAAAATGGGAAATACCTTTTGTTTTCTTATCTGGGTTATGAAACCAAAGAAATTGAAATTGGGGGAAACAGCCAGATCAATGTAAGCCTTGTGGCCTCAAAAGACAATACCCTCAATGAACTGGAAATTGTAGGTTCAAGAAACGTAAACCGGACAAAACTTAATTCAGCCACCCCTATAGATGTAATCGATTTAAAAAGCCTGCAGGAAACCTCTCCCCAGGTCAGCGTTACCCAGTTGCTGCAATATGTTTCCCCATCTTTTAATTCTTCCGTATCCGGAGGAGGAGATGCTGCTTCTGCCACCTCTACGGCACAACTTAAAGGGCTGGGCGTAGACCAGTTGCTGGTCCTGGTTAATGGAAAAAGACGCCATAAGAGTTCCAACATCAGCTGGGGTGGATTAGGCAATGGCGCAACCGGCTACGACCTGAACTCTATACCTACCGGATCCATAGACCGTATTGAAATTCTGAGAGACGGTGCAGCGGCTCAATATGGCTCAGATGCCATTGCCGGGGTGATCAATATCGTACTTAAAAAAAGCACAGATGAACTGTCGCTCACTTCAACCGCTAGTACCAGACGAAGGGGAGATGGTTTAACCACCAGAACCAGTAGTAATTATGGTGTTAAAATTGGAGACAAGGGTGGATTCCTCAATGTAACTGGTGAATTTGCGACCCAGGCGGTTTCCTTGCCTGTAGGCAATAGTGATGCGGGCCTTTATATTGGTCCTGCTTATGGTGGCGGAGCAAATACCAGAGGATTTGATCAGATTTACACCCGGGAAATTGACGATGCCATTATTGCAGGCAGAGGGATAGACCGACACTATTTTGACCAGCGAGGAAGCACCAATAAAGCAATAGATGGTTTGCTTTTCTTTAACGCTTCCATACCTGTAAAGGAAAATGTAGAAATCTATTCATTTGGGGGAATCAGCCACCGAAACTCTCAATTTACTGCGGTATACAGGTTACCAGGCTGGACAGAGCGGAATAACACTTTTCTTTACCCGGATGGTTTCTTACCAGCTATGGACAATATTATTACGGATAAGTCTATTGCAATTGGTTTAAAAGCCAAAGTCCAAAACTGGACGGTAGACTTTTCCAATGTATACGGCAAAAATGGTTTTGGAAATGTGATCAGCAATTCCATGAATGCCAGTTTAGGACAAAAATCACCACGTAAATTTGATGCCGGAAGCTACAATGCCAGTCAGAATACCTCCAGTATAGACTTTTCCAGGTATTTTGACAAAATACTAAAAGGCTTAAATGTGGCCTTTGGAGGTCAGTACAGGGTAGAAACCTATCAGATCATTGCCGGAGAAGAAGCATCCTACTCTAAAGCCGACCTGAGAACCATTTACCGTGTAGATACCACAACCTCAGGTATTCCGTATTATGCTTCCGTTGGAAGTACTCCATTAAACGGCTTGTCGCCTGGTTCCCAGATCCATGCCGGCTTCAGGCCTTCTAACGAAGTGAATGTTAACCGGTCTATCTCTGCTGGTTATCTTGATGTGGAATTGAATGTAACCTCCAAATGGCTGGTATCCGGTGCGGTCCGTGTGGAACACTCCCAGGATTTTGGAAGTGTATTCACCTATAAAGGGGCCACCAGGTATAGCTTTGCTGATTGGCTGGGTATCAGAGGGTCTATTAATACGGGTTTCCGGGCACCAGACCTTGCCCAATACTACTATACAGAAACTTCCACAACTTTTCAAAATGGGGTTGCTATTGACCAGGTTACAGCAAACAATGTCAATCCAGCCACTAAAGCCCTTGGAATTCCAACTTTGGCTCCAGAGAAATCGAAGGGTTATTCTGCCGGTCTTACTTCCAGACCTATATCAAATGTAGAGTTCACCATCGACGCTTATCAGGTAGACATCAATGACAGGGTAGGGAATACCGGCCGTTTTTCTGCAACTGATCCAAACCTTCCCGCCGATGTCAGAAGCCTTTTTATTCAGACCGGAACTGTTCAGGCCAAATTCTTCTATAATTCTTTTAGTACCAGAACGCGGGGTATAGAATTTACAGGAAGCTACCGCTTTTTATTTGATAACGGAGCGAGTGCTGTCTTTCTTGCCGGAGGCAATTTCCTTAAAACGACACTCACCAAAGTGAATACGCCAAAAGGATTAGAGGCTTACAGGTATATCATTTTCGATGAATCTGAAGAAGCACGGGTAACGAGCAATATTCCTTCTCAGAAAATCACTTTACAAGGAACTTATACTTATAAAAAACTCAACCTGCTGCTGCGTACGGTATACTTTGGATCTGTAACCACCGTATCACAGCTTAATGCCAATTTCCCTAAGCCGGATTATTACTATCAGAAATTCAGCCCAATCTGGGTAACGGATATTTCTGCAGGGTATAAAATTACACCAGCCATTCAGGCCACCATAGGTGCCAATAATCTGTTCAATGTACTGGGCGATTACAGTATCCCGGCATCAGGCAGTAATGTTACGCGCTTGCCAGCCCCCGGCGCAACCCAATCCGGAAGTAATGCTGGCATACAGCCATTTGTAAGAGTATCCGCGAAATTTTAATCCAGGAAAACATGAAACTATATACTTTGAAAATTACACAACTTTCTCTACTTGCCATCGCTTTCCTTGGCTGCAAGAAAACAGATTATCTGGACAGTGATAATGCCGACCGGCCACCATTAAGTGCCAAAGTAAAACTGGTCAATGCCTTAAACACTAGTACAGCCATTAATTTTCTGGATTTCACCAGGCAGATTAATGGTACTTCTATTGCCCGCAATACGGCAAGTGCGGGCTATCTTGATACCCAATTTGGTAAAGTACAGTACAATACAACAGAAGGTAGCAATACCACCTACAAATCTTCCTACGTATTTGGTGGCAGTGCCAGTTTTGTACAAGAAACAGATAAAGTCTCTTTTTCAGGCCCTAACGGACCAATAGCTACCTATTTCCACACTCTTTTTGCCGTTCCAAAATTAAAGCCAAGTAAACTCAATCCCGGAAACCGGGACAGTCTGATCCTTGTATACGACGACCTCTCGGCACCAGCTGCCGGAAAAGCGAAAATTCGGTTTGCTAACTTTTCTCCCGATGCTTCCAACGTGGATCTGGCCTATGCCGGAGGTGTGGCCGTGTTTAATAAAGTCGCCTATGGCAATTTTGGAGATCAGGTCGTTATCACTTATGATGCAAGTGGCAAGGCACCTGCAACTATTTCCGGATTAAGCTGGAAAACACTTGGCCCTTTTAAAGAAGTGAACGCCGGGAGTAGCCTGAACCTGGAAGTGAGAGATCATGCCAGTCAGTCTATACTTGCTTTAAATGGGAGTGGTCTCAGCGGAATTACCCTGGAACAGGGAAAAATCTATACAATATTTATCAGTGGGTTAAAAGGTGTTGCTTCGCCAGCACTGAGTGCAACACTGATTAAACATAACTAGCAGATCAATTAAAATAAGCTACCAGCAGGTACTTCTGAATGGCTCCTTTCAAATTTTAGGAGCCATTTTTTTTTATCTATCCCGCCTGCGTATCCTGTCATTGATCCATTACTTCCAATAACCCTATGGCAGGGGATAATAATGGCAAGACGGTTGCGGCCGTTTGTGGAAGCAATTGCACGGATGGCTTTTGGGTTATTCATCTGATCTGCCTGTTCTTTATAGGTACAAGTAGTTCCGTAAGGTATTTGCTGCAATGATTCCCACACCGCACGCGAAAAGTCATTGCCTGGTGTATGTAAAGGAACGGAGAAAGTCTTGCGTTTTCCTTCAAAATACTCCGCCAGTTCTGTTTCCAGCTGATCTAAATGTCCGTTTCTTCCAGGTTTCATAATTGCGTTAAGCAATTTTTTCAAATCGGTAAATTCCTTTTCGAGTCTGATCCTATCATTAAACTCCAGAAAGCATATGCCTTCAGTTGTGGCACCTGCAATCATAGGTCCTAATGGGGTGGAAATATCTATAGTGCTGATGATTGATATTTCCTTGGTGTTTTCCGTTAATTCCGAATCGGGTTGCTGCGCTTTCATAAAATATTTTAATGTAAAAATACAGCATTAGCCGACAAATAAAAACCCGTTTCTTGCTGATCTGAGGGTCAATGTATTTTCTTGTTTACACAAGAACTTTAGGTTCGAAATTTTGTAGTATTGAATACACACAAATACAAACCGATATGAAAAAATTACTCATCATCGCTCTGGCGAGCTGCGCCCTGAGCGCCCGTTCGCAAGTGGACGAATCCAGAAACTTTATTTACCTCAATTCCGATTCTGTAATTTACGCCAACAAGATCAGGTTACGGCCGGATTTCCTCAATTCCTGGCAGTTGAGGGCAGACTCCCGGCGGTTTAATACGGATGGGGTTAAGTTCTACAACAATGAAGATGGTTTTTTTGCCAATACCCGGAAACTGAATTATGGCAGTTATGGTTCTTTTTCCGAGCGTATTGCTCAGGGGAGGATCAATCTTTATCAGCAGATCAATTATGATCCCCTGATCTATGACCGTTATTCCAGGTTCAGGCGCGGACGGGCAACAGCTGCAGATGTCAGCCTGTATTACAATAAAGGCTACCAGGATTTGAAAAATGTAAACTATAGGAATCTGAAAGATGATATGGCCGATAATGCAGAAAGCATAGCTCTTTTGAATGTTTACAGAAAAAAGACCAATACAGGTACGCTTCTGTATGCTGCGGCGGGGGCATCGATTCTTGCCGGGCTGATTACTTTTGCGACGAGAGGACATGATATTACATCAGAGCCGGGCTTTGGTGGACATAATTTCCCCACGTATAAAGGGCCCAATTTAACCTCCAGTTTTTTACTGCTGGGGGTGGGTTTGGGTTTTGCTGCTGGCGGATTTTATGTTAACAGGTCTGGTTCGAGGTATTTGGAAAGGGCTGTGAGTAGCTATAATCAATAGTTTATTTGGGGGGAAATATGTTTTCTGAGCTCTCTGAACCTTCCGCGAAGAGTTTCAGGTTCTGAGGTTCGCTCATGAAAACATATTTTCTTGGGTGCAGACCGGCATGGTGCAGAATGGTATGGGGTGTTGGATGTTAATCCCTTCAAGCTTATTTGTTCGGTGGTGAACATGAATTGTCCGATAATGAACAATAAGTTTGGGGAATAGGCTTTGTTTGACGGTAAACGACTATTTTTGTAAATGGCATATAATTGGCCATTCCTATGAAAATTGATTCTTATGTTTTTCATCAACTTAAAAATTGCGGTACGTAACCTTGTAAAGAATAAAGGGTTTTCATTAATTAATATTGGCGGACTGGCCATTGGGATGGCTTGTTGCTTACTCTTGTTACTTTATGTGAGTTATGAGTGGGGTTATGACAGACACTTTAAAGATATTGACCGGATTTATATTAGCCGGCTAAATATTGATATTAATGGAAAACTGGCTACAACTGTTGCAACACCCAATAAACTTGCTGCTGAAGCCCTGCAAACCTTGCCTGGAGTAGAGCAGACGAGTCGGATGGCAATGGGTAAGGATGATGCCAGGTTATTCAGCTACCAGCAACAAAACTATAAGCTGGATGCGAAAAGTGTAGACCCATCTTTTCTTCAGATCTTTGGACATAAGTTTGTCTACGGAAATGCAGCTACTGCTTTAAGTACGCCTAACTCAGTTCTGATTACGGAATCTACAGCCCGGAAGTTATTTGGAAATAGTAACCCTATTGGCCAGACTTTAAAATATGACAATAGAAAATTGTTAAAGGTGAGTGCAGTTGTTGAAGATCTTCCTAAAAATCAGAGTATACAATATGATGCATTGCTGAGCTGGGCATTTTTTGATCAGGAGCATCCGGATGATAAAGAAAATGGCTGGGGTTCTATCACTTGTTTTACCTTTTTTAAGCTTAAAGACAAAAATCAGTTTTCATCTGCAGATGCCTCTGTGAGGAAGATGATTAAGAGTCACGATGCGAAAACACAACTTGAAGCTTTTCTGTTCCCTTACAGTAAATATCATCTATATAATGAGTTTGTGAACGGTAAGCCTGCTGGTGGACGAATTGACCAGGTTAAGCTTTTTCTGTTCCTTGCTTTTTGCGTACTTCTTATTGCGACGATCAACTATATGAATCTTTCTACTGCCCGTTCTGAGAAAAGAGCGCGTGAGGTTGGGGTTCGGAAAGCTCTGGGTTCTACCCGTAGAAGCCTGATGAGTCAATTTATGATAGAATCAATGTTGTTCTCTGTAATCGCCATGTTTATTGCCTTTGGGCTTTTAGAGCTATGCTTGCCTTATTTTAATAATTTGCTGGAAATCTCTATGCAAATAGATTATAGTTCGTACCTATTCTGGATTACTTTGTCTTTTTTGGTGTTGTTGACTGGTTTTTTAGCAGGAAGTTATCCAGCCTTCTATTTATCGTCATTTATTCCTGTAAAGGTTCTAAAAGGATCTACAGGAACTGGGGGATCTTCATTGCCGGTACGTAAAACATTAGTTGTACTACAATTTAGCTTATCTATCTGCATGATTGTTTGTGCAATTATTGTTTATACACAAATTCAGTTTATGAGGAACCAGCCTTTGGGTTTTTCCCAGGATAATCTGGTTCAAATGGATTTAGAGGGAGCACTTAAAGATGCCAAGAAGCTGGAGCTTTTTAAAGCAGAATTGGTTAAATCAGGGGCGGTGGTTTCCTCTTCTGAATTTGCACAATCATTTACCGAAGATGGCCCTATCACAGGGGGCTTAAGCTGGCCAGGAAAGGCTGCGAATGACCGATCGGTCATTGACTTCAGGAGTGTAGGATTTAATTTTAGCAAAACAATAGGAGCCCAAATCGTTAAAGGAAGAGACTTCTCACCGAAATTTGTTGCCGATACGGCTACATCCGTTCTTGTTAATGAAGCACTGGCAGAGGTGATGGGTATTAAAGATCCTGTTGGAATGGTCCTCCGCTGGAGTGACAATCCGCCGTTAACTGTTGTAGGGGTTATTAAAAATTATTCCAATGAGCGGCTCGGTGTTAAGACACTTCCAACTTTTTTCTTCTATAATGTTGGTATGAGTAAGGTCTTATTAATGAGACTGAATCCTCAACAAAATGCAGGTACTTCTGTGGGTTTAATCAAACAGATCAGTCAAAAGTTTAATTCCGCATATCCGGTGCAGTTGACTTTTATTGATCAGGATATGTCTGACAAACTTAAGCTTGAACAGCGTTTGAGTATATTGTCCAATTTCTTTGGCGGATTTGCAATTTTTATTTCTTGCCTGGGTTTGCTTGGCCTGGCTCTGTATATGGCAGAACAAAGGAAAAAGGAAATTAGCATCAGGAAAGTACTAGGGGCCGATTTGAAAAGTATTTTGTTCTTACTGAATAAAGATTTTATCAAATTGGTATTGTTATCCAATTTGATTGCATTTCCTGTTGCTTATATCTGTATAAACAGTTGGTTGAAGAGTTACGATTACAAGGTAGCGATTGGCCCGGGCCCTTTTATTGTTGCGGGTCTGATTTCTTTGCTCATTGCGTTAGTGACGGTGAGCTTGCAGAGTTTTAAGGTAGCGAAGGCAAATGCTGTGAATGCACTGAAATATGAGTAGATAACCGATCGTTTTCTAATTTACAGCAAGCAGGTGTTGATGTAAAAACGTTAATGGCACAATTGAGTTTTGAAAATTGGATTTATGGTCTCTCTGAGCCTTACAGGCTCTGAGGTTCGATCATTAAATCCAATTTTCCTGGGTGCAGACCGGATAGGTTGGAAATAAATGAACTACTTGTTTGGTATTAAAATTCATTCTTTTTTGTGCGGGACTTCTAATTATAGTGGTTTTTTATTAAACGTATTTTTTACATTTAAAAAAAATGACTACTTTTTGCCTATCTAATTAACAGAATGTCTGAACTGCCAACTTCTATATATACTAATGAACTTTTCTATCCATAATGAGCAGTTGCTGGTGCTTCTGGAAATAGATCAATATATGGTCAGTATGGAATGTACAAGTTATTAAGACACATGAGGATGAAGTTGTTGTTTTTTCTGTTGGTTTTTTGTTATTCCATATCGTTGTTCGGGCAAGCGAGAAAAGAGAGGTATTTATCCTTGCAGGAAGGATTGTCGAGTCAGCAGGTACTTGATGTTGTACACGATAGAAATGGTTTTGTTTGGATTGCGACTGAAATGGGACTGAACCGGTTCTCGAGCAATTCATTTAAGACGTATTACAAATCTGAAAAAGCGGATGGGCTTTCGGTTAATAGCAATGAAATTAATACACTTTTTTACGATAATGATCAGCTATATATTGGCACACGTGCGAATGGCTTGAATGTACTTGATATGAAGACCAACAGGTTTTCCTATTATCTTCATGATCCTGAAGACAGAGAATCTATTGCAACAAATGACATCACAGATATCATCAAAGGGAAAAGCGGAAAATTATGGCTGGCTACCTATCATCAGGGTGTACAACGCTTTGACCCGATAAAAAAGAAATTTGAGCGTTTTAATAAGAAAAGCATCTCTGCTCTGCCTGAAAACAGCATCTGGACGCTAACCGAAGACAAACAAGGACTTCTTTATATAGGTCACGTTAATAAGGGGCTATCGATATTCAATGCCAGTGATCTAAGTGTTGAGTTGCTTAATACAGAAAACACTCAGGGCCTATTACCCGACAATGAAGTGAAGGCGCTGTTTTGCGATCGGAAAAACAATATCTGGATTGGGACGCGAAAAGGACTGGCGATCTATAATCCGTTTACAAAGAGACTCCAGTCCATTAGCCTTGCCCGTCAGGCTAAAAAAGGAGCTGAACCCTTTGTCTACTCTATAAAGGAAATCAAGGGGGCCATATGGATAGGTGCTGAGTCTTCGCAGCTGTTTATTCTCCAGCCTTTGTATAGCACAGATGGTGGTCTTCAACAGATCCAGACGGTAAGTCCATTTTTCCTGAATATGGGCAATAGTTCTTCGGTACAAAATATAGATCTGGACGATTTCGGCAATGTATGGTTAGGTCTCTATAGTGGAGGAATAGCTTTTTTTGGACATTTAGAACCTTTTTTCTCTGTTTTTCCAACATCTGAAATCACATCTGGACTAGGGAAGCTGGCAACAGTGACAGGAATTATGAACGACAGAGGAAACAGCATGTGGCTTGCTACTGCAGGAGATGGAATTTTGCAGATACAATCTACAGGAGAGCTTGTCAAGAAAACAACCCATAACAGTGGACTTGCCGATGATTTCCTGCTTTCTGGCTTTGAAGACAGTCAGAATAATAAATGGTTCGGCTTACAGAAAGGGGGCGTATCCTTTTTTAATGTGAAAACGAAAACATGGCTTAAGATAAATGCAGGTGAAAAAATGTCGGCTGTAAGGGCTATAATTGAAGATACTCAGCAAAATATATGGTTTGCAGCGGAGGAAGGTTTGTTTATTCGCAATCCTAAGCTTGAGACATTTCATAAATTAGTTATTAATACACCTATGCTTGGAGACTATGCTCCTCGCACCCTTGTTGAGGATGGTCGTGGATATATGTGGGTTGGTACATACGGTCAGGGCCTCTACATCTATAACGCTGACCGGAAATTGGTTCGAAAGATTTCTAAAGGGCAAGGAATCAATAGTAATACGATCAACTACCTGTTCCGTGACAAGAGAAATAATATATGGATAGCGACCAACGAAGGTTTAGCGTTCCAAAGTGCAAACAAGGAGATAGGGCAGGTTGAATCTATTGTTATCCCAAGATCGGATGCCTGGCTCACTGTAAATGCAATATCTGAAGATGGTAATGGAAATATCTGGTGTTCTACAAGAATGGGCTTGTTACGCTATTTGCCTGAAGAAAAGCGGTTCCTGAGCTATGACCAGACCTTTGGTTTGCCCTTGGGTGGCTTTACCAACAACAGTGTTGCTTTAGACACAAAGGGTCGTTTATACTTTGGAATGCCGGCAGGCGTGTGTTATTTTGATCCCGCATTGATCCCGCTGAAACTTCCTAAGTCGCCCATCAGGATAAGTCGTTTTACGGTATTTAATACGGGAGAGAGCCATGCACAATCTGAAAAATACTCCAATCTCGCTGAAGAGATCAGTCTGAAACATAATGAGAATAGTTTCCGGGTTGAGCTTGCGGTTATGGATTATGCCATGAATGACATGGTAGAATTTAGTTATCAGCTGCATGGGTTAGACAACAACTGGATTTTCCTTGGGAATGAAAAGAACCTGGATTTCCGAAATATTCCATATGGAGATTACGAACTTAGGATACGTACCCGCCAAAAGAACGAAAACTGGTCTGCGGATTATAAACACCTTTTTATCAATATATCGCCACCATGGTATCTAAGCACCTATGCCTTGCTATTTTACATCATAGTGATCACTGTCATCGTATTTATCGTGTTTTCTATTTATGTAAAAAAGTTAAATGCAGAAGCCAAACTTCGTGTAAACAGGCTTCAGCTTGAGCAGGAAGGAAAACTGCATATGGAACGAATGAATTTCTATACCAATATTACTCATGAGCTCCGGACACCACTGATGCTCATTCTTGGACCCTTAGACAACTTGATGCATGACCCTGAATTGGCTTCAGGACATAAAGATTGGGCTTACATGATCCAGAAGAGTGCAAACAGGCTCTTTTCATTGGTCAATCAGTTGCTGGAGTTCCGAAAAGTAGAGTCCCAATACAAACCATTAGTACTGGGGGAAGGGTTTTTGGCTGAATTGGTACAGGAAACGGTTCTTAAATATGCGGAGGCGAATAACAAGAAAGACCTCAGTATTAATTGCATTCTTGCAGAAGAGGATATCAAAACCATTTTCGACGCAGAGATTGTTCAATTGATATTGGATAATTTGTTGTCTAATGCCTGTAAATATACCTCGTCGGGTAGTGTTGAAGTTTGTTTGACCTATGAACAGGAGGGGCTAAGCACTTGCGCCTTGATTTGCGTGAAGGACACGGGGTGTGGTATTGCAGCCGAACATCTGGAGAAGATATTTGACAAGTTTTATCAGGTGCCCCGCTCTGCTGTCCAGGGCATTGGTGTTGGCCTTGCTTTGGTTAAAGAGCTGGCTGCCATACATCAAGGAAAGATTTCCGTAAAAAGTGAGCCGGGAACAGGGAGCGAATTTTGTGTTCGTTTATTGACAAATGCAGTAATATCTGCCGTTAATGTACGCGACGACCAGCGGGCCTTACTACTGCTGGTGGAAGATGACAGAGACCTTCGGACATACTTAACAAAATTGCTGTGTTCAAAATATGAGGTCATACAGGCTGGAAACGGAGATGAAGGTTTGAAGCTTGCAAAGAACCGCGTTCCCGACATTATCCTTAGTGACGTTATGATGCCTGATATGGATGGTTTCCGGATGCTGGAAGCATTAAAACAGGAACGGGAAACAAGTCATATTCCAATCATATTTTTAACCGCCAGAGATAGCGAGCCCGACAAGGAGCGGGGGTATGAATTAGGCGTTGATTCTTATTTAACCAAACCGGTTAGTCCACAGTTGCTTTACCGCCGGATCGAGAATCTGCTGCACAAAAGGAGAGTAGTTTATGCTGAAGTATTGGGACAGCTTTCGGCTCAAAATACGCAGGGAGCATTGGAAAAAGTAACACCAAATACAGAGCTTTGGCGGGAGAATGCCTTTGTAAAGGAATTTGTCTGCCTGGTAGAAGAATGCATACAAGATGAAGTTCTTGATGCCGCCAGACTAGCAGACAAAATGAATATGAGCCAGTCTACTTTGTACAGAAAACTCAAAGGACTTACCGGTAAAAATATAAATCAGCTTGTACGCAAAGTGAGGATCCAAAAAGCCGCTCAGCTGTTGCATTCCGGTCAGTATAACGTTACGGAAGTCTCTCTTATGGTAGGGATCAACAGTTCTATTTATTTTAGGCAATGCTTCAAAGAAGAGTTTGGACAACTGCCTTCTGAATATCAAAAAGAAGCTTTAAATAGAAAAATAAGCCGATTTGACGAAAAATTAGATGTTAATTGACGGATCTGTGTACGTTCTCGGGTAGCAGAATCTTTTAAGTTTGGTTCCAGAAACCAATTATAAACATGTATCCTTTTTTCACCGGGGCAACGGTTTGTCATTGGTTAACTCTAACCAAAAACCAAATATTAAAATGAAAAGCCTGAAAATTTTTTTAATCTGCGTAATGATATGGGGGATACCTGCATATACATACGCACAACGTAAGATTTCAGGGTATGTGCTGAACGAAAAAAATGAGCCGCTTAAGGGCGCCACAGTTCTCGTTGAAGGCATGCCAAGCGAAATTACGAAAACAGACGACCGGGGGCACTTCCAGATTACAGCCACCAGGGGAACTTTACTCATCACCAACATTGGCTACAAAAATCAAAGTGTGGCTATTGGCAACCAGACTGAACTCAAAATCTTTATGGAAAGCAGTAACAAGGATCTGGATGAAGTTGTGGTTGTGGGGTATGGCACGCAATCCAAACGTAATGTTACTGGTGCAGTAAGTAGTGTCAAATCAGAAGATATCGTGCGGTCTTCTTCAACTACAACAGCGGGCGCACTGGCTGGTAAAGTGCAGGGCGTTTCTGTCCGGGCAAAAGATGCCCGCCCTGGAAGAGGAGCTTCCATTGAAATCCGCAATATGGGAAATCCGCTGTATGTGATTGATGGGGTTGCTTATGGTGGGGAGACAGGAACGGACTGGGTTGGAACACAAAACGCCTCTGGAGCTGATATATTCAATGCGCTGAACCTGGAAGATATCGAAAGTATCTCTATCCTTAAAGATGCAGCGGCAGCTGTTTATGGTTTTAGGGCGTCGAGAGGTGTGGTATTGATTACAACCAAAAAAGGTAAACGCGATGAAACGGCAAAAATAAACATTAATGGTTATCAGGGATGGCAGAATCTGACACGCTTTCCTAAATTAGCAAATGCAGCGCAATACACGCGCGGATTGGTGGAAGCCGCTCAAAACGACGTGAACCGGGATCCGACTAAAGTATATACTCCGGCAGAACTTGCGAAATGGCAGGCAGGCACTGAACCGGGTTATCAAGGCTACGATTACTATGATATGGTAGTCAGGAAGAATATACCCCAGAATTACCTTAATGCAAATATAACCGGAGGGGGGAAAAACTCTAATTATTTCCTTTCTGTTGGCCATCTGAATCAGGACGCCATGATGAAAGATTTTTCTTATAAACGCACCAACCTGCAAGCCAATATTGAAGCTACTATTGCAGAGGGGTGGAATATTGGAACGCAGATTTCTGGCCGAAAGGAAGCAACTAAAGACGTAGGTTTACCTGGGGGAGATGGCTACTTTGCTTCCATCTTGTCCTTATTTAGAAATCGGCCAACTGTAGGGCCTTATGCAAATGATAATCCGGCCTATCCGAATCGTGTTAATGATCTGGCTTATAACCCTGCATTGTTCAGCCGTGAAATTGCTGGCTATAAGGATAATGATTATTTGAGTGGTAATGTGAATCTGTTTTCTTCCTACAAAACAAAATTTGGTCTATCAGCAAAAGCGACGGTATCCTACAACTATACCAACAACAAGTTCGATGGTTTTCAATACACCTACGATGTGTATACTTATCAAAACAATGCGTACAACCGCTCCGGAGGCAGTGATGCAGGATGGAGATATAAGACATCCAGGGAGGCCACATCCCGATTCGGACAATTTCAGCTTGACTATACCAAACAGTTTGGAGACCATAATTTTTCTGCCATGGCGGGTTATGAAAGGTCTGACTGGAACAGAACTTACTCGTCAATAGGCGCTAATCCAACAAATAATTATATTCCTTTAATTAAAACCGTTGCTGAACTGAATGGTATAGGTGATGACTGGTCGTATGAGGCGAGAGCAGGATATATTGGACGTCTGAATTATAACTTTAAGGGCAAATATCTGGTTGAAATTCTTGGACGATATGATGGGTCTTATTTATACGACAGAGATCATCGCTGGGGCTTTTTTCCAGGCGCAACTTTAGGCTGGCGTATCTCTGATGAGCCGTTTTTCAAATCACTTAAAGGCGTTATTAACGATTTGAAACTAAGGGCTTCTATTGGACAGACCGGATTAGAAGATGGCGTGGGAATGCATGGTTATTTAGACGGATATAACTTTGGACAAGGAGATGCCATATTGGATGGCAAATATTATTCCGGCCTTCAACCCCGGGCTTTGCCTATACGGAACCTTTCCTGGGTAAAGAATACAAATTATAATGTGGGTATAGATCTGGCCATGTTGGATAATAAATTGACCTTAACAGCTGATGCCTTCAAAATTATACGCACGGGTGTGCCTGCACCGCGATATGATGTATTGCTGCCGAGTGAAGTGGGGTACGGACTTCCTAACGAAAATCTCAACAAGAACGGATACTATGGTGCAGAAGGTATTCTTACCTATAGCAGTAAGGTTGGAGAACTTAATTATGTGGTTAGCGGAAATGTAACCTTCTCCCGGTTCAAAAGTTTAGAATCTTATAAGCCACGTTTCGGTAGTTCATGGGATGAGTACAGAAAATCTTCAGAAGGACGCTGGGGCGGTGTTTGGTGGGGCTACCAGGTAATTGGACGTTTCCAATCGGAAGAAGAGATCCGGAATTACCCGATAAACAATGACGGGTCGAACAACAGAACACAATTGCCGGGTGACTTTATCTACAAAGATGTGAATGGTGATGGGGTGATCAATGATATGGACCAGCGTCCTATCGGTTACCCAACAGGATGGGCGCCAATGATGACCTTTGGTGGCCGCATTGCATTGAACTGGAAAGGTATAGATCTTAATATCGATTTTGCTGGTGGTGGGATGCAGTCCTGGAATCAGGATTATGAATTAAGAAATGCATTTCATGCAGATGGTAACTCGCCTGCTTACCTGTTAGAAGACAGATGGCACCGTGCTGATCCATACGATAGGAACAGCGCATGGATTCCAGGTTATTATCCAGCGATCCGCCAGGGCAATTCGGGTCCAAACAGTAGGAACAGTGATTTTTGGCTAACCAATGTAAGGTACCTTCGGGTGCGGAATCTGGAACTGGCTTATAGTCTGCCAAAAAGCATCACATCAAAACTTAAAGCAGAAAAAATCCGTGTTTACGTCAATGGATCAAACCTGATCTCTTTTGACAATGTAAAGAAATTCCAGATTGACCCGGAAATTGAGGCTGCAGCAGCGGTTGTATATCCTCAGCAAAAAGTTTTTATGCTAGGTTTCAACGTAACCTTTTAACCCCCAAATTTAATACGATGAAGAAATTTTATATATCTATCGCTTTGTTGGCATGCTTGAGCATGAACAGCTGTAAGCACGACGAATGGTTTGAGCGTGATCCAAAGTCTATGATCACCGATGATCAATTGTGGAATAGCCCAACGTTACTGACCTCTTTAGTGGCAAATTATTACAACAGGTTACCAACATTACATGGCCTGTTTAATACCGGAGGAATGACCGAAATTGATGACGCCATGTGGTCTGGGCACCGTGATCAGAACTGGCATAATGATTTTCAGTTTGGTGATGATTACGGGCGGTACTGGGATTATGGATTTATCCGCGATATCAATCTTTCGCTTGAAAATGTTGAAAAGCTAAGCGTAAAGCTCACAAGTGCACAAAAACGCTTATTTATAGCTGAATTGCGCTATATCCGTGCTTTTGTTTATTTCGAAATGGTCAAACGTATGGGTGGAGTGCCCCTCGTAACCACCCAATTGGTTTATGATTTTAGCGGTGACCCAACACCATTGCAGGTCCCGCGTGCAAAGGAGCACGAAGTCTATGATTTTATTTTCCAGGAAATGGAAGCCATTAAGGAAGACTTGAAAGACAACAATGCCAGCAAAACCAGGGCAAATAAGTATGCTGCCCTCGCCTTGGAAAGCAGGGCTATGCTTTATGCTGCATCGATTGCCAAATACAATAATCTGATGTCCAGTCCGATTACCACAGCTGGCGGTGAAGTTGGTATCCCAGCTTCGATGGCCAACAGTTATTATACTAAATCCTTAAATGCTTCTAAAGAAATCATCAGCGGCCCTTATACGCTCTTTAATGAGAACGCTGATAAAGGGGCCAACTTCTACGATATGTTGAATAAGAAAACCGGGAGCGAAGTGATTTTTGCCAAAGACTTTGCAACGGGTCTTAAGGTGCACCGGTTTGCCTACGATAATATCATAAAGAGTATGACTGAAGACAATGAATCGTCATCGACCATATCGCCATCCCTGAGCCTTGTAGAAAGTTTTGATTATCTGGATGGAAGCAAAGGCACACTGAGGGACAAAGATGCCTCTGGCAATTATATTGCCTATACAAGTGTCCAGGATATTTTTGCTAATAAAGATGCACGTTTGTACGGCACTGTGATTTACCCAGGTACATCGTTTAAAAACAATCCGGTTAGGATACAGGCAGGAGTAGCAGTTTGGACTAATGGGAAGTATCAGTTGACGACCTCACCAGAGTTGGGAAAAAACTATGAGGACGGGCAGGTATGGACCGGATTCGACGGACCTAAGGACGATGCCACAGATGTCAGCAATACAGGGTTCTATATACGAAAGATGGTAAGCGATGCCCCTGCGGCCAGTACAAGGGGAACATCGGCAGCAAACTGGTGGCCGTGGTTTCGGCTGGGAGAAATCTATCTGAATGCAGCCGAAGCTTCCTTTGAACTTGGGCAGGCAGAAGGCCTCGGCTATATCAATTCGTTGCGGCAGCGTGCCGGATTTCCAGCCAATAGCCTCAGTAGCCTGACCATGGATATCATCCGTAAAGAGCGCCGTGTGGAGCTGGCCTTTGAAGATCACCGTTACTTTGACCTCAAAAGATGGCGCCTGGCACACCTGGTATGGGATGGTTCTGAGAATGATCCCGATGCAGTGGTGTGGGGCTTGTATGGCTACCGCGTAGTAAGACCTGGCCATGCAGACAACGGCAAGTTCATTTATGAACGTATTAGACCTAGCCGTTTCCGTCGGGCGCGCTTTTTCCGCCTGGCGAATTACTATTCGTCTATCGATCAGACGGTATTAAACAACAATCCAAAAATTGTTAGAAATCCATTCCAATAATCTCTTGTGCTATGAAATTGAAATTTTTAATGATACTAACCGCCACTGCAAGTGTATTTCTGGCAGGATGCGGATATGATAACTTTAATGCTCCTGAGTCCAGTCTGTCTGGCAGGGTAGTCTATGACGGAAAACCCATAGGTGTGCGTAACAGCGGCCCTCAATTGGAATTGTGGCAGGATGGCTATGCGCTTAGAACGAAGATTCCTGTCTATTTAAATCAGGATGGAACATTTTCGGCAACCTTATTTGATGGCCAGTATAAATTGGTCCGTATGGGAGATTCTCCATGGTTGCAGCAGGCAAATGATACCATTATTGTAAATGTAAAAGGGAATACCAATATTGATGTGCCAGTAACGCCTTATTTTACCATCACAGGCGATTCGTTTCAAAAATCCGGCAATACGATCAGCGCCCGGTTTGTGGTCAATAAAACTGTGTCATCGGCAAACGTAGAATTTGTACGTCTTTACCTCGGGAAATCAATATTGACCGATCAGGTGCAGCGTGAACTTCGGGTAGATGGAAATGTTGGCGCATTGGTATTTGGACAGCAAACCACTATCGAAGGTGAGCTGCCGGATAACCTTAAGAATCTGGACTATGTGTATGCCAGAGTTGGTGTTAAATCGACTGCCTCAAGTGAATATTTGTATACAGCAATCCAAAAAATAGCTTTAAAGTAAAGGAATATTGATGAAAAGATTTAGCTATAAGCACCCGATCCTTGTTGCCATTTTAACCATCGCTTGTATCGGAAAATCCTTTGGCCAGGCGTATAAGTCAGGGCCCGCCGATAAGGATTTTGCAGGTTATTTGTTTGCCTATTTTAAAGGAAATGCCATAAAAGATGAGGCTGTTTGCTTTGCCATCAGTACCGATGGCTATAATTACCATGCCTTAAACAACAACGAGCCTATTATTGATTCTAAATCCATCAGTTCTACCGGAGGTGTGCGTGATCCGCATATCCTCCGCGGAGAAGATGGCCGGTCGTTCTACATGGTCCTGACCGACATGACCTCGTCTAAAGGATGGGATTCTAATCGTGCGATGGTTTTGATGAAGTCTGAAGACCTGGTGAACTGGAAACATACCGTAATCAACATACAACAACAGTATAAAGGACAGGATGACCTTAAGCGCGTATGGGCACCGCAGACTATATTCGATCCCTCAGCGGGCAAATACATGGTCTATTGGTCTATGAAGCATGGATCTGGTCCTGATATCATCTATTATGCCTATGCCAATAGTGATTTTACGGGCTTTGAATCGGAACCAGCAGTACTGTTCCGTCCAAAAAACGGCAAATCCTGCATTGATGGCGACATCGTCCTTAAAAATGGACTGTTCTATCTGTTCTATAAAACTGAAGGCAATGGGAATGGAATAAGATTAGCGATCACAGATGCCCTGACTTCCGGTAAATGGATTGAACAAGCGGGATACAAGCAGCAGACAAAGGATGCTGTGGAGGGCTCAGGTGTATTTAAACTGAACCGTTCTGACAAGTATATCCTGATGTATGATGTGTATGGGAAAGGGAGATATCAATTCTGCGAGAGCTATGATCTGGATAAATTCAAAGTGATAGACCAGGATGTAAAGATGGATTTTCATCCGCGTCATGGAACAATTATTCCGGTTTCGCGCCAGGAATTAAAAAATCTGACTGCGCGGTGGGGCGTACCGCAGGGTATGGAGCTTCAGCTCACCAAAAATCCAGTGCTCGATGGCTTCTATGCAGATCCGGATGTTTTGTATTCCAATAAAACCCGGAAATACTATATCTATCCAACCAGCGACGGTTTTGATGGCTGGGGAGGTTCTTACTTTAAGACGTTCTCTTCTACAGATCTGGTCAACTGGAAAGATGAAGGTGTGATTCTGGATCTAAAGAAAGATGTGAAATGGGCAAGCCGTAATGCTTGGGCACCAACTATTTCAGAGAAGAAAGAGAAAGGTGATTACAAGTACTACTATTACTTTACGGCTGCACAAAAAATAGGTGTGGCAGTGTCAGATCAGCCGACAGGTCCGTTTACAGATTCGGGCAAGCCGCTGGTTAATTTTAAACCAACAGGAGTGAATGGCGGACAGGAAATAGATCCGGCAGTATTTACCGATCCTAAAACCGGTAAGAGTTATCTGTACTGGGGCAATGGCTATCTTGCAGTAGCGGAGTTGAATAAAGACATGGTTTCTCTGAAGAAGAATACCACGAAGGTTCTTAAAACTGATCACACATTTAGAGAGGGATGTTATGTCTTTTACCGGAAAGGAACTTATTATTTCCTCTGGTCGCAAGATGATACCCGTAGTGAGAATTATCGCGTGCGTTATGGAATATCGAAGTCGGCTACAGGACCGATAGTGATCCAGGAAAATAATCTGGTACTTCAAAAAGATCCTTCACAGGGTATTTATGGTACGGGGCATTGCTCCGTACTGCAAATTCCTGGAAAAGACGAATGGTATATGATCTACCATCGGTTTAATTATCCCGATGGAATACATATGGGTGAGGCGGCAGGTTTTAACCGGGAGGTATGCATAGATCGAATGTATTTTGACGAAAAAGGAAATATCACTCCGGTAAAGCCTACGCATTAAATAAAAACAAGCCTTCAGCCCAACTTTGGGAATGCCAGGTTGCTTGGAATGGAAGCGGGAAATAATTCGGATATGAGTGATTATACGGATAACAGACAGCGTGTTTTTCATGGTAAAATGATGGTTTACATACAGGCTAATGGTGGGGCTTCTGACGAGCTCTCTGTACGTTTTACTGCACCATGGCTTAAAACGGCGATGATTAAGGTCAAACTGTTGTAATTGCGAGGAAAGTTTTGTTTTGAAAATAGGATTTATGGTCTCTCTGGACCTTACAGGCCCTGAGGTTCGACCATTAAATCCTATTTTCCTGGGTGCAGACCTGGCAAGATTGAAATAAATAAGGCTTTGGATTTTTTTTTCATTTTTTTGGATAATAAACTTCATTTAGGATGAATAGTTACAAATGCTCTTAGTCTGATGTCATCGGCAACATCGATGGGACTAAATAGGTCATACCAGCCATTACGAAAACCATTTGCTCCGTAATTGATGTGTACATAAAAGATATTACCCTGTTTACAGTAGCCATCAATTACGGTGGAATGCCCATAATTGGAGAAATTGCCGAAATGAAAGTAAATGGGTCTTTTGTTGTTAATCTCTTTTTGAATAAGGTCTGTTATTTGACTACGATCAATGATGTGCTGTATATCTTCTTTTTCAGCAATAGTTTTGAGTTGTTCAGGAGTGAAGGGTAAATTTCCTGTAAAGCAACCATAAAATTCGGCATCACATGAGAAATGCCTTTCTATTTGTGGTGCTGGATTAACGATTTCAAGGTATCTTCCACTACCAAAGTCTTTCCTTACCGCAATTGCAGTAAGATAAGAATAAAGAGCAACACTTGAGGTGCTTTTTTCTGGAGTATTTTTGTCAAGTATATCTCGGAAATGACTCCATCTTATATTATATTTAGATAAAGTATCCTTTATTACATAGCCATTGGAGCAAGTGTAATCAGCATTTCCAAAAGGTTTGAGTCTATGATAGTAGAGAATTTGCGCTAATGCTGTACTCCAGCAGCCTAAAACTTGCTGCTTGGGCGTGTATTTAGCGTAAATTCCCCATTGATCCCATTGCGTGTTTAATAAGTATTTTTCTTTAATTAAAAGGAGAGGAGTCTGCTTGGCAGCTTGGTCTTTGCTTAATTGAGCGAAAGCAGATAAAAGGGAACCAATAAGCAGCAGTAGTATGGTGATCTTTTTCATAATTTATTATTTCTTGTAAAAATGGCTTTTGTAAAGCTCTCAGGCCACTTAAAACAAGTTTTGAGTGTAAATAGATCTCAATTACTGTTGCCGGAAAAATAATTTTTAGGCGAGCATCCAGTATGCTGACGGAATATACGGTAGAAGCTGGCTTCGGAATTAAAACCACAATCAAAAGCTATACCTGTAAAGGAATATCGTTTATTTTCGGGATCGGCTAATCTTTTCTTGACTTCTTCTATCCTGTACTTATTTACCAGATCCCGAAAATTATGATTGGAACCATAATTTATAGCGCTAGAGACTTGATTAAGAGGAAATCCGATGGCAATGGATAGCTCTTTTAAACTTAGTTGAGGATTTAAAAAAAGTTTATCTACCTCGAATGCATGATAGACTGCTTGTTGGATCGCTTGATAGTTTACCGTCTTATCACCTGCTTGCGATTTGGCCGACTGAACCGAAGGTGCTTGACGGATAAGGGAGAATTGGTCATTTTGAGGTAAGATGATCATTCTGTAAGCCAGGTAAAAAGTGGTTATCGACAGGTAGATGTAAAAGAGTTGGGTAAAAATAAAGTAACCCTTCCCGGAGGGCATTATGTTTTGTGTTAAAGATGATGTGAATAAAAAAACAATTAGTAAGCCGGTGCATATCAAAAGATTGCGTAGCCATGAGAGTTCAGAAAAACGCGTATCGGATTGGCTTTCGAACAACCATTTTCTATAATTTTCTATACGTCGGAAGGAGAGAATCCAATAAATTACACCGGTTAGAATAGCCACAATATCTTCTGTGAATTTTAACCGATTATAAAAGAATGATTCTGCAATATGGTCTTTCAAGAGAATATTTTCTTGTTTTGCCGTAACTAGGTAAACGATAAAAGCATGGCACAAAAAAAACATGGCAGGAATGAAGTGCAATAATCTTTTTCTTGAAAAAAGATATTGCTGAGTTGTTACCGAACAGGCGTATAAGTAAAATAAGGGTTGAATAATGGTGTCAATAGCCAGAGGAAAATAACGCCAGCCTGGATGTTGCCAAAGACCAAAAGTGTGTAACAGAATTTTGAAGCTTAATAGCATTAAAACCAAGATGATCAAAGCTAATAAGGTGTTTTCGCTATTCTTATTTGGTTTGAAAATCCAGCAAATCAGTCCTATCAACCCCTGGAGGATACCAGCAAGAATAATGGTGTTGAATATTGTGATTTTATGGTCCATTTATAGTTATCTGGGCACTTAGATGTGCTGTTGAGTTCACTTCTTGCATTTGATCAGGAAGAATGGCTGACTTTCATTGATTTCCGTGATTTCAAATAATCCATATTTGCCGAATTCTGATTTTATGGAGTCCTTATCGTAAAAATACAGCTGTGCTCCCTCGAATATTTCGTAGCGGTCTTTGCTGATGAATTTACCTTGCCCATAGGTATGCGCTTCTTTTGAAATTGCAGTAAATACCATATATCCATTTTCTGACATTTGGTTATAGCAGTCGAGAATTAGTTTTTTTCTTTCGTTATCGTCTAGTAAATGGATTAAGGCATAACAAAATATTCCATCGTATTGGTTGTTGTCAAATGGCATGTCGGTTACGGAGCCGTGATGGATGACCATATCTGTTCCGTAGTGTTTTCTTGCCATTTCAATGGCTGTTTTTGAAATTTCAATCCCCGTTACTGCTATTCCACTTTCCTTGAAGATTTGTGCGTTTCGTCCGTAACCAATTCCGGGTATAAGAAGGCTCTTTACTGATTTCTGAACAAAGAAATCCCTTGTTAATACAGCAGATTTTGCTGGTTCGAAGCCCCACATTTCTTTCTTCTCGCCAAAAGCTGATTCCCAAAATTCAGGTTTTTCGGTTTCATTTGCCATAATGCAATTGTATATTATTGATTATGCAATTTAGCAAGAAAAACATAACAATCTATTTACAGAAAGGATAATCACATACGGTCTGTAAAGTTTCTCCTGATAATGGCTTACCTTAATTCTCCTAATTTGCGGGCATATTCTCCGGGACTCATCCCTGTGTGTTTTTTGAACTCTGAAAAAAATACACTTCTAGATTTGAATCCGGCTTCGGCTCCAATGGCTTCCAATGTAAAGTGTTTCCAATCCGTAGTGGTTTCGAGCCTTTTTTTGACCAGGTCTATTTTTAGGGAGTGGATAAATTGGATAAAGCTTTTGTTGTGTTTATTCCTGATCAGGTGGTTCAACTGATGAGCTGGCATTTCGAGAATGTGAGCTAGCTTTTTTAGAGTAATGGTTTTTTGCAGGAAATCTTTGTGTTTGGCTATATGTGCATCCAATTTTGCAAGTAACTGTACACATTTTACCTGGTCACTTTCTATATCCAGTTCTTTGTTAACTCTTTGAAGTGTTTCCCGTCGGATGTCTAAGTAGTTTGCCTGATGCACAAGTGGGATTCGTCCTATATGGTCTGGAATTGATGCCAACAGATATTGGTATTTTTCCTTGGCAGTACCTAATCGAATCATGTTGGAGCGTTCGTGAGCTTCCTGAAAGCAACGCTCCATAATACAACGCATAATGATGTTCATTTCAGGGTATTGCTGATAGAAATAAAGCATATCTTTTGCGTGTAAACTCACCACAAGGGAATCTTCTATTGCAAATATACTGTCGTCGGATGGCTTATATCCATACATGCCTGAAACGGAGGTCACAAAATTTCTGTCTGGAATAATGAAGCTGGTGAGTTGTTTATTATTTCTATTCGTGGTAGAAATAAGGATACCTTTTACAAGGAAGTAGAAGTGATTGCAATATTCTCCTTGTTTAACCAGGTAATGATCTTTTTTGAGTTCACGAACTTTAAGTAGCAGATCGAGTTCCGCTTTCAACTCTTCACTAATAGGGGAATAGGCAGCAAAAACACCAATTAATTGATGTGCTGGATTTGAGGCGTTACCAATTTGAGATAACTTTTCTTGCATGTTGAATTACAGATATATATCGAGCGAAAATATTGTAACTTAATTGTGGCGCAAGTTATGTTTATTATTAATATAGTATGTTAAATTCGAAATAAATAATCATGAATATTTGACTGTAAATTAAGTTGTAAATGATAATTTCCCTACCAAAAGACGGTGCTGCTGTAGTGATCCTTTTCCAATAAAAGCCCAAAAGGAAAATAGCCAAGACACCAGGAGAGATGAAACCGACATATTCCTGGATAAATTGATAGGCCTGATCTAATGATTTTAATGACGGTGTGACAATTACTGCTATAGTCATGGAAATGACAACAGCTCAGCGACCTACAAGTACCATTTTTCTGTCTGAGGCTTCTTTATTAAAATACTTCTTATAAATGTCAAGCGAAAAGATTCGATATACTATTGGCTTTGCCCGCCAGAGAAGCTACAATTGTAAAGTCATTTTGTTCATTTACAATGATTTGCCAGTTTTTATTCGATCTGTTAAAATGGGTGATAATGAACGGTACCTATATCGCCGCTTAATTTGCCGATTTATAGGTTTTAGCTTAAATTTAAGAATAGCACAAACCTATTGTGTTTTAGATAGTTGTGTGGCGGCAAAAGAGGCGGGTGTATAGTCTCTGTTTGAATATTCTAACCTAAAACTATAAACATGAATTTAATTGAAATGATTAAGAATGAAATGAACGGTGGTGTCGTCTCATCTTTAAGCCAAAAAGCTGGTGTAAGCGAGGAAGAGGTTAAAAGTGGTCTTTCTGCAGGCGTTCCTGCAGTTCTGGCAGGCGTATTGAAAAATGCGACAAGCGGAGGTGATCCTAGTTTTCTGGGAAAAATGTTAGCTGGTGGTACTGGTAACAGCGCGGAAGATTTAGCAGGTAGTGATCATGAGTCTTTATTGGAGAAAGGAAATTCTTTGTTGAGTGGTTTGTTTGATCGTGATACTGGATTGGTAACCGAAGCTGTTTCATTTTCCAGTGGTTTGAGCAATGCTAAATCTGCGGGCTTATTGGCTATGATTGTGCCCTTTATCACAGGTGTTGTTTCGAAACTGATGGTCAGTAATGGCTGGAGCGTGTCTGACTTGATGACTAAGATCTTTGAAAGTAAAGATGCCATTGTTGCCGTTTTGCCACAAAGATTAACAGATTCTATGGGCTTGATATATCTGTATGCACCTCATCCAGATTGATATTGGGTAGCTCCGAAATAACAATGTAATGATAGTTTGTTTAAAAGGAGGGGCAGAGGGAAGCTCTCGACCTGAATCTTCCCCCAAACCTCTCCAAAGGGGGCTATTTAATATCTAATGTTTCTCTGGCCTGTTTTTAATCTGTGAGGCTTTCAGGTATACTTTTTTTCCTTTTTTATTAATGTAGTATTTTCGGTTTTTACTGTTGATGTATACATCTGTTCCATCCGGAGCCATTTTACCTTCCCAAACCTTATCTGTAACTTTAGATGTACCTTTTACCGCAACTTCGGCTGTTTTGTTGCCTACTTTTTTAGCTGTGGTTCCAATTTTTTGACCTAGTGATTCTTTTTTCTCCTGGGCCTGGCTGCTTAACGCGACTCCCGTAATTAATCCAAGGGTAAGTAGCCCGGCTAAAATGCTTCTTGATTTCATACTTAATTTATTTGGTGAGGGACATGTGAATTCTATTTTTCTTTGATCCGATCAGGATGGAGCAATTGGTCTGAGGCTTGTATGAGCTGGTTCAGTTTTTCGTTGTTTTTATGGATCTGCTCTTCAATTGCTGCTTTTCTGCTAAGCAATTGTTGAATGGCGGGATCTTGGGCCAGTCCAATTTGGGAGATGGCATTTTTAAGGGTGTTTCCATCGTGGCTTAAATTTTCCATAAACATCTATTTTAATGATCAATCCGTCACTGTCTGTTAACTGCGACATTAAATTAATTAGAGGCGCTCATTTCAATTATTGTTTAAGTTAAGGAAACAAGTGTACAGGATGAAAATCCATTTTGTTCATTTTGAACATATTGGCTATTCACTGTAGTAGAATAATGAACAAGAATCTTTTTATTGTTGACAACATAAACTTTACATTACTTTAACATATGTAGTCAAAACCTTTTGGGTATTATAACTGTTGTAAAAATATATTAAGAAAAAACAGTATAACTTACACTCACATTGCAAATTAAACGTATTATTTAGTTACATTTGTGGAAATTTTTAGACATTAATGAAGATATTTATTACAGGCCTTCCTTTAGAAGTAGGGGAAGATGAATTAACAGCCGTTTTTGGTGATTTCGGTCAAGTAAAATCACTTAGGATTATCAAAGATCGCGAGACTGGTCAGAGTCGTGGTTTTGGCTTTGTTGAAATGCCAAACGACGAGGAAGCCAAAGAAGCCATTAAAAGAATGAATGGCGGCGATTACAATGGTAACCGTATTAAAGTTGCTGAAGCACAAGAAAAACCAAATACTGGTGGAAACGCTGGTGGTGGCTTCAAACGCAATAATAACAGAGAAAGAAGCTTCTAATTCTCTTTTTTCAGTTGCTTGAATTCTGCAATTAAGATATATGTAGCCAGCTATACTATTATTATGGCTGGCTATCTTTTTATTTGATTCCTATCTATGGGCGTGTTCAAAAAGTACCGTATTTTCAGTATTTTATTTCTTTTGATCTTTATTGTGGAGCTTATTGCGGAATTTCAGCAGCTAAATACCCTAAGACTTATAGTAAAGCCCTGTATTGTCTTGTCGCTTGCTATATTTTTTTGTATTTGCACTAAACTAAAAGGACGCTTTCATAAAAGGTTGTTTAGCGGGCTTATTTTTGCCTGGTTTGGAGATATCCTATTGCTTTTCGTAGATGCCCGTCCGGATTATTTTATGTATGGACTTTTCAGTTTCCTACTGGGACATCTTTTTTACACCAGGGCCTTTTACCTCGATTTCCGGTCTGCACAGGAACTGGATAAGAAGAATGCCAGAATTGCTATTGGCGTCTGCAGCATCAGCAGTATTGCTTTTTACTTTTATCTGCGTCCTCATTTGGGGGCTTTAAAGCTGCCTGTAATGATCTATACGTTTGTGATTAGTATGATGCTCATGATGGCTGTTTTTAGAAATCTGCGCGTTAACAAAGAAAGCTTTACGCTTGTATTTGCTGGTGCTATTCTTTTCATATTGTCAGACAGCCTGCTGGCCTATAACAAGTTTGTTTCCTCTTTTAGTCTCGCTGGTGTTTGCATCATGGCTACATATATGCTCGCACAATATCTTATAGTTATTGGCGCTGCCGAGAGGAGACTTCTTTCTCAAGAACTGTAAAGATCAGAGACAATCTTTCTCCATGCTCATCTACCAGTGTTAATGTATGTTTCCCTGCTGAAGGGCTAACAGCTAGTTGATGAAAGCTTTTTGTTGTTGCGATATATTCATCATCAATATGCCAATATATCTTGATATTTGGATCGCGGTGAGTGGCATTTAACACAACCTTACCTCGTGTACCATCAAATTCTATCGGAATATACACTGAAGTGTTGTTTCTTGGATAGATCATGTCCATTACATAATTGTTGCCCATATCTCCACAGCCTTCTTTGAAGGGAGGTAAGGGTTTATAATCACTATTTTTAATCTTGTAATAATATTCCATTGAGGGAGGAAGTACAAACCAGGATTTATGGAGCATCTGAGCAGTAGATTCACATCGGTCGGTGACTTGCCAGGTACCTGTTGGATCTAAGTGGACCAGTTTATGATAAGGGCAAACACCTGTTTTTTCTCCGGCAGCCGGAACCATTTCTTCTGTTTTGTCTGTACAGTATTCTCCGGCTTTATAACCACTTTGTTTACACACTAAAATCTTCTTTAACTTGCTTACTGGAGTTTTAAACCACTTTTCATTAGGTAATTGTCTGAATATATCAAAAAGTACGGGAGCTGCGGCATCAATGCCGGTTAAACCTGGACGGCCTTCTCCATCTGCATTGCCTACCCATACGCACACTACATATCCAGGTGTTAAACCTACAGCCCAGGCATCTCTGAAACCGAAACTGGTGCCTGTTTTCCAGGCTACCCTTTGAGAGGAAGAGAATTGTTCCCATAATCCTTCATCACCAGGGCGCATCAGTTCTTCCATAGCATTAAATGCAGACCATATGGCGCCGTGGTCAAAGACTGAATTGATTTGCGTTTCCTCTCTGTCTCGCCTGGTATCTCTTTTGGAGCTTACATATACTGGAGCATCATAATCATGTGGATTATACTTTCCGCTAAATTCGTTGAAGTGTTTTAATGTTCTGGCCATTCCCATATAGGCTTTTGCCAAATCCCACATGGTCACTTCACTTCCGCCAAGAATGAGCGATAATCCGTAATAATCTGCAGGTTTATTTAAGGTAGAAAAGCCCAGCTGTTTCAGTTTATCATAAAATCGCTGATATTTGTAGGTCTGGAGCATTTTGACCGCTGGAATATTCAGGGAACGGCTTAGAGCCCTGTCGGCCGGGATTGCACCATCATATCCCAGGTCATAGTTTTGTGGCGAATAACCTCCAATCTGTGTTGGGATATCCGGGATCAGGGTGTGCGGCATAATGAAACCATCATTTAGCATACTGGCGTAAAGGAATGGTTTTAGGGTACTACCTGGACTTCTAGGGGCCTTTATCATATCCACATGGCTCTCTAATTCAGTATTGTCTGGCTGGTAGATGTTCCCCACATAGCTTTTTACTGATCCGGTATTTACATCCAGTACCAATGCCGCAATATTATTGATGTCATTGGCACGATAGCGGTTATTGTATCTTTTCAGCAGGGCGTTAATTTTAAGCTGGAGGTTTTCATCTAAGGTCGATCTGATTCTTGTGCTGTGGATTCCCAGGCCGGCACGTTCTTGTTTAAAGCGGTTCAATAAATGTTGGGCGTTTTGTGGCAATTGCTGAGGTTTGCCCGGTATGGGTTCAAATTTTGAAAGATTGGCCGTTGCCTGGTCTATGTAATGGAGTGCAGCCAGTTTATCGAGCAAGTCATTTCTTTTTTTGATCAGCTTGGTGGCATTTTTGCCAGGATGGACAAGTGAAGGGCTATTCGGCAATACGGCAAGGGTTGCCATCTCTCCCCAGGACAGTGAACTCGCACTACGGCCAAAATAGCGCCAGGCTGCTGCTTCCAGACCAACAACATTGCTTCCGAAAGGAGCATTTGCTGCATAAAGGCCAAGAATTTCAGATTTAGAGTAACGTACTTCGAGGCGGAGCGCCAAAAGCATCTCTATTAATTTTTGGGTAAGGGTACGGTCTTCTTTTCTATACAGACGGATGACCTGCATGGATAAAGTACTTCCACCACTGACTACACTTTTTGCTTTAAAGTTTTGCTTCATTGCCCTGGCTAAGGCAAGGATGTCTATGCCCGCATGTTTATAAAACCGTTTGTCCTCAAAGGCTATAATACATTTAGTGAATTTGTCAGGCACACTGTCTGCTACTGGAAAACGCCATTGCCCATCGCGTGCTATCGCAGCACTGAGCAACTGACCGTTTGAGGCCTCTATGACAAAAGAAGTAGGGGCAACAAATAGCCTGGAAGGCAACAGGAACCAGAAAACCAGAAAAAGAACCAGGCAAATCAGATCGGAGATCAGAAAGCCTGGTTCATACTTGAATTTTTTAAACATTTTACTTAATTACCTGTACCCATTTACCTTGCTGTGTTGCACTGATGTTGTTATTATACATGGCTTCTGCCTGTACAGCAGATAAGTAATACCTACCTAAATAAGAAGCATTCAGCAGAACTTTGTAAGTTACTGTCTCGTTCTCTCTAAGGTTAAAATAAGTAAATACCCTGTCGTCTCTGATGTCACGATAAGTGAACGGAGAAGAAGAGAGAATGCTTTCGTTGTCATTGATACGGGTATTGATGATCTCCCATCCGGACGGGAAAATCTGGTTAAGTGCCATTTGTTCATAAAAGCCCATTTTGCCTGGATTTTTAATGACTACTTCTGCATAAAAATCTAAACCTTGTTTTAAAGTAGTTGGATCTATTGTCTTGCCATTCAGTAATTTATAGGATACGCTCATTTCAAGGGTCTCCGGATTATTGGGCAGGAAGTTGTTTTGTCCTGCGGCCGGTTGTCCTTGTAAGATCAGTCTGGCAAAAAGTACCCTATTACCAGTATTACTGATCTGAACCTGATTACCTTTAAAGCTTAATGGGGTAGAACTAATGTATTGTTCTGTGTTTACACTACCTTTTTTATCATCCAGAACAAAACTATAATTCAGTTTATTGGCAGATGTATTCTGGCCGCAGAATTTAGCGATGGCCAGCAGGCTATAAGCTGTGGTTTGGGTGCTGTACCAATCATCTCTGCCCAATTTGGAAGCCAGAGGCTGGAGAAGTTGGGCCGCTTTGCCTTTTTGTCCAAGAAGGGTTAAGGTTTCTAAAATCATGGCTTCATCCCTGATGTCGGAACCATAGGTTCCGCCCAGTTGGTTGTAAGGCTTAACGGATAGATCTAAGCCTCTAATAAGCTGCGCGGCGGCATCTGCTTGTCCGGCTAACTTGTAGGCTGCTGCAAGCCTCCATTTGGCGCTTACGGATAAATACTGGAAGCCTCTTAATCGGTTCATGGCTGCCATGTCTGTTTTCTTAGCTAAAGCGAGCACATACAAACGATAAGCCTGTGAGAGGTCACCGCCATAGAAATTTGTGCTGTTTGGCGACCAGCTGCTTGCTTTAGTTTTTTGATAGCGAAGCAATTCATCCAGCAGACCTACAGGAATAGAATAGCCTTTGTTTTGTGCCTCTACCAGGAAATGTCCGGCATAATTGCTTCCCCATTCATCTGCTGATGGTGAACCTGGCCAGTAAGCCAGACCACCCTCAGCGGTTTGGAAATCCTTCAATTTTTGTATACCTGCTTTAATATTTTTCTCAGTGGCTGCTTTTTGTTGTGCGCTCAATTGTGTAAGCTGATCTAAAAATAACTGAGGGAATACAGCTGATGTTGTTTGTTCTACGCAGCCATGCGGATATTGCATCAGGTAGCCCAAACGTTTTTTCAAATTGATCGGAGGGATAGAAGATAATTCTAAGGATCCTGAATTTGTACCTGCCATACCAATTCCACTATAAGTCTGCGTCCAGGTCTTGCCTGGTTCTATGGTCGCTGATACGACATTGGTTACAAATGGATTTGGATTCCTGATGTCAATTTCTACATCATATATTGCCTTTTCCGCTCCACTCTGTGCGATGAGTTTGACTTTACCAATGCCTGCAATTTCAGGGGCTTTGATTTCAAAATAAGCCATTTGTTCTCCAGGTTGTTTGTAAGACAGCTGGATGGTTTTGTTTCCTTCTACGCCCAGGTTTTGAGTTTGGATTTGCAAAGTCACATTTTTAAGATGGTTCTCTGTTGCAAATACTGTAGCTGGCAGGGTGAAGCTTTCACCTGGGCCAATTACCCTTGGCAAGGTGGCCAGAAGCATTAATGGTTTTTTAACCTGTACCGATTTTTCCTGAAAACCGTAAGCACCATCCTGACCGGCTACGACCATGGCCCGTACTGCACCGATGTATTGCGGGAGTTTGAATTTATGTGTTTTAGTTTCGCCTTTGGAAAGGGCAAAAGGCCCCATGAATTTAACAACAGCCTTAAACCGATTGGCTTTTGCAGGATTTAGATTTTTATTGATGCTGCCGTCACCACCAATACTCAGGATGCGTTCCAGATTACCACCCCAGGCACCGAGCACATAATCAAAAAGGTCCCAGGTTTTCACGCCAAGCCCTTCTCTGGCGTAGAATACAGCATGAGGATCAGGTGTTTTAAAGCGGGTGAGATCAAGTAATCCTTCATCGACGATAGCAATAGTATAGGTCATAGCCTTACCGTTCTGTTCTGCTACAGAGATGGTGTTTTCTGTTTCCGGCTTGATCTTATCGGCCATTTTGATGACTGGTTTTAAAATAGTTTCCGGATCTTCAATCAGGAGTGGGATAGCTCCGTACATCCTTATTGGCAGATCATTTACTGTTTGGGCGTGTGGCTGTAATAAGGTAACGTTTGCAAATACATTTGGAGACATGTTTTTTTCTGCCTTGAATTTGAATTGCGTTTGCCCAGCCTTTGTATCTGTCCAGTAGGTTTTCAACACCCTGCTGCCATTTTCGATAGAGATCAGCGCTCTGCCACCTTTACCGGAAGGGATGGTCAGGACTACATCTTCACCTACTTTGAATTTTGTTTTGTTAGCGGTGAATGAGAGCATAGATGCCTCTGTAGGGTTATTGGCTTGTTCACGTTGTGCCCAGCCTGGCCAGTCAATATACACATCTTTACCTGTTACATGACCGCCATTTAAATCTCTTACCAGAATGAGGTATCGACCCCATTCAGGTTCATCCACTCTAAGATTCCAGCTTCCCCGTCCGTTATTCAGGGTTACGCTCTGCTTTTTGATGAGTTTATTGTACTGATTTTGTGTAAAATTGGCATAAGAATTCTGGTCATCCTGTTCCCACCACCAGCGCCATTGCACTTTATAGAGTTCCACGTCAACTGTTTTGCTGCCAGCCAGTAATTTTCCATCCCGGTTTACATTTATCAAATCTATCTTATGGTCCTTACCGGTCACCAGCATGCCGCTTAGTTTTTCTCCTTCGGGCGTTTTAATACCATAGTAATTGTTGTATACATGATAAGGGATGCTAAAGTTATCAATGCTAAAATTACCACCAGCTTCAAATACTTTTGTAGTAAAATTAGCTTTTAATACGCCTGGAGCCGTTTTATTCTGATCCAAATTGGTATTCACTACAGCTGTTCCGTTTTCGTTTAAGGTACCTTCGAAAATGGTCTTAACCTGCGATTCAAACTTAACTGTCGGATTATCGAAGGTATAGGCCTCAAAACCAGGAAAAGTGGTTTTCATAGTATTCAGGTTTACATCCACTTTGGCTTTAAGGTTTTTACCTACCGCACCAAAGAGCCAGTTGGCCGAAAGCGTAGCGGAAGATCCATTGTCGGCACTCAGATATTTTCTGGCACCGATGTCAAAATTGATCTTGAGCCGGTTTGGCATTACGGTTTCAATTTTTACCGTTTTACTGAAAGTAGAACCTCCGGCTTTAACTTTGACCAGCCAGTTTCCGGTAGGGGCAGTTGAGGCTGTTGCAGTTTTAAAGGTATAAAATCCATTTAAAGAATTACCGTTTACAACCTTTCTAATAATTTGTCCCTGAGGGTTATATAATTCAAAAGTGACAGGGTAGGCTCCTGGTAGCTTTTTAAGCTTATCTTCCAGAATAAAGGAAAGATATAATGAATCTCCGGGACGCCAAACGCCACGTTCTCCATAGATCAGGCCTTTAATTCCATTTTGTACGACATCACCACTTACATCGAAACGGCTTAAAGGAAGGGAATTTCCATCGTCTAATTTTAAATAACCTCGTTCATCGCCATTTTTGGCGATGAGCAAAAATGGTTTTCTTTTGAGATCAAAGGAGGCCATTCCGTCGCCATCTGTTTTTGCTGTGTAAATAACTTGTTTGGCATAATCCATTAATTCCAAGGTAACACCACTTAATGGTTTGGCAGTGAGCAGATCGGTTGCAATAATAAGCATGCTGTTGTCATTTCCGCGTTTGGCAACCAGGCCAATATTAGAGGCGATCAGGTTACGGCTGGCCCATTTATCAGTAGTGTAATAAGAAGAAGTACATGGATTGTCACGGTCGTCCCAGCGATAATGCTGCGGATAGTAATTGTTGTACCGGCTCCAAAAGGCATCATCCTCGTCGATTTTTTCTCCGTAATATTCATTGGCATTTTCGTCTTCGTCCGTGCTTTCTGAATCTGCTTCTGCCTTATCTGCGCCTGCAGCACATGCATATACATTATAGGCCTTTCTAAAACCAATGGTTACCCTGTACATTGCACCGGGCTCTGTACGGATCATTTTATCCAGATCAAGTGTAAAGCGGTTTTTCTTATGGAGGTTTAAGGATTTGTCTTCATCCAGTCTAATGGTTTTCTGTACCACCGGGCGGCCCACACGTCTTAATTCCTGGCCATCTTTATAGTTGTTGGTCTGAAAGAATTGTGGAATATTATTCTCATAGATCTTAATGATGGTTACATCGACCGCTTTCAGGTTCGTTGCCTCAAAGGGAAGTACAAGTTTACCCGAATTTGGAATAATTGTACCGCTTCCAGAAATAGTTACAGCAGGTGCCTTCTTTTCGAAAAGAACATTACCTGTTTTAGCTTCAGCAAGTTTCTTGCCTTTGATATTTTCAATACCCTGGTTCGCTGTCAATGTATAGTTACCGTCTAATGGATCTGTAGCATAGATTTTAAGCTGACTACCATCAATGGTGTATCTCAAATCTGCCAGACTACCCAGGGTAACCAGACCACTGAGGTCCTGAGCTACATTGAGCGGCTCTGAAAACTGTATAAGGGCATAGTCTTCCTGATCTTGTATGGCTTTTAAAGTTAGCACTTTAAATACTCCTGCGGCGGGTACCAATAGTGTCTCTTCTCCTTGATTTTCCGCATCAATTGCCTTTCCAGACCATTTAAGTGATAATTTTTGTTCTGCGCCTGTTTTCTTTATACTGTCTATAGTGAAGTGAGAACTGTATTTTGCCGGGTTGTGTTGCCATTTTACGCGGAGCTTTTGTCCGAAATCGAGTTCCAGTGCCTTTTCAATAAGTTTCGGGTCCTCCTCATCAGAAGTGTTGACATCTCCACTCAATTTCATGTAATCTAATGAGGTATTGTTCTGAGAAACCAGGCCGTTCTGAATAAGGTTCATTCCCGGATTTATGATCTTAAAGTCAAAATCAAATTCTTCAAGGCCTTTCTCTGTGTCTGTTACTTTAGAAAGGTTAAAGGTACCAGTATATACTTTTCCAGATTGAAGCGGCTCGTCTGGCCTGAATTCCACAGTTTGGGCGTCAATCCAGTAGGTTTTTCCCTTAACTCCGGGAGAGAAGTCAAAAAGATTACGATCATCAGGTGCTCCGATGGTACCCATTGTTTTTACCTGGCTGGCCAGACGGATCCGGATGAAACTTTTTTTGGATACGGTGCCAGAAGTATAGGCCTCAATGTATTTAGAGTAAGCCTGATTACTTTCATTGCTTTTTTTCTTTTTAAAAATGAAGAAAGAAGCTATTCCGATCAGTACCAAAGCAATGGCGCCGACCAGGATTCGTTGTTTGTTTTTGCTCAGTAGGGTAGACTGGGTAAATTTCATACGCTGTTCGTTAATAGATGCGAGGGAAATTACCAAAAAAAAAGTGGGAAAGAAAATTATTTGATCATTACACCCGGTTTGTTGATCAATGGAATCTTAATTAAATTGTCATCAACAATGCTTTCAGGAAGGAAAATGAATTTTTTATCATAGATGGTTCCGTCAATATAATAACTCAACCAATATTCATTGGTTAAACCAAATACAGCGGTGTCAATGGCTTCCACACCAGCGTACGTCATCGGTTCCAGATTACCTAGAAAATGACGAAGTGTTGAGGTTCTGACCATTACACCGTCTTTTTCACCGTAACCTTTGGAGCTGATCAGCACGTTGGTGATCAACTCCTTTTTCAGGTTAATGAAATATACGGTCCAACTCTCGGTTTCTGGAGTTTCGCCCATGAGCACAACAGCCATGGCTACATCTTCTACAATATTTTCCGGAAGATCTTTCTTCATAACAAGCTAGACGTAATATTATTTCTTTTTTGCAGGAGCTTTTTTAGCTGCAGGTTTAGCTGCTGCTTTTTTCTTTCCGGCTGTCTTCGCTTTTGCTTCAAATGCATTCGGAACTTGCTCTACAATTAGTTTTTTAACTTCTTCAAGGGAAATATCGGCCAGATCCTCAGGTGTATATTTTTCGCCTGTTGCCGGATTCTTACTTAGCTTTAGCATTTCCTTTCCAAAACGGATAAAAGGTCCCCATCTACCGTTTTCAATAGCAATTTTTTCAGATGCCCATTGCTGGATAAACCTATTGGCTTCTTTTTCTACTTTTTTGCTGATCAGTTCGGCAATATCCGAATCACTCAGGTTATCAAAATTGTAAGCTTTAGGAACGTTAATGAATAGGTCGTTCCATTTAATAAATGGCCCAAACCGACCTGTTCCTTTGGTTACCGGCAAATTTTGGTAATGTGCCACAGGCGCATCTGCTGTTATCTTTTCGTTAATAATCTCGATGGCACGATCGAGGTCAACAGACAGGGGATCTTCGTTTTTAGGGATGGAGATAAAGGTATCGCCCCATTTCACGTAAGGTCCAAACCGACCAACCCCAACAGAAACTTCTTTATCCTGATAGTCTTCCAACTGAAAAGGCAATTTGAATTGCTCTAAAGCATTTTCCAGGCTAATGGTGGCCACAGAAAGTGATTTAGGCAGGCTTGCATAACGTGGTTTTTCCTCATCCTCATTTTGTCCAATCTGAACCAATGGGCCAAATTTACCAACTTTAGCATATACATTTTTTCCGGAAACAGGATCTATGCCAAGCAGACGTTCGCCGTTAGCACGATCAGCTGTTTCAAGGGTTGTCTCTACTTCCTGATGAAATGGTGTATAAAAGGAGTGGAGCATTTTTGTCCATTCCTGTAGGCCCTGGGCGATCTCGTCAAATTCTTTCTCTACTTTGGCTGTGAAATTAAAGTTAACGATGTCTTTAAAGTGTTCCACTAAAAAGTCGTTGACCACTTCACCTATATCTGTAGGGAAAAGCTTGGCCTTTTCTGCACCGGTCATTTCCGTTTTTAGCTGTTTGCTTACCTGCCCGCCAGCCAGCACGATAGATGTAAAGGCACGCTGCTTTCCTTCTCTGTCTTCCTTAACCACGTAACCGCGATTCTGAATGGTTGAAATGGTTGGGGCATAAGTAGATGGTCTTCCAATACCCAGTTCTTCCAGTTTTTTAACCAGACTGGCTTCTGTATATCTTGAAGGCGGACGGGAGAAACGTTCCGTCGCATTCATTTCTTTTAATGTCAGCGATTGTCCTTTAGCTAAAGGCGGCAGCATATTGTTGTTATCAGTATCCTCGTCGTCGTCGTCGTTAGATTCCAGATAAACTTTTAAGAACCCGTCAAACTTCAAAACTTCTCCTTCGGCAACCAGGTTTTCTTTACGGCTGCTGATATCGATAGTTGCCGTTGTTTTTTCAAACAATGCTTCACTCATTTGCGAGGCAATTGCGCGCTTCCAGATCAATTCATATAATCTTTGTTCAGAACTGTCGCCAGAAACGGTATGCTGACTAAAATAGGTAGGTCTGATGGCTTCGTGAGCTTCCTGAGCGCCTGCTGATTTCGTTTTATATGTTCTGGTATGAAGATATTTATCGCCGTAAGCCGATTTGATTTCACTTGCCGCTGCCTGGATGGCTGTTTCAGAAAGGTTCACTGAATCGGTACGCATATAGGTGATCTTACCACTTTCATACAGTCTCTGTGCAACCTGCATGGTTCTGGAAACCGAATAACCCAGTTTTCTTGAAGCTTCCTGTTGCAGTGTAGAAGTGGTAAAGGGTGCTGCAGGATTTCTTTTGGCCGGCTTGGTTTCTAAGCTGGAAACATTAAATGATGCTGCTACACAGTCTTTTAAAAATTGCTCTGCGTCTGCTTCATGATCAAATCTCTGCGGCAATTCGGCTTTAACCAATTCTCTGGCATTGCCAGTGGTGAATTGTGCTGTGATTTTAAATGCTGCTGAAGCCTGGAATTTATTATACTCTCTTTCTCTGTCTACAATTAAACGTACAGCAACAGATTGTACGCGTCCTGCAGATAGGGAAGGTTTGATCTTTTTCCATAAAACAGGTGAAAGTTCAAAACCAACCAGCCTGTCTAAAACACGTCTGGCTTGCTGTGCAAAAACCAAGTTGTAGTCAATTGTTCTTGGGGTGTCAATAGCTTTGAGGATCGCAGGCTTAGTGATCTCATGGAAAACAATTCGTTTGGTTTTGTTTTCCTTCAGGCCCAGTGTTTCGTATAAGTGCCAGGATATGGCTTCTCCCTCGCGGTCCTCATCGGATGCGAGCCAGACCATTTCTGCATCTTTCGCTAGTTTCTTAAGTTCTGCTACGACTTGCTTTTTATCTGCAGGTACCTCGTAGGTTTGACTAAAGTTATTGGACACATCAATGCCCATATCTCCTTTAACTAAATCACGAATATGTCCGTAACTTGATTTTACAAGGAAATCCTTACCCAAATACCCTTCGATGGTTTTAGCTTTTGCAGGTGACTCAACTATTAGTAAATTCTTCGCCATTCAGAACGTTTTTCTGCAAATAAAGCTATAAATACATCTAAAATCAAAATAGAATCTGAATTTTTATGATAATTTAATTTAGTTCGGCAGCGTTTCAAGTCGTTTTGTGCTCATTTTTTTTCGTTTTTATCATACGTAATTTGGTGTGCGTCTATACTTTAAAGTACAAATTGTTATCTTATATATATAGGCGTGCACTTTGTCAGACAGATTTATCGATTTCTTTACACAGGTATTATATTCGAGGCTGATTTTTTTGGTAGATTCGTTTATCTAAAAAATAAAAACATAATGAATACATTATTAATATTCCTCAGTCTGTTTTTTACACCACCTAAGAGTGTGTATGATTTCACCATTAAAACTATCGATGGAAAAGAGGTTAAACTGTCTAAGTTTAAGGGAAAAAAAATCCTGATTGTAAACACGGCTTCCAAATGTGGATTTACACCACAATATGAGGCTCTGGAAAAATTACATAAAGAATATGGAGACAAAGTTGTCCTGATCGGGTTTCCTGCAGGAAATTTTGGAGGACAAGAACTGGCTACCAACGCTGCAATCCAGGATTTCTGTAAAAAGAATTTTGGAGTTACATTTTTATTGAGTGAGAAAGTAAGTGTTAAAGGAGCGGATATCAATCCTTTGTTCCAATATTTGACTACTCAAAGCAATCCTGATTTTACCGGTGACATCAATTGGAATTTTGAAAAATTCCTGATCAATGAAAAAGGAGAACTGGTTCATCGTTTCAGATCTAAAGTTACGCCCTTAGATCCGCAAATCACCAAGAATTTTTAAGCGAATTTCATTTAAATTACTTAAATAAGAGGGTATTCATGAGAATGGATATCCTCTTATTGTTTTAAAAAGTAATTTAAATGAAAACGGAGCCAAGATCTTGCGACCTGGCCCCGTATCATAAATTAACGCTCTCGATACAAATGTAGAAAAAAAATGGAATAGATTATTCATTGGGATGTTTTTTTTGAAAAGTCCCGGCGTAAAATTATTCATGGTGACAAATAAAGTCCCGGAACTGGTTATTTGGTCACCTAAAGAACACAGAATGCTTGAGTTAACATTACCTCGGCAAGGCGTGGATGGCTGCAGATAAAGCGAGTATGTAAACCATATTGTCATTACTTTTTAAATGCGCTTTTATGGTTTTGGTGGCCCGGGTGATATGGGTATTGATGGTTACCACAGAAATACCTAGTATTTTGCTTACCTCTTCATAAGATTTACCTTCTATTTTGCAGAGCGTAAAGACTTGTTTTTGCTGGTGAGGTAATTTATCTATGGCAGCTTGAATTTTTGCTTCAGCTTCTCTTTTGAATATATTTTCTTCAGTATGACTGTACAATTCAGAATTTATAGCAGAAAACTCTATCTTCAATCGTGCCTCGCGGGTCAATTTCCTAAAATGATCGTAAACGATTCTTTCTGCAATTTTATAAAGGTAGGCCTTAAATGATTGTTCCGGATCTACTAAATTGCGTTTTTCCCATATTTTGACAAATAAGTCCTGTAGAAGTTCTTCTGCAATGCTTTCTTCATGTACCATTTGAACCAGCTTTCTGTAGAGTTGCAGGCTATACTTATCATAAAAATATTTAAAAGCAGCCTGACTTCCATCCTTTAATTGTGCCAGGATCAAGTTTTCATCTATAAAAGGAAGTGCTGGTTTATTCAATTTCTTCGGGTATAAGATCAATCGTATAATAAAGACAAACGAACAGACCAGGGTAAGTCAATATCAGCTATCTGATCACGAATGTATTCAAAAAAAACATGAACATTGAAGAACTCAACTCAATAAATTTATTTTCTTGTTTGATGTAATTGGTCCGTGTTTTTCAAACGTATTAAGCATAAAAAGAACCCGTGAACAGACCACAACTCTTTATCTTATACCAAAAGCTTATAAAAAATCAACTCACCCTGGAGGAGCTGGACTGGCTTACACAATATTTTGAGACGGCTGAACGGGAAGAGTTATATCAATTGACCCGTATTGAACTTGAGTTAACGGAAGAAGATTCCCTGGCAACTTCAAAAGAAGAACTCACCCTTTTAAGAATATTTAATCAAATAGAACAAAAGATAGGGGGATCGAGGCTGCAGCTGGAGGAAAAAAGAAGAAATATTGGACCATTTTACAAAAAGGTAGTTTATCGTATGGCTATTGCTGCTACATTGTTTTTTATTTTGGGCGGAGGATTATATTACAGCATAAAAAGAAATTCTTCTCAGAATATCGTTAGTCAGACCTATGTTAAGGAAATTTTGCCCGGCAAATCAACGGCTACCTTGACCCTTGCCAGTGGCCGGAAAATTATCTTGTCTGAATCGTTGAAGGGAGAACTGGGACAGGAAGCCGGTGTCGTAATTTCCAAAACAGCCGGGGGAGAGATTATTTATCAGGTCAAAGGACACCAAACAGCTTCATCCGACCAATTGAATACGCTTTCAACTGTAAAAGGAGAACATTACCAGGTCATTTTGCCTGATGGTTCAAAGGTATGGCTAAATGCTGCATCTTCTATAACTTATCCGGTAAGTTTCGTCAAACAAAAGCAGAGGAGCGTAAAATTGACTGGAGAAGCCTATTTTGAGGTAGCTAAAGATAAACAGCACGCTTTCATTGTAAAAACCAATAAACAAGAACTTAAAGTACTGGGTACACATTTCAACGTCAGTGCGTACGAAGACGACACTCTAACAAGGACAACCTTATTAGAGGGCTCAGTTCGCATTGTGTCAGAGCGAAGGATTTCGACATCCGGACAGTCTTCGGTGGTTCTAAAACCTGGACAGCAAGCGGTTCTTAGCGGGCAGTCATTTAGTGTAAGTCAGGTAGATACAGAAGAATCGGTGGCATGGAAAAATGGCTATTTCAGGTTTAATAAAGAGAATATAACAGATGTAATGCGTAAGCTCTCTCGCTGGTACAACCTTGATGTTGTTTATGACGGGCCTGTATCGACAGAGGAGTTTAGTGGAACAGCCTCCAGTGCTAAACCCATTGAGCAGGTACTCCATATGCTCCAATACTCTAACTCAGTTCATTTTAAAATTGAAGGAAGGAGGGTTACGGTAACGAAATAGATTTTTTGCTGGGTAATCCAAACAAAAAAAAGCCACCCCGATTGGTGTCGGAATGACTTTTAAATCTGGATCTACTTCATAATTTAAAATTATCAACTAACCGCCAATGGCCTGTACCATCTTCGAAAATGAAGGCCATAGCATTAACCAGACCAAACAAATGTACAATTTTTACAAACAAAAAATATGTACGCCACCGGCGTATGTAAGTAAATTACTGTTGATTATGCGGCTAACCACCCTTATTTTGATCACAGCCATCATGCAGGTCAGTGCAGGATCTTTTGCACAAAGTATTACGCTGTCTGAGAAAAACGCACCAATAATGAAGGTTTTTGAAAAAATCCGTCAGCAAAGTGGTTACGATTTTATTGTTACGGGCTCTGTTTTAAAAAATACCAGGCCAGTGAACATTGAAGTGAAGAATATGCAGCTCCGGGAGGTATTGGGGCTGCTGTTTGAGAACCAGCCGATTGAGTATACGATAGATAATAAATCTGTATTGATTAGGGAAAAGACGAAATCTTTTCTTGATCGGCTGATAGACAAATTTCAAACCTTTGACGTGTATGGAAAAGTTTTTGATGAAGAAGGAAATGTCATTCCGGGGGCTACCGTGAAAATAAAAGGGACTTCGAAATCTGTGATTACCCGGTCGGACGGTGTATTTACATTTTCAGACGTCAATGAAGATGCTGTCCTGGTCATCTCATATGTAGGTTATACGCGCCAGGAGATTCCTGTAAGGGAACGAAAAATGCCATTGAAGGTTATCCTGAAAGTGGCTAAAAGTGACCTGCAGGAGGTAAACGTAACTTATAGTACAGGTTATCAAAATATTCCAAAAGATAGGGCAACAGGAGCATTCGATGTGATCTCAGGAGAACAAATTGGTAAAAAAGTAGCTCCGGGTTTATTGGAACGCCTTGAAGGATCAGCATCTGGAATGCTGGTCAATGTAGGAACACCAGACAGAAGCCTCACGCCAAACCGTGATAGTTTTACCATTAGAGGTACATCTACCATTAATTCGGAGAAAAAGCCCCTGATCGTCCTTGATGGATTTCCTACAGAGCTTGATCTGGTTAACATCAACCCGGATAACATAGAAACTATAACCATTTTAAAAGATGCTGCTGCCGCAAGTATATGGGGGGTTAGGGCCGCGAATGGAGTAATCGTGATTGAATCCAAAAAAGGAAGTTTTTCAAACAGCCCGCAAGTTAATTTCTCCAGTGTTTTTACTTTGATCGGCAGACCAAGACTGGACTATAGAAAGGTGCTCAATTCTGCGCAATACTTGGATCTGGAAAAAGAACTGGTAGACAAAAATATATTACCTGGCCAGAAGTCTGCATTCTCTCTTTATCCGGTTCCTTTAAGTACTGGTGCAGATCTTTATTTAAAATTTAAACGAGGCTCTATCAGCCAGCAGCAGTACGATAGCGAAGTACAGAGGTTAAGCCAAATCGATGTGAACCAGCAGTATCAGCAATATCTTTTACAATCCCCATTTTCGCAGCAGTACAACATCAGCTTGAGCGGTGGGTCTGTTATTACCCGTAATTACCTCTCCGCTTCCTATACAGATGAACGCACTAATAATCAAGGTGATTTTGGCAGTAGAATGGTGATCAATTTTAGCAATGAGACTAAAATTACGCCGAAGCTAACTTTTTCAGCGGAGACCTTTGTGACCTTGTTGAAACAAAAAAACAATGGCATTGGATTAGGGGCTAATCAGCCGGGAACAACTGCTTTGTTGCCTTATGATCAAATTGTTAATGCAAATGGCACACCTAATAATTTTTCCTACAAAGCTAAAGCACAAACATTGGATTCCCTTCAAAATAAAGGATATCTTCCGTGGAAGTACAACTATATTGATGAACTGGCGAATGCAGACAATACCTACAGGTCTCTGGCTTACAGGTTGACCGCTGGCTTAAATTATAAATTTAAATCCTGGTTGAGCGCCGATGTTAAATTTATGACTGAACGGGAATTTGATAAAACCAGAAATTATTACAATCCCGACACCTATATGGCAAGGAACATCATCAATACCTATACGGTTGCAAGCACGCATGTGAAAGGGGTTCCTACAGGTGGAATTCTGGATCTCAAGGATGCCGAACAAAACAATTACAACATCAGAGGGCAAATGAATTTTAATCCTGATCTTGGTTCTGCTGGCCGTTTGGATGCAGTAGTTGGTGTGGAACTCAGAGAAACGCTGTTGTCAGGTTATGGCACCAGGGAATATGGCTATGATAATCGGCTGCTGAGTTCAATACCGGTAAACTATATGCAAACGTATAAAACAGCCGATGGTGATCAGAAAGTTCCCTATGTCCAGTCTAACGAAAGCCGGAAGGACAGGTACGCTTCTGTATTTGGAAACTTTACCTATACCTACAAGTCTAAGTATTCTCTATCTGGAAGTTTCCGTAAAGACGATTCCAATCTTTTTGGTGCTTCAAAAGAATTCCGTGCCGTTCCTTTATGGTCTTTAGGTGGAATGTGGCGGGCAAAGGATGAGGATTTTATGGCCGGGACAAACTGGCTCTCCAAATTGAACCTTCGTGCTACCGTAGGTTATAATGGAAATTTAAACAAAGATACCTCTCCTTACCTGGTGATGCAGCAATCTGGTAACAATCCTATTAACAACGATCCTTTTGGAAGTATATACAATCCTGCAAACCCGCTGCTCAGATGGGAGCGTGTACAAACCTTTAATCTGGGCACGGATTTCTCCTTATTTAATTACCGAATCAGCGGAAGCGTGGACGCTTACTGGCGTAAAAGCCTGGATTTGCTTGGGAATGTAGATATCAATCCAACTTATGGGTTTACTTCCTTGCTGGCCAATCAGCTGGAAATGAAAAGTAGGGGAGTTGATCTTGAACTGAGTGCAAATGTTATTCGCAACTCGCAATTTAGCTGGACCCCGTCCCTAAATATCTCCTTCAACACCAATAAGGTAACCAAAGCTTATTTTCAGCAGGAAACCATTTCATATTATACGAATGTGAAGAACCCTATACAGGGGCAGGCGCTGGGCAGTTTGTACACGTATAAATTTGCAGGATTAAATGAGCATGGAAATGCAATGATCTATAATGGTAAGGGCGAAAGGGTATTGGCAGACCTACCGACCTTTGATCCAAAGGACCTGGGAGCACTTCAATATCAGGGAGATACTACACCTCCATATTTTGGCGGACTCTCAAATACATTTACGTACCAAAATTTTGAACTCTATACCTTATTTACTTTTAAAGCAGGTCATAAATTTATGCGGCCGACAACGGAGGCTGTTTATACTTTAGCTTATAGCAGAGTTGCCCAGGCAGATTTTGCCAATCGCTGGAGGGCACCGGGAGATGAACTGAAAACAAATATACCTTCAATTGATCCATTACACACCAGTAACTATAGTTATATAAACAGCGATTATTTTGTAGAAAATGCGAGTTATATCCGGTTTCGGGATGTGACCTTGACCTATAAAATACCTGTAAAAAAACTGGGCTGGAATGCTTTTCAAACGCTCAGTGTTAGCGTTACAGGAAGGAATCTTGCGCTTTGGACAGCCAATAAAGAAGGAATAGATCCGGATTACCTTAACGATTTAACCTCATCTGTTTTGCCGCCCTCCAGATCCTTTGTATTTAGTGTAAAAGCAACTTTTTAAACTCTAATCTTAAAAAAACGATGTACACGTCAAAATATAATTATTTAGTATTGTTCTTCATATTTATTTCTTTCAGTTCTTGCAGGAAATATGTGGAAATTGAGCCTCAGGGTAAAATTATACCTAGTACGGTAAATGATTATCAGTTGCTGTTAAATAATAGCGGGGTTTTTAATTTATCTTACGGGAGTGTTGAATATGCGACTGATAATGTAGCACTGTTAAATGACAATTTCATCAATGGATTTGATGTAAGGTCCTTAAATGTTTACAAATGGGCAGATCTGTTTTATCAGCCTAATGAAGATGATCCGGAATGGAACTTGTTCTACCAACAAATATACAATGCTAATGTCGCGATTCAGGGATTGCCAAACGCCAAATCAGGCGGTGAAAATTTGAAGCAGCAACTGGTTGCCGAAGCGAAAGTACACCGGGCATATGCTTATCTTTGTCTGGTTAACTTATATGCAAAAGAATACCACGCGGGAAGTGCGGCCACTGATCTGGGGGTGCCCTTGCTTACAGAACCAGGTTATACTCAAAATCTGAAGCGTGCACCAGTGGGTGCAATTTATGATTTGATTTTAAGTGACCTGAATACAGGCGTTGCCACACTTGCACCTTTATCTTCAAGTAAAACTGCTCCTTCAAAATGCGCAGCTTACGCCTTGCTGGCCCGTACGTATTTGTATATGGGTAATTATCAGAAAGCATTGGACAACGCTAGTTTATCGCTTGGTATACAGGCTCAACTTTTTGACCTTAATCCATATGTCGGTGTTGGTGCCGGATCTGGTTTACCGGACGGTTTTTTTCTTCCTACCAGTCAGGAAAATTCTGAAGTGATCCTGATGAAGGCAAGCAGCGACGGTGGAGGAAATTTTCCTCTGAGTCCTGAATTGATGACTTTGTTGGGTACAAAAGATCTCCGCACTTATTTTTTCACCTATTATGTGGGACCAGATGGAGATCCAACGGGTATTTTTACTTATCCAGGTACCTATCATTCCTACTTTTCTCCTTTTGAAACTACCGCAGGTAGTACCCAGCTGGGACCAACAGTTCCGGAAATGATGTTGATCAAAGCAGAGTGTCTGGCCAGGACGCAGAAAGGCCAGGCTGGTCTGGCTGTTGTAAACGAATTGCGTAAAACAAGGTTTAAGCCCGTAGATTATACGGCCCTGACCGCCGCCAACGATGACGATGCCTTACTGCTGATTTTACAGGAAAGAAGAAGAGAACTTTTTTGCAAAGGTGCGCGTCTCTTTGATCTGAAAAGATTGAACACGGATCCAAAACTGGCAAAGACAATTACCCACCCGCTAAAAACGCAGCAACTGACTCTTGCACCTGGAAGCAATCGTTATATCTATCCAATTCCGGTAAAAGTAATCAGCACCAATCCCGAAATAGAACAGAATCCACGTTAAGTTCCAAATTAAACATTCTTATCACCCATAACGATTAAAATGTAAATAGATGAAGAAATATGTATTAATGGTTGTCCTGACCTTAGTGTCGGTAGCCACGCTTTTGGCCCAGGGAATCGAATTTAACCATGGTACCTGGAGTGAAATTAAGGCTCAGGCCAAAAAAGAGAACAAGCTGATCTTTTTAGACTTTTACACGGTTTGGTGTGCACCCTGTAGAAAAATGGCCAAAGAGGTTTTTCCCTTACCAGAGGCCGGAGACTTCTATAATAAACATTTCATTAATGTAAAAGTAGATGCTGAAAAAGGAGAAGGGATCACTTTGGCTAAAGAATACCGGCCTTCCGGATATCCGACACTAGTTTTTACAGATGCAGATGGGAAACAGCTTTACCGTACCACCGGTGCCGAAAATGCGCAGGAATTGATCAGACATGCTGAGATTGCACTCAATCCACAGCAGGATTATGAATTGTTAAAAGGGAAATATGCCAAAAACGAACTGGGCAAAGAAGACTTGTACCGCTATATGGTCATGGCAAAGGCAAAAGATAAAACTAAAGAGGTCAACGACATATTCGACCGCTATTTTAGCTTAGTCAAACCATCCGGAACTGGAGTTTTTACTTTGATGGAGGAGTATGTAACCTCCAGCAGCTCAAAATCGTTTGTATATCTTCAACGACACCGCAATGATTTTTATCGAAGTTCAGGAAAGAAACAAGTAGATGCGTATATCAAAAAAGTCCTCCTCCAAGAGTTTTCTTCTCAATTCTTAAGTTACAATAACCACGAGCGTCAGGAGCATTACTTTGCATCAAAATCTCTTTTGAAATCCAAAACCCTCTTGACAGAGAAAGAAGACCTGAAACTCGATATGTCTTACTATCAACAGGCACAAGATGAAAACAATTTCATGAAGGCAGCAGACCTGCTGGTTAAAAAATATGCCTACAAAGACGATGAAGAAATCAGCATGATCCTGGGGGGCGCTTATTTGGTCAAAGGTCAGCAGCACTTGCTTATGCTTAAGAAATGGGCAGAAATGGCTGTTACCCTCAAAGACAGCTCCTTGAATTATTTAGGGCTTGCCATGATCTGCGATCAGTTAAAGGATAAAGAAAACGCTTTAAAAAATATAGAACTCTGTATGGCTGCTTCGAAAAGGGATGACGATGGCAAAGCAAGCATAATAGAGAAATTCAAACAAAGAATCCAGCAACATTATAAAAATTAAAAAACACAGATTATGAAAAAGTACATGTATATCATCTTTGCATTCCTATTACCAGGATTTGCAACAAACTCCGTTTTTGCTCAAGGTATTGAGTTTAATCACGGCACCTGGGCCGAAATCAAGGCCTTGGCGAAAGCAAAAAACAAACTCATTTTTGTTGATTTTTACACAGATTGGTGTGGACCATGCAAGCATATGAGCATGAATGTGTTCCCACAAAAAGAGGCTGGCGATTTTTACAATCAAAATTTTATTGCCTATAAAGTGGATGCTGAAAAAGGAGAGGGGCCTGCACTGGCCAAACAATATCATGTAGCGGGTTATCCAACCCTGGCATATATCAGTGCAGATGGTGAGGTAGTCCATCGGCTTACCAGCTCTACAGATGTTAAAGAACTGATCGATCAGGGCAAAATCGCTTTGACACCGCAAAATGACTATCATCAGCTTAAAGAAAAATTTGCTAAAAATGAGTTGGACAAGGAAGAACTTTACCGTTACTTTTTAGTTGTAAAAGCAAAGGGCGATGATAAAGAGACCAGCGAGGTTTTTGAAAGATACTTTGACGCCGTTGCAGCTGTAAGCCCGGCAATATTTGATCTTATCTCCAGTAATATCAACTCAACAGATAGCAAAGCCTTTAAATACCTGGAAAGCCATTCCAAAGATTTCGCTGCACGTATAGGGAAGGAAAAAGTAGAGGGCTATATCAAGAACTTATATATGAATGAATTTCAGGGAAAGGTTTGGTATAAATCTTATAAAACCTTGTCGGAATATGAAACTGCAAAATCGGATCTAAAGACCAAAATTGTTTTAACTGACAAAGAGGCACTCAGTTTTGATACGGATTATTATCTGAGGGCCGGAGATGAAGATAATTACATGTTGTATGCAGATAAATTGGTCAAAAAATACTGTTATAATGACGATCTGAAGATCAGCAATGTCATTGGAGGCGGATCCAGATTGATTAAAAAGGAAGCCAATATCCTGATCATGAAAAGCTGGGCGGAACGTGCCTTGGTTATAAAGGATAACTTTATCAATAATGCGACCCTAGCTATGCTTTACAAGCAGCTTAAAAACAGGACACTAGCTGTAAAATATATTGACAAATCTATTGAGCAATGTAAACAAGAAAAGAATGGCTATGAGGATAGGGCTCAAATGATAAAAAAGGAGATTGAGGAGGCCAGTTACGAATAGCCTGTTTGGCTTGGTTTCTGTGGAGTGAAAACCCATGATGGAAAACCAAGCAAAAAAACTAAAGAGAACAATAACCCTGGTTCGTATTTTGATAAAATACGGCTTTGAAGAGCTCCTGATCAGAAGTAATATCAGGAGTTTATTGTCCCCCTCTGCTACTGAAGCCGATTCCTTTGAATCTGATGGAGAGAAGTTGTCTTTTAACGTTTACGAGCGCATCAGGATGGCGCTTGAAGAGCTTGGTCCTACTTATGTGAAATTTGGACAGGCTTTTAGTACCAGGGAAGATCTCTTACCGAAAGATATGATCGTTGAACTTCAAAAGTTGCAGGATAAAGTGGAACCGGAAGCCCTTGATGTTAGAGGATTTATTGAAGCTGATCTGGGCGTTGAGCCAGATCAGCTTTTTAAACATATTGAGTCAGAGCCATTTGCTTCAGCTTCCATCTCCCAGGTTTATAAAGCGACATTGAAGAATGGTTCTGCAGTTATTCTTAAGATCAAACGTGGAGGTATCCGGGAAGTTGTTGCCTCAGATATGTTGATCATGAAAGATGTGGCCAAATTGCTGGTCAGTTACAGTGAAGTATTCAGGAAAGTGAATTTAGTTGAAGTGCTGGAGGCTTTTGAAAAATCTATTTTTCACGAACTTTCCTTTCTAAATGAGTTGTCTAATATTGAGCAGTTTTCCAGAAATTTTAACGACAATAAAGACATCTATCTGATCAAGACCTATCCAGAGCTTTCCAATGATAATATACTGTGCATGGAGTATGTGGATGGTGTAAAAATAACGGATAAACCGGTATTGATCGAAATGGGCTTAGAGCCTGCTGAAATTGCAGCCCGGGGACTGGATCTTTACCTTACGCAAGTACTGGACCATGGCTTCTTTCATGCAGACCCACATCCCGGAAACCTATTGGTATTGGCCAGTGGTCAAATTGCTTTTATTGATTTCGGAACCATGGGTAGCATGATGCCTAAAGACAAAGAACAACTGGAAGATTTTATATCTTATTTTATTGCTCAAGATGCCAGGAGGCTCATTGCGGTGATAAAAAAGATGGCCATCCGTTTTAGTATCCCTGATGAGACAAAACTGGAAAAGGACATTCATGATTTTTTTAACCTGCTGGAAGGCAGTTCTCTTCATCAGATGGATGTAAAGGAAGTATTGAGTAAGTTTTCAGGTATTTTAAATGAAAATGAGATCTTAATGCCAGAACATCTGTACTTACTGGTGAGAGGTATTGTTTTAATAGAAGGAATTGGACGCGCTTTGGTTCCTGATTTGAATATTATAGAAAGCCTGAAACCCTATATTCTAAAAATAGCGTTGGCCAGGCTTAGCCCCGAGTATTTACAAAAGAAAGGGATCAAATTTTTGAGGACAATGGCTGATGCCTTAAAAACCGTACCTGATGATTTGGTTTCCATTGTGTCAAAACTCAATAGTGGGGAATTAAAAGTTGTACAGGAAGTCAGGGAGCTTCCTGCCTTGCAAGAGAGAATTGTACAAGGATTCAACAGGACAGTGTTCGCCATTGTTTTGTGTGGGGTGTGGATCAGTTCGGCCTTGTTGGTATTAGCGGATAAACCTCCAAAATGGTCCGGCATTCCCGCGCTTGCCTGGATCGGATTCGCCATTAGTGCTGTATTGATGTTGATTCTATTGATTTCTTACATTTTTGGAAAGAAACCGGGAAAAAAAATATAATTTTCCCAAACCATGGTAAAATTCTATAAAACGTTATTCTTTAGCTTATTTCTCTCTGCAGGTGTGCTTTATGCACAAGAGACAGTACAACACCCTAAAACACCGATTATGGGCTGGTCTAGCTGGAATAACTTTAGGGTGGCTATTAACGAAGATATTGTAAAGGCTCAGGCAGACGCCATGGCTGCCAACGGTTTAAAAGAGGCGGGCTATCAGTATATCAATATGGATGACGGTTTTTTTGGTGGAAGAAATGAGAACGGAGAGCTTCTGGTGCATTCGAAACGATTTCCATCCGGAATGAAGGCACTTGCAGACTATATTCACAACAAAGGTTTCAAAGCTGGTATCTATTCAGATGCGGGGATCAATACCTGTGCTTCGATTTGGGATAAGGATACCATTGGAGCAGGAGCAGGCCTTTATGGCCATGATGCAGAAGATCTCACCTTGATGCTCAAAACCTGGGGGTATGATTTCATTAAAATAGATTGGTGCGGAGGTGAAAAACTTGGGCTTGATGAGCAATTGCGCTATACGCAACTGGCCAACCGGATAAAAAGTATAAAACCTGAAGCCTTGTTTAATATCTGCAGATGGCAGTTTCCTGGAAAATGGGCAATGGAAATTGCGGATTCCTGGCGAATATCAGGTGATATCAGCAACCAGTTTGAATCTATTCTTCATATTATTGATAAAAATGCAGATTTATGGAAATACAGTTCGCCGGGCCATGTAAACGATATGGATATGTTGCAGGTTGGGCGAGGAATGAGTTACGAAGAAGATCGTGCACATTTTACCATGTGGTGTATGATGAACTCTCCATTGCTATTAGGCAATGACTTGCGAACCATTTCCAAAGAGACATTGGGCCTGGTAACCAATAAAGAAATTATTGCCTTGAACCAGGATAAACTGGGCTATCAGGCGCGCAGACTGGAAAAGAATGGTGAACTGGAAACCTGGGCCAAACCATTAACCTCCACCATGAGCGGGACCATTGCTGTAACTTTACTTAACCGGTCATCAAAAACGGCAAGTCAGGTTTTTAATCTCGATAGCGTCGGTATTGATCCTTCCAAGGGTTATACTTTACGAGATCTGTGGAAACATAAAGATTTTGCGGTATCCACTATGAAAACAGTGCGTATGGAGGTTCCGGCACACGGTGTTGTTACGCTTAAAATTACCGGTTCGCCGAAACCCTTTAATGTGTTTCAATCTGATGCTAAAATCAATTAGGGCAACCAGACAACCTTTTGCTCCGCATTATGGGGCTGACCGATGATGTCTTTGTACAAGTTTGGTTTTCTGGCTTGTTTATAGCGGTAGCCGCCGGCTTTGCTTAACTTATCTTTAGTAATGTTAGCTACACAGATGCTATTCCCCAGTTCGCGACATTCTGCGATGACATCGCCATAAGGGTCTATGATCATGGAACAGCCATTCTTTAACTGGTCATCATCCATACCGATTGGATTAGAAAAGATGGCGTAAATACCGTTATCATAAGCTCTGGCAGGCAGCCATTTCATTAGCCAGCCACGGCCTTTGAGCCCGTCAAATTCTATTCTTAGAGATGTGGGATCGTTTAACCTGTTTTCCCATAATACAGGATCAACAAAACCAGCGCCTGGCCTGGTAGAAGGTGTGCACATCGTTACATGGGGCATAAAGATAATGTCGGCACCAAGGAGTGTGGTAGCCCTGACATTTTCGATAATATTATTGTCGTAACAAATCAGGATGCCACATTTCCATCCCAGTAATTCAAAAACAACATATTGGTCTCCCGGTTCCAGGTAAGGATTAATGAATGGATGAAGTTTTCTGTACTTTGCAACCAGTCCGTTTTCATCGACACAAACATAGGCTTTAAATAAACGGTCATTTTCATCTTTCTCAAACAGACCAGCCAGTATAGCTATTTTATATTCTTTTGCATATGCAGTAAGCGTTTGTATAGACGGGCCATTTGGGATAGGTTCGGCAAGTTTTAGCATTTCCTCCCTTGATAGGTTTCTGGCAAATGTATAGGCCGTTATGGAACATTCATGAAATGCAATCACATCGGCGCCCTGGGCTGCCGCCTTTGCTGTAAGGTCTTTGATTACACTTAAGTTATAGGCTTTATCTCCATTTTTATGCTCAAACTGAGCAGATGCAATTTTTATAGTCTTCATCTTAATTAAATTATAAGACAAAGCTACGCTGGCTTGAAACGTCAGGATTGTACATTTCCGACAAGAACTAAACTTCCGCAGGGAAGAGGTTGACCGCTAGCCTATGGTTGTGGCTAAGGTATTTAAGCGGACTAACCCCGGCTATCTTCTTAAAATCGTGAATGAAATGCGCCTGGTCAAAATACCCAGCTTCACAAGCAACCTGGGCGGTATTGCTGACTGGGGTATATTGAAATAATTTAAGTGTGTGATGTATTTTTACTATACCGGATAAATATTTTGGGCTGGTGCCGATCTGTGTATTGAACTTTCGTTCCAGCTGCCGCTCGGTGATGTTCAGTTTTTCGTTGATCCATGCAATGGGTAAAAGACCTTTGTGTGTACAGATTAGTTCAAGTGCGTGCCTTATGTGGGGGTCTATTGGATGGAGGGAAGAATATTTTTTGATAAAGAATGTTTCCAGGATTCCGATTCTTTCAGCAGACGTAGATGAGTTTAAAATCTGCTCCTCCAACGCTCTTGTCTGGTGGCCTAAAACATCTGTTAAGGCTATAAAATGGTTTTTAAATGTATTGGCTGGTATACCTGTTAATGCATAAATTCCATAGGGCTGGAGAACGGCAACGACCAGTCCCGTTTTTCCACTGGAAATTAAATGTTTACAGTCTTTAAGTTGTCCGTAAAGAAAACTCCCAGGCATAGTATTGCGCTGTGATCCTTCTGAAATGGGTTGGTCATAATGGAATACAATTCCCGGATTACCATCAGCAAACATTTGGTGATTCACTGGTCCCTCACTTTCTAAAATCAGAAAATGTTTGATCAGGGATCTTAATGAATCTACCGGGCAAATTTGCATAGGGCAAAGCTAACAAAAAGAAACTGGTGATAACTGGCAGAAATTTTGCTCTAAGCCTCCAAAAGATCCCCAGACATACTAACGCTATATGGTAGACCTCGAATATTTACACAACCTTTACAATAACGATAATTATGAAGCCTGCCTTGAAGCAGCCAATCTGTTCCTTCTGGTTAATGAACAAAACACACAAGCTTTATTGCTAAAAGCTAAAAGTGAATACCAGATGGTCTTTTATGAAGCCTGGGATGAAGATCCGGAAGAAGATAACCGGTTTGAATCTGTTTGCGGCAGTTTTGAAAGGGTATTGGAACTGGACCCATGGAATGAAGAGGCAATGCTCTATCTGGCTTATATATATATTGCTTTACTCAAAACCAATTTATCAAAGGCTATCGCTTATTGTGATATAATGGCGAACTCTACTCATCTGGCAACTAAAATTAAAGCCATCAGTTACCATCAGGACGCCTGTCAGCAGGAAGGACATATTTCTCTTGCGCTGGAAGATGCAGATCAATTGATCACCTTAACTAAGGTTTTTTATAAAGAGAACAGGAATGCACTTGATGTTGAGCTTGGTCAGGTGTATCTCAAAAAAGGTAATTTATATCTGAAGTATCAAAATGATGGAAAGAGGGCACTGGAAGTCTATAAAGAAGGCATTGACTATATGTATCCGGATCCTTTGAATTTTGCAATGATTGCTAATCTGGCCTTCGATCAGAAAGATTATGAGACCGGGGGTAAAGTATCCGTTCTGGCTTTCCTTTCAAATGTGTCTGGAGCTGAAGAAGAACTGCTGGACTTATACAGGAAACTGGAAGAGCTCAACAGTAAAGGGGTAGAAAACAAGTCAATGGTAGAGGCTATATTTGTGGCCTTGAGAGTATTTGCTGATGAGCTTGACTGTGATACGGTTGAAATGCTCAATTTTGCACAGCATTATATCAAGATATTTCCAGATTGGTATATTCCATATCATTATGCCGGGGCTGCGCTATATGATGCCAAAAGCTATACAGAAGCACTCCCGTACTTGGATAAAAGTGTAAAAATGGGAGGCCGCTCTTATGGAGTACAGCGTTTTTATGAGACAAGCTATCACGTCAATGGTGTATTTCCGGAACTGGAAAAATGGCCTGATGACTCTTCCTCGGATTATTACAATGCAGGTGTTAATTTCTACGAATTTGAAACACAAACTTACAACCCATCGATTGGCAGGGAATTATTGAAAATCAGAACCCATTTCTATAAAATCTCTTACGACGGTTTTTACGACTACTTCTGTAATCATCATCAGAGGAAAGGTGCAAATGACGCTGATGTTCACGTATTTGCGATGTGCTGTAATAATTATGGTATTGCATTAACTGCGCAAGGGTCTTATGAAAAGGCAGCAGAGGTGCATCAACTAGGCTATTCCTTTTCTCCTTTCTGGGAACAGCTGAGTAGTTGGGGAACCGCTCTTAAAAGACTGGAGAGATATGAAGAGGCATTAGAAGTATTCAACCGCGCAGTAACTTATGGCAGTAGTTATTTAGATTTCAGTGATTATATAGAGCTTATAGGGGAAATTCTGGAGATTCTTTTTAAACTGGGCCGTCTGGAAGAGACCAGGGAATTGCTCACAACAACGGATCAGGAGTACAATGATTTTATCAGAAACAATAGCAAAGACCTTTCAGAAGCCTATCTTTTTACGCTGAATGAAAGGTATATTACTGTCCAGAACATCCGGCTTGACCTGCTCAAAGAAGGAAGCCTGGAAGAGGCGAATAAAGCCTGGCAGGAACAACTGGAAAAGCATCCTGATGACAATTCTTCGTGGTTTATGCTGATGCAAAATTATTATCAGTTAAAAGATTACAGGCAGTGTATTGCCTGCGCAGATAATTATCAGTCTGTTAAAGGGAAAGCCATTCAACTGGAATCCGTTCAGAAAGTACATTTTATGCGTGGAATGTCCCATCTCAATCTGGGAAATTACTCCCAGGCTAAGGAGAACCTGAACATACTGCTTCAGTCGTGTCAATCAGGAGATTCCACTGAAGAAAGCATTATCAGCGATGCCAATCTTCGCCTGGCAGAATGTTGTTATAAACAGCAGCAATGGAAAGAATGTATGGACTTTGCATGGGATGGTATTGATTGTTACAACAGAAATGGTTGGAAGTGGGATGACGCACGTGTAGAAATGACACTCTATTATGCAGATGCCTGTAAAGCAACCGGCGAATTAAAAGCCGCTATAGGTACACTGGATACCATATTAAAGATGTTTCCAGGCAATCAGGAAGCGATGAGGAGGAAAAAAGAGTGGAAACCAAATCGCGGCCTTTTCTCCTTTTTTAGATAATTAAAGAAAGCCGACTATATTGGTAAGCCGTTGATATCAGTTGTGAGTACTTCACTCATATAATCGAAAAATGGCCGCATACCCATGAAAGTACGGTTCACCTCTTCCAGAAAGTTTTTACTCAATACTTCTTTGTCTGAAAACTTTCTGGAAATCAGAAATTGCTTATGGCGAAGTAAATCAATGGCTTCGTGGCTGGGATCATAACCTTTAGGTGTTGTTTTAAGTTGTTCTCCATGTAAGGTTCCAAAAAGGGAAAGAAATGCGGGGTCAGCAAGTATTTTTCTCAAAGAGGAGGGATCAAAAGCTATATCATCTCTGATAAGTTTAAGATCTTCCGGTACAGGCCCCCAGAAACCTCCGCCAACAAAACTATTTCCTGGTTCAATATGAAAATAATATCCACCTCTGCGATATTTGGTTGCCCGCTTAAAACTGCCGCTCCAATGGGATTTATAAGGTGTTTTATCTTTCGAAAAACGTGTATCACGATAGATCCGGTATAAGCTCTTTTTGCCTGATGCGGTTTCAATTACATCGTGAGATGATAATTTCTCCAGCAATGCATCTGCAAATATCTCAATAGACTTTTGTTCTTCCTGAAATTCTGTTTTATGTTCATTGAACCACTCCCTGTTGTTGTTTTTCTTAAGTGTATTTAAGAAACCAAAAGCAGAGGGGGCTAATTCCGAAAATTGTTGCGCAGCTGTTTCTGACATATCATGAAATTCTGTATGGCATCTAATTTATACCATATTTAGGAATTTATTGTCAAAAGATTATAACAATGGTCGGAAATAGTAGTTCTAAAACCTATAGCGAAGGGAAATGGCTTTACCGATTGCATTGATCAATTCCCGGTCCAGGCTTTCTTCTTCTGTATCACTAAGGTTCCAGGTCTTATCTGAACGGATTAGTTTTAACTCTTTTCCATGGAGTAAAATATTGATTTCGTTGGTGTTAGAAGAAGGCTTTTCTCCTAAAATAGAAAAATTAATATCGGTATCTTTATACGTAATGCGAAGGGGTAAACTCATGAGGCTGCAAATATAGAAAATTCCGTGCTTCTGCCTAATGAACAAACTGAATAAATTCGGAAAAGAGAAATTCTATGGAGTAAAATATAGGTAAAATCGAATAATTTATCATCCCAGCCGGGCCGGGATGATAAATTTTAAGCTTAGATTATAATCTGAAGCCAACTTTTAAGGCCGCATAAGAGGTACCTGCATCTTCAATTCTGAAGCCCAGATCAATACGGTTATTCACTTTATAACCAATACCACCTCCAACTAAGAAGTTTGTACCGTAGCCGTTAAATCCAACAGCTGCACCTAAATTGAAGTTCAAAAAGAATTGCTTGTCAACATAATACTTAATTCCACCTTTTAAGGGTAAAAAGGTATAATTCTCATACCAGTCATGTTTTGGAAACAAGGTTTCAACACCTGTAGCTAATGTTAAACCTAATTTGCGTTCTGCTGGCCATTCTGCTTCTAAAATACCACCAATACCTACGTTGTACGCTTTACTAAACGGGATGAGTAATTCAGGAGAGAGCGTTACTTTCGCCGATTGAGCATGTAGTCTTGTTGTAAATGAGGTGAATACAATCGCAATCAGCGCAATGGTTAAGTTGGTTTTCTTTTTCATGTGTATAAATAGATTATTTGTCTGCTTTTTACAAAAATCAGACCAGATAGGAAAATCTTAGAACAAATGATAGAGTTTTCCTTGTTTCATGACTACTAATCCTGCCGTATTCAGCTGTTTGGTTGCTGTATTCATTCGTCCCAATATTTTTCTTCAAAAGTAAGGATCGTTGAGTCGATTTCTGAAATCATGGCCTGCATTCAGCCATATGGTTATCTAATGTATCTGTAGAGTTATTCATATTTTAAAGCCTCTGCCGGATCTGTTACAGCACTTTTATAAGACTGAAAACTTATGGTAAGCAGTGCGATACCTAAAGTTAATGTAGCAGCAGCAACAATTACCCACCAGGAAATTGAAGTACGGAATTCAAAATTTTGAAGCCATTTGTCCATCAGGTAATAGGACAGCGGGACCGATATAAATATTGCCATGCAGATCATTTTCAGGAAGGACTGGGAAAGCAGCTGCATTAAATGTGATGCGGAGGCACCTAGGACCTTTCTGATGCCAAATTCTTTAGTCCTTTGGGCTGCACTGAAAGCAACCAGTCCATACAAACCCATACAAGAGATAAAAACGGCCAGACCGCCGAAAATATTGGATAGAATGCCGAGTTTTTGCTCTTTTTGCATCATTTCCTCATATACTGTACTTGTGAAACGCAGTTCAACCGGATAAGATGGATTGAGTTCCTTTGTGATCCTGGTTACAATTTCTATATTTTTTTGCAGACTGCCCGTAGAGTTAAGGCGCATTGTAATATAGCCTGTATAATCTTTATCAAACGAAATCAGGAGCGGTGTATTGGACTTATAAGGAGAATCCCATACATAATCTTCAAATACGCCTATAACCTTTTTCTCCTGACCGGCGAGTTTAAGGGTTGTGCCTATAGGTTGTTTTAGATTCATCGCTTTAACCGCAGTGGCACTGATCAATACGCCCGCGGTATCCGAAGCATATTGTTTTGAAAAATCCCTGCCACTCTGCAGTTTGAGGCCATTGGTTTTGATAAAATCGTAGGTTGTACCAACCCGGTTAAATAGAATGTCACTTTCGGCAGGAGTGGCACCTGGCCATTGTACATTTTTAATAAAGGAACTGTGATGTACCAGAGATACCGATGACTGGCAAACACTGGAAACCGCGCCAGATTTAAGGAGTTGTTCTTTGAATAATTCATATTTCAATTGTAAATCTCCATCCTGGGGCATTTCTGCCAGGGCATTCACATTGCTGCCGATTGGCCGGTTTTTTATGTATTGTATCTGCTTATAGATTACCATAGTTGATATGATCAGCAATACAGTAAAACAAAACTGACCCACTATTAATATCTGCCTCAGATTTACAGAAAGCCAGGAACTCCCTGGGATTTTTCCTTTTAATACCTGTACGGGATTAAATGAAGACAGGTAAAATGCAGGATAGCTTCCCGCAACCAATCCTGTAACCAAAACGATTCCGAGCAAGCTGACCCAATTGTATAAATTGAAGTAGGAAATATTCATGCTGATATTTAACAAATGGTTGAAGGCCGGCAGAAATGCTTCTACTAACGCAAGCGCAATTATGATACTAATGACTGCCAGGACCATTGATTCAATCAGGAACTGAAGGATTAGTGAAGCTCTTGTAGCTCCAATTGTCTTCTTGATACCGACTTCTTTCGCCCGTTTCTCTGATTTTGCAGTGGCCATATTCATAAAATTAACACAGGCAATCAACAGAATTCCAAAGGCCAAACCTGTAAAAAGCCAGATCTGATCGATTCCTCCACCAATACTCTTTCCATTTTTAAATTTGCCATGCAAATGCATATCGGATAAGGGATAAATAAAGTGCGGTATGACACCTGAGCTGATATGTTGATTACGCTTGATCAGATCATCCAGTTTTTTGTTAACCGACTGGATATCGGAGCCAGAGTTTAGTCGGATTAATGTTGTAAAACTATAATTATTCCAGTTCAATCCTCTTGCATCTGGATTCACCGTTTCATAGAATGACCAGGGCATTAGAAAATCAAATCTGTTGGAACTGTTTTCGGGCAGATCTTTAATTACTGCAGAAACAATCAACTCATTTTGTGCTTCATATTTCACAGATTTTCCCAATACATCTGTAGAACCAAATAGCGTCCTTGCCATGCTTTCTGTTAAGATAACTGATTCTTGACTATTTAAAGCGGTTTTGGGATTGCCGTGAATAAAAGTGTAATCATATATGTTCAGCAGATCAGGCTCTGCAAACTTAGCCTGTTTCTTAAAGGTGTTTTGACCGTTTGCAATTAGTTTTCTGGAGCCATAGTTCATTCGTGCAATGTATTTAACTTCTGGAATTCCTTGCTTTACCAGGGGAGCAAATGCAGTTGTCGTGCCATCAAAGGTTGCGACGATTTTTCCACTGTCGTCATTTACATTCGTCATTGCAACATAAACATCAGCGGCACTTTTTGCCTGCTTGTCAAAATTCCATTCATACGATACATATAGCAACAAGAGAAAGCAGGCAGCTAGTCCGATGGCCAGCCCAATCACATTGATAATAGAAGAAACACCATTTTTGAATAGGTTTCGTAATGCAATTTTAAGGTTTAATTTGAACATAGGTGTATATTTACAAGGTATTGGCTGGTTTTTCTAAAGCTGTGCCAATATTACACCACAATCAATTTACCTGCTTCAGAAGCTGTATTGAGTGCTTTACCTGATATATGGTGACCGAAACCGAACACTTGTTGTGCACAAATGAACAGAAGGATAGCTGTAGAGTCCCCTCTTATTATGCAAATTCAAAATCCTCCGCTTTTGGAAACTTATCCAATCCAGAAAATATAGCATCGGGAACAGGCCTGGCCAATCTTCTTTTGATGGTATCGATCCATGCGCCCTCCACTTTAATTAGTGCATGCAGTGTATTGTCTTCTGAGAGAAATTCATGCTGGATGACCCAGAAAGAACCATCTTGTTTCATCTTCAGTAGTTTGGTTATGATATGTATTTTGGAATGGAGATGGATCTCTCTCTTAAACTCACATTGTTCTTTGAAGAGAACAGGTCCAACGTTCTCGGCCTTCATCAGGTCTATGGTAATTCCATATTCATTCAATATTTCAATTCTTTCCTGTGCCGCCAGATCATAATAACTGCTATGGCGCAAGTGAAAATTAGGGTCCAGGTCTGACCATCTTAAACTCAGGTTTTTCATACTCTTCATCGTATTTACTGAAGTCAAATATACTCTTTGAGTTAGTATTTAGATAAACGACCTCGTCATTGTTAGGTAAAAGCAATGGCAGTATTTATGCTGGGGAATGTGGTGGTGCTGATTTTTAGAGAGGTATTCTAAAAAAATGTTTTAAATAAGTTTATCTTTATATCAATCACTCTTTGTTATGTAAATTCCCATCTAATGAGAAGAACCTTGTTGTTTTGTCTTATCCTGCTTTTCGCCGAAGGCATTTGTAATGCTCAGCCTGATGAGCTGGATAATCTTAAAGCATCGTTACCAAGAATCAAAGACAGCTTACCTTATATTGATGCAATCAACAGGATCGGCATGCTCATGTATGAGCGAAACGTAGACAGCACATTTTATTATGGTAAAAAGGCAAGAGAAATGGCCTGGCGTCTTAAATATAAAAAGGGTGAGGCCGATGCACTAAACAATCTGGGAATTTTTTTTGATTTGAAAGGCAATACCCAACTTGCACTTCGCTATTACAATGATGCATACCAACTGTATAAAAAACAAAAAGATTCTGTAAATAGTGTACAAACCCTGATGAATATTGGGATGGTCTATCAGGAAATTGGGAAAGACGATAAGGCAAAACAGTGGTTTAAGGCGAGTTTAAAAGAGGGAAGCAAATTGAGCAAGGATTCCATTATGTCTCTTGTCATCTATAACTATTTGTTGTTATATCCCACGGCGTTTGGCCGGGATTCAATGAGGTATTATCTGAATAAAGCAAGAAATATTGCTATAAGATATAAGGACGAAAGAACTTTAGTTGCCATTGGGCAACTGATCGCTGATGATAGGATTGCCCATGGCAACAGGGCGGAAGGTTTGGCACTGTTGGATACCACAATTAGAGAGACGTTGAAGGAAAGACTCTATTATGTGAGTATGGATATGCTGATTGATATGGGCGATCAGTTGATCAAAACGGATCCGGTAAAAGCAGCAAAGTATTATCAGCAGGGGCTTGATATTTCTGAAAAAAACGGCTACCTCATTTATAATGAACTATTGGCCAGAAAACTATTTGATCTTTATACATCAGCAGGTGATAATGTTAAAGCTTCAGATTATAGTAAACAACTGATCAGAGTACATGATGATCAACAGAAGATAAATAACGAATCCGGTGTAGATTACCTGGACTATGCGTTGAAGGAAGAACAGATAAAATCCTTAAAACAACGTTCTAAATATCAAAATGTCTTACTGATATTGGTGGTATTGGCTTGTTTTCTGGCTGTCTCGGTGTTACTTGTTATCAGGCATAACTTAAAACGCGTAAAACATTTAAATAAACAGATTATTAACCAAAACTCGCAAATGAGAGAGACGCTCGTAGCACTCGAGCAAAGTCAGAATGATAATACCAGAATGATGAAAATTGCCGCGCACGATCTGAGGAATCCAATTGGAGCGATTACTTCTCTTGCCGGTATAATGCTGGATCATCCGAACAGAGATGAAGAAGAGCGGACCATGCTGGAAATGATCAAAGAGGCCAGTCAAAATTCACTTGAACTGGTGAGCGATCTATTACAGACACAGTTTAAAACAGAAGAACTCACAAAGGAACCAGTTGATATTGGAGAGATGTTGCAGTATTGCGTATCTCTGCTTCAGAACAAAGCGGAAGCGAAAGGGCAGGAGATCAAACTTCAAACATGGCCATTAAGTGTACCTGCAAACAGAGAGAAGTTATGGCGGGTGATGAGTAACCTGATTGCAAATGCCATCAAATTTAGTCCTGAAGGAGGTGTTATTGATATACAGATGGCCCCAAAAGAAGAGAGTGTTTTGATTTCTGTAAAAGATCATGGTATTGGTATACCACCTGAAATGAAGGACAGGATATTTGATATGTTTACCGATGCAAAAAGAACGGGTACAGCAGGAGAACAAGCCTTCGGCTTGGGCTTAGCCATCTCTAAACAGATTGTAGAGGCACATAGCGGATCAATTTGGTTTGAAAGCAGCCCAGGAGACCAGACTACTTTTTTTGTAGACCTTCCTTTTGCAAGTTAGGTACTTCTATAACTGAATTGAAATCCCCTTCTTTGATTTTCTTGTTGTTCGGATCTGGAATCCAAACGCCGTCTACGACAAATTTATACTCATATCTTCCTGGCTTTAAATCTAAGGCAAGGGTCCATGCGCCATCAATCCAACGCATCGGATTTCTCATTTCATCCCAGTTGTTGAAGGTTCCAGCCAGGCTTACCATTTTGGCACTTACATAAGTTGGAAGTTTAAAAATGGTCAGTTTACTATTCTTAACAGCATCCTGGTCTATAGGGCCAGCGTCCAAACGTTTCGCCAGTTCACGGGTTTGGGGATGTCGGGGATCTAAATCATAAGCTTTTAAAAAAGATTGCTGTGCCAGTTTTCTTTGTCCTGAACGGAGTTGTATTTCACCAAGACCCGCATAAGCTCCTGAAGATGCCGGATAGGCTATTAAATTCATATTGAATACCTGCTCTGCAGTTTCTGTTTTTTTAAGCTCAATCAAGCGTCTGCCAAGAAAATTCATTTTGGCTTCAGGTAGTAAAGTCGTGTCCTGATGATTGGTGCCATATTGTAAGAAGGGAGCCATAGCCTGATTAAAATAGTCAGATGTCAGCCTGTTTAATGCTTCAAATTCTGTTAAACCTGTCGCATCCTGATCAAGCCAATTAATGGCAGGCTGTGGCTTGTTAAAAAACAGATTCAGCAAATCTTTCGCTATGGCCAATCCGGCATCACTATTCGCGAAGTAGACTAAACCTTCTTTTTTATCTGGATAGCCTATCAGATAGGCTTTAAATGTTCCATTATCGCCCCATTGCCAGAAGGCATGTTCACCGGCGGAAAATTGTTGACCAATGCCTAAACCCCATGACAGTTCTTTAAAAGCAGAATCTACCTGGCTGTTTGATTGTGGTTGAAATAGCATTTTAAATGTGCTTCCTTTTAACCCCTGTTTATTTAGTAAGGCCATCAGGAATTTACTATAATCTATACCTGTTGTTTGTAAAGATGCTGCAGAATTTGTATTGGCAGGAAAATATCTTGAATCCGTTAAACCAATGTCAATGTGCGGTATAGCATAGTCATTATCAAAAGCTTTCTGCCATACGTATGACGTTCTCTGCATTCCAAGAGGTTTAAATACAGTTTGCTGCATCCAGCTTTCCAGATCCTGTCCAGTTATTTTCTCTACCACCTTAGCCAGAAAGACGAACCCTTCTCCAGAATATCCGAAACGTTTACCTGGTTGGTGGAGAAATTTCAAGTGCTCACCATTCCGCCAGTTGGGCAGTCCGGAAGTATGGCTTAACACATGACGGGCCGTAAGTTGGTGAAAATAGACTTCGTCTTTTAAGTCAGGGTAATCGTAATATTGATACAAAGGTTTATCCAGGTTTAGTTTACCTTGTTCAACCAGATGAAGCACCCCATAAGCAAATACAGATTTACTCAGCGAAGCAGCAGAAAATACTGTTTCTGAATCAACCGGAAGCTTTGTGTCATTGCTGCGCAATCCGAGATGGTATATTTCATTCACCTTTCCGTTCTTAATGTAAACCAGCGAAAGCCCTGGTATACCTGTGCGTTTCATCATCTGCTCTATTTGCGCTTGTTTTTGCTGCGCACGTACAGCGGTTAGGGATAATAAAATTAGAAGCATCGTTAACCTGGCTGATTTCATCATTCTGAGGTTCTTTGGTTTACCTGTACTTTACCATCCGAATTTACTGATTTCAATGGTTTTGTAAAGATTTAAAAATATGTTTTCTGATCTAGCTGAATCTCCTATGTTTACAGAATAACTAATTTTGTAAATATAATTGATAGAAGGGTGAGAGCACATCATGAATCTAAATAGCTATTCAGGCATATTGACTGTAAGATATTGCCTCACTCTTTTTGATCTTTTCGAGTTTGAACAGAATGTAAGGAACTTTGCATGTCAGAGTATCCAGGATATCCGATCAGGAGAAAAAACGGAGGGAGATTCATTAATTATAATTTTAGGAATGATAATATGATGAGCGTATTAAAACAGGTTGTTGGGATTGATGTTGCCCAAAAAGAATTGGTAGTGACCCTTGGTCGGACTTTAGGTGATTTTTCTATAGAGCTGTATGCGCACAAGGTTTTCGTTAACAGCGATGGGGGAATAAAAGCGCTGATGAGGTGGGTAGATAAATTAACCGATGGGAGTGTGTGCGTTAGCTTCGTTATGGAGGCTACTGGTGTGTACCACCAAAAGTTTGCCTACTATTTGGATGAAAATGGACATGATGTAAGCATTATCCTTCCCAACAAGACCAGCAACTACATGCGTACGCTGGATCATAAGACGATTACTGACCGGAGCTGTTCCAGGGCTATAGCCCAGTTTGGACTGGAGCGCAAGTTGGATTGTTGGCATAAACCAAAAGAGGTTTATAGGCGTCTTCAGCAGCTTACCCGTGAGCGAGACCAGATTGTACATGAAAGATCGATGGTAAAGAATCAACTTCATGCCGAGCAGTCCGAAGCCTATCCCTACCAGAAGAGCATCGATCGGCTTAAGTTAAGGATAGCCTTGCTCAACGGACAGGAAACAGAGGTGAAAAAGGATATTGAGGAGCTTATCAGTATGGATGCTTCGCTTGAAGAGGAAATTAACCTTATCACAAGCATACCAGGGGTGGGAAGATTGACCGCGACCATCGTGCTGGCAGAAACCAATGGGTTTGAACTCATTCGTAGCAAGAAACAGCTCACCAGCTACGCCGGACTGGACGTTAGAGAAAAGCAATCGGGAACATCGGTGAATGGCAAGTCGCGGATATCCAAAAAAGGGAATAGGAGCCTAAGAAAGGCCATGTATCTACCCAGTCTATCCGCGGTAAAATGGGATGATCGGTTCAAGTCTGTATATGCAAGGATAGTCTCAAGATCAGGTATAAAGCTGAAAGGCCTTGTTGCGGTGCAGCGAAAAATGTTAGAAATGATTTATACGCTCTACAAGAGCCGGAACAAATATGATAAGCTATTTTTGATCAAAGAAGATAGCGCACAAATACAGAATGTATAAGTGCGCTATGCAGGCTGGTTCAGGACCGCCTTAAGTAAACAAAAGTAAAAAAATAACATTTCAGTTGAAAATTAACACAGAATCTTACAGATTCTGAGGCTTGATCAGTAAAACATATTTTTCAGGGCGCACATCCGGTTGCAGAAATGGATGCAGATATAAGTTAATGGGTATTGGTCGTATTTTTTTGCTTTGGCAAATACGGTGTTGTCAGCATACAGATCGCAACGCCTATAGTGTAGGCAAGCATATCACTCCAGAGAAATCCACGCCCCAATACTAATGCACCTAATGTCGTGTTTCTGACCTGATCTATCCAGGGGGCGCTATAAAGCTGGCTAATTTCGATCAGGTAACAGATGGATAAACTAATTAGCGCAATGTTTTTATAACTTGATCTAAGGAGGAAGAATCTAACGATGAGGAACATCATTATTGCATATAGTATGTCACCAACGATGAGTGGGATCATTGCTGTTTTTCTGGATAACAGACCCAAAATGATAACGGTTAGGATTAATAATACATAGATTAATCTCATTCTGATTTCTGCTTTCATCTTATTATTCATAATTCAACTTATCGTTTGAATGGTTTGTGCTTTAGAATGTAAATTAAGTAATGATTTCTCAACCAATTATTTTTATCACCATTTTTCTTGAAATAATACGAATTGTCGGGATTCACCCTGATGTTGTCGTTTGTGCCCTGTATCAAATTTTGAAATGCTTTGCATCTTTGTATTGTTCATGCTAACTAAATAAAAAACCGCTATGAGAAACTTATTCAAAACAATTACTATCCTTAAATCACTACTACTAATCGCAATTATTATGTTTACAGCATCGCAATCTGAGGGACAACAAGTTAAACCTTCTGGCAGCGGCTACGCAGCTGTTAATGGCACCAAAGTGTTTTACGAAGTATATGGTGAGGGTAAACCTATTATTTTACTGCATGGTGCTTTCATGACCATTGAGATGAACTGGGGGCAGTTAATACCTGAATTGTCGAAAACACGAAAAGTTATTGCCATCGAATTACAGGGACATGGACATACGCCTTTTTCAGACAGAAAATTAGACCATGCTACGTTGGCTAATGACGTGGAGGGAGTAATGGATTACCTGAAAATTGATAGTGCTGATGTAGCTGGATATAGTTTTGGGGGCGCTGTCGCTTACAAATTTGCGATACAATACCCAAAACGGTTAAGAAAACTAGTGATCATTTCTTCTACTTATAAGAGTAGTGGGTGGATGCCTCAGATAAACAATGCATTTAAAAGTATGAAGCCAGAACTGTTTTTGAATAGTCCTATGCAAGCTGCATACGATGCCGTGGCACCTGATAAAACAAAATGGACAAAGTTCTTAGAGCAGATGATCAACTCAGCACGGGTGCCATTTGACTTTGGTGATTCTAATATTTCAAAAATTTCTGCGCCTGTATTGATTATTGCAGGTGACAATGATGGACTGGATAAATTGGAATTGATAAAAACATATCAACTTTTGGGGGGTGCGGTATGTGCTGATTTTGGAGTGATGCCAAAATCGCAATTGGCCATTGTTCCGTCACAAGGACATGTCAGTCTGATGATGCAGACGAAAACAATATTGAGTTATCTCGATAGTTTTTTAAAGTAACCAGATCAAATGGTGTGAAAATATGTTTTTCTATGTTGAAGATCGGAGAGGGACATACGTCCTTCTCCGAATATTATTTTCATCCTTTTAAACGTTTTCGTCTAAAACAGGCTTCACAGTTGTTCCGGTAGTGATCAAATTAAATAAACTTTGGCTGATAAGCTGTCCCCATGCTGTAGAGCAGGCACTGTAACACTCAACTTCAGGGTGTATACCATCGTGCGTGAAGGTCAGATGGGTTTTATCACCTTTCCGGGCAATCTCAAATACTATTTTTGTGCCCGTCCATTCGGCTTTATCTTCAAGAAAGTTAAGCTGGCTTTCGGTAACCTGCCAAATCACTTTCTCATCGGGGATTAGCTCGGTAACTTCCTGCTTTGAATAATGGATATCCTTGTAACGATAGGTAAATTCGTCTCCTAATTCTTTTGTCTTTCCCTGGAAGTCTCCTGACCACCACTTTTCGGGGGCTATTACAGCTTCAAAAACTTCTTTTGGAGATTGATCGACCAGTATGCTGGTTGTAAAATTGGTTGTTTCCATGTTTTCTATTGTCAATTGTTACTAGCAAAGTTAGTGTCAAACTACGCCGTCAGGATAGGTTGAAATGGACATTATAATGGGTTGTTTTGGACAATTTAACGACTGCACTAAGTGGTTGGATAGTTATTTCGGTATCAGATGGTTAATCCATCAAATATATCTGGTAGGCTACAGGATAAAAATGAAATTAACAGGACTATTTTGGCTTTTGCTTCTTCTTTTAATTCTTTGTAAAGAGCCACAATTTTGACTTGCAGTTGAAACAATTCCCGTTCCCGATGTTCAAGTTTTGCCTGCAGTTCGCTCATGATATTTTGTTCCGGTAATTTTGAATCTATTTCTACTCCAGAGAGGATTTCGGCAGGTGAGACCTTGAAGTAGCGGGCAATCTGGCGCAGGCGTTTAATACTAATGTCTGTTATACCAGCTTCTATTTTTGAATATCCAGGTACGGATATGTTTAGTCTCCGGGCCACTTCTTTTTGATTTTTCCCCGCTTTATGACGTAAGTGGCGAATGTTTTTTCCTGTTGTGTTTGCCATAATTTCTAATATCAGAAATTTTTACGATTTGTGGAAATATAAATTTTACTCTTATTTTTTGACTTCAGAACCTTGTTGTGATCTTAACTTGTTTCTGCAGAACAAATTCTGAGAGCGGAAAGTGTTGAACTTATAAGGCCTGAAAATCCTGATCACAAGATAAATGATGAATAATTAGCCTATATTCGCTGGAAATTATATCTTCCATTTATATGAAATTAACGCTAAAAACAATACTATTTGTATTTTCCATGACTACACTTTCCCTTTTTTCGTGTAGTAAAGGAAATAATCCAACGATTGATAAAAAGGAAAATGTTGTGCCAGATCAAAAGATCTATGTAAAGGTAACTGTCGAAAATGGTGAATTGATCAGTATATCTTCCGTCGCCAATGGAAACAGTGATGCGCAATCAGAAAGTTTGTCTGATAAAAAGTCTTTCACTAAGGAATATAAGTCCATAAGTGTGGTTAATGCAAGTGCTAAAGGCATTGACGCGAATTCTGTACTGACGGTTAAAATTCTAATGGGAGACAAAGTATTAAAACAAGCGATGTCGGCAGGAGCAGATATGTCTGTTGCGATGATGAATTTCTAAAAGCTAGTTAACCAATCACATCGTAGGACATTTTTATAGCTGTTGAGCAAAAAATAACTGAAAAAATTTCATTTTATTTGAAGGCAGAGCGAGTTTAGGCTCTGTCTTCAAATCAATATACAAGGTTTGGGCCACTTTAGATTCAACAGGTGGCCATAAAGGCAAACCAGGTCCATTTGGATTACCCTTATTGACAAAATTAATCCAATAGGAAGACATCATTTCGGATATCTGCTGATCAGCCGGAGTCCAGGGACGCATTAGCTTGTTCAGATTGTTAAACATATAAGGGATTTCGGAGGAGTGAAATGCACCATACTGTGGAAATTCGGGCCAGGGAATGGCACGGTTAAAATAATAGGTATAGGCATGTGCTGTTTTTGAATAACCGACAGCCCATAAATAAGTTGAGGCCAAACCAAAATCTCGCGCACTTTCAATTTGCGATGTACTTGCTTCTGAACCAGTACGAGCTGGGTATAAGAGCTCAAAATCTTTGTAGAGTACGCCGTAGAATTGGCTGGACTGTTTTTGGAATTCTTCAGCAGATATTTTACCATAGTTTGATTTAGCGCTCCCTTCATCAGCATTTATGCCTGTTAGAACGGGTATCGGGTTCTGCTTCCCTTGCTGATATATGCTCGGAACGCTTTCCGGTAAAAACCATCCATCTATGATTGGTCTTAATACACCAGGTAGTTTTTTGGTTAAGGTAAGTAGTTTATCAGCAGACAAATCTCTTAACTGCTTTAGAGAAGACATACCCAAACCAGTCGTGAAATCAGAACAGACTTTTTCTGCTTGTTGTAAAGTGAGCATTGGGGTTCGCGGTACTAAATCAGACCCGCTTTGCGCAATACCTCCACTCATCAAATCTTTGGTTAGTGGGGATGCGATAAGGTCATGCACACATCCTGCACCTGCTGATTGGCCACAAATTGTTACTCGTTTTGGATCACCTCCAAACGAAGCTATATTTTTCTGTACCCATTTTAAGGCCGCCAGTTGATCCATCAGACCATAATTTCCTGAAGAGTGATGTTCAGACTCTTTGCTAAGTTCAGGGTGGGCAAAAAAGCCAAAAATACCGAGACGGTAATTGATATTGATAACGATGATGCCTTTTCTTGCCAGGTTTTCCCCGTTAGAGATGGGAGTGGATCCTGAACCTTCAACATAACCACCTCCGTGTATATAAACCAAAACTGCTAAACTTTCTCCCTTTTTATGCTTCGGTACCCATATGTTTAGATAGAGACAATCCTCGCTAATCGGTTGATCATTGATAAATTCGGCAGTCCAGGGATTGCGTGCCGCTGTGCTTTGCATTGCGCTGTTGCCATATTGATTGGCTGTCTTTATTCCATGCCAATGTTTTGGAGCTTGAGGTGCTTTCCATCTTAAATCTCCAACCGGAGGAGCTGCATATGGAATGCCTTTATATGCCAGAATCTTTCCATCGGGAGAACTCGTTCCTGCAAGCAGACCCTCGTTTAGTTGAATTGTATCTGCAGGTGCCTGAGCAAAGGAATGGTAGGTTGAAAAAAATAAAATAGCGAAGATATACTTTGGAATTTTTCTGCTCATCATAGCAAGATAGAAATAAAAGTGGAGACACCTGTTGTTCTGACTTGTTTACTACGACAAAATAAGTGCAAGAAAATAAATGCCTGGAACGGAAAAGTTGATTAGAAGAAAAATCTAAGTATTTGCAATCTGCGGTAAATTCTTTAATATTGGCCTTTCTGATTTAAGAATAAAAAATGCAAGAAGGTTTTGATGAGGACGATATTAAGCTGCGTTGTTCAGGTGGCGATAGGAAAGCTTATGCACAGCTCTATACCTTTTATTTCAAACCACTTTACAGACATGTATTCCTGTTCCTAAAATCCAAAGAAGCCAGTGAGGAGATCGTTCAGGATGTTTTTGTTAAGATCTGGGAAAACAGGATTATACTCTCTACTGTGCAAAATTTAAAACCTTATCTGTACCGTGTAACCAAGAACTTGCTTTTGGATTATCTGAGAAGATTACAAACGGAGAATCGAATCATTAAAATGGTTAGTCCTGAAACGGAGCCTATAGAAGACAGTACATCCGACAGTATAGATCATAAAGATTATATGGCCTTATCTAAAGAGGCGATCAGTAATTTAACTGAAAAAAGAAGAGAAATCTTCTTAATGCGTACAGAACAGGATTTGTCTCTGGACGAAATTGCAGATAAACTGTCTATTTCAAAATCTGTTGTCAAAAAACAGTTGTATGCCTCAATTGCATTTGTAAGGGAATATATGCATAAACACGGGGGCATATCTACCGGTCTTTTATTAGCCCTTTTAAAAGCCTTATAATTTTTTTCATCGAAAGGGGTCTTTTAAGATTTTCATTCGTCATAATACATATGGACCAGAAAAAAGCCTCTGATTTTATAAAGAAATTTGCTGCAAATGCTTATACAGATTCTGAACACCAGGAATTTCTCTTATGGTTAAATGTGGCCTCATCCGAGGAAATAGAAAACAGCATGGATTTGTATGCACAATGTATAGCAGAAGATCAAAGTACTGAATTACCTTCGCCTGCTTTTGTCAGGACATTGGAACGCAGACTGGACAATGCAGAGCTTATCCATAAGAAATTAGGCAAACAGAAATGGAATTGGATTACAGCAGCTGCAATACTGATTATCATTGGAATGGTTGCTGTTTTTCAGTATTCAGGCAGCAACAAGGAAAATCAGATCACCTTTGTAAAGGATCTTGCACCTGGTGGAAATAAAGCTATATTGACGTTGGGAGATGGTTCTGCAATACCTTTGTCGGGTTCGGGTAAGGGGCAGCTTGCCCAGGAGTCTGGTGTTGTTATTGAAAAAACAGAAGATGGTCAGATCATTTATAAAGTAAAATACCAGGCTTTAGAAGGGAATACAACTCAAAAAACAGTATACAATACCATTGCTACACCAAAAGGTGGTCAATTTCAGGTGAGTTTACCTGATGGCACCAGGGTTTGGCTAAATGCAGCATCATCTTTAAAATATCCGGTTCAGTTTGTTGCCAGAGATAGGAGAGTTCAATTAACAGGAGAAGCCTATTTTGAGGTTGCCAAGAATAAGAAAAAACCGTTCATTGTTGAAAGTAAACAGCAATACGTAGAAGTATTGGGTACTCATTTTAATATCAATAGCTATGAAGAAGAGGCTGTTACTAAAACTACACTTTTTGAAGGAAGTGTACGTGTCGCTGGTCTTTCTCCAACAGATCGCAAAGTAACCACACTTAAGCCAGGTCAGCAATCGGTGCTTACAAATGACCATATTGACATTACAGAGAATAATACCGATGCTGCATTGGCTTGGCAAAAGGGCTTGTTTAGCTTTACAGATGCCGATCTTAAAACGATAATGACAGAATTTGCCCGCTGGTACAACGTAGAAGTTGTGTATGTAGGAAAATTACCTGATCAACATTTTACCGGGGAGATTTCAAGAAAAGTTAGTGCATCAGCCTTTTTAAAGATCCTGAGCAATTTCCATGTTAAATTCAATATGAATGGAGATGGAAAGAGCCAGGGCAAAGTAATTATATCCAGTCAATAAATAACCAACTTATAACCTTAACCAAACCAACATGAAAAAATATTTACGAAGGCAATAAAGCTATACGGCGTTCTTAAAACAAAGCCGAAAAGTGGTTCGAAGCACTTTTCGGCAAAGTTTGAGTAAAACGCAAACCCGGCCGATCAGATCGGCCGGGTCAAATAATTTCTCTTAACTATTTCAGTATACACTCAAACTCACGCAAATTAATGAAAATTACTGCGAATACCATAGCTATGTCCATGACACGGCGACTCCCAAAAATTTTGATGATGATGAAATTAGTCACATTCGTATTTTTTATAGGCCTGATGCAAGCTACTGCGGCAGGATACGCTCAGAAAATTAACCTCTCTGAAAAAAATACTTCTTTGAAAATGGTCTTATTAGAGATCAAAAAACAAAGTGGCTATCTGTTTTTCTATAATGCAGAAGACTTAAACCAAAGAAAGATCAGCATCAATGTGAAAAATGCTTCTATTGAAGAAGCTTTAAAGGCCTGCCTACAAGATCAGCCGTTTTCTTATCAGATAGTAGAAAATACGGTGGTTCTGACAAGGAAAGAAAAAACATTGATTGACAGACTTTCCGATTATTTCACTACCATAGAGGTATCCGGTCGTGTAACTGATGAGGAAGGAAAGCCTCTTTCTGGTGCAACAGTTAGTGTGCTGATTAGTGATGGGACCAACGACAAGAAAACGGGCGACTTTAATCTAAATATCAAAGGCAGGACAACTGCTGCTGTAACCGACGGCAATGGCGAATTTCATCTGAAAAATGTAGATGAAAAAGCTAAAATCCTGATTTCCTATACCGGCTACAAGGTATATGCTGCTCCAGCAGCCCGCGATATGGGAACAATAAAGATGACCTTGAGTGGAATCCTGCAGGAAGTGAATGTTACCGTTAATACAGGTTACCAATCTATTGCAAGGGAGAGAAGTGCGGGGGCCATTGCAAAACCAGACATGGATATATTAAAGAACCGTTCAGGATCTATGAATGTAATTCAAAGATTAGATGGACTGATACCTGGATTAACAATAAACAATGCACCAAACAAAACCGGAGCCACCATTCTGGTCAGAGGACTTACCTCTATTAATGGCAATAAAAACCCATTATTTGTTGTGAATGGAATAGCCATGGATGATATTTCCTCTTTAAACCCTAATGATGTTGAAGATATTACCGTGCTTAAGGATGCAACTGCAGCATCGATATGGGGTGCAAGGGCCGCAAATGGGGTAGTGGTTATCGTAACAAAAAAGGGTAAAAACAGCGATAAACCCAGGGTAGATTACGATGCCTTCATCAATTTTCAAGGTAAGCCAGACCTGGGTTATGTTCCAACTTTAAGAGGAAATGATTTTATCCAGGCTGCAAGAGATACTTTCGACCCTGTACTGAATCCATGGGCAACCATTGCCAGAGTCCAGGCCGCCGGGTTAAATCCTATAGCACCTCATGAAACAATCTTGTATAATCAGTACAGAGGTTTGATTACAAAAGATCAGGCGGATGCGCAGCTTAATGCCCTGGCTGCACAAGATAACCTTCAGCAGATCAAAGACCTGTGGTATAGAAACTCAAGTATTATGAACCATAGTATCTCCTTATCGGGTGGTGGTAATAAGTATAGTTTTTATGGGTCTGGCAATTATACCCGCACATTGGACAATACACCTGGTAATCAGGATAATAATTATGGACTGAATTTAAGACAGGATTTTCGTTTCAACGACAGGATCAGTGCCTATTTGATCACAGACCTGAGAAACAATGTCATCTCATCAAGACAAACAACCAGTCCAACCGCAAATTTTCTTCCTTATGTTAATTTCAAAAATGTAGACGGAACAAACGCTGACATGCCCTGGTTATATAGAACGGATGATGCCAGACTTGGTTATGAAAATAAAAGCCTGATCAGTCTGAACTACAATCCGCTTGATGACTTGAATTATGCCAACACCAAAAGCAATCTTATCTATGGAAGGGTGACGTCGGGACTCAGCGTTAAGCTTGTTAAAGGCTTGCGCTATGAAGGTGTTTATGGATTTACAAGGGGATATACAAAACAAATCAATTTATTAGACGAAAAAAGTTACGCGGTCAGAAATGAATTGGTGTCCTTCACGGTAGCTCCTAAAACTTCAGGCGATTTACCTACCTATTACCTTCCATCAACTGGTGGAAGAAAAACAACAAGTAATCTGGACCAGCGCAACTGGACGATAAGGAACCAGTTTATTTACGATAATTCCTGGAATAATGGAAAGCATCAGCTTACGGTTCTAGGCGGCCAGGAAGCACAAGAGAGTTTTACCAATAGCAATTCTTCCGTCATTCGCGGATACAATTCACAGTTGCTGAGCTTTGGTTCTATAGATTATGGACAGTTGTCTAAAAGCACAACGTTAAATAATAGTGCGCCAGGAGCCGGAATTGTCTATTACGGCGCGCCTGTTATGCCATCTGGATTAAGTAACAGTGTCTTAGCCAATGATCAGTATTCGGAGCAGGAGCAAACGGTGCGGTTTACCTCGTATTATGCCAATGCAGGGTATACTTTTGATCAAAAATATACCGTAAATGGAAGCTGGAGGATTGACCAGTCCAATTTGTTTGGTAAGGACAAATCTGCACAAAACAAACCTGTATGGAGTAGTGGCCTAAGCTGGGCCATCTGGAAAGAGGATTTTATGAAACAAATCAGCTGGATGGACAGACTTGTTTTGCGAACAACTTATGGAATTACAGGTAATTCTCCAGACCCGGGCTCTGCAGCTTCAGTAGATGTACTAGGTAAACTAACAAGCACGTTTTTCAGTAATCCGAATGGATTAGCCATTAATACTCCTGGAAATAAGAAATTAAGCTGGGAAACCACTAAAGTAACTAATGTGGGAATTGATTTTGCTATCCTAAAAAGTAGAATTAGTGGATCTGTTGACTTGTATAATAAGAATACAGAGAACTTGATCGGAGCGATGCCAGTAAATCCCTTTACAGGCTACGCTTATATCACCGGTAATCTGGGGTCAATGAATAACAAAGGAGTTGAACTCAGTTTAAAAACGATAAATATTGATCATGCAGATTTTAGATGGTCCACCTTATTTAATTTTGCCTATAATAAGAACAAGATCACCAAACTGAATACCCTGAAGTCATTGAATGGCGTTTCGTCTCCGCTTACTTCAGCGAGCGATTTTATGGCACAGCCCTACCTGGAAGGGTATTCTGCCTTTTCTGTATTTGCTTATCAGTATTCAGGTCTTGATCATATGGGTGATCCACTCGTTAAACTGAAAGATGGTACCGTCACAAAATCCCCTACAGGTGTTAAGATTGAAGATTTGAAATATATGGGTACTTACCAGCCTGTCTGGGCCGGTGGTTTTACAAATATATTTGAGTATAAAGGCTTTTCACTGGCATTAAATGCAGTTTATAGCTTAGGCAATGTAATGAGAAGGGATGTGAATTCTTATTATAGCGGCCGGACTCTTGTACAGAGCGCAAGCAGCGCTGTTTTTACAACAGGTAATGTTAATGCTGAATTTGCAAACAGATGGAAAAATCCAGGCGACGAAGCATTTACCAATATTCCTGCTTATATAGGAGCAAGTGGTACAAACCTTTCCAGGAGAAATACAAATTACTACACCCTTGCAGATATCAATGTGCTGGACGCCTCCTATATTAAATTAAGAGATGCCACTCTAGCCTACAGCTTCCCCAAAACTGTGCTTTCCAGATTAAAGTTAAATGGTCTGACAATAAGAGGACAGGTTTCAAACATTATGCTCTGGAAAGCAAATCATGCAGATATCGATCCTGAATTTCAAAATGCACTGGGAGGATCAGTTGCGGGTGGGATAAGATCCTTACCAGTTAATCAGCATACCCTAACACTTGGTGTACATTTAACCCTATAAAGGCCTTAAACTATAAAAAAATGAAGAGTAAAATCATAAAATACACGGTCGTACTGAGCATGATTATCAGTTTCAGTTCCTGCAAGAAAAGTTTTTTGGAGATAGATCCAAAAGGCAAATTAATTGCCAAAAATATAAATGACTACGATTTAATGTTTAACAATACAGCACAGGTTACTTTAAATCCTGATCTTGATGCACAAGTTCTCATGGGGGATGAGGTTACTTCTATAGATCCCTATTTCAGCGGTGGGGCGCTTAGAGAAATGCGTTTATTTAGATGGGATGATGTCATATATCAACCAAGTGAAGATGCGGTAGAGATGTCTGCGTTAATGAAGGTATTGTATACCTACAATAAAATTGCAACAGAAGTGCCTAATGCAATAGGCGGTACAGATGCGCAGAAAGCCAAATTGAAAGCAGATGCCCTCTTGAACCGGGCCTGGATCTATTTTTATTTAAGTAACTACTATGGGAAGCCATATTCCGGCTCAGCTGCAACAGATTTATGTTATCCAATTATAACCAATTCAGATGTTACGGAAACCAGTTTTCAAAGAGCGACGGTGCAGCAAGTATATGATTTTATGGTCACTGACTTACAAACCGCTATTTCAATCCTTCCTATAAATCCAGTAGACAGGACCCGGGGTTCCAGAGCAGCGGCAGAAGCACTACTTGGAAAGATCTATGTGTTTATGGGGAAATATACAGAAGGACTTAAGCAATTCAACAACGCACTGAATGATCTGCCAACGAACATCAAGGTTGGCCTATATGATTATAATGTTACTATGACCAACAATGGTCCTTGGGGCTATAGTTCTGTAACAAGTCCCTTAACTTATGTTGTTGGCGCACCGCTTTCACCAGACTATGAAGAAAATCTTCTTGCACGTCAATTTTCTAACGGTTATAGCTTTTTATCATCTTTTGCTTTGCTAACTCCTCAGGCGGCCTCCTTGTATACATCATCGGACCAGCGATTGAAATTTTTTACTCCTAAACCATTTGGCGGGGCTAATTTTCCAGCGCCAGGTGTATTGAGAAGAAATGGTCCAATTACAGTACCATGTGGGGTGGTGCTGCCTGAACTGTACCTACTTCGTGCAGAATGCAAGGCCAGAACCAATGACATCGATGGTGCAAAGACAGATTTGGAAACTTTACGTAAAAATCGGATGCCTGCAGCAGATGCTACAGTAAATATTACGGATCAGACAGCTATGATCAAATTTATTATGCAAGAGCGGACCAGGGAGTTTGCACTACAGGGTTACCGGTGGTTTGATATGAGAAGATTATCTGTTGACCCACTCTTTTCCGGAACAACATATATACATACCTATACAAATTCTACAGGCTTAAATACCACCTTTACCCTTAAACCTGAAAGATTTGTACTTCGTTTTCCGGATAAAGTTATGCTAGCCAATCCAGGAATGGCCAACAATCCCTAAAAACTAAATCTTGAAAAACAAAATATGAAAAAAATCAGAAACATCCTGATGGGCTTGTCCGTGCTCTGTACTTCAGCCTTTGCCCAAAAGGAAACCTTAAAACCAAGCTTTGGAATGGGTTCAGAGGTATCGGAATATCCTAAAGTACAATGGATACAGGGTGACCCCGTAACCCGCTTTGATAAAGATAAAATCTATATCGTAGAATGTTGGGCCACCTGGTGTGGCCCCTGTAAAGCGGCTATTCCTCACGTAAACCAATTGCAGAAAAAATTTGGGAACAAGGTGGTGATTATTGGCCAGAACATCTGGGAAACCAATCCAAAAAAAGTAGCCGATTTTGTGAAACAGGAAGGCGATGGGATGAGTTACCGAATTGCCTATGGAGGTGGACAGGAAAGTGATTTCTCTTTAAAATTCATGAAAGCCGCAGGGTTGAACGGAATTCCACAGACCTTTGTAATCCAGGACAATAAAGTAGTATGGATGCCAAATCCGGAGCAGTTGAGCGAGGAGGCGATACAACTGTTGATAGACCGAAAGTTTAATGTAGAGACTGCTAAAAATCTGGATCCAGCCAAAAAGTATGACGGGATACGGAAACTGATTTTTGAGGATAAAGCTTACGACCGCGCCATGGTTGTTCTGGATTCGATGCTGGAAAAAAATCCCTTTGAAGATACAGGAGTAATGACGAAATGGATCTTGTACAGCAAAATGGGTAGACCAGCCGATGCAGTATCCTATCTCAAAAAAGCTTATGATCAGCATCCTACATCTACTGTAAAATACTTGTATTATAAAGTACTTCAGGACAATAAGCAATGGGATGTTCTGGAAAAAGCAACGGACGCCTATCTGAAAGAAAACCCGGGTGATGATGCGGACGCTGCAGAAGCGATGATTGCAAGGTACGCCGCAATCTATGGACAGGGTAATTTGATCGGTGCAGCAGCTTTGCTGAATAAGTTTACGGCCAGTTCGAAAAATCCGCAAACCTTAATGAGAATTGCTTTTATTGATCAAATCGTTCCTGCTGCTAAACCTGATGCTGCAATTGCCGCAGCAATGTTTAAAGCCGGAGAAAAGTCGCTTACACTTGATCCCGTCAACCTGATGCTTTCGGGAGAGTTGGTTAAGAGAAGCTGGAGAAACAATGATAAGGAAAAGGCGAAAAACCTAACGGAAAAAACAATTTCGGAGCTAAAGAAAAATGTGGGGCAGCAAAAATTGGTTTCTATATTAGAACAGTTACTCGCTTCATTAAAGAAAGATGAACTTCCTTCTGACCAGCAGTTTAAGTTGTGGAAAATAGAATCAAATAAATAAACTTATATACTCATGAAATTAATAATTAATCTCAGCGTGGTGGCTTTTGCTGCGCTAAGTCTCACTACCCAGGCTCAAAATCGTTTTTCTATTAACGGAAAGTTCAGTAGCCTTAAAGACGAAAAGAAGGTTTTTCTGGAATACAGAGAAAAAGGTAAAAGTATCTCCGATTCAACAGTAACTAAAAATGGGGCATTCAGCTTCAAAGGGCAAATAGCTGTTGAAACGGTGAAAGCCTCCATCAGTCTTAAGTCGCTTCAGCAAGACCCTTCAGTTTCCCGTATGGAAAGAATACTAAGAAGGGATGAAATTGATTTCTTTCTTGAAAAAGGAGATTTTTTGGTGAAGGGCACCAATACTGCGAAAAATGCAACCATCACAGGTGGCAAAACCCAAAAAGAATATCTCTTTTTGCAGGCTTCTTTGAAGCCCGAAGTGGACAAAATGCAGCCTTTGAGTGAGGAACTGATTCCAGTTCTGATCAAAACCCAGGGAAAGGGTATGGATACCAATACGTACATTAAAGCTATCCAGGTACAAATGGCTCCGATGAGGAAAAATATTGCCCAAAAAGAAGAGGCTTTTATTAAATCCAATCCGGATTCGTATGTTAGTTTTGATTTGGTTAAAGATATGGGAACGATCATTCAACCTAAAACCTTTGAGCCATTGTTTAACAGTCTAAGTGCGAGGTTGAGAAACACAGAAGAAGGTAAAACCTTGGCCCGTAAATTAGAAGTTACAAAGAAGACGGCAATAGGTGTTACAGCACAAAACTTTAGCCAACCTGATGTGAATGGAAAAGTGGTTTCTCTGGATGACTATAAAGGGAAGTATGTGCTTTTGGATTTTTGGGCAAGCTGGTGTGGACCATGCCGGGCGGAGAATCCTAATGTATTAAAAGCATATCAACAATTTAAAGATAAAAACTTTGATGTCCTGGCAGTTTCTCTTGATGATAAAAAGGAAAATTGGCTGAAAGCGGTTAAAGATGATGCTTTACCCTGGACACAAGTAAGTGATCTTCGAGGCTGGAAGAACCAGGCTGCGGGATTTTATGCGATTACAGCCATCCCCCAGAACTTTTTAATAGATCCCAATGGTGTTATCATTGCTACTAATCTTCGTGGTGATGCTTTGATGAAGAAACTTCGGCAAATTATTAAATAAAGTACTGACACAAATAAAAAAGAGGCAGCTGGAAAAGTTGCCTCTTTTTTATTTGTGTCAAACGCATCGGTAAGAGAATAGGCGGTTTTCTGAATTGGGAATTATCTAATCGAAATAATCTCAGAAAAGGATATACATTGTCAATCAAATTATTAAATTGCAATGTATAAGTAGATGTCAGATTACAGAAAGCTTACCGACCAGGAATTGATTATCCTTTTGAAACAGGGAGACCAATTGGCCTATACGCAGATTTATGATCGCTACCAGACATTGTTGTTTTTACATGCAATAAAGAAGGTTAGGGAAGAAGAAGATGCAAAAGATATAGTTCAGGAGATATTTGCTGATTTATGGATCCGAAAGGAGGAGCTTTCTTTACAATGTACTCTTTCTGCGTATCTGTATACTTGTGTTAGAAATAAATTTGTTAACCTGCTTCAGCATAAAGAAGTTAGAATGAGGTATTCTGTGTCTTTTCAATCTTTTATTGATGAAAATACAGTGGGTTCAGACCTGCTGATCAGAGAAAAACAGCTGGCCTCTTTGATTGAAAAAGAAATCAGTGCTTTGCCAGTTAAAATGCAGAAAATATTTGTTCTGAGTCGCCGGGAACATAAAAGTTATAAAGAAATTGCTGCTCAGTTAAATGTATCGGAAGAAACGGTCCGTAAACAAGTGAAAAACGCATTGAAAATCCTTAGGATAAAATTAGGGACTATTCTTCTGTTTGCATTGGTATTCTGGTATTACTATAATAGTCGAATCTGATTTTTTTTTAAAAAATCTTACCCTACTGGCTTTCTGAACTGACATAGTAATTTAAAGGCGCGAAATCTTGTATTATGCAAAGGAAAAAGGCTAACCAAATATTGGAAAAGATCCATCAGGGAACTGCTACTGAAGAAGAAACTGCTTTATTCGAAAGCTGGTACCAGAGCTTTCATACAGAATTGACTTATGACTATACGACGCAAGAATTGGAACAAATTAAAGCGGAAATGAAACTGCAGCTTAATCTAATAGAAGGCAGACCTTCTGTGCTTCGATTATGGCCACGTTTTGCCGCTGTAGCTTCTATTGTTCTTTGTATAACCGCCGCAATCTTTTTTTATGTTAAACCTCACGGGCCAAATCAAGGACAGAAGACCGTAGTAGTTCAAAATGATATTGAACCTGGTGGTAATAAAGCTTACCTGACCCTTTCAAATGGCAAAAGACTATCCTTATCTGATGCAACCACTGGTACTCTTGCCCAGGAAGCAGGGGTGCAAATTTCTAAGACCTCTGATGGACGGCTGGTTTATCTGGTGGAAAACCGTAGCAAAGGTCAGGATGGTGAAGGGAAATTAAATACAATTGAAACGCCAAAAGGAGGACAATATCAGGTTCGTCTACCTGATGGATCCAAAGTTTGGTTAAATGCGGCTTCAAAGTTGAGCTATCCGGTTTCTTTTGCATCGGCCGGAATACGGAGAGTAGAATTGACAGGCGAAGCCTATTTTGAGGTGTCAAAGGATAAAAAGCACCCTTTTATAGTGAAAAGTCTGGGTCAGGAAGTTGAAGTGCTGGGTACACACTTTAATATTACCAGTTATACAGATGATACAAGCATTAAGACTACGCTTTTGGAAGGATCGGTCCGTGTGTCGTTGCCTGGGCCAGGTACAAAGACAGGTGACCTCTCCCAGCACAGTCAAGTGGTATTAAAACCAGGAGAGCAATCTGTTTTAGATGATCATTTAAAAATAGTGCAGGCAGATGTTGAGGAGGTGATGGCCTGGAAAAACCAGCGGTTTACGTTTAACAGCCAGCCTTTAGAAAGTATTATGCGGCAGATATCCAGATGGTATGATGTTGATATTGTATACAAGGGAGGTATTTCCAGAAGAGAATTTACGGGAACTGTATCCCGTTATGCAAATGTGTCACAGGTATTAAAAATGCTCGAATTAACAAATCTGGTTCATTTCAAAATTGAGGAAAGGAGAATAATCGTCATGCCATAAAACATACTTATTATCAATGAACCAAAAAGTACCGGAAGCGCTTGCAACACTCCCGGTAAAGTCAGGTTTCATATTGATCTATGCGACTAAACAAGAATCAAAAAACTTAACCAAACCAAATGTATGAAATTTTATACTTTAATGAGGTATAAGCTTGCTGTGCTTATGCATCAACAATTGTATTCCCTAATTATTGGGATATCAATGAACCCACAGCTAACAAAGAAAATAATTATGCGAGCCAATTTGACCTTTGTTTTACTAATTACTTTATTCCTTCAAATGGGGATTGCTGCAAATGCCCAGAGAATCACATTATCTGCAAGAAATAAGAGCTTAAAGGAGGTATTTAAACAGATTGGTAAACAAAGCGGATATATATTTTTGTATGGAAATGATGCGCTTTTAGGTACACAGTCTGTGACTATAGAAGCTACTGATTCATCTCTGGAAGACGTGCTTAAAGCATGTTTTGCCGGGCAACCAATTGTCTACACTATTATAGATAAGACCGTGATCATTAAAATTAAACCTGTTGTTCCGTTTAAAACTACCTACATGGTTGCAGTAGGAATTTTGAAAGGAAAAGTGACCGATAGCAAAGATGGCATACCCATAGGAGGGGTGACGATTAAGCTGGAAGGTGAGGGGGTTGAGTTTACAAAAACCTCCGACGAACATGGTAATTATAGTTTCGGTAATTTAAAACCAGGAAGGTATAAAATCAGCTGGCATTATATTGGTTTTACAAACCAATCCAAAGACATTACAATTGCTGATGGTTTAAATCCTGATCTGAATGTTATTCTTCGGGAAGAAGCTGCACAACTGGGTGAGCTTGTTGTTGTTGGTTTTGGCACACAAAAAAAGGCTGATCTGACAGGCGCGGTTGGGGTTGTAAATGTAGAAAAATCATTAACATCCAGACCGGTAACCAATATCCAGGAGTTACTGGCAGGCACAGTTCCGGGATTAAATATTTCAAAAAGTTCTGGGGCTGTAGGGTCGGGGGCAAGTTTGAATATACGAGGCACTTCTACCATTGGGGGCAGTTCTGGTGTTCTAGTCCTCATTGATGGTTTTCCTGGAAATATTTATACTCTTAACCCTAACGATATAGAAAGCATTTCTGTACTTAAAGATGCGGCGTCAGCCTCTATCTATGGATCAAGGGCGGCCAATGGAGTTTTATTGATCACCACTAAGAGAGGTAAAAAGAACGGAAAGCCAACAGTTGAATTCAATACGACTATTGGCGCCCAGCGGCCACAGTTTAAACTTGATTTTGTGGGTTCAGCAGATTATATGAAGCTTTGGGATCAGGCACTGGTAAACGATGGCAAGCAGCCATTGTATGGAGCAAAGGGATTGGCAGATTTAGCGGCAGGAAAATATCCGGATAATAAGTGGTATATGGATATCTATAAGAAGAACTCTTTGATTAGCACAAACAACATGGCTATTTCCGGAGGTGGAGACAATATTACTTATAGGGTGTCCGGTTCCTATGACTATCAGGATGGTACATTGCCACAAAATAAATATAATAGGTATACTTTCAGGCCGGATATGATGATTAAAGTATCAGATAAAATTACTGTTGCTGCAAATTTGCAATATACAGAAACACTGCTTGATCAACCTCAGGGAGGAACGGATATTTGGCAATCCCAATCTGCGAGATCCTCTCCAATAAGCCCCATATATACAAAAAATGGCCAATATGCAATCGGTTCTTCTATGGTGGGAAACACGATTGCAGGTCTAAACGAAGGTGGTTACAATAAAAGTAAATACAATGAGCTATTTGGTGTATTGGATGTAACTTATAGCCCTATAGATAACTTAAATGTAAAAGGATCCTACTCAAGAATATCAACTGACCAGCGTACGACAGACAGATTATTATCTTATAATTTGTATGACGATAATGGAAAAGTGGTAGCCCAAAAAAATATTGTGACTGCACTTAATGAATCCTACGCAAATAATTACAGAAACGTCTATCAATTAACGGCAGATTACGGATATAATATAAAAAAACATAATATAAAGGCTCTAGTGGGTTATTCGCAGGAATACTACAATACAAATTCATTTAGTGCCTATAGGGACAATCTGCCTTTTGATAATATCGATGTTTTAAATACTGGATCTTCTGCCAACATGCAGAATACAGGCACAGCCAGCGATGTAGCAATCAGGTCGTTTTTTGGTCGGTTGAATTACGATTATGATGGTAAGTATTTATTTCAGGCCAATATTAGAGCAGATGGGTCTTCTCGTTTTGCTCAAGGACATCAATGGGGTTATTTTCCATCATTTTCTGCAGGATGGAATATCAATAAAGAAACTTTCTTCGACGTAAATTGGATTTCCAATTTAAAAATCAGAGCTTCTTGGGGTATTTTAGGGGACGCCGAAAAAGTTGATTATTATTCGACCGCACAGACTTTAATGTACAATCCATCTATTTATGGATTCAATGGGGAAATTGTACCAGGTGCCTATAACAATGTGTCTGTAAATCCCAACATTTCCTGGGAGGAAGCCAAACAAACAGATCTTGGTTTAGATATGGGGATGTTTAAAGGGAAAATAAATATTACAGTAGATTATTTTCTGAATAAGCGGGACAATATTTTGTATGCTGCACCTGTAAGTACTGAATTTGGGCTGCCAGCTCCATTGAGCAATTTACTGAAAATGAACAATAAGGGCTGGGAATTTTTGGTTAATTATAAGGATAAGGCCGGAGATTTTCATTGGGGAATGGATGTAAATTCTGCATTCTCCAAAAATAAGATAACCGATCTTGGAGGAACGGGGCCATGGATTGGCGATACCTTTACAGATGTAGGGACACAATTGAACCTCCCATATGGACTAAAGGCTGTTGGATTATTTCAGAATGCACAGGATATAGCCACTAGTCCTAATCAGGGACCAAATGTATTCCCTGGAAATATTAAATACCAGGATACAAATGGTGACCATGTTATCGATGGAAAAGATCGGATTGTTTTAAATGACAAGGTGGTTATACGATTTGGAAGCAACTTGAATTTTGGTTGGAAAAATTTTGATTTTTCAGCCAATGTTACCGGAGCTTTAAACGGTATGAGATATATGAGTGGATATGAGGGATGGGCATTCTATCTTTCCCAGAATGCACGGCCACTAGCGCTTGATAATTGGACGCCGGATAACCCAAATGCCTCATACCCAAGGTTGTCAATTCAAAACACCTCCAATGATACGAAATACTCGAGTTTTTGGTTAAGAAAAGCTGACTATATAAAAATACAGAACTTGCAATTTGGTTATGCCTTTCCTGCTACTTTGCTAACAAGGACAAAAATAAATTATTTAAGATTATTTGTATCTGCTCAAAATGTAGCTACTATAACCAATTATCCTGGTTTCGATCCAGAAGGTGGATATTATCCATTGTCAAGAACATTTTCTTTTGGTCTGAATCTTAAATTTTAACAACATGAAAACAAGATATATTATCCTATTACTTGCTGCTGCCTTAACCATTGGCAGTTGCAAAAAAGATTTATTGAATACCACACCATTGGCCCAGTCGTCAGATGCTACCTTCTGGAAAACAGCTGATGATGCGCAGACTGGATTAAACGCTGTTTATTCAACGCTGCCAGACAGCCGCGATTTTTGGCGAGACTGTCATAGCGATAACTCAGTTATGACCAATGCCTGGGGAGAAGGTGGAATGGGTTATATTAGCATGGGAACCTACTCTGCGACCGATACTTATATTCAGGAAGAATGGAATTATAATGCGCTACGAATCGCTTTAAACTATATTGATAAATTAAATGCTATGAGTATTGATGCTGCTGTTAAAAAGAGTTTTGATGCACAAGCCCGTTTTATACTCGCTTTACGTTACTTTAGGATGGCACAACTTTTCGGTGATCTTCCATTGATTAAGGAAAAACCAGTTAGCCTTGAGGAATCAAATTTGAAAAGGAGCCCAAAACAAGAAGTGCTTAATTATGTGTTACAGAATGTGGAGATTGCAATTGCAGGTTTACCAGCTTCTAATTCCGTAGCAAGTGATAACGGACATATTACCAAAGCTGCTGCATTGATGTTGAGGGCTAATGTCTATCTCTACATGGCTAGCATGAAAAAGTTTCATGATGGTCAGGACGATCCTGAATTATGGACTGAGGCAGCAAAATCTGCCACTGAGGTTACCACAATGGGCTTTGATCTCGAAAATAATTATGCTTATCTTTTTACTAAAGAGGCAAATAACAACAGTAAAGAAGTCATTTTGGCTTATCAGTATGTCCAGAACAAATTAACTGAATTTCTTGCAGTACTGGCATCTCCAACTGGCGTTGGTGTAACAGGAGAAGGCTGGGCAAGTTTTTGTCCAACAAGGGATCTCATAGACTCTTACCAATGTAAAGATGGAAAATCGATTAAGGTTTCTTCTTTGTATAACATGAATAAACCTTATGAAAATAGAGATTTAAGGTTAAAAATGACATTTATGCTTCCTGGAGTTCCTATATTGAGACCTGATGGCAGTAATACTGCATATCAACCTCATCCATTTTACGACATGCCGGAGCGAATGAACAACGAAGGAGGTGGGTTGACTGGTTATATGTACCTTAAATTTAATGACCTCACCAATCCAAAACCGGAAGAGGGCTGGACAAATTGGCCAATATACCGTTATGCAGAAAATCTTTTAATATTAGCAGAAGCTTTAAACGAATCGAGTCCTGCAGACCCTAAGATTGTATGGGCAATGAATAAAGTTAGAACAAGAGCTGGTTTGCCAGGAGTTGATGCACTGCAGGGTAACCAATCTGCTATGAGAGAAGCAATACGTGAAGAAAGAAGGCATGAATTTGTTGCGGAGCATAAAAGATATTTCGATATTTTGCGCTGGAAAATTGCTGAAGATGTTTTAAGCAAACCGGCGTATGGTATAAACAGCAATGTGAATGATCCAATCGGAGATTGGACAAAACCTATGTTTAAAGCGCAGGATCGTGTATTTAACCCTTCCAAAAATTATACGTGGCCAGTTCCACAAGCATTTATAGATCGAAATAGGAATTTGCTTCCCCAAAATAATGGTTGGTAGCAGCTCATTAACCAAATATTAAACATGCAAAATAAAACAGTCGGCAGAAGAAGTTTTATAAAGCAAGCAAGCCTGCTCACCGCAGGGCTTGCTGCTTTACAATTTCCTGTATGGGCCCGAAGCCTATTTTCTATCGGATATCCTGTACACAATATTCCAGAAAATAAATCCATAGATCTAACATGGCAACATTCACTTTTTAATAGAGGAACAGCTACAACTTATTTAAAAAGCAGAAACGAACTCAAGTATATAGGTATGCCTGTAGGTGGGTTACATGCCGGAACGGTATATGTGGGAGGAGATGGGAGGCTCTGGTTATGGCAAATCTATAATGAAAGTTTTGAGGGAGTTCATGAGGGAATAGATCCTAAAGTGGTGAATTGGAATGACGGAACTTCACTACGTAAAATTCGGCCAAGAGACGGATCTGCTTACGTTGAGCCGGCTATAGCCAATAACAGAAGGGTATTAGAACAAGGCTTTGCGGTTAAAATAAGCTATGAAGGAAAAACTATAATTAAAGAACTTAATGAAGATCATTGGGATGAAGTAAGCTTCCAGGGTTCTTATCCCGTTGCTACAATTACCTACAGTAGCAAGGGTTTTCCATTAGAAATACAGCTCAATGTTTATTCTCCTTTTATTCCACTTGAAGCTGAAAAATCAGCACTACCTGCGACTGTACTTAGGGTAGGAGTTGTGAATACAAGTAAAAAACCGATAGATATTTCTCTGTTGGGATGGATGGAAAATGGGGTGAACAAATTGACAGGTAAAGAAAATACGGGGCAAAGAAAGAACACGCTGTTGCCAGCCGGAGATTCAACCGGTATCTTTTTCTCTTCCGACAGCAACAACAAAGAAGTACACGAAGCAGGTGATGGTGGTTCCATGTGTTTTATGTTACATCATACCAAAGGAAAAGCCCAGGTTTCATTTAATCCATGGCCAATTAACAGCAAACACTTTGATGCATCTGAAAGCAGTTCTGCTTTAGAAGAATTTCCTGAAAAACTGATTGGAGCCATTGGTACAGCTGTTACATTAATCCCGGGACAAAAATTGAGCGCAGATTATTCAGTGAGCTGGTATTTTAATAACCCAAATCCAAAGCTTATAAAACTCGTTAAAGATGCCGAGGGTGGTTTCCACTACGGTGAAAAATTTAAGGACGCCAAAGAGGTTTCTAATTTTATAAATGCCAATTTTAAGGAGCTCTCTTCTACAACTGAACTTTGGGCCAGTACCTGGAAAGACTCTACACTACCACATTGGTTTCTGGAACGTACATTTGTGAATATAGGCACATTGGCTACGGCCAATACTTATCGTTTTGCAGATGGTCGTTTTTGGAGCTGGGAAGGCGTAGGAGCTTGCGCAGGTACCTGTACGCATGTATGGCAGTATGCACAGGCAATGGCCAGGATATTTCCAGAACTGGAAAGGGGACTACGCGAAGAGGTTGATTTGGGCGTTGGTTTTGTAGAAGAAAGCGGAGCTATACTTTTCCGAGGAGAAAATGAAACCCATCCGGCAATAGATGGCCAGGCGGGTACTATACTCAGGTTTTACCGGGAGCACCAAATGAGTAAAGACAGTCGTTTTTTGAATGCAAACTGGCCAAAAATAAAGAAGGCTGTGCAATTTATGCTGGCTCAGGATAAAAATGGGGATGGGATGACGGATACACCCATGGAGAACACACTTGATGCGGTATGGGAAGGAGAGATTGCCTGGATTGTTGGTTTATGTATCGCTGCTGCAAAGGCTGCTCAGATGATGGCTGAGGAAATGAAAGATATTTCATTTGCGAAGATTTGCGAAAATTATGTGTCCAATGGCAAAAGGAACATGGAAAAGGAGCTTTTTAACGGAGAATATTTCATACATCGTCCAGATGCAGTTCAGGGCCGCCAGAAATTGGGATCTTACAATACTTGTCATATAGATCAGGTATATGGACAGAGTTGGGCTTTTCAAGTGGGATTACCACGGATTCTGGACAAAGAAAAGACTCTTGCCGCACTTAGGGCTTTATGGAAGTATAATTTTACATTGGATGTAGGCCCATATATCAAAACTCATACTGGTGGACGCCCTTATGCTTTGCCTGGTGAAGGAGGGATGGTGATGAATACAAATCCCCACAACGAGACCAAGCCTTTTGGCGAAAATATAAGCTGGCAATTAGGATATTTCCATGAATGCATGAGTGGTTTTGAGCATCAGGTTGCAGCGCATTTTATGGCGGAAGGGATGCTGGATGAAAGTCTGGTTTTAACCCGTGCTATTCATGACAGGCACCATGCAGCGAAGAGGAACCCTTTCAATGAGATAGAGTGTAGTGACCATTATGCCAGAGCCATGGCCAGTTATGGTACATTTATTACAGCCTGTGGTTTTGAATATCATGGACCAAAAGGATATATCGGCTTTGCACCTAAGTGGAATAAGGAAAACTTTAAAGCAGCATTTACAACCGCGGCAGGATGGGGTACCTATAGCCAAAGAAAAACAGGCCTCAAACAAGTCCATCGTTTTGAATTGAAATATGGAGAATTGTCTCTCCATAAGATTGCATTGGAAAAACTTGATGGCGAAAAGACCAGTTCTGTTTTAGTAATATTGGGTGGCAGGCAAATTCCTGTAAAGTTTACCCAGGAAAATAATGCTTTGGAAATTATTCTAAAAGACAGGGTTATTGTAGGCAGAAATCAAACTTTAATAATATCGATTTCTTAAATTAACGAACAATGAAGCAATCAGCTTATAGTATAAAATACCTGGTGATCTTGTGGATTACCGGATGTTTAGTTCTTACCGCATGTAATGCACGTGTAGGTGACCAAAACATGGAGATAGAGAATAAGTCTGAGCACTGGAAACAGCAACTTAGTGAAAAGTTGCCTCTACTTGGCCACAGAAACTGGATATTGGTGGTAGATAAGGCTTTTCCAGAACAGAACTCGGTTGGAATGGAATATATCTATGCAAATGAAGATTTAGTGCCTGTGTTGAAACAAGTACTTGCACAGGTTAATCAATCTGGACATGTTAAGCCTATAATTTATCAGGATAAGGAGCTTAATTTTATTACAGAAAAGCAAGCAAGAGGAATTGTGCAATTCAGAACCAATGTTAAAGAAGTATTGGGTAAGCAGAAAGTACAAACTTTGTTTCATGATTCCGTTTTTAAAAAACTGGATGTGGAAGGTAAACTGTTCAAGGTTCTTGTTATTAAAACTGACGAGGTTATTCCTTATACTTCTGTGTTTTTGCAATTGGACTGTGCCTACTGGAATTCAGATAAAGAAAGGGAATTAAGGACAATATTAAATACGCATAAATAGGTTATTGTTCTTTCTGTCACTTTGGAAAATCGGTTTATCAAATTCCATTTCCAGATCGGACTGAAGAATAGTAATTTAACGCTCACATATAAATGATAAACCTATAACATCGTATGAACAAAATAAGATTAATCCTATTTACATTGCTATCGCTATCCTTCGTTGCACACGCCCAAGAGAGTCAGATTGCCCTGCAATCTCCTGGTGGAACCATTCAGGTTTCTGTGTCACTTTCTGATAAGATCTATTACTCTGTGGCCATCAATAAGGAAAGCCTGATGCAGAAGAATTATCTGAGCCTAAAGCTAGATAATGGCATACTTGGACAAAACCCTAAGCTACTGAATATCAAAAAAGGTAAAGGAACCGATGTCCTGAAACCTATAGTGCCTTTGAAGTTCTCTGTGGTCAATAATTTTTACAATTCCCTGGTGTTGAATTTTAAGGGCAGTTATTCTGTAGAATTTCGTGCCTTTGATGATGGTCTTGCGTATCGGTTTTTGACTCGTAAAAAGGGACAAATTGATATTGTAAATGAAGACTTCGCTGTGAATTTCCCCTCGGATTATTTACTCCATGTGCAGCAGCCGGGAGGCTTTAAAACGTCCTATGAAGAAGTTTATAGCCAGGTGAATTCAAGGGATTGGAAGGCCACAGATAAGATGTCAAATTTACCAATGCTAATAGACACCAGAAAAGCCTATAAGATACTGATCAGTGAATCGGATCTTTCTGACTATCCGGGAATGTTCCTTAAAGGGACTGGAAATAACGGTTTCCTCTCTGACTTTCCAAAAGTACCTCTGGAGTTTGGTGAAGATGGAGACCGTAGTCAAAAGATACTTAAGGAAGCCGGTTATATTGCCAGGACAACAGGTATCAGGAGCTTTCCATGGAGATATTTTGTAATTACTTCTACTGACAAACAGTTGATAGAAAATACAATGACGCTTAAACTTGCTTCCGTATCTCAGATTAAAGATCCAAGTTGGATCAAGCCAGGACAAGCCAGCTGGGAGTGGTGGAATGATGCGGCCCCCTATGGCCCTGACGTGGATTTTGTATCAGGATATAACCTGGAGACCTATAAATATTATATAGATTTTGCGGCCAAATTTGGATTGAAATATATCGTTATGGACGAAGGTTGGGCTAAAAGTACAACAGATCCTTTTACCCCTAATCCAAAGGTTGATGTCCATGAGCTGATCCGTTATGGAAAAGAAAAAGGTGTAGGAATTGTATTATGGTTAACCTGGCTCACCGTTCACAACCATATGGATGTATTTAAGACTTTCCAGGAGTGGGGAATCAAAGGGATGAAAATTGATTTTATGGACAGGAGTGACCAATGGATGGTAAACTACTACGAAAGTGTAGCTGAAGAGGCGGCAAAACACCAGTTGCTGGTTGATTTTCATGGTGCGTTTAAACCTTCTGGTTTAGAATACAAATATCCAAATGTGATCTCTTATGAGGGTGTTAGAGGAATGGAACAGATGGGGGGCACGTTTCCTGACAACAGTTTATATTTGCCTTTTATGCGGAATGCGGTTGGCCCAATGGATTATACACCTGGTGCCATGCTGAGCATGCAACCGGAAGTATATATGGCGGAAAGGCCTAATGCAGCAAGTATTGGAACCCGTGCTTATCAAATGGCTTTATTTGTTGTTTTTGAAAGCGGAATACAAATGCTTGCGGATAATCCGACTCTATATTACAGAAGTCTGGATTGTACGGAGTTTATTACGCAGGTACCTACTACCTGGGATGAAACTAAAGCGCTCGAAGCTGAAGCCGGTGTAGTTGCTGTGGTTGCCAAACGTAAGAGGCAAACCTGGTTTATTGGCGGTATTACCAATGGCAAAGAGAAGGAACGGAATTTGGAGTTGAATTTCGATTTTCTGGAGAAAGGTAAAACTTATACGATGACCTATTTTGAAGATGGGATCAATGCCGATCGCCAGGCTATGGATTATAGAAAGAAAACAATACAGGTTAAGTCTGGTGATCGCTTTCCAGTAAAAATGGCCAGGAACGGAGGATTTGCTGCTGTCATCAAATAGGTAATGTGCAAGTTCTGCGATAATATGAAAATAGATTTTATGGTCTCTCTGGACCTTACAGGCCCTGAGGTTCGCCCATTAAAATCTATTTTCCTGGGTGCAGACTGGATTGGTTGATCAGAACTTTCTCTATAAGGATAGGCGATTAACAACCTGTATTAAAGCGCATTATAGTCTTTGGGATTCGTTTTCTAATCCGGATTCTCGTCTGTCTTGTGTTTTGATTTTGTTATTGCCGAAACGGTAGCTGAAGTTTATACGGACTTGACGGGTTTCTCCAGTGTAGGTGGTATGAAGCAATAGATTATTCAGTTGGGTATCTGTATTGTATTTGTTTCCTCTGAACAGATCTGAGACACCCAGGCTAAGCGTAGCTTTGTTTTGCATCAGGTTCTTTTTTAAACCGAGGTCTATTTGTGAGTTGCTTTTTACATTGGTATTTAAGCTGCTGATTCTTTTCGAGTTCCATACGCTGGCCGCTTCGGCGGTTATACCTCCTGGCAGGTCGAAGTTTTGCTGAATATTTAAGGTGCCGGATAAACGGCTACGGTTGTAGTTTCCGTATTCTAAGGTGCCCACTTTATTGTCCAAGCAGTATGCTATGCCAGTGAGGGTCATGTTCCACCATTTGGTCAGGCTCAATTGCTGGGTTACAGTTAGGTTCAGGTTATTTTGAAATCCGATATTCCTGGGGATCATGTTAATAAGATTATCCTGAAAAACTTCTGTAATCGTATTGCTGATATCTGTCGTATGGGTGTAACTGATGGATATGGTGGTTTTTTGATAGATATACTGCAGCGCTAACGTATTTGCATACTGGGGTTTCAGAAATGGATTGCCTTTCCAGTAAGACAATTCATCTACGGGGTAGGAAAAAGGGTTTAGGTTGTTGTAGGCAGGGCGGTCAATGCGTCGGGCAAAACTTAAGTTGTAAGTGCCCGATTTTATGGTTTTATAGGTAATTGCAGCGGTCGGAAAAAGGTTAAGATAGTTTCTAACAACCGATGTTGGTGGTATCGCACTGCCTTCACGGGGTTGAAGGTCTCCCTGGGAATGGGTGTTTTCCAATCGCAGGCCTATATCTACGTTAAGTCCTTGTGCCAGGGGTGTTTCATACTTCAGGTATCCTGCACTTACTTGTTCTTTATAATTGAAGGTATTGGATAGATTGATGTCTATTACATTTTCACTTCCGTTCATGTCGTATTGGTCAAATACATTGTCTGCGGCCACGTTGGAAAATTTTGAACCTGTCGACACTCTTCCTTTGCCAATTGGGAAACCGTAATCGGCCTTAAGAGCGTATAATTTAATATATCTGCTATTGGCAACCAGAAAATTATTAGAGGATTGGAATACGCCGTCTGGTGAATAGAATGTATTGGTGCTCAGATTTTTTGTCGCTGCATCAAAGATTCCATAGTCTGCATCTATATCCAGACTGGTCTGGTTGCTACCTTTGTAACGGTAGTTTAAGTTGGCATTGTACCGGTGTGCTTTTTGTTCGGGGTAATCGCTCTTGCTTCTGAGGATCTGTAGAAGGTTGCCCGTTGCCTGGTCATAAATGTTGGTGACCGGGAAGATCAAGCCACCACCGGCTGAAAAATTAGCATTCATCACTACGCCCAGTGTCTTGGTGGTGTCTATTGCATAATCTGCACCGAGCGTTGATCCTATACTGTGTTTTTTATCTATGTCATGGTTGGAGTTCAAATATATCTTTCCATTGGTTGTTCTGTCATTATCGTAGTCCATGGCATAATGTCCAAAGTTGTGATTGTAACCTCCAAACATATTCAGCTTTCCTTTGCGAAAATTCAGGTTTATATTCGTGTTTTGCTTTAAAGTTTTGCCATAGGCGATGCCATTATTCATACTGCCGTTAAAGCCTTCGGCCATTGATTTTTTAAGTATAAGGTTAACAATACCACCGGTTCCTGCAGCATCATATTCGGCTGACGGGTTTTTAATGACCTCGACGGATTTTAAGTCGGAGGCTGACATTGATTTCAGCAATTGAGCCAATTCTTCTGCCTGCAGGTAAGTTTGTCTGCCATTAACCATCACCAAAGCGCCATTAGCTCCATTCAGGGTAATGGTGTTGTCTTGATTGACGATGATGCCTGGTATTTTCTTAAGTGCTTCTAATGCATTGGTTCCCTGTGCCGTGATACTTCGCTCGATGTTATAAATCATTTTTCTGCCTTCGATCTTGATTAGGGGTTTGTTAACAGAACTTTCAATGACGACTTCTTTTAAACTACGGGCGTTGAGTTCAATTTTGAGGATACCTAAATCTGTATTGCCTGATGATTTTGGTAACTCTGTTTGGTAGCTGAGCATACCTAAGTAGGTAACGGAAAGGATATAGGTTGCAGGTGGAACTGAAAAATGGAAAGATCCGTCTGGATTACTTAGCGCTTGTTTAACAACCTGACCACTATTGTTGTCTTTTAAAAATAATGTTGCTCCATCTACAGGCTCGTTTTTTGTGTTTTTGATTATTCCTTTTATGGTGACGTCGGTTTTATTTTGTGCGAATGTGGTTGAAATAATGCAGCTTAATAAAATGAGAAGGAAGGTGGTTTGGCGTAGGGCAGGATTTATCATGAAACGAGCGGTCACTTGTTTTTTATTGGTTGGATTCAGGTTTGTGTGTATTTGTAATGTGTTTAGCTAACATATCATTTATTTTTCGGTTATACAACCTGGTATCTTAAGTTTGGCTGAATACCTGTGTGTAGAGGTCTTGTTCTGAAAAATAGATTTTATGGCCTCTCTGGACCTTACAGGCCCTGAGGTTCGTCCATCAAAATCTATTTTTCTTGGGTGCAGACCAGATGGGGTGAAGGAAGGGGATAGCATTGGTAATGGTTCATCGGACCTGAGAAATCAACTACTAAACGGTTTTTCTGGCTGGTGACCTTGGCTTGTTGTTACGATGTTGATCGTTGGCTTCTTATTGTAATATTTTTGACTTGATACCTGGCGATTTCTTTAAATGTGGCAATAGCTTTATATTTAATCAAAATCCAATGCAAACATCGAGACATGAATAAAAATAGGTCATCTTTAGTTTTGTTATTTGTTGTTTCTTTTCTAACGTTTATGGTATCCTGCCAAAATAAGGAGGACTCTGATTACCAGTACTCTGAGGAGCAGATGAAACAGTTTCTTGTTGAAGTAACCAAGAATGCTGTGGCCACTATAACTGATATTACGGAGGTAGAGAAGAAACCGACCAATAAATTCGAGATCTGTACCAGATATCCTCTTTCTGAGGAGAAACTTAATGAGTACAAACAAAATAACGGAACCATAGTCAATAGGGACGATGATATTTCTGATTTTGCAACTTATACGGTTAAAGATTTCGATTTTACAAATGAGAAAAACGAAAAGCTGCGCTTTGTAGATAATGGAGATGCTACTTATTTGCAAGAATATGGTCTATGGGAATACACGAATACTTTGCACCAAAATTTGGGCATAGAATTGACATTGAATGATAAGTTCGAAAAATTGAAAGGCCATGTTACTATTGAGTTTATAATGCCTGGAAAAATAAAGAAGGTGGTAATGATTCCAGTGAATATTTCAATTTATGACAAAGTCGCACAAAAATAAATAGTTAATTGTTCGTAACAAAAACCCTTGCTCGATCCATTTGTTTTTAGAGAGAGGAATAGGCCTCCATAAAATCAATAAGAATGAGTACGATTACAGTAAAAGACGGCACCGAAATTTATTACAAAGACTGGGGAACCGGTCAACCTCTTTTTTTTCATCATGGATGGCCTTTGTCTGGAGATGATTGGGACGGCCAAATGATGTTTTTCCTTGAGAAAGGATTTCGGGTTATTGCTCATGATCGTCGTGGTCATGGAAGGTCCGGTCAAACTCCGAATGGGCATGATATGGACACTTATGCGGCAGATGTGGCAGAGCTGACTCAGGCACTTGATCTAAAAGATGCGATTCATATTGGTCATTCCACAGGGGGCGGTGAGGTGATTCGTTATGTTGCAAAACATGGTAAAGGTCGTGTTGCTAAGGCGGTGCTCATTAGTGCGGTTACTCCGATCATGGTAAAGAATGAAAATAATCCGGACGGCATTCCTTTGTCTGTATTTGATGAGATTCGTGAGGGTACAGCTTTTCACAGGCCGCAGTATTTTCAGGATTTTACGCTTCCGTTTTATGGATATAACCGTGAGGGTGCGAAAGTGTCACAGGGTGTTCGGGATAATTGGTGGCGCCAGGGTATGATGGGTGCTATAAAAGCCCATGTTGATTGTGTAAAGGCCTTTTCAGAAACAGATTTTACTGATGATCTTAAAAGCGTGGATATTCCGGTACTTGTTCTGCATGGTGAGGATGATCAGATTGTTCCATTTCCAATTACGGGTGCTGTGGCGGTTAAGCTTTTGAAGCATGGAAGGCTTATTTCCTATCCAGGCTTCCCGCACGGCATGCCAACGACAGAGGCAGCGACTATAAATAAGGATCTTTTGGCATTTATCAAATCATAGCTTTTAGTAGAAAAAATAGGATTTATGGTCTCTCTGGACCTTACAGGCCCTGAGGTTCGCCCCTTAAATCCTATTTTTCTTGGATGCAGACCGGGGTTAGTGTATAAAGCTGGGTATTACTTACTAAGAATTTTTAATGATTTGGTATTTGGCAAAATGTGCCAGAATAAAACTAGCAATTTTAGCTGTTTTTATATATTCAGAAACAGACTTATTATCGATTTTCAGATAGATGATTTTACTTGTAAAATACCAAAGATACAAGGATGATGCAATGACTAAAATTAGAAATACACATAGTCCCGTTATCAATATTAGAGAATAAGCTGACTTTGATATATACCCGGTATTTATTAACCAAAAGATTATTCCTCCAGGAACTAGAAGTATTGCGCCGAATAATATTAAAACAGCAACTAGACAGGGAAATGAGAGGAAGATTGTTGCAATTACTTTTTTCGCTATTTGCTTTGTTGAGCGCTTGAAAAGCATGGGAGTAAAAAGTAGCAGCGAGATGCTTAGAAGCAGGAAATATGCGATGAATGCAAGGAAAATAGGAAAGGTTGGAGGCATATTACAATTTTTAATGCGGAATTGTGGAAAAGATGAAACGGCTCGTGAGATGTTGCAAAAGGGAGAAGCCATTTTTAAATCAGCTTAAATTTCGTGCGGATATAGATGGAGTGATTGTTCATGGTTTTAACCTTTCTGCTATCAGGGAAGAGAAACTCTTCACACCAATTCTTAGACATTCTTCGTCTACCATAAAATTTGGGGCATGATTCATGGCGATGATGCCTTTCTCAAAGTTGGATCCACCGAGTAAGAAGTAGACTCCTGGTACTTTTTGCTGAAAGTAGGCGAAATCATCGTTGAAATACGGAATTTGTCCATAGTCTGGGAGTATGCTTTGTTTTCCGTATATCTTTGAAATGGTGTTTATTGCCTGATCTGTTAGTTTTTCGTTGTTCTGAATGGTGGGATTATTCTGTATATATTCAATTGAAATCAACTGATCTTTATATTTCGTTTCTTTAATGAGTTGTTCTATTTCCGGGATGATGTTTTGCTGGTTTGATTTGTTGGTTTCGTAAACATAGGCTTCCAGGAGAAGTTCATTTTCTTTTGTACGGATGCGAAAATCTTTATCCATAAAAAGGTAGTCTTGAAATATCGTATTTGGGTTGCCTAATCCAAGATTGGGATCGGCGAGGAATTGGATATCCCATGGCGTAGTATTTGCCTTGGTACGGAATAGCTTTCTGTATATTTTCTGTGAGAGTTCTTTTGCTTCTTCGTTCGATAGTTCGTTTTTTAGCTTTATCCGGACTCTTTTTTGATACGCAAACATTTCATTTGGCTTTGCCATGATCTTACCCACTGGAAGTGCGCTTACGTGCAAAGCATATATTTCATCGGGTTTTATTTTTGTAAATAATCCATTGTTAACCATAGCTTTTGCTCCAACAAAGGTTTCTTCTTCGGGCTGGAATATAAAATAGACTGTTCCGTTTAATGATTTTTTGTTCTTTGACAGAATTTCTGCAATTCCAAGCGCGATTGCCATGTGGACATCATGTCCACAGCCATGTTGTACGCCATCTATTTTAGATTTGAAGTCGGCTTTATCTGGGAAATTGTTCGGTAATGCATCCATATCGCTACGCCAGGCAATTTTTTTTCCTTTTTTATTTCCTTCTAAAATGCCTACTATACCATGTCCATAGATGTCTGTTTCCACCTTTAATCCTAAATCCAGCAGGTACTGTTTTATGAATTCTTGTGTTTGTTTTTCTTTGCCGGCTAATTCTGGATTTTCGTGAAAGTTTCTTCTGATTTTTACAAGTTTATCGAAGATCTTGTCTGTTTGGGTAGTGATTGTTTGGTGAGTTAGTGGCTCGTCTTTTTTTTGCTGAAAACTGGAGAGTACGATAAAGGCGGAGAATAGCAGGAGTTTGAGTTTCATGTAAGGTTTTTTCTTACTGCTATGATCTTTGGATATTGGGTAATGTTACAAACCAAATGGGTTTTATGTTTGAAAAATAGGATTTATGGGCTCTCTGGACCTTACAGGTCTTGAGGTTCGCCCATTAAATCCTATTTTTCCTGGGTGCAGACTGGGTTTAGATTTTAGTTACGATGATAATTCCGGTTGACCAGTTCATTTTAGTGAATCTAAGGTCTTGCCTGGTTTCAAGATAGTTTACTAATCGCTCAACATTTTCACCATGCGTTTCAGGCCAATTTGGTTGTGGTAGCATGTCATCTATGATATAGAAACCACCTGTTTTTACCATATTCAGTGCTTCATCTAAGGTTGAGTATTTACCTGGCCATGCATCGGCAAATATTAAATCAAATTTTTGATATGGGTTGTTTTTTAGCCATTCATTGGCATCTGCACAGAGGATTTCGACTCTCGGATCTGTTTTAAAAAATTCTCTTGCAACCGAAGTATATTCTTCGCTATTGTCTATGGATATGATGATAGATTCATTGTCCATTGACTCTGTAATCCAGGAGAGGGAAAGGCCGGTTCCGGTACCGAGTTCTAAGAAACGACCTTGTGGTTTTGATGCTACCAGTGTTCTTAGCAAACTTCCAGTCTGTAGATCTGAGGGCATGGAAAAATTAATTCTTTTTGATGCTTCCTGGATGCTTTTATAGTTTTCTGGTAATTTAATAGAGGTATCGTTCATAATTATAGTTTGAATAAAGGTAGGTTTAATGGAGATTCTATATTAAACCAAATTGTTTTAGGTGGTGAAAGAAGTGTTTGTCGTGCCAGATGAGCCATTCTTTATAGTTCATTGGTCCAAATCCGCCATGTATTGCTGTTCTCCCTGGCTTGGTGAAATATTGATCAAAATCATCAAGTTCAGCCATTAACTGCTGAATTGCGGCTGATAGGCTTGGATAGAGCAGTTGCTCTTGGGCTGTTCCGAATACTACATTTCTTGGGATCTCTACATTGGTGTAGATGTTGATTTGTTTGGCTTTGTTTGCTTCTTCTTCTGGAACTTCGCAGAATGGCTCTTTTTTGCCGTTGGTATATTGGACTTGGTCTATGAGGTGTTCTACCATTTGTTGTGGTGTCATTTTCCCCCAAATTGGTAGTGTATTTGGTTGGAGTTTTAGAAAGTGGCTTTCTAGTTGTTTTCGGTTTTGGGGTTCTATTAGTTCGGTTAGTGGTTCCATTTGTTTAAGATTGGAAATAATGCTGAATAAACTCGAAATTGTTTGAAAAATAGGATTTATGGGCTCTCTGGACCTTACAGGCCCTGAGGTTCGCCCATAAAATCCTATTTTTCCTGGGTGCAGGCTGGAGTTGTTGCATGGACAGTTATTTCCGATCTTCTTGTTGGTGTCTTGTGCGATTGCTGGTTAGAGAAAGTAGAGTAAAAATCTTATTTTGCGATGTGATATAACTAGTGGTAGATTATTTATGCGTTTGAAAAATATAGATGTCTTTATTAAAGATTTGGTTGATCGGTTTCCTGAGATAAGGGAAGAAGTATTAGATGAAGATTACATAGGCATATTTACTTTACAAATTGGATGTTTTAAACGATTCACGCAGAAGGCTATTGATTTAGGGGACTTAGAGACAATAAAAAGATGCTTTAATTTTGTGGAAGAAAATATAAGTGGGGTGGAATTTAAAATTGAAAATGCGCTTTTTATATCATATGTAGGTAAATTGGATTTTAAGGGAAGTAGTCAAATAGAAAATTTAATACCACAAACACTAAAGAAAGTGCTTGGCGAACTTAAATTCTATTATGACGGGCAAGCATAAAAATCTAGCCTTTGGGTTTGTGATTCAGTGAATTAGAATGATGATGAATATGTGGTTAATACGAAATACAACCATTTTAAACATTACATTATAGCTTTTCACGATAATATGTTTGAATGTGTAGCAAAGGAATTTGAAGTTGTTGAGAATGTGCCTTTATTCCTAATTCAACATTACCTTTAGCCAACTTTGATTGCAGTAAATTGCTATATGTAAATCAGGGCAGTCTTATCGTCTCAATTTTGCTTAATAGGTTCGGGAAAGCTATCGCTTTTCCTTACAGTGACGATGTTTAAAATTTTTCCCGAGAATTGATTAGACTTTCTCGCTCTGGATTAAAATAATCTAGCTGTTTATCTTCAAAAAGTTGCTCTAGTGCATCAACTCCAGCTTTGATTTTATAATCTCTTTCTTCCTCGGTTATCGGGATAAACCAGTAGCAGTTTATTTTTTGGTCATTAAATTCAAAGTTTCCTAGTTCTTGTCCATCTAAATATGGCAATGAAATAAAACCGTGGTCGCATTTGGAATTGTCTAGCCAGGACTGTCCAATGTTAACTGTGTGGTGTAAATCTAGGGGCCTGCTATTTCTATGATAGGAAGCACAAACAGTTAAAAGCTCAACTAATATCTCGTCTGCCTTTGGAGCGTAAACAAACAATTCGATTGTGTCATTTTCGAATCCATCTGCGGACATACCTACTGTGCAGTAGCAGAACATTTGATGCTTGTTGTTTGGAGGGAATTCTAAAACAACGAAATCTTGATGTAATTTGTCTGTTGGGCCTTTAGATAATTTTAGTGGTTTACCTGATATACCGAAATAGGATTCGTAATGGGTTATTAATTGTTCTGCATAAGTTCTGGTGACTGGTATCTTCATAATGATTGTGATGGCAAGTTAGGCAAAATAGGCTATAAATCTAAATTTGAAGGATTGACCAAAGAAATTGAGAAAATAGTAAACTTTAAACTTCCCGAATAGAACCTTCCTTTTTAATAACGGTAGAATCTTTTATCTTTAGGGTATATGAAAACGCTTTTATTAATTTGTTCGTTTGTCGTTTTTTCTTTCTCGCTTAATAAGGCTCAGGAAGATGTGATTATTTAAATGGTTATGCTAAATAAGCTAAGGATATCATAAAGATGGAAGAAACACATAACTATAGAAACGATAAGAAAACAATTTCAGATATTGAGGAGTTTGGGCTTTCTGTAATCATGATTGAGGCTACAGATTATTTGCCTTCGTTTGCCTATAGCATTGGGCTTTGGCAAAAATACAGGCACCCTGAAATTATTTGTTTTGATTTGAGTGTGCAAACTTTGCATGCTTTAATTAACGATGTTGCTGATTTGGTTAAAGACAATCAAATTATAGAAACAGGAATACCTTATAGTGATTTTTTTAACGAGGGGAAGGCTGAGTTTGTTAAAGTTGACCCACGCAGTATCAGGGATTATTTTGGCTATGCCATAGATTTTTATAATTCGGTCGATTTTCCTGCTGTCCAGTTGGTTTGGACCGATAGAAATGATAGGTTTCCGTGGGAGATTGATTTTGAGCAAGAGTTTATTTACAGACAGCCCTTATTGGATAGAAATGCGGAATTTAAATTTAGGGAGAGCACTAATCTTGGTGTATTTACGACGAGGCAGTGGCTTGAAAAACGAAAGTCTATCTTGCACGTTGTTCATGATGAAGACGGCGACTGGCAGTTTCTCACTGGTGACCAATTACCGGAAGATATTCAACTTGTGGCTTTGGAGCAAATGATTTTACATGATTGTACACTCAATAATATCTTTAATCTGGATTATGGCGAAGAGGCTATCCGAACTGAAATTGGTGAACGTTGGGAGAGACGTACGGCACAGGATTAGTGTTGAATAGATATAATATTTAACACCGGTATGATCAATACATTTTTTCTATTTTTATATTAGTTCTTAATTGTAAAACACGTTTAATATGAAAAAAGTAACTGGCCTTGGCGGCGTATTTTTTAAATGCGATGATCCGAAAGCAATGAATGAATGGTATGCCAAAAATCTTGGATTGCCAACTAGTGAATACGGAGTAACGTTTGAGTGGCGGGAGCTTGATGATCCGTCAAAAAAAGGGGCCACTGCCTGGTGTACATTTCCGAAGGATACTCCTTATTTTAATCCTTCGGTTAAACCGTTTATGATTAATTACAGAGTGGAGAATATTGTTGCATTGGTTGACGAGTTAAAAAGGGACAACGTGACAGTTATTGATGAGATTGTGGAATATGATTATGGTAAATTTGTTCATGTGCTGGATCCTGAAGGCAACGTTATTGAACTTTGGGAACCAAAGGAAGAAACTGATTAGTCTATATTTGGATTTACTGATGTTTTAATGCGTCTACTGGTGTGGCCATTACGGCGTTTTTTACTTGTAAGCTAACGGTAATCAAGCTAATGATAATGGATACGATCAATGCTGTAACAAATGGGTATATAGGCAGGTCGATACGGTAGGCGAATCCCTTGAGCCAATAATTAATTGCCAGGTAAATGATTGGCCACGATAGTACATTTGCGGCCAGCATCAGTTTTAGGTATTCTTTGTTCAGCAGCCAAAAAATAGAGGGGTGATCTGCACCCATAATCTTTCTGATGGCTATTTCTTTTATTCTTTGCCTGGTTAAAAAGGCTGCAAGGGAAAATAATCCGATCAGGGATAGGAAGATGGATAGGAATGAAAATACTTTTACAATTCGCTTAAAACGCTGATGGGCGTCTAATACTTTTATCAGATCATCTTTTACATAGGTGTATGTTAGGGGATAGGATGGATAGGCTCTTTTCCACAGTTTGTCTATCTCGGCTAAAACACTTTTTTGTTTTTGTGATTGAAATCTGATGAGGTGATTCATTCCATTAATTGGATAACCTGTTGCATTTACTTTCGAGGCTGTGTAAACGGTTGGTTCAATAAGATTTTCAAATCCTTCCACCTGGATGTCTTTTATAATGCCGACCACCTGGGCCGGTATACTGTCATTGACCCATAGGAATTCGCCGAGCATATTTCCACCATAGGATTTGTTTAAACGTTCATTTATAATAAGGCTGCTCAAGCTGTCCTGAGCATTTCGAAAATCGAACAGCCTGCCTTTTTGCAATTTGACACCCAATGCTTGCAGGCCTTCGAAATTAACAAGTACGGTGTTTATTTTTTTCGACTCATTCTTAAATTTATATGAACCACTTAGTTTATGGTTTAGACCAATCATCCCATCATTACTTCCAACATATTCAACTCCATCAATATTTTTGATTTGTTTAGCGATCTTTTGACCAAATCCATTTTGGACATTGATAATGGCATTGGCATTAAATCCCGGGTCTCGGTTTTCCATATAACTCAATTGCTTGGAGATAATGATGATACTGGTAAGGAAACCTACTGCAATAATGAACTGTAGCGCCACCATTGCGCTTCTCAGGAATTTGCCTTTATGGCTGTGCCCAAAATTACCTTTCAGAACATCCTGAGACTTATAGGCAGAAAGAAAAAAGGCGGGATAAATACCTGTTAGAAGAGTAACAACTACCAGTAGTATGATCAGTTCTGCGATGACAACCAGGCTATGCAGGTGACCTAAAAAGGTTAGGGACAGGTTAAATAAATGATTTAAATAAGGTAAAAAACCTTCCAGCAGAACTATACTCAAAAACAAGGCCGTCGTGCATTGTAATGCGATTTCTAATAAAAATTGGATGATCAGTGATTTTTTGTCTGCACCAATGACTTTCTTTATTCCAACTTCTTTTGCCCTTGATACTGCTTGTGCGGTAAACATATTGATAAAGTTGATCATTGAGATCAGCAATAATAATGTAGAAAGTAGTATAACTGGTTTAATCAGACTTAGCCAATTTGGGCCATTCAAGGGATTCTGGTGGACATCATATAGTGGTTGGAAACGTACGGAAGGTCTTATTCCAGCTTTTATATAATTGTCAATTGGTTGTTTTTGTCTTGTTAATAAAGCGGATTTAAATGGAAAATAAATAGATTGAGCGATTTGATTTAGATTACTTAATGACTGATCTGTTTTGAACTTGACATAGGTTGTGGCAAAAGAATAGAATTGATCTTCTGTTTTCCTCTGCGGCCAATATTGAACCAGTTCAAAATTGACTGAGCCGGGAAATTTGGGTTCTGTCACTACGCCAGTAATTATATAATCTTTTGGTATGGTCCAGTTTTGCTGGTTAATTTTAATGATTTTTCCAATTGGATTTGTGTTTCCAAAGTGCTTTTTAGCAAATGATTCCTTAATGACTACACTTTGTGGATTACTAAAGGCTGTGCTGAGATCACCGTAGATAAAATGGAATGGGAAAACCTTAAAAAAGGAGGGGCTGGCTGATAAAATGTCTTTTTGCAGAAAGGGCTCCTTTTTGTCAATAATGATGGATTGTATGTTTACATCTCCAGTCATTTGAGTGACTGCTTCTACTTGCGGCATGGAAGTTTCCAGTAACTCAGCGAACCTTTGATCTGTGGCATCCATCCATTCTTTCTTGCCTTCCTTTATTGCCCAGAAATCTAATTCATGTACCTGATAGACGTTTTTTAGAGATGGATCCCAGTGGTCGTAGTTTTTTTCGTGGTTGATATATATCAGGATAAAGATAAATCCTGCAAGGCCTAGTGCTAAACCGAGTACATTAATACTTGTATACGTCTTGTTTTTCAGCAGGTTTCGCCAGGCTATTTTCAGATTTAGTTTGAGCATATCAAATCTCTTCTTCTTTGTTTGTAAACTGCTTTCGGCTAAGTTTATGCCAAATTATTTTTCGAATTTAAGTGTCTTGTATTCAGTTTCTTAAATTCAATTATATTTATTTTATGTTCATTAATGTACAGTTGTTGTGCGGTAATGTACAGCGTGTGGGTAAAAATATTTTAGGTTCCAATAGTCGTTGGTCTTTTATCTTTTGTATTAGGATGTAATTAACCCAGACAGGGATGGCTGGACATTTAGAAGTTAAGAGAGATAAGAGGATGAAAGACATTCAACGTTTAAAAGAACTATATGCTCAATATAAGCAAAAGAAATGCTCTGCAGAAGAGCTGGAACTTTTTTTTGATCTTCTGGGACGCCTTTCCTTTGAGCACTTGGGAACTTATAGTTTTGCCGGTAGCACACATCATCAAGCCATAACTGGTGTGGGGGAGTGTAAGGAATTTGCACTCTCTGATGGTACTGTAGTCAAACTAGGGCCAGAGAGCAAACTCTATTATGCTGAGATTTTTAAAGGTCAAAAAAGGTTTGTACAGCTGGAAGGACAGGCTGTTTTTAATGTGGTGCAGTCAAAGGAGTATCCGTTTGTAATTCAAACAGGATTGGTGATTGTACAGTCAATGGGTGGTTGTATTAACGTTTTGGCTTATCCTGAAGACGCAGGGATAAATGTTCTGGTATTGGAGGGGCAGGCAAATGTTCACATAGAGCGTCCAAATTATAGCCGAAAACTTACCGCTAACACAGGTTGCAAAATTCTCGTTGACAAGGCCAGTGGTATCCTTAGAAAGGAATGGATAAATGCACAATATATACTCAACTGATATGGCGGCAGGCGGATTGAAATATGGACTGCAGGCTGACCCTACTTTTATTCAGATAGGTTTGTTTGCTGTTCTGATTTTATCTCTTTGGTTTGCGGAGCTCTTTCTTTCAACGCAGCCTTGGAAAAGTAAGTGGAACCATACTAAGGTAAATCTGCTTTTTACGAGTACGGCCCTGCCTTTGCAGGTTGGGCTGATACTCATTGTACTCTTGATTTGCAATTGGGTTACGACAAGACATTGGGGTATTTTATACCTGCTGCCCTGGTCTGGATCGCTCTGGATAAGGTACCTGATTGGATTCTTTTTACTTGATTTCTTTGAGTATTTTTATCATAGGATGATGCATAAGGTTCATAATTTCTGGCGGTTTCATATGGTACACCACAGTGATCCGGAGGTGGATGTATCTACAACTGTCAGGGAACATCCGGGAGAAACCATACTGCGAGTGCTGTTTCTGGCAGTTGTGGTATTTGCATCGGGTGCTTCGCTCGGTTTGCTGGCCATCAGACAAACAGTGCAGACCATATCTAATTTAACTTCTCATACAGACCTGATGTTACCTGCAAAGGCAGACAGGATTTTAAACAAACTGTTTATTACACCTAATCTTCATCATGTACATCACCATTTCGAACTACCTTATACAGATTGTAATTATGGTGATGTACTAAGCATCTGGGACAGGTTATTTGGTACCTTCAGGGAAAAAGAAGATATAGAATATGGAGTTGATGTGTGGAAAGGGGGGAATGCTTCAAAATTTTTCAATTTGATGAAAGCGCCTTTAAGTAAAATAGACAGGAAACTTTAGGAATAAAGCATCAGAATTATGATAAAAGAATCTGTAAATCCTGAAGTACAAACTGAACTGCTCACCAGGTTGAAGAATGGAGATCAGCGGGCTTTTGCAGAGGTTTATGATCTGTATAGGGGGAGGATTTACAGATATGCTTCCAGACTTTGTAAATCTGGAGAAACAGCAGAGGAAATTGTCCAGGAAGTGTTTGCGCGCGTTTGGCAAAAAAGGGATCAGATTAACCCTGAATGGTATTTTGGGGCTTATATTAAAAAGATTACGCTGAACCATGTGATCAACCATCTGAAAAAGGTAGCTAAAGATCGGGCCTTACGCGATAAACTGTTTATTTATATAGAAAATATAAGAAACAGCACAGAGGATAACCTCTATGAGAAGGAGCTCCGAAAGGTTTATATGGACGCGATAGATAAACTTCCCCCACAACGAAAACTGGCCTATGAGATGAGCAGAAATGATTATCTGAGTCATGAAGAGATTGGCGAGCAACTTGGAATCTCAAAACATACGGTTAAAAACCATATTGTGGAGGCTTCTAAATTTATCCGGACTTATGTTAGTCATCACGCCAGTTTCATTTGCTTTATAATTGCAATTGCGGAGTTTATGGACATCAATTAAAAATATACACTGTGGAAGAAAATAAACAGATCAAACTTTTGTACCAGAGATATCTGAATGATACCTGTACAGAAGAGGAAATGAATTCATTTCTGGACCTGATGGAGCAGGATCATCCGCAGGTGAGGGAATTAATGGAACTTACCTGGGAAGAGCAAGAGCAGGAATATACAAAAAAAGTCCAGGAGAGCAATCAAATCATTACGCAACCAACTGGTAAAAGAAACATATTGAAAATGAGAGTGGTACTTTCTATAGCCGCTACCTTGGTGTTGATTTTAGGTGGTTTATACTTGTTAAAGCCCGGTTTTGTACAGGATATATTTAGGGAGAGTAATCAGGAGGTACTTACGGGAGCTGGAGAATATAAACAAGTTAATTTAACAGATGGGACAAAGATATGGTTGAGCCCTAACAGTAAACTTGTTTATCCTTATCGGTTTAAAGATGGAAACCGGGCGATCAATTTTACCGGGGAAGCTTTTTTTGAGGTTAAGCGTGATCCATCACATCCATTTTTGATTACAACTGGAAGGGTACGTACTACCGTTCTGGGAACGAGTTTTAACATAGCCGCTTATGCGGCGATGTCTACAGTTCGAGTGACGTTATTAAAGGGGAAGGTTGCGGTGGCTATTGCGGATAAGAAACTGCAGATCTTGCCCTATGAACAAGCCAACGTAAATGTATCCTCAGAGGTGATTTCGAAGATAATTTTTCCTGAAGCTGCTGCTTTTTTGAACCAACGGACAGGCCTTTTTATTTATAAGGGGAATTTGCTTTCTGATGTGGTAAATGATTTGGAAAACCATTATAGCGTAACTATAAAATTAGAGCCGAAATTAATGAACAAGCACTTTTATGGAAATTTAAATATGGATCGTCCAATACTGGAAACTTTGACTAAATTGTGCTTGATTACAGAGATAAGGATGATGAAAAGTGGAGAGGGATATAAATTATCTCCATAATTTGTACCAAATAGCAAAGATGATCCAAATTAGTTCCCGGGTTTTTATTTTTTTTATTTTAGGATGGCTAATTGGACTGCATGGACCTGTACTTGCGCAGGATTTGCTAAACAAACGGGTCAGTGTAACGATCCGAGAATCTAAGCTTAAAAATGCTTTGGATGAGATTTCTACAAAAGGAGGTGTAACATTTACCTATGGTGATCGTGTTGCCAACAGTAATTTAAAGATATCTGTAATTGCAAAAGACCAAACTTTAAAGGCTTTACTTACGACTGCTTTTAAAGATAGAGGGCTGTTATTTAGTATATTGGATCAGGAGGTGTATGTCCGTTTTGAGACATCCATTTTGAAGGCGCCCTCTGTCGAACAAGGAAATTCTGTTCCAAAATATGTAATTAGCGGAACGCTCAGTAAAAAAGAGAGCGGGGAGACTTTGATCGGTGCAAGAGTTAGGATTGAGGGGCGGGAGACTCTGAGTAATGGTTATGGATTTTATTCCATTGCTTTGCCTGCAGGTGTTTATAAGCTTAGTGTGTATTCTATGGGATTGAAAGGAATTTCTATTCCTTTAGAATTAAACAAGGACACTATACTGAACTTAAAATTACAAGAACAGTTACAGACATTGGAAACAGTGGTGGTTCATGAGAAGCGGGATGTACAGAATACTCAAATGGGAATGGAGCGGGTAAATATTGGTGACATCAAGCATATTCCTGTACTTGGGGGCGAACTGGATGTGGTAAAAACCTTGCAATTGCTGCCGGGGGTAACTACGATGGGTGAAGGCAGCGGCGGTTTGTTTGTTAGAGGGGGAACCAACGATCAGAACAGAATTCTCCTTGACGAGGCCCCTGTGTATAATGCCACGCACTTGATGGGCTTTTTTTCGACCTTCAATTCAGATGCAATAAAAAATGTTATTCTTTATAAAAGTGGCATGCCAGCGCAATATGGTGGGGCTTTATCTTCTGTAATAGATGTAAAGATGAACGATGGAAATAATGAGAGATTAGGCCTTAGCGGAGGTATTGGGCTCATTTCTGCCAGACTTAATGTGGAGGGACCGGTTCAAAGGGGGCGTTCGTCTTTTTTGGTTTCTGCCCGGAGAACGTATGCCGATCTGTTTCTAAAACTCTCTCCCGATTCTGCAGTGAGGAATTCCCGCCTTTATTTTTATGACATCAACGCGAAGCTGAATTATATTTTGGGGAATAAAGACCGATTGTATATTTCTGGTTATTTTGGGAAAGATGTTTTTTCTTCTAAAGACATATCGGGTTTGAACTGGGGTAATGCAACTTCTACTTTGCGGTGGAACCACATTTTTAATCCTAAATTGTTTTCGAACACTTCGCTGATATTTAGCAATTATGATTATACTGTTCATTATTTCAGCAATCAGAGTTCGCTGGATCTTTTTTCCCAGATCCGCGACTGGAATTTAAAACAGGATCTGCAATGGTATATCAGTGACCGAAACACACTTTCTTTTGGACTTAATTCGGTTTATCATGTGATTAAGCCTGGCGAGGCCACTGCAGTTGGATCGGCATTTATATCTCAGAAACTGCAGGATAGGTTTTCGCTGGATAACGGTTTCTATGCAAGCAATATATGGAAAGCGAATGATTTGTTTACCTTGACTTATGGACTGAGATTATCTTCATTTACGGTACTGGGCAAGGGTGATTACTATCAGGTAGATGACAGGGGAAACGTAGCTGCAACTATGAACTATAAAAGTTGGCAGAAAGTGGTGAATTATTTAAATCTGGAGCCCAGAATTTCGGCTTCCTTCGCATTGAATGGGATGAGTTCTTTTAAAGCTTCTTATGTTCGTAACGTGCAAAATCTGCATTTGATTTCTAATTCTAGCGTTACCGATCCTACAGACCGCTGGGTGGCCAGTTCCAATTTGATTAAACCAGAGGTCAGTGATCAGGTTTCTTTGGGGTATTATAAAAACATGGCTTTTAATGTTTGGGAACTAAGTGCTGAACTCTATTATAAAGCATTAAAAAACCAGATTGACTACCGCAATGGGGTCGATCTTTTTACGAACCGGCCTATTGAAACACTCCTGCTGTACGGAAAAGGCAGGGCTTATGGGTTGGAATTGTTGCTAAAGAAGAAAACAGGGCGGTTCACTGGTTGGCTGGGCTATACTTTGTCAAAATCGGAAAGAAAGATTGATGGAATAAATGATAACCTATGGTACAACGCCCGTCAGGACAGGACACATGATATTACGCTGGTGGGATTGTTCCAGCTCAATACGAAATGGACGCTTTCTGCAAATTGGGTATTTGCAACCGGGAATGCGGTGACTTTTCCTAATGTAAAGTATGATGTGCTTGGTTATAGTTATTATTATTTTAAGGCAAGAAATGCGGATCGTATGCCAAGTTACCACAGGCTTGATCTTGGCATTACGCGTTCTCTCAAAAAAACGAAGGGTTACTCTTCAGATCTGAATTTTAGTCTTTACAATGCATATGGGCACAAGAATGCTTATAGAGTTGTTTTCAGAGATGATCCGTCAAATCCAAATCAAACAGAGGCAGTAAGGATTACTTTATTTAGGTTTGTCCCCTCTGTTTCTTATAATTTTAAGTTTTAACGATGAAACAGACTATACTGTAATGAACATACGGCATTTCTTATTTCTTTTATTTGCTTTGGTAACTCTGGAATCCTGTGAGGATAAATTACAGTTTAGCCCTCAGGATCCCGTGTTTAAATATGTAATTGAAGGGATTGTGCAGAACGAGACGGGTTCTTGTAAGGTAACGATAAGTCAGTCTAAGAATTTTGAGGATCCAAACACGTTTGTTGGAGTGAGCAAGGCCGTGGTACAGATTGAAAACAAGGGCGTGGCCAGAGTACTTAGTGAGACTAGCCCCGGGATTTACCAGGATTTGGATTTGAAAGGAGTACCGGGCCAGACGTATAAGTTGAAGGTGAAAATTGGGGAACAGGAGTTTAATGCAGTAAGTACTATGCCGAAAGTAGTACGTTTTATATCTTTTTCCTTAAATGCTGCTGATTATGATCCCGTGAGAACTGAGGCAAAGATAGCTTTTAAAGATCCGCCTGGCCTTGGCAATTATTACTGGTTTCAGGAGTTGATTAACAATAAACTTCAACGGCGTTTCAAGGTGGTTAGTGATGAGTTTGTGGATGGACAGAATATTTCAGAATATCTGGTTTATGAAAACAAAACCAAGGATGTAACCAGGAATGTAATGAAAGGAGATAAACTTATTGCAGAGATGCATTGTATTGAAGCACCAGTGTATATTTACCTTTTTAGTTTATCTGGGGCTGATGGATCTGGTGAGGGCCTACCAGCTTCTAATCCGCAAGGAAATATTAGTGGCGGGGCTTTAGGTTTTTTCAGTGCACAGACTATAGAACGGAAGACTGTAGTGGTGCCTTGAGTGATAATTTCTACTTGCTCTGATCTTCCAATAATCATCTTTCATCGGCAAAAAAATGGTTTTCATCGGTAGACTTTTTAATCTAGATCAGGGCTGGATAGTTTTGATAAAAATTATAAAAAGATATGTCATTACTAACACCACTTATTTGGATTCTAATCATCCTGCCAGTTATTCTCATTGCATTTATTAAGTCAGAAAAAGGCCAGTTGAAATATTTAGTCTTCTTTATCTTGTATTTTTTAGTGGACTGCTATATTCAGCAACTGTCCAGACAATACATAAGCATGGAATTTCTGGGACTTAAGTTTTCCTGGATTGGAAAGATCTTAAGCCTGGTGATGTCTTTAGTGATCATTTATTCTGTTTCAAAATCCACAAGGCAGGAAATTGGTTTTACGACGAAAACGAATTCTAAAAAGCAGTTGATTGTTGGTCTTTTGTTTTTCTTTGGATTTTTATTGTTTGATTTCATTTTTAAGATGATTTTATTTCCCAAGGGGGGTAGTTTCGACCTGGAAACCTTTGCTTTTCAGGCAACTTTACCTGGCTTAACGGAAGAACTTGCATTTAGAGGGATCAGTTTATGGCTGCTGGAAAAGGCATTTCCTCCAAAATGGACTTTTAAAGGGCTGAAGTTTGGCTGGGGGTTCATTATTGTAACTGTATTGTTTGGGGTTGTTCACGGGGTATTTCTTACGGCGAATCATGCATTTAAATTTGATTTGGTCACGATTGTTTATCTGGCTTTAATTTCATCGTTAAGTGTTGGTATACTTAGAAAATTCTCCGGAAATATAATTTATCCTATTTTGGGACACAATACCATCAATATTATGAACGCCATCATCAGAATTTTATAATTGAAACATAATCAAGCAAATCAAAAAACTATCTTTGGTTTGCTTTAAAAGATACTAATGCAGGATACACAGGTTTTTTCAGACTATTTTACAAACAGAATTGCAGCATTTGATTTTGATAGATTCTATACCAAAAGGAAGCGGTTTTTGTTTCATAGTCTGATGTGGTTGGGCTTCGCAGCACTTTTGTTTTTGAGTTACAGAATTGCCTATCATCTTACATACTTTAACAGTTTTATCTTGACGTTACGGATGACCACTGTTAATATGGTTGTTTTTTATTTGTTTTTTTATGTTGCCTTGCCCAGAATTTTTAAAGGCAGAGTAGGAACCGCTATTCTGCTGATTATATTTACATTTCCAATATTTGTTGTTATTTGGATTTCAGCTACCTACATTTTTTCTATTGCATACCATTCACTCGGTTTCGAAATTCTGGATGGCGAATTGAAAGGGGCCATAAAAGGAGCTGCAAGTCAGACTTTTTTCCAGGCTATATCGATAAATAGAATGGTGTCACAGGCAATTATTATTATTTCCATTTTAGCGCCGTTCTTTTTTGTCAAAATTCTCTTTGAAATCTCCAGGCTGTATAACAGAACGCTAAATATCCAAAAACAAAAAGCAACACTGGAAATTCAGAATATCAATATAGAAAAGGACTTTTTGAAGGCCCAGCTTAATCCACATTTTCTTTTTAATACCTTGAATAATTTGTACAGTTTAAGTCTTAAGAAGGATGATCTGGTTCCGGAGGTTATTTTGAATCTCTCAGATACGATGAGCTATACTTTATATGAATCCAATACTGAAAAGGTCCCTTTGAGCAAGGAACTGGAATTTATAAAAAATTATGTGGAGCTTGAGAAAATGAGATACTCCGGAAGCAAAGACATTAGATTTGAATTTCCCAATGAATCGGAATGTTCAGGATTCTATATTGCACCGCTTTTAACTTTTACATTTATCGAAAATGCTTTTAAATATGGACTAAAATCTAAAACTGATTCATTGCTGAGTCTATGTATAAAGATCGATGATGGGTGTTTTTATTTTGATGTCGAAAATGATATTGATGATACCAGAAAAACGGCAGAGTTTGGAGGAATAGGTCTGGAGAATTCTAAAAAACGATTACAGCTTTTGTATCCGGATAGGTATGAATTACAAATTCAAAATCGGGATGGATGTTTTAAAGTATCCCTAAAATTAGATCTAAAAAATTAATGGAAAAATTAAATTGCGTCGTTATTGACGATGAACCTCTTGCAAGGGATGTTGTTGAGTCTTTTGCTAAAGCAGTTCCTTTTCTGAATGTTCTGGCTACATTTGAAGATCCTGTTGATGCGCTTTTATTTGTAAAAGATCAGCCTGTTGATATTGTTTTCAGCGACATAGAAATGCCTAAACTGAATGGTTTAGAACTTGTAAATGCTCTGGAAAACTCTATAGTTGTTATTTTCATCACGGCTTACCGGGATTTTGCATTAGATGGTTTTGAGACAGGGGCAACAGATTATCTGGTTAAGCCGGTGAGGTTTGATCGTTTTTTAAAAGCAGTTAATAGAGCCAAAGATTACCTGGAACTAAAACATTCGTCTTCTATTCAACAGGTAACAAACGATCGAATCTTTATCAAATCGGATGGGAAATTAGTTAAGATTTTATTGGATGAAATTTTGTACGTTGAAGCCCAGGGTGATTATTTGAAAATTGTTATTTCTTCAGGTGTTTACAGTACGCAGGCAACACTTAAGTCAATGGAGGAGATCTTGTCTTTACCAAAGTTTTTTAGAATTCAGCGTTCATTTATTTTGAATCTTGACTCAGTAAGAAGTGTAAATGGAAATATGGTTGAGCTTGTTAACGGCAAGTCTATTTCCGTTGCATTAAACAAGAAAGAGGAATTATTTGATCTTTTAGGGATCAAGTAAAGAAAATGGAAATTCGTAATGTGATGATTCTTTTTTCATTTGATATAGGATAGAATAAGGATTAAGTTGTTATTTTGCCGTCCTTATGGCAATACTAAAATTGGAGTACCAACAGGATGATTATGAATCGCTGCAAGAGGGCGAATTAAGTCCAAAAGAATTTTTGAATGAGGTTTTGTTTAGTGGTAGCTATGAGGATATCAGCCCTGAGGATAAGGTGATTGATATATTATTGGTTTATCATGGTTCTGACGGTGCAACACCAGAAATTTCAGATTTGGAGCTTGAGGAAGTAGAGTATGAGGAAGAGAACGAAACAGGGAAAGCACGTGTTTCTTATCTGTTAGTTTATCATTCTGCTTGCGCAGGTTCGAATTCAGAAGAATTGATGTCAGAATTGGTCAATTTTAAAATTGATCATGAAGATTCTAAGGTCGTTTTCACTTTTATAGATTTAGATACCAGATCTACAGTAGATGAGTTTTAGTAGGGTGCAGTTATAAGTGACTTCGACAGGTTACAATAACTTGGCTATAGTTTCTACTATGTACTCCAGTTCTGCCACATTTGATGACGCAAAGCCTAGTCTAAGATTGTTCTTAACCGCTGGTGCCTCGCCAAATCCGGATCCATCGTTGATGTAAATATCTTTTTTTAGTGCTTTTAAGGATAGGTCTTGGATATTGATTGAAGGATTTGCTATTGCCCACACAGCCATGCCGCCTTCGGGTACCTGAAAATAAATTTTGTCGCTGAGGTGATGTCTCATCAGCTCGCAAAACAAGTCCCTTCGTTCCCGATATACCCGCAATGATTTACGTAAATGCTTCTGTATTGTACCTAGTTTAAACAATTCTGCAATGGAATTCTCCAGCATAAAGTCTCCCTGCCGGTCTACAATACGGCGCAACTGGGCCAATTGCTGCACCACATTTTCCGGGGCAACGAGATAGCCTACACGAAATGCAGGAGCAATGCTTTTTGTAAATGATCCACAATAGATTACATGGCCGGTTTTATCTGCTGAGGCCAGTGGCTGAAGAGGTTTATTCATGTAATGAAAATCGTAGTCATAGTCGTCTTCAAAAATGATAAAACCAAATTCTTCTGCCAGGTTTAGCAACTGCATCCGCCGATCTGCGCGCATTGGAACTGTTGTAGGGTAGTGGTGATGAGGGGTGAGATAAACTAACCTTATTTTCTTTACAAGGCATAGTCTTCGCAGGTCATCGACAATCATGCCATGTTCATCCACAGCAATCTTGTGTACGATCGCTTGTGCTTGCAAGAAATTCATACTGGCCGTTTTCCAGCCGAGTTCTGTAACCACTACATGTTCCCCAGGTTTTATAAGGGCTGCACTCACCAGGTAAAGGCCCATAACTGTACCACGGGTAATCAGGATATTTTCGGTATCGATATTTAAACCTCGTGTTTCTGCAAAATAATTGCAAAGTTCTTCCCTTAATGATAAAGAACCTTTTGTATCACCATAACCAAACCGGAGATAGGAGTTTCCCGCCAGGAGTTGAGTCCGGTAAGCCCTGGATAGTTCGGTTAATGGTGCTAAACGGCTGTCCGGATAGCCATCATCTAGATGATACTGTTGTGTGGCTTTGATCATTTTTCTTTTTAAATGATCTGCATTGTCAATGGAAAAGCCTGCAGTTTTTAATGCATTAATTTTGGTGTCGTTTTTAGCTGACAGCTTTTCCAGTTCTAATTGTGGTAGATTCTTGCTTACGAAGGTTCCATTGCCACCTTCACTTTCGAGCCAGCCTTGCGCTAATAATTCATCATAGGCCCTAACGATTGTCTTTCTATGAACCCGTAGAAGTTCTGCCATTTTTCGGGTGCTGAGTAACCGATGGGATACCGGCAATGTACCATCCTTGATCAGCTGCATTAATCGGTTGGCCAGTTGCAGATAAACCGGTTGGACTGCATCACGGTCAATAATGATTAAGGTGGCAAGTATTTGCATAGAAATTGGACTACTGAATATGTGTAAACTTAACAATAATCTTCATCCGATAAAATAAGAAACAATTAGAAATTGTTAGGCATCACTCGTGGTGCCTAACAGAAAGAATATAGGTTTAATCTCTATTCCAAAATGCAGGTGGTTCTATTCCTAAGCTACGCAGATAGACCGTGCCTTGTGCACGATGATGAATCTCATTATCGATAAAGTAAAGAATAATCGAAAAAACCTGTCCTTCATATTGGCCAAAGACCAATACTCTTTGTTGAAAGCGTTCCTCTGAAATCTGCGGCCAAAAAGTCCTGATCTGTTCAGTTCCTTCGTCCCAAAGGCGAAGTAATCCTTCTTTTGTATGATCTTCCGGGCTGATGGTATGTTTGTTAAAACCGCCTGTGTTTTCCCATTTATCAGTTACGATACCTTGTATTCCAGGCCCTGATATATCAATGATTTCCTTCATCATTTCTGAAAAAGGCCGCATTCCTCCAATACTATAGGTAAATAATTTATCTTCTGGAAATGCCTCAATTACGCGTCTGGTTAGTCTGCGGTGCCCCAGCCAATCATTCAGCATATTGGCAGATGAAACAAATGATTGGATTTCAATAGCTTCGATAGTCGTGTTTTCGGTTGTCATAATCTTAAAGGTTTATGAATGAATCTTTATGTTTAACTACACAAAGAAAACACGCCTAACTGACAACCCTATGGCAGCGTATTTCGTGAAATTTAAATAAGAGTTTAGAAATAAAAAAAAAAGCATCTCTTTTGGAGATGCTTTAAATCGATCATCTATAATTTAGATGGTTTTCACGTTTGTTGCATTCAGGCCTTTTTTGCCGTTTTCTACTTCATACGTAACTTTGTCGTTCTCTCTGATAGGGCCCGCTAATCCTGTTACATGTACAAAGATCTCTGCATCTCCGTTTTCAGGTACGATAAAGCCAAATCCTTTTGACTCATTAAAAAATTTTACTGTTCCTTGTGGCATTGTATTTAGATATTTAAAATAAATTATTACGGCTTCCGAAAAATGGTTGCTCAACGAAAAGCAATAACAAGTGTAAAATAAGGATTGTTTAAAAGAATTCTAAGTTTTTTTTAAAAATATTTAACAATAGCTGTTTTACGGCAATCAGATGATATTAAATCTGCAAAAAAAATAAGTTTAATTTGTATGGAATACTTCTTCCATATTAGTCCATATTTCTTTTTTTGCAGCAGTTTCCGGTAGCGGCTGCTGACAAGGATCTGTTTCTTTCCACCAACGCTGGGTGTTCGGATCTGCAGCCATCTTTTTCATATCTCCATCAAAATCTTTTCCCGTATACTCAAAATAGCTAAACAGATAGTATTCATTTTTTACTTTCTGAAGGTAGATGGAATAGTTCTGGATATGACAATCTTTTATTTTTTTTAATACTTCAGGCCAGGCATTTGCATGCAATTCTTTATATCTGGCAAGTTTATCTGCTTTTAAACCGGTTATAGAGCCAAAGCGTTTTACCTGCTGGTTTTTAGTTGTCGTTTGGCAGCTGGAAAGAAGTAATCCGGATAACAGGGCTATGATGATGCTTAGTTTCATATTCTTTCAGAATTGGTATTGAGTTCCAGTACAATGACTGAATCATCTGCATTTGGTAGATGTTCTGGTAAACGAAGTACAATACTTCCATCTGTGTTCTGACTATAATCAATTTTGCTGCCTTTTAACAAGTAGGCTTGGTTAACCTTAACGCCTGGTAATGCTGGAAGGATCACATCAGCGGATTTTCCGTCAAAAATATGGACATAGAGTTTATTGTTTTTCCGAGTTGTGGCAAAGACCTCATTTGGTTTATATGGGCCTCCTTTAGTGCCATAAATACTCTCACCGTAGGTAGCCAGCCAATCGCCCATCTCCTTAAGTCTATTGATTTGGCGTTGTTCGATCCGACCATCAGCCATTGGGCCGACATTAAATAGAAGGTTCCCATTTCCCCCTGAAGTTTTGGCTAAAGTCTGGATACATTCTTTTAATGTTTTTAGTTTGTCATTTGGTTTCCATGCCCATTGTTGACAAATGGTCATACAGGTTTCCCAGGGATTTTTCATATTTAGTTCCCCAATTTTTTGTTCCGGAGTAGCAAAGTCTCCAATAATCCCTTCAGTTAATTTCGGGTGTTCACCGCCATGGCTTGCACCAATTCTGTTATTGATAATCACATTTGGATCTAGTTTTTTCAAAAATGTATACAGGTCTGCTCCGTATTCGTTTTTCCATGGACCTTCCCAATTGCCGTCAAACCAAAGCATATAAGGATGATATTGGGTAACGATTTCCCGCAATTGGTTTTTCATGGTCGCAATAAATTTGTGTATATCGGCCTTGGGATCCAAACTTTTTCCATCTGGAAGATGGATAGGATAATTGGGATCATGCCAATCTAAAACTGTAAAGTACACGCAGAATTTGATATTGTACTTTTTACAAGCTTTGGCCAATTCACCTACGATGTCTTTTTTGTAAGGCGAATTCATGATGTTATAGTCAGAAAACTTAGTTGGCCACAAACAAAAACCATCGTGGTGTTTTGAAGTAATCGTCAGGTATTTCATTCCAGCTTCTTTAGCTGTTTTCACCCAGGTGTCTGCATTAAATAAAACAGGATTAAATTCTTTGTATAAATTGTCATAATCCTCGACGGGTACGCTGGTTCCTCTGCTCCAGCCTATTTCTGTGCCACGTAATGTAACGGGGCCCCAATGGATAAACATACCAAAACGTTGATCCATAAAATCATCTAAAACTGCCTTGGAGGTTTTTATAGATGGATTAACTGCTGTGGTCTGTGCTTTGGTTTGATAAAACGTAGAGAGTACGACCAATAGGGTAAACAATTGTTTCATTGTATGTGGTTTATATTGATTAGGAAAGCTAAATTATTTCCTTTACAACCATAGAACAATGAATTATCCTTCGTTTTTAATGGACTATTGTATTATTTGACGATCTGCTGTTGAGATTGGCCCTTAGGACATGTTTCCTGCTAAAAAAATTATCAAACGTCATTTATACTAAAATTTTTAGTATAAATTTGCGTTGGTTAAATTCATGACATGACAAACGATAAGCAGATCATCCATATGGATCAGGATGCATTTTTTGTATCCGTTGAAATTCGTAAGAATCCTTCTTTAAAGGGAAAGCCAGTAATTATTGGAGGAACTTCTGACAGGGGAGTTGTAGCATCCTGCAGTTATGAGGCCAGGAAATACGGGATACATTCAGCAATGTCTTCAAGGATGGCTAAACGGTTATGTCCTCAAGCTATGTTTGTAAAGGGGAATATGGATGCCTATTCTGAAGCTTCTATGGAAATTACAACAATTTTACGCGACCGGGTGCCTTTAATTGAGAAGGCAAGTATTGACGAGCATTATATTGATATGACTGGGATGGACCGCTTTCATGGAACGCTAAAGTTTGCTCATGAATTACGTGCACTGGTGATTAAGGAAACGAAGCTTCCAATTTCTTTTGGCCTGTCGATAAATAAAACGGTGTCTAAGATGGCAACCAATGAATGTAAACCTAATGGTGAACTCAATATAGCTGGCTCTGAGGTAACTGATTTTTTAAACCCGCTTTCTATACGAAAAATCCCGGGGCTTGGGGAAAAGACTTTTATTAAGCTGAGTGATATGGGAATTAAAAAGATCTATACTCTTGCTCAAATTCATCCTGATCAGATAACTGCGCTGCTAGGGCGGAACGGTTTGTCACTGTTGCAGAAGGCCAGGGGAATTGATTATTCTCCCGTAGTTCCTTACAGTGAGGCGAAGAGCATTGGTACCCAATGTACGTTTAAAGCAGATAGCATTGATCTGGATATGATTTATAATTTGATTACTGCCCAGGTAATGGATGTGGCTTACCAACTTCGGGAGAAGAAAAAATTAACGGCTTGCATTACAATCACTATTCGCTATTCCAATTTTGAGGATGCCACCAAACAGGCAAATATTCCATACACCTCTTTAGACAGTGTTTTAATTGCCAAAGCCAAAGAACTTTTTAGACAGGTTTACCAGAAGCGCATGTTGTTGCGGTTGGTGGGCGTACGGCTTTCGAGTCTGGTCAATGGATTTGAGCAGATTGACCTGTATAGTGAGTCCCAGGAGCAGTATAGTCTGGTGCAGGCCATGGATAAGATTCGAAAGCGATTTGGTCCTCAAGCGGTAACGAGGGCCTCATTAATGAAATTAGATGTTTAGCATATGTATTTGAATGTTCATTCTCAGTACAGTTTACGTTATGGTACAATGACGGTTAAAAAACTGGTAGAGGAGGCATGTGTACGGGGAATTGCTCAAATGGTGTTAACGGATATCAATAACTCCACCGCAATAATGGAATTTATGCGCGAATGCCGGACGAAAGGTGTGAAACCGATCGCCGGAATAGAATTCAGGAGGAAGGAGAAGTTATTGTATATCGGAATTGCACGCAATAGGGAAGGAATGAAACAGTTAAATGACTTTTTGTCCCAGCATAATTTGGAGCAACGGGACTTGCCGGACCGTTGTCCTGCTTTCGCAGATGCTTATGTGGTGTACCCATATCATCGCTTTTCTGCCGAGGTGCTGACTGAGCATGAGTATTTGGGAATTCGTTTTGATGAATTGCATGGGTTACATGCAATGGATATTTCATCTTTTTCGCATAAACTTGTGGCTTTGCAGCCTGTAGTGTTTTGTGGCAAGCTGGAATACAGGTTGCATGAATATCTCCGGGGGATTGGGCTTAACACGTTGCTTACCATGGTTTCTGCAGAGGACAAGTGCAGGAATACCGATGAATTTTTACAGTCTGGCGAACTGGATCACAAATTCGATAAGTATAGTTTTATTTTAGATAATACTCGTAACCTGATGGATAACTGCGTGATGGATTATCCGAAAGGTAAGCTCAAGCTGAACCGAAAGACCTTTACCGGCAACCAACAGCAGGATAAAGTCTTGCTGGAAAACCTTGCAATGAAGGGTATGATATACCGTTATGGTCCAGATCATGAGATAGCCCTCAATAGGATAAAGATGGAGTTGAAAGTGATTTTCGAAATGAATTTTTGTGCCTATTTTTTGATTACCTGGGATATCATTTGTTATTCCATGAAGCAGGGGTATTATCATGTAGGCCGGGGATCCGGAGCGAACAGTATGGTTGCTTACTGCCTGAAAATTACCGATGTTGACCCAATTGAGTTAGATCTTTACTTTGAACGTTTTTTAAATTTATCAAGGGCCTCCCCTCCGGATTTTGATATCGATTATTCCTGGGACCAGCGGGAAGATGTGCAAAATTATATTTTTAATCGGTACGGAAAGGAGCACACCGCGCTTTTAGGAACTGTATCTACCTTCAAGGACCGTTCGGTGATTAGAGAAATTGGAAAAGTGATGGGGCTTCCTAAAACCGAAATTGATGGTTTTACCGATCCTGGTCAAATGATTGTCAATCGGGATAACGCCACATTTAAAAAGATCTTAGCTGTTTACGAACTGATGAATAAAATGCCGAATCAACGCAGTATTCATGCGGGTGGAATATTGATTTCAGAAGAACCGATAACCTATTATACGGCACTGGATTTACCGCCTAAAGGGATGCCCACCGTGCAATGGGATATGTATGAAGCGGAAGAGATTGGCTATGATAAGTATGATATTCTTTCTCAACGGGGGATCGGACATATTAAGGAGGCCGTTAAGCTGGTAGAAGAAAACCGGAAAATTCAAATTGATATTCACCAGGTAAAGACCTTTATGAAAGATCCGAATTTGAATGCACGGTTGAAAAATGGGGATACTATTGGTTGTTTTTATGTTGAATCTCCGGCTATGCGCCAGCTGTTGGTGAAACTGGCTTGCAATAATTACCTGACCCTGGTTGCAGCAAGCTCTATCATAAGGCCCGGAGTAGCGCAGTCGGGCATGATGAAAGCTTATATTAAAAACTACCATAATCCGCAAGATGTTAGTTATTTACATCCGGTAATAAAAGAACAAATGGAGGATACCTTTGGTATTATGGTATATCAGGAAGATGTAATTAAGATCAGTATCCACTATGCCGGAATGGATGGTGAGGATGCAGATATTCTGCGTAGGGGAATGAGTGGCAAGTATCGCTCCAGAGTTGAATTTGATAAACTCCTGCTGAAATTCCATGAAGGTGCTTCAGCTTTGGGCAGACCTGAAGAAGTTACAAAGGAGATTTGGCGGCAGGTGAGCTCTTTTGCAGGTTATAGCTTTTCTAAAGCCCACTCTGCAAGTTTTGCTATAGAGAGTTACCAGAGTTTATTTTTAAAAACATATTACCCAATGGAGTTTATGGTTGGGGTACTGAATAATTATGGTGGCTTTTATACACGTTGGTTATATGTGCAGGAGCTTAGGAAGTCTGGAGCCAGAATTCATTTGCCCTGCGTGAATATGAGCTGTTCTACAGTTTCTATTTCTGGCATAGATGTATATCTGGGATTTATAGGGATTGAGGGATTGGATGGAAAGCTTATGGATGCCATCCCAAGGGAACGACTATTGAATGGTGAGTTCTCGGATCTGGAGGACTTTGTACGCCGCAGCAGTATTAGTCTGGAGCAAGCCATTATCCTGATTAGGATTGGAGCGCTTCGTTTTACAGGCAAAAGTAAGAAGGTTCTGTTGTGGGAAATTCATATGCTTTTTGCAGGAAATAAACCTGGGAATGATGCAGTACTATTTCATATGGAACGTAAATATTATGAAATGCCCGCTTTGGTAAATACGGCTTTAGAAGATGCTTATCATGAACTGGAACTGTTGGGATTTCCAGTAACACTTTCTATGTTTGATTTACTCAAAACGGGGTACCGTGGCGCAATTAAAGCTAAAGACTTGCTTAAATATGTAGGCCAGACGGTTAAAATGGTTGGGTTGTATGTTTGTGGAAAAACGGTATATACCAAGGGCAGCAAGAAGATGTGGTTTGGAACATTCCTTGATGCAGACGGGCATTTCTTTGATACAACGCATTTTCCGAACAACGCACCGGGCTATCCATTCAGAGGAACTGGTTGCTATCTGATTTTAGGCAAAGTAGTGGAGGATTTCGGATTCCCGAGTATCGAGGTTGTCAAATTTGCAAAACTTGAAATCCTGAGGAATCCGGTAATGGATTAATAGGATAATATTTACATATATTATGTACTTTTATCTAAAGACCAATTTGCGATGAGTGTTCTGCTTCAATCCATATCACATATCATAAGTTATATTAGTATAGGTATCATCTGTTATGGTGCCGCACTGGGCTTACTTAAATTTGTTCATAATGAACTGAGCCGTTTCCAGAATTCGTTCTCGCTGGCTAAAACTGTTCAGATTAAAATTGAAGTTGGCTATTATCTATTGTTGGGGCTGGAGTTTTTAATCGCGTCAGATATTATTGATACAATTCTCAATCCTTCATTTAATGATTTGGGAATATTGGCAGGTACTGTTTTTATCAGAACAAGCCTTTCTTTTTTTCTGAATAAAGAAATTGAAAGCGTAGCAGAAAATAAGGCGCCTAAAGAATCAAAATAGGCGTACACAAAGAGAGGGTTGTATGGCATAGAGATACCGCATTAAATCGACTAAAAACCACCTTGTTTTAAATCAAAAATATACCTTGTCAATGCTTTGATTTTTGATTTTGTTTTAAGTACTATTGCCGGATGATGAGCTCATTCGAACGTAAGCCTCCTGTATTCAAAGACGCTCTAAAATTCTGGTTCAAATTGGGTTGGATCAGTTTTGGCGGAACGGTTGGCCACATTAACATCATGCATGATGAAATGGTCACCAAAAGAAAATGGATCAGCAGCAGCAGGTTCTTTCATGCTTTAAGTCTTTGCATGTTATTGCCAGGCCCAGAAGCACAACAATTGGCCATTTATATTGGTTGGCAATTACATGGTTTAAAAGGAGGGCTTATTGCTGGCATTCTCTTTGTGCTGCCATCTATGGTTATCCTGCTGTTATTAAGCATGTTTTACGTTTATTTTGGAAACCAGCCCTGGATGTTTGCTATGTTCAATGGTTTTAAACCCGCTGTCATCGCCATTATTATAGTTGCTCTATTGGGCATTGGCAAAAAGGCATTACACACATCCCTACATGTATTGGTGGCACTCCTTGCTTTTGCTGGTATCTTCTTTTTTAATCTATCTATGTTAATGATTATTACTGGCGCAATAGTTTGGGGTATCGTGGTATGGAAATTTCTCCCAGGTCTACTGGATAAAAAAAATGGAGTTAACAAGGAAACAACAGTTGATGAACGTGCCTATTATTTTAATAAAAACTCTATTGCATTGGGGTCGGATGCTACAATTAAAAAATCCATTAAACGTACTGTAGTCTTTATTCTGCTTTGGTTGATACCGATAACCGCCTTCTATTTCTTTGCAGTTGATTTCAGTTTTTGGAAACAATTAAGTTTATTCTTTACAGAAACTGCGCTATTTACAATTGGCGGTTCTTATACCGTGTTGCCATATGTGGCCCAATTTAGCGTTACCAAGTTAAACTGGTTAAATAAAATGCAGATGATTGATGGCTTTGCTTTAGCGGAAACCACGCCTGGCCCCCTCATTATTGTTGTGAGTTATGTTGGGTTTATGGCTGCCTACAATCATTTTTCGGGTTCTATGCTCATGGGGGCCGGAGCATTATTACTCACTACTTTTCTGACCTTTCTCCCTTCATTCCTGTTTATTTTTGTTGGAGGCCCAATTATAGAAAGAACGCACGGAAACAAGGCAATGGGATCCATACTTAGCTTTGTAACCGCGGCCGTGGTGGGTGTAATTTTAAACCTTACTTTATTTTTAGGTAAAGATGTCGTCTTTCCAAACGGAGTATCTACTCATTCTATTGATCTTTATGCTCTCGGTTGGATTGTGTTTTCGTTGATTCTAATGAAAAGGTTTAAATTAAATGTCTTGTACATCATTGGATTGAGCCTGATTTTTGGTTTGATTCATTATTAAGATTTGCTTAATAATGAGGGCGCCAAACCATACTTCTTTTTAAATGCAAAGGAGAAGTGAGACAGATCTTCAAATCCAAGATCAATATAGATGTCGGATGGTTTTTTACTTTTCTTTTCCATAAGAAAATAAGCTTCTTCCAACCGTCTTTTCACCAACCATCTGCTCGGCGTATCCTGAAATATCGTTTTAAAATCTCTTTTGAACGCAGATAGACTCCGGCCTGTTAAATAAGCAAAGCGTTCTATGCTAACGTTGAATTTATAATTTCGATTCATGAATTCTTCCAGATCAATTTTTTCCGGAATTCCGAAGTCGAAGAGAATATTGTACAACTCAGGATCCTTTTGCAATAGAATCAATAAAAGCTCTTCCCTTTTAATGTTAGAAAAAACTTCATCCATTTTGCCATTATTGCCATAATAAGGGGTAAGAGAATTGATGAAACTATTGATCAGATCATCTCTTTTTAAGAGTATAAAGGCATTTTGATTATCGGTAACAGAAGATGTACCCTGATGTTTAAGCTGGAAAGACTTTAGGAATGCTTTGTCAAAAATGACAACTACCTTTTCCATCCTTTCATCATGTGTCTGTTTATGATACCTGGCGAGACGATTTTTTTTTACAATACAGGAATCGCCGGCTTTCAGCTCATATTTTTTATTACCGTCATATCCGGTAATTGACCCCTTTACTAAAAACAGAAAAAAGTGTTCTGAAATAAATTGTTCAGGTGATATTTCGGGACCAATGTAGCAAGATTTTGTTTCAATGTATTTCATGCGCTCGTCTTATGAAATTTTAATTTACTTCTCTCCACCACTCTGGAAAAATAGGAGTGGTATCCCTAAGATTTACGCTTTCACCAATAATGGGTGTAATCAAAGGGAGCTGATGTGTTCTGGCCAGTTCTGTAACCTTGATCAGCGGCTCATTCCACGGATGCATAGCAAGCATAAATTTAGAGGAATGTACAGGAAAGAGCCTCCTGGCCTTTAAATCCAGTGCCGCTTGAATTACTTGTTCGGGTAGCATGTGAATAGCTTTCCAAGCTATATTGTATTGCCCATTTTCTAAAATGGCGAGATCTATCGGTCCAAATTGACGGCCAATTTCAGCAAAATGGGTGTCGTAACCACTGTCGCCTCCAATATATATCTTAGTTGTAGGCGTTTGCAGCACATAAGACATCCATAACGTATTATTTCTGGTAAATCCTCTGCCTGAGAAATGCCTGGCAGGAGTGGTATGCAGTTTAAATCCGTCGGTTAAAGAAATCGTTTCATTCCAGTCGCTTTCTATGATTTCTTTGGCGGGATAACCCCAGCTTTCAAAATGCGAACCCACACCCAAACCACAGATAACGGTTTTTACTTTATTTTTTAATTTGACGATGGTTTCATAATCCAGATGGTCGTAATGATCATGACTAATGAGGAGGTAATCAATAGCTGGCAGATCTTCCACTGTATACCTGTCTGTACCTTTAAACGCTTTAACCGTTCCAGGCAATGGTGAAGCCGTTCCACTAAATACAGGATCTACCAAAAAGCGCTTTCCCTCAATCTGAATAAAATAGGAAGAATGACCAAACCACACCAGTACCTCGGCGTCTGCCGGCAGATTTATTAAATCTGTTTTTGTAGAAGGAATTTGGCCAGCAGGCTTTCTCCTTGGATGATCTTTGAATAGTTGATCGTAAATGATACCGAACATACTATATCCTTCGGTTAGATCAGGCGTGTAGTGCGTATTTTGAAATTTACCATCCTTATAGTGTGGTGATCTTTTAAGAAGATCTAAGCGTTCAGCCGAAGGCGCCTTTCCAAATTTTGGTTGCCTGATATAGAAAAAGGTAGTTATCGCCAAAAGCAATAGTATACTTAACAAGATGGTCATAATTCGTTTAATGAGTTTTAAGAACCGTTTCATTCTATAATTTAATGGCACAAAGGTGAGAATAAAAATTATAGGTTGTTTTGTTGAAAGGTCCAGTTTAACTTTGTTCGGAGGTTCATAGTAGCGTCTACGTTCAATATTATAAATCTTTTGACAATTATACTACGATTAAAATTTATATTTACTCGTAGTATGAGTCCGCATCTGTTTTTTACATTGAAACCTATAGTCCACTATAGTTTACATTTCCTGGCACCTGGTTTAATCGCATTAATATTTTTCAGAAAGGAATGGAAGAAGGCCTGGATCATTATGATTGCAACTATGCTCGTGGATGTGGATCATCTGCTAGCCACTCCAATTTTTGATCCGGACAGATGCAGCATTGGTTATCACCCTTTGCATTCTTACTATGCTATTGCGGTTTATTTTGTTCTGCTCTTTTTTCCTAAAACACGGATAATTGCAGTTGGATTACTCTTTCATATGTTTACAGACTGGCAAGATTGCCAATGGTCTTTATGGTTTTTGCATTAGGCCCCATGGCTGGGTATGAGGCCCAGGCCATGGTTAATCCAATATATTATATGTTATATAAAATGGTAAAGAAATACAACATTGCCAACATAGGCTGGTTTTGGTTGGTCTTTAATGGCAAGTGTTGCTTCAATAATAACTTTCGTTGTACCACGCAAATTGGCTATCGATATCAGCTTAGCTTTTAACTGCACATCACTATCTACCAATACGGGTTGACCAAATTTAAAACTCTCAATACCGTAGTTGATTTCCATTTTGATGTTGCGGACATCTGCAATCTGTTTCCATAAATAGGGAATTAAGGATAGAGTTAAATAACCATGCGCAATAGTCGCCTTAAATGGTCCTTCATTTGCAGCTTTTTCTTTATCAACATGTATCCATTGATGATCAAATGTTGCATCTGCGAATTTATTGATCTGATCCTGATCGATTTTATGCCAATTAGAAACGCCTAATTCCTGACCCAAATGTGATTGATATTCTTCGAAGTTATTGATTATTAGCATGTATTATTATTTCGTTATTAAAAATTACGTTAGCCCTGTGAGCTTCAGATGATGAATTTACTGAAATTAAACCAAAATATACATGTTGTCAGTGTATCTTTATGCAATTAAAAATAAAAATATATATGAATACTGAAAAAGCAATTCTGGCTGGCGGATGCTTTTGGGGGGTGGAAGAACTTATTCGACATTATCCCGGAGTGATTTCAACAGTTGTCGGATACACTGGAGGAGATGTTCCTAATGCGACTTACCGAAATCACGGTACACATGCTGAGGCTATTGAGATTATATTTGATCCAGCCCGGTTGTCCTACCGGAAACTTCTTGAATATTTCTTCCAGATTCATGATCCGACAACGAGAAACAGACAAGGAAACGATATAGGTACATCTTATCGTTCTGCTATTTTCTATTTGAATGAACAACAGCAACAAGTCGCAAAAGACCTAATTGCTGAAATGGAAGCCTCCGGTATATGGCCTGGAAAAATCATAACAGAGTTAGTTCCGGAAACTGTTTTTTGGAACGCCGAAGAGGAGCATCAGGATTATCTCCAAAAACATCCTTATGGATATACCTGTCACTTTGAAAGACCCGATTGGAAACTTGGATAGCATACCGAACTTGTGGGCTCTTGAACACAAAAAGGAAGATAAATACTCATGAAAATTCTAGTCATTGAAGACGAACAGGCACTTTTAGAAAGCATTCTGGCTTATTTTATAGGCGAAGGAAATATCTGTGAGTTTGCCTCCAACTTTGCATCTGCATCTGAAAAGATTGCGCTTTACAATTACGATTGCATCTTACTTGACCTCGGCCTTCCGGATGGTGAAGGACTTGAACTGTTGTCGCAACTGAAGCAGATGAAGAAAAAAGACGGCGTCCTTATCCTATCGGCAAGACATTCTCTTGATGACAGACTTGCCGGGCTTGATCTTGGTGCCGACGATTATTTGGTGAAGCCTTTTCATCTTTCTGAGCTAAAGGCAAGAGTAAGTGCAATTGTGAGAAGAAAAAATTTCGATGGTGATAATTTGATCATATTCAATGAAATTAAAGTCGATGTATCTGCTATGAAGACTTCTGTATCCAATAATCAAGTAGTGCTTACCAAAAAGGAATTTGACCTGCTCGTTTATTTTCTTGCCAATAAAAATAAGATAGTGACAAAAAATGCCATGGCCGAACACCTATGGGGAGATGAAATGGACCTTTCAAATGATTTTGATTTTATTTATACTCACGTAAAAAACCTGAAAAAGAAATTGGCTGAAGCAGGTGGAAAAGACTATTTACGTTCGATATATGGAATCGGATATAAATTTGGAGAGGCATGAAGCTATCAACCAGATATAATCGTGCAAACCTATTGACTTCGTTGGTTATCCTAATCATTACAGGTATTATTTATTATGTAGTCATTCACTTTATATTAACAGAAAGACTGGACCGGGATTTGGCAGTAGAAGAGAACGAAATTCGTCAGTATACACAGACCTATCAGAAATTACCGCTTCCAGCCAGTTATCTGGATCAACAGGTTTCTTATAAGGAGATTAATGGCGATGTATCCAATATACGGGATTTCAGTTACACAACCTATGTCAATCCAAAGGAAAACGAGGTAGAACCTGGCAGAAGTCTGGTTACTACCGTAACTTTAAAAGGCAGGATCTATCAGGTTACAATTACCAAGTCCAGGGTAGAATCTGAAGATCTTGTACGTATTATCTTACTCATTACACTGGGTGTAACCGTTGTGTTATTACTTTCATTAATTCTCATAAATCGGTTTGTATTAAGCCGGTTGTGGAGGCCATTTTATTCTATCCTGAACAGAATGAAGACTTTTGAAGTGACAAAAATGGAAACCATAAAGGAGGAACCAACGCAGGTAGATGAATTTAGGGAACTAAATGAATCTGTAAACGCTATGGCAAAAAAGGTCAGGCAGGATTATAAGGAACTCAAAAGTTTTACAGATAATGCATCGCATGAAATGATGACTCCTCTGGCGGTGATCAACTCCAAGCTTGACTCCCTGCTTCAGACAGAGGCCTTTACAGAGCAACAAGGACATCTCCTAGAGGATATTTATCATGCGACCGGAAGACTTTCCAGGCTTCATCAATCACTTCTGCTGCTGGCTAAAATTGAAAATAATTTTATTCCGGATGCCGAGAATATCGATATTCAGGAGATGCTTGAGGGAAAGATCAGGCAATTCCACGAATTATTTGAGAAGGATGGGTTAGAAGTTAATGGGAAGATGGAAAAAACCGAAATTACAATGAGCAGATACCTGGCAGATATCCTTTTGAATAATCTTTTCAGCAATTCAGTCAGGCATAACCATAGAGGAGGCCGTATCGATGTAAAACTTTTCTCTGACATTATGATAATTTCCAATACAGGTAAAGACAAGAGCGTTCAGGACAGGATCTTTGATCGTTTTTCTAAATCTGCCGAATCAGAAGGAATGGGGCTTGGATTAGCAATCAGTAAGCAGATTTGCACCTTATATGGATTTGAGCTCGAATACAATTATTTAGACAATATGCATTCTTTTAAGGTTTATTTTAAAAAGAGTCTTTAACAGACCGGCTAACAAGATGAAATGAATTTATGTTTTACAGAGTATATTAACGGAAAACCTACTTTTTTTAGGGAAAAGATTCTTTGTGGTTTTCTAAAAGATGAACAAACCAGACATTTCCAACCCAAGCTCCATACCATACGGCGAAAAAGGTCTGATATAAACAGTTTGGCAAAGGAGTGGTCTGTTGGAGAAACCATTCAATTTTGCACCTCTTTAATTTCGGGGGTAGAGCTACCATTTGGCCTTGAAACAAATTGTGTCCTTCTACAAGAGATTAGTATGGCTTGGAATGACAAGAAAATACCCGATATTAGGATTGATGGAAGACTTCTAACTTCTGCCGAGGTTCATGAATTGGCAATTAATGATGGTTTTGAAACGTTGGACGACTTTCTCAATTATTTTGCCACTGATTTTAGCGGTATCCTGGTCCACTGGACAACTTTTAAATATTGATAATATATTTATGATCTTAGAACTCATTAAACAGCCATGGCCATGGTATACTTCTGGAGTAATCATTGCACTAATTATGCTTACCTTGCTTTTCTTCGGAAAATCATTTGGCTTTTCATCTAATCTTCGCACCATTTGCAGTATGATGGGAGCCGGTAAAAAAGTGCGCTTTTTTGATTTCAACTGGAAGACTCAGAAATGGAATTTATTTTTTCTTATAGGTGCAGTCGTCGGTGGGTATTTATCCTCTACATTTTTAGTAAGCGATGCCCCTCTAAATTTATCCAAATCAACCATTGCTGATCTATATAAGCTCGGAATTCACTTTGACGGCGGTTTAAATCCATCTCAGTTATTTGATTTTGAGTCGCTTGCCTCGATTAAAGTCGTATCACTACTCTTATTCGGGGGCATTCTTGTTGGCTTTGGAAGCCGGTATGCTGGAGGTTGTACATCTGGTCATGCCATCAGCGGCCTTTCAAATCTCCAACTCCCTTCATTAGTAGCGGTTATCGGCTTCTTTATTGGTGGTCTTATCATGACACATTTTTTATTTCCAATTATTTTTTAACAATGAAGTTCTTCAAATACATTTTTACAGGAGTAATTTTTGGAATCGTAATGGTTAAATCTGAAGCGATGTCCTGGTACCGTATTCAGGAAATGTTCCGTTTTCAATCTTTCCACATGTACGGAATCATTGGCACTGCAGTGATTTGCGGAGTAATTGCTGTGTTTTTAATCAAAAAAACTGGAATGAAAGATCTAAGCGGACAACCTGTAAAGTTTCAAAACAAAGATAAAAACTGGAGGAAATACATCATAGGAGGGACCATTTTCGGTCTTGGCTGGGCGCTCACCGGGGCATGTCCAGGACCAATTTTTGTGGGTATAGGTTATGGTTACATGGGAATGGTTGTTGTAGCAATTGGCGCTTTAGCAGGCACTTATTTATACGGAGTTGTTAAAGATAAATTGCCTCATTGATGACCTTAATCAGATGGATTATTCAACTGTTTATTTATTCAATCCATTATTTATAACTCGGTATTGTTTTGGAGAAATACCCATTATTTTTTTAAACAATCTTGAAAAATAATAGGGATCATCATAACCAAGGCTGATGGCAACTTCCTTGATTTTAGTTTCCGTGCTGTACAACAAGTGACATGATTGCTGGATTTTTAACTGTATAAAATATTCCATAGGTGAGATTCCTGTAGATTGACGGAATAAACTTGAAAAGTGAGAGGCTGAAAGTTTATGACGGGCCGAGAAATCTTCCACAGTGAATTTATTAGCCAGTTCACTCCGCATAAAAACAATTGTTTCCCTGACTATTCCTTTATCCTCGTTTCCTGTAAAATGCTGTTCGGGGTATAGAAAAGTAGATAAAAAATAATACAGACACATATTTGCGTTATTCAGGTTGTCTTTACTATATCCCATTTCAAGGCATCGATACATTTCGTTCCAAATCTGAATTCCTTTTTCATTATAATGGACTTGTTGGGGACCGTCACCCAAGGTAATATTCAACGCTTGGTTAAAAGCATTGATCTCTTTGCCGCTAAAGTGCACCCAAAATATGGTCCAGGGCTGATCCTGATCGGCGGCATATTTTATATAGCTTGTGGTTGCTGGAATTTGAAAATACTGGTTAGGGCCAACTTCATATCTTTTCTTATCAATCATATACCAACCTTTTCCACTAATACAATAAATAAAAATATTGTCTTCGCAACCTTTTCTACGCTCACGAAAATGTGAGAATGCCTTAGGGAAATAGCCTATATGGGTAATAAAAACTTGATTCAAAAGGGCATTTACAGTGTCGGTGTTCTTGTAGATCATATTAGGCAAACTGATTAACTTTTGCCCTTCAAATCCATCTCTTACTTTCTTCTTGCGCTTATTATCTGCTGTACTTAACGTCATATATAGCTGGGATTGTTAGCTAAAGCTACTGTTTTAATCGAATAATCCATTAAAATAGAGAGATAATTCATTGCTGATTGATCCATATGGGATTAGTTTTGATTTCTAACTAAATATTTACTGATTATCTATAATACGGGATAAATGATAAAGAAAATACAGATAAATGACCTACGTTTTCCCCTGGGTAAAGGGGCAGGAAGTGATGCTATCCATAGCGACCCTATCTATTCTTATGCAGTGACCAATTTGATTGACGACAGCGGTCTAACAGGAACAGGGTTTGCTTTTACACTGGGGGAAGGAAATGACCTGGTCTGCAAAGCAGCTCAGTTTTATGCAGAGCAGTTGAAAGGTAAAGATATTGAGGAACTGATGTCTGATTTTGGAGCATTGTTTAATCAGCTTTCTAATGAACAACAGTTCCGCTGGCTAGGCCCTCATAAGGGCGTGGTACATTTGGCTCTAGCTTCCGTAACCAATGCTTGTTATGATTTATGGGCAAAGAAAAGGGGAGTACCACTCTGGAAATTATTAATTGATCTTTCAGCAGAAGAAATCGTAAATACACTTGATCTTTCTTACCTTGAAGATGTACTTAGCCCAGAGCAGGCATTAAAATTACTGAAAGATAATTCTGCAGGTAAGGAAAACCGTTGTGAGATACTCAACTCAGGTTATCCTGGTTATGACACCTCTATTGGTTGGTTCAATTATAGTGACGAAAAGGTACGCGAAAACTGTATCAGGGCCGTTGCAGAAGGATTTACTGCAATGAAACTGAAAGTGGGAAGCAAGGATTCAGAAAGAGACATCCGCCGATCTCACATTGTACGCGAAGTAGCGGGACCAGACATCAAAGTGATGCTGGATGCCAACCAGCAATGGACCTTGCCACAAGCACTTAAGATATGCAAGGAATTTCAAAGTATGCATCCTTATTGGATTGAGGAACCAACTCATCCCGATGATGTAATGGCACATAAAACCTTGGCAGAGGCTATTGCACCAACTAAATTAGCACTTGGTGAACATGTTCCAAATCGCATTATCTTTAAAAATTACCTACAAACAGGATCAGCAGGTTTTATGCAACCAGATGCCGTAAGGTTAGGTGGTGTCAGTGAATTCATTACAGTTAGTTTACTCTGCCGGAAATATGGTATTCCAGTTGTTCCTCATGTGGGGGATATGGGTCAATTGCATCAGCACCTGGTTCTCTTTAATCATATTTCCATGGGGCATGAAGCCTTGTTCTTAGAACATATACCACATCTGCAAAAACATTTTGTCCATCCTGCCATCATTGAAGGTGGAGTTTACAGAACTCCAATGGAAGCGGGAAGTAGTTGTGACTTGATTCATTAATATTGAAATTATGTTAAAATCTCTAGACTTGTGCATCAGTATTGCATATCTGCTTGGTATTCTGGTAATAGGACTGTGGACAGGAATCCGCCACCGGCGCAAAAGCAAAACAAATACTGCCGGTGGTTATTTTCTCGCCGGAAAAACCCTTAAATGGCCAGCTATCGGTCTGGCACTTTTTGCTACGAATATATCCACCGTACATTTGGTTAGTTTGGCACAGAGTGGCTTTGACAGTGGTTTACTCAACGGAAATTTTGAATGGATGGCCGGTGTAACACTGGTACTTCTTGCCTTATTCTTTGTGCCATTTTATATCAAATCCGGAGTAGCCACTTTACCAGATTTTCTAGAAAAGCGTTATGATCGTTCAAGCCGAGACTGGTTGGCTGTGATCTCTGTGGTTTCAGCTATCATTATTCACATCGCATTTTCTATGCTCGCTGGCGGTATTGTGCTAAAAACACTATTTGGATTGAATATGTACCTCAGTGTCATCGTCATTTGTATTATAACAGCTATTTATACCATCATTGGTGGATTAAAAGCCGTAGTAGTCACCGAGTCAATACAAACTGTAGTCTTGTTAACAGGGGCATTTATCATCAGTTACGCTGCTTTTAACAAAATGGGTGGCTGGAGTCATATGACAGATGTTTTGAAAAACACTGGTGAAATGAATAAACTGTCTATGTTAAGGCCATCTGGTGACAGCAGTGGAATGCCCTGGTATACCGTGTTTTTAGGTTACCCCATTTTAGGAATCTGGTACTGGTGTGCCGATCAAACCATTGTTCAGCGTGTGTTGGGTGCTAAGGACGAAAATCATGCGAGGGTTGGATCTTTGTTCTGTGGCTTTCTTAAAATCCTTCCGGTATTCATTTTTGTTTTGCCTGGTTTACTGGCCTATACCTTATCAAAATCGGGCCATTTAGACATCAGCAGCTTAGGTGTAGACGACAAAGGACATGTTAATTCAAAAGGAATTTATACATTGATGATTACACAACTTTTACCTACGGGCCTAGTTGGTGTATTGGTGGCGGCCCTTTTATCCGGCCTGATGAGTCAGGTGGCAGGTGCACTAAACTCCATATCCACCATGGTCAGTTATGATATGTACCAACGGTATCGTCCTGATGCATCAGATAAGCAATTGATTTGGGCAGGTAAGATATCAGCTGGTGTCGCACTTGTTTTTTCTCTTGCACTATTACCATTATTGGGGAGATATGAAAGTATTTTTAGTGGCATCAACGACATCATTGCGCATATTGCTCCACCAATTACATGTGTATTTCTACTCGGTGTATTTTGGAAAGGAGCCTCTGCAGAGTCAGCAAAGCTGACTTTATGGATTGGTTCTGCCTTAGGTGTAATTGTCTTTGCTATAGGTAAACTATTTCCTGAAAGTATAATTGGACATATTCCCTTCATGATGATGGCCTTTTACCTGTTCTGCATTTGTCTGATCGTACAAGTCAGCTTTTCACGAATCTATCCTGTAAAACATACTCCGGAAAGCGTACAACTCTTCTGGAAATCACCTTTAGAACCTTTACATGATGCAGGTTGGAAAGGTTTTGGTAATTATAAGGTGCTGTCGGTATTGCTACTTTTAGTAACAGGCGTACTATACTATATATTTAGATAGATGACTAAAAATTCAAAAATGAACCCGTTGGAAACGATGTTATTATCAGGTAAAGTAATTTTTCTTACAGGAGGATCTATGGGAATAGGTCTGGAATGTGCTAAGGCTTATGCCGCAGCAGGCGCTTACGTTGTTATTGTAGCATCTTCGGAACCATCTGTTAAAGAAGCAGTAAAGCTGTTGGGAAAGGAGCATCATGGAATTGTTTGTGATGTTTCTTCGGGAGAGCAGGTTGAGAAGGCCATACGCGAAACCCTGGACAAATTTGGAAAGATTGATGCCATTCATAACAATGCAGGTATTGCCAGCCCTTCCAAACCCCTGCATGAAACCAGTGATGAAGAATGGCGGAAATTGATGGATGTGAATGTAATGAGTGTTTTGTTTACCACCCGCTTTGGTTTCGAAGAACTTAAAAGAACCAAAGGATGTATTTTGAATACCAGTAGTCTTGTTGGTGAAATAGGCCAGGAAAATCATGCAGCCTATACCGCAACAAAAGGTGCATTAAACACACTAACCAAATCAATGGCCCTTGATTATGCGCGTTATGGCATCCGCGTTAACGCTGTCCTTCCGGCCGGAGTATGGACGCCTATGTTACGTGAATGGTCTAAAGAGCAACCAGATCCAAGCTCCATAGAAAAATACCTCGATGATATTCATCCTTTAGGCTATTGCCCTGAAGGCGATGTGATTGCCGATGCCTGTGTTTTTCTTCTTTCTGATCAATCCAGATTTATTACTGGCACCATTTTACCAGTTAGTGGCGGGGCAGAACTTGGTTACCGGAGAAATTCCTAAGACATCATCATCAATGCTTGCTTGTTTTTTGTAATTTAGAAAAACATATAAAAATCAACAGATGAAGCAACCGATACACAAATATTCTTTCTGCATAGGCTTACTGGTTTTAATAACCGGTTTACTCTATTCATTTACATATACCAAATCTGGCTTAAATGCCAGGGATTCTACAGCTCTGTCAGCTGATTCGGCAAGTTATTTAAAGCAACTACTTAAGTATAAAGCTAGTGATCATCTGTTGGCCGTAGGATATGTGGTTGCCGATGGTAACGACCCCGAAGCATCAACCAATTTATCAAACCTTCCCGACAGTCTCGATATTGTCTCCCTTTTCGTAGGCTATGATCCAAATCCAGATCATTGGAGGGCGGCACAGAAGAAGGGGATTAAAATTGTGAAAACAATAGCACCCAATAGTGCTTATTTTGATCACTCTGTAAATGATCCCATTACCAAAACCCCAGGTTATGTACGCCCCGCAGGTATAGATCCCAATGTAGCAAAAAGTACAAGTACATACGACCATTATGCAAAGAACAAGTATATGGAATACGTTGTTCAGAATAAATGGGATGGGCTTGATGTGGATATTGAAACAGGAATGTTCGGTGCTGAGGTACCTGCATACAACGCTGCGAAATTCCTTTCTGCCCTGGCAAAGTATTTCGGCCCGAATTGTACCAGCTGTACCGTTAATTCAAATGGAAAAAAGCCGCTTTTCATTTACGATACAGACGTTATTTTTACAGGTAGAAATATAGGTTATGATGTTCTTTTTGTACCATTTAAATCGAATTACGACTATGTTTACTTTCAGTCATACATAGGAGGTAACCGCGCCTGGCGCGGTGCTGGAATCCAGGATTTCCCTCCAATTGTTAAGGCATATGGAAGTAAATTTATAGCGCTTGTAAATGGGGATCAATATATTTATGCAAATGGCGGTCAGGACTCCACACCAGATGGCGATGCTAAAACTGTGGCCTCGCTTCTGAGTTATGCACAATGGATGAAAGACAATAATGGCGGGGGAGCAGGGGCCTATAGAATGAGCCGCGACTACAATCATAAGCCTGTTTTTAAAAACATCCGTGATGCGATACAAATTATGAACCCGGTTAAGGAATCAAAATAAAAAAGCTTCTGATAACAGAAAAGGATTTAGGCCCTGCAGATCACAGAAGGATCTGCAGGGCCTATTTTATTTCTTTGCAATTCTATAGAATCGTCCACCGTCGGTTACAGCATAAAGCGCTCCATCTTTACCAACAGCAAGGGCGCGGAAACGCTCCCCCTCACTTTTTAAAAACCGCTCTTCACCAACAACCTTATTATTTTTGATCACCAGCCGAACAATATGCGTACTGCTCAAACCTCCAACAAAAAGGTTACCTTTCCATTCAGGAATAACGTTACTGTTATAAAAAGCAATTCCTGAGGGAGATACAACAGGATCCCAATAATAAACAGGCTGTTCCATACCTTTTTTTTGCTGGATACCATCACCAACTTTTTCACCACTATATTCTATACCGTAGGTGATCACCGGCCATCCATAATTTTTTCCTGGCCGGATGATATTGATTTCATCGCCGCCTCTTGGACCAAATTCAGACTCCCATAGTTCGCCAGTTAGTGGATTTATAGCCAATCCCTCCGGGCTACGAAGACCTAAGGCATAAATTTCCGGCCTGGCATTTGGAGTTTTAGAGAAAGGACCGCCAGGAACAGCTTTTCCATCCTTCGTAATATGAATGATCTTTCCGAGAGATGAATTTAAGGCTTGGGCCTGCATCCGAATGTCATTCCCTGAGCGCTCACCAGTACTTACAAATAAGTTTCCATTCTTATCAAAAACGATACGGGAACCAAATTGAAGTGTTCCTTTATAGGCCGGGGTGGCACGGTAAATCACTTGTATATTTTCGATTTTAGTTTCATCCGCAGATAATTTTCCTTTGGCAATCGCTAATAATGTACCGCCAGATGTCTGTTCAGAATAATCCCAATAAATCATTCTGTTGGTGGCGAAATGCGGATCAATGTTAACATCGAGCAGCCCACCTTGTCCATCAGGTACAACTTTAGGTAAACCTGTTATTTTCTTTACTATTTTTCCGGTAGTAGTTATAATACACATGGTTCCCAGCTTTTCAGAAACTAAAAAACGTCCGTCGGGTAAAACACAGATTCCCCAGGGATGTTCCAGGTCTTTACTTAATAAAGTAACAGAGACAGGTGCTTTGGTTTTTACACCTGCAATACGCGTTTGCCCCGTAAATGCGGGCTTGTATTTTGTATTCGCTGGCTGGGTTTCCACCGGAGATTGGGCGTCACCATGGTTACAAGCAAATATAGAAATCAGGCCGACAACAAAGAGGGTAGATGCTTTTTTACTAATAGGTTGCATAATTAAAAAAGGTTGTTAGGTGAATGAATTGGAAAAACGGAATGCGTAATCAATTTATAAATTTTATTCGATATTGTATAAAAATATCGAATATGAGGTAGCGTTAGCTCGATGACATACGTTAGTACACTAACCAAATTAAACTTTTATGAAACAGATTTCTACTATCTTCTTATTTTTCGGACTACTTCCGCTATCCTTAAAGGCACAACAATTAGAAATTCGTGCCAACTTAAATTCAGGTCTTTATTCTTATCGGGGCGCCGGGGCAGAATCCGTTTCCAGGATCAACAGTGCAACTTATACGAATAACCCTTATGGATCAAAAGGAGGACTCAGCTATGGCCTTTCTTTTAACATCAGGAAAGTAACCAAGCATCAATTTATTTATGGTGCTGATTTAGGCTATGAAATGCTAAGAAGCAGGGTGAATCTGGAATATCAAGATGTAATTGGTGATATAGCATCCTCTTTTAAAGGTAACACCTATCTAAATAATTCTTTTATAAATTTGTTTCCATATATGGGTGGGCGTTTCCTTCTTAGCAAACGTACCTTTGATATAGTGGGGGGAATGGACATAGGATATATTTTGAGTTCTACCGAAAAGGGAGATGCAAAATCTACAGACAATGCAGCCTTTCACATTCAAACTTCCATTGATCGATTAAACAGGAAAAGTGATCTTAGACCAAGAATTCAATTGTCTACAGAATTTGACCATGGGATTGGTGTTTACATTGCTTATTCCCATGGGATTCAAAATTATAAAGAAAAGGTACTTGGAGGTGGTAAAAGTGATACCTATTCCCGGATGTGGCGATTTGGTCTTTCTTATCGATTGAAATCCTAGAGGTCGGTGTGGATTTATACAAAACTTAGTTCATTGCATTTTAGCCATTATGCTAAGTCTTTTTTATAGCTTTACAGCAATCGAACCATGAAAAAACTACTCTTACAAATCCTATTTCTGTTTTTAATCTCCAGCACAATTTATGCCCAGGAGAAGACCCAACCATTAACTATTGGTATTACAACACTGCTAGAATCCAAAGAATTAGGTGAAACCCGTAAAATTAACATCTACCTGCCAGAGGACTATAAGGAAACGGATACAACTAAATACCCGGTAATTTATATCCTTGATGGTGGTCTGGAAGAAGATTTCATTCACATCACAGGGATAGTGAGGTACAATACCCAACCCTGGGTAAACCGGTTCCCAAAATCTATAGTTGTAGGAATAGAGAATACCAACCGTCGGAGAGATTTTACCTTTCCAGTGCCTGACCTGGATTTTCTAAAAAAAATAGGCTTTAAAAAAGAGCAGTATCCACAATATGGAGGCTCTTCCTTGTACATCAATTTTTTAGAAAAAGAACTGCAGCCTTTTATGGACAAACATTATCGGACAAGCCATTTTAACACCATAGTCGGTGAATCCCTGGCAGGTCTTTTAGCATCCGAAATCTATGCCAATCATAGAAACTTATTTAATAACTATATGATTATAGCACCGAGTTTGTGGTGGGGAAATGAAGTCTTAGTCACAAAACTGAAACCGGCAGCAGATCAAGACTCCAGACATATGGTCTATATTGGTGCTTGCAATAAAGACGAAGATCTGGTTATGTACCAGGATGCGTTAAATTTCAGTAAAGTTGTTCAGAAAACGGCAGGAAAAAACACCGCTGTATTTTTTGATTATTTGCCTCAGGAAATCCATTCAACTGTAATACACCAGGCGGTATACAATGCCTTCAAGTTATTTTATCCCAAAACTGAATATCAGAAATAAAATATGGCTGAAGAAAGTTCGATCAACAAGCTTCTGACGTTTATAAAAACCAGAGTAAGCCTCACGGAGGAGGATGTACGCCTTATTGAAGACTCCTTTAAACCTGTTTTGTTCCCTAAAAACAGAATAATTGAAGAACAGCAAGAGATACCAAAATACATCTATTATATCATTTCCGGCTATCTGCGGTTGTTCCATTATAACGATCATGGAGATGAAGTTACCTCACATATCAATTGCCCTCCCGGCTTCATTACTTCATACAGCAGTTTCATTAATCAAAAAACATCCACAGAAAACCTGGAAAGTATTACAGAATCTGAGTTGTTAAGAATAACTAAAAAAGACCTTGACAGGCTTACGCAGAGAAGCATCGCGATGAAGGATTTTAGTATTTCCGTTTTTCAGCAGTCCATTGAGTATAATGAAAATCGCTCTAAAGAATTGGCCACACTCACTGCAGAACAGCGTTACAGGAAACTGATGGATACTTTTCCTGATATCTTACAGAATGTACCAATTGCTTATATCGCATCCTTTTTAGGCATGAAACCGGAAAGCTTAAGCCGCATACGCAGAAAAGTAGCTAGCCAGCACGATTAACTAACAAAAGTCAAGTGTAAACGAATTCCTACTGCTGAATTTTGTGTTGTGATTTAAATATAAAATTATGACACAGAAAAATTTAGCATTGGTTTCAGGAGCCAATGGACATTTGGGAAATAACCTGATCAGACTGCTTCTAAAAAAAGGCATTCCAGTTAGAGCAAGCGTAAGAAATATTAACAATAAAGTTCCATTTCATGGGTTGGATTGTGAGGTTGTTGAAGCTGATATCACCGATAAAGCATCTTTTGTAAGAGCGCTGCAAGGGGTAGAAACGTTCTACGCCGTTGGTGCATCATTCAAACTATGGGCAAAAGATCCAAAAAAAGAGATTTATGATGTAAATCTGCAGGGTACAAGAAATACAATTGAGGCTGCCGCCGAAGCCGGAGTAAAGAGAATTGTCTATGTCAGCTCAATTGCAGCTTTAGATTACACCAGTTTACCTGCAAAGGAGAGCAATGGCTATAATAACGACCGAAGAGACATGTATTACAATTCAAAAAATGATGGCGAACAACTGGCATTAGAACTAGCCAGGCAACTCGGCATTGAATTGGTTGTGGTCATGCCATCTGCAATGATCGGAGGAGTGGCTTCTTTGCCCTTAAATGTTTCCTATGGTGTATTAAAACTCATCTTGAATAAACAGATCCCGGTTGATACCAAAATAACCATGAACTGGATAGATGTAAAAGATGTCGCCGAAGGATGTCACTTAGCTGCTGTTCGGGGAAGAAGCGGCGAACGCTATATCTTAGCCAATGAAAAGTGCCTCACTATAACAGGCACCACAGTACTGGCAAAGAAATTACATCCCGAATTGAACTTAAAAGTACCAGGAACAGTTCCAAAGCCGGTCTTGTTTACCATTGCCTGGCTAATGGAACTTGTAGGTAAATGGAAAAATCAGGCACCCTTATTAACCAGGAAGGATATTGCTATGTTTTCCGGATTACAGCAAAATTTCGATATTTCCAAGGCACGGAATGAGCTCGGATTTAATCCGGTTAGCCCTGAGCAAGCTGTAGAGGAAGCTATAGAATATTTATTGCAACATCAGTCGCTTTTAAAATAGAAGGATCGAAAACTAAGGCCGCATTAAAATGCGGCCATCAAAATTCAAGCCTTCTTTTTGTCTATTTTCAAAGATTTTACGATCCAGGGCAGGGAGATGCTATTGAATAGTAAGTGGGAGTGTAAAGAAAAACGTTGAGCCATGACCACTTTTACTTTCCACCCAGATTTTTCCACCATGTCTTTGAACAATCTCTGCGCTCAAATACAGACCAATTCCAAAACCAGAAATATTCTGTGTGTGGTTACTTTCCACGCGATAAAAACGTTGAAATAATTTATCTACATCTGCTTGCTGTATCCCAATACCTTCATCCGTTATACTCACCTGTACTTCCGCCTGTTTAATTTCACAGTTAATTTCAATGCGTTTTCCTTTAGGAGAGTATTTTACTGCATTACTAAGTAAATTTGAAATTACCGATCCTATTTTATCCCGATCTGCATATATGTTTACGGGCTGGCAATTCGAAAGCGACAAAATATGTCCGTCATCAATATGCGTGGTTTCCTCCACAATATCTTTGATCAGCATATCAAGCTGAAAATTATCTTTATGGAGTTGGATTTTCCCAGATTCCAGGCGAGAAATATTTAGAAATCCATTGATCAGCGTGTTCATTTTTTTTACCTGACCAAGTGCCCGCTCCATAGTATTGGTTACGAACGTATCTTCAATTCCTTTTAGTTTAGCTTTTAATAACTGAACGTAGCCGGTGAGGGAGGTTAACGGTGTTTTAAGTTCATGGCTAACCATTCCAATAAAATCATTTTTACGAAGTTCATCTAACTTTTGTTCAGTAATCTCTATCAACAGACCTGAAAAATGAGTTAAATTTCCGTTTGAATCCGGATATAGGCGACCAAAAACCCTTAGCCAACGATTTTTTCCATCATTACGGCCCTGGACTGGATATTCAACATTAAAATACTCATTTCTGTTGAGTGTGGCATAAAGCATATCCCTGACTTTTTCCCTATATTCTTCTGCGATATTTGAAATGGCGTCTTCGGCAGTCATCGGATCGTTCGAATGATATCCATACAACTCTTTCATTCTATCTGATGCGATGAATTGTTTGCTGTTTCTGTCCATATTCCATGTACCAGCGTTCGCAGCCTCAATCGAAAACCTTAACATACTTTCTGCCTTTTCGGTTTTCTTTCTCGAACGTTCCTGTTCTTTTATCGTATTCTCAATTTTTTGAAAATTAAGTACCTTTTCCGTTGTTTCTGAACAGATGACCAAAACACCACCAGGCATGCCTGATTCATCATCAACTTTACTATAACTAAATGTCCAGTACACATCCTCCAGCTGATTATTTCGATAAATAGGTATCAGTTGATCCTCACTCCAGGTAGAGGGGCCGCCCTGCATGACCTGATCAATAAGCGGTTTAATTACCGGCCAGATTTCCGGCCAGCATTCTGCTCCATGCTGCCCTAAAGCTTTGGGATGTTTTCCCTCATTACCAAGACTTGGCCGGTAAGCATCATTGTAAAACTGAATCAATTCGTCACCCCACCATAAAAACATAGGAAATTTTGACTTCAGCATAATACCTATTGTGGTCAACAAACTTAGAGACCAGTTTTCAGGATCGCCTAAAGTTGTTTCTGACCAATTATAAGCTCTGGTGAGTCTTCCCATTTCACCACCATCTTTTAAATATTGGAGATGGGACTTTGCATTCGGGTTCTGAGGCATTTTGAATTTTGTGGCTTTATGTGACGCATAAAGATAATTATTTCTATAATAGAATAGTCCCTGAGTTAAAATCAGCCGAATAAAACTCTTGCTTTGAAAAACTCTTGTTACACACCATAGTTAGCTCATTTTCGGGCGCTCTTTTTGCACGTAAATAAATAAATCGACAAGGGATTATGTTTATATTTATTCTATGCTCAGAAAGTTTATAGAGAGACCGGTACTAAGTACCGTTATTTCAGTGCTCATTGTATTATTGGGCATATTAGGTCTGGTGAAGTTGCCCATTGCGCAATATCCCGATATTTCACCTCCCACTGTACAAGTTTCAGCTACCTATGCCGGAGCAAATGCAGATGTCGTATTAAAGAGCGTAATTGTTCCGCTGGAACAACAAATTAATGGGGTAGAAGGGATGACCTATATTACCTCATCTGCCACAAATACAGGTACGGCATCTATTAGTGTTTTCTTTGGGGTAGGTACAAACCCGGATCAAGCTGCCGTTGATGTACAGAACAGGGTATCGGCGGCAACCAGTTTGTTGCCACAAGACGTTATTAAAGCTGGTGTTACTGTCCGTAAACAGCAGAGTAGCAACTTACTGATCATGTCTCTCTATAGCGATAAGCCTGCCTATGATCAAACATTTCTTCAGAATTACGCAGCAATTAACATCATTCCCCAATTACAGCGTGTCAATGGAGTAGGGGCAGCAAATGTTTTTGGTTCAGCGATGACCTATTCTATGCGGATTTGGTTAAAGCCCGATGTCATGCAGATCTATGGCGTAACAGCCACCGATATATCCAATGCTATAAATGAACAAAATCAGGATGCTGCACCAGGTTATTTTGGAGAAAATGATCATCAGACTTTTCAATACGTAATTACCTACACCGGCCGCCTTCAATCTCCTGAAGAGTTTGGAAACATTATTGTTAAATCCACAACAAAAGGCCAATACCTAAGGCTAAAAGATCTGGCAAGGATAGAACTCGGTGCACAAACCTATACGGGTTCCACCGCTACAGATGGAAAGCAATCTGTAGGTATATCGATTAGCCAGACACCTGGTAGTAATGCGCGCGATGTTATTAATAAATCTAAACTGGTTCTTGAAAAGGCACAGAAAGCTTTTCCTGCAGGTATCAAATCTATTTATCTGGTAGACGTCAATCAGTTTTTAAATGCTTCAATTGACAAGGTGGTCCATACACTTGTTGAATGTTTTCTGTTGGTGTTTTTGGTCATCTTTATTTTTCTTCAGGATTTTAGATCGACCATTATTCACGGGATCTCTGTTCCGGTAGCCATTACAGGGACATTCTTCTTTCTATATCTCTTTGGATTTAGTATTAACCTGCTTACTTTATTTGCATTGGTACTGGCCATTGGTATTGTTGTGGATGATGCGATTGTGGTTGTAGAGGCTGTACATGCGAAATTAGAAAGTGGTTATAAATCTCCAAGAAAGGCTGCAATTGATGCTATGAGCGAAATTTCGGGAGCAATCGTATCCATTACTTTAATCATGGCTGCAGTATTTGTTCCGGTTACTTTTATAAGCGGCTCAGCTGGTGTATTTTACAGGCAATTCGGAATTACATTGGCCATTGCAATCGTAATTTCTGCTGTTAATGCTTTAACCCTTTGTCCAGCATTGGCCGCCATGTTTTTAAAACCTCCCTCGCATATTAAGGAACAGGAAAAGAAAACGCTCATGCATCGGTTCGGTGTTAGTTTTAACGCCGCTTATGATGGACTCACAAGCAAATACGCCCGCGCTGTAAAATTTCTCATGGCCAAAAAATGGATTGTTGTAGTCGCTATAGGTCTGTTCATTGCAGCGTTTTATACCTTGATGAAATCTACGCCTTCCAGCTTTGTCCCTAGTGAGGATATGGGGACTATTTTTGTCAACATTACCCTTCCCCCGGGGTCTACAATGGATAGGGTTAAGGCTGTAGCCATCAAAGTAGATTCCATTTCCAGAACAATCCCTGAAGTACAAAATACCATGCGTACCATGGGACAAAATTTTATAGGCGGTAGTGGAAGTTCTTATGGTATGGTCATTATCAGGCTTAAACCCTGGGACCAGCGGCCTAAAGTAAGCAATAACGCTGTTATTAAAGAGCTTACAAAGAAGACTGCAAACATAAAAGAAGCCAGTATTCTATTCATGTCGCAGCCAACGATAACGGGTTTTGGAACCAGTGGTGGTTTTACTTTTCAATTGGAAGATCAGGGTGGTCATACCACAAGTCAGTTTTATGGCGTAGCAAAAGAGTTTTTAGCACAGTTGAACAATCAGCCGGAAATTCAATATGCTTCCACCTCTTTTAACCCTAATTTCCCTCAATATCAGATGAGTGTGAATGTGGCAAAATGCAAAGATGCCGGGGTGTCTGTTTCAGATGTATTGGGTGCTATGCAGGCCTTTTACGGCAGTTCGTATACGTCCAATTTTAATGAATTTGGACAGCAGTACAGAGTAATTATCCAGGCAGATACAAATTACAGGGCAAATCCGCAGGGTCTTAACCGAATCGGAATTAAAACCAGTAGTGGCCTAATGACACCCATTACTGAATTCATTGCCCTCAAAAAAGTGTACGGGCCGGAAAATGTAACCCGGTTTAACCTGTTTAGTTCTATGTCTGTAAGTGGCTCACCAAATGACAACTACAGTACCGGCCAAGCACTACAAGCTATCCAAAGGACGGCAGATAAGTATCTGCCTGCAGGTTATGGCTTCGAATATTCAGGCATTAGCCGCGAGGAACAGAACAGTGGTTCACAGACACTCTATATATTTATTTTATGTCTCGCCTTCGTTTATCTGCTGTTGAGTGCCCAGTATGAAAGTTATTTACTTCCGCTTGCAGTCTTATTTTCATTGCCGGTGGGTTTATCCGGAGTATTTGTATTTGCAAAGGTTTTTGGTCTGGATAACAATATCTATATGCAAATATCCTTAATTATGCTGATCGGGCTCCTCGCAAAGAACGCCATTTTGATGATTACATTCGCTATTGAAAGAAGGGAAAAGGGGATGAGCATATTAGATTCAGCGATAGAAGGGGCTAAAGCCCGTCTAAGACCTATTTTAATGACGTCCTTTGCATTCATATTTGGGTTAATGCCATTAATGTTTTCTAGCGGGGTAGGCGCTAACGGTAACCGTTCAATTGGTACAGGTGCTATCGGTGGAATGCTTTTTGGTACACTACTGGGGGTATTTGTTGTTCCTTCTTTATTTGTGATTTTCCAGACATTGCAGGAAAAATTAAGAGCAAACAAAATTAAGGAGGAAGAATAGATAAATACCAGATTTAATTTTCGTTATTTTTATTTAAAATTAGATTGCTATGAAAAAAATCCTTTTCACCCTTGCATTGGCTGCTACAGTATTTTCTGTGTCAGCACAAACTGCTGCTCCGGCCACCGCACCAAAACAGCACGCTACAAAAAAAACAAGTATCCAGGCTGTTCCTCAGTCTGCAGATCAGCGTGCTGTAGCCTATTCCAAAGAATTGCAGAAAAAACTTTCTCTGGATGATGCGCAGTATACCAAAGTATTGGCCGTTAATACCGAGTGTATCCGTCGTAAGGATGCGTTAAAACAAAGTAAAAAACAAGATCCGGGAGGTTCGAAAGCAATTTCTCAATACCGCATGGAGCAGTATCAAACTATTCTTAAACCAGATCAGATAACCAAATTAAAAGCAATGAACGCACAAGGGGGCAAAAAGGGCAATTAATCTTCCTTTATCTATTATTACACAAGATAATGGACCTTGAAGACAAGGTCCATTATCTTGTGTTTACAATCTCTACTTAAATCGTCCTTAATGAATTTTCCTTTTAAAGAAGTAAGAAAGAAAATACTGACCGGAGACTTTTCCGGTTTATTTAAGCCCAATAACCAAACAGGGTATATCCATCCTTCAGAAGTTGCTAAATTATTTATTTCAATTCCGGTCAATAAGGCCATTGAAGCGTTCAACTCATTTCAGGAAGAACAGCAGGTAAATGTTCTACCTTATTTAGATGTACAACTCCAGAAGCGGATCATAACAAGTATATCTAAAGACAGAGCATCTTATATCCTTAACAACCTTAAGTCAGATGACCGTACCATTTTTTATTCCTCCTCTAAAGGAGTGGAACTTTCTCGTCTCCTCGGGTTTTTAAATGAGGAAAATAGAACGGCGGTTGAACATTTACTAGGTTACTCCAATAAAAGCGTTGCCAGAATTATCAATACGGATTTTGCTGCCGTAGATCGAACTATGACAATCGCAGAGGCAAGTGAATATTTACGTTTGAATCATAAAGATACAGAAGCTGTAAATGTAATTTATGTGTTGGATAACGAAGGTAAACTTATTGATGATGTGCCAATTAGAAGGTTAGTGCTAACTGAAAACTACAAGAAGATTGAAGACATATTGGATGGCTTTTGTACAAGTTTAAAAATCACTGATACAAAAGAGGATGCCGTCCAAAAGTTCAAAGAGTATGACAGGGTGGTACTCCCTGTCATTAATGATGAGAATATTTTGCTTGGCGTGGTCACAGTTGATGATGTTATGGACGTGGCCGAACAAAAAGATACTGCAGAAATCCAGAAATTTGGAGGTATTGAAGAGTTGGATTTCCCTTATGTAAAAACTCCTTTCTTCTCATTATTGAGAAAAAGGGCAGGCTGGCTCATCATTCTTTTCCTTGGAGAAATGTTAACCGCAACTGCAATGGGATATTTCGATGGGGAGATTTCAAAGGCCGTTGTGCTTGCCCTATTCGTTCCTTTAATTATCTCCAGTGGTGGTAACAGTGGTTCGCAGGCAGCCACATTAATTATCAGGGCCATGGCATTGAAAGAGCTCTCGTTAAAAGACTGGTGGTATGTAATGCGACGAGAAATTTTATCTGGTTTGGTTTTAGGTATTATACTAGGTGCAATTGGTTTTGTGCGAATTTCTATATGGCAAAATTTTCAATGGTATAACTATGGGCCTCACTGGTTGTTACTGGCCACCACTATATTCTTTTCTTTAATTGGTATTGTGTTATGGGGAACCTTAAGTGGATCGATGGTGCCGATGATCCTAAAGAAATGTAAAATTGATCCTGCTACCTCTTCAGCACCATTTGTAGCGACCCTGGTAGACGTTACCGGCTTAGTAATTTATTTTAGTATTGCCGCAATCTTCTTAAAGGGCACTTTGCTGTAGTCATTTTTACGCTTGCGGCTATTGACAAGTATAGAATTGTAAACATTGAAAATATTTGTGTGGATCATAGTTATTATTTATCTTAGTTAATAAGATATTTGTAGACTAAGATAAATAGACCATAGAAATAGCACCTGGATGCCAACAAAAAATACAGCATGGAAGAAGAACACATCAGAAGAATCAGAAAATTAAATCAATCCTATGCATATACATCTCTTCAGATGCATGAGGCGATTGCCGGAACAGCGGGGTTTTCAGGTACAGATCATAAATATTTAGGCTTTCTGTTAGAAAGAGGGCAGATGACGGCAGGAGAACTTTCAAATTTAATAGGCTTGACCACAGGGGCGGTTACCGGTTTGATCGATAGATTTGAAAAGAAAAAATTAGTAAAAAGACAGCATGGTGAAGACGATAGACGAAAGGTTTTTATTGTACCAGATACGGAAAAAATAATGGAGCTTTTGGCTCCGCTCTATCAAGATTTTAGAAATAAGTCAGCAGAATTGACGGCTTCGTTTTCAAACGACGAAATTAAAATCATCGAAAGCTACCTCTCAAAATCAGTGGAGATCATGAAGGAGATAACGGCAACGCTGAGAAGTAAATAATATAAAAATAAGCAGATGGAGAATATAAATATTTACGTCCCTGGCGTAACCCATGAAAGTAAAGCGACACTTGATTTGTTGGGTGGTAAAGCAGCTAACTTAAATGCATTGCAGCACATTAACGGGGTAGAGGTACCAGATGGGTTCTATATGACTACAGAAGCTTACAAAGAAACCATCGGAGACAATCTGGACATCAATAACTTGTTGAATGAATTGGCCTTGCTTAAGGTGGAAGATGTATTGAATATCAATACAATCAGTGCGAAAATCCGAGATACCATTGAACACCTGCCAATTTCAACAGCTATTTTAAAGGAGATAGAAAATTGCCTTCTAAGGATTGGCGATAAAACTGCTTATGCGGTGCGATCCAGTGCTACCGCAGAAGACCTGCCTGCAGCTTCCTTCGCAGGACAGCACGATACTTTTTTGAATATTAAAGGGATAGAAGCGATAGCAAAACACATTAACAAGTGTTGGGCGTCACTTTTTACCGATCGGGCTGTCATCTACAGAATCAAAAATGAAGTGGACCACAGGAAGGTTCACCTGGCTGTTGTTATTCAGAAAATGGTATTTCCCGACGTAGCAGGAATAATGTTTACAGCAGATCCTGTAAGTTCCAATAAAAAACACTTGTCTATCGATGCCAGCTTTGGGCTTGGCGAGGCATTGGTAGCCGGTCTTGTAAATGCCGACAATTATCGTGTCTGTGCAAACCAGGAGATCGTTAAAAAGATCTCCGCCAAAAAACTAGCCATTTTAGCTGTAGAAGCAGGCGGTACTATACATCAGGAAATTGAACCTGAGCAACAATACATGCAGGCACTGACGGATGAACAAATCTTGCAACTCGCAGGCATTGGCAGAAAGATTGAAGCCTATTTTGGCCGCCCACAGGACATTGAATGGTGTTTGGTTAATGATATATTTTATATTGTTCAGAGCCGGCCAATCACGACCTTGTACCCCGTTCCAGACGCAAATGACCAGGAAAATCACGTTTATATATCTGTTGGCCATCAGCAGATGATGACTGATCCCATGAAACCTCTCGGTTTATCTTTGTGGCAATTAAGAGCTGCAAGACCAATGTTTGAAGCTGGTGGAAGGTTGTTTGTCGATGTCAAGAATGAGTTGGCTACACCTGCTGGCAGGGATAATTTATTAGCGGCTATGGAACAACATGATCCACTCATAAAAGACGCATTACAGACGATCGTGGAACGGGGGGATTTTATAAAACCTCGCCCTAACGATGAAACAGGAAGGATTCCGGTTAAAAGTAATAAAGGGATGACCGTAGCGGATATATTAGGACAAGTAGGAAACGACCCTGCGATTGTCGCTGATCTGATTAAACACAACGAGGCATCAGTAGAAGTGCTCAAACAAAACATTCGGACGAAATCCAGAGATGATCTATTTGAGTTTATCCTGGACGATATCCGGCAATCAAAGCAGATGATATTTGATGGGAAACATTTGGGAGTAATCATAGCTACAATGAATGCTTCAGCATGGATCAATGAAAAGATGAACGACTGGTTTGGTGAAAAGAACGTCGCAGACATCCTTTCTCAATCTGTATCAAACAATATCACTTCGGAGATGGGCCTGGAACTCTTGGATATTGCTGATGCTATCCGTCCACACGCGGCAATAATTGAATATTTGCAACAGGTAAAAACCAGCTACTTCCTGAACGATATTGTTAAGTTTGATGGCGGGCAAGAAGTCAAGGATATTATCGATGCCTATCTGGGGAAATATGGTATGCGGTGTGCTGGTGAAATTGATATGACTAAAACCCGCTGGTGTGAAAATCCCGCCATTCTTATCCCAATAATTCTAACCAATATTAAAAACTTTGAACCAGGGGCAAGCAAGCGGAAATTTGAACAAGGTTTACAGGAAGCACTAAAGAAAGAGCAATCTTTATTAGATCGATTGGCAGCATTACCAGATGGCGAACAAAAAGCACAGGAAACAAAGGCCATGATTGACCTGATCCGAAATTTCGCCGGATATCGCGAATATCCAAAATACGGAATTGTTAGCCGTTTCTTCGTTTATAAGCAGGCTTTACTGAAAGAAGTCGAACAACTGCAACAAGCCAATGTTATTTCTGATCAGGAAGATAGCTATTACCTAACTTTTAACGAATTGCGTGAAATGGTACGTACACAAGAACCAAACAACCAGTTGATCAGTAAACGAAAAGAAGAATTCAAATCATATGGAAAGCTAACCCCGCCAAGGGTGATGACCTCAGATGGAGAAATCATTTCGGGTAAGTACAATCATGAAAATCTTCCACCCAAAGCAATTGCAGGTCTGGCTGTTTCCTCAGGGGTGATAGAGGGGCGGGCACGGGTTATTTTAAATATGGAAGATGCCGATCTGGAGAACGGAGATATACTGGTCACTTCCTTTACAGATCCAAGCTGGACCCCTCTGTTTGTATCCATCAATGGACTGGTTACCGAAGTAGGTGGGTTGATGACCCACGGAGCAGTTATTGCCCGAGAATATGGTTTACCAGCCGTTGTTGGTGTTGAAAATGCGACCAGATTAATCCAGGACGGACAGCGGATCCGGGTAAATGGTACTGATGGATATGTAGAGATTGTTTAACCTTTGACTGGACTGAATCGAAGTTAAAATGAAATTTAATTGGATAGTCCATTTAAATAATTGATTAATCCATTTAAGCTTTATTTTGGTACGAGTAGTTTTGGTTATAACCAAATATACCAATTCTTCTCAGAAAATTTGAAATCATACCATCATGCATGCAACTAAGATCTTTAAAACGAGTTTCGTTTTTTTTAATATTTGCTTAGGCTTGTCTGCCAGCGCTCAGCTGGTGGAACTACCAGATTCTGTTTATAATTTAAAGCTTAAAGCCCCGGTAAGTAGCTGGGACGAAGGACTTCCACTGGGAAATGGATTAATGGGGGGACTGCTGTGGGGAGAAGCGCACACCATTAGACTTTCTTTAGATAGAGGAGATCTCTGGGACGAGCGGACCACAGGAGAAAAAGAATGGTGGAAGAAATATACCTATCAAAAGGGCGCAGACATGATTGCCCAAAAGAAATTCAATACCGTAGCCACCTGGTGGGATGCTGCTTATAGAGGAGTAAGCCCCACTAAACTTCCGGCCGGCCGAATTGAACTTAAATTTCCAGATGCTGAGGTGGTAAATGAATTTGAGTTGAAGGAGGCAACAGCGCAAGGCGTTGTCCGGTTCAGATCTGGTGCTATTTTAAATGCATTATATAGTGCTCATGTGCCAGTTGCGATGCTTTCCATAAAAGGAGTGGTTCCAACCGGAGTACAGCTTTTATCGCCTATGGATGTATACCGTCAAAAGGCCCGTGAACAGGCAGGCCCGAGTAGTGGCGGATCCGTGAATAAACTTGGTTATCCTGAGGCAATAAAGGGCAATTCAGAGAATGCACAGTGGTATATACAAGAAGCTGCCGATGGCCTCAAATATTGCGTGTACGTAGAGACAAAAAAAACTGCAGGTGAAACTTTGCTTGCACTGAGCATTACCTCAACCATGGACGCTAAGGACTTCTTAGTCCTGGCACGTAAGCGTTGTTCTAAAGCGTTGAATAATGGATATGAGGGGATGCTTAAACCTCATGTAAAGTGGTGGACAAATTTTTGGCAGGAGTCAAGCGTTTCAGTCCCTGATACAGCAGTTCAGAAACAGTACAATCTGGTGCAGTATTTTTACGGTGCAGCCTCTCGTTTAAACGCACCGCCAATGCCTTTACAAGGGGTATGGACAGCCGATAACGGTGCTTTACCACCCTGGAAAGGAGATTACCACAATGACCTGAATACACAAATGACTTATATGGCCTACCAGGAATCGGGCCGTTATAGTGAAGGCGCTTCTTATTTGAACTTTCTATGGGACCGCCGTGATTTCTTCAGGGCTTTTGCAAGAGATTTTTATGGTACTGCCGGGCTGGCCTGTCCGGGAGTGATGTCTTATTCCGGGCAGCCTTTAGGTGGATGGGGGCAATACAGCATGTCGCCATCAATGAGTGCCTGGAGCGCACATTTATTTTATCTGCATTGGTTATATACAGCTGATGATAAGTTTTTGAAGGAAAAGGCTTACCCATGGAGTTCAGAAGTGGGAGAATGTATGCTCGGCCTGTTAAAAAAAGACAGTAAAGGTTTGCTGAAACTACCTCTTTCTTCTTCTCCGGAAATCTTCGATAACAGCCCAAAGGCATGGCTGGAACCCAATAGTAATTATGATTTGATGAGCTTAAAAATGCTGTTCCTTTCCCTGAAAGAAATGGCAGAGGTTTGTAAAAAAGATACGGAAGCACAGAAATGGGCTGCCGCCGCATTAGCCCTGGGTGATTTTCATACCAAGGAAGACGGCACATTGTTGCTGGATGCCAACAATGAGTTGAAAAGCAGTCATCGTCATTTGTCTAATATCATTGGGTTATATCCCTTTAACTTAATTACTAAAGAGAACGGTGAAAGAGCCACTCAGGTCATAGATGCGAGTTTACATAGCTGGGATAAGCTGGGTACAAGTCAGTGGTGTGGATATAGTTTTTCATGGATGAGCTGCATGAGGGCAAGGGTGGGTGACGCAGAAGCCGCAGTTAAAAATCTAGATATTTTTGTTAAAGCATTTGTATTGCGCAACGGATTTCATGTAAATGGAGACCAAACAAAAAGCGGGTATTCAGATTTCACCTATCGTCCCTTTACTCTAGAGGGTAACTTTCTGGCTTCACAGGCTGTACATGAAATGTTGCTCCAAAGCTGGAGCCCAAATCCTGGCCAGGTGAATACGGGAATTATCCGTATTTTTCCAGCGGTGTCGCAGAAATGGGCAAATGCCTCTTTTACAAATTTAAGAGCTGAAGGCGGCTATCTGGTTTCCGCTGTAAGAAAAAACAACAAAACAACAGATTTCAGCATTACTGCCGGTAAAAGTGGAAAAGTTCGTATTAAAGATAATTTTATGGGAAGCAGACCAACATGGAACATTCAGAATGTCGTAAAGACCGGGGATGTTTATGAAGTTGATCTGGACAAAGGACAAACGTTAAAGGCCGTTCTTAATTGATGTAATTAGAGGTGAAAATCTTATCTTTTTTAGTAGAATATCTTATTTAAAGAGAAACTCTTTTAAAATAATTGTTTTTTTGAAATACTTAATATAACCAGATATTCTTCAGGAGGCCAACAGATGTTAAATAATATTAAATCTTTTTATTGATTTTTGAGTTGATGTATGAATATTTAAAACGGACTGTCGGTGAGAGCATTCTGATATTTATGCTATGGATCTGTAGTTTAAATGTAAATGGGCAAAAGTTAAATTTTGAACATTTAAGCGTGAAAGATGGGCTTTCACAAAACTCAGTACTTAGTATTGTTCAGGATCGATTTGGCCTCATGTGGTTTGCTACGGGCTATGGTCTAAATAGATATGATGGCAGTCGTTTTTCTTTATACAAGAATAATGCTGATACCACCTCAATAAGCGATAACTATATCAATATTTTATTTCTTGACCACGAAAATAAGTTATGGGTAGGTACATCCGCCGGCTTAAATATTTATGAGCCAGTGACGAATAGTTTTGAGCGTGTTCCTTTGGTTCATAAAAAAGGGATATTACAGCCAGAGATTTTCTGTATATCTGAGGATAAGAAAGGCAATATCTGGATTGGAACAAAAGATGGACTTTTTGTAAAAATTTCGGGAGCTTCTGGTTTTGTCAATGCGATTAAGGTGGGGCTGGAACCAAGATTAGCTGGCAGTGAAGTTTTATGCACCTATGAGGATCACTTAGGTTATTTATGGATAGGTACAGGAAAAAGTCTGATCAAAAGCCGTTTTAGTCATGTTTTTTCTGGAGTTGAAACCTTTGTTCATCAGCCCGAATTGCCTGGCAGTATTAGTGATAGTCCGGTAAAATCCATTCTTGAAGATAGTGATGAAAATATCTGGATGGCTACAGAGAGTCGGGGACTGAATTTACTGGATCGTAAAACCATGTCTTTTGCGCACTTTGAGCAGCAGTCTGGAAATCCAAACAGTCTTACCCATAACTCAATAAGACAGATGATCAGTGATGGTAAAGGTAGTTTTCTAATTGGCACCCAGGGAGGTTTATGTATTTTTAATCCCATTAAAAGAACTTTTACATCTTACCAGAATCATGTTGATGATCCTGAAAGTTTAAATCAGAATTCCATATATAGCCTTTATAAAGACAAGAGTGATAATATTTGGATAGGTACTTATTTTGGTGGGATAAACGTTTCTTATGGAACGAAAACTCCATTTAAAACGATAAAGCATAAAGAAGATAATTTAGGTATTAACCACAATGTGGTAAGGTCAATAGTACATGATAAAAAGGGGGATTTGTGGATTGGCACAGAAGGAGGAGGTTTAAATCACTATAGTGAACAAACCAAAAAGTTCAGCTATTATGTTAACAATCCAAAGGATCCCGCATCATTAGCATCTAATTTTGCTAAAATCGTTTATATCGATAAAAATGATCATATCTGGGTGGGTACAAGTGGAGGGGGGCTGAATTTATTCGATCCAGCGACAGGCCGGTTCAAACATTTTCTTTCAGGCAGCAGTATTTTCGAATCGAAACGTTCGTCAATAAGTGCAATGCTGGAGGATAGCCAGGATAGATTCTGGATTGGCGGACTCGGTATTAATGGCCTGTTCCAACGTAAGGGGATTCAGCTTAGCCCCATAAAAAATAATCCGCTGATCGGAAAATTGAAAGACAAGGTGATACAGATGTTTTTTGAAGACCGAGCGGGTAATATGTGGGTGCTGAGCCGTACAGATATCTATTGTTTGAGTAAAAATAATAAACAAATCATTACAATAGCAATTAATAATAAGAGAGATAATTCTGTTTGGTTTAACTGTTTAGAGGAAGATCATAAAGGGAATATTTGGATTGGACTTTATCATGGTGGTTTGTATTGCTATAGTCCTGAAAAAAAGAGTATAATACGAAAATACACCACCAAAGATGGTCTAAGTAATGATAATGTAGTTGGGATTCTGGAAGATGAATACTATGATTTATGGGTAAGCACGAGAAACGGCCTATCAAGGTTAAATCCAGAAAAGCAGACTTTTCAGAATTACACGATTTCAGACGGCCTGGCCGATGAAGAGTTTAATTATGGCTCTATGTACAAGGCGAAAAATGGGGAACTGTTTTTTGGAAGCATGAACGGTATAACCTATTTTTCGCCGTTAGATATCAAGCGCAATAATGATCAGGCTACAGTGGTTTTCACTGGCTTAAAACTGTTTAATAAGGAAGTCCTGCCCGGAAAATCGCGAGAGATACTGTCCAGTAATATCCTTTTTAAGCCTCAGTTGGTATTTAGCAGTGCACAAAACATTTTTACACTGGAATTTGCTTTGTTGAATTACATAAAATCCAATAAAAACAGGTATGCCTATAAATTGGATGGAATAGATAAAGACTGGAATGAAAGCATTTTACCACAGGTAACTTATACCAATCTGCCAGCTGGAAATTATGTTTTTACTGTAAAAGGGGCAAATAACGATGGCGTGTGGAGTAAAGCAGAGCATATTAGTATCCGTATCCTGCCTCCGCTTTATAAAACATGGTGGGCATACCTGTTGTATACCATTCTGGTTGCAATTGTTGTTTTCTTTGTCGTTCGTTTCTTTTATCTGCGGCAATTCTTAAAAAGAGAGGAAGAGCTACATCTGAATAAACTTAATTTTTTCACCAACATATCCCACGAGATCAGATCTCATCTTTCCTTAATCATGATTCCATTGGAAAAGGTTATAGATGAAAGTAAACCATATGATTTTATCCATAAACAACTCGGTGTTATTAAGAATAATGCAGACCGTTTGTTGTCTCTGGTTACAGAGTTGATGGATTTCAGAAAGGCAGAATCTGAAACCTTAAAGCTTCATCTCAAGGAAAATGATCTCATCGGTTTTTTGAATGATATTTACATCTCCTTTACAGAGGTTTGTAAAAAGAAGCAGCTTAACTTTACATTCATACATCCCGAAGGCCCGCTTTTAGTGAATTTCGATAAAGAACAACTGGAAAAAGTGTTGTTTAATCTACTTTCCAATGCATTTAAATTTACGCCTGAAGGAGGCAAAATCAGCCTTGAAGCTGGTGTGGTAAAAGATGAGCTGGTCATTACGGTTTCGGATACAGGAAAGGGAATTTCTCCTGTATATTTTGATAAGCTGTTTACCAACTATTTTCAGGTAGATGATGCAGCCCAAAATACGGGTTATGGCATAGGTCTGGCCTTAAGCAAGCATATTGTTGAACTCCACCATGGGAGAATTAACCTGACCAGTAAAGTTGGATTTACACAATTTATGGTCAGGCTGCCATTGCAGCGTACTTTGGTCCAAAAGGAAGAAAATGAAACCAACATCCCGTTAGATAAGAGCTTTAGTATATTAATTGTTGAAGACAATGAGGAACTAAGGGCGATTATAAGAGATTTACTGGAACCAGAATATCGAATATTGGAGTGCACAGATGGTGTGAGTGCATTGCAACTGGCAAAGGTTGAAATTCCTGATTTGATCATCAGCGATGTCATGATGCCAAATATGAATGGTTTTGAGCTTTGCGAGGAAATCAAGTCAGACGAACGTACCAGTCATATTCCCGTGATCCTGTTAACGGCTAAAGATACTCAGACAGATCAAATTAGCGGTTTAAGTAAAGGAGCAGATTTATATCTCACCAAACCTTTCAGCATAAAGATTTTGCAGCTAAATGTGAAGAATATACTTGATTCAAGGGAGAAGATCAGCAGTAAATACCGGAAACAGTTCATTTTTGCACCAAGCAACACTTTGCTCAATACCATGGATGAGCAGTTCCTTTCCAGATTAATTACTGTAATAGAAGAAGGAATGGAAAACCGGGAGTTTGGAGTGGATCTTCTGGCCGGAAGAATGGGGATGAGCCAGTCCGTTCTCTATAAAAAGGTAAAAGCACTGACAGAGATGACGGTAAATGATTTTTCCAAAAGTATCAGGTTAAAGAAAGCGGCTCAGCTGCTAAAAGATTCCGGGTATAATATTTCTGAGGTTTCAGGCCTGGTAGGCTTTATTGACTCCCGCTATTTTACCAGAGAGTTCAAGAAACAATTCGGTCAGACCCCGCGTGACTATATAAATACTTAAATGCACCCCAACCGTGCTAAAATGCTCTAAAACACAAAATATTCATACAAATTAAACAGTATTGTCACCATTATATGTTGAAGGTTAGTGTCAAATTTACCTGACGCCATTGATACTTTGTGCTCAATGGTCTAAACCTAAACCAATAAACATATGAACAGTAAATGTTTGAATTGTACCAAGCAAATCAGGAGGAGCGTATGAAAAGATTTTACTTAAAGATTTTCATTGTAGCAGCCGGGTTGCTGGTTTACAATGGTGGATATGCTTCACCAGTTTACGGACATGAATACCATGATCCGCAAAAATCAATTAAAGGACAAGTAAAAGATCAGTATGGATCGCCATTGCAAGGTGTACTTGTGCGCATCAAGAACCAGGATCGAAATACCCAGACAGATGCCAGAGGGTATTATAGCCTGGAGGCAAATGTGAATGATGTGCTCATCTATGAATTGGAGGGATATGTCCAGCAGGAACAAAAAGTCAAAGGGAAAAATATGGATGTATTTCTTCAGAAAAGCAGTGCGGATAAAGTGTACAGTACTTTATATGGCAGACAAAAAGCCGCCACTTTTTCGGGCTCTATTGCAACAATTAATGCTCAGAATCTATCTGATATTCCGGTTCCGAATGTTAGTGATTTGCTCAGTGGAAGATTAAATGGCTTGATCACCACACAGTCGTCTACAGATGGTGTCGATCGCTCTTTTTTGAGCCTGAGAGGAAGAAATCCCATCGTTGTGGTAGACGGTGCTGTTAGAGATCTGGATGGATTAAGCCCAAATGAGATAGAAAACATTACCGTTTTAAAAGATCCTGTTTCACTTGCAGCCATGGGCATGCGCAGTTCCGATGGTGTTGTCCTGGTGCAAACAAAGCGGGGTACTGCCGGCAGACAAATCATAAACTTTTCGGCCCAGACAGCTATTCAGGAATCTATTTATTTGCCTAAATACCTGGATGCCTATCACTATGCACTTCTGGCCAATGAAGCGTCGGTAAATGATGGCCGTCCGCAGATTTACAGCCAGACAGATTTAGAAGGCTATAAAAATGGAACAGATCCCTATCGTTATCCCAATGTAGATTGGTATGGCGCAACGCTTAAACCACGGTATAGTTTTAACCGTTTTAATTTAAATGTTTCGGGAGGTGGTAAATCTGCCAGATATTTCATCGCCTTGGAGAACCAGAATCAGGGGGGGATTTTTAAGGATGGGCCAAACAATTTTAATACGAACAATACCATTAACAGATACAATTTCCGGTCTAATGTTGATGTAGATATAGACAAAAATCTAAGCATCTCTTTAAAGCTTGCGGGTAAATATGAACAGGCAAATAGCCCTGGGGCAGGTGTTGGAAGTATTATGGATCAGATTCAGCAAACGCCATCCAATGCTTATCCGATTTATAACGCAGATGGTTCATTGTCTGGAAATTCGTTGTATACCAAGAATATATTTGGACAGCTGTATCAAACAGGATATACCAGAGATAATCGCAGAACAATTTTTATTGATGCCGATTTGAACAGGAAACTTGGGTTTGTTACAGAGGGCCTTTCACTTAATGGATCCATACATTATACCTCTTATTACGACAATACTATTTTTCGTAGCCGCTCAAGTTTTGCTGTTTTTCTGCCTGTTTATAATCAGGATAATGTGGTGCAGAGCTATACTCAGTTTGGTAACAACACCAGTTATTCCAATAGCAATGGCTATAATGACAGTTTTTCCAGACGCTTAAATTTTGATGCCGGATTACATTACCAGCGTATTTTTGGTGAGCACGCAGTAAATGCTGCTTTACAATACAATTGGGATCAATATGATATTGGAACAGCCCTTACACATGCTTACAAGGGTTTGCTTGCCAGAGGTAGTTATGCCTTTAAAGAAAAGTATTTTGCCGATATTTCTGTAGCCTGGCAAGGAACGGAACAATACATGAGCGGCAAGCGGTATGGTTTTTTTCCGGCCATATCTGCAGGATATGATATTGCTAAAGAAGATTTTTTGAAGGATGGTGTTTTTAATCAGTTAAAAATTAAGGCATCTGCCGGTATTTTGGGATTTGACAGATCATCTAATTTTGCCTATCAACCTTATTACAGCACCAATTCAAACGCCTATTATTTTGGAAGTACGGGCACGGGTATGGCCGGATGGACAGAAGCTTCTCTGGGAAATCCTAATCTTACCTGGGAAAAAACAAAGGCTTTTAATGCCGGAATTGATGCTGTTGTATTTAAAAACAGTCTCACAATTAGCATCGATTATTATAATAATCTTCGTTACAGGGTACTTCAGCAAAGAGGAAATTCAAATGCACTGCTGGGAACAATTTATCCATTGGAAAATATTGGTAAATACAATTATAATGGAGTTGAATTTGGTCTAAACTATGTTAAAAAAATTGGAGAAGTTGAATTAAGTCTGAACGGCAATGCACAATTTTCGGGTAGTAAGGTGATTGATGTCCAGGAGTTACCCAGAAAGTATACCTATCAGGAACAAACAGGCCAGCAAATTGGACAAGTTTTTGGTTTAGTGGCTTTGGGTCTTTTTCAAAGTAATGAAGAAATTAACGCCAGTCCAAAGCAGTTTTCCATGAAATTGCAGCCAGGAGACATAAAATATAAAGACTTAAACGGAGACAATATCATTAATGAAGATGATGTAACGGCTATAGGAAAAACCAGTGCACCAATATATTATGCTGGCTCGGTTGGGCTAAAATTCAAAAATTTTGATTTCCTTGCTTTACTGCAAGGTGTAACCAATAAAGATTTTTACTTTATTGGTAATAACGCCTGGGAGTTTCAGAACAATGGCGGAAATGTCCAGCAGTTCCATCTTAACCGCTGGACACCAGCTACTGCCGCAGTAGCTGATTACCCCCGTTTAAGTTTTGGACCCAATGCAAATAACCATACAATTTCTACTTATTGGTTAAGAAATGGCGATTATCTGAGACTTAAGAATGTTCAGCTAGGTTATACGCTTCCATCTTCATTAACAAAAAGAGTGGGGCTGGCCAACCTGAGGTTGTTTGCTTCCGGGTTCAACCTGCTCACGTTAACAAGACTTAAAGATCTGGATCCAGAGTCATTACTGAGTAATTACCCTCTTTACAGAAGTTATAACATTGGTCTAACTGCTAAATTCTAAATAGTAACATATGAAATTTTATCGCATATTAATGGTAATACCATTTGTGTTGCTTATTTCATCCTGTGAAAAGGATGTCTTAAATCAGCTCCCTGTAGAACGTACACAGCTTAGTGATATCTTTAATCCAAAGGATAAGGAAGGTACTTTAATTGATGAATATTTATCCGGTATATACAGTCAGCTGCCAAAGGGATTTAACCGTATCAGCAATAATCTGCTTGATGCGGGAGCAGACGATGCCTTGAGTGCCGATATCTCGATAACTGCTGTAGATAAATTTAAAACCGGGCAATGGGGACCGTCCAATTTACCCGAAAACCCATGGACAGCCAATTACAGTGCAATCCGCAGGGTGAATGTGTTGCTGGCAAATATAGGTTCATCGGGTATACCCGGAGTGAAGAAAGATGCCTTGATTAATCAATCAAGGGCATTGAGAGCCATTTTCTATTTTGAATTGCTGAAGCGCTGGTCTGGCGTTCCCTTGATTGGAGACAAGGTATTTGCATTGGATGACAATATGAATCTCCCTAGAAACACCTGGGCTGAATGTGTAAATTATATCTTGTCTGAATGTAATGATCTAAAAGATAAATTGCCCGCAACGCTTACCACAGGAGATTTGGGCAGAATGTCAAAAGGAGTGGTGATGGCCCTAAAAGCAAGGCTGTTGCTCTACAATGCAAGTCCGTTATATAATCCAACCAACGATCCTGAAAAATGGAATACTGCCGCCAAAGCGGCCGATGAGCTAATTAAACTGAATACCTACAGTCTGGAAAGTAATTTGGGCACCATGTTTACCACCAGAAACAATAAGGAGTTTATTCTGGCTTATCAGCAGGCAGACAATACAAGTATAGAAAGCTTAAATGAGCCGCCGGGTTTTAGAAGGGCCGGACTGGGGATAACGAATCCGACTCAGGATTTGGTGGATGCCTTTCCAATGAAAAATGGAAAAGGTATTAATGAAGCCGGATCAGGATACATAGACAGTGATCCGTACAAAAACCGGGACAACAGATTTTATCTAACCATATTTCACAATGGTTTCTCCTGGTTAGGCACCACAATTGAAACCTTTACAGGTGGGAAAAATAACACTAAACCTGGCATAGGAACAGGAACAAAAACGGGCTATTATATGCGCAAGTTTATGACCACAAGCGGCTCTGATGCAGCATTTTCAAATGCAACTCATAATTTCCCCATCTTTCGCTACGCAGAAGTATTATTGAACTATGCAGAGGCAGAAAATGAATTCCTGGGCGCTCCGGATGCTTCGGTTTATAAAGCCGTAAATGACATCCGTACACGTGCTGGTATTACGACGACCATTGCATCAGGCTCCTTAAGTAAAGAACAAATGAGGTTGCTTATCCGAAACGAACGTCGTGTTGAACTTGCTTTTGAAGAACATCGTTTCTGGGATATACGCCGGTGGAAAATTGCTTCGGATGTGTTAAATGGCAATTTAAGAGGGATGAAGATTACCCAAAACCCGGATAAGACATTTAGCTATGATCCTACCGTTACGGTACAACAAGTCACATTTGATGCTGCAAAAATGTATTTGTACCCTGTTCCTTACTCGGAACTGCAAAAGAGCAGCTCGCTTACTCAAAATCCAGGATGGAATTAGGAAAAATGAATGTAATCCTTAAAAAATGAAGAAAATATACGTCATATTCATGCTTATGTTACAGGTGCTGATGGTTTCGGCACAGAACAGAACGATAAGCGGGCAGGTTACGGATGCATCCGGGCCTTTGCCAGGTATTAATGTTAAAATACAGGGCACCTCAATAGGTGCTACTACAGACGCTAAAGGGAAATTTACTATAAAAGGGGCTCCAGAAGCAGGCATGTTATTAGTTAGCGGAATTGGTTATAAATCAAAAACCGAAAAATTGCAGGCCAAAAATATTTATAATATCCTCCTGGAGGAAAATGTAGAAGGACTTAATGATGTTGTGGTGGTTGGATTTGGTAAACAAAAGAAGGCCACACTAACCGGGGCAATATCGAGCATTGGTGGAAGAGAGCTGAAGCAAAGTCCTGTAGCCAATCTGACAAATGCCTTAGCGGGGCGCCTGCCGGGTCTGTTTTCACAACAAAACAGTGGCCAGCCAGGTAAAGATGGAGCTACTCTACAAATTCGGGGCGTTAGTACTTACCGATCCGGAACGGGGCCATTGCTTATCGTAGATGGGGTACAGCAAGATAATATTGGGCAAATTGATATGAATGAGGTGGAAAACATCTCCATTTTGAAAGATGCCTCTGCCACTGCTGTATATGGTATTCGTGGTGCAAACGGAGTAATCATAGTAACTACAAAAAGGGGACAAACCGGTGAGGCAAAAGTATCTATAAGCAGCCAGACAGGCGTCCAGGTATCAACACGCTTACCTAAATTGCTCGATGCCTATAATTCACTTTTGTTGTTGAAGGAAAGCTATGTGAATGATGGTCAGGCAGCCAATTTCCCCTATACAGATGTGCAGCTTGAAGCATTCCGTACAGGTTCAAACCCGGCATTATATCCAAATGTTGACTGGTATAAGGAAGTTATGCAACCTTATTCATTACAGTCTCAATTCAATGCAAACGTTTCTGGTGGCACAGACATAGTCAAATATTTTGTTTCTGCAGGCATGTTAAATCAAAATGGGATTTTTAAGAATTTTAAAGACAGCGAAACTGACAATGGTTACTATTTTAAAAGATATAATTTCAGGTCTAATGTAGATGTTCAGGTAAATAAAACACTTCATATCGGCTTAGATTTATCAGCCAGATTAGAAAACACCAATCAACCGCATCCAGCTGAAGCAGGTCGTTCTGTATTTAATCAGTTGCTTCGTACTGGTTTTGCACCTTACTCATTTCCAATTTATAATCCAGATGGCTCATTTGCTGCACCACCTCAAAGTAATCAGCATCCCAATATGGTTGCACAGTTAACCCTGGCAGGCTACGACAGGAGTTACAACTCTGTACTTACTTCAAATTTAAGTGCAGAACAAAAATTAGATTTCCTGTTGGATGGCTTATCGGCAAAGGGAGCTTTTTCATTTAACAATACACAATATTCTGAAAAGGATTTGTACAGAGATGGGTATCCAACTTATAGATATAATCCTACAAATGACAGTTATTCACTGTTCAATCCCGCATATCCGGTTTTAAGACCCTTCCAGTTAGCCACCAAGAACTTAGCGCCACAGGTGGCTACTAACCTTGAGGCTTCGCTAAACTACCAGCATCAGTTTGATAAGCACAATGTAACTGCAATGGCCCTTTATAACCAAAATTCAAAGGTTTATGTAAATTCCAGTGGTGTTCCGGACCCAACACGAAAAATCAGCTATCTGGGTTGGGTGGGGCGTACGACCTATAATTATTCCAACCGTTATTTAGTTGAATTTAACCTTGGATATACCGGATCAAATCAATTTAATAATAAGAACAGTTTTGGTTTCTTTCCGGCGGCATCTGCAGGCTGGGTAGTTTCTGAAGAACCTTGGTTGAAAAACAACATCAAGTTTCTTGATTACCTTAAAATCAGGGGTTCATATGGTATAGTAGGAAATGATAACGTAGGTATCGACTTAACGACCTATGCTTATCTGAGTACCTATGTGCCATCCGGAACTTATCAGTTTGGTGATTCAAACACGACATTAAATGGTCTTGCAGAGGGTAAATTAGGCAATGACCAACTCACCTGGGAAAAAGAACGAAAAGCAAACATTGGATTTGATGCCCAGTTATTTAAATCAAAAGTGAATGTAACATTTGATTATTTTGACAATTATCGGTACGATATCATTACCACCCGTACCACTGTAGGAGATATTGTTGGAATTACGCTGCCTGATGTCAACCTGGGCAAAGTGAAAAACAAAGGCTTTGAACTTGAAATTAGTTATACCAACAAAACCGGTAAACTTGGTTATTTTGTAAAGGGTAATGTATCTGTTGCTAAAAATAAAGTGATTGAGCGGGATGAGGAACATAAGAAATACCCCTGGCTTCAGCAAACCGGACAATCTGTTGGACAGCCATATGGATGGACATGGATTGGGTACTATCAAAATGCAGAAGACTTAGCCAATAGCCCCAAAACAACATTTAAGCCACAAGTTGGTGATCTAAAATATGCAGACCTGAATGGCGATGGAATTATTAACGACGATGATAAAGGACCCATTGGCTATCCTATAATTCCAAATACAACCTATGGTGTATCCGCAGGATTCGACTTTAAGGGCTTTGACTGTAGTTTCCTGTTTCAAGGGGCTCTAAATAGTAGTGTGCGTCCATCAGATGAGCTAATCTATGATAATATTGGTAATTTTCAGGAACTGCACCTTGGTCGGTGGACACCTGATAATGCGGCCAATGCAACTTATCCAAAACTACACCTGGCCAGTGGCGGGGCAAACAACAGGCCAACAACCTCAACGTTCTGGCTTCGTTCGGGTAATTATTTACGCTTAAAAAATGTTGAAATAGGCTATCGACTTACACCGGCTCTATTAAAAAGAATAGGGGTAGAAAGCTTGCGTATTTATGCCAATGCAGCAAACCTGATTACCTGGGATAAATTAAAAATAATGGATCCCGAATCACCAAGTGGCCGTGGCGAAAATTATCCGCAGCAAAAGATTTACAGTTTTGGATTAAACCTTAATTTTTAACAGTTCATGAAGTACTTAAATTATATAGCAGCAATAGTACTTGTCATAACCATTATGTCAAGTTGCAAAAAAGACGGTATTTTGACTGGAGATACTCAAACTGATATCTTCGATAAGGACGTTTGGACCGATAGTGTACGCACCATACAAGTATTGACCAGTATTTATGCCGACCTGGGCCCTGAAAGTATGACCACGCGAATCAATACTTCCAATTCCTTATCGGAATTTAGTGATGAGTCTGATGAACGCTGGGCAACAACGACCACAACACCTGCCGGAACCTTTCAAAAAGGAAATTACAGTGCCAGCTCTTTGCCCGATCCTTTTAATAATATCTGGAAAAACACTTATAAGTCGATCAGAAAGGCCAATCTTTTTATAAGCCGCGTAGATGAGGCCCCACTATCTGCAGTGTTAAAAAAGCGCATGAAAGCTGAAGCACGATTTCTACGTGCATGGTATTATCATTTATTAATGAAACATTACGCAGGTGTTCCAATTGTAGACAAGGTACTCACCTTAGACGACAATTTTAATATTCCCAGGAACAGTTACGAAGAATGTGTAAATTACCTGGTAAAAGAACTGGATGAAACCGCTGTTGATTTGCCTATGGAATATACCGGAACGGAGGGTTATAACCATGGAAGGATAACTAAAGGTGCCTGCCTGGCATTAAAAGCCAGGGTATTGCTTTTCGCCGCAAGTCCATTATTTAATGGTGGAGCGGCAGATCCTAACCCGATATTTGGTTATCCAACTGCCAGCCAGAACAGATGGGTAAAGGCGGCCGATGCGGCAAAGGCTGTTATTGACCTGAATTTTTATAGCCTGTTACAAGGTACGGACGGAAATAACTCGACTGCTGAAGGATTCTATAACGTGTTTCTTCAGCGGGTGAATAGAGAAATGATTTTTGTAAGGCTTGCAGGAAGTAACCGCACCTATGAAAACGCACATCTGCCTTCCAGCAGGGGCGGTTCTTACCATAACTCTCCCAATGGTGATTATGTAGATACCTACCCGATGAAGAATGGAAAGCCAATTACAGAACCTGGTTCAGGTTACGATCCACAGAATCCGTATGTAAACCGCGATCCGAGATTTTACCGGTCGATAATTTACAATGGCGCAACATGGCTTAACTCGTCTACAAATACAAAGCAACCTATAAATACTTATTTTAATGCACCTAGTGACGGGCTTAGCATTCCATTTGTTACACCGGGTACACAAACCGGATATTACAACAGAAAGATGATGAGTGAAGATGTAACCGGATCAACAGGTGGAACTGAACATTTCTTTCCTTTTATGAGGTATGCAGAAGTACTTCTAAACTATGCTGAAGCTTTGAATGAATCGGGGCAAACCACTTTAGCCTATGCACCGATGAAAGAAATAAGAGACCGGGCAGGTTTAAGTCCTGCCGATCTGCCTGCGGGGCTAAGCCAGGAGCAGATGCGTAAATATATCAGAGATGAAAGAAGGATAGAATTGGCATTTGAAGACCATCGGTTCTGGGATATCCGCAGATGGAAAATCGGGGCAAGTACCTATGGAACTGTATTGACCGGAATGAAGATCACCAAGAATGCAAATGGTAGTTTTACTTATGAAAAGTTTAACTTGCCTAAGCCGGCTTCGGTATTTATAGAGCCAAAAATGAACCTGTTGCCAATTCCTGCTACTCAAGTTAATATATCAGACAAACTTATTCAAAATCCAGGCTGGTAAGGTGACTTTAGAAATAATTAAGAGAGCATCTACCTTCAAAATCAATAAATAAATGCGCAATACAATATTTTTATTACTGTTCGTCCTTTTCTCTTTTGAGAAAATCAATGCTCAACAACAAGCTTCAGCAAGTACCATTTTTAGCCAAATGAAAAAAGTTGCCGATTGGCAATGGAAAAGTTTAGAAACGGAAGGGTGGAAAAACCCAAAGAAAGACTGGACCAGTGGCGTACTGTATACAGGTATGATGGCCTGGAGTAAGTTGGCAGATTCCGATATCTATTATAAAAAACTTATTGGAGTTGGGGAAAACAATAAATGGAAAACAGGAAAATACCGTTTCTTCGCCGATGATTATTGTGTGGGGCAAACGTATGCTCAGCTTTACAGCATTTATAAAAAGCCTGAATTTATCGAGGATTTGAAAAACCTTGGTGATTCACTGGTCAAATTACCGCACACTGAATCACTGGAATGGAAGAATAATATTCATACGCGCGAATGGGCCTGGTGTGATGCCCTGTTTATGGGCCCTCCAACCTTAGGCTACCTTAGTGAAGCTACAGGAGATTTAAAATATATTAATAAAGCATCTGAATTGTGGTGGAAGTCTACAGCCTATTTGTTTGATGGGGAAGAGCACTTGTTTTATAGAGACAGCCGCTATTTTAACAAGAAGGAAAAAAACGGGGCTAAAGTATTTTGGAGCCGCGGAAATGGATGGGTAATTGCCGGACTGGCAAGAGTCTTGTCCGTATTGCCACAGAACCATCCCGACCGCAAACGCTTTGTGGATCTATTTGTAAAAATGTCTGGCAGGCTGGCACAACTACAACAGCCAGATGGTACCTGGCATGCCAGCCTCTTAGATCCGGAAAGTTATCCATCTAAAGAAACGAGTGGGACCGGCTTGATCTGTTATGCGATGGCCTGGGGTATAAATAACGGGCTACTTCCTTATGAAAAGTATAAATGCGTAATTTCTAATGCATGGACAGCACTGAGTTCTTCTGTTCATCCCGATGGGAAGCTGGGTTTTGTTCAGCCACAGGGAGCGGCACCAGATAAAGTTGGCTATGACGATACGGACGTTTTTGGCGTTGGAGCATTTCTCCTCGCTGGCAGTGAAATGTTTCCTTTATATTTAAAACATAGAAATAATGTATTAATTAAGGAAGTTTATAATGGAGACTCGGTAGCTAAGGCGCAAATTGTGGAGTTGAAATGGTTGGATATCGCAAAAAAAATATCGAAAGCCAAGCCAAATAAAATAGAGGTTAGAGATGGGGCTACGGGTATTTTGATCCCTTCAATAGTAGTCTGTAAAGGTAAAAAGCCACAGCTGCTTCGCTATAAAGCAGAACTTTCGGCCGGAACAAATAGATTTTTTGAAATTAGTACTAAATAAAATTTGTAATGAATAAATTTAAATACATGTTTTTAATGGTGACCTCTATTTTCGCCATTAATATTGCTGCTCATGCACAGAGTCAAAAGAAAGCCAAATCTGTTGCCGTGGTTACCGGTGCTCAGGATAGGGAATATTGGGCAAATCTGTTGTATAAAATGTCTTCTCCGGTGATCTATAATCTTGCAAATGCAACATTGAAAAAGAACATGCCGGTAGAAGTACCTCCGGGTCAAAAGGTAGATTTTTTTAAAAAAGTAACCTACCTGGAAGCGGTGGGCCGTACAATGGCAGGTGTTGCACCTTGGCTTGCTTTGCCGGATGATGAAACTAAGGAAGGAGAAATGCGTAAAAAACTGCGTACTGCACTTTTGAAAGGAATTGCAAATGCGGTAGATCCAGCCAACCCGGATTATTTGAACTTTAGAACAGAAAGCCAGCCAATAGTAGATGCGGCTTACATGGCTCAGGCATTTTTAAGAGCTCCAAAAGCATTATGGGAACCACTTGATCCGGTAACCAAAGCGAGGATTGCTGAAGAATTTAAATCACTACGTACGCGTACAGGGGCCTATAATAACTGGTTGCTTTTTGCGGGAGTTAATGAGGCTTTCTTAATGAGTATTGGTGAACAGGCAGATCCGGTACGCATTGAGTTTGCAAAAAGGAAGATCCTGGAGTGGTATCAGGGAGACGGGTGGTACAGTGACGGGCCTAGTTTGAGCATTGATTATTATAATTCTTATGTAATCCATCCAATGCTGGTTGATTTCTTTAAAGTGCTCTCAGATAAAAAGAGGATCAGTGCCGATATGTATGAGACTGCACTGAAACGCATGGTTCGTTATTCGGAATTTTCGGAACGTATTATTGGGCCGGATGGGACTTATCCGCCAATTGGCAGGTCTATAACTTATCGGACAGCTGCTTTCCAGGCATTAGGTGTGGTGGCGCTAATGAAGAAATTGCCTGCTCATATTAATCCTGCGCAAGTTCGGTGCGGAGTTACTGCGGTGATGCACCGGATGTTTGATCAATGCAATAACTTTGACAAGGATGGATGGCTGGTTTTAGGGTTTTGTGGTTCACAACCTGAAATTGCCGATGTATATACTTCTACGGGCAGCTTATATATGGCAACCCTTGGCTTTTTACCTTTAGGGCTGCCGGCAGAAGATCCGTTTTGGACAGGAGCGGCAGCAGACTGGACGGCTAAAAAAGCTTGGGGCGGACAATCTTTTAGAAAGGATTATCATGTAGATTATTAGTGAATTGCGATAGGAACTAAACCCACAAAAAGAGCTCTGGATAAATTCAGAGCTCTTTTTTTCATTAACCAGATCAATTACACTATAAAATAGTGCCTAAAGATGTATGATATTTCGTAAATGATGAACAAACCTGCAAGAATATAATGGAACCGAACACGGTTAGACTTTATGGCAAATAGACACAACACAATATGGCATGCATTCCGTACCGGATACTCCCAATGTAGTGATTCCAGGTAATCATTACCTTTTAGCAAGGTGTCAGCAAAATCAGCCACAAAAATTGCGATCAAAAACGAAAAGAACCATTTTTTCCGAGAGAAAAAATAGTCTTTAAAATCCTTATAATCGTTAATATTATCTGGAAAGATCAATACGCAGATTGCAAAATACATCATGGTATACAGGATCAGGAAAAAATATTCAATGAAGTTCCAATGAACAATGTTTTTCAGATTTGCTTCCCACCACCAAAAATGAATCATCATCAGAAAAACATAAAATACCCAGAAAAGATGTAGCAAGTACGGCTTTACTAATTTATTGTGATCGATCAGTTTTATCGAATTTTTCAACAATTGCGCAATCCCTAACCCGAGGATCATGCTGATCATTGTACGCACATGTGTAAATGTTTCTTCCATATAGGTGATAGAATTAGACAACTATTTTATACCTGGTTGTTATTATTTATTGTATACTGGCTGCGCATTCAGAAACATACAATAATCTGTTATCCAGTTTCCAGATACATCAACATACAATATGTTGGGGCGGCTGGTTGCATTAATTATTCCCTTGCTTATCCAGCTGTTTACTTTCTCCACCAATACCTGATTACCGATACGTGCAAGATCAATAATACTTTTATTCTTCTTTATTGAATTTACCAGTAGTTTTGCGCCGTCAATCAGGGGGTTGGATTTGGGGGATTGAAATTCACTACAAATGAAAGCGGCCTCTTGTCCGGCTTCAGTCAATTGCCAATCCAGGCGAACAAGATCATTATGATGAAGAGAGTCCTTCAACGCGGTAAAGAAAGCTTCCTGAGCCACCATTAATTTATTCAAGTCATTACTTGCCGCGTAAGCTCTCTTATAATTTACAGGGGAAGTACTTTTGCCATTCAGGGTATTCAGGAAGATGTTCTTTTCAGGAAAGGAATAATCCTCAAACGTCACCAGGACCTTGCCCGACAACTCATTTAAGGTAATATCCTTTAAACTCCTCCCTTGTTCAGCAAACAACAGATCCTTTCCCAAGCCTCGTACTATAGAATCGGCTTGTTGGGTAACAGATATATGCCGATCGCAAAAATGACAAAAACTCAGGATCACAAATTCCTTTTGGTTCTCCTTCAGGAACCTTTTTACGGATTGCAATATATTGGACAATTTTTCACCATAACCACCTGCAACTGCATCCTCCATACAATTCGAGGGAGCATGCTTAGTATATAATTCTCCTTTATATAAATCCAATCTGAGGTCAAACATGCGAATGCCAGACCGAAGCTGGCCATCTATATTCTGTACCTGGGTAAGGGTATTACATTCATTGATAATCCCCATATCTTTGCCTCCAGCTGCATTTAAGACCGACATTCCTGCATCATGTGAACCGGGAATAACAACATCTTTCAATGTCAAATTCCCTTTTTGGGGTAAAAGAAAATCACTTATCCAATGCACGGGGTTATAAAGGCCAAATGAGCCCAATTCAAATTGTTTATTTAATCCACCGATACCAATAAAGAAATTTCCATTATCATCCCTGTCTACAACCGGTGCAGCAACATTATTTTCAAAATAGGGAAGGACCGCATGTTCATCAACCAGGGCACCTTGCCTGATCACACCGTAATACCATTTATTTTCTTTGTCACTCCGCTTCCATAGCATCAATTGACGATCAGAACCATCTAAGGGCACTATTTCCGCCACCTGAAAAACTTCTGAAGAGATGGTACTAATAGAAGGGCTTCCAATTGTTTTATCATCAAGCTTAAAATTGGCACTCAGCAGATTTTTACGCTTTTGCTCCTTCCAGAAGAGCTTAACAGTTCCCGAAGCTCCAGCAACCGCCGAGCAATAGTCAATATTCTTTAATTTAGGGACCTCAAAATTTTTATCCAAAACAAGTCCTTGCTCCGCATCGACATGGACTACCAAAAGATTAACATTTCGCTTATCGGGATTTGTAACGCAGATCACCATTCGATCTTCCACCTCAGCAGCAGAAAGAATTTGAAAAGATTGGGAGTTTGCTAAGACAGTTGGTTTTCCCGCCGCCTGTCCGCCAGATAGTAAAACATATTGGATATTGCTTTGCTGATCGTTCCAGAGCAGGTATAATTTTTTCCCTAAATGGCAAAACACCGGCCGCTTGCCCAACTGGCCAATCAAACTGGGGGCTTGCATAATCTGGGTCTTCAGATCATAGCAGCCAAGCTGTACGCCCGAATTTTCCTGTTCCCAGCCAAAGCAGACTTTTTGATCCTGAACCGCTATTCTGGCCGGATGGCTATCTGCAGCAGGGTCCTTAATCTGTGTTGGGGCTTTGAAAAACACCCCCTGTGCCATACCCAACGAAGTTGACAGGAAGAACAAGCAAATACCTAAAAACCGTTTTTTCATAATGAGTCAATTCATATGGGAGATTAGAGCAATTGATGTCCCGTTATAGATTAAAAATATACCCTAGTAATAACCCCGCCGAGAAATATTTAGCTGTAGTTGTATGCACAGTGCCCTGAAGTTGATTGTCTTCGTTCGGTGTATCAAAATTAAAAGGTTGTACGTAGTTATTTGTTGCGCCATAAGAAAGCAGCAGCCCCGCATGGAGGTTACCTTTTCTGCGCTTAACGTTGATTCCGAATTGGCCGTGATACGTATTCCAGGTAGCGAGGTTAGGGTGGTGGCCATTAAACTCACTATCGACTGTAACCCCATTATCATCATAATTAAAGTCCGTCCTAAATGACACATAACCTATGAACTTAGGGCTTAAAGCTTGTTTAATGCCAATACTAAAATTAGTAACCGATTTTCTTTGCTCATTGAATTGAAGCAATTCATTGGTCATACTCCGGTTAGAGTCATTATCTGGCCGTACAAAGGAGGCATTTAAAGGACTCACGATATTGTATCGGTCTACTTTTGAAAAGTATTCTCCTGTTAGAAAAACCTCTCCGCCATTGCCAAAATCCAATCCATAACCCAGGGCTATACTGAAGGGATCTTTATAGGTCACCGGCAATCCAGTTTGCCGGCCATTTCCCAACACATTTAATAGAAGTGGTGTACCAGGCACTGGATGCAAATCATTTATAATCAAATCATTGGTAATGGTTGCATTCCCCTTTATATTGACCCGTGGTGCGCTGATCAGTAAACCTAGATGATGGGGGCCATGATCATATGAAGTACCAAACTTAAATCGCAAACCAATATTCCAGTAGTTGATCTGATAGCTACTCTCTACGTTGGTCATGGGCAATAGATTTTGTGTATCATTACTATTGATCAGGGCCCGGGCACTGTATTGTTCCAAATAATCCTGGCTTCTCAATTGTGCTTCAGCAGTAAGACCAACAGACCAGTTTTCATCAAGTTTTACAGCGAGGCTACCACTTGCGACTGTATTGCTTACTTTATTATGTGATGCGTATTGCCCAATAAAATCTTCACTTCCGGGACTATAAGAATCATCAAGTACATTCATCTTCTTGTCCTGTCTTTGGGTAACCTGGTAGTTGGCTACTGGATCATGGACTAATGAATAGCCCAATGCAATCGTCTTTTTTCCCTTAAAAAAGAGATTTCCGGATACCATAAGCGGGATGATTTGTACGCCACTGGATTTAAGATTTTTTCCTGCACCCACACCATCTTTGATGTTGTATAAACCCAACTTATATAAGTTGGTGGAGATACTCACCGAATTTTTGGGGCGCAAGGCCATTAACGCAGGATTGTAATAATATAATCCACTATCCCTGTCATTAACGATAGTGGCACCGGGCGTTAAAAGCCCCCCTGGACCAAATCCTGAATGCCAGTAATTGGCGTCCTGGGCAAAGAGCTTTCCACCGTACATAAAGATCAGGCAAAAGATAAAGCTGAAAAAAAAGCGTGTAAAATTTAACATAGAGGTAGATTTAAAATTAACAATACGAATATCTTTTAACATAAAGATAAAATTTACCTTTTAAGATTGCAAAAAAAGCATCGGTATTTAAAGTCGGTCAGTAAAGCGTATTCTCTTAGCAAAACATATATAACAGGCAATATTTTATGATGGATAATTAAAACTAATATTTTTAGTATTTTATCTTTGATTTACGCTTTATATTAGCAAACTTTGCCATACTAAGTTTTGAAACCCAGATTTTGATAGTGAATTGATATGATTGAGCTAACTTATTTTTCAGAGAAAGAACCTGGAAGTCCGGTTTACCAGGTGATCCAGTTTAATCCCGGCGAGCCCTGGCAATTAGTGAATGGAGATGAGGTGATTGGGACAGTGGATAAGCAGCATGGTTTGTGGAACCTGCGGAGCTGGTCGTCAGTGCCTGAGGGTCTGGTAACGGGTATCGGACAGTTAATTGAGAATCAGCATTTCAATAAACTGCCTGGGCAGATTACACAACGCTGGTCTGAATATGTGCAGCAGGTGGTTGTGATAAGCGATTGTGAATATTTGGTCATCTGCATAGATGGCATTGACCTGGAACGTTTTAAAAAGCTCTTTAGCGGTTCTGTTTCTGAACTGGTTAAAGACGAGTGGAAGGTTCGTTTTAGGGTGTATGATGCTTTGATGTCTGCTGATTTCGAGGTATTGGTATAGTTACTTCTGGCCATTAATCAGGTCTTTTTCTTAGCTGCCTTAGCTAGTGGATTGAATGCGATGCAAAGGTCCACCCAGTATTTTAGTTTCTTTGGGTTGTCTATGGCGATATCTTCAACGTAGACATAGTCTTTCATTACCCGGCCGTTATTCATCATATTCCTGCAATTCCCTTTTTCCAGTTCTTCTGTTACTTTTTCTGCGCCAATGCGACAGAGAAGCTCATCGCCAGAAATACAAATGCACATTTTAAGATCCACCATGAAGCAAACTCCACTGAACATTTCTTTTTCTGTTACGTCTTCCCGGTCAATAAGCAGTTCTCTTACCCGATTGGCCAATTGCTCACTATAAGCCATATGATATTTGTTTGTTATGCTTTAACGTAAATATAGTGAATATATAACTTCCTCTGTTAATGACGCTCTCCGCCGCCTTCACGTCTTTCTCCACCTGGACGTGGCTGTTGAGGTGCACGTTGTTGCGGTTGTCTTTGAGGTTGGGCTTGCGGCCTGGCCTGTTGCTGAGGGACTCTTTGTTCCCTTCGTATTGGGTTTTGAGGTTGCACCTGTTGCTGTCTTTGGGGCTGAACCTGTGGCGTATTACGTTGCGGTCTTGCTTGCTGCTGATTTACTTCCCCTGGGCGAGATGCCGGTGTTCGGTTGCCTCTTGTATTATTTTGCGGTCCTTTGCTATTATCGACTGGAGGCCGGCTAATTGCCGGTGTTGCTGGACGTCCATTGTTAACTTTTGCAAAAGAATTTCTATCCTTTCTGGCAGCGGTTTGATGTGAAATCTGACTGGAGGTCGGTTGAATGCGGTCCCTGATCGCCAGGCGATCCTGAGCTCTCGGCCTTGCATTTACACCACCGGGACCATTAAAACTTGTTCTGTTGTTATTGTTGCGTATTACAGAACGGTCAATATAGGTGTTATGTATTACCGTCCTGTTTACCCGTACAACAGCGGTGTTGTAACGGAATCTGCCATTATCCCATCTGCCGCCGCTATAGCCATTTCCATAATAACCGCAACCGTAATTTATACCGCCATAATATCCAACCCGAGGTCCCCAATATCCAGCATAAAATCCATAGAGGCCGCCAACATAGCCCCAGTAGGCTGGGGTCCAATACAAACCACGACGGGGAGGGGCTACCCACATTCCGGGAACCCAATAATAACCATCTATATTGTCATAGGCCCAATAACCGGGCTGCCACATATAGCCATCAACAGGACATTCAGGTTGTGTGTAAATTGGTAGTGCAGGCGGGGCAATTCTAACAGAAATGCCTACGCTCACCTGTGCGAACGTATTTTGTTGTACCATGCATATAACCAATAGCAGCACAACCATTTTTCCAATTGCTTTCATGATGTCGAAACAATTTAGTTGTCAATAAGGTTTTGAGTCAATACAAATAAAATACTTCTATGACCGGCTGGGTTAGCACTGGTATTAAAGTATTGTGAGGGCTGATTTAAATTCCTATTTTTAAAAAAAGATCAATTCATCATGAAATTAAAAATCGGCCTTCCCTTTATTATCTTATTTATTTTCTTGTTTGTAAACCAATCTATTGCCCAAAAAGGCTGGATTGATCTTTTTAATGGAAAAGATCTGAAGGACTGGAATATTAAAATTTCCAAACATGAATACAATGAAAATTATGCAAATACTTTTCGTGTAGAAGATGGCCTGTTGAAAGTCAGCTATGATGGATATGGTGATTTTGACCAGCAGTATGGTCATATCTTTTATAAAAAACCCTTTTCCTACTATCTTTTATCAGTAACCTATCGTTTTGTTGGTGAACAGGCCAAAGGTGGAGAGGGCTGGGCGTTGCGAAATAGCGGCGCAATGCTGCACTGCCAGGCACCCGAAACTATGCTTAAGAACCAGGATTTCCCTATTTCGATAGAGGGCCAGATATTAGGTGGCGATGGTATACATGAGCGCCATACCAGTAATGTTTGTACTCCAGGTACGCAGATTTTTTACGAAGGAAAATTATTTACTCCACATTGCCTGGATTCTAAATCAAAAACTTATGCGGGCGATCAGTGGGTTACTGTCCAGTTTCTTGTTTTGGGTGATTCAGTAATTAAACACATTATAGATAAGGAAGTAGTACTTGAGTATACAAAGCCGCAAATTGGTGGTGGCAACGTGACAAATTATGATCCAAAAGTAAAGCTGGACGGCAAGGCCTTGACCAGCGGTTACATTTCTTTGCAAAGTGAAAGTCATCCTATAGAATTCAAAAAGGTAAAGCTCTATAATTTGGAGCCATATGCAAACGATAAAGCAAAGCTGGATAAGGTAATAGAAAAGTTAATTAACGATTAAATTGTAAAATTGTTATTTCTGTGAACCACCTTGTCGAGATTGGGTGAGTATCAATTCTACATCTTCTTTTCAGGAACAAAAAGAATAGGCTCATTCCTGTTCGCGATTCTGGTCAGCGCCTCATAGATATAGTCGCAAACCAATTTCTCTCCGGCAATATTAATCAGCTTCCGATCATCTTCAGGGGTGTGGTACTGAGGATGCCCACCCGTATGAAACCCTAGCACGGGTATGTTCTTTTTATAAAAGGAAACATGGTCCGATCCGCCCACATCATAAGCATTTACAACAGGGTTGATTCCTATTTCCGGACCTAAACTTTTCATGAGTTCCATTCCACCATCAAAAGATGCTGCACCTCCCATATAAAGATGCTTTTCTGTATTCATTCGTCCCACCATGTCCATGTTAATCATTAATTTGATCTGAGACAGGGGAACCAAGGGATGTTCGGTAAAGTACTTTGATCCTAATAAGCCTTGTTCTTCGGCGCTAAAAGCGATGATAATAATACTGCGCTTTAGGGAGGCCTTGTTCGCAGCTAATTTCTCCGAAATTTCTAAGAGTGCTGCTGTACCACTGGCATTATCGTCTGCACCAGGGTGAACGGCTACAGTATCTGGTTTTTTGGAGGATGCGCCACCCATTCCCAGATGATCATAATGTGCTCCAATTACTATAAACTCATTTTTTAATTGTGGATCGCTACCTTCAATAAAGCCTACTACGTTCTTTGTCTGTACATAAGGTGTATCAGTAACGCCTTTTTTTACGCGGATTTTAGCTGTAAACTCCTGAAAATAACTGTTTCCAAAAGGGGATATCCCTGATTTTTTAAATTGTTTCACCAGGTAGTCTGCAGCTTTATTATTTCCTGGAGTTCCTGGAAATCTTCCCTTCATTTTTGGAGAAGCCAGATACCATATATGATCTTTAATCTCTTTTTCAGTAATCGCAGATTGAGCAATCACACAGGTACTCATTGTGGTGCATAATGCAACCAAAAAAATCTTTTTCATTTGTGTATTACGTACCAGTCTAGGTAAGTATGCTGTTGACTTATGATCTTCTAAATTCATGTGTCGCAAATCTAGCATAAATATCTATAGACAAGAAGTGCTCGTCATATGCGGAAGTGTTTTTTAGTAACGCAAAAGGAATACCCTGTTGATACTGCATTTTAAATTGGTTAGTGATCACAAAAAAGCTAAATTTGTTTACACACAAAACACATACAAATGAAAAAATTATACACTCTCTTGCCGCTTGCAGCATTGCTGTGGGCCAGCTCTTGTAAAAAAAAGGACATCGTAGCTGCGCCTGAACCCCCTGAAGTAATTGCAAAATCACGTTTCCTGCCCGACAGCACTTCGTTTACAATCAATGGAAAACACTACACCAATGCATTAAGAGAGCCTTCCGCCTCCAGATCTTACGGGAATAGAGGAGTCAATTTGCAATTGAGTCCTACCAATGGAGAATGGAGCCTGAGTGGCGCGGCAAATAATTATTGGGTTGGAGTGGTTGACTCAGTACAATACTCATCAGCATCTACAACTTTGCTTGAACAGACAAGAGGGGCAATTGTAGTTTCATTTATAAAAAATTATAAAAAGGCAAATGCGCTGAAATTTGGCTCTCTGTACTGTCCCAGACCTGGAGATAAATTCTATACTTTGGGCGATTATCCCTATGCTATAGATTTTGAACGGACTGGTAAAGATGAGGGTGTCGCAATAAAATTATCGGTAAACAACGAGCCATTGACTTCATATAGCCAGTTATCAATAAATGCCAAATCAAAACTCACAGCAGAAAGCCAAAATGGCTCGAAATTCAAAATTCTAAAAATAGATGAGATTAAAGGAACTGATTTTATTGTTCTTGAGGCTGCATTTGAAGCTAATTTGTTTGACAAGAATGAAAAGTCTGTTAAAGTTACAGATGGTTTTTTTAGGATCACTACACCAAAAAATGGGGAAAGAATTGACTCTTTTACGCTTCTTTATTTATAGGAATAAACAAATTCTTTGGAAAATAGGCGTATTATCCTTTCGGATTAAAAGGGCTATTGTATAGAGATTGATGGAAGTGGGAAAATATGTTTTACTGGGCTCTCTGAATCTTGCAGATTCTGAGGTTCGCCTCAGTAAAAACATATTTTCTTGGGTGCAGACCGGGGAGGGTGGTGAAATAGATGGCTATTGTTGATCAAAATTTTGATTTTATAAATAACAATGCCCTTGGGTTTTGTCTCCAAGGGCATTGTTGTATTTTGGTTGAAGCTATAGGGCTTCAATTTCTTCTTCGGATAACCCGATTCCTTTTGCAATATCCGCAATAGGCACTCCAAGGTTTTTAAAATTCCGGGCTATTTCCTTTTTCTCTTCAAGGGCTTTGGCCTGTGCTTTTTCTAACCCTTTTTGTTCTCCCTTTTTATAAAGGAAATCTTTTTCTTCTTTAAAAAATGTGCTTACTGATTGCATAGCTTGTTCAAATTGTTGTTCAATACTGGTTATTGATACCAATGTAGAGATGGGAAATTCTAATAAAAAATTATTGCTGATATTTGAAAGGGAACAGCTAACAAAGAGAATTTTTATCCAAAAAAGCATGAGAAAATGGGGGTAAAACTGGGTAACGTTATTTTTTCCTGAATTGGCTTAGGGGTGAAAATATGTTTTCTGATCGAGCTGAATCTTACAGATTCTGAGGCTCGGATCAGTAAAACATATTTTCTTGTGTGCAGACCGGGGAGGGTGGCAAAAGGGGAATTTTGGCTATTGTTGAATAAAATCACTCTACAGTGGAATATTCGAAACCGACTAAAAGGAGCTCAATGAGATCAATAAAAACAACAATACTTCGAGTTATATGACAAAGGAAGAACAGGACATATACGACCAGGAGTTGAAGAGGAAGTGGGACAACGAAGCCGTTAGGGAACAGTCATTTCTTGATGGTGAGGAGCGTGGCCTGGTTTTAAAAAGAAGCCCTCTAAATTTAACCTCCTTTGGTGTTGGTTGTTCGATGATCCGGCCTTTTAGCGCTGATTGTTCGACAAAAGTACCTGTTTGCCTAAGCTACGGCGCAGAACGGGCGGAGAAGCTACGAACCTACACGAGGCCGGCTATCCGCTTTGGGGATGCTTTTGCATAGGGTGTGTCGTTTTATAATCCGGTTAAAACCGGGCATCGTTATTTTTTAATCCTGAATTGGCTTGATAGGTGAAAATATGTTTTTGATCTCGCTAAACCATACAGGTTCTGAGGCTTGATCATAAAAACATATTTTCTTGGGAGCAGACCGGGGAGGGTGGTGAAAGAGAAGGCTTTCGTTATTGTTGATCAAAATTTTGCTTTAAAATAAATATTAAATAGAATAATTTAGGCTAAATGAAAAAAATATAACCAGATATTCATCTGAAATTAATACTATTGCTGAAAGTTTTTGTAAGTGGCTTCAGCACACACACCTTACAATTAAAAGAAAATAAGTAAATTAAGGGTAATTTAAGCAAAATAGGTTATTGGCTATGGTTTCTTACGCTGCACTTCAGGATAATCAATTGATCTCTTTATTAAAGGAAGGAGACTCCGCCTCGTTTACCGAGATCTACAACCGGTATAAAGGAGAACTTTATGTATATGCCTGCAAAATTGTAAAAGATGAAGAGCTGGCGGCCGATTTGGTACAGGAAATCTTAATTTCCCTTTGGGACAGGAGAGAAACACTGGTTTTTAAATCCTCTATTGTGGCTTACTTATTTACGGCACTGCGGTATAAATTCTTTGACTGGGTAGATAAACAAAAAGTAAGAACAGATTACGCAGAATCCTTCCAGTTATTTATAGACGAGGGAGATTGGGTAACAGATAATCAGATTGCTGAAAAAGAGCTGATGGCTTTTGTTGAAGAGCAAATAAACAAACTGCCGGAAAAAATGAAGGCGGTTTTTTTGATGAGTTACAAAGAAAACCTGAGTTATAAGGAAATTGGCCTTCGGTTAAATATCTCTGAAAAAACAGCCCATAACCAGGCCAATAATGCATTAAGGCTGCTTAAAACAAAGATCGGGGCATTTGCACTGTTGTTGTTCCTTCATCATCTTTAGGAATAAAAACAGGTAGAAATACCTAGTATAAACCTAGGGCCTAACGTTTTTTTTCTATTGAATTTTGGGTAATTATTAATTATCAACCCATTAATTCATCCTTAAAAAAAACAATTATGGCAACTACATGCACCATTCAGATCGTGAACTGCACAAAAGATTTCTTATCCGGCTCATCTGATTATAAATACCAGATGACAGCGTGGAGTTTCGGCAACACACCTCAGTTAAATTACAACAGCTACAATGTTGGCTTCGCTTCAAAAACCAATGATCAGGACGATGAAGGTAAAGCAACTTTTACCAACAGTACTCAAAGTATCTGGCAATTACAGGGAGAGAGCAGGAAAGGATCCGCTCATTATCTCCAAGCCATGATTCTTGGAACAGGATCTACTCTGGTGGTAGCCACCTCCGGTACCGGAACGATTACCAATCCACTGGACCCAACTTTAGTAAGTTGGAACGTGCTGAACGGCGGAAACGTGATGTTACCCATTGGCACCATTAATACCAACGGACAATATATGGGGCTCGGTTTAGTAGACCTGGCGGTATTGTTTTCGGGTAATGATGTGCAGACCTATTATAATGCCATAAAGGCAGGTACACTCACCAATCTACAGCAAGCAGCCCTGATAAGTGCTGTTAAAGGGGTTTATGCCGCTACCGAAAAAGTTTCATCTCTTTAAATTTACAATCATGGCAACACAAACTACCCTGCAGTTGGTCAACTGCACTGCCAGTGCCTTATCAAGGACTGCCCAACATAGCTACCAAATGGACACCTGGACATTTGGAGATACACCAAACCTAAATTACACCCTAAATCCTGTAGAATTTTACTCTGGTTCACATGATCAGGATGACGGCGGAGAAGCAACATTCTCCAGCAATGGGACCGATCTGTTTACCCTGCTGGCTCATACAAACGACAGCTCGGTACATTCTCTGCAAGTTCAGGTCACCACTTCGATCAACAATTTTGTACTTGCTATTGCCCCGGCCAGTGGCGTTGTGGGTACACAAAATCCAACATCCGTTCAATGGATACCGTTCCATAGCAGCCCCAACCCCGTAATGATCGGGACCCTTCAAAGCAACGGAGGCATGATGGGCTTAGGCTTAGTTGATCTTAACACCATATTCGGAGATCCGGATACGGCAACAATTTACTTTCAGGCCATCAGCACCAATAGTCTGTCTTATCAGCAAGAGCAAATTTTGCTGGAGACCGTTAACAATAATTTCGCTCCCGTCGTAACCGATGGGGCTACCTGGATGGCGCAGCTGTTCAGTACCATTGGAGGGCAGCAGCTCTCCAATATCTGCCTGCCCGGTACCCACGATAGCGGTATGAGCCAGGTTTCTAATGCCTCTGTTGGTGCATATGCCGGTAATACGCAAACGCAGACACTGACCATTGAACAGCAGCTGCTTCAGGGAATCAGGTATATTGACTGCAGGCCAACGATCTGGAAGGGAGAACTGTATTTTGGACATTTTTCTTATACCAATACATTAGACCTGGGCTGGCTTGGGGCAACCGGACAAAGCTGGGATGAGATAGTCAAAGATATCACCAACTTCTTTTCTGTACCAGGCAGAAACCAGGAACTTCTGGTACTGGATTTCTGTAATGGCCTAAATTACGACAACCCTTACGGGAAGGACAGCTATGGGCTTAGTCCGGCCGACAGCGATATTTGGCTGAACTCCATTAACAATAATCTGGGCAGTTTGCTATATAAACGCAGCGGGAATACAAATCCATGTACGGAAATATTAAGCAATATCCTCACCAATAACGTACAAATTATTGCCCATTTTGACAATACTTTTAACAGTACACTCTTAACTCCTGAAAATGGGTTCTGGACAGATAATCAATGGAAATTTGGTGGAAGTTATAAGGATACAAACGACCTGCAAACAATGGTAGATGACCAGAAACAGAAGATGCTGGACTATGTACATTCAAACGAAGATCCGGGCTTGCTGATTACCTCCTGGACCCTTACACAAGATACAAAACAAGCCATATTCTGTGACCCAACCATCGAACAGCTATCTGAAGCGCCAAATAACACACTCCTTCAGTATATGGAAGGCTGGATTGCCATTAACCAGATCAATAACAGGATCTATCCCAACATGATCATTACAAATTATGCCAATGAGAACGTTACCCAGATACTGAATTTGACAACGCAAATCAACCTTCTGATCAACAGTCCGGCTGTTTTAGAGGTCAGTTAAAGTGACAATGTTGTTCTTTAAAGCAAATATCACCAAACCGGCAGTATTTCTGCTGCCGGTTTTACAAAGCATATTGTTCCGGTGCCCTTCAACTGTTCTGTTGCTCAGGAACAGTTTTTCGGCAATTTCAGCATTGGTATATTCCAGGCAAATTAACTTTAGGATTTCCCTTTCTCTTTTAGAGATCAGCCGGTCTATATCTGCAAAGGTACGTCCGCTTAGGGATTTTCTGATCAGGCTGAGCATGGCATTGTCCAGGTAAAAGCCCGTTTCATGAACGGCATGGATGGCTTGACTGAGCTCTTCAACGCCAACATTTTTGGTTAGATAGCTATGAATTCCCTTTTCAAACAGGATACCTACGGTAGCCCCATCTGCATATTGAGACAGGATCACAACCCTGCTGGGCGAGTTTATTCTGGTCATCTCTGCATGAAGTTCCATCCCGTTCATTTCCGGCATTTCCAGATCAATTAAACAGATATCGGGTTTAACAGCGTGCTGCCGGTAAAGCTCCAGAAAAGCCTTTCCATTTTCTGCTGCAAAAAGGATGTCCAGGTCATCTATTTGGTTTAACAGGGAAATTAATCCTAAACGGAATAATTTATGGTCTTCGGCTATCGCAATTTTGATCTTCATATTTCAGGGTTTAGGGGTATGGAGGCCCGGAATGAAAAGCCTTTTCCTGCTGAACTTGTCATTTCAAAGGTGCCATGAACAAATAACATACGGCTCCGGATGTTGTTAAAACCAAAGCCAGGTGTAGAAAAGTTAAGGTCTGTGCCTACGCCATTATCGGTGTAATCCAGTGCAATCGCACCATTTTGTTCTTTAATCAGGATATTGATGCTGGATGCCCTGGCATATTTAAGGCTATTGCTGAGAAGCTCCTGTACGATCCTGTAAACAGACAGGGACAGCTCTTTACTGAGTTTACCGGTACCTGTTTCATAGCTAAAATGGATGGGGGCACCAACAGCCACCGCTCTTCCTATCATAATGTTTAACACATGTTCCAGTCCAAATAGATGAAGAGGGGTAGGATAAGTCTGGTTAGACAATTCGCGGGCATTGCGCTGAGCCTCGCTCAGCAAATGCAGTACTTCTTCTACAGAATTGTCTTTGGTTGTGTGGAGCGATTTGAGTTTTAGGGAAGTAAGAGAGAGGATGCTGCCCATTTCATCATGCAGATCACGGGCAATGCGTTCACGTTCTGTTTCTGTGGCCTGGATCACGCTGTACAGCAAATTTTCACGGTGTTGTTTTTCTGCCTGTTCTGCATTCATTTTGATCCGGAGATGACGTTGTTTCTGTTTGGTTACCATCAGGATGATAAAAATGGTAAAGAGGAACAGTATGGCTGTGCCACTGAAAAACAGAAGATTGATTGAAATGTCCTGCTCCATATTTACATGAGTTGAGGGCTGGTCTGTTTCTTCTTCCAGGATAAACCATCGGCCAGGATGGCTGTATAGAGTCCAATCAACAAGAGGCTATGAAAAGCCCAGATCACATGGTTCACAAGGGCTTGTTGTTTCAGTAAGTTATTACTGAATATGAAAAGCAATACATTACTTCCGTTATACACCAATAAAGCTGCAGTAATCCAAAAGCCATAATTGTTGTCAGATTCCGGATAGCAGAAAAAATAAAGCAAACAGAAACAGATGGTGATCACCGCAACTGCGGTTCTTCCATAGGTATTGAAGGTAAGGATGGATTCAAAAAAAACAGTGTCGGCAAGGGTAAACAGCATGCCCGTAATGGTGGCGGTAATTAAAACACGTTTAATCAGAGCAGATTTTCTAAACAGCGCTATAAAAAAAGAGGCCCATAAGGGTAACTCTATAAAAGCCCATATATGGGTCATAAAAAGGTTATTTACAGACATACGGCTCAGGTAAATAGATAGGGCATCGCAAAGAATACTGGCCAGCAGAATAATCACCAATGTCATTTTGTATGGACTGGTTCGGTCTCGCCTGAAGAGCAGAAAAAGCAGGGGGGCCAGCCCTGCATAGCTTGCAACATCTCCAATACGCGACAACAGGGAATAAAATGTTTCCGCGGTCATAGGTAGTTTAGGAAATTATTCAGTTAAAGAAGTAGTAAGCTTGTACCGCATTCGGGAGGGCAAGGTTTACAAACATCGTAACAGCCGGCTTTTCCCTGACTTACAGCCTCGGCCGCCACTTTTACAGGTGCTTCAGGATTTGAATAGGGCGTAACCACAAAATCTACAGTGGTCATGATATCATTTTTGTTCTCGTCTACACCAACAACAATCAATTTCATCTGTCCTGTTTCTGTCAGGCCGAAATAAACACGGATCGTTTTAAAATGTTCTTCTTTGTAAGCCTGGCGCAGATCGTCTATAGGAATAGTAAAAGCGTTGGCAAAAAACTTGGGTTTTTCTGCCCCCCATCTTTTTATCCAGTTAGCGGCTTCCTGTGCGGGAACAAAGTCTTTGATTTCCATAAAATTTGAGTTTAAGTTACAATAGGGATTGTTAAGATATAGACTTTCTTCATTTTTTCCAATATTTATCTGTTGTCGAAAATTGCCCAATTGTGGTTTTTTAATTTTTTTTTCATTTCATCTGGGATTTATCGGGAGTTAACCTACATGTATATAAGCGGGACTATAATCCGGTTAGATGTATGAACAAGAAATACCAGGCAGAAGAATTAATTTCCAAATACCATCAAGGGGTAGCAAGCCCGGAAGAGCGTTTGCTGGTAGAGCAATGGTTTCTAATTGATTTAGAACAAAGTCATATTTTACCAAGCGCAGAAGCTGTAAAGAAAGCCGATCAGAAAATCAGTTCAAACATACAGGCACATATACAAGGACAGGCTACAGATAAAAAGATATATAAGCTATGGCCACGTATCGCTGCTGCTGCAGCAGTTCTTTTAATCGTTGGTTTGGGTGTTTTCTTCTATACATCCTATTATGCGCCCCGTCATCTCGAAGGAAGCGCAGCGATGAGAGACCTGTTAGCTAACGACATTAAACCCGGCTCTAATAAAGCCTACCTAGTCCTATCAAATGGCAAACGCCTATCCCTAACCGATGCTGCCAACGGCGCCATCGCCAAAGAAGCAGGAGTGGAGATCACCAAAACTGCCGATGGGCAGGTGATATACTCCTCGCAACCTCTCGCCCCTTCGGGGAGAGATGCCGCAGGCAGAGAGGGGGCTCTCAACACAATCGAAACGCCCCGTGGGGGGCAATACCAGATCCGGCTCCCTGACGGATCCAAAGTATGGCTCAATGCCGCCTCTAAATTGATTTATCCGGTTTCCTTTATTGGGCGTGGGCAACGGGAGGTTACTTTAAGCGGCGAAGCCTACTTCGAGGTTGCTAAGGACAAACAACATCCGTTCTATGTTAAAAGCGCGGGTCAAGTGGTTGAAGTGCTTGGTACGCATTTTAATATTAGCAGTTACCCTGATGAAGCAGATGTTAAAACGACATTGTTGGAGGGAAGTGTAAAGGTAAATGACGCGATACTCAAACCCGGTCAGCAAGCCACTCTGCAAGCCAACAAAATCAAAGTAACAGAAGTAAACACCGATTACGCTGTAGCCTGGAAAGACGGCAGCTTTGTATTTAACAGTGAAAACCTGGAAAGCATCATGAATCAAATATCAAGATGGTATAATGTCAGTGTAGTATATGAAGACCCGTCTTTAAAGAAAGAAACTTTTTTTGGTACCATTAGCAAATATGAAAACGTATCCAAGGTATTAAACATGCTGGAGCGCACAGATGTAGCCAGGTTTACTATTAATGGCAATACCATAAAAATAACCAAGAATAAATAACCAATCAACTAACCGAGTATTAACCAACCGACAAAAAATCATGAACAATCAAAAAGGTATTCCGTAAATGTAATTGTACAGAAACAGCAAAGGACCCCGATTCGTGGTCGAAGTCCTTTAGATCTGATTTCGAAAAACATTGACTAAACAATTATTTCTAGAACCAAGCAGTTGTGTCGTCTTCGAAAACAAGCACAACGCTTACAACCAGACAAGTAAATGTACAAAAATTACAAGGAAATTTTTTGTAGATCTCGCGGCTACATTAATAAAATACTATTAATTATGAAGCTAACCACTATCATATTAATGATCTCCCTAATGCAGGTAAGCGCAGCGACCTTTGGACAGAAGGTAACGCTGATGGAAAATAATGTGACACTGGAGCGTGTATTTTGGGAAATCCATAAACAAACTGGATATGATGTATTGATTAAGAATACCAGTTTTAAAACCTCTCAGCGAATCAATGTGAAATTTAAGGAAACCGAACTGGATCAGGTAATGGACCAGGTTGTAAAAGGTACTGATCTTACGTACACCATCGAAGATAAAACAGTCGTGATTAAGGAGAAGGAAAAGCCTTCCTTTCTTGAAAAAATTTTGGATCGTTTTAATAATATTGATGTTAGTGGCAAAATTTTGGACGAAAATGGAAAACCACTTCCGGGGGCTAGTGTGAAGGTAAAGAAAACAGGGAAGGGTGTGAGTACAGATAAGGATGGGAGGTTCTTTTTACGGGGCGTGGAAGAAGGCGCTGTGCTGGTTGTGAGTTTCATTGGGTATTTGCCAAAGGAAGTACTTGCCGGTGCGAACCTTGGAAATATCGTACTGGAGCAGAGCCTGTCTAGACTGGATGAGATTCAAGTGATAGCATACGGAACGACAACGCAGAGGCTTAGCACAGGGAATGTGACAACGATTAAAGCAGACGTGATTGAAAAGCAGCCAGTGAATAACCCGCTCTTGGCTTTGCAAGGTAGGGTGCCTGGGTTATTTATTGAACAGGCTACTGGGTTTGCAGGGACGGGGGTGAAGGTACGTATACAAGGACAGAATAGCATTAACAATGGAAATGATCCTCTGTATGTCATTGATGGGATTCCTTTCATCTCGCAATTGTCAGATTTAGGTGATCGCTTATCTTCTGTACAGGGAACATCAGGTAGCAGTTCTTTAGGAAGTCCATTAAGTTTTATTAATCCCTCTGAAATTGAAAGTATCGACGTGCTAAAAGATGCAGATGCCACTGCAATTTATGGATCTCGGGCGGCAAATGGTGCAATTCTTATTAGCACTAAAAAAGGAAAAGCAGGAGACACGAGGGTAAATTTGAACCTGCAATCGGGTTGGGCAAAGGTACCTAGAAAGCTGAATTTGATGAATTCACAACAATATCTGGAAATGAGACGAGAAGCATTACGAAACGATGGTATTATAACTCCCGATCCAGGGCCCTTTCCAGATAGTGATCTAAATGGCAATTGGGATACTTCCCGTTATACCGACTGGCAGAAAGAATTGATTGGAGGAACTGCTAGTTATCAGGACTTGAATACTTCAGTTTCAGGGGGAAATGACCGAACTACATTTTTAATCGGTGCAGGTCATCACAGGGAAACAACTGTTTTTCCTGGTCATTATGCGGATAGTAAAACTTCTGTGCGTTTTAACATCAATAATACCTCTGCCAATCAGAAATTCAAAATTCAGTTTTCAGGAAGCTATTTGTTTGACAATAATCGATTGCCAAATTACGATTTAACCCCTGATGCAATGGGATTAGCACCTGTTGCTCCCGCTCTATACAAATCTGATGGCAGTATCAATTGGGCTCCGGATGCCTCTGGAAACACTACTTTTGGTAGTAATCCAATTGGCTACATGTTCAATAGTTTTCTAAATAAAACAACAAATTTGATGAGCAACTTAACTTTGAGTTATCAAATTATACCTGGTTTGGAATTTAAGAGTGTATTTGGATATAACAAACTAAATACTAATGTGACCAAAAAGTATCTTCTTCAATCTTATGTTCCTGAAATCGTTCAGTACCTCCAAAGGGTAACGGCTATTGCAAATAATGATATGAATTCTTGGTCTATTGAACCACAATTAACTTATAGTAACAATATCAGTAAAGGTAAGTTAGACGTATTTTTGGGTGCCAATATTTCTAAGAATATAAGGTCAGGATCAGTGATTTTTGCTTCTGGTTTTAGTAATGACCTTGTTATGGACGATATACTTTCCGCCACAAGTTTAAGTCCCAGCTCTTCAATTAGTTCTGTTTATAGATACAATGCGATATTTGGTCGGATCAATTATAATTGGCAGGATAAATACATCCTTAATTTAACAGGACGAAGGGATGGAAGTTCAAGATTTGGTCCTCAAAGCCAGTTTCACAATTTTGCCGCCATTGGTAGTGCATGGATTTTCTCTAATGAATCATTAATTAAAGAGCATTTGAGTTTGTTAAGCTTTGGGAAGTTAAGAGCAAGTTATGGAGTAACTGGTAATGATCAGATCGGGGATTATCGATTTCTGAGTTTATATAGTCCTCTTCAACAAGAAATACCTTATCAGGGAGTTGTGGCTTATCAACCGAACCGCTTAACGAACCCATATTTGGAATGGGAGGAAACACGTAAATTACAATTTGGCTTAGATTTGGGATTTTTGAAAGACAGAATATTGCTTAATGCGAATTACTATATCAACCGTTCTTCCAATCAACTAGGTAGCTATTTTTTTCCGGTGACCACAGGCTTTTTTTCTATAGATCAGAATAGACCAGATAAAGTAAAGAATTCTGGATGGGATTTCACGATTACAAGTACGAATCTACAAACCAAAGATTTTAAATGGTCAAGTAGTATAAATTGGTCTACAACTAAATCAATGTTAGCATACTCTCCTGATCAACGATTTTCATCAACTAAAATAGTTGGGAGACCTATAAGTGCGATGCTTGTCTATCATTTTTTAGGTGTAGATCCTGCAACCGGAATCTATCAATTTGAAGATCACAGTGGAAATACAACATCGACACCAGATCCTAGTTTAGATCAGACAGTTCTGGTTGATTTGGCTCCTGAGTTTTATGGAGGTTTTCAGAACTCATTTTCCTATAAGAGTTTTCAATTGAATTTCCTCTTTTCTTTTGTGAAACAAATTGCCCAAAATCAAAGATTTGGGTTATTACTTCCTGGTTCAAACGATTATAACCAGTTGGCTTCACTTTTGAACCGGTGGCAAAAACCAGGAGATATCTCCTCAATACAGAGATTTACAGCAAGTAGATCTGATGTAAAACAAACCTTAAATATGGTGTATGCAAGTGATGCCGCATGGGCGGATGCATCTTATATACGTTTAAAGAATGTTTCGCTTTCTTGGCAGTTGCCGGAGAGCTGGGGTAAAAGCGCGCACCTACAGAATTGTAGCATATTTGTTCAGGGACAGAATCTATGGACTTTCACAAATTATAAAGGACTCGATCCCGAAACAAAAAGCTCGACAACACTTCCTCCTTTACGAGTTATTACCATGGGTCTAAAAGTTACCTTATAAATGTTTTTCAATCTAAAAAATAACGATATGACTTGTAAAAGAATATTCATTTTGACTTTAATATTTGCCAGTTTTTTACTTAGCAATTGTAAGAAACTGGTGGAAATAGATGGTCCAGCAACTAATGTTAGCTCAAAGAATGTGTATAACAATGACGCCACAGCTGTCGGAGCAATCACTTCCTTATATGTAAATTTAAGTAAGAGCAATCCGATAGATCCGCAAGAGCTTAGTGGTCTATCTGGTATTGGTGGTTTATCCGCAGATGAGTTTGATTATTATTCAGGAGCAGGAAACTCGACTTTGGCTGTTTATTATCAAAATTTCCTTAATTCACAAAATATATATAATGGTTTTTGGGGCACTACTTATCAAAGACTCTATGTGGTGAATGCAGCTTTGGAAGGACTCGAATCCTCTACTGGACTTACTCCACTTGTAAAGCAACATTTAATGGGGGAGGCCCGTTTTATGCGTGCCTTTCATTATTTCTATCTAGTGAATTTGTACGGTGATGTGCCATTGGTTTTAAGTACAGATTATACGATCAATGCGGTGATTAAAAGATCGGCGAAAACACTAGTGTACAATCAAATTGTAACAGATTTGAAAGAAGCGCAAAACCTTTTAAGCGGTAGTTACTTAAGTGGTGATGGAATAACAGCTTATCCATTTGGATCGGAAGAACGCGTGAGACCTAATAAATGGGCAGCCACAGCTCTATTGGCTAGAACCTATTTGTTTATGGAACAATGGGCAAATGCAGAAACACAGGCTTCAATGGTTTTGGCAAATACTTCAGAGTTTCAATTAGAATCTCTGGACAAAGTATTTTTGAAGAATAACCGGGAGGCAATCTGGCAATTGCAGCCTACTCAGCTCAGATCTAATACACAAGAAGCAGATTTTTTTGTGATACCGCCGGAAGGACTATCTAGTTACAATGCTGTTTACCTGAGTAGTGAATTGCTCAAAGATTTCGAAATTGGAGATCAACGGAAAAATAACTGGGTAAGTAGTTTAAGCACAAATGGAACACTTTATTATTATCCATATAAGTATAAAATCAAAAAATCATCTTTAACAGATGTTCCTGTTACCGAGTATAGTACAGTGGTACGCTTAGCTGAACTGTATTTGATCCGGGCAGAGTCCAGGGCCCGACTGGGCAATTTAGTTGTTGCAATTTCAGATGTAGATCAGATCAGGAACAGAGCAGGCCTGCCTTTGGTTAAGGATACCAATCCTAATATCAATCAAGAAGATTTAATCAATCTAATTTTAAGGGAAAAAAGAATAGAGTTGTTTACCGAATGGGGACATCGCTGGTTAGATCTGAAACGGACAAAAAAAATAGATGGGGTAATGTCTAAAGTTACGCCGAAGAAAAGTAATGGTGGTACTTGGAAGAGTTATCAGCAGTATTATCCAATTTCAACTTATGAACTACAAAGCAATCCAAATTTAACGCAAACCCCAGGATATTAAGATCAACAATGATGAGATTTTTTTTAACAATGATAGTGATTTTCTGTGCAAACCACTTGTTTGCACAGAAAGCTGTAATAGATTCTACCGCCTATCAAACTTGGTCTTCATTAGAAGGGCCAACAATCAGTAGAAATGGACAATATGTATGCTACACTATTAAAAATGTACCGATTGGAAGTCAGACTTTGGTGATACAATCTACAGATGGCAAATGGAAAAAGGATTTGATTGATGGTTCAGGGATTCTTAGTGATAAATATTTCTTATTTAATACTAAGAAAGATAGTTTAGGGATGCTTACGCTTGGAACCAATCACATTCAATATATTCCAAATGCCTCGTGTTGCAACCTCAAGGAGACTAAAGGAATAGAATATCTGTTGTATCCCTCTAGCCGTAACTCAAAGGACTTAGTTCTACGGAATTTAAAAACCGATAAAGGGAAGATTTTTACTAGTGTGGATAGCTGGAATTTTGATAACGGTTTGCTGGTTTTAATTAAATCTATGCAAGGTAATGCCCAGAGCCAATCTATAAATATTGGAAATATATTTACAGGTAAGGTTTCTAAAATATGGGAAGGAATTAAACCAGAAAATCTAATTCTTGATGTAAAGCATCAGCAATTAGCGTTTAAAACTGGAGATTCGGTTTGGTATTATAAGATGGGGTCGCCTCAGGCAGTTTGTATTATCGGGAAAAGTCCTAAGAATATAAAGGGAGGATTGGACTTAGGAGACCTCAGTTGTTTTAGCAAAGATGGACAACGACTATTCACATCGTTAACAAAAAAAGGAATTTCAAAGGCGCAGCCTAAAAAAATTGTAGAATTATGGAGCTATACAGATACAGTTCTGCAAAGTGAACAGAAAGTGGAAGTCGTCGATCAAACCTACCTCGCTGTTATTAATATTGCAGATCGAAATGTTATACGGTTGCAATACCAGGTAGGAGAAGGCTTTCAGTTTCCAACATCTGAAGGTATCGCGGATACATCAGCCTTAATAGAAAATCCTCATATAGGTGATCTTTGGAGTATCACTTATAAACCGACCTGGGATTTGGTTTCCATAAAGAGTGGAAAAAGAAAGAATTTGGCCTGTCTGAACAATATTAGAGCACCATTTGTTCAACTTTCACCATGCGGAAAGTATATCATCTACTTTGATGCAACCAAGCAGAATTATTTTAGTTATGAAATAGCAACTGCAACAGTTCGAAATTTAACACAAGACCTAAAAGTTTCCTGGATTAATATGTCTATGGATGATAGAGATGACTCAAAAGGTGCCAGAGGAATAACTTCCCTTATTTGGCTGAAAAACGATGCATCTGTGTTCGTTTATGATCGATATGATATCTGGAAGGTAGATCCGTTAGGTAAACAGAAACCAGTTAATATCACCAATGGTTACGGCCAAAAGAATAATATCATTTTTACTTATGCATTTAACTTATTTAAAGGGAATATGCCTAATAATATACTCAACAAGAATGAAATACTATATTTCACTGCTTTTAACAAAGAGAATAAAAACAATGGCTTTTTCTTGAAACAATTGGACAAAGCGGGTGATCCTGAACTTTTGCATATGGGATCTTATTTGTATCAAACAAATAGTGGTGATTATGTTCCACCTGGCTCTGATTTTTCCCCAATTAAGGCTGGCAATTCCAAAATGCATCTTGTCAGGCGAATGAATGCGACTGATGCCCCAAATTATTTTAGTACGAGAGATTTTAAAACTTTTACAAGGCTAAGTAATTTGCAGCCTCAGAAAAAGTACAATTGGTATACTACAGAATTGCATACTTGGAAATCATTGGATGGGAGAACATTACAGGGAATTTTATACAAACCAGAAAACTTTAACCCAAATAAAAAGTACCCAGTAATATTTTCTTATTATGAACGCAGATCAGATGGATTAAATGCTTTTATCATGCCTGAATCCTTATGTGCTGGATGCGATATTAATATTCCTACTTACGTAAGTAATGGGTACTTGGTATTCTGCCCAGATATTTATTACAAGATAGGGGATGCTATGCAAGGGACTTATGACGCGGTAGTCTCCGCGGGTAAGTATGTGTCCAATTTACCTTATGTAAATGGTAAGAAAATGGGTATTCAAGGATGCAGTTTTGGAGGTTTGCAGACCAATTATTTAGTCACTCATACGAGTCTATTTGCTGCAGCGAAAAGTTCCTCATCTCTTGTTGATTTAGTAAGTGGCTACGGAAGTCTTGGTGACCGTGGAGTATATAGTGGTCAAGATTATTACGAAAATGGTCAAAATAGGCTGGGTGGTAGTCTTTGGGAAAGGCCAGAATCCTATATCAAAAACTCACCGATTTTTCAACTAGATAAAGTAACCACACCCTTGTTAATTATGCATACTAAAATAGATGACGCATGTGCTTTTATTAACGTTACTGAGCTCTTTTTAGGGTTGAGACGACTGGGTAAGAAGTCATGGATGGTAATTTATTCTAAAGGAAATCATGGGGTGTTTGATAAAGATGAGGTTAAGGATTTTAGTACCCGAATGATCCAGTTTTTTGATCATTATTTAAAAGATAAACCCACGCCATTGTGGATGTTGGATGGAATAGAGGCATCAAGCGATGGAATTAATGATAGCTTCAAACTTGACGATACAGGCAGGACTCCTGGACCAGGTTTATTGTCTCCAATAGAGCAAAAGAAAGTGGATGCCATGATGACCAGAAAACCTATAAATATCACTCTGAAATAATAAGTAAGAAAAACTAATACAAAAACGGATGAAAAAAATATTATTGAGTTTGGCTTTTTTAAGCCTTACAAGCCTGGCTTTTGCCCAAAAAAGAACTGATTATACAGTAGTACCGTCTTTGGTAATAGACGCTAAGGAAAAAGGAAACGCCAATTTAGCTGACTCTCTGGCGCAGGATTATATAAACAATTATCTTTTTAAATTGAAGGAAGATCAACTGATGGATAAGGATAATTTGCTGTTTATCAGTAAAAATATAAATACAACTGAAAGTAAGGGATTTAAGCTTTTTTTTAAACGGAGAAATAAAATAAATTCAATTTTAGGACCAGATAAAGCTGAATATGCAATTCGAGGTGCAATAGGCAAACAATTTCTTCCCAAGGCGATTAGGGAAAATACACCCGGGGCAGACTGGGGGCCTACAGAAAATACAGTCACCACTAGATTTGGTGTTTTAGGTCAAGAAACGATATATGGAAGAAAGTTGGCATATTATGGAAACATCAATGATTGGAATAATTACGGTAAATATTACATGCTTTATTTTAAAACGGCTCTGAAGCGATCAGAATTTGAAATCAATAATATTACCTGGCCTGTGTTTCAAAATGTAAGTGATCCTAGAGTTTTGAAGTTTGCTTGTGATGTAGTCATGAAGTACGCAATAGAAACTTGGTATTCAAATAATGATCCTGTGGCCTGGGATACATATGCGAATCTATTATATAAAACTGGAAAAACCACTCAAGCTATTGAATGGGAAGAGAAGGCGGCAAAAATGAAAATGGGACTGCCTGATGAGAAGGTATATACAGAGACTTTAGATAAAATGAGGAAAGGTTTGCCCACATGGGTTATCTCCACTAGTAATTAATCATTAATTCTATATAATTATGAAGATAACAGTCTTATCCGTCATGATACTCCTATCAGTACTGATTTTAGTATCATGCAAAAAACAAGAAATTAAAACAACTCCATTGGCGAGTTTATTGGTCACCAATGCTGTAGTCGATGGTGGGAATCTGGTATTTGGTACTAATGCTACTCCAGTTTACAACAGTAACTCCCAGGCTTATGGAATGCTGACTGGAAGTAGGGAAATTAAATTGGTGGATAACGCTGGAGGTATTAATAAAGTCTATTACAGCCAGGGTCAGGATTTCGTGAATGGCGGGGTGTACTCGTTGTTTTTAACAGGAACTTCTTCTGCCGTTGAATCGGTGTTTATGAAAGAAGAGAACATTCCTTCACATACAGCTGATGTATTTGGTGCAAGGGTAATTAATCTTGTTCCTGGTGGTGTTCCTATTAGTGTGAATATACAGGGAAGTCCTAATGGTTCTTTTACTAACAGCTTGGCTTATAAATCGATTTCCAAATTCAGAGATGTTTCTTCATTGGCTTCGGAAGGAAGTAAAGTTTTTGAATTTAGGAATGCGATTACAGGTGTTTTGCTTACCTCATTTACTGTCCCAGATTTCGATTTGCCCAAGTTTCGGAATATCACCCTGGTGTTTGCAGGGAGTGTCGGCTCTGAAATTACTATTCGTACCAATAATTATTGATATTAAAATAATGCAGTATGAATTTTAAAACAAGAACTGTGGTAGTAGAAGTGATTTCTGCTCTTTTCATCCTGCTGTTTATTTATGCATCATTAAGTAAAGTACAAGATTTTGAAAAGTTTAGAGTGGAGCTGTATAAGTCACCTATACTAACTTCTTTTGCAAGCATAATGGCAATTGTAGTACCTGCTCTGGAATTGGTTATAACAGGTTTGTTGCTGATCAAACGATATCAAATGATAGCGCTGTATTCTTCTTTTTGTTTAATGGTCATGTTTACTGCTTATATCGTGGGAATATTAAACTTTAGTCCTTACATACCTTGTTCATGCGGAGGAATACTACAATTCATGACCTGGAATCAGCATCTTGTTTTTAATCTATTATTCGTATCGCTGGGTGGAGCAGCAATTTTGATTCATCCAGCTAAAATAAAGGACTTATCTGCAGTAAGAGGGAAAGCCGAAGCCCTTTAATCGTAGGCAATTTAATCTAACCAAAATAACATGAATTTAAGAAGTATTTTTTTGAGTGGGGTTGTAATGCTCGCACTTACAACAACATTTGGATTTAAATCCAAGACGGTCGCCGAAGGGCCAATCTCAATATATGTGAATCATGCGTGTACTAATATTGGAGTTGGAACAAACGAACCAAATTGTTCCGCGACTGGTACAGGTCCACAATGCACAATGTCAGGTTTCCCTTATTTGGCGTATAAGTTTGAAGCGACCTTTACACCTACTTGTTCCGTTCCATTAAGAACACCATTTTAATTTACATCAACTAAGTTCGGATAGTATCCGGACTTAGCTTAATTATTAATTTAATGATCTATAAAAGGCTATTCTCAATTGGGGTCTGTTTTATTGTTAGCGTGCTTGTCATCGTAATGCTATTTGTTTCTTCAGATTATCTGAGGAATCGCCCTAATAGTTTCGTACGATTATTGCCACCGCATAAAATCATACCGGGACCTATTTTAGATTTAACAACATCAGGCTATTATTTCGCTGGGTTCAACAAGGATAAGATTTATATGGGTAATTTCTTTATTCCAAATTCAATATTAAGTATCAGATCTAATATGAAGGATTCTATAAGATTGCAGCTTCACTTTTCACGACAGGCATCTTTACTAAAAGGATCTTTTTCAATAATAGAGGACTCTTCTGTATTTGTTTTGGACGGAAACCAGCCAGCTTTGTTCATTGGGAATTTGCTTAGTGACAGTGAACTCAAAGGTTCCCATCCTCCTTTTTTCAATAAAGCAGTACATATTGATAAACGATCATTTGTATTAAGAGCAGTGATCAACGGAAACAATGTATTAATAAAATATAAATCAGATTCCACAGGTTTTAAGTTTGGAAATACGGCGTTAAAAAAGCAGGTGGATGGCATTTTTTGTACGGATGGTAATCTTGTCAAAACGCGCGATTCAAAACTTCTGTTTTACATCTACTATTATAGGAACCAATTTCTGTGCAGTGATACAAACTTGAAACTGATGTATGCCGGAAAAACCATTGATACGAATACGCATGCTAAAATAAAGGTTTCGTATCTCAGGTCCTCCAACCAAATTACCTTGTCAGCTCCGCCAATATATGTAAATAAGCAAGCTGCGGCTAATAATAAGTTCCTGTTTATTGTTTCAGGATTAAAGGCTGATAATGAAAAATATAGTTTATTAGATGAGTTCTCCATAATTGATGTTTATGCTGTTTCAAATGGAAAATATCAGTTCAGCTTCTATCTACCAAATTTCAATGGAAAGAAGCTTACCGATTTCAGAGTGGATGAACAATCACTCTATGCCCTCTATGATCATTATCTCTATAAATACCAATTGAACTTTTAGAACGAATTATATATGAAACTCAAAATATTAACTCTGATGCTCTTTTTAATGGTTGGGTATACTGCGGTAGCACAACAGGTGCTGCCGCTTTACCCTGATTCAATTCCCGAAAGTACAATTAAACTATCCAAAGAAGAAGAACCGACTTTGATCCTATATCTACCCATTAAAGAAAAGGCGACTGGAACAGCAGTTTTGGTCATCCCAGGCGGAGCTTATGGCTTCCTTGCCTTTGAAGAAGAAGGCATTGCTATAGGCAAATCCTTTGCCGAGAAAGGAATTGCGGCCTTTGTGCTAAAATACCGGTTGCCGAAAAAAGAAACGATGAGGGACAAAAGTTTCGGACCGCTCATGGATGCACAGCAAGCCATGAAAGTAATACGGTCTAATGCGGTAAACTGGAATTTTAATCCTGCAAGGGTAGGTGTAATTGGATATAGTGCTGGAGGACATTTAGCAAGTACTTTGGGTACACATTTTTCCAGAAGCTATATCCCGAATAAGGAAAATATCGGCCTTCGGCCAGACTTTATGATCCTGGTTTATCCTGTGGTCAGTATGAATGATCAGCTGACCCATATGGGTTCTAAGATTAACTTATTGGGTATGGAGCCTTCGAAGGAAAAAGTGGATTTGTTCTCTAATGAACTGCAAGTTACGAAGGAAACTCCGCCTACCTATTTGACTCATGCAGGTGATGATACGATTGTAGATGTAAACAATAGTATCGTGTTTTATCAGGCATTACAGAAGAATGGGGTAGATGCGGAATTGCATTTATTTCCGAAAGGGAATCATGGGTTTACGCAGAGGCTGCCTGTAAGTGAGTGGCTCGATCCGATGCTGGGGTTTTTGAAGAGGGAAGGGTTTTAAACCTCTCTCCCCACAAGGGGGATCTCTCCTTGGAAAGGAGAGAGGTTTGCATGGAGCTTACCTAGCATATTTACTATAACACTCGCTATAATACACTCGCTACCTCTCGACCCTTCGGGGAGAGATGGCCACAGGACAGCGAGGGGCTAAAATGTAGTTTGCGAAAGGCTTTAACAACGTCACCTATTAAAAAGAAAAAAATGAAAAACAAAAGCATGACCAGAAACGACCAACTCTACTTGCAGGACCAGCATCACCTGGTGCTTGGCGATACTGTTCTGGTCCGACCTTTTGATCGGGCCATAGATTCTATCGCTGAACTTACCGCTTTACTGCACAAAGCCTATAAAACCTGGGCCGATCAGCGGATTCATTTCTGGGCGGCAAGTCAAAGTAATGAAGTTACGCTGGAGCGCATTCGTTGGGCAAAATGTTTTGTTGCAGTAAAGGAGAATAGAATTATTGGCACCATCTGCTTTTACTCTTTTACCATCAAAGCAGATAGTGCATTATATAAGAGATCAGACGTTGGGCGTTTTGGTCAGTTTGCGGTAGATCCTGAGTACCAAAAGTTAGGTTTAGGAGCGGTACTATTGGGCATTGTGGAACAACATGCTGTAATGATCGGAAAGAAATATCTGGCGCTGGATACTTCTGAAAGAGCGACAGGTTTAATTAGATATTATAACCGGCTTGGTTTTGAGCATGTGGAGTTTATCCAATGGGAAAAGGTGAATTATAGAAGTACTGTAATGAGTAAAGCTTTAACGGATTATTAAGATGTCAAAACAAGGATTAAAATACAACATACAACTCTTCGTCGAACTTCTGGATGATCTGGAAAACAGCTCCCTTGATGTACCTGCTGCGGTGAATGCCAGGGTTGACATGGCCTACCGAAGCTTATCGGGCTATCTCTTTGAGGTAATCTTATCTGAAAAAGATGATCTGGAGTATAAACGATCGGTGATCAAAAAATTTATCTCCTCATTACTTGTCAGAACTTTTGCATTACTCAAAGCTTATGGGCCAGAGGCAGAAAAATCCGGTATTAAATTGAGTCTACATCACGCTACCCTGCTAGAAATCAAGGCTAGTTTAATTCGCATTTTCCACCTCATTAATTACCGGTTTTTAAATGAAATCTTCCTGGAGGCAAATCTGGTGTACCATAGAATTATAAAATACAGTTTATGAAAGAGAATTTTATCCCCGAAGAACTGGTCAAAGCTTTCCTGGATCATGTGGAAGGAAAACCATTTACGCTACCAGAGGTTGCAGTGGCCTTAGACCTAGATGAAGAAATAGCGGTGAGCATTCTGATCTATTTGATAGAGAATAAGTTGCTTGATGTGACTTGTACCTGGGTACCGAATAAAAAGTAAAAGGATGTTGCAGGAAACGAATACTTATACAGAGAGCTTTAGACTATTCGATTTAGACTACTGGCCTCCGGCCTTTAAGCGATTAAAGGTATTGCAGTCTTTGATTGAACTGGATTTCAGGTATAACCGGGATATTTCTGTGTACGCGGTTAAAATGGATACCAGTATTTCTGCTTTGAACAGATTTGCGAAGGCTTATTTGGGCAGGTCTGTGTATGAGTTGCTACAGGACCGGATTTACCGGGAGGCTTTGTATTTGCTGCAGTATACCAGGCATTCGGTTAAGGAGATTTCGGAGTTGCTGGGGTTTAGTGATTTGCCGTATTTCAGCAGGTGGTTTAAACAGAGAAATGGAGAGACTGCTAAAGTATACAGAAAGGGGGTTAAAGCGTGAATTACAGGGTGCAAGAGGGGGTGAAAATATGTTTTCTGATCGGGCTGAACCTTGTAGGTTCTGAGGCTTGATCATGAAATCATATTTTCTTGGGTGCAGACCGGTGAGGGTTCATATTCACACTCGCTATAGTACACCACGCAACCTCTCGCCCTTTTTTTCAAAGGGAGAATCGAGCCCTTCAGCGAACTCAGCGAAGCTAAATCCCCCTTGTGGGGAGAGATGGATTTAAATTAAATCACCGGGTATCCGGTAAAATGTTCTTTGAAATATTGTCGGTGAGGAAATTTTATATTTCTTTTTTAGTATTTTTTAGTTTTAATAATTTATAATTTATCTTTATATTTTAAATTACGACACTATGGAAAACGGACTAATAGCAATACCTGACGAAATTGTATTGAGTAAGATTTATTTGGTTAGAGGTCTGAAGGTGATGCTGGATCGAGATTTGGCTGAGTTATATGGTGTGGAGACTAGGCGTTTGAATGAACAGCTTTCTCGTAATATAGAACGATTTCCCCATGACTTTATGTTTCAGTTGAATAACGATGAATGGTCCAACTTGAAGTCGCAATTTGCGACTTCAAGTTGGGGTGGAAGTAGAAAGCTTCCTTTTGCTTTTACTGAACATGGAGTATTGATGCTGTCGAGTATATTAAGCAGTAAACAAGCTATACAAGTGAATATTCAAATTATCAGAATTTTTACTCGTGTTCGCCAAATGTTAACGGATCATACTGAATTGCGGTTGGAGATAGAAAAGATTAAAAAGAAACTTGACAATCAGGATAAGAATATGGAAGTTGTATTTCAATACATTGACGAATTGTTGGATAAGAAAGATCAACCGGTTCCAAAAAAAGACCTTATTGGCTATAAGTTGAAAAGCTAATATTTCATCCTTCCTCACAAACTTTATTAAATGATTACCAGCGCGGTGCTTTGTACTGTGCTGACTTTGCTTTGACTGACAGAAAATGCTTTAAGGGATGTTAATGCCCTTTTTTTACCCTTTGTTCAATCAAAATATTGCCAATAATTAATAGAATTCTAACCAAACACTTTAAAAATGATCAAAACTAGTGACCTGGTCCAGTACTTCTGGACGCATTCTAACCTTATCACCAGCAAAGAGGGTGTTGAGGCTGTGCTTCATGGGGACAAACTTATTGAGGTGAGTGTGATGCTCCGCAACCATGAGGAAAATGAAGTGCGGCTTCAGCTGAGATGTGCTTTTAATTCGCCATTAAGATTCATTGAAGCTTTCAACCTGCAATATCCAGAAGATGTTAAAAAGATCAGCATGGAAAACCTGCTATTGCTGTATAAAAACGGGAAGGCGGAACTGAGTGTAACGGAATATCCTAACGACTAAACGAACTCATTAAATCAACGACCTAAAGAAAACAAAAACTAAATTAAATGACACTCTTAAAAAAAGAAAACCCGAAAATGAAAAGGGTTCCTCTGCCAAAACCTGCTTTTGAAAAGCTTATTGAATATTTAAAGTCTGTCAAAAAACCTTTACCCGATGGTCTGGATCCTTATCTGGAAAAAGTGATGACTGCTTCACTTTGCCTGGGTACACATGTGATCCATCCGGAAGGTGCTGCAATTGATATAGCTTATTTTATCTCCAGAGGTTTTATGATTGCCTTTTATATTGACGAAAAAGGGAATGAGCAGGTATTAGACATTTTCTTTGCCGGGGAAATTGTTGCGGGAAACAGTTTTATGAATGGCAAACCAGCAAGGTATAATTTAAGGATCTTTAAAGATGCTTTTGTTTTGGAAATCACGCACGCACAAATGGAAGCCGGTTATGCGAGTATTGAAGGAATGGATGAATTGGCGCGTTTAACCTTAGCCAGTTTTGAAGATAAAGAGGTGGAGTGGAATAATGCAAAGAGCAAAGGCGGGGAAGAGCTGGTGTATTTCCTGTATAAAAATAACCTGGATTTGCTGCCTCCCGGCAACGTCATTAAAGACCCTAATCTGGCGAGCCGTTTGGGGATGAGTATAGATACGTTACAAAGGTATCGGTCTTCTTTAATTAAAAAGGGTTTGCTGCCTGATAAAAGGGGGTAAAGTGCTGTAAATGCGGTAGTTGATATGTTTTTGGCTGTGTATCTTTAGGTATATAAATTTAACAACTCTTATATATGAAAACTACGCTACTCGGTTACCCAATTAGATTTCGAATTAAAATTAACACTCGTGCTGTCTTTGGCCTGGTTAGCCCTGGCTTGGGTGTTGTCGGTTAGTTAATTTGCAGGTGCCAGTGGTTCTGGCATCTGCTTTTATTTCTCTGAATATTCGCCGCGTCCGGAAGCGAGGATAGAATATATAATTAATTCATTTATTTATTTAAAAAACAAACAATGAGAAAATCATTAAAAATGGCTTTTGTGGCCGTGTTATGTGCTGGCGGGTTGACCGTAGCTTTTGCTTTTACTAAAGCAGTGTCTGGTAAAAAGGCGGGTTTAATTGCTTACTCGTACAATTTGAGTACTTCTACGGGGGCAAGGAATGCGTCTAACTGGACGCTGGCTACGGGTTCTACGCCGAGTTGCGGTACTGCTGGTTCGGTGCCTTGTAAGGTGGTGTTTGATTCGTCGGTGTATCCTACGTTGCAGGATTACATCAACGATCAGGGATTTACCAGTGATGCGGACGTGATTTCGGGGCCTGGAGTAGTGAGTAAGCAATAGTCTTTTTTGGAAAAATATGTTTTCTGATCGCGCTGAATCTTCTAGATTCTGAGGCTTGATCATGAAAACATATTTTTCTTGGGTGCAGACCTAGATGGTGTATTAGCTGGGTATAGAAAACCCGCAGGGGGCAGTGATGCTCTGTTCTGCGGGTTTTTATTTTTTAATCAATTTTAAACTTAAATATTAATGAATAACCAATTACGATTGAATATCTATTTGATGAGGAAGAACCGGGCTTGTCTGGTTTTTAAAAAGGGTGGGATACTTTTTAGGGTGAACCGCTTGGTTAAGGCGCTGCAGTTTGTAGCGGAGATGGAGCAGCTGGCTAAGGCCATTGATATGGGTGCTGCGCAGGAGTGTTATTATGAGTTGGTGGATGACCGCGCTAAGAAGCTGGTTTTTGAGTGTGGTTTTGACCAGGGAGTTTTGTCTTTATGTGTGTGGAAGCCTGATGACACATCATCCAAATTTTTAAGCAAGGTGTTTAGCTGGGAAGGCAGTAGTGTTGATTTTAGAAAAGCAGTACAGGGTTTAACCCTGATGGCGAGTTGTGCCAGGACATTTAATGTGTACAGAAAGGGGTGAGTTATGGCAAGGTTGTTTGTGTATACAAAGGACGTGCAGGTGTTGACAGGAAGGGGTGAAAAGATCGCCAGGAGACTGTTAGGGGAAATCCGTAAGAAATACTGTAAATCCAGATGTCAACTGGTTACGATCGTGGAGTTTTGTGAGTATATGGACTTAAAGCTTGATTTGGTTTTGGAGCAGTTGAAATAGAATCGGCCGGAGTATATCCGGCCGATTTTTTATTTTTGTTCTTTAAGTGGGAAACCTGGCAGGCCATCCAGAAGCCCTGCTATTCCCATTTGGTAGAGCCGAGTTCTTGAAGGAGTGCTTCCAACTGCCATAATAAATGGGTTTCCATAATTATTTGAGAACTCGACAATTGAAAGGCCACTGTAGCGAGCACCTTTTCTCTATCATTATTATTGGTTACAACGCTATCGTCTATCGAATCCAATTTCTCATTAACGTCCCCAAAACCTAAATTATATACAATTGGTAGGGTGCGAGAGGCCTGCCTTTTCGGGAATAAGTTGGTCTTTTACAGCCAAATTCGGCTGAACCCGGTCGTGCCTTAGGATGTTGTAAGTGGTTGATTTACTTTTGTTTCATAGGCTTTTGAAATCGCCGTGGCGCCGCGGGTTGAGTTGGAGAGTTTATGAATTAACAAGAGTAATTAACATTTAAAATTTCTAGAAAATGGGAACATTTATTAAAGGAATCCTTGGAGGATTTTCGGGGCGCATCGGCAACGTTGTTGGTGCATTTCACAGAGGTATTGACTACATGCGGAGTTTACCGCGCAAGTCTAACAAGCCTGCAACACTGGCGCAATTGACACAGCGTTTAATTTTTCAAATCGTGGTTGGTTTTTTCAGGCCTATTAATGGCCTGATTAAGATTGGTTATCAGAGTTACAAGGGTAAACAATCACCTATTAATGCTGCGGTGGCTTACCACATAGACAAAGCGGTTACCGGGGTTTATCCAAACCTGAGCATCGATTTTCCAAAGGTAAAGTTTAGCAAGGGACATTTGCTGAGGCCTTCTATTGTTGGGGTTGAATCTGTGGCTACGGCTAAGGTGAAGTTTGAGTGGCTGAACAATGCGCCGACTATTGGTGCGAGTACTGCTGCAACTGATCTGGCTACGCTGTTGGTATATAACCCAACTAAGGAGTTGTTTCTTTCGGTGGAGGATATCGCGGCGCGTAGTGTTTTGAGTTTTACGTTGCCGGTGCCTGCCGACTGGATCGGGGATAATGTGCATTGCTGGATGAGCTTTGTGAGTGTAAACCGCAAAGAGGTGAGTGATAGCGCCTATCTCGGGGTAACTGAGGTGTTGTAGTGATAAGGCGCTGGTATGGTGTAGGCCTGCCAGCGCCTTAGTTAAATCTTTAAATCAACGAAAATATGAAGACTTTAAAATTGAAATATTGGGGGTTGGATCTCCTGGATTACTTTATCGGGTTAAAAAACTCGGTTAACGGAGTTAAGAAAGAATATCATTTACTGGGCTGTTTGTCTATAGTCTGGTTGTTATGGCCGAGGTTACTAGGTGGAAATGACCCTCAGGCGGGTTATGTTGACCAGAGCATATTGGGGCAGATGATTTTAGCCATTATTGGCTTTTTACTGCTGCTGGCTTTGTGTTGGTGGTTGTTGGGCCGGTTCTGGAGGGGATTGGGACTGCCGGATATGGAATTTATGGTTTCACAATTTAAACGCTTACGGACATGGCAACAGTTAAGTTTTTATATGGGGCTATTTGCCTTATTGCTTTTAGCTGGGGTAGGCTGCCTGGCAGCAATCTGCTAAGTATTGCAAGAGCGGAGATTGGCGTCCGCGAAGCGACTAATTGTAATGATGGTGTGCGCGTGGAGGAATATCTGGCAGCAGTTGGGTTGAAAAGAGGTGATAAGTATTGTGCTGCTTATGTTTCCTGGTGTTTCAAAAAAGCGGGCTATTCTGCACCCCGAACAGGTTGGTGTCCGGCGTTGTTCCCGAAGGATAAGCTGGTTAAAGAGCCTTTTCCGGGCTGTGCGTTTGGGCTTTATTTTCCTTCACTAAAACGTGTTGCACATGTTGGTTTCGTGGAGCGCATCCGGGGAAAGTACTGCGTTACTATAGAAGGAAACACCAATCCGGAAGGAAGTCGGGAAGGTGGGGGTGTTTTTCGCCGAATGCGGTATAGAAAAACCATCAGTAAATATGCTAACTGGCTATAATTTGTAAAACTAATCCGTTCGCAGGCTAGGCGTGAAATCCAGAAAGAAAAGAAGGTGTGAGGGAGAGGGCCTTTTGGTCTTTGTGCCCTCTTCGGGCACCTAAGAGCAGGCAGCCCTCGAGCTTACCCTTCTTTTCTTTCAAAATAAACGATTAAACACAGAAACAATGGCAAGATTTAAAAATGGGATACAAGGCCTTTTTACGGGTAAAATAGGCGATTTGATTGGCGTAGAACTTAATGGGCAACAATTTGGCAGGAGCCTTCCGAGGCCTTCAAAGAAAGCACCAACACGAGGGCAAGTCAATCAAAGGGCAAAGTTTGGAGTAGCCATGAACTGGTTAAGGCCTTTGAAGCCTTTTATCAATATCGGCTATCAAAACGGGCAAGACAATGCCACGCCGCTAAACAGAGCATTATCCTATCACCTCAAAGAAGCCATGCTTGGCACAGGGCCAGATGATTATCAAATGGATTATGCAAAAGTGATTTTAAGCAGGGGAGCGTTGGTTACTTCGTGGGTTTTGGAAGTGATTTCAGAGCAAAACGATATTCTTTACATCAGATGGGATAATCCACCAGAATCCAGGTATTGTGATCCGGAAGACCGGATAAACCTGGTTTTCTATAATGTGCAAAAGGAGCAGTACCTGACTTTTGAAAATGCGGCAGAGCGTTCTGCAAAGGAAGTCAGTTTACAAATGGACAAGAGTTTTGAGGGAGATACTGTACATGGTTGGATGCATTACGTCAATAAAGCAGGAAGCCGGGTGAGTACAAGTATATACCTGGGATTAGTTGGGAAAAAATAGGCTTTCTGATCTAGCTGAACCTTTTAGGTTCTGAGGCTTGATCAGAAAGCCTATTTTTTTGGGGTGCAGACTGGAGGGGGGACGGGTCGGGATGGTCGTGATTGGATTAGTATATTTTTGGGTGTAAATAACGCTTAAATATTTCTTTGTATTATACTTTTGGATTTTAATGGTTAATATTTTTTATTTTAAATATCTCTGTATAAGTTTGCTTAACCAACGAAAAACGAATGGCAAAAAAAGCAGATATATTATGGAAGGGGATACTCGAAGATGTATTCGAAGACTTCCTTTGTTTTATTTATCCGAGTGCAAGGGGGATTATTGATTTTAATAAAGAACCTGAATTTTTGGATAAGGAACTGGAGCAGGTTTTCCCACCGGAGAAGGATCAATTCTCTCCTAAAGTAGTGGATAAGCTGGTTAAGTTAAGAACGCATACAGGAGAGGAGGAATGGATTTTGCTGCATATTGAGGTGCAAGGCAGATACGATAGCGACTTTAATAAAAGGATGCTTCGGTACTACTACCGTATTTTGGATAAGTATCAAAAACCCATTACTGCTTTTGTGATTTTTACTGAGTCTACAACGCTTGAACGGATCAACCATTATGAAAGAAACTTTATGGGTACCCGATTATTTTACCAATTCAATACCTTAAAAATCTCGCAGCAAAAAGACGAGGACCTGTTGGCCAGCGATAATCCTTTTGCATTGGTTGTACTTAGTGCGAAAACTGCTTTTTGTGGGAAAAAACTGGGAACTGATGTTGAAAGGGACAGGGTTCTGAGAGAACTTAAACTGACGATTGTAAAAGCGTTGCATGCTAAGGGTTATCCGGAACATAAAATTACGAAGATCATGAACTTTTTAAGGTTTTATGTGAACTTTGAAACAGAGGAAATTAACAATATATTTGAACAGGATATACAAACCATTACTGAAAAAACGACAACAATGGGTATAGAAGAATTATTATTGGCGAGAGCAAAACACGAGGGCATAAAAGAGGGGGAGAAAAAAGGTGAGAAAATAGGTGCTCAGAAAGAAAGAAATAGGGCTGTTGCTGAGAAGAAAGAAGTTGCGCAAATACTGAAGCAAAATGGTGTTGAACTGAGTATTATTGCTGAATCTACCAAATTGCCACTCAGCCTTATACAATCATTATAAACAAGATTTAACTTCTAAACATAGAAAGCGGAAAGGGTGAAAAAACTTGCATTACGTAAATAAAGCAGGAACGTAGGTCAGTACAAGTATATACCTGGGAAGTAGACTAATTTGCCAATTTCGCTTAACAAATTAGTAGGATGCCAGATTTTTGAATACACATTTCTCTTTTCTTTGTGAGAACCAAACATAGCTCTATGAAGAAAACAGTTTTATTCCTGGCAGGACTCGTGATGATTTCTTATGCCACATTTGCCCAGAAAGATTATACTGCAGAATCAAAAGAAGTTAAAGCCAAGCGAATGCAGTGGTGGGATGATGCCACCTTTGGAATGTTTATTCACTGGGGCTTGTATGCTGTTCCGGCTGGTGAATACAATGGTGTAGGTGGTGGTGCAGAATGGATTATGGAGACACACAAGATTCCAACGGCTGAATATGAAAAATTTGCAGCGCAATTTAACCCTCAGAAATTTGATGCAAAAGAGTGGGTTAGAATTGCCAAATCGGCTGGTGTAAAATATATTGTTATCACTTCTAAACACCATGATGGTTTTAGCATGTGGGACAGTAAGGTTACTAAGTACGACATTATGGATGCTACACCTTTTAAAAGAGATGTGCTTAAGGAACTCTCTGATGCTTGTAAAGCTGCTGGGATCCATTTTGGTTTATATCATTCTATTATGGACTGGCATCAGCCTAATGCCAACCCGAAACAACAGCCGGAAACAAAGCCTGATTTTAAGATCTACAGGGAAGAATATTTAAAACCGCAGCTTGCTGAGCTGATTAAGAAATATGATCCTGAGGTGCTTTGGTTTGACGGTGAATGGATTGGAGAATGGACAGAAGAGCAGGGTAAAGATCTTTATAACTATTTGCGGAATATTAAGCCTTCTTTAATTATCAACAATCGTGTAGGTAAAGGGCGTGCCGGAATGGAAGGGATGAATAAATATGAACATGCTGCTGGAGATTTTGGTACACCTGAACAGGAGATCCTGAAGGGGGCTGGCCAGGATTACTGGGAGAGTTGTATGACGATTAACAACAACTGGGGTTTTGTGAAAAATGATCAAAACTGGAAATCGGCACAAACACTGATTGATAATCTGGTTGATATTGCTGCAAAAGGTGGGAATTATCTGTTGAATGTGGGCCCTACAGCTGAAGGCTTGATTCCGCAGCCAAGTATTGAGCGGCTGGGGGAAATGGGTAAGTGGCTGGACATTAATAAGGAGTCGATCTATGGTACCAAGGGGATGAAGGATTATAAAGAAGGTGATCATATTAAATTTACGCAGAGCAATGATGGTAAGACAGGGTATGTGATCTTTAATCAGAATGAAAATAACCGGTTGTCTTTTTCAGCAATTCAACCGAAAAGTGGTTCGAAGATTTTTCTGCTGGGGCATAGTAAGCCATTGGTATGGACTAAAAAGGATGGGTTTGCGGTTGTGGAACTTCCTAAGGAATTGCCTGGGAAATATGCGTGGGTTCTAAAGGTCGTGATTTGATCGGGGTATTTGTGAGTACAGATCTAGGTTTTGTTGGAAAATATGTTTTACTGATCTAGCTGAACCTTACAGGTTCTGAGGCTTGATCAGTAAAACATATTTTCTTGGGTGCAGACCGGGGAGGGGGTGAAATAGAAGGTTTTCGTTAGTGCGGATCAAAATTTTGATTTTACAAAAAAAAACGCCCTTGAGCCATTATTCAAGGGCGTTTTATTATACATTAATTGATACTATAAGGCTTTAATTACTTTTAAGGGAAGTTTTGTAGACTTTGCTATAATATCTAAGCTAATTCCGTTTTTTTTAAAATTTCTAGCAATTTCTTCCAGCACGTCCCGTTTTTCTTGCATTTTTAAGACTTCTATAACGCCTACTGGTTCTCTCTCGTTTTTTCCTTTCATAATTATTTCTAGTTGCTTATCAAAATTACGATTAATATCTTGATCTTTAATAAAAATGAAATTTTTAATAAACAGAATAAAGCTCCTGACTCTATCTGGATCATAATTCTGTTTGAGTAATGCCTTTACAATTTCCAGTCTTTGATTATTCAATTCTTCTTCTGGGATTTTACCTTCTAACAATGCTTTTTGGCAAGCCAGAGCAATCAACGCAAATGGGTTTTTGTTTTTAAGGAGTATATCCTGCTGGTGATCAAAAACGTGATAGCTGGTGTACCGGAAGGAAAGGACTGTTCCTAATAGCTCATCGCGGTAATTGGTCTGTCTTTTTTGGTTTCTATCCCCGGTAAAGACAGCAATAGTAGCCACGGAAACATTGTACTTATCCCTAATCCGATAGTTATACTGGAGTAGGCGATATGCAAATTGGGTGTCATCACCGCCTTCTATTTCTACATTGAGTAGGATCCACTTTTCTGTGCCATTTTTTAGGTAAACTCTTGCCAGAAGATCCGCTACGCGTTTATCTCTTTTACGCTCTCTGTCTGGTATAATGGAAAAAAGTTCCTTATCCAGAAATTCTATGCCTTTGTCAAAATCCAGTACTTTCTGGGCGTCTGGGTAGACAAAGCGGAGAAAATCCAGGAAATTATCCTGGAAGGCTCCTTTTAAAAGTTCATCACTTTTTTTTCGTGGTGGCTTGTCTTTTTCATTGCTGGGTGAGGGGATGGCTTTATGGTTTTTCATGCGTACTTGTTATTGATCTATACCGCCAATGTAGAGAAGGGAAATTCTAATAAAAAATTATGGCTGATATTTGAAACGGAACAGCTAACAAAGAGAAATTTTATCCAAAAAAGTATAAGAAAATAGGGATAAAACTGGGCAACTTGATTTCATTTTTCTGCCTAAATGTTGATTTCAAATTCTACATCTTGGAAAGGTATTGGTAACGAGTACGGCTATTTTGTGGTTAAAATTTCAAACCATCATTTTTCTAGGCTGTTATATAATATATCATTTCATTAAAAGTTCTTGTTATGCATGTTATACTAGGAGGGACAGGACATATTGGTTCTGCATTAGCTGAGGCTTTAATTGTTAAAGGGGAAAAGGTGACGATTATTTCGCATGATCCAGATAAGAGAGAAGAATGGGAGCAGAAAGGAGCGGAGTTTGCGGTGGTGGACATTTTTGATGAGCAGGCGCTAAGGGAAGTTTTTAATCGGGGAGAGCGTTTGTTTTTATTGAATCCTCCGGCGGCTCCTTCTACTGATACTGTTGCCCGGGAGAAGAAGAGTTTAGCTGCTATTTTAAAAGCGTTGAAAGGTTCTGAAATTAAAAAAGTGGTGGCTGAGTCTACTTACGGGGCGCAGCCTGGCGACAATATTGGGGATTTAGGTGTGCTGTATAGCATGGAGCAGGCATTAGCGGAATTAAATGTACCTGTCAGTATTATTCGTGGTGCTTACTACATGAGCAACTGGGCAGCGTCTTTGGATATGGTGAAGAAGACTGGTCAGCTCCATACTTTATATCCTGCTGATTTTAAATTGCCGATGGTCTCGCCTAAAGATATTGGCCAGATTGCTGTCGGATTAATGCTGGAACCGGTTGATCAAACGGGTTTGTATCATGTCGAAGGTCCAGAGGAGTATTCGCCTCGGGATGTGGCTGATGCTTTTGTGGAATTATTAAACAAGCCTGTGGAGGTTATCCAAACGCCAAAATCGCAGTGGCTTGCATCCTTGCAAGAAGTGGGGTTTTCAGAAAAGGCGGCGCAGTCTATGGTGGCAATGACCGAGATTACCCTTGAAAAGCATGAAGAAGCAGAAGATCCCATTCGTGGTCGGACAACTCTGAAGGAATTCATCTCAGAATTGGTGAGATAAAAGGATCCTAGTGTTTATCTTTGCAAAGAGATGATTAAACAGCACATTCAGGACACCTTCGGAAATATTGATATTTATTTATTTGACCAGTTGGCCAAAGGCACCTATGACAATTGTAAAACTGTTTTAGATGCCGGATGCGGAACGGGAAGAAACCTGCTTTACTTTTTAAAAAGTGGCGTAAATGTATTCGGTGTAGATCAAAACCCCGAAGCTATTGCACAGCTTAGAAATCTTGCCAGTGCCTTTCCGCATATCAATCCCGAAGAAAACTTCCAGGTAGCACCGGTAGAAAAAATGCCTTTTGAAAATGAAAGTTTTGATCTGGTCATTAGCTCCGCGGTCCTACATTTTGCAGAGAACCAGGAGCATTTTGATGCCATGTTAAACTCCATGTGGGATGTCTTAAAACCCGGAGGATACTTTTTCTGCCGTCTCGCCTCAGAAATCGGAATCGAAACGTCAGTCAGATTTATTGGAAATGGCCGATACATCCTTCCTGACGGATCAGAAAGGTTCCTGGTCAACCAGGAAATGCTTCAGCGAATCACCAAACGACTTGACGGACATATTTACGAACCCATCAAAACCACTAACGTACAAAACATGAGAGCCATGACCACCTGGTGCGTGCGGAAATAGAATGAAAGCCTACGCTGACAGATCATTGATTTTGTTTATATTTTTTTATTGATATTTAAACAACTGTTAGCCTGCGGTGTTGTATAGCATATCTAAATTTATGAACGGCTCTATAAAATCATCGGTTTTTACATAGACTTGTGGTATGATGCTGGGAGCGTTTTGGTTCCTGAGCTCAGTGGATGCCAGGAGGTGGATATTTCAATAACGCCGCCTAGGCAGCCTTTTAAATAGCCTTGAAAGGTTTCTTGATTGTTGTGTGTTTACAGGTCATATAATTAGTATTATTTGTTTTCCGATAGCTTTTGTAATAGCATTTTTGCTTCCTTATAGTTTGAGTTTAAGTTGAGTGCCATTTGTAAATACAATTTCGCTTTTTTTGTATCATTTAACAAAAAATAGCACTTGCCTAGATAATAATAGGCTTTGTTTAAAGGGAATTGATTAAGAGTTATTACATCTTTCTGTTTTTCAATATATAGTTGTAAGTATCTAATTCCTTCTTCTGTTTGATAATCATTTTCAGAAGCAAACTTCCCTAAATAATAGTATATATTCGGATAATAGTCATTATAAATATTGATCTTGTGTTTAAGACAGACTTGTAGTCCTTTTTGAAGCAAATCCCAACCCTCTTTGGGGTTGTCTGCCAAGTCTGCACTTTCACGATAGCAGGTGATCAGGTAGCCGGGATAAAAATTTGGAGATTTTTGGTTTGCAATTCCTTTATTTATAGCTTCTCCATAAAGTTCTTTTGCTTTGTCTTTCAATCCAACAATTGAGCATGAAAATGCAAAATCTCTAAGTTGTCTAATATCGCTTTCGCTCGTTATAAAGTACTTAATGGCATCAATTAGCCCTATACTATCTTTTTTTTGCCAAATAATGGGAAGGAAATTGCTATAAACACCATAAGACTGCTTATCAACGTCTATTCCATATATCGCAGATAAATTACTTTCATACTGTTTTATTAAGGAAGAAATTCTTACAGTACTGTCTGGTTGAGGAAAAGAAGAGTAATGTTGGTATATAAAGTCTAATGCTATTGGTAAACAAATGGCTAATGAATTGTTATGTCCAGCTAACGATAAATTTTCATATCGGTAAGCAAATCTTGAACTGTCTAATTTAGAAACTCTTTCTGATATATCTTTTGCATAATCCCTACGGCGTTGTATATCCAAGTCTCCTGATGCAATAAAATAATAGGTTTGTCTTTTGCTGTAATTTTTTTGGAGTTCGGGGGTAATTTCGAAAGGTGGTTGTAAAGGAGCAATTCTTTCAGGAGACATCAACATGTATGCTGAAAATATGTCTGGCTGTTTTAGAAACAAATAGTTGCCATAGCTTGCCCCATAAGATTGCCCAATGTATGCTCTGAATTTCGAAGCTTTGTATTTACTTTCTAATAAGGGGATGATTTCATTTTTAATACAGCTTACTGTTCTTGTTCCTCTTTCTGTCAACAGGCCAGTTTCATAATTATAACCTATTAAATCCATGTCTGCCCATATATTGACAACAATTATTGGCGGCAGATTAGATATATTGAGTTTACGCAAATAATTTATTTGTTCAGCTATAAATTCGGCGTTACTTGCGCCATAACTAAATGTATAAATGGTAGTATAATGCTGTTTTACATTCCAATTCTGAGGAAGCCATACGGTGCAATTAATAGTATCGCCAAGGTATTTTGAATTTATTTTTTCATCTATACTTCTTTGTGCAAAGCCTGTTAAAGAGCAGTATAAAAAGAATACTATTGGTAAAATATATTTCAGCATGTTTTAATCCATTTACCTGTAAAATAAACTAAAGAAATTTTTATAAAATTGTACTTTTCGGACAATGGTGCTATTGAGAAAAAAATTTAAGAATGAGCTGGTTGTCTGCGAGTTTTTCTATTGACTTGAAAAAAGAAGTTGGAGGATCTTTGGTAAGTTTTTTATACATCTTTATAAAATAAGACTGGTCATAGAAATTACTTTCATAGCCTATATCGGTAAGCCTTTTGAAATTGTCACTAAACAATTTGTTTTTCAGTGAATGCCTAAATCTGGCAATTTTTTTAAACCCTACAGGTGAAATGCCAAGCTGATTGTAAAATAATCGGCTAAATGAACGGAGGTTCATACCTGCGTTTCCAGCGATTTCTTCAATTGAGTGTTCTACTTCAAAATTATTTAATTGCTCAATAGCGTTTTGTAGTATGGCATACTGGTTCAAATTGTGGTGTTTTGACAATAAAAAAAATTCAAGAAATTTTACCCGCTCGATATTGTTCTCAGTCTTGTAGAAATTGTTAAGAAATGAAATATAATCAGGATCACTTTGCCATTCCTCAAAAATCTGAGATGACCGACCTGCAACACATGCAAAAGGTCTGTCAATAAAATGATTCAAGCCTAGCGGCTTAAAAATGATTGTGACCTTATCAAACCTTCCTTTTAAGCGCACTAATAAAGGTGTTTCATATTTTCCCTGAACGATGGTTAGGAAATTATTCTTGTTGTTTTCTTTAACATGAATATAATCAGATGCAATGTCACAAGTGACATTTTTATGGATATTTAATGAATGACTTGTATTCGGAAAAGAATAATAAACGCTGGAAAAGTCCTTTGAACTAGTTTTCAAAAAGTAGTAGTACTCGATGTAAGTTTTAAGTATTGGATTTTTCGGGTAGTGTGTTTGTATCTCCATTAAGAATATAAATAAACTTTACCAATAGCATGAATTAAATTAACTGTAATAAAACATCTTGCTTTCGCTAAGTTCTCAAATATATTTAATAGTAAGATTGATGGCCCTAATTTTTATAATACGCATAAGTAGTTGATTATTATTTTAGGCCCTCCAGTACCGATCAGCTACTTAATGCCAGACAAGCTGTCAAGCTCACCGATTATCGCAGGTCAACGCTCTATTTATAAGCGATTTGATGTATATTAAAGGAACTTTAACTGAAAAAAAATCATATCAAATGAAACAGATTTTGTATTTCCTGCTGTTATTTAGCTGCATCGGGGTTTATGCACAAAAGAGCACCCCTCTTCAGATAGAGGATAAAAAAATGAACACCTATCTCGAAAATCGCAAACTGCCAACATTAACTATTCATATTAAGAACCTTCCCGACAGCATCAAAAAGGTCAATATAGAATTAACCTTCGTTCATATGGGGGTTGGTTCTCAAATTACAAAATTTGCTACGACTGATGCTTCGGGATTGTCAAAAGTTGTTCTTGATGAGAATTTACCCTATCAGCAAATCTGGTTAAGCGTAGGCACCTACCTGTATGCCGGAGTTTACGTCAATTCCGGACTTACCGTAGTCCTCGACGCCAAAAAACTGGAAAAGACAAGTGCCTACATGATCGCTGACGGGGTTGAATATCTTGGAGATGACGGAGAATTAAACACCGTCATGAACAAAAATGTACTCTTCAAAAAGAAGGAAAAGGAAGAACTAAATGAAAGCCTCTGGAACTTGCGCAAACTACAAGGAAAATCTACAGAAGACCTCTACCTTTCTAAAGCCGACTCCATTAAAAACGAATTATTAAAGATAGATGTAGAATTTATCGTTGATCATCCCGATTATGGTTGGGCTGTTAAAGACGAGACTTTATCGGGTTTTTACGGACAAATATGCATAAGATACTGGGGCGACGTTATGCCTGCCAAACGTTTTAAGGAAATTAGTAATCATACACCTTATTTTACAAGCAACGATGGTTCACTCTTTTACAAATACATGAAAAGCTATTCTATGAATGGAAAATTTCCAAAAGGAAAAGGACTGGAGGGTACAATCGCATTGATAGACAGTTTGTACACACCCCAGAAATCGGATGTAATTAAGCTATTTCTTCTAGATACTTATAAGGATCTGTATTCCACCGCCTATCCAGCGATCATCAGTAGCATACAGACTCCATGGTGTAAGCGGATCGCAATAAACGAACTTGCTAAAGCTAATCTTAATCAAAAAAAAGTAGATAGCTTATTTTCAATATCAAAAAAATTAGAGAAAGCAGATATTGGAAAGCCTTTGGTCACATTACCTTTTGGTGCAGATCTTTACGAAGTTGGCGAACAAATAAAAGCCGAAGATTTTCTACTTAATCTGAAATCAAAATTCCCAAAAAAGGCTTTAATTATTGACATCTGGGCTACGTGGTGCGCACCATGTATAGCAGATCTGCCTTCAAGCAGAAGCCTGCATGAGAAGAATAAAGATCTTCCTATAGAATACATATATCTGTGCATCACGCACGGTTCTAATATGAATTTATGGAAAAAGAAGATCGCAGAAATGCAGATTCCAGGTATTCACGTCTTTATCAATGAAAAAGTATTGTCGCAGTTAAGAACTATTCTCAACGCAGAAGGGGGATTTCCAACTTATGTTGCGATTGACATCAATGGTAAAGCTAGCTCAAAAGCCATTACTCAGATGGAATCTTTGAATAGAGAAAGTCTCAAAAAAGCCCTGGGACTTTAAAGGAATGCACATCGAGTGTCTTTCTAAGTTGATGGGGCACGGCACGCATCGGTAAAATAATAGAAGTTTATGCAAGGATATTAAACGAAGCCTTGATTTAGCAAGGTTTTAGAAATATCTTTTTATACAAAAGCCTCAATTTGCATTGAGGCTTTTGTGATCCCGCTGGGATTCGAACCCAGGACCACTACATTAAAAGTGTAATGCTCTACCAGCTGAGCTACGGAATCATCTTTTCAATTACCCTAAGCGTTTCCGTTTAAAGTGGTGCAAATGTAGAATTCCTTAACCTATCTTGCAAGATATTATTTTATAAAACACCTAGGAAGCTGATTATAAGTCAGATTATTTATCATCGAATGTGTCTGTAGTGTTATATTGATGTTAAATTTCAAGATTGTGAGCCATCTGATATCATTTTATTATACTTGCACTCCATAAAAACTGAAACAGAAATCAGGATACTATTGATGAAGTTTTCGTTACCAAAACAAGAGAAATTAAATATAATGAAGAATAAAGCTATTTTTTTAGACCGAGATGGAGTCTTAAACCACGAAAGAAATGATTATATCTGCAGAGTTGAAGACTTTGAAGTTCTGGAATACCAAATCCCGCCCCTAAAGAAATTACATGACGAAGGTTATCTTTTAATCATCATTACAAACCAGGGGGGAATAGCCTTATCCAGGTATACTGAAGAAACCCTTGCAGAAATGCACAGAATACTGTTCGGGAAGTTTGAGGAGCAAGGGGCTACGATAACTAATGCTTATTATTGCCCGCATCATCCAACCATTACCGGGGATTGTGATTGCAGAAAACCAAAATCAGGCATGTTACTTGAAGCGATAGCAGCTTTTGATATAGATCCGGCCTTATCTGTAATGATAGGAGATAAACCAAGAGACGTTGAAGCTGCAAATGGAGCAGGAGTGAAGGGGATTTTAATTGAGCCTGATGAACAAATCAGTTACGAAAAAGTAAAAGAAGTGCTGGCTTCTTAAATATTTAAACAAAAAAAGAGGGAGGACCATATAGATCCTCCCTCTTTTTTTTCTTGATTATTTAGCTGCTTTCGCTGCTTTATCATGATCTGCAAGGAATTGAGCCAGACCTGAATCCGTTAAAGGATGTTTTAACAGCGCAGTTATAGCACTTAATGGTGCTGTAATAACATCTGCACCTAATTTAGCACAGTTTACAATGTGCAATGGTCCGCGGATAGATGCTGCAAGGATTTCAGTAGGGTACTGATAGTTATCAAAAATTGTTCTGATGTCTTCAATAAGATTTAAACCATCTGTAGAAATATCATCCAAACGACCTAAGAAAGGAGATACATAACTTGCTCCGGCTTTAGCAGCTAATAAGGCCTGGCCAGCTGAGAAAATCAATGTACAATTTGTTCTGATTCCTTTTGATGTTAAGTATTTAATTGCTTTTACACCGTCTTTAATCATAGGGATTTTAACCACAATTTTAGGATCCAGTTTAGCCAATGCTTCACCTTCTTTGATCATTTCCTCATAAGTGGTTGATATTACTTCTGCACTCACATTATTGTCTACAATAGCGCAGATTGCTTTATAATGCTTAATTACGTTTTCATCACCAGTAATTCCTTCTTTAGCCATTAGGCTAGGGTTGGTGGTTACTCCATCTAAAACACCCAGATCCTGGGCTTCTTTAATCTGTTCAAGATTAGCTGTATCAATGAAAAATTTCATATTATTATATAAATTAAAAATACTTAAATTAATAATCAGATTTATTACGTGCTAAATTAGGCAATTAGTTTGCCAGAACAAGATAAACTTGTCATTAATAATTCAGTTTTAATAATAGTTAGGAATTTGCATTTTACTTTAAGAAAAAAAGTAAAAATGGGCAAGCACCTTTTATCGCACCGCTACAACCTTCTACCCTTGCTTCGTTCCCGCCCTGGGGGAGTTCAAAGGGAGCTGATCGTAAAAGACTTGCCCGCCACAAAAGTAGCAAAAGAGATCATTCTACCAAAGAAAATTTGATAATAATTCTGCGTTTCCAGACGATTTAGGCCTAATTTGCTGAACAGTAGAAGTTTGCAGTGTAAAATAATTTTTAAGAAATCTTAAACTTAAGAACAAGTAAATAAAAACCCGTTATTAAAAATGAATACAAATAAGGGCGTTGCGAAATTCGTAATTGGGAACGATTTAAATTGCAATATTTTTAATACTTATATAAATTCAGAAGTAATTAATTCATTTTTCTGAAAAATATATACAAAAATGGCAATTTTATTTAGAAATCTCTATCTTAGTGTTTCTAACACACTTAGCTTTATGGACCACACAGAAGACAATCAGGGATTATATGACCAGCGTTTTGAACACGATGCATGCGGTATTGGGTTTGTTGCTCATGTAAAGGGAAGGAAGTCCCAGCAAATCATTTCAGATGCCATTACCATACTTGAAAAATTAGATCATAGGGGAGCAGTAGGGGCTGAGATCAACACCGGAGACGGTGCAGGGATCATGATTCAAATTCCACACGAATTTCTTTACGACGAATGCTTAAAAATCGGATTTAGCCTGAACCAATCCGGTGATTACGGCGTAGGGATGTTATTTTTACCTAAAGACATTAAAGCCCGGGAAGAGTGCCGCGAGGTCATTTACCGTGCTGCTGAAAAACTAAACTTAGAAGTTCTTGGTTTTAGAAAAGTTCAGACAGACACTACTGATATAGGTGATATGGCTTTATCGGTTGAACCGGAAATGGAACAACTCTTTATAGCCAGACCTTATGCTATTGCTGCTGGAGCTGATTTTGAACGTAAGTTATATGTATTTAAAAACTACCTGACAAAAACCATACTGAATACTGTAAACGGAATTAAATCTGATTTTTATATTGCATCGTTCTCTTCAAGAACTATAGTATATAAAGGTCAGCTGACTTCTTTACAGGTTAGAACTTATTTTACCGAATTAAGTGATAAACGTGTAGTGTCTGCATTTGGACTTGTACACTCTCGTTTTGCAACCAATACTTTTCCATCGTGGAGATTGGCACAACCTTTCAGGTACATTGCCCATAATGGAGAGATCAATACCTTACAAGGTAACCTGAACTGGTTCCGTGCAAGTGTTAAATCATTTGCATCTTCTTATTTTACGCCTGAAGAACTCAATATCCTTTTACCAGTGATTGATGAAAGTCAGTCTGATTCGGGATGTTTAGATAATATAGTTGAATTATTGCTACATGCAGGCAGATCATTACCGCACGTACTAATGATGCTGGTTCCGGAAGCTTGGGACGGCAATGAGGATATGGATGAGCTGAAACAAGCCTTCTATAAATTTCATGCGACCTTAATGGAACCTTGGGATGGTCCTGCTGCAATTGCCTTTACAGATGGAAACCTGATTGGTGCCACCTTAGACAGGAATGGTCTTCGCCCATCCAGATATGCAATTACTGAAGATGACCGTGTAATTATGGCATCTGAAGCAGGTGTTCTGGCTTTAGATCAGAGCAAAATCATTGAGAAAGGCAGATTAACCCCTGGAAAAATGTTTGTGGTAGACATGGAGCAGGGCCGTATTATTAGTGATGAAGAAGTTAAACAACAGGTTTGCAGCAGAAGACCTTATGCCGACTGGCTGAACCAATACCAGATCAGACTTGAAGAATTGTCTGATCCACGCGTAGTATTCAGTAATCTTTCTGAAGAGTCTATCTTTAAATATCAGCAGGTTTTTGGTTATACCAGAGAAGACATCGATTTAATCATTAAACCGATGGCACTTGAAGGTAAAGAGGCCATTGGTTCTATGGGAACAGATACGCCTTTGGCTATATTGTCTCAGAAACCTCAGCATTTGTCTTCCTACTTTAAACAACTGTTTGCCCAGGTAACCAATCCGCCAATTGATCCGATTCGTGAAAAAGTGGTGATGAGTCTGGCCGGATTTATGGGCAATAATGGCAATTTATTGGAAGAACATGCTATGCAATGCCATTGTGTGGGCATTAAACATCCAATATTAACCAATCTTGAATTAGAGAAATTAAGAAGTATTGACACTGGTGTGTTTCAATCTAAAACGCTGCAAACGTATTTCAGAGCTTCCGGTAAGCCTGGAGCTATGGCGAAAGCATTGGATCGTTTATGCCGTTATGCCGTTGATGCGGTAGAGGATGGCTTCCAGGTTATTATTTTATCTGACAGAGCGCTAGATTCTGAGCACGCTGCTATACCTTCTTTACTTGCAGTATCAGCGGTTCATCACCATCTGATCCGCAAAGGTCACAGGGGTGCTGTAGGTATTGTTGTAGAAGCTGGTGATGTTTGGGAAGTACACCATTTTGCTTGTCTGATTGGTTTTGGTGCTACGGCGGTTAACCCGTATCTCGCCTTGGAAACCATTAAGGGAATGGAGCATGAATCAGATCAGAAACTGGAGAAATTAACTCAAAACTATATTTATGCAGTAAATAATGGTTTGCTTAAAATATTCTCAAAAATGGGGATATCTACTTTACAGTCTTACCATGGAGCTCAGATATTCGAAATCTTAGGTATTCACAAAAATGTGGTAGACACTTATTTTTCAGGTTCAGTATCCAGAATTGGAGGTCTTGGTCTTGACGAGATTGCAAATGAAGCACTCATTAAACACAGCAGGGTATTTGGAAAAGCCAACAGGCCCGACCCGATTCTTCCAACTGGTGGTACTTATAAATGGAGACGTAAAGGTGAGCAGCATTTGTTTAACCCGCAAACGATCCATTTGTTGCAGAATTCTACCAGAAAAAATGATTATGCTACTTATAAGCAGTATTCTAAGCTGGTTAATGAGCAAACGAAACAAGCTTATACCATCCGTGGCTTATTTGAATTTAAATACAATAGGCCAGCTGTTCCTTTAAATGAGGTTGAGCCAATTGAAAACATATTAAAACGCTTTGCAACAGGAGCAATGTCTTTTGGTTCAATTTCACACGAGGCACACTCTACACTGGCAATTGCCATGAACCGTATTGGCGGAAAAAGCAATACAGGTGAAGGCGGTGAGGATGAATTGCGCTATGAAATTTTGCCAAACGGAGACTCTATGCGTTCGGCCATCAAACAGATTGCATCTGCACGTTTTGGTGTAACCAGTTATTATTTAACAAATGCCGACGAGCTTCAGATCAAAATGGCACAAGGTGCCAAGCCTGGAGAGGGTGGTCAGCTTCCCGGACATAAAGTGGATGACTGGATTGCAAAAGTGCGTCATGCAACACCAGGTGTAGGTTTAATTTCTCCTCCGCCACACCACGATATTTATTCTATTGAAGATCTTGCACAGCTGATCTTCGATCTGAAGAATGCCAACCGTGAAGCGCGTATTAACGTGAAACTGGTATCTAAAGCTGGAGTTGGAACAATTGCTGCCGGGGTAGCTAAGGCTCACGCTGATGTGATCCTGGTTTCGGGATTTGACGGAGGAACAGGAGCTTCTCCATTAACCTCTATACAACACGCAGGTTTGCCTTGGGAACTTGGATTGGCTGAAGCCCACCAGACCCTTGTTAAAAACCGTTTAAGAAGCAGGGTAGTTCTGCAAACTGATGGTCAGCTAAAAACAGGAAGAGATATTGCTATTGCAACTTTATTGGGTGCAGAAGAATGGGGTGTGGCGACTGCTGCCCTGGTTACTTCTGGCTGTATAATGATGCGTAAATGTCATTTAAATACTTGTCCGGTAGGGGTAGCTACTCAAGATCCTGAACTGAGAAAATTATTTACCGGTGAAGCAGATCATGTAGTAAACCTTTTCTATTTCCTTGCAGAGGAATTGCGTGAGACGATGGCTGAACTTGGTTTCCGTACCGTAAACGAAATGGTTGGACAGGCTGATGCTTTAGGTGTTCGTCAAATTGCAGAAACGGACTGGAAACTTAAAGATCTGGATCTTTCCGGAATTTTATATAAAGCACCGGATAATGGCCTGAGCTTCTATAACACAGAACAGCAAGACCATGGCTTGAGTGAGGTTCTTGATCATAAACTGATCGAGGCGGCACAACCATCTATTCTTAGCAAAGAGCCTGTATTTAAAGAATTCGAAGTAAAAAATACGGATAGGGCAATTGGTACAATGTTGTCTAATGAGGTCTCTAAAGTGTATAAAGGTCAGGGCTTGCCTGTAGATACCATTAATTTTAAATTCAATGGTTCTGCCGGACAAAGTTTTGGAGCTTTCGCAGCGAGGGGTATTTCTCTTCAATTAGAGGGTGAGGCGAATGACTATGTAGGTAAAGGACTTTCAGGAGCAAGATTATCTATTTATCCTTTCTCAAACATCACTTATGTACCAGAACAGAATATCATTATTGGTAACGTAGCACTCTATGGTGCAACCTCTGGTGAATTATTTGTAAGAGGCCAGGCTGGAGAACGGTTTGCCGTAAGAAACTCAGGTGCAACAGCAGTTGTTGAGGGACTTGGTGATCATGGTTGTGAATATATGACTGGTGGTGAGGTTCTGGTTATCGGCGAAACAGGAAGTAATTTTGCCGCAGGTATGAGCGGTGGTGTTGCCTGGATCTATGATACAAAGGGCGATTTCCCATCAAAATGTAATAAGGAAATGGTGGACCTGGATCCATTAACTGAAGAAGATGAATTGCGAATTAACATTTTATTAAAAAAGCATATTCAATTGACTGGCAGTAAACTGGCTCAGTTCATATTAAATGATTGGGCAACTCAATCTGCACATTTCATCAAAGTATTCCCTAAGGAGTACAAAGCAGTATTAATGAAAAGAAATTCTAAATTAAAAATATCTTAAATTATGGGAAAAGTAACTGGATTTTTAGAGTATGAAAGAACTGCTCCTGTAAAAGAAGACGCTAAAGCGCGTTTAAAACATTACAATGAGTTTGTTCAGACTTATGAGGCGGAACAGATCAATAAAGAGGCTGCCCGTTGTATGGATTGCGGAGTTCCTTTTTGCCAGTCGGGTTGCCCGCTGGGAAATGTAATTCCTGAATTTAACGACGCCGTATATAAAGGAGATTGGGAGCTGGCAACATCTATTTTGCTGAGCACAAATAACTTCCCGGAATTTACCGGAAGAATTTGTCCTGCACCATGCGAATCTGCATGTGTGCTTGGAATCAACAAGCCGCCGGTTTCTATCGAGGAAATTGAAAAACACATTATTGAAATTGCTTTTGCAAAAGGCTATATTAAAGCAGAACCACCTTTGTTAAGAACGGGTAAAAAAGTTGCTGTTATTGGATCAGGCCCTGCGGGTTTAGCTGCTGCTGCACAATTGAACAAGGCGGGTCACGAAGTGACTGTTTACGAGCGTGATGATACACCAGGTGGACTGTTAAATTACGGAATTCCTGATTTTAAACTCCAGAAAGATGTGGTTACAAGACGTATTTCACTTTTGGAGAAAGAAGGGGTTGTTTTCAAATGTAATGCTAACGTTGGGGTGAACGTAGAGATCAGCACGTTATTAAGAGATTTCCAATCTATTGTACTGGCTGGTGGTTCTACAATCCCTAGAGATTTAACTATTCCTGGACGGGAGTCTAAAGGCGTTCATTTTGCGATGGACTTCCTTAAACAGCAAAATAAACGGGTAAAGAATTTCAGTTTTGAGCAGGAACCTATTTTGGCCGCTGGTAAAGATGTTATTGTGATTGGAGGGGGAGATACAGGTTCAGATTGTATCGGAACTTCCAACAGACAGGGGGCTAAATCTGTAACCCAGTTTGAGATCATGCCTATGCCTTCGCAACAGCGCACAGCTAATATGCCATGGCCAACTTACCCAATGCTTTTAAAAGTAACTTCTTCTCATGAAGAAGGATGCGAAAGAGGCTGGGCAGTCAATTCCAAAGAATTCATTAAAGATGAAAATGGAAACCTTAAAGCCTTGAAAATAGTTGATGTAGAGTGGCAGATCGACGCAAACGGACGCCCGGTTAATTTTACTGAAATTGCTGGTACCGAACGCGAATTGCCTTGTCAATTGGTGCTTTTAGCCATGGGCTTCCTGCACCCTCAAAAAGAAGGTTTACTGGAAAAATTAGGCGTTGAACTTGACAACAGAGGGAATGTTAAAGCTGAGGAAGGAAATTACCAGACCAATATTGCAAAGATCTTTGCTGCAGGTGATATGAGAAGAGGTCAGTCTTTGGTGGTTTGGGCCATATCTGAAGGCAGAGAAACTGCAAGAAAGGTTGATGAATATTTGATGGGGTATAGCAAATTACCATGTAAAGATGGTATTCCATATGCCTAATCAGTATAAAAGTAGATAAAAAAGAAAGCCGGTGTTTATTTAGCGCCGGCTTTCCTTTTGTCTGTCAACAGTTCAATCATCTTTTGAATCCTTGATATTCTGGTCTTTTCCTGTTTTGCGGTTAAGATCCAAAGCACATATTCTTTTTTATGACTCCAGGCCAGTTGCATAAAGAAATGATAAGCTTCCTTATGTTTCTCCAGTTCATGCTTCAAATCCTCAGGTAAAATGATCTGTTTATTTTCTACATCTATAAACGCTGCATAAGCATTATTTTTTATGCTCGAGTTGGCCAGCCCGGATGGCTTGATCTGGTCCTGAGGTTTTAGTCTTATTGCTGTCCAGACTTCATTAATTGATGCTGAGGCACATGGACTCAGATTAAATTCTTTAACACCATCCCAAGGTCCCATCATGTTCATATCCGTTTTAATTCCGGAACTTTTTTTTGGATAAGCTATCCAAAGCACGGTATTGGGTTTCAATGTGGCTGATAACATTCGAAGTTTGGCTGTTAATTCTTCTTCATGCCTCACAAAGACCAATGCTGCATCATAAGTACGATCGTCTTTGTAACTGAGTTCTATTGCCTCAGGAACATCGCCCATTATAGACTGTATATCTTCTGGCGAATGGCATAACAATAGCCTGTACCCAGGTTTTACCAGTAATTTTTTTAATAATGCATGATCCATAGGCCTTGATTTATAATCTAAGTTTAGCAAAAAAATCCCAAAGAACTATTCCTGCTGATATGACAATATTGAAAGAATGTTTGGTGCCAAATTGAGGGATTTCTATACACTCATCTATCATTGACATGACTTCATTACTGACTCCATCCACCTCATTGCCAAAAATAAGTGCATACTTTTTCTCCGGGTCTGGTGTAAATGTATTGAGCATTGTACTGTTTTTAGCTTGTTCTATGGCTATTATAGTATAACCATTACTCCGCAAGCTGATAATTGCCTCTGTAGTTTTTTCGAAATGCACCCAATCAACCGATAAGGTAGCTCCCAAGGCCGTTTTTTCAATTTCCCTATGGGGAGGACAGGCTGTAATACCGCAAAGTACCAATTTCTCGATTGCGAAGCCATCACCAGTCCTGAAGACAGAGCCCACATTATGCATACTTCTTACGTTATCCAGAACTACAGCCACAGGTAATTTATCCTGTTCTTTAAATTCTTCAATACTTACCCTGTTCAGATCGTCTAACTTTAGTTTCTCCATTAAAATTTTAATATTTCATCAATCACACCATGATATTACCGCTACAAAAGTATAATTATATTACTGATAATCGTTTCCCGAGGTGTTTAAAGAACCTGACTGTCAAACCTGTGATCCTTGAAAAAAAATAAAATTAAGTTCTTTGTTTTAGTAAAGTATTGATAGTATTGTTAATTATAAAGCCTAATAAAATAAGCAGATGAAAGCAAACCTAATAAAGACCGGACATGTAATTGGTGGAAAAGAAATTTTTGCCGTTGAACTCATTAATAAACAAGGAACTTACGTTAAGATATACAATTACGGTGCAATAATCAGTCATTTCATTACTGTTAACGCGAAAGGAGAGAAGCAAGACATTGTACTTGGTTTTGACGATTTCTCTAGTTACATCAGTGAAGATTATCTGGCAGACTATCCATATTTAGGTGCGGTCATCGGACGATATGCAAACCGTGTAAAAGATGGCAGGTTTACTATTGATGGAAAGTCTTACCAGCTTCCACAAACAAATGGAAATGATTGTCTCCATGGTGGAAAAATTGGTTTTGATAAGAAAGTATGGGATATACTGCCTACAACTGATCCAAGTTTAACTTTACAGTATATCAGTGCAGATGGCGAGGAAGGGTTTCCGGGAAATTTAACGGTACAACTGACTTTCAAATTGACAGAAGAGAACGAACTTGTACTGGATTACAGAGCAGAAACAGATCAGCCTACTGCCATTAATCTGACGCACCATGGCTATTTCAATTTATCGCCGGAGGGAGGAAGCATAGAAAACCACACACACAGAATGCCGGCAAGCCATTATTTACAGCAAGACGATAACTATGTTGTTACGGGTGTACTTGTTCCTGTAGAGGGCTCCAAATATGATTTCCTTGGCCCTAAATTGATAGGTGCAGACTGGGATGCCCAGGAAGGATACGACCAAACCTTTGTTCTTGATGGCAATTATGGGGAGCTTTCTTTGGCTTCTGAAACAACTGAAGAAAAAAGTGGGTTGAAACTCTCTGTTTTTACCACGGAACCAGTTGCCCATTTTTATACCTCAAAATATCTGAATGTACAGAACGGCAAAGGTGGCAGGAATTATGGACCATATGGTGCTTTTTGTGTGGAAACGCAACACCATCCTAACGGGATTAATATTCCTGAGTTTCCAACTACGGTATTGTTGCCTGGGGAGACTTACAAACAAACGACGATTTATAAAATTGAACACAAATAAAGTCAATAACCCTCATCCGGACAGATCTCCAGATGAGGGTTATTATTTTTAAGCATGGGAAGCTAAGTATTTTGTTTTTTTCTGAAAACGGAGAAATAACAATACCGATGCAGTAAGCAGGCCAAATGTTAATCCATACCAGATGCCATTTACACCTAAGCCAAGTTTAATTCCGAGAAGATAGCCTAAAGGAATTCCAATGATCCAGTAGGCAATAAAGGTGATCAATGTCGGCACATTTACATCTCCAATGCCTCTTAATACACCCAAACCAACAACTTGTGTACCGTCAAACAACTGGAAAAATCCTGCAATGATCAGCAATTGTGCTGCAATATGAATCACCGCCAGATCCTCAGTATAGATATAGGGGAGTATATGATTAGCCAAGACGAACATAAGCGCGGTTAAACTCATAAACCCAATGATCACATGATAACTTGCCACAGCTGAATTCCTGAGGTCGATAAAATTCTTCTTTCCAAGATTATTGCCCGTTTTAATTGTTGCTGCAGAGGCAATTCCACTGGCGAGCATATAGGTGATTGCGGCAAGATTGATAGCGACCTGATGAGCAGCTTGCTCTACAGCACCAATCGTTCCGATCAGGATGGCAGCTCCACTGAATGCACTGATTTCAAAAGAATATTGAAGTGCCACCGGTGCGCCGATTTTCACGATTTTTGTTCCAAGTTGCCTGTTCAGGTATTTAAGTTTAAAGCTTTTGATATAGGCTTTAAAATATTGCGAGCGGAGAATATAAATACACATCACCACAGCCATCAGGCAACGATCGATCAAGGTACTTAAACCAACACCTTTTACACCCATGGGTGCTATTCCGAACATCCCTTTTACAAAGATGATTCCGAGAATGACGTTGATCAGATTTCCCCAAATAGATACAAACATGGCTTGTTTGGTAAAACCAAGACCTTCAGCAAATTGTTTGAAGGTTTGAAACACCATAAGCGGAATAATGGAAACTGCAAGGTATCCAAGGTATGGTTTTGCATAAGCTACAACTTCAGGCGACTGCCCGATATGATCAATGATGATCAAGGTTCCAAAATGGACAAAGCAATAGAGAAGTACAGCAGTAAATACATTTAATAAAAGACTATTAACTAGTAGTTTACCGCACTCATCATAATTTTTACTTCCGGTCTCTCTGGCAATAAGGGGCGTTAATCCATAAGAAATTCCCAGCCCCAGCACCAAAACGAGCATAAAAAGACTGTTGACTAAGGATACCGCTGCAAGCTGAATTGTTCCTGCAAAATGTCCCACAATTACACTGTCGGCCATATGGACCAGGGTATGTCCCAGTTGAGAAACAACAATAGGCATTGCAAGTCTTAAATTGTCAGAATAGTAGGGCTTGTACTTGGAATATAGAGTCTGGAGCATAAAAAAAGGAAATGGTAGATAAACAGCAAAGATAAGGCTATTTACTGGAATCTGCCATTGTAAAGTATTCTTCCTTTTCTGAAGTATGTGGTAAAAGCACGCCTGCAAGGATCATATTGACTAAAATTTTCTGAGCATGCCGGTTAGAACTTCTTGTAATTTTACTGAATTCCCTAAGGGTAATTCTTTTTTCTTCTTTCAAAAATTCAAACAACTTTTTTTCATGATCTGTATAGGAGATCAGTTGTCCGGTTTCTTTGCTTCCCTTTTTTAATACGTCCACTATAACCTTGCTGGCCAATATACTTTTATCGTTCACCCTGAAATACACCCACCATTTTTTGTTCTCGTCAAGTGCATAATGTGGTTTGGTATCGCTTGCATGAATTCTAACCAATAACACCAGTTTGTCTTCCACGTAAATCTCTTCAAATTCTGGTTCTATAGCTGGTCTGCAATATTGATGTGCAGACTTATTGATCATGTATTTCTCTTCGTCCTCAGATTTTACACCTTTTATAGTTCCATCGTCGGCTACACCAATAAGCAGCTGCCCGCCTTTATTATTTGCAAAAGCCACAAGACTTTTGGCAATCTTCTCTACGTTTGTTATTGTTTTTTTGAAGTCCAGTGTTGTTCCTTCTCCCTGTAATATTAACTTTCTGATGTTCATAAACCATACTTAAGTTCCGTAATCCCATTAATAAGCAACTGCCGGTTTTTCTCCGTGATGAAGGTTCCTCACATAAACCTCATTCATTACCGTCGCGCACAATTCTCCCTTTTTATCAAAAAGTTCCATAGGGTATGCTTTAACAAACTTTCCTGTAGTATTTAACGACTCAATGGCATCATTGAGCATTTCATCCGTAATCAAAATAGTGAAGTAAAGATCGGTACGGCCAGGCTTAAGGTATTGTATAGAGGCGCTCTTTAGCCACACCCTGACTTTAAAACCCTGTCGCTGAAGCAGCTGATCAAACAACAACGCATAAAAAGGATCTGTTGCCCCGTATATTGTTCCTCCATAAATGGATCCATTATAATTGCGGTTTAAAATGCTTTTACTGATCTTAACATCTACACCTCTAAAGTCTTTGTGAAATTTCCGGATCCAAATCCTCTGAAAGAACAAGGGAGGGTAAAAGCACAAGGCCCATTTAAGGGTTTTTTCTGATACAACCATGACGCTTAAATATCGAAAAGATTATTGAACTTTTAAATTAATTGTATGATGTTAGCGTAAATTTTAAGTAAATTAGTGTATGTATATTTATGAAACAGTTACAGCTGCAGTAGAAGACCTTGGCAATAGAGGTTATGAATATGATTTCATATTACAACCAGACTGCATAGAGTGTAAGTCCATTGATTTAAGACTCATGCCCGAGGAATTTGAAATCGAAGAATTTTATCGTTTTGAAGGTATGAATGATCCGGCAGATAGTGCGGTTATATATGCCATATCTTCACCAGTGGGCAATCTCAAGGGTGTTTTAATCGATGCCTATGGTGCATATGCTGAAAATGTTTCTCCAGAGCTTTTAGACAAGTTGAAAATGCATCATTAGTTTTTAAAACTTTTTTCCTTAAACACTGTTGATTAGTTAGTTTTCATCAAAATGCTTTTAAATGCATCTTGATTGTTTCATTGACATTAAAAAAATCAAACTATGAAAAGGACAGTTTTAAGTCTTGCAGTTGCGGGCTCTATGATTATACTCGCTTCAGCATGCAATTCAACAAAAAATGCAACGGAAACCAGGGACAGTACAAGTACAACCACGGATACTACGATAAAGACAACAGACACCTCTAAAAAGATGATCGACACAACGAAGACTACTCCTCCGGATACTACAAAAAAGATGTAGCTCTGCTCTTCAAAGCTTCCCAGAAGATCGGGGAGCTTTTTTTATATTTAATTTGCGGCATTATTTGATTTTGTTTGTACTTTCAAAAAACCAAATCAAACCGTAATGAATGCGTTAAAGCAGAATAAGAACTTATTTTTTCTAATCCTTGTAGCCTCACTTGGCTATTTTGTTGATATTTATGATTTGCTTTTGTTTTTGATCATCAAAAACAAAAGTCTCACTGCTCTGGGAGTAAGCCCGGACAAACTCACAGACACCGGCTTTAATCTCATGAACTGGCAAATGGCTGGTTTACTCATCGGCGGGATTCTTTGGGGTATCCTGGGCGATAAAAAGGGCAGGCTGTCCGTACTCTTCGGTTCCATTTTAATGTATTCCATAGCCAATATTGCGAATGGTTTTGTGACCTCCATACCGATGTATGCCTTCTTCAGATTTATTGCAGGTGTTGGCTTAGCTGGTGAATTAGGCGCAGGAATCACGCTGGTTAGTGAGAGCATGAGCAAGGAGAAAAGAGGATACGGTACGATGCTTGTTGCAGGTATCGGCCTGATGGGAGCCGTTGCAGCATATCTTGTTGGCGATTTTTTTGAATGGAGAACTGCATTTTTCGTAGGTGGCGGGCTCGGCATTATTTTACTCTTGCTCAGAATCGGAGTGTTTGAGTCTGGATTGTTTGAAAAGATGGCTAAAAAAGACGTGTCCAAAGGCAATTTCCTGATGCTTTTTACCAGGAAACGTTTTTTTAAATATTTGAACTGCATTTTAATTGCAGTCCCTTTATGGTTCGTTGTTGGAATCTTAGTTGGCGCAGCCCCTGATTTTGGAAAAGCACTTCATGCAAAAGATCTCCTGGACAATGGAAAAGGGGTAATGTTTACTTACATAGGTATATCTTTGGGCGATTTTCTGGCCGGAGCTCTGAGCCAGATTTTTAAAAACAGGAGAAAAATTGTTTTCGTATTCCTGACATTAACCTTTTTGTCCATCATGTTTTTCTTGTTTAATACCGGATGGACTGCTACCAATTTCTATATTTTATGTGTTTTCTTTGGTATTTTTACCGGCTACTGGGTTGTTTTTGTAACCATTTCTGCCGAACAATTTGGCACAAATCTGCGCGCCACGGTCACCACAAGTGTGCCTAATATGGTTCGTGGTTCTCTAATTTTGGTCAGTATGTTGTTTCAGTGGCTAAGAGGAAACCTGGGCATCATCAATGCCGCAGTTTGTGTAGCTGTAATTACAGTTGGCCTTGCCTATATTGCTTTGTATAATTTAGAGGAAACCTTTGGGAGAGATCTTAATTTTGTAGAAGAATAGTGTCAAAAAAATGTACTATCTGCAATTTTAAAGCCATTTAGCGCTTCATTAAGGTTAACTTTGACTATGATTTTTAAAGAAGAGATTGTATCCAGATATAAACAAATTCAGGACGAAATTTGTCTTGCACTTGAACAGGCAGACGGGGCATCCAAATTTGAAGAAGAGATCTGGAACAGGGAAGGTGGCGGCGGTGGCCGTACAAGAATCCTCCAGAATGGAAATGTCATTGAGAAAGGCGGTGTTAACTTCTCTGCTGTTCATGGCAAACTGCCTGATGCTGTAAAAAAGGCATTCAATGTTCAGAATGACGAATTTTTTGCAACCGGCGTGTCTATTGTGATGCACCCTAAAAACCCGTTTGTACCCATTATCCATATGAATATTCGTTATTTTGAGATGGATGAACAAACCAGATGGTTTGGTGGAGGAATCGATCTGACTCCTCATTATGTGATAGATACAGATGCAAGATATTTTCATCATTTGCTGAGACAAACATGTGATCGTTTTGATCCGTCTTTCTACAGCAAGTTTAAACAACAGGCAGATGACTATTTTTTCATTAAACACCGAGAGGAGACCAGGGGAATTGGAGGGATTTTCTATGATCGTTTAAAACCGGAGAATACCGGCTTGTCTTTTGACGAACTTTTAAACTTCTCTGTGGAGGTAGGAAACACTTTTGCTCCGATCTACACCGAGCTCATTGATCGCAACCGGGATAGGGAATATACGGAACAAGAGCAGGAATGGCAGTATGTAAGAAGAAGCAGATATGCCGAATTTAACCTTGTTTATGATTCCGGCACCAAATTCGGCCTGGAAACTAACGGAAGAATAGAATCTATACTTATGAGTCTGCCTCCTTTAGCTAAATGGATCTATAACTTTCATCCAGAAGAAAATACACCTGAAGCCGACACTTTAAGTAAACTCAAAAAAGGCATTAACTGGGTTTAATATTTTTCCACAATACGTTTAAACGGCAATATTTTATTAAATTCGCAAGGTTATAACATTACCTTATTTAAATCGTTTTTAACGAACATTACTTTATGGCAGAAGATTTAGAAAATCAGGAAGACGACAAGATTATTAAAATTAATATAGACGAGCAGATGAAGTCTGCTTATATCGATTATTCGATGTCTGTTATTGTATCAAGAGCTTTACCTGATGTACGAGATGGATTAAAACCAGTACATCGCCGTGTTTTATACGGAATGCTCGATCTGGGGGTAACAAGCACTAAACCGCATAAGAAATCTGCACGTATCGTGGGTGAAGTACTGGGTAAGTATCACCCGCATGGTGATTCATCGGTATATTTTACGATGGTTCGTATGGCCCAGGACTGGAGCTTGCGTTACCCGATGGTAGACGGACAGGGAAACTTTGGACACATAGATGGAGATTCACCGGCAGCAATGCGTTATACGGAGGCTCGTTTCTCCAAGATCGCAGAAGAAATGCTGGCCGATATCAATAAAGATACCGTAGATTTCCAGTTGAACTTTGATGATACTTTGCAGGAACCAACTGTTTTACCAGCTAAGATTCCAAATCTGCTGGTCAATGGTTCATCAGGTATCGCTGTAGGTATGGCCACCAATATGGCACCGCACAATTTAACTGAGGTAATTGATGGCACTGTAAATTACATAGACAATAAAGACATCTCTATAGAGGAACTGATGAAGTTTATAAAAGCTCCGGATTTCCCTACAGGTGGTATTATTTATGGATATACTGGTGTTAAGGAGGCTTTTGAAACTGGACGTGGCCGTATTGTAATGCGCGCCAAAGCTGAAATCGAAATGCTGAAAGACCGCGAGGTGATTATCGTAACTGAAATCCCTTATCAGGTTAATAAAGCCATGATGATTGAGCGCACGGCTGAACTGGTTGGAGAGAAAAAAATCGAAGGTATTTCTAATATCAAAGATGAATCGAATAAAGATGGTATCCGCATCGTTTATGAGATCAAACGTGATGCAAATGCTTCAATTGTATTAAATAACTTATTTAAACAAACAGCCCTACAAACCTCATTCAGTGTAAATAACATTGCTTTGGTTAAAGGAAGACCGCAATTATTAAATCTAAAGGATCTGATCGTGCACTTCGTAGACCACAGACATGATGTTGTGATTCGCCGTACAAAATTCGAACTTTCAGAAGCAGAGAAAAGAGCACACATTCTGGAGGGCTATCTAATTGCCTTAGACCATTTAGATGAAGTTATTAAATTAATCCGTGCCTCTGAAACACCGGATGAAGCCCGTATTGGTTTAATGGAGAAATTCGGATTGAGCGATATTCAGTCACGTGCGATCCTGGATATGACCTTACGTCGTTTAACAGGACTGGAGCGCGATAAGATCAAAGATGAGTATGCTGAACTGAAAAAAACTATAGAATACTTAAAATCTATCTTAGCTGACGAAGGCTTAAGGATGCAGATCATTAAAGATGAATTGAATGAAATTCGTCAGAAATATGGTGATGAGCGAAAAACTCATATCGTTCACTCTGCTGAAGACATGAGTATGGAAGACTTTATCGAAGATGAGGATGTTGTGATTACCATATCACATGAAGGCTACATTAAACGTACTCCAGCTACAGAATACAGAACGCAAGCCAGAGGCGGTAAGGGTTCAAAAGGAAGTGATTCCAGAAATGAAGACTTTATAGAACATTTACTGATTGCTTCTAACCACAACTATATGCTTTTCTTTACAGAAAGCGGTCGTTGTTTCTGGTTAAGGGTTTATGAAATTCCTGAAGGCTCAAGGCTAAGTAAAGGAAGAGCAATTCAGAACATTATCAATATTCCTAAAGAGGAAAAAATCAAGGCCTATATCAAGGTTAAAAATCTTAAAGATCAGGAGTACCTTGACAACAATTATATCATCATGTGTACCAAAAAAGGTACGATCAAGAAGACATCTCTTGAAGCTTATTCCAGACCAAGGGTAAATGGTATCAACGCCATCAACATCAATGAAGGTGATCAGTTACTGGAGGCGAGCTTAACCAGCGGAAGCAGTGAAATCTTAATGGCATTGCGTTCAGGAAGAGCAATTCGCTTTAACGAATCTACAGTTAGACCTATGGGTAGAACTGCAACAGGAGTAAGGGGAGTAACCTTAGGACATGATAAAGATGAAGTAGTTGGCATGATTGCTGTGGATAATCCGGAAGCAACGATCCTTGTCGTTTCAGAAAAAGGTTATGGTAAACGTACCGATGTTGAAGATTACCGCGTTACTAACAGAGGTGGTAAAGGTGTAAAAACCATTAGCATCACGGAGAAAACAGGTGATTTGATCGCTATCAAAAATGTAACAGATGCCGATGACTTGATGATCATCAATAAATCTGGTATCGTTATCAGAATTGTAGTGAGCGGTCTTCGTGTAATGGGAAGAGCAACTCAAGGCGTACGCTTGATCAATCTAAAAGGAAATGATGAGATTGCGTCAGTTGCCAGAATTGATCACGAAGAAGAGGAGGAAGAAGTTGTTGAAGGAGAAATTGTAGAAGGGGAAGAAGGAACAGAAACACCTGAAATTGCAGAAGGTGAAACAAAACCGGAAGCTGAAGAAGGAGATGAATCTCCCGAAGCTGAAGACACTGAAAGTGAATAATTAATTTCGATAACTATAAAAATGAGGCTATTCTACACGAAGAATAGCCTCTAACCATTAAAAACAATCATTTAATATGAAAAAAGTACTTTTTAGTATACTGTTTGTAGGAGCTGCTACGCTTGCAAATGCACAAAAGAGTGAAGTTGCCGATGCAAAAAAAGAATGGAATCTGTTCCAGATTACCATGAGCCAGAAACCAGCACTGGACAAAACACTTACTGCATTAAACTCTGGATTAAAGCATACGGATAATGCTATTGCTAACGAAAAATCCAAAAACATGGTTGAAGCATGGAGCTATCGTGCATTATTCGCTTCTGCTATTGCTGCTTCAGACAGCTTACATTTTGACAACTCTATCGCCAATCAGAAAATTGCTGAAGAAGCTGTAGTTAAAGCAAAAGAATTAGATACAAAAGGTGATGAGAAATCAAATATCGCGAATGCGGAAGTCAATATCACCAATGCAATTAAAATCCGTGCATTTACAGCGTATAACAAACAGGATTTTGCTTCAGCTTTGAAATTCTTCAACGAAGCTACAACCAAAAATCCTAAGGATACGTCTATGTACCTGAATGCAGGTATTATGGCCAGAAATATCAAAAATTATCCTGAAGCCATCAGAAATTTCAAAAAGATCATTGATTTCAATGTACCTAATGCTAAAGACTTGTATTCTGAGATCATTAATTTATCATTAAGCGAGGTTAAAGATACTGTAGGAGCGATCACTCTGTTGAAAGAAGCGTCTGCTAAATTTCCTGATGCAGAAAACTTTATCCAAATTGAAACACAGTTGTATATCAACAAAGGAGATATTGCTAAATCAGAAGAGATGTTAAACAAACTGATTGAGAAAGATCCTAAAAATGCGACTTATCAGTACCTTAAAGGTGATGTTTACTATCAGCAAGCTGTTGAGATCCAAAACAAAAAGAATAAAATAGATCCTAAAAAAATAAAGGAATCTAATGCTTTGACTACGCAGATCACCGCACTTTTAGATAAAGCATTGCCGTTCTATTTAAAGTCATCCGAACTGGATCCTAAATACGCACCAGCTTTAGAAGCATTGAAAAGAGTTTATGCTTTTAAAAATGACACCGCAAAATATGATGCTGTTAAGAAAAAACTGGACGAATTAAAACCATAGTTTTATATTAAAGCTGTACAAAAAAGAGGGATAAATTTCATCCCTCTTTTTTTTTATATAAATTTGTTCAAAACCCAACGGTAGAACGTGGTAACGTCATCGCCGTTAAAAAACATATACGAATGAAAAACAGATCCTTCTTTTTAATAGCAACTTCAGTATTTATATCTTATCAAAGTTTTAGTCAGACAAGCCAAATCAAAATAGCACAAAATGCCGTTGGAAAACTTCAGGTAGCTATAGCCAGCGGAATGGATAAGAGTAAACAAATGACTGTTGTAGGAGAGGGGCTAAAGGCTACAGAAAGTGCTCAAACAGACAAAAAAACAAAGAACTGGCCAGAGACCTGGGCCATTAGGTCTTACCTGAGTTCATATGTCGCCCTGATTGATCAGGATGAAGCCAATTCTGAGAAGTATTACGCTACCGCGGTAGAAACCTTAGATTCTGCAAAAAGACTGGATAAGTTTCAAAGCAATACAGCATTAACAGATGCAGCAAATTACAATATCATCCTAAAGAAACAGGAAAAAGGAAATAAAGCCTATAATAACAATGAATTCAAAACAGCCTTTACTTTATTGAAAGAAGTAAGTGATTTTTTCCCAAAAGACACTGTCATTTCGATCAATACAGCTCTAAGTGCTCAAAACATCAATGATTATAACAGTGCATTGTATTATTTTAAACGCGCTAAAGACAATGGCATTAAAAATCCTGTCGTATTTCAATCCATGGCTGGAATATATACTTCCAAATTTGAGCAGGAAGCAGCCATCAGAATTCTTGAAGATGGACTGAAAGTTAATCCATACAATATTTACCTCAATAACAATTACATTAACTTACTGCTCGACAATGAGCGTTACGATCAGGCCAAGCAAGTCATTGAGAAATCACTCACTATAGAATCCAAAAATAAACTGCTGTATTTTCTATACGGCTATTTGTACCAAATCAGTTCCAACAATTCTACAGCAGAATTGGCTTATAAAAAAGCACTTGCACTTGATCAGAATTATTTTGACGCATTGTACCAGTTGGGACTTGTCTATGTCAACAATGCTAATGATGCTTTAAAGGGCGATAAAGAAAAACGCGCACAAGAATTCTCCGCATTAATCAACCGTGCTGAATTTGTATTACTGCAAGCCCACGAGATCAATCCCAATGACAGACCTACAGTACAGCTCTTAATTGATATTTATACCCGTAAGAACAGATTGGACAAAGCACAGGAGCTTAAAAGAAAATTAGAGGAATTTTAGAGTAAATACGGTAGAGGGATAGTGCATATAAAAACGTACTTAACATAATATTAATTATGATACATATTTATAATTAAGCAAACCGGCATAAAGATTGTTCTCAGACGCTATAACAAACACGTAACACCACATATGTTCCAGAAGCCAATAAGAAATATACATGATTTTTTATTAAGTACTTATTTTGCTGATGGGCTTCGGATCACTTTTGGAGTTTTATGCCCGTCATTAATTCTGGCCCAGTTTGGAATGCTTAAATTTGGAATGACGCTGTCCTTAGGTGCATTATGTGTTAGCGTTGTAGATACACCGGGGCCAATTGTACACCGCAGAAATGCAATGGCTGTAACCACAGGATTAATCTTTGTATTGTCCATACTGGTTGGCTTAACCAATCGAAATATTTATTTTACAGGAATTCTGCTCGCTCTTGGCAGTTTTGTATTTTCCATGTTCTTCCTGTACGGCACTCGTGCTGCTGCAATTGGAACAGCATCCTTGCTGGTCATTGTTTTGAGTGTTGACGATATCAGGCCATGGCAGGAAGTTTTACGCTATGGAGGACTCATTTTATGTGGCGGCTCCTGGTATGCCTTGCTCAGTTATTCCATCTACAGACTTCGTCCATACCGTGTTGTACAACAAACCTTAAGTGATTCCATATATGAAGTTGCTTCATTTTTAAGGGCAAAAGCAAAATTTTACCACGAGAACATCAATTATGATGATCATTACGCAATATTGCTTCAACAGCAGGTTCTCGTTAATGAAAAACAAGATGCCGTAAGAGAAGTTTTGTTCAAAACCCGCGAAATTGTTAGAGAATCGACACCTGAAGGCCGTTTTTTACTGTTGGTTTTTGTTGATATGGTCGATTTATTCGAGCAAATCATGTCTACCTATTACAATTACAAGCGTTTGCATGAACAATTCGATTCCATTGGCATTTTGACCAGTTACGAGTTGGTTATCAATAAAATAGCAGACGAATTAGACGAAATTGCCTTTTCATTAAAAACAGGTGGCACCCCTCGCCTGCCGACCCTCCTGATCGAACAGGTGGCAAAGTTAAAAGCACAAATCATTGATTTAGAATCCAATAACGTAGATGGTCAATACAATACCCTGGGCATTGTAGCGCTAAAAAATATCGAGGTAAATATCGAGAATATCCTGGCCAGAGTTAAAACCATCAACAGCTACTTCAATAAAAACGAGAAGAAAAACCTTAAAGCCAGGCAAATAGACACCGAAAAGTTCATTACCAGGCAAAACATAGATCCAAAATTGATGCTGGAGAATTTAACCTTCAGCTCATCAACCTTCCGTCATTCGATAAGAGTTGCCATCGTCATGCTGATCGGCTACATTGTCTCTAAATCTCTCGGTTCTTCTCATAGCTACTGGATCCTGCTTACCATTCTGGTAATCTCAAAACCCGGTTTTAGCCTTACCAAACAGCGAAACTACCAAAGAATCATTGGTACTACCATTGGCGCCCTGGTTGGAATGCTCATTCTTACCTTTGTACACGACAGACATGTACTTTTTGTGATTCTGTTGGTTTGTATGGTGGCCTGTTACAGCTTCCAGCGCAAAAATTATGTGGTGAGCGTTCTTTTTATGACACCCTATATCCTGGTACTATTTGATTTTCTTGGTATGGGAGGTCTTTCAATAGCCAGCGAAAGGATCATTGACACCGCTATAGGTTGCGGTATTGCTTTGGTAGCGAGTTATTTCCTTTTCCCGAACTGGGAATATGAAAAACTCAAAGAAGCCATGATCGAGACCTTAAAAGCCAATGTGAACTATTTTGAGCAGGTGACCAGTTTATATTTCCAGGAAGAACAGAACCTTACCAATTATAAAGTAGCGCGAAAAGAAGTATATGTGACCTCTGCAAACCTGGCCTCACTCTTCCAAAGAATGTTTTCTGAGCCCAAGAGCAAGCAAATACTGATGAAGGAAATGCACCAGTTCACAGCCTTGAACCACCTTCTATCCTCCTACGCAGCTACACTTTCTTTATATAATAAAGAACATAAATTTAGCTTTAAGAATTTTGAAGAATTACAACCTGTCATCAAAAACACCATTTACCTGATCAATCTCTCTGCAGAAATCTTAACAAACCATAAAGCTGAAATCAGTAATGTCCCCCTGATCAGAATTAAAGAAGAAGTTACAGGCCCTATTCCACAAGACGATTCTTCGGTGATCAGCGACCTTCTCGATCTTATCCAGAAAGTAGCTTACGACATTTATAAACTGAGCGAAAAAATCAGATTCTAAAAACATACTACCCCTTACTTTGTTCCTTTAATATAGAAATTAATATTATGGAAAAAGTATATACGGCCTCAGTACTGGCCAAAGGTGGCCGCGACGGGCATATTAAATCAAGCGACGGACAAATAGAATTTGACCTTAGAAAGCCAAAAGAAATGGGTGGACAAGGAGGAGCAACAAATCCTGAACAATTATTTGCAGCTGCATGGGGACCATGTTATTTAGGCGCTTTAGGCTCTATAGCCAAACATGATGGCGTAGATGTTTCAGAAGCTACCGTCAATGTACATGTCTCCTTTAATAAAGACGGAAATTCATTTGTACTATCCGCAGATCTGGATGTGCATATCCCAGGAATTTCACAACAGGAAGCTCAGCAATTGGCAGATAAAGCCCATCGGGCCTGTCCATATTCCAAAGCAACTAAAGGCAATATAGAAACGAGAGTAACAGCCCTTTAAAACCTATAGGTTCAGGCCTGAGAAAACTTAGGCCTGAATTTTATAATAACAATTTGCTCGCCAATCCCAGGAGCAGAAAAAAACCAAAAACATCCGTAAACGTAGTAATAATAATAGAGGAGGCAATTGCCGGATCTATCCCTACCCTTTTCAGTATCAACGGAATTCCAGCCCCTGTAATACCGGCAATCACCAGATTTCCGGTCATTGCAAGAAAAATGACCACACCGAGCAAAGGATTGCTGTCAAAATAAAGCGCAAAAACCAATACAATCAGGCCAGTCGCCGCACCATTAATCAAGCCCACTGTAAACTCCTTTAATACCGTACGATACGCCTGACTATCTGTTAAGTCGTACAATGAAATCCTCCGTACAGTAACCGCCAGGGCCTGAGTAGCTGCATTTCCACCCATTCCGGCAATAATGGTCATATAGGCAGACAGAACCGCTATTTTTTCAAGTGTGGGCTCAAAATAACGTACCACCGCCGAAGCCAGAAAAGCTGTAGCCAGATTGATAATTAACCAGGGTAGCCTTGATTTTACCGCGTCTATCCAGTTTCCACTTAATTCCTCATCTTCCGATACCCCGGAAATTTTCAAGATATCCTCCGTATTCTCATCTTCCAGAACGTCAATAACATCATCAAATGTAACCCTTCCAAGCAGATGCATCTCATGATCAACTACCGGAATACTGGTAATGTTGTACTGCGAAATTAAACGGGCCACCTCTTCCTGGTCCATATCCGGATATACCCAGGCCACTTCCGTTTTAACCAGCTCTGTGATGTGTACGTTTCCCTTCGATTTGATAATATCTTTCAGAGAAACAATTCCACGGAAAATATTATGGTCATCTACCACAAATATGGTGTAGAACTCTTCAATCTCCTCGCTCTGCCTGATGATCTCCTCAATCGCATCCTTTTTAGTAAGGTTCAGGTTAATCCGGATGAACTCCGTGTTCATCAAACCACCCGCAGTATCCTCATCATAACGAAGCAAATTTCTGATCTCAGATGCGTCATCTTCGCTCAGATCACCCAGGATTTCCTTTTGTTCATGTTCCTCCAGTTGAGAAATGATATCCGTTGCATCATCATAATCCAGCTCCTCAACAATCTCCGTACGTTTTTCCGGATGCAGCTGCAAAAGCAGTTCTTCAGGGTGCGCCTCTTCATGCATCTCCGAAATTACCTCAGAAGCGATTTCTACAGATAGAAGATTAATGATCCGCTGGCGATCCTCTTTAGTAATGCTCTCAAATAAAATGGCAATTTCAGAGGCATGATATTCCCCAAGAACAGCCTTTAAGTGTTCGTCATTACCACTACTTAATGCCGATTTTATCTTAGATACATCGGTCTTATCCAGGTCAAAAGATTGCATGTATCGCGAATGTAAAAATAATTTGGCTTAAATCCCCTTCTTAAGCTATTTAAACCAACCTTTTCTCCAGAAATAAATGACCTGTACTACGGCTATCACCACCATAATGATCATGGTATACAAATAGCCATGCTGTGCATACAATTCCGGCATGTTATCAGGCATCAACTTACCGGTAACGGGATCCTGCCTGGCAAAGTTCATCCCATAAATCCCAGCGATAAAGGTTAGAGGAATAAAGATCGAAGACATAATGGTTAAAACCTTCATGATCTCATTCATCCTGTTGCTGATGATAGAAAGATACATATCCAGGTTACTGGCCGAAATCTCCTTCAAAGACTCTACAATATCGATAATCTGGATACAATGGTCGTAAGCATCCCGAATGTATAATTTAGTCTGATCTGTAATCAACGGGCTGTCACTTCTTAAAAAATCATTCAATTTATCACGTTCAGGCCAGGCAACCCTTCTGATGGCAATTAAGTTTCTCTTCACTGCCTGAATATCATACATGATCGAGCGATCGGGCTTGTCAATCAGGCGATCTTCGATCTGGTCCAGATCTTCTCCCCAAATATTCAGAATTTCAAAGTATTTGTCAATCACCACATCCATAATCGCATACATGATGTAACTGCTGCCAGAAACCCGGATATTGCCCTTACCCGCTTTTAACCGGCTCCGAACAGGATCAAGACAATTCTCATAGCCTTCCTGAAATGTAAAAACCGCATTATCCGTCAAAATGAAAGAAATCTGCTCATTTTCCAGGTTGTTCTCCTCATCAAAAAACAACATCCTGCTCACCGCAAAAACATAGGTATCGTATTCCTCTTGTTTTGGCCGCTGATAGGTTCTGGTAATATCCTCAAGAACCAGTTTATTGACATTAAAATCACGTGTCAGTGTTTCAAACATTGCTTCAGATTTGAAACCTCTGATGTCGACCCAAAAAGTAAGATTCTTATCCGATAAAACCCTGCTTAAGTGCTCAATAGAATTGGTTTCCTCAATCTTATATTCGCCAGCGTTAAAAGCGTGAACGGTCACCTTGGGTTCCAGTGAATGCTCATCAATATAGACCTGACCCGGGCTGGAGCCCACCACAGGCAGAGCGTAATGCTTCCTTTTTCTTTTTGACTTAATGCGTTTTCCCATATGCGTTAGAAGAATAATTTTGCCTGAGGGCCCTGGCTAAATAACAAATCCACCACACTCAGGTTTTCAATAAAACCAGTCCTGTCATCAAAAACCTGGAAATAAGGCTTAGCCGGATGAACCAGTGATGGATTTTTAAAACTAAGCCTGTCCCTGTAATCCAGTTCCGTGCCTATATTTTTAATGTACTCTTCCGTAAAAGACAATTCCGCAGGCTTTTTTAGTTTTTGCAAAATCCATTCAAAAATCTCCAGGTTGTAATCAAACAGGAATTCAAATTTCTGCGTATAAAAACGGGAAAGCTCATCTTCATAGTACTCAAAGTAAGCAGAATTCCTGTAGGAAGTCTGTAAACTAAGCCAGTGAAGCCGCTGCCATTTAAAATCGTAACTTATTTTGACATCTTTATAAACCGTATGCACTTTTGACCCCTTAACCACAGGAACATATAAATCCAGACTCCCGTTTGGAGAGGCAATTTTAGCTCTGTTCCTATACGTTTGCTTAGGAAAATGTTCAAATCTTTCTATTATAAAATTAAAATCATGCGCATTAAGTGCTGAAAAATACCCTACGGGCGGAAGATAAAAAAGTGGAAATGTTGCCGGACTTTGCATTTGTTAATTTATGTTTGCATTCTCAATTCGCCAAATTAATGATAAAAAAGGGGTTTTCTTACATGGGTATATTTTTTTTATACCTCATCGCTCTATTGCCAATGCCCCTATTATATTGTTTTTCAACAGCTTTATACCATTTCGTCTATCATATTACCGGCTATAGAAAAAATGTAGTTCGCGAGAATTTGACTCGCTCCTTTCCCAGTAAAAGCACAGCTGAAATTGAAGTGATAGAAAAACGCTTCTACCGCTTTCTGTGCGACTTGATCTTTGAGATTATAAAAATGCCACTGATCAGTAAAGCAGAATTGGAAAAAAGATGCAAATTCACTAATCTCCATCATATTGAAGCCTTACTCGCCAGTAAAAAAAGCGTAATTGTTTGCTCTTCCCACTATGGAAACTGGGAATGGGGAATGCTGGCCTTCGGAATCAAAGTATCCAGTCCAAAGTTTGTGGTTTATAAACCTCTGCACAGCGCAGCCTTTGACGCCTGGTTTTACAAAATGCGCTCCAGATTTGGGAACACCATGGTGTCTATGAAACAAACCCTAAGGGTACTGGCCAGTTCAAGAAACACACCTTCCGTACTTTGTCTGGCCTCAGATCAGACACCAGAAACAGACCAGGCCAAATACTGGATAGACTTTCTTCATCAACCAACAGCTGTCTATACAGGACCCGAAAAAATTGCAGTTCAAACCGACAGGGCAATTTTTTACATACAAACCCGTATACTCAAAAGAGGATATTATGAGTTAGATTGCGTCCCCCTGTCGGAAGAACCAAAGGAAACTGCCACACACGAAATCACAAAAAAACAATTTAAACTACTAACAGAGAGCATACTTGCAGAACCACAATACTGGTTATGGAGTCACAAAAGATGGAAGCACAAACAACAATCAGCATAAATATGGAGCCAAGTGTAGCAGTTGTTATCTTAAACTGGAATGGAAAAGCATTGTTAGAGCAATTTTTGCCCAGTGTTGTCCAATCACAATACCCCAACCTTCAAATCATTGTTGGCGATAATCACTCTTCAGACGACTCCGTAAATTTTGTTAAAACAAATTACCCGGATATCCAGATTATACAAAATGACCAGAACTACGGATTTGCCGGAGGCTACAATAAAGTTTTAGAACAAGTAAAAGCAGACTATTTCATCCTCCTAAATTCAGACGTAGAAGTGCCGCAAAACTGGATCAGCCCGGTCATCAGCCTGATGGAAAGCGATACGAACATAGCAGCTGCACAACCAAAAATCAAATGGCAGAAAGATAAAAGTCAATTTGAATATGCAGGAGCCGCAGGCGGGTTCCTGGATAAATACGCCTTTCCATTTTGCCGTGGAAGAATTTTTGATGCCATAGAAAATGATCAGGGACAATACAACAACACTCTGGAAATCTTTTGGGCAAGCGGTGCCGCTTTTTTTATAAAAAGCAAGTATTGGATAGAAACCGGGGGACTAGATGCAGCACTATTTGCCCATATGGAGGAAATTGACCTCTGCTGGAGACTAAAGAACCTCGGCTATACCATCATGTTCTGCCCGGATGCCGAAGTTTATCATGTAGGTGGTGGCTCATTAAACGCCACCAATCCGTTTAAAACCTATTTAAATTTTAGGAATAACCTGATGATCATGCAAAAGAACCTTCCTGCACCAGAAGTGTTTTCAAGAATATTTATCCGCTTTTTCATTGATTTTGCTGCGTTGCTCCATTTCCTGTTAAAAGGAGAAGTAAAATTTGCAATGGCCGTATCCAAAGCCCATTTTCACTTCTTCAAACACCTTTCTGCAACACGCAGAAAAAGAACAGCTAAACAGATACCATATAAACAGCATACAGGTGTATTGCATGCCAGTATTGTTTACAGCTTCTTCATTAAGAAAATCAGAAAATTCAGCGGCATCGAATTCAAATAACCCTATAATGGATGAATCAGGTGCTCTATCGCCAGCCTGTAACCGTCCATTCCAAATCCGGTTAAAATACCTTTGCAGTTTTTGCCTGTAATGGAAACATGACGGTATTCCTCTCTCGCGTAAATATTAGAAATATGCACCTCTATAACCGGAGTCTTTATAGCCGCAATCGCATCAGATATCGCAACCGAAGTATGCGTATACCCCCCTCCATTCAAAATGATACCATCAAATGAAAAACCAGTTTCATGCAGTTTGTTGATCAACTCTCCCTCTACATTGCTCTGATAATAATGAATATCAACCTCTTTATAGTGTTCCTTCAACCGCACCAGATAGTTCTCAAAACTCTCGTTACCGTAAACACCAGGCTCCCGTACCCCTAAAAGGTTCAAATTTGGTCCATTTATAATTTGTATCTTCATCCCGTCAAACATAATGGTAAAAATTTACAGTATAAAATTTTTGTGTGATAATCCACCCCTACCTAAAAGAATTTAAAAGCTACCTCAAACTGGAACGTGCGCTTTCGGGGAACTCTGTTGACGCCTATCTGAACGATGTCGCTAAACTCAGCCAATACCTGGACGCGGTAAACCTCGATCTGCAGGTTAAAGAAATTCATACCGAACATTTAAAGGCACTCCTGGTCTGGCTTCATGAACTGGGCGTACTTCCCAATACACAAGCAAGGATCATTTCAGGTTTGAAAGCCTATTTCGGCTACCTGCTCCTGGAAAATCTCATCCAGAGTGATCCATCAGAACTACTCGAAACCCCAAAGATCCGTAGAAAGCTTCCAGACGTGTTAACCATTCACGAAATTAATGAACTCATCGGAGCAATTGATGCATCAAAGCCCGAAGGTATGAGAAACAAGGCCATTATAGAAGTACTCTACGGCTGTGGGCTCCGTGTTTCAGAACTGGCCGGCTTAAAAATCTCTGACCTCAACTTCGAATCCGAATTTATTAAAGTAACTGGTAAAGGAAATAAAGAAAGGATCATTCCCATAGGTACAACCGCACTTCATCTCATTCGTATTTACATCACAGAAATCAGAGTACACCTCAACATTAAAAAAGGGAATGAAGATTTTATCTTTCTCAACAGAACAGGCACAAGTCTGTCCAGGATATCCGTCTTTACCATGATCAAGAGCCTGGCAGAACAAATTGGTCTAAACAAAAGTATCAGCCCACACACCCTAAGACATTCATTTGCAACACATTTAGTAGAAGGCGGCGCAGACCTGCGTGCAGTGCAGGAAATGCTGGGACATTCCAATATCACAACTACAGAAATCTATACCCACTTGGATAGAGATTACCTGCAGGGCATTATCACACAATTCCATCCAAGAAACTAACAGACAGTACGTTAAATACTACAACTCACCATTCTGTCCTTACCCTGCATATCACTTTTAAGGGTAACTCGTTTAAAGCCTTTGAGCTCCAGCATTTCAACAGTTTCCTTTCCGAGATATTCATTGATTTCAAAAAAGAGCAAGCCTTGCGGATTCAAATGCACCAGCGCAAAATCGGCTATTGCCTTATAAAAAATCAACGGGTTCTCACTACTCACAAAAAGCGCACGATGAGGCTCGTGGGCCAAAACATTTTCATGCATTTTAGGCTTCTCATCTTCCTTGATATATGGAGGATTACTCACAATAAGATCAAAACTTTCAGTTCCGGAATAGGCCAGAATATCTGCCTCTATAAAATTCACAACTACCTTATTCATAGCAGCATTATACTGAGCGACCTCAAGTGCATCCACAGAAACATCCAACGCAGAAACCTGGAAACCATCCAATGATTTTTTCAGCGCAACAGCAATGCAGCCACTCCCGGTACCTATGTCCAGCAAGCTTCCGCCATTCTGGCCTTTTAGCGTTTCAATAATCCAGTGAACCAGTTCTTCCGTTTCCGGCCGGGGAATCAAAACCCCAGAATTTACCTTGAAAGGAAATCCATAAAACCACGTTTCTTGAAAAATATACTGAATAGGCTGTCCGGACTTCAGTTTTTCCAAAACTTCCAGGTATTTGGGCAAATCAGAAGCCTCAATATATTTATCCAAACTCGTCACTGCCTTCGTTCTGCTCCAGCCCAACAGCTGGTCTAGCGTCCTGTAAAACAATGCGGAAGCCTCTTCCTGGTTGTAAAATTCAGCGCCTTCCCTAATAAAAAGGTCTCGTAGTTCTTTAAAATTCATGACCTGTAAAAGTAACTAAATCAAACAATATACCTTACTTTTGCCCTAATGAGAGATGAATTATATATGCAGCGATGCCTGGAACTGGCAGAATTAGGAATGGCCTCTGTAAGTCCAAACCCAATGGTCGGCTGCGTCATCGTCAACAATCATAAAATTATTGGTGAAGGTTACCACCAAAAAATCGGGCAGGCTCATGCAGAAGTGAACGCCATTCGTTCTGTACTGGAAAAATATGGCGAACAAGCCGAAAGCCTGTTAAAAGAGGCCACAGTATATGTAAGCCTCGAACCTTGCGCACATTTTGGTAAAACACCGCCCTGTGCCGATCTGCTGATCAAACACCAGGTCAAAAAAGTAGTCATAGGCAATAGAGACCCCTTCCCTGATGTAAATGGTAAGGGTATATCCAAACTGGAAAATGCAGGCATAGAGGTGATCCACGGCGTTCTTGAAGAACAATGCAGGCAGCTCAACAGACGCTTTTTTACCAGAATAGAAAAACAGCGTCCTTATATCATTTTAAAATGGGCACAAACAGCCAATGGATTTTTTGCACCCCTAAAACCTTCCATGCAATGGATTACAGGTGCACTTTCCAAAAAACTAGTTCATAAATGGAGAGGTGAAGAAGATGCTATTCTCGTTGGTAAAAAAACCGTACTGACCGATAATCCCGAACTCACAACCAGAGCGTGGCATGGAAAAAACCCAATCCGGATCGTTATCGATAAAAACCTCGAAATCCCATCTGATAAGAACATTTACAACGATGCTGTTAAAACTATTATTTTCAACGAGTTAAAAACGGATGTAATGAATAACCTGCATTACGTTCAAATGGAAGATATGCAATACTACCTGCCACAAAAAATTGCCTTCCAGCTTTACCTGATGGATGTACAATCGGTAATGATTGAAGGCGGCGCCAATATCTTAAATCAGTTCCTTTCTGCAAATCTATGGGATGAAGCACGGGTCTTAACATCCCCCGTAAGTTGGGAATCAGGCATTTCCGCACCCCGGATCAATGGGAATCTTGTAAGTGTTTCACCAATAAATGAAGATCAACTCATTCTATATAAAAATACGTCATCCTAATGATATACATACTCTTAAGTATTTTTTGCAGTGTTACTGTAGCCGTTTTTCTAAAACTCGCCAAGCGATATAAGATCAATGTGATCCAGGCAGTTACCTGGAACTATTTGTTCGCTATCTTATTTAGCCTGGTGTTTTTCAGACCAAAATTAGGAGACCTGCTCCAGGCACCATCGCCAGTATATATCGGGCTGGGTATACTATTGCCTGTTGTATTCTGGATACTAGCTGCTTCAATCAAAAATATTGGCATTGCAAAATCAGACATTGCCCAGCGCTTGTCTCTTTTTATCCCCATACTAGCCTCCTATTTCCTGTTTAAAGAAAACATCAGCGGTTTAAAACTTGCGGGCCTGCTCACCGGGATAGTCGCTATACTCCTTACCTTATTTAAAAAACAAGGTAAAAGAAGCGGCAGCCAAATTTCCGATTGGATCTATCCAACCGTGGTATTTATAGGCTTTGGTGTCATCGACGTTTTGTTTAAAAAAATAGCCCAGGTTCAATCCATGCCTTTTACCACCTCATTAGTGCTGGTATTTGGACTTTCATTTGTCATTTCCCTGATCGCTATTGGCTATCTGGCCATCGTAAAAAAGCAAAAACTGGAACTGGTCAATTTTTTATGCGGCTGTATCCTGGGGGCCTTTAATTTTGGCAATATCTTTTTTTACCTCAAAGCCCATCAGGCATTAGCCGGTAACCCCTCAACGGTATTTGCGGCCATGAATATGGGGGTTATTATTCTAGGCAGTCTGATTGGACTGATCATCTTTAAAGAAAAGTTCATCAAAATCAATTATATCGGACTCCTGCTGGCCCTTGCCTCTATTATTTTGATCACCTTAGCTCAGTTGCATGCTTTTTGAAGACACCTATAATACTATTGAACAGCCATCCGAAGGACTGTTTAAAGATAAAGGAAGTAAGTTTATTGGCTATGCCTATCCCATCAGCAGTGAAGATGAAGTAAAATCCATCCTGCTCAACCTCAGATCTGAACACGCCAAAGCCAGGCATTTCTGCTGGGCATTGCGTTTAAGTCCAGACAGAAGCGTATTCAGGTTAAATGACGACGGAGAACCCTCAGGAACAGCAGGAAGACCTATATTAAATACACTGTTATCTGCAGACCTCACCAATATCCTGGTGGTCGTGGTCCGCTATTTCGGAGGAACACTTCTAGGCGTACCCGGACTGATCAACGCCTATAAAAATGCCACCATAGATGCGCTGGACCATGCGGTAAAAATTCAAAAAACTGTCAATGATCTATATAGGATCTCTTTTGAATACCTGAGTATGAATGAGGTGATGAAAGTCATCAAAGATGAGGAACTGGCGGTTAAACAACAATCCTTCGATACCAACTGCAGCATGGACATTGAAATCCGGAAGCTAAAACTAAATAAGGTCATTGACCGTTTAGAAAGCATAGACAGCGTAAAAACGACCTATCTCAGTACCATTTAACAAAATTAACTCTATATACTATGAGCAAATTATCAGAATCAGACTTAGTGATCAATGAAGACGGAAGTGTTTATCACCTTAATTTAAGGCCCGAAGATATTTCCAATACCATTATAACTGTGGGAGATCCGGACCGCGTTTCCGAAATCACCAAATATTTTGATCGGATAGAGCTAAAAAAAGGAAAAAGAGAGTTCATCACCCATACCGGCTACCTTGGGCAAAAGCGCTTAACCGTTTTGTCAACCGGCATTGGTACCGATAACATAGACATCGTCATCAATGAATTAGATGCCCTGGTAAATATAGACCTCGAATCCCGCGAAATAAAAAAGGACCTGACCTCTTTAAACATCATTCGCATAGGTACCTCCGGCGCCGTACAACCGGATCTGGCCATGGGAACCATCCTGGCCTCCTCTTTCGGCCTCGGACTTGATGCACTGATGAATTACTATGTACAGGAACACTCCGGAGAAGAACACAGTTTGCTGGATAATATCAAAACACATTTCGCTCACCTGAAAAACATCCATCCCTACCTCACCGCTGCCAGCCCGGAACTGCTACAAACCATTGGAAAAGACCTGGCACAAGGCATAACGGTAACTGCGCCTGGTTTTTACGCGCCGCAGGGCAGACAAGTCAGAGCAAAAAATGCGGTACCCAACTTTATTCAGATGATCAACAGCTTTAAACAAGGACCTTACCGCATTACCAATTTAGAAATGGAAACCGCAGGTATCTATGCCCTTGCTAAAACACTTGGCCATAAAGCATTGTCTATTAATGCCATTCTAGCTAGCCGTGTAAACTTTGAATTTAGCAAAGAGCCACAAAAAGTAGTAGAGAATGCAATTAAACTGATCCTGGAACGCCTAAGTGACAGCGAAAATTAATTCCTTCAAACAGAAGCAGATAAAATCACAATTCTAGAAATTACCCGTTTGGGCAAACAAAATGTGGCTTAGCAGTGTTAAATTTAAAGATTAAATTGAGAACGAATGTTAAGAATTTTAAAACATAAACTTGCAATTTTTACTGGAAAAACCCTTCTGTTAAATAGTGGCGATAGCAAAGAACTGGAAATAGGTAAACGAATAGTGTCGGTTATAGCAGGCGCTTATATCTTTCAAAGAGGAATACGTACAATTTATAAAACCCCCGCAATGGGAGTACAGGAACTCCTGTTGGGAGGCTTCCTGTTGTATAATGGTGCCACAGGAATTAACGCACTGTTCGATAAAAAACCAAAAGAGATCTCTGATGTAAGGAAAAACCAGATACAGGGAAACGATCCTGCTGAGCGTGTACCAGCTTTCGTTTAGTAAAAATTTCCTGGTCAGGAACATCCTGATCAGGAATTACAATTTGTTTCGAAAGATACTTACATTTGCCCTAAGCTTTCTAAGGGCAATCTCCCGGAGCTGCCGCACACGCTCCTTTCCAATACCTAATGCCTTGGCTATATCCTGAAGCTGAACAGGTTCTGTATTTCCCAAACCAAAATTTAAGGTCAATATATATCTTTCTCTTGGAGACAAGATGGACATCATCCGCTCAATAGAACCTTGTAAGGACTCCGCATCCATACTTTTATCCGGAGCATACCTGTAATCTCTCAACACATCCAATAAAGAACTACCAATATCTGATGTAGCATCCATCGAAACCGGTAACCTCGCATTCAACAGATAATCCTCCACACTTTCTTTCGCAATTCCCGATTGCTCCGCTAATTCTTCAGCCGTAGGAAGCCGTTCCAGCTGTTGTTCCATACTTTGTATCACATTATTCAATTTCGTAATATGACTTACCTGGTTGAGCGGAAGCCTGACCGTACGTGTCTGGTCACCAAGGGCCTGCAGAATGGTCTGCCTGATCCACCATACTGCAAAAGAAATAAATTTGAAGCCCTTGGTTTCGTCAAACCGTTTTGCCGCTTTAATCAGCCCTAGATTTCCCTCATTAATCAGATCTGTCAAAGCTATTCCGCGGTGCTGATATTGTTTCGCAACCGAAACCACAAATCTTAGATTAGAGACAATAAGCTTATAAAAGGCTTCCTGGTCTCCTTCCCTGACCTTCTTTGCCAAAATGCATTCATCATCAGCCGTTAAAAGTTCAAACCTTCCAATCTCGTTCAGGTATACATCTAAAGATTCAGATTCCCTTTTAGTAATACTTTGTGTAATCTTCAATTCCCTCATACTACAGGTATTATTTTCATAATTATCTAAATATTTACTTAAATCAACATATTTATATGTCACTGGCAAATATTAAAAGATATTTGAAAACAGAAAGCGCATCCCTTACATTCCGGAAATAAACCTGAAATGCCCTGATCAATCAGAACTAAATTCTTAATATACTTCAAAACACCTCATAATATTTAGCCCTGAAAATGTCATTTTACAAGGAACTGACTTCAGAACCGACTTTTTTTACATTAAAAAAATTACTTTTGCATTTGATAAAAAGACAATGAGTAAAAGAGGCAGAATTTTAGTAGCCATGAGTGGCGGTGTGGATAGTTCAGTAGCAGCAGTGATGTTACACGAACAGGGATATGAAGTAATTGGCCTAACCATGAAGACCTGGGACTATGCCACTTCCGGAAGCAGCAGCAAGGAAACTGGATGTTGCAGCCTGGATAGCATCAATGATGCCCGTACACTGGCCGTAAATTACGGCTTCCCTCATTATATTCTCGACATCAGGGATGAATTTGGTGATTATGTTATTGACAACTTTGTTGATGAATATCTTGCCGGACGTACCCCAAACCCATGTGTACTTTGCAATACCCATATTAAATGGGAAGCCTTGTTAAAACGCGCCAATAAACTAGACTGTGAGTTCATTGCCACAGGTCACTATGCGAATATAAGACAACAAGACAGCGGCAGATATGTGATTTCCAAAGGTCATGATGAAAACAAAGACCAGAGTTATGTACTTTGGGGCGTCTCACAGGAAAATCTATCGAGAACACAATTCCCTTTAGGTTCCTTTGCAAAATCTGAGATTCGCCAAATGGCACTCGATATGGGACAGGAAGAACTTGCCAAAAAAAGCGAAAGCTATGAAATATGTTTTGTACCTGATAACGACTACAGAGCCTTCTTAAAACATAAAGTAGAAGATCTGGAAGAAAAAGTTGCCGGCGGAAATTTCGTTCTGAGCAACGGTATGGTTGTAGGACAACACAAAGGCTATCCATTCTATACCATCGGGCAACGTAAAGGCTTAGGTATTGCGTTTGGCGAACCTATGTTTGTTACCCAGATCTTACCAGAAAGTAATACTGTAGTTTTAGGCCGTGCAGACGAGCTGGAAAGACGGGAAGCAATGGTGCGCAACATCAACCTGGTTAAATACGCCAACATCAACGATCCAATGGATAACGTGATCACTAAAATTCGTTATAAAGATGCAGGGATGCTGAGCACTATTGTACAGGAAAATGACAAAATGAGGGTGGTATTTGACCATTCTGTATCCGCAATTGCTCCAGGGCAATCCGCAGTATTCTATGAAGGCAATGACCTTCTGGGTGGTGGTTTCCTTTGCTAATTAGGCTTTGCATCCAGCCATAATTCAAGTAGACCACCTTTGCTAAAGTCATCATGAGAAAAAGAAAACTGATGATGATCTTTACTGTTTAATCTCATTTTCTGTATATAGCAATTGGCTTTAGAATTATTGTAGGTCTTAATCACAAACTCTTTACCTGGATAGTAATGCTTGTTGAGTTGAATCGTCACCTCATCAAATACCGGGCTCGTAATATCATATTCCGGATCGACAGAACTCGTTCCGGTTAAACTAAACAAACCAATAGAAGTCAACGCACTAACACCACCCATTTGCCCCTGGTCTTCATCATGCCCCCCATATCCTTTATCGGGAGTAACTCCACCATAAGCCTGTTCATTGACCCTGCGAACCCAATATTGGGTTAAATCAGGCCTACCTGCATAATTGAACACATGCGCATTGGAACAACCCGGCTGGTTCGCATAACTTATATAGCCCGAACCATAACCAAACACAAAATCCTGATCCCTGGCTTGCTCAAAAGCATAATTCAGCTTTTCACAAAGCGTATCATTGCCGCCCATCAATTTTGCCAGTTCATGAATGCCATGCGAAACCGACCAGGTTGCCTGCCAGGCATTCGCTTCAACCCAACCCTCACCATCAAAAGGATTCCTGTGCAACCAGGTTCCATCCTTTTTTTTCGGAAAAAGTAACTTCTCTTCTGGATCAAAAAGCTTAGTCCATCCCTTCGAACGATTGTTAAAATACTCGTAGTCCTTCTTCTTGCCCAATTTCTTTGCCATTTGCCCCAATGCCCAATCCTGGAACGAAATTTCAGTAGTAATACCTGCATTGGAAGGATAATACCCATTCTTTATATAAAATGCAATGGCATCATCTGGCCCTAATAACCCCATCATGCCACCCGGTTCATGATTTCGTTTCATCACCTCATAGGCTATCGAAGCCGGTTTCTTTGTAAGAATCCCCTTTTGATAAGCAGAAGTAATCAGGCTCGTAGCAGGGCAGCCTGTCATGATATAAGAATATCCACCCGCACAAGGGCCACGCGGAAGCAACTTGCCATTTTGAGCATATTGCACCAGCGAGGCAGCAAAATCATCCAGTACTTCTGGCCAGGCCAGTCCCCAAAGCACATTCAGATTCCACTGCGTTAACCAGAAAGCGTCAGAATTGTACATATGAAATTTTGCCTTTCCATTTCCATCCTTCGGCAAAGTCCTTATTTTAAACTTTGTATTGATAGTCGAACTTCCATGACGTTCACCCTCAGTGTTATCCGGATAATCGCCAGATACATCATCAAGTTTATGCCTTCCCAGTAAAACATGCCACAAATCGGTATAGAATTTTACTTTTTGATTGGCACTTCCACCCTTAACCATAATGCGCCCCAGCATTTCGTTCCACTCATTTTGCGAAGCCGTACGAAGTTCATCAAAGTTCCAATGCCTGGCCTCCGACTTCAAATTGAGCCTTGCATTTTCTATACTCGTATAAGAAACTGCTATTTTCATTTGTACAGTTTCCCCAGCTTTCACCCGATACTCTGCAGAAACACCCGTAGTAGGCGCATCATAATAACTCATACCGCCACTGTTCCTTGCTGTTTTCTCTGACGTACCCGTTAATTCATTAATATCAGAAAGTTCATGTTTGCTATCCCATCCCTTCAGTTTTTCAAAAGGCTTTTCAAACTCAACAGCAAAATAAATACGTACATTCTCAGGGCCTCCCCATAAACGCCCGGTCGTATTAACCGAACCGTCAATACGTGTATTACTTATTTTCTTTACCCTTGCATCATTCATCGTTGCCTCACCAACATAACCACCCAGGTTGATCAGCACATTGGCCAAAGCATCTTTGGTATAGGTAAAACGATAAAAACTAATGCGGTCGGCAGCCGTTTGTTCAACCCAGGTATTGTACTTCTCCAAATAAAGCCGTTGATAACCCGGTTGTACAATCTCTCCATCATGCGAAAAATCAGATTTCCATTCCTGTTCTCCCTTATTCGGATTAACCTCACCAGTGGTTGGCATCAATGTTATACCAGAGAGCATCCAGCAATGTATTTGCGGAAAGCCCAATATCTCTGTAGAATTGTAATTGTAGCCACCACCATACTGATTTTTATTACGCGTTAAAGGTGCCGCGCTAATCATACCAAAAGGCTGGCTGCCAGTAACAAAATAAAAATAGCGCCCCCGGTTCGTTTCAATATAAGGATCCACCCACGAAACAGGATCAGCAATCTGAGCAGGTGAAGGATACACCTCTATTTCCGATAAACCAATTGCAGCACCATCAGCATCCGTGGTTTCAAACCGCACCCCATCCACAGTTTGCTCTGGAAAACTCACTACCTTAGGCGCACCATTATTGGGTATTTGAACCACAGGCACCCTATAACCATTACTAAATATCAGTACACCACCAGCATTATGAGAAGCACTGCTCACCCTGTCGTATAAAATGATCTTATTGATGCTTTGCGGCTGTTGCCATTTCAACTGTATCCAGGGATAATCAATCTGCCCCCAAAAAGTAACCGTACTTTTTGACACCCATTCACCTTTACCATCAATCCTGATAATCCCATCCACCACATTAGCAGCATTTCCTTTCCCAGCTATTTCCGATGAAGCCGTTACGCTCGCTTTATGAGCAATATTACCTGGCCCGGCATAAACAAAGCCAGCACAAAACAGCAATAAGAAAACAATGAAGACTTTAGATATCGATGAGAAAACAGCTGCCATTAGTTTATTCATTTAATTTTTATACCACTATGTACAAACATATGAACAAATATCAAATATGCAAACCAGAATCAAATAAACTACCTCACCGATCTGCACTCCATCAAGAGCCCAGTTTCTTTAAAATACCCCTAGCCACATCATCAACGTCAACCTCAGCATTCGAAATCACCGCCACAGCAATTTTTTTCTCTATATTAAAGATCAGAAAGCTTCTGCAACCACCAGTTCCCCCGTTATGCCAGTAATATTTATCATCCTTTACCTGATATAGATGCCAGCCCAGGCCCACTACGGGACCCTTCGAAAAAGTGACCTGATGGCTTAAACCAAAAGCATTAGATAAAGAAGAAGGTTCACATTTTATGTTCGCTTTTGCATAAAGCAGCAAATCATTAACGGTAGAACGAAGACATCCACAAGCAGCAAGAGCATCAAAATCCCAGGGTTTTGTCTCATCGCCATCGGCATCATAAACCTTAACAAAACGACTTGATAGCAAGGGCGTTAAATACTGGCAAGTACTGTTCATCTTTAATGGAACAGTAACCAAATGTTGCATAAGCTGTTCATATGTTTTCCCAGATACCCTTTCCAAAATTACCCCAAGTAAACCCACCGCTTGATTTGAATAAGAATACACTTCACCCGGAACAGATCTCAATTTACAGGTCTTAAGACTAGCAAAGAGCATCTTTTCATTGTAAGATTTATATGGATCGAACCTGTCCATTCCTTTATAAATAAAATTGGCAGGCAGCGATGGTAACCCTGAAGTATGGTTACTTAAATTAATAATTTTGATTTTTTGAAGTTCGGGATTTGCAAATAGAGAATCTGGTAAATATTTGGTGATCGGATCGCTTAAACTAATTTTGCCCTCATTAACATAATGAGCCAATATACTTGCCGTAAAAGTTTTGGTAATTGATCCTATTTCAAAAATCGTATTGGCATCCGGAAGTTTACCCTTTCCCTTCTCTGTTTCTCCGTAGCCGTAGTTTTGAACCACACCATTATTCAAAATTCCAATACTTAATCCTACTGTATTAGACTTCTGAATGTACGCTCTGGCAATAGAATCTACCTGCCTGTCCAATACAGACTTTAAAATATTAGATGTAGCAACAGGTACCGGCTTATTAAAAATGACCGATTTAAACGGAGTAAAAGTTATAGAATTAAATTTATTCTCCTTATCAAGCGCAAAAGAAAGCACCAGTTTTCCGGATTCAAACACCAGCTTATATCTGCTAATGGCATTATCTAAACCATCAAACGACGATTGTTTAATTCTCCCTAAAGGATATATTTCCTTTTCAAAAAAAGTATTCAGATTTTTTTCATTAACAGCCTTTCTATACTCTTCGCTCCCCAAAGCGTATATTAAACTTGTATTCCTTTGATCAATGTATTTCTTTATTGCAAAAAATACAGAATCACTTCTTTGTTGCTGATTACTTTGTGCTTGTATCTTGAATGAACTAAGGCTCAATAATAAAACTGACACCAGGAGATACGTTAATTTAATACTTTTCATTAATAACGAATTTACCAATAAGTATCAAGAAAGCAAAAAGTGAAAACATGCTACTCCTCCGCTCCGCAGATACAAGAGCACTATGGGCACGGTTTTCCCGAAAATGCATCCAAAATTCCTTTTGCTATTCTTGCCATAATATTGGTGATGATTTGATTTAAAAATGATATTTATTGCATCCCTGTAGTCAGATGATTGGGATTATCGGCTGCTATGACCAATTCCTCAGGAATAAATAGCTATTTCATCGAATAGAATACGAATTTAAGCCTTATCCATTACCTAGCTGTTAGCTATCTGTTGTAGGCCGGAAAAACCCATTTTTTTTTTATACGTTCCCATAACTCAAATTTTAAATTTTCTTTTATACCAATAGCCCAACATAAACCCCAATGCGATGACAGATCCAAATACTGAAGGCAGAAATTGGCTGTATGGATGGTATTGGGGCAAAACTGTTCCTGTAAAAGCGGAAAGCAACGCGCTGAAAGCACTCACCATCTTTATAATATGTTCGTACATCCACATGTTCTGATAGGTCTTTTTTGCGAAGAGGTATTTGCCCAAATCATAAACAACAACCAACACCAGATAACCTACCGTACTGTAAATGATTACCGGCGACCAGATCATACCAATTGACCTGAAGTAATAAATAAAGAAGAAAACAGACAATATCGAAAGCAGAGCAGCCGCAACATCAGGCAGTCTTGGTTTATTGGATCTGTTGCGCATCACCCTGAACCCGGAAAAGCCCAGATAACCACTAAGCACAGTGATCACCAGCAGAAAACTGTTCCGTTTAAAGATGAACACCCCCAACAGGCCTGTTAAGATGACAATGGACAGAAGCCATAGGAAGAGGCGCCCATAAATACGGTGCCGTTTTCCGCCCTTTGTAGCAGCAAGGATAAATATACCGATGAGCAAAGCAGAGGATCCGGCAAGAATGTGGATCACGATGTTTGTTCTGTGAAATAAAGAAAAGATATCCATAGTGTTTTTTAAGGCAAAGGAGCGCAACTTGTACAAAACATGCGCCCCATAATGTAGGGCGGGACTCCTATTTTACAGTTTTTCTTGCCTTTGATATTCCAATGGACTTGATCCGACCTGTTCTTTAAATATCCTGTTAAAGGCCGACTTCGACTTAAACCCGCATTCAAAGGCAATTCCGAGAATAGAAAGATGGGCAAAAGCCGGGTCAAGCAATTTCACTTTCACAGCCTGCACACGATAGGCATTAACAAAGGTAAAAAAGTTACTCCCCGACCGCTGATTGATCACCTGGGAGAGCTGGTTAGGGCTCACGTTCAGCTGGGCAGCTAAGGCAGACAAACTAAGATCATCGGATAGATAAGGATGCTGTGTTTCCATATGTTCAATCAGCGAACCATAGATTTTTTCTACAGCACGTTCATCCAGGCCTGAATTTCGATAAGGAACAGCATCCCCGGCAGGTTCAGGCAGTATATCTTTTTCTATTCCGATTAATACCGTTCCTTGCCTGATCCCGAGATAACCAATCAAAAATATATACCCGGAAAGCACTGCTCCAACGACACTGAATAAATCATCTGGTCCCAGAGCAATTCTTCCAAAACGAATGAGCAGAAAAAGGCCTATAAAAAGTACAAGTATGGATATAACCAGCCACTTGAGCCAGTTCAGGGTAATCTTTTCCGTATAGGAATATTGCGCAGAAAGACTGCTCTGGTACCTGATCAGTGTGATTAATCCCCATATCGCATAGCCTCCAGGTATAATCGCCATAGGAATGGTAAAAATATAGAGCACCAGCCCAGGAACCTCGGGGTCAAAATGCGGATATCCCTTCAATACCTCGATCTCCTGGCCATAGTGAAATTTAAACCATATATTAACGACCCAATAGAATACAACAGGCAGAAAATAGAGCAAAGCAAAACCTGTGGTTAAGTTCTTTCCAAAAGACAAACTCCTGATATACTGGTAAAGCATGGGTGCACTGAGAAGTGGGATAGAAAAGGCCAACACCCCGATATAACCAGTGGCTACCGGAGCCCCGGAGAAACCATCATAGTAAAACAGCAACTGAAAGGATACCAGGAGCAGCCAGGCCATCAGCCATTTATCCGCTAAGGCGTTCCGTGTCTTCGAACCCAGCAACAGGATTTGAAAAAAGCCCTGAACAAAACCCGTAAATAAGATGGCTTTGATTAGCATTTTAAAGACGATGAAGGAATAACAACGCAAATGCCATCAGTTCTTTTTTAGTAATCTGGTGAAAGTGTAAGAAACCATAGCCAATACCCTATTTTGCTTAAATTACGTTTAATTTACTTATTTTCTCTTAATTGTAAGATATGGGCTGAAGCCATTTATAAAAACTTTCAGCAATAGTATTAATTTATTGACAAGAAACAATAGTTGCCATGCTTTCAACAATAGGTAAAAAAGAATTTGGCTTTATCTTTTCTATACTCGCAGTAGGTATTATTTGCGCCGGACTGATCAACACCAGGTTACTCAAGCACTTTGAAATCAAAACCATTACGAAATTCGCATTGATTACTCAGCTGATTGCCGGCGCAGGAATGATTTTAGTGATTTACTTTAACGGATCATTCGCCATCTTATTTCTACTTACCTTTATATTCCTGGCCATGCTAGGGTCTATCCTGCCCAATACAACAGCATTATACCTGGCCTCCCTCCCAACTGCGGCAGGCTCTGCCTCAGCACTGGTAGGTTCCGTGAGTTATCTCTCCGCTTTCCTCATCACCTCGCTCCTGAGCCTCCTCCACAACAACACCACCTACCCCATGGTTTTCATCATGTGGTCCTGCACGATAGTCGCCTTAAGCTGTTTACTATACAGAAAAAACAACTATAATTAACTCCTTCAAACCACCCATTTTTACGAAAAACGCCCGGGACTGCGCTTGAATTCACAAATTTTTGGCTTATAAATTTATTTCAAAATATCAGAAAAAATTTATACGTTTACACCGAGAGCGTTAATTTAATGAAAGGGGCCAGTCGAAAGATTTGGTCCCTTTTTCTTTTCACGCTCTTAACTAATCGCCGCTGTCTTCCCAGCTCCAACCCTATGCAACTTCGCGGTCTCCACTCTCCCTCTGCAATTTGTTATGAAAAATTCTCGTACGCTGCGGAAAGACCTCAGAGATCTGTCCGCTCCTTCAGTAGACCTGATATCGTTAGTCTTGAAGCAGCTGTACAGAATTTTCAATAAAATTTTTTCAACAAATCTACTCTCTTGACCTATTTGCTCATAAAAAAACCTGGTCAGCAAATCTCGCCAACCAGGTTCCAAAAAAACAATTAAAAAACTACCAGTAAATACCGTAAAGCGCAACCAGCAAACCAACAATAAGCAATGCGCCAACCGCAAAACCCGTAGTCGTTTTGAACATCTTCGCATCGATTTCCAAACCTTTGCTTTCGCCCCCACGTTTAAACTGAAGCATACTAATAATATACATACCAATAATACAGAACACGAACACAAAGCCCATTCTGTCAATAAAAGGAATCTCAAAAACCCCCGAAGAATTCTTAACAGAGAAACCCATACCCGATAGCCACGAAAGATCCGTCCATCCAGGTAAGAATTTCAACACCAAAGACAACACAAAACCACCAATCGTAGCAAATAGCGCCGCATCAGAAGTCGTCTTTTTCCAGAAAAACCCTAAAATAAACATCGCAAAGATACCCGGAGAAACAAAGCCCGTATACTCCTGGATATATTGGAAACCACCCTTTTTATCAATACCCAAATGTGGAGCAATCAAAACACCAAGAATCATAGCCACAATAATAGTCACCTTACCCGTAACCACCAGGTTCTTTTCAGTAGCATCCGGTTTAATCACCTTTTTGTAAATATCCAAAGTAAAGATCGTCGCGATACTATTGGCCTTACCCGCCAACGAAGCAACCACAGCAGCAGTAAGCGCCGCAAATGACAAACCTTTCAAACCAGCAGGCAACAAGTTCAGCAATACTGGATAAGCCCGATCGGGATTAACCGATCCACCCTGAACCATTTCCGATTGAAACGCACCATCCTTGTATAAAACATAGGCCGCAATACCAGGTAAAACAACAATGATCGGCATCAATAACTTTAAGAATGCCGCAAATAGGATACCCCCTCTGGCCGTTTTCAAATCAGCACCCAAAGCACGCTGAGTGATGTACTGATTACAACCCCAGTAATTTAAGTTCACAATCCACATACCACCAATCAATACACTTAAACCCGGCAAATCAATATAATTTTCATTTTCAGGCTTCAGGATCATATGGAAATGCTCAGACGCCTTTGTAGACATCAAATGATAACCTTCCAAAATTCCTTTCGTACCATAATGATCAGAAACCAGGTTTAAAGCCAGATAAGTTGTAGCCAAACCACCCAGGATCAGGAAAAACACCTGGATAACATCCGTATAACCAATTACCTTCATTCCACCAAGGGTAATGATAATAGCAAATACAGCAATCGCATACATACAGAATTCCAGGCTAAAACCAGAGATACTGCTCACTGCCAAAGCACCAAGATACAAAATAGACGTTAAGTTAACCACTACATACAACAACAGCCAAAAAACAGCCATAATCATAGCCACAGTACCGTTATAGCGTTGGCTAAGGAACTGAGGCATGGTCGATATCTTATTTTTAAGATAAACAGGAATAAAAAATACAGCCACAACAATCAAAGTCGCAGCAGCCATCCATTCATACGTAGCAATGGCCAGTCCCATTTTAAAACCAGAACCACTCATCCCAATAAATTGCTCGGCAGAAATGTTTGAAGCAATCAGCGAAGCGCCAATGGCCCACCAGGTCAGTGACCCTTCCGCTAAAAAGTAGTCTTTAGAGCCCGTAGACGCAGATTTTTTCTTGTTATAGATGTAGAGCCCATACGCTGCTACAATAACGAAATAGACTAAAAATACAATATAGTCCTTCGTATCCAGTAAATTGTGTTTCATCAGTTTATATTAGGTTTAGCAAAGCCAGTCCAAAGACTGGCTTTAATGGTTAAAATTCAATAATTTGGCTCGTTCCAGAAGCGGTTTCCACAACATAGGCATCCAGCTTAAGGCCAAATTCCTGCAGATAACCAGCACTCACGGTTTTTATAAGCTCGTCAATATACGCTGTTTTTACAATATTAATAGTGCAACCACCAAATCCGCCCCCCATCATACGGGCACCAAGCACAGCGTCTAAATCTCTAACGCGGTCAACCAGAAAATCCAGTTCACTACAGCTCACCTCATAATCCTTGCTCAAACCATCATGGGTTTCCAGCATCAGTTTACCCAATGCATCCAGTTTTCCCTGCTTTAGAAAATCGGCTGCCCTGCCCAGTCTCTCAATCTCAGCCACCACAAACCGGCATTTCACAAAAACATTGTTGTCCTTAGGCTCAACACATTCCTCGAGCATCGCCAGCGTGACATCTCTCAAACTGTTCACTTCTGGGAATTTTTCTTTTACCCAGGCCACGCCTTGCTCACACTGTGATCTTCTTTCATTGTAAGCGCTGTCAGAAAGAGAGTGCTTTACATTGGTATTGAGCAACAACAGTTTGTAATCGCCCAGATCCAAAGGAAGATATTCATATTCCATAGAGCGGCAATCGAGCAATATCGCATGGTCTTTTTTTCCAAAAACCGAGGCAAACTGATCCATGATCCCGCAGCTTACGCCAGCAAAAACATGCTCAGCCTTTTGGGCAATCAGGGCAAGATCAAGTTGAGCTACCGATAAGGAGAACAATTGATCAAGTGCATAGGCTGTGGCACATTCCACAGCGGCCGAAGACGATAATCCGGCACCAAGGGGAACATCACCGTCGATATACAAATTGAAGCCTCCAAGAATATACCCTCTCTTCTGCAATTGATCTGCAACACCCAAAATGTAATTTGGCCAGCCTTTTTCACAAGGTGCCAATGCAGATAACGCTACAGTATGTGTTTGCTCATAATCTTTAGCAAACAGGTGTACCTGGTCATCTTCTCTTTTGGATATGCCAATATAAATGGCTTTGTCAATGGCTGCAGGCATTACAAAACCCTCGTTGTAATCGGTATGCTCTCCAATAATATTGATCCTTCCCGGCGATCGGACCAGCAGAGGATCAACACCATATAAATTCTTAAATGCTTGTTTTAAGCCTTCAACATCCACTTTGACTGTTGAAGCGACTAGTTTCGAGTCCATAATCAGGCTTTATTTTGTTTATAATGTTCAACAGATAATTCTCTCAGGCGCTGTGCTGCATATTCGGGTGTAATATCCCGCTGCGCATTGGCCAGCAATTCATATCCCACCATAAATTTCTTAACCGTGGCAGAGCGCAATAACGGCGGATAAAAGTGCATATGCCAGTGCCATTCCGGGTATTCCCCATTATTTACAGGAGCCTGGTGCATCCCTGCAGAATAAGGGAACGATGTTTCAAAAAGATTATCATATTTGGTCGTCAGTTTTTTCAAGGCATCGGCCAGGGCCTCCAGCTCAGATTCGGTAAAGAAATTAATTCCTGTTACGTGTCTTTTGCTGATGATCATGGTTTCATAAGGCCATACTGCCCAAAATGGAACCAACACTACAAAATGTTCGTTTTCAAACAAGATCCTTTCCTGTTTTTTAAGTTCCAGCTTTAAATAAGCCGAGAGTAAACTTCGGCGATGAATAGCGTAGTAATTTTTCTGACGCTCACTTTCTTTAATAATTTCCTGCGGAATGCTGCTCTGTGCCCAGATCTGTCCATGCGGATGCGGATTGCTGCAGCCCATGATCTCTCCCTTATTTTCAAAGATCTGAATATACTTGATCCAGTCGTGAGCAGCAAGCTCCTCATATTCCTTCTGCCAAACCTTTACCACCGCAGTGATTTCTCCGAGGCTCAGTTCAGGCAAAGTCAGGTTGTGTTTAGGACTAAAGCTGATCACCTTGCACAGACCTTTTTCTGCACTGGCTACCAGCAGGTCCTCTTCATTGAGTTTATTTTCTGGTGTGTCTTCCAGTAAAGCCGCAAAGTCATTTTTAAATACGAAGCTGTGGGTGTAATCAGGATTAATGGCGCCATCTGCGCGTACATTTCCCGGACACAAATAACATTTAGGATCGTAGGCTGGACGGTTGTCTGGGCTAAGCTCCTCTACCTTCCCTTGCCAAGGTCTTTTTGTGCGGTGCGGGGAAACCAGGATCTGCTCTCCCGTAAGGATATTTAAACGGGTATGCGGATTAGAATCAAGATCAAATAATTGCTGCATGAACAGGTAATATAAATGGTTAAAATTTTCTTAGCGATGAGCTATCGCCGGGCAAATTAGCAATAATTTATTAATTGTCAACAGTACAATTAATAAATTATTATTTTTATTGATATTTGGCAGCTCAACCAACAACTGATCTGAACATGATTGAATATGTTAACCAACCTCACTACCTCGTTGCCGTCGATTGCATTGTATTTGGATTTGATGATGGTCAGCTGAAAATTCTGCTGGTTAAAAGAGGCCTCGAGCCGGAAATCAACAAATGGTGTTTGATGGGGGGATTTGTGGGGGCGGAAGAAACGCCAGACGATGCGGCAAACCACGTGCTTAAAAAGCTAACCGGGCTTGAAGGGGTTTACCTGGAGCAATTGAGGGTATATGGTGAGCCAAAACGGGATCCGATTGAGCGTACCCTCTCCGTTGGCTATTTTGCGTTAATTGATATTCAGAAATACAAAACCCAGCTGATTGACAATTACCAGGCCGAATGGTTCCTGATCAGCGATATGCCGAAACTGATTTTTGACCATAATAAAATGGTTTCAGATGCCAGAAAGGCATTGAGGTATAAAGCATCCCTGCACCCTATCCTTTTCGAGATGCTACCTAAAAAATTTACCATTCCTCAGTTACAAACTTTGTTTGAACAGGTAAATGATACTAAAGTAGATACCGGAAATTTCAGCAGGAAGATCACTTCCACTGGGTTGCTGATTAAACTGGAAGAAAAGGATAAATCCAGTTCTAAAAAAGGCGCTTATTATTTTAAACTCGACAAGAAGAAATATGCAGCTAATTCCCTTACGTTCCCGAGTTTAATACCCAGTTTAAAACCATAAAAAAAGGGCTTTCCTTAGCGGAATGCCCTTTTTCATTAAACGAAACGCTCTTTATTAATAGTAGGTTCAAATTGTCTGCTCTGCAGTAAATCTTTGTAGTCTTCTAACAAAGAGATATATTTTTCCATCCAGTAATTAATGCTGTTTGCCTGGATTTCCTCACTTTCCTTACTTCCGATATGCGGGGGTGGTTTGACATTCTTCAGACTTTCATGGAAGTCTGCGCTAAAATCGTATTCAATTGCGTTTCCGATACTGTAGATTACCTCAGCGGGCAATTTTTTCTGCTGAAACCAATTGTACAATGTTCTCCGGTTTACCTGGAGACGACGTGATAATTCACTAATGTTAATGTTCTGTCTACGCACTGCAAGCTCCACGATCTCCCCAGCATTTTGTACCATAATGTTAAATGTTTAGGACTAATTTACCTTGATAAACAAATAAGTACCACTTATTTATCCATCGCAAAAAACAAGGAACGGCAATCTAATCAGTTCAAATCAAATGGAGATGCTTGGTTTAATTTGGCTGATAAAATAGTTTGTATATTACATAACACTCAATAATCATTCAATTTATTAAAACAATGTTAACTGTGCATATTCAAATTAACCATACTTTCGCTTTGTCCCGGTAATTACCATGATTTTATGGCTATAATCACCGTAAATTAAGTGAAAAATAATTAACCTAATTGCCTTTTCACTACCTATAAAACAAATACATGAGAAAAAAGATTCCCTATTTTACTCATAATGAGTAAAATAATACACACCTATCCTTTGAATTCCTTATTTACATCTCTTGCTTTTTAATGAGCATACCTGTGTAAATTTCCAATAGGTTAATATATTTATTCCTCCAGTATTCTGCTGAATTGATATCTGTTCCGTTTACATGTTCCGCAGCTTCCTTTGCATTAGTCAAATGGTGGTGCAGTTCTTCGTACTTTTCCGGAAAATCATATACAAAGTCGTGGTGAAGTAAATTCCCCAGCTTGGTAATGATTTCTATGCTCAAATGTTCCTGTTTAAACCAATTGTAGATTGATTTTCGGCTTACATTCAGTTTCCTTGAAAGTTCACTGATGTTCATCCTGTCTCTCCGGATGATCAGTTCGATAATTTCCCCGTTGTGCATAAAACAAATTTTTATTTGATCACTCCTGATAAGCAATATCCAATTGTTGGTAGGTTGAATTATTGCTGATAAAATCCGGAAGAATTTCCTTCATTTTCTTAACCATTTCGAAATCATCATTGGAGCGTGCCAGATGTAATAAATCGTCGATCATCCTGTGGACATACAAATAAGGATAATTGGTCACCGCAGATATCTTGATCTTTTCATGGTATGTAGGCAATACCAGTTCTGTTTGATTTAAAAGTTCTTCATAAAGCTTCTCTCCCGGTCTTAAACCTGTAAAGGTAATCTGTATATCTTCATGGGGAGTTAAGCCTGCCAGCTTGATCATATTCACCGCAAGGTCGAAAATCCGTATCGGCATCCCCATGTCAAAAATAAAGATCTCCCCACCCGCCCCCATTGCTGAGGCTTCAAGTACGAGCTGTACAGCTTCTGGAATCGTCATGAAATATCTGGTAATGTCGGGATGAGTTACTGTAACCGGGCCGCCGGCCTGGATCTGAGATTTAAATCTAGGAACAACAGAACCATTGGATCCCAGCACATTGCCAAACCTGGTGGTGATAAACCTTGTTTCATGCGCTGTGCTGTATTCCCGATCCTGTAAAGACTGGATGTAGATTTCAGCAATCCTTTTGGAAGCCCCCATAACATTGGTGGGTTTAACCGCTTTATCGGTAGAAATCATGACAAATTTTTCAACACCCGATTCAATGGAGAGATCTGCCAGGTTCTTGGTGCCCTGTACATTGGTTAAAAGGGCTTCAGATGGATTAACCTCCATCATTGGAACATGTTTGAGCGCGGCAGCATGAAAAACCACCTGTGGTTTGTACACTTCAAAAATGTTCTTCATCCGGCTGTAGTTTTGAATATTCACCAGGAACATTTTACAACAAATCCAACCTGATGATTTTTCAAGTTCCATCTGCAGTTCATGCAGGGGCGTTTCGGCCTGATCACAAAGCAAAACCTGTTCCGGATCGCATTTCAGGATCTGCCTGGCAATCTCTGACCCTATAGAGCCTGCAGCGCCGGTAATTAATATTCGCTTACCTTTTAACTGTTTACAGATGTTATGCTTATCTAATAGTATAGCTTCCCGTTGTAAAAGATCTTCTATTTTCAGATCCGGGATCTGGCTCAGTTTCAGTTTACCTTTTAACCAATGAACAGAAGCAGGAACAGAAATGACCCGTATGCCCAGCTCCAGACATTTTTCAATGATCCGTTTTCTTCCTTCCAGATTACTGGAGCCTTCCATAACAATCATTTTTTCTGCTGCATATTGCTTTTTAAGCCAGGACAGCGCTCCGGAAGGGTAAACCCTTTTCTGTTCGATCTGCTTGTTCGCCTTATCAGGATCGTCATCTACAAAGCCCAGGATATGGAAGTTCTTTTCAGAAGAAGAATCCAATCCTTGTTTGATGAGCAATGCTAAAGGATCTGCGCCGCAGATCAGCACCATTTCCTTACCCGGCAATTGCATATCCTGCAAATGGTAAAACAACAGTTTTACACTGATGCGAAGCAAAGCCAGCATTGTGGTAGAAATAAAGAAATTGAGTAAAAGCATGGTATCAAACCAGTTCCATGTCCAGAACGACACCAGGAAAAGATGGTAGATTAATCCAAAGATCAAACCGGTAATCAGAACCGCTTTCATTACCCTGTAAATGTCTTCCAGATTAGAATAGCGGATAATCCCGGTATGGATCCGCATTCTGATGAAGACAACACCGGTAATTGTGTTGTACAAAAAAAGCCATAAGAAAGGTTCCAGGTTAAACCTGGTGCCGGGGCTTACATTTCTGATCATGGCCGCGGAGAGTAAAATACCAGCATTAACCATTACCTGGTCAATGAGCAGAATAAGCCACCTCGAGTAAATCCTCTCATAAGACAATATTTTTTTCATAGCCGGAATTTAATTGGTAAAATCTGTTAAACTCTTTGTAACTGACTGCGATAGAGTGGAAAAAAATCAACATTTGATTCCGGATCTATGTCCATTTGTACAAGCAACGCATCATATGTAGCCTGATCAGCTATGTAACGCCAGCTGTAGTAGTCGAAGGTCACTTTTGAAAAATGGCTCTTCCATTCAAAAAGAGAATCCCGTTTAAAGCCAAGACCACCGCCCAGATTATAATACTTGACCCCCTGGGCTCGGCCCAGCAGGGTAATTTCGTGGGTAAGCAATTTTGCTGGCGAATCATGCAAAAATTCCTTTCTTGTACCCAGTAAATGCGCCTGCATAATTTGATTTTTCGATACAATGGTGGCTCCGCAGACTGGCAAATCCGTTCCATCATAAACAAATAAAAGCCGGGCGTCATATTCCTCACACCTCAAAAGACGTTTAAAATATTCCTGATCAAACATGTAACAGTCAGAAGCATCCAAACGCATCATATTGGCCGTATAAATTGCAGTAAAGGTTTGAATATCTTCCTCTGTTGTGGCCTCCTTTACATAAAAACCACGCTGCTTCAGCTGTCTGATCTTCCGGCTAACCCTGTCCTGATACTGGCTTTCCTGTACACTCAAGGATGTGGTAAGGTCTATGGCTACGACTTGACCGTTTTCCCATACGCCACCAAATTTACGCAGCAAAGCATTCTGATTAAAAAAAGGATGTAGACGTGAAAACACGGAGATGATTTGCTCTTCCTTTAAAAACAAAAGAAATGCATCCCTGAAGGAGAGCAATAATTCTTCAGAAAGATCGGTAAACGGCTTATTGGAAATTGGGCCGCAATAGCCGTAAACGGAGGTCAAATCATAATAATCTGTTTCAGGGATTCTTCTTTTTACAAAAGGGAAAGCAATGAAATCTTCACCGCTATCTTCAACAAATAATAGCGGAATACCCGTGTGCTCCAATGCATGGTAATTCCAGGAATGATAAAAATCACAATTTACAGACCTCTGCACGTAAGAGATCCATTCCTCCTTTTGAGACAGTGTAATAATTTGTTTCATAGTATTTGATTTAAATGCTGACGAGTATAAGTGGTCCTGCTGATGCTCATCCTGTTAAAAGAAGAAGCATGCCCCACTGTATTAAAACCCCAGGATGTATAGATCCTAATGGCGGCTACGTTGTCTTTGTTGACTTCCAGATCCACCCTTTCAAGCCCAAGGTCATAAAATGCATATTCGAGTAAAAGACGGGTCGCCTCTTTTCCAATCCCCTTTCCCCAGCAAGAAGTCTCCCCGATGAACAGGTGGAAAATAGCTTTTTCACCATCCACCTCCAATAGTTGTATGTTGCCGATATACGCACCAGTATCCTTTAAGCAGATGGCATATCTTTTTTGATCCTGTTGCTTCAGCGTGGCTAAAAGCCATTGTTGTTCCATTTCCAGTGTAATCTCACCGGAGGGATTAAATTTGGTGTATTTCCATATCTCCGGATCATTCCGCCAGTGGAAAGAAGTCTCTGCATCTTCTAACACCAGTGGGCGGAGGAAAATATCTGGTTTCATAAAAGGTGTTTTAGTACATTTAAAAGGCGTTTCATATCACTGTGCGTATACCGGTGGTCTATAGGCAGGCAGATCATATGTGCGGCCAAATAGTTCTCATACATTTTTTTTGTGGTCCATTCAAATACGTTTGGCCAGTAGGTAGCGATATAGATTCTTTTTTCCAGGAGCTTCGCTCTGATGTCTGGAGAGGCATGCAACAAAGGATAGACCATAGGCCCGTTAACCGTAGAAGCATCAAATGAATAGGCATTGTGGTTCACCAGGAAATCATGCAGGTACATGAAATTTGAATTTCTTCTGTATTTACAATCTTTGTAGTCTATGCCAGATAAAAGCGCCTTGCTGAGCGAGGACATTTTACGGATTGGAAGGTTAGACAACTCAACGTTGTGCTTTATATAATCTTCGTAACCACTTTCTATACCAGTCTCTATGCTCTTGATCAGATGCGAAAACCGGTTTAGAGAAATGTCCCTTTCTATTTTCAATCTTGCCTCACTGTTGAGGCTTAAATAAGCACCGTCGGGAACCCCAAAGAACTTTCTGCAGGAGTAAAATGTATCTACATTTTCTATGGGTTCTGAAAAAAATGCTTGTGAATTGTCTGCAATGAGGTTCGGGAATTTAGTACTCAATGCTCTGATGGTCTCCTGTTTCAGACCAAAATAATTGGTATACAACAGGCACTCTGTTGGCCCAACCTCAAAGTCAACAACCGGCTCCATCTGGTCATTGATGGTATAATACTGATACTGGATCCCAAGCTTTCTTATAGGCTCCATAATCACCTCACACGTATAATAAGGTAAATGGACCAATGTATAACCTTTTACTTTGAGGATATATTCGAGCGCATTCCTGCCTGTATTGAGCTTCAACAGAAGCGGATAAAATTCCTGACCTTTTGAAAGCTGCAATTCCAGATAGCCTCCAATTGATTTCACTTTACTTGAATATTCTTTTTGCATGATGGTGTTTTCCTATCCCTGTCCGGGCTGGTACATTCTTTTTTCTACTGGCTGGTAGTATTCATAGAGATCGGCCGGTATTCTGGAATTATACCCCAGGATCTGTTTCATGTGCGGGCTTAAATCAGCCGCCAGGTCATAGCCCATCAGTCTTGGATAATCCAGTTGTTGTTTAAAGAAAGGGCGGGTAAATGCCATAGTTAAGGCTCTTCTTGGTTGGTCTGTCCTGTTATTTCCGGCTGCATGCCACAAATTCGAGTCAAACAGAATCAAGCTGCCCTTCTTGGCCACCGCCCGGTCTGCATGTGCATAAAACTCTTCCTCTCCAGGCTTAATGTCTTGCTTATGGGATCCGGAAAGAAAATAGGTTGCCCCGTTCTCCAGTGTAAAATCATCAAGAACAACCATCATTTGGATCATGACCTTAAAGGTGCCCGTGAAACTTCTGATGTCACGGTGGATGTTCTGCACATAAGGATGATTGTCTTTTATATTAATTACCGCACCCAGAGAATTGAGGATGTAATTGCCGTCCAGAAAATGCCGGATCTGCGCATCACAATAACCACGGGTAAGAAATTCAATGGATACCTCGTTACGTCCAACCAAATGGTGTAAGGTGCCTTTGGTTTGCTCACCAATTCCGTTGTCCAGCTGGATCTGGCGGCGAATCTCATAAGCCTGTTCAAGATACCTATTGATTTCATTCACAAAGTCTTCTTCCAGTGCATCTTCAAAAACGATCCAACCAAATTCTTTCATTTTTTCGTCGAACAGTACATTGCTGGCCGACGCATATGTGTATTTATTGTTCATCACTATATATTTTTGAAATGGTTTCAGTTTTTGGCTGACGGTATAAGGGAAAAAACGTCGAACCATTGTTTACTCCTGCTCCTCTTTTTTTCACCAGTTCATCATAAAGCGGCTGGTTGTGGATATAGCACCAGATTCGGTCTTCAATCTGCTGATCAGAAAAATAGCTTTTGAATTTAAACAGAGAGTCTTCCTTTCCTCCTACGCCTCCGCCCAGGTGGAAAACTTTTTTATTTAGCTGTCTTCCTATCCGGCTGATTTCATCTGTCAATAATTTACTCGGAGAATAAGACAGATAATCGGCTGCAGTTGCAGATAAATGATTTCTAATGATCTCCCCGGAGATCAGTACCAATGCTCCACAGATCATAATCTGTCCGTCATAAATCAAAATCAGTTTGTTCTCAAATTCAAGAGGGTCCAGTAATTTATGAAAATAACTTTCCTCAAAATAATAACTGACCGAGGCTTTCAGCCGATCCATATTCTGACGGTACATGTCTGTAAATTCCTTAATTTCCAAAAGGTCCGATGCTTCTCTGATGGTGTAATTCATTTCCCGGAGTTTTCTGATCTGTCTGGAAAGGCGTTTTTCATAACCCCGGACCTGTTCTTCCAACGTTCTTTGAAGATCCATATATATGGTTTTTCCATTCTCATGCACACCACCAATATTGTTTAGCAAAGAAGCTTGTTCGATAAAGGGATGCAATCTGGAGAATACACAAATGCAATTTTCCATCTCCATAAACTGAAGAAAAGCTTTTTTAAAATGATGGGCATTGTGACTATCCAACCATGACATTTCCTTGTTGGATACCGGACCCGCGTACCCATATACAGAAGTGAGGTCAAAGTGTGTTGAACCCTCAATCTCCCTTTTAATCAAAGGCAGGGCAATAAATACCGGGCCTTCTTCATAAACAAAAAGCAGGGCTTCGCCGCTGGAATTCAATTGGTGGTACGCCCAGGAATGGTAAACATCATGCCTTAACGAACGGGCAATATAATCTTCCCACTCTACTTTTGAACGCACGGCAAAAAAGCGGAAAACCGCAAAGGTATTGATCAGCATAAGCCTATAATTTTAAGATCCTTCCAGGATACCAAGCATTTGCCGGTTCACAACATGAACATCGAACTTCTCCCTGGCGTATTTTCTGCCGTTCCAGCCAAAGCGGATCAGTTCAACCGGGTGCTCAATACAGTGCTGCATATGTGCAGCTAATTCTTTAACATTCTTTACCGGGACCAGGAAGCCATTGGCTTGAGCATGGTCTGGATGAATGGTTTCTCTGCAACCCACAGAGTTGCAGGTGATCAATGTTCTTCCCATGGCCATGGCCTCCAGAAGACATCTGGGCACTCCTTCTCCGTAATACGAAGGCAGCACCACAACAGAAGATTGAGCAATATAAGTTCTTACATCTGTAACCAGCCCTATATACTCTATGGTACCGTCCAGCTTAATTTTGCTATAGAGTTCCTGATCAATGGCGTCTATGTTGTCTTCAAAAGGGCCAATCAGCCGGAAAACAACATTGGGAAATTTCTGTTTCAGAATCCGCGCAGACTGATAATATTCATTGATTCCCTTGGCATTGATCAGACGGGAGATCATTAAGAAGCTGATCCGATCCAGATTTGGTTTGGAATAGGTATAATGATCCAGGTCGACCCCTGAGCCGTTTACAATATAGGCTTGATTTTTTTCTGTAATGACCCGCCTTTTTAACAAGGTTTGGTAGTCATCTTTGTTTTGAAATATAATTTTGGTTCGCTCATTGGCCTTCATGCTAAATTTAAGAAGGATTTTGGTGATTTTTTGGACTAAAGTAGTTTTTGACTTTGTTTCGGGGAAATTATAGCCCAGGCCGGTAAGCATAGGGGTAATTGATTTTACCCGGCAGAAGTTAGCCACCATTGCCCCGTAGATAACAGGTTTAAAGGTATAGGGAAAAAAGACATCTGGTCTGATGTTCCGGATCAGTCTGTACAGCTGATATATATATCCAAGGTCTGACCATATGGACACATTACTAGCTTGCAACGCATTTTCATAAACTTGTACACCAAGTCTTATAAGCGTGCTTCGAATCTGTTCCTGCTCTATTTTTGGTGTAAAGACAGCAACCTCATGGTTTAATGACAGTTCCTCAATCAATTTACCTCTGAAATCCAGCAGGGACCGCGGAGAGTCGCAGGAAATCAAGATTTTCTTTCTTTTCTTTTCCATTATGTAAGAGAATAAAGACGGGCACGAAAGAATAATTTGCCCGGACATCCATCCGGGCAAATCAATGTATTTGGTATTACAAATTTAAAGTTGCGCCTGCGCCTGCAGTGACTACTGCTGGTACATTTGCGGTTGGGATCAATGCAGATTTATATTCATAAGCTGGCACCCATGTAGATGCAGGTGTAGATACCATATCGGCACCACAGTTTTTGAATATATTTGTGCTTGCGCCACTGATATAACCAGGCTTAGCATTGTATTGTGTAAACAAGCCAATATGCTGGTTCTCAAAATAATTGTTATCAATCCTGACAGTTGCTCCCATAGATGCTCCAATTGCATATCCGTCTCCATTTAACATATAATTATTGAAAACGTGCATATATCCGAATCTGGTACCTGGTTGTCTCTCAGAAACATTGTAGAAATAGTTGTCATATACAGTTACCCTGAGATGGCCAATGTCATCTGTATTTTCATCGCCAAAACCAATCAGCATAGGGATATGATTGTCATGGAGTCTATTCCACGAAAGACTCACATAATCTGCGCGTTTTCCAACATCCAATAGGCCATCATAGTAGTCCCATCCATGATCTCTGTCGGATGACAAATCGCAATGGTCTACCCAAACGTGATGTGCCCCTTCTTTAATAATGATGTTAGAGTAAGATACTACATTTCTGATGGTCATGTTTTGAATAATGATGTTACTGGTTCCATAAACCATTAATCCTACGCCTTCCAGACTGGAGCCTTTTACCCCCTGAATGGTTTTATTTGATTTCACATTCAGGAAGCCGGTACCGGTGATCTTGCCGGAAACCTTGATCACCATCGGGGAACTGGATTCTACTGCCGTTTTAAGTGCCGCAAGTGTAGTCACCACAACGGTTTGTCCATTAACCCCTCCAGTGGTTGTACCGTCTACCATAGCATAGCCAATTATACCTGTAGGTGCTGGCGTTGTAATTGCTGGTGGTAGTACTGGTGCTACTGTTCCTGCAGAAGTCATATAGGTATAGGTTCTGCCATTTGTCCTGGGGTCTGTATTGTCCGAACTGGAGAAATAAAGACTGGAAGACCAGTGGCTAAAGCGCCCTTTACCCAAGGCCCTGATGTCTGCATGGGCGCTGTGTGCAGGTCCTAATTCTTTACCGTTCTCGAAAATCCGAACTGTGGAAGCCGTTGGATTTTGCGTGTTGTCACTCACCGCACCAAGGTCATTGTATACCTTGTACGAGAAGCCCCCGTCACTGCTGGCTTTACTCACGTCGAGGGTTTTTGTTCCCGAAGAAGTAACCGCAGAAATTGTGGTGTCATTTGTACTTGGAGCGTTAAATGGTGCAGCCTCATCCGAACTTTTTTTACACTTACTAAAAGTCAGTACAACCAGAAGTAATAGAAAGCTCATGGGCAATCGATTTGGTAATTTGTTTTTTCTTTCCATTTGATTTTTTAAAGTATACAGTGGTAACGCAAATATGCGAAGCCATGTACACCTAAAAAACTAGCGGAAGTTTAGGGTTTTTATTATGGAAATGCCACATCTGACGGCATTCCTAATAGAGTTGTTCTGAGGCAATTAACTATTGTGCTAAAAAATAAAACTTATGGTATCTGAAATTTTGGTCTTCAGGCAAATAAAATCATATAATTCCGGAGACAGATTCTTTAAAAGAAATTTCATTACCAAAAAAATAGATGAATAATTCTAAAAATAAATTTAAATTACTTTGAAAAAGATCTATTTGCCTGCAAACCAGAGCTATCGCTACCCTCTGTTTTGTAATTTTTCTGTCACATAACGGAGGTGAAATTCCTAAAATTCAAAAAACAGGCCAAATTATTTGAAAATCCGGGTTTTTATTTGTATTATTTTATTGCGAATCTGAAGTCTTTGATCAGCTGTGGGAGCACCAATTCTTCCGGCTGTTTTTTTGGAACCAACTCATAGAAATCCTTATACCAGGTTACAAAATTCCTTACCCCCTCTGCAACGGATACTTTTGGCCGGTATTTATATAATCGTTTCAGGTCAGAAACATCTGCCCATGTTTCTGCTACATCACCGTCTTGTAATGGAAGAAACCTCTTACGACTCTTCAATCCTATATTTTTTTCAATTTCTGCGATGAAATCAAGCAGGTTGACCGACTGTCCTCTACCAATATTGAATACTTTAAAAGGAGCCTTGGAACTGGCCGGATCAGGTTTATGTGCTGTCCATTCCTTATTGCAGGTGGCCGGATGGTCCAATACACAGGTAATACCATGCACAATATCATCTATATAGGTAAAGTCACGCTTCATCATGCCGTTATTGAAAACATCGATCGGTTTATTTTCCAATATGGCTTTGGTAAACATAAATAGCGCCATATCTGGTCTTCCCCATGGCCCATATACCGTAAAAAATCTTAGGCCGGTTGTAGGAAGGCCAAATAAGTGGCTGTAGGTATGCGCCATGAGTTCATTGCATTTTTTGGTTGCGGCATACAAGGATACCGGATGATCTGCATGCTGATGAACGGAAAATGGCATTTCCTTGTCCAGTCCGTATACACTGGAAGAACTGGCATACACCAGATTCCGGATGTGGTGTACCTTGCAAGCCTCAAGAATGTTCAGAAAACCTGTAACATTGGCATCCAAATAGGCTTTTGGATGGCTTAGGCTATATCTGACACCTGCCTGAGCGGCCAGGTTACATACAGCATCGTAATGACAATCTTTGAATACTTTCTTTAACTTACCATGATCCATAAGGTCAACTTTAATAAACCTATAATTGGGATAATAAGTACTTTGAACTGTTTTTCCATATTCAATTTGGTCTCTGGAAATCCCTGTGTCTTCCAGCCGTCTGTACTTAAGTTCCACATCATAGTAATCGTTAATGTTGTCTATTCCGGTTACTTCGTCTCCGCGCTGAATCAAGTGTTTGGCTAAATGATAGCCAATAAAGCCGGCTGTTCCGGTAATCAATACTTTCATATATCTGCGTTTAAAGGTTAAATGCTGTAGATTACTTAGGTAAGTTCTGGTACCAAACCTCCAGGCTGAATACGCAGAAGAGTATTTTTGCTCTTCTTTCTTCTGAGATTTGAATCTTTCTGCGCAACAGATCAAGTATAAAATCTCTTTTAAGGAGAGTTGCGTAAAAGGGATCGCCCGCCATCAATACCTGTTCAATAGGTGTTTTCAGTTCGTGATTCACCCATTGGGCAAGAGGGATCTCAAAACCCCTTTTGGGTTGATCAATCAATGTTTCCGGAAGATATCTTGTAGCCAGATCCCGTAGAATGGATTTGGTACGTATACCTTTTATTTTATAGCTGTCTTTTAATCCCGGCGCAAAATCAAGCATCTCCCTGCATAGAAAAGGACTTCTCCCTTCAAGCGAATGTGCCATGGTGGCAATGTCCATTTTAGGTAGCAGCCGCCCAAACAGCATGGATTCAAAATCCAGGTACAAGAGTTTTTTTAAAGGGGAAAGTCCTGAACTTTCCATTCTTTCCAGGTTAGCTGATAAATCTCCCATTAGTGGCTGCACCAGAAACTGATCTTCAAAACCGACAAACAGATCTGAAGAAGCTGAGCAATACATTTTCAAAGGATCGGCATAGCCTGCAAACTTGAGCAATCGGTATAAATAAGTATAATAGCTTTGTTTTTTATGTGCTACGGGTAATACGCTGGTCAGCAGCCTGGCTCCATTTCTTTGAAAAGGGCCTGGATTAAAGAAATCAATGTGTTTAAAAGGTACATAGCGCCGATAGCCACCCAGCATCTCATCGGCTCCGTCGCCATTTAAAGCCACGGTAACGTGTTTCTTCGCTTCTCGTGCGACATAATAACTTGGAATGGCCGAATTATCGGAGTTTGGTTCGCCATGGTTAGTGAGGATTTTTTCAATATCTTTATCTAAATCTGAAAAATCAATTTCTACAACTGTATGTTGTGTTTCATAGCGTTCTGCAACCTGCTGAGCAAGCATAGATTCATCAAAACTCCCTTTCACTTTAACGGTAAATGTTTTCAGCTTAGAACTGTGTGCCGCAGCCATTGCTGTAACCAAACCACTGTCAATTCCTCCGCTTAGAAACGAACCTACATCCAGATCGGAGCTGTCTATCCGCCGGCGCACTGCCTGTTGTAAAATTCCATCCAGTTGCTCTACAGATTCTTTATAGGAAAAAACCTGGTGCTGATGATAAGCCGCCTCAATGCTATACCAGGTAATGTTTTCAGCATACCCGGTCAACGTATCAATTTTCAGATAATGACCGCCTTCCAGTTCGTTAACATGCATATAGGGCGTTGCTTTCCTATAAAAATGCCCCAGATAGAGATAATCGGCCAAGGCTTCATAATTGAGGTCTGGTTTTACACAACGATTTAAAACATTCAGTTCGGATGAAAACACCCAGCTCCCCTGCTTTCCAAATACGTATAAAGGTTTCTTTCCGGCTCTGTCCCTTGCTAAATATATTCTGCGATTATGCTGGTCATATAACGCAAAGGCAAACATTCCGTCAAACTCATCCAGCATTTTCATACCCAGCAGTTCAAAGAGCATTAAAATAGTAAGGGTATCTGAATGGGAAGAAGCTTCCAGGTTGTATTTCTTTCGCAACTCCATATGGTTGTAAATCTCTCCGTTAAAAACAATCACCAATCCGTGATAGCTCATTGGCTGACAGCCTGTAACACTGAGGTCCTGGATGGCAAGACGGGTATGGTACAGCACCACATTGTCCTGGCTACGGGACTGATGCTGATCTGGTCCTCTATGCCGTAAGCCTTCAAATATCAACTCTTCAGCGATAGGGCTTTTATAATCGATCAATCCAAATATTCCACACATAATGCATTAATAAGATCTTTCCAGTGCCCCATAACTTTCTCTTCGCTAAAATCAGATTCAATATAAGCCCTGCCCATGCCCCCCATCCGTAGGCGTTCTTCAGTATCCATTTCCATGATACAGCGCATTTGCTGCGCTAACGAATTGGCATCTGCCGGCTTGCACAGCAGGCCGCATGCAGCTGATTCAAGCAATTCTCTGTTGCCATCTATATTGGTCACCACAATCGGTTTAGCATAGGCCATAGCCTCCAGGATAGCGTTAGGCATCCCTTCTGAAAAAGAGGACAAAACAAAGGCATCTGCATCTGCCAGATAATTGCTGGTATTCGGTTTAAAGCCCTCCAGCCGGACATGGCTTTCAAGCTCCAGGTCCTTGATCATTTGTGCCGGCCATAGCTGCCCATTCAATTCGCCAACTATGGTTAGCCGGTAACTTTTATCTTTAAGTAAAGCAGCTGCTTTAAATAAGGTAACATAATCTTTATTCCATCTAAAATGCCCCACACAGACCCAGTTAAATAAGGAATGCTCTTGTTCCCCGGCTTGCGCACACAGTTCATCATTTCCAGGCAAATCCGGAACTGAAATCCCGTTATGGATCACCACCCCATCTTTTGCCGCCAGGTTCCGGCTTTCAAAATTGAGTTTTGAGGCCAGAGAATTGTACACCACCGCGTCGTCCAGTTTGGCCGTGTATTTAAAAGGCACATACCATTTTGCGGGGATAACGGAAATTCTGATGGAAGAAATGAGCCGGAAGTGAAGGCTTAGTTTCAAAACCCTTGCGCAAAGAATTGCAGCGAACATAAAAGCCACAACCACATCCGGCCGGAATCTTCTAACCGATCGGTAGAGCATTCTTATGTTCCAAAAAGCATTCCAGGTCCAGTTCCGCAAAAACAACACCTTAATTCCCAGCCTGCCCAGTTCTCCATTAAATTCATCAATGGGCTTTAGAGAAATGATCATTACGGTGTGTTTACTGGCTTGCAGCGCCCGGGCCACTTTTAACAGTTGTGTTTCTGCACCACCTTTACTCATGGATGGCGTCATCAGAATGACCCTTTTGTTCACTTTCATAATTTATAAGTAAGCCTGGACCTGTTTGTATTTGATGTTAAAAACCAGATCTACGTATTTGGCATCCCAGGAGTTAAAAAAATTAAAGTGCTGCTTGTAATAAGCATACGCTTTTCCTTTGGTGTCCATTTCCGGATTAGGTTGATAGAACGGACTCACCTCCAGATAAATTGGCTTGGTGCTCAGGTCGTCATTTTGCCAGGTGATGTCAAATGCGCCAGTTGTGATATGTAACGATCTAAACGTATTGGTAATGTCCTGGCGCCAGTGTTCCGGAAAATACTTAAAGTCTACTTTACTGCCGTAGCTGGTAGAAGTTGGCATCCATTCATCTTTCAGGTTGATCCGCCAGTAGTGAAGCACAATTTCATCTTTTACAAAGATCACCCTCAGGTCCTTCCTCATGTTGAGCAGTTCCTGCACAATAATATGTTTGTTTTCTCTTACAAATTTCACATCAGACAACAATTCGACCAGATCCTGGAGCGAACGAATATGGTATAAACCTTCCGATGCACAAGAGTGCTCTGCCTTGATTAAATAAGGATAAGACAGTCCCGCATTCAGCACTTCCTCAAAAGAATTGTAAATGATGGTTTTGGGTTCCCTTACATTGGCCAGTTTAAAGACATCGTGCATATGAGCCTTATTTTCCCACAACAGCGCTTCCTCCGATTTGGGAAAGATTTCGTTTCCCTGCAGTTCAAGCTGGGCGGTAAGTTGCTGAAGTGCTACTGTATAATCCCAGAACCCGTAAATATTATAATGGCTGCTTAAGGTAAAAAAAATCTTCTTGTGGTAGTATCGCCCGATATTTTTTCCATAGACAATCCTGAAGTTTTTACGGGACCTAATCAGGCCGGCAATAGTAGCCATATCCCAGATAAAGGCGTCTGTTCCAAAATAGCGTATTGAACGATCTGGTATCCAAACCAGTATCTGTGCATTCCGGTGGTACAAGTTTTTAAAGGAAAGCCAATTGATATGCCCTGCTATTTTAAAGATCCTGGAGCACCTTTTCATTATTTTGGTGAGTAGATTCATCGTTGGAATTAATTAGGTCAATTTCCCGGATTCCGAAATAGTCAATAGACATGCATGAAACTTCCCTGATCAAATCCTCATACAACTTCACTTCTCCGTGTTCATGATTATAACTCAGGTCATCAATATAAACTACAGGTATACCTTTAGAAATCAAATAATTGATATAAAATAATTTAAGGTTTGCTCCAGGTACAAGAATCAGTTCCGAGGCCCTGATCCCACAAGAAAGCAACCACTTACAGGTGGTAAAATAACTCTGGTAACTTCTGGCTGAAATAAAAATTACCCTGTGCCGTTGTCTGATCTTGTCTAGTATAAAATTCCTCATTCCAATGAAAATGGGTAAAGAGGCATACCTATGCTGTTCATTTCTATAAACATATTGTTGCAGGGAAGGCCAGGAATGGGCCAGAGTATTGTCTATATCGACCAGATATACTTTTGTCCGGTCATCTGCCCTATTCAGCATCCGTCTGAACCGGTACATGAACCAGGTATCCAGCACACCGTACAACCAATACCTAATTAACGCTTTCATGAATTAAATCAGGCATTCTGTTCATAGCCAAACAAGCTTTCATACTGCTGATGATGTATTCGTTCTCCTGTCTTGACCTTGAGGCCAGGCGGATGAACTGGCCTTTTAAACCGATCTTATCGTCGCAAGTCCTTACATAAATCCCATAACTGATGAGCAGTTTGGCTACAAATTCTGTGGAGCGGATGCCTTCTTCCAGCTCAATTAACACGAAATTAGCCATGCTTGGATAGACCTTAATCCAGGGAAGCTGTTGAAGCTCCCTGATGAAATCAAGTGTTTCCATGATATATTTTACGCGTACCTGTTCATATTTCAAAGCAAAATCCCTACGGGTATAAAGACGAAAGAAATATTCTGCCAGTCCATTCGAATTCCAGAGATAGCCGTTGTTTAATAAAGCCGCAACATATTCCGCCCGCATAATTCCATATCCTGCTCTTATTCCGGCTACGCCAAAGTCTTTGGACATGCTTTTGAGCACAATTAAATTTGGATATCTTTCTACCAAATGGGTCAGGGAAACCAGCTTGTAGGTCTCGCTTTCGTAGGCAAAATGAATAAAACTCTCGTCAATGAGTATGTTCTTTACAAAGGAAAGTTCATCCAGCATACGTTGTACATCTGCAATTTTAGTGTAACCACCATTTGGATTGTTGGGATTGATCAGCACAATGGTATCTGGCTGATGTTTTTTAACCAGAGAAATATAGCCGCCGATGTCGAGCGTATAATGGTCTTCTTTAGATAATTCATTAAAAACTACCTCTACTCCGTCTTTTACATATTCGTAATAGGAAGAAAAGGTGGGAATATTGATGATAATCTTCTTCTCGGTAAAATTGTGGATCACAGCCTGTATAATTTCAATAGCACCATTACCAATGAATATATTCTTTGGATTAATGTTCATGAAAGCAGCCAGTATTTCTGCAATTACGCCATTTTGAGAGGGGTAGCTTTCCAACAAATCCCTGATCTTTCCACTGCTAAGTATTTCTTTGTTGAAATACTCAATAAACAGCTCTGTTGCATAAGGGTTGGATAGAAAACAGGCATCCACACGAATGGAAACTTCAGGAAGTTTTTGTTTAAATGTAATGACACTGGGCGAATGAGAACCCGCCTCATTTTTCAAAATTTCCAGTTTCTTTACAATCTTAAGTTCTTCGTTTGTAAATTTTATCATCTTATTTAAATTTTGATTCGTACTGTAAGGCAAATGCTGAACGTGGCCCTTCCCGTTGATCTAATAATTGCTGATAAGTCTTTAAATGCTTTCTAGCGGAGATTTCAATATGAAAATGGGTTTCAAAATGACGAATGATCCTTTCTTTAAGCGCTTGTTTCTCATGGCTGTATAAGGCTCTTTTTAGAGCCAGTTCATAAGATTCCATACGGGTATCTTCACTTAAAAAGCCGGTAAGTCCATCGTTGATCATTTCTTTCATTCCGCCAACAGGCGTACAAACCGGGATACAGCCAACAGCCATAGCTTCAATCAATGAAATGGGCATCCCTTCAAAAAAACTGGAAAGGCAGAAGGCGTCCGCAATACTTAAATAATCAGCAATATGTTGCTGTGCACCTTTAAATTCGATATTCGGATCACCTGCTGCCAGCTTTATTAATCTCATATACAAGGGTCTGTCCTGTATTTCACCAATAAGGAGCAGCTTGCATTTAATTTCCTCGGTTTCATTAAACTTTTGAACAACCTTGATCAGCATTTCCTGGTTCTTTTCGGCCGAGATCCGACCAATATGAAGGAGCAGAAAATTTGATCCGTATTTTTTATACCGGTCTGAAAGCGCGCCCAAATGTTCCGTAGTTTTTAATGACGGCCGGCCATTCTCAATCAGAATATCGTTATCCAGTCCATAATATGTCCGGTAGGTTTCCCTTCCGTTTTCAGAGATGGTAACTGGTTTCACCTTATCGAAACGGTAAAATATCCCCCTTAGGTTTTTTAACCAAAAACCAGGGCATTCTTCCCGGGCAACATTATGGATGGTATGAAAGAATAGGGTTCTGCTGCTGTATAACCGGTAAAGAAATAGATACTCTGAACTGTTTAAATGGCTGTGTACCACTGCAGGGTGCAGGTTTCTGAGCCAAATGGTCAATTTCAGGAATACTTTCAGACTAAACCCCGCCTTCTTTCTGAAACTGACATATTTTACCCGGGCATCCAGGTCTTTTACAAAACCCTCTGCACCATTGTCCATCAGGGAAACCAAATAAATTTCGCATCTGGTATTTCGGGCCATTTCATTACAAAGGTCTACCACAAACCGCTCAGCGCCTCCCCGGCTCAGATTACCGATAATCTGTACAATTCGAATTTTAGGCATAGATATAGGGGTTTAATATGGCATCCTCCGCAACCTCTCTGGTTTGGATATGGTGTAGCTGCAGGATACTGAAATACAAAAAAACGGTGGGCCCATCTGCACTAAGCAACCATGGATTATGCGATAATGCATTCAGGCAAATCCCTATAAAAGAGAAGCATAAACAGATCATTAAGGCATTTTCTTTCTTTCTGATGAATCTAACCGCACCAAGAAACAACTGAATAGGTTTGTAATAAATGGCCAGCAGTAAACCAATACCCGCAAAAGGCCCCAGATAAGTAAAGAACATCAGGTAGGCATTATGCGAGGTAATGCCTGAAGAAAATACATAGTCCCGGTAGATCACATCTCCCCAGTTCTTACCATAAAAAATGAGTCCGAAAGGATACTCTGTGTAGATCCTTAGGTTTTCCATAGCAAGACCAGACCGGTCATTTGAAGCATCATTATGTTCATTTTTGGTCAGGATATTTTCTGCACCACCCAGATTGTCTTTAAGTACGTAATTAAAAAATAAGAAACTGGCCAGCAGGATTATGGCAATAGAGATTACTGCTTTTATCCGATAATTGAGCAGCATGAAAAGAAATACAACAAGCGCAAAGGTTACAAAGGCCGAGCGTTGCATACCCAGAAAGAGAAACAGCAAACAGGCCATCAGAACCAGCAGAACCAGCAGAAAATGTTTTTTATAGACACAAACAAAAATAAAAGCAAAGCTGCACAAGGCTGCCATCTGGTAGCCAAAAGTAAATTGTGTAAGTGCGATGCCAGAGGGACTTTGTACCACCTCGTCTCCCATCAGCAGGGCTCTTAATCCATCTATTTTTCCATAATAATGGTTCAGAACCATGACTACGCCTGAGAAAGTGAGGAGGGCAAAAAAGATCCATATAGACAGCTTAAGACGCTGCAGGTTATCGCCTACAAAGTAATTGAAGTAGAGCGCACAAAGCAAAATACAGATCATATTGGCGGCAAAACCATTAAAGTCGGCCAGGCCAATAACACTGTACAGAAATACGGCAATACCTATCCACAGCAATTCCCTGGCATACAGGAAGGATGTTTCTCCCTGCTGTTTAAAAATGAAGATCAGTGGAAAGCAGAAAATCAGGGGTGCGGGAATTCTAAAAAATGCAGTCATAAATACACCGAAAGCCAGACTGAACAAATACAATGTCACGCAAATGATCACCGGTAATTTCATATCAATAGGTTTTAGATCTTGCCAATTCCCTGTTCAATCTGTTGAACAAAAGATTCGGCATCGTAAATAGCTTTTCTGTAAACTTCCTGCCCATAAGCAGCAATGTCCTGATGGGCTTTGTAATAGGTAATTAAATGGTCCAGTTTTTCTTCCAGATCGAGGAGATCCCATGAAACCGGGATATAGGTTTCGTTTTCCTGATAGAGATTCGGAAAGGTTTCCAAATGATTCATTAGTGGTTTAACCAATAGCGCTCCTGAAATAAAAGTTTCAAAATCACGGTAACAGATTTCCCCCCATCCAAATGGACTCAGGCCAATCTTGGAATTTCTAAGTTCTTTCCAATACCTGCTTTTGCTTACATTACAGCCACTGGCAATTTGCAGCTGCAATTGAGTAAACAAAGCCAACATATAATTCCGCTGATCTGAGATGCCTTTTATCTGTCCCTGATCCTGATGGATTGTTCCCCGGAAGGTGAGATCCAGGCTCCTTTTTTTAACAACGGTTGAAAATCTTGGCGGATAGACTTTATAGCTTAAGTAATTACTCAGTCTGCTCATTTTATAGCCAAAGAACCGATAGTCGTTAAAACCGATGTTCCATCCTGTTTTAATTTTCTGAATCTGGTTTGCCGGACAAGGTTCAAATACTGTTTTAGCGTTTTTGGGTAAGAGATCGAGCCAGAGCCGGAGATTCCTCCCCTGGTTTGCAGCGGTATAATACTTTTTATCTTTCAGCACTTGTTTCTTGAGAAATACATCTACATAAGCGATGATTGGAAAATCTGAAGAGCCTGAAGAATCTGCCGAGTCGAACCAGATCAACCTGCCCGCCTGTGTATTCATTTTTTGAAGGTAAGAGATCAGCTCTGCTTCATTTTGTGCGTTTCTTGTTTGCAAGTGTTGCCATCCACCGGCAAAATATCTGGAGTGCAACAGCAGATAATCTGCATCTGCCAGCCTTTTGTCTAAATGATTTGTATAGAACTCTACTTTTAAACCATGGGCCAGAAATTCGTTTTTCCAGCGGTGAAAAGGGTGGCTTTCTCCATAAAATCTTTTTTCCGGCCAATCCAGGATTTTTAAGCTCTTCATTTTTGTAAATCCTTAAGCATTACCGGTGCAGTATACTCCTGAGTGTATAAGAAATAATTTTCAGGTCAATCCAGAGATTATGGTGATCAATATATTTCAGGTTCTGGTTAAGTTTTAAGGGAATCACCGTATGGATATAGAAGTCTTCTGGATCGTCTGAACGCTCCAGAAGCTGATTTTCATCTATGAATTGTATAGAAGCCCAATCTGTGATTCCAGGTTTTACAGTTAACACTCTTTTTTGATCTGAATCGTACATGTCCACGTATTTGCAGACTTCTGGCCTTGGCCCAACAAAACTCATTTCCCCTTTCAGAATATTGAGCAGCTGAGGCAGTTCGTCAATTTTATACTTCCTCAAATAGTAGCCCGCAGGGGTTATGCGTGCATCATGATTGCCTACGGTAAGTAAACCCGAGCGGTCTGAGCCACAATACATGGTCCGGAACTTATAGAGTTCAAAATTTTTCTGGTTCAGCCCTACGCGTACCTGTTTGTAGAAAATTCCGCCTGCAGAATCGAGTTTCAGCCAGATGATCACCATAATGAATACAGGAAGCAGGCATAGCAAACCCAGAATGGCAAATACCACATCAAACATTCTTTTCGTATTCATAGCTAATGTTGACTTGTACAGCTTCGATAACGCTGTCGATGATAAACCTGATTTCAAGATCGGTAAGCTGAGGATAGATCGGTAAAGAAATTTCGCAGGCATACAGTTTATAGCTGTTAGGATAATGTCTGATCTCATAACCAATACTTTTAAAATAACTTAGCATGGGCATCGGAATAAAATGGACATTAACAACGATGCCTTTGCCAACCAGGTCTTCAATGATCTGATCGCGCTGGGCCTCGGTTATTCCTTTGATACGCAAGGGAAACAAATGATAGGAGGTTTCCCGATGATCGTCTTTGGTTACCGGGGCGATAAACCAGTGCTGGCCTTTAAATCCTTCACAGTATTTCTCGCTGATGTCTTTTCTCAAAGGAAGAAGTGTTGATGTATATTTCCGGATCTGGGCAAGGCCAATAGCTGCACAAACATCGGGCATGTTGACCTTATAGCCTTTTAATAGAATATCATACTTCCAGTTTGCCCCTTTTGATTTGGCAAAAGCGTCCTTATTTTGTCCGTTTAAGGAAAAAAGCTTTAAAAAATTAAACTCTTCTATGTTGTCAAAACTGGCTGGCAGGTTTAAGCAGATACAGCCTCCTTCTGCAGTGGTAATATTTTTTACCGCATGGAAAGAAAAAATGGTTACATCTGCCTGTAAAGCTGCAGAAAGTCCATCATAGTACGAGCCAATGGAATGTGCTGCATCTGCAATCAGCAGGATCCTGCCAAGTGTTGTTTGTCTTGAACTTTCTGCTTCAAACAAGTCCATGATCTGCGGTTCCCGGACTATCGTTTTCAACTGGTCGTATTTGCAGGGTAACCCGGCAATGTCTACAGCAATAATTGCCTTTGTCTTGCTGGTAATTTTGGCTCTTACTTCTACTGGATCCAGGGTACAATCCTCCAGAACGTCCACCATGATCGGAGTTGCTCCGCAATGCAATACACACAGCGCTGTCGCGCAGTAGGAATAGGCCGGCACGATGACCTCATCTCCTTCTTTAACTCCAAACCATTTTAACATCAGCATAGCGCCTGACGTCCATGAATTGACACATACTGCTGCTGCAGAACCGGTTAATTTAACCACTTCGGCTTCCAGCATTTTTACCTTGGGCCCAGAAGTAATCCAATTGGCATACAGCGAGTCAAGAACCTCATTAATCACTGCCTGATCAATAAAAGGAGGAGAAAAAGGAATATTCATAGTTTTAAAAATTTAAGAGTTAAAGAGGATCAGATCCTCCCATTGGCTGGAGATTACTTCAAGATCATTGTTCTGACGGATAAGTCTTGCTCTGTTCTTGAGCTTATGCTGATAAACGGGATCATTAAGAATCTTTAAAATTCCTTGGGAGAGCATCGCTATGTTCTGGTTGGCAATCAATACACCGTTAATTTCATTTACTATGATTTCTGATGGTCCAAATTCACAGTCAAAAGCAACGCAGGCACAACCTAAACTCATGGCCTCAATTAAAGCATTTGGATAGCCTTCATTTCGGGAAGGAAGCACAAATACTTCTGCCTGTTCGTAATAACTACGGAGGTTATCTTTTGCTCCGGTTAAAATTACCCTGTCCTGTAAATCCAAATCTGAGATGAGCTTACAGAGTGATTGTCGTACAGCCCCTTCTCCAACAATCAGCAGATCTATATCCAGGTGCCGCAAATTGTTAAAAGCCATGATCAATAAATCAAAGCCTTTGACCTCAGAAAGCCTGCCTACACCGAGAATGTAGTTTCTGGAGTGTACTTGTCCTGCATGCACGGTCTTGAAATCGAAGATGGGGTTTCTGATCACTTTATAATTATTTAAGCGGTTAAAAGACGGGTAGGATTTCATACAATCTTCAATGCCTTTTGCTGGAGTAACAATTGCCCTGGAGTGTTTATAAATGAAGTAGGAGAAGCGTTTCATCAATGCGTTAAAGCATTTAAGCGTATGATCTGGTGTGGTGCGTTCTGAAACGGCATAAGGGATGTTGAGCAACAGACAACAGGTTCCTGTCCAAAGATTAGCGCTGGTCATAAAAGAAATAACGAAATCGGGCTTTGCGCTGCGCAGAAATTTGCTAAAACGAATTCCGGTTAAAGCAGCATAACGGATCCGCTGAAAGCCGGTATCCTTGTTTTTCCTATCGAGTAAACTGATTACTTTAACTTTTTCAGTAATTGGATAACCCGGAACTGCGGTATTCAGGCAAACTATGGTCACTTCATACTCCCGGTTGCTCAGGCTGTTGCCCAGTGAAGAAAGTACGCGTTCTGCCCCACCCTTTTCCAGAGTATTGATCACTAATACGAGTTTCATGACTTTATAATAATGTACGGATGGTGGTTAATGCTTGTTGTATATTTAAGTACCGCAGATCAAACAATAAATATCTTTGCAAATACATCTTAAACAATTTGCGTTTCATGACTGCCGAATAACTAAAATTTCGGATCATGAGGTTAAAATCACTGATCATCCTGCTTTTTCTCAGTCTGGAATCGATCATACTCCATACGCCACCTGCATGTAAACGATAGCAACTCATCACTTCAGGCAGGACATACACTTTGTGATTGGTTTGGAAAGCTGCGTACAGTTTAAACAGGGTATCTGAACCATGGGTATGGTAATACCATTGCTGTTTTTTTATGTCCATCACCTCCTGTATATTTCGCACCATTAACGAGCAGATGCGGGTTTCTTCCCGTAAACCCATCAACATGGCTGGATAATCAAATTCCAGCGACCTTGGTTCCGGGTGTTCGTAAACGACCTGGTCGTTTTCATCGATAACTCTGGAATAAGTACAGCAAATTACGCCATCCTCATGGCTTTCCAGAAAGTCTACTTGCTTCTGCAGTTTAAATGGATCAATCCAAAAGTCATCTCCATCGCACATGGCAATATATTTACCTTTTGCCCTGGACATTACATCTATCTGATTTCTAACCGCGCCTTTATTGGGCTGATGTGCAATAAGCTGGATTTTTCCAGGATATCGCTGGGCATACTCGGCTATGATGGCTTTGGTATTATCTGTAGAACAGTCCTCTCCGACCAGTATTTCCACCTCAAAATTCGTTTCCTGCATGAGAAAACTCTCTAAGGCCTGTGTAATGTAATTCTCATGGTTATAAGTGATGCAACAAACACTTACCATAACCGGATACGGGCTATGCATCAGGCTAAAAGTTTATGGATGGAATAGACAGCGGCTTCGGTTTCTGCTGGCTCATCATAGTTTTGTGTTCTCAGCAATACCCGGGTAATCAAATCCAGATCACTACAGGTTAAGGTATGGTACAAGGGCAAACAAAGCATCCTTCGGGCAACAGATTCACAAACTGGCATGCTGGCTGGATTTGCAAAAGGAAGTGTAGACAGCGCTGGATAAAAGTATCTCCTGCAATAGACTTTCTCATTTTCCAATGCTTTCAGGCATTTCAGCATGAGTTCTTCTGAATGGAACAATACTGGAAAATAGGCATAATTATAGTCCAGATCTGCATTCAATTTAGGATAACTTGCTTGTAAGTTCCCCAGTTTCTGCCAGTAATAAAAGGAAAGCAACCTCCTTTTATCCAGGATCTCGTCTACTTGTTTCAGGTTACACAATCCCATCGCTGCATGGAATTCGCAGCTTTTTCCATTGATGCCTACATCGGCAAATTCATCCGGACCATTATGTCCGAAATTTCTCATCAAAGCCATTTTCCGGAGCAAATCCGGGCACTGGGTAAAAACGGCTCCGCCTTCAATTGTATGAAAAAGCTTGGTTGCATGAAAGCTGGTTGTACTGATGTCTCCATATTCAAATACCGATTTGTTTTTGTATTTCGTTCCAAAACAATGGGCTGCATCGTAGATCACTTTTAGTCCATATTTATTTGCAATGGCCTGTATGGCTTCAATATCGCATGGATTTCCGTACACATGAGTAGCCAGGATGGCTGATGTTTTGGGGGTAATGGCCAATTCAATTTTAGCTGGGTCAATATTAAAAGTTTCTGCATCTATATCTGCAAAAACCGGTGTGCAGCCCTCCCATAAAATACTGTTGGTAGTGGCCACAAAAGAAAAAGGCGTGGTTATGATCTCACCAGTCAGTTCAAGGGCTTTAATCGCCAGCTGCAGTGCCATGGTGCCATTGGCCACATAAAGCAAGTGCTTTACATTTAAATAGGTTTTTAACTTCAATTCAAGCTCATTGACCAGCGGGCCATTGTTGGTGAGCCATTGACGCTCCCAAATACTGCTGATGTATTCTTCAAACTCCTGGATCTTTGGGAGAAAAGGTTTAGTTACAGGTATCATGGTTTAAGAATTAATTGTTTAAAGTCATGTATAGCGCTCAACTTGGAGAGGCTGCTGCTACCGAGATAAATCAGGGAAAAACACAATCCGTCTATCAGGATCCGGAGTGTATCCGGCAGCAGGTATTGCAGATAAAAATGATCCAAAGCATAACAGAAAATCCCGGATAAAAATGAAATGACCAGTATGGGGAAAATGTCGCTGATTTGCTCCCTGACGGGGTAGTTAATCAGTTTACTGCTATAAATGGAATTAATATAATAGCCCAGAAAATTAAAGCCGAGTTGAAAATAAAGCAGCCCGTATATGCCAAAAGACACCACACCGAGTATTCCGGCCACACAGAGTACCTTCTTGATCATTTCCAGTTTAAGGATCAGGTCACTTCTCCCCTTCACCTTAAGGATATTCAGATTATAGGCATGTAAAGGATAGATGACGCCAGCCATGCAGAGAATCTGAAAATAAGGAACTGCCGGGAGCCATTTACTCGTGAGCAATAGCCTGAACAAGGGTTCGGCAACCACGGCAAGAAATATCAAAACTGGTGCGTTCCAGAAAAGCACCTGTTGCATCAGCTTTTTATAGACTCTTTTCAGTTGCAGATCATCATTCACTATCGTGGCAAACATCGGATAGGTTACTTTATTGATCACCGCCGAGATATTGGATACAGGCAGCTGACTGACTGAATCTGCCCTTGAATAAAAGCCCAGTTGTGTAATGGAGAAATATCTTCCAATAATGAGTACATAAATATTCCTGTAAAGGATATCGAGCAGCCCAGTCAAAGTCATTTTATAACCGAAATGGAAATGCTGTTTAAAGCAGCGTTTACTAAAAACCGGAGATGGTAGCCAACCTGAATACATCCAGTGTAGCAGTGTGGAAATAAAAGATTGCAGCAGGTTCATCCAGACCAGGCTCCAAACCCCAAACCCATTTAAAGCAAGGCCTACACCAAGTAGCCCGCCAATGAATACAGAAGGAATCTGAATGGCCATCTGTATCTTAAAATTCATTTCTTTGGTAAGACGTGCGTTCTGAACACCAAAAAAGGCATTCAAAATGAAGTCGAGCGCATAAACCCGTAATACCAGTGTTAAAACATCCTGATGGTAAAAGGCAGAAATATAGGGAGCCATCATAAATACCAGCAGATAAATCACTACACTTCCACCCAGGTTAAAGAAAAACACGGTAGAATAATCTTCCTGGCTTAAACCCGATGAACGGATTAAGGAGGAGGTTAAACCACCTTCCAACAAGGAGTTGCCAACGGCAATAAAAACAGACAGCATTGCCAGTAGGCCAAACTCTTTAGGTAACAGTATCCTGGCAAGGATAATAGTGATGCAAAAGCTGATGAGTTGTACACTGAACTGCTGTATAAAAGTCCAGATCAGACCGGATAAGGTTTTTTGTTTCAAACTCATCGTCAAATGTCTAGTACGATACAGGTGTAAGCTATTTCAAAAAATAACCAGAAATACGGCTTCTGTTGAAATGAAGGTTTCTTAAAAAATGCAGAACAGGTTTCTCAATAAACCTGGTTACGATCCAGGCAAGTAAGATCATACTTATAATGGTGATCAGAATAGCGACCACTTCACTACTGAGGTACAAGCCAAGTTTCCTGATGAGTATAAAGCCAATGTTCTGGTGGAGCAGGTATAAGGGATAAGAGATATAGCCTAAAAATAAGAATGGTTTCCAGCTTAGAAATGTTATCCGGTTATAAACAAACAGGTAAAACAATAAAAAAGAGACCAGGCATACATAGAAAAAATGAACAGAAGGATAAACCACCATTGCGGTCAGAAAGCAGGCGCCAATCAACAGATGCTCCCGCCAGTCTCCCTGCCCGAATTTTAATTTGTAAAACAAGATCCCGGCCATAAAGAACATCCCATATTGCAGGTTTAAAATATAGGCACCCAAAGGAAGGCCATAAAATGTATTTAATGTCATCAACGAAAGCCAGACCACCGCAAGCGCCCTGGTGTAGGGTAACACCTTTAGAAGATACAAGCTGCCGAGCATCAGATAAAAGAGCAATTCAGGAATCAGTGACCAATAAACGCCATCAATATTTGGGATATTAAAGGCACCTTGAACCATGGTCATATTCCACAATAATATAGAAAAGCTTTGTGGTTCCAGGAGCGGATCACCAGCAAGGGCGATAACCACAAAGGTGATCAATACACAAATCCAATAGGTTGGGTATAACCGCGAAAATCTTTTAAATGCAAAGGACTCCAATGTTGTACCTGTTTGCAGAGACATAAAAATCACAAATCCGCTAATCATAAAGAACAGTTCAACGCCGTATTGACCATAGTCCCAATCGTAACTACTGGAATAGTGATGACCAAAATTGAGTCTGAATTTAGTTGTATAATGGAACAGAACTACATTTAACGCAGCTATACCTCTTAATACATCGAGTTCTTTTAAGCGTGGCATTTGACATTCAGATTTAGAGTATATTTTACAACCTCATATTCACCACAGCATCTGGCAATACAGATTTCAGATCATACACAACCGTGTTTTCTTTGCACATTGCCGAGATGTCCATACCCTTGAAATCTTCGTGTGCAACTGCCAATACAATAGCATCATAAGTTCTTGTTTTGGATTCTCCGTTTTGACAAATTACACCATATTCCTTTTCTACCTGACTTGGATTTGCCCATGGGTCATGGATCACGACTTTAATCTGGTATTCCCTTAGTCTCCGTACAATATCAATAACTTTTGTGTTCCGAACATCAGGGCAATTTTCCTTGAAAGTAAATCCAAGAATTAATACCTCGCTCTGATAATTGTGCCCCTTCGCGACCATTCTTCTAACCAATTCATCGGCTATATATGCGCCCATTGCATCGTTTACTCTTCTCCCTGCGAGGATGATTTCGGGGTGGTATCCCATCTCCTGTGCCTTCTGCGCTAGATAATAGGGATCGACACCAATACAATGTCCGCCTACAAGCCCTGGTTTGAATTTAATAAAATTCCATTTTGTTCCGGCAGCTTTCAATACTTCTCCCGTATCTATCCCAAGACGGTTAAAGATCATGGCAAGCTCATTAATAAAAGCGATATTAATATCCCGCTGCGCATTTTCGATAACTTTTGCCGCTTCGGCTACTCGTATAGAAGAAGCCTTGAACGTACCTGCTGCAATTACAGAATGGTAAAGTTCATCTACCTTTTCAGCCGCTTCCGGTGTAGAACCAGAGGTGACCTTTAAAATCTGGCTTACAGTGTGCTCCTTATCTCCCGGATTAATTCTTTCGGGGGAATATCCCGCAAAGAAATCTTTATTGAACCTCAAACCAGAATACTTTTCCAGTACAGGCACACATTCATCTTCGGTTACTCCAGGGTATACCGTAGATTCATAGATCACGATATCCCCTCTCTTCAGTACGCTTCCGACCATTTTGCTGGCCGCCATTAATGGTCTCAGATCCGGATGTTTGTTTTTGTCTACCGGAGTGGGTACTGTTACGATATATCTGCTGCATTTTCGCAGCATTTCAGGTTCGTTGGTACAAAACAATCCTTTTAGTGTGGTACAATCATTGGTGAGAACAGATTGCAGGATATGCTCCTCTACTTCTCTGGTTTGGTCAAAGCCTATTTTCAAATTTGCAATCCGTTCCACACTGGTATCAAAACCAAAAACCTTATATTTTTTGGCAAATTCTACCGCAAGGGGAAGGCCAACGTAGCCCAGTCCGATGATACCTATTTTTACCTGATCTGCTTCTGGTTCCTTTATCATGGTTATCGGTGTCTAATTAATCAGTTCGAGATTGGATACCGGTATTTTTGTAATCAGCGCACAATGCAAACAGTCTATAACGACCAGAACATTTTTGCCCCTTACCTGCAGGATTTCTCCCTGCTTCTGTGTCATTACACCTTCTTTAATAATAACGCGGTCACCGGCACTGAGCTGTTGTAAACTGACCGCTTCCAAACTTGGAAATAATTCGAGAAAGCATTTTATTTCGTCAATTACCACATCTCTGATCTGGGCAGGTTTTCCCATATAATAGACAAAATTCATAACCCCTGTAGTGGTTCTCACCTTCAGGTCTTCTTTAGCGTTAATTTTAACAAAAACATAAGAACTAAATAAGGGTAGCTCTACCTCCTTCACTCTGTCTGCCCATTGATTCTTGACCTTTCTCACTGGACAATATGCCGTAATTCCTGCCATTTGCAATTCCCTTTCAATCTTTTTCTCCCACCGCGCTCTGGTATAAATCACAAACCATTTTCGTTCATTCATGAGTTTGTTGATAGAATTTAAATTTTCCATAATATAATTTAGGTTAAGAAAGATCTGTTCTGCTTACACGGCTTCGCCACCTCACTTACATGAAAATTTTAATTTTAAAAAGATGATGTTTTCTCTTTCGTAAATCCCGAAGGACTACCTTGAACTGGGATGGTTATTCCCGGGTATCTGGTTATAATTATGCAGTATAGGCATATCTGCCATATCTGTACATGTTCTTGTTTTCTTTTCTGGCATCATTAAATACCAACAATGGATTTTTTAATTTTTTATGCTCGCAGATGTCCTTGAAAATTCCAAGGTCGGCCTTCTGTGTAAAATTATATCTTACCATATAAATACTCGCGTCGGCAAAAGTTGACAGACTGAAGGCGTCGGCGACATGGCCTACAGGGGATGTATCTACAACGATATAATCAAAACGTTTTCTCAATTCGGCAAACAACTCCGATACTTTAGGCCTCATAAGTAATTCTGCTGGATTGGAAGGAATTTTCCCACATCCGATCGTGTATAAATTTGGGGAAGATGGAACCTCCATTAAAATATCTTCCAGTCTGATTTCTGAAGAGCTTAAGTATTCTGAAAGACCGGTCGTGGCTTTGAGGTCTAAATTATTCAGCAGGTCTGGTTTACGCAGATCAAATTCGAGCAACACAACTTTTTTGCCAGACAGGGTGAGTGTAAGGCCGAGATTAGTTGTAAAAAAGGTCTTTCCTTCTCCTTTAGTACTGGATGTGACGAGTAAGACCTGGTTGCTATTGGTTTTGTCAATAAAATTGAGGCTGGTTCTGATGTACCGGAACAATTCAGCCATAGTGGTGCTCTGATCGCTGTGAACCAGTAGAGGGTCTTTTCGACCATTATGGCTGAGCTCTCCCAGGATTAAGGCATGCCCGGTGCCATATTCTACATCAGATAAATCTCTTACCTTATTGTTCAACTGAGTTCTTGCATACACAAAAGATACAGGTAGCAAGAGTCCGCATAAAATGCTGATCATGTAAATCAATTGAACTTTTGGTTTAGCTGGTGTAGAATTATATGCAGGTTTATCAATAACTTGTGATGTAGGGATTGTTGCAGAGAGCGAAAGTTCGGTCTCTTCTCTTTTTTGCAGAAGGTAATGGTAAAGCGTATTCTTAACGCTTTGCTCCCTGCTCCTTTCAATCAATCCCCTTTCAATAACTGGTGTTTGGTGGAGCCTGGATTCAAATTGTGCAGTCTTATTTCTCAGACTTGATCTTTCCAGATCCAGCCCCCGTTTAATAACCCCCAGATTTTCCAGGATTTTTCCTTTGAGACCGGTGAGCTGGTCTGAAATATTAACCACCAGGGGGTTATTTACTCTGACGGTTTTGAGTAATCTTTCTCTTTCTATCTGGAGGTTGTTGTATTTGTCGGTTAGGCTCATTAAAGTCGGGTCTTTTAATCCGAGTGTGGTGGGTACCAGATCAAATTTATGGTCGCCTCCGTTTAAATAGCCAATGATCGACTGTACCAGCGAAATCTGAACGTCGCTTGAGGCCAGTTGCTGTCCATATTCTCCGGAAGATTGAAGGTTCATCTGAGCATCGCTGTTCAGTTCTGTAACCCGGTTATTTCTTTTGTAGTTTTCTACGTCTTGTTCTACTCCTGTCAAGTCTTTAGTTAAATTTCCCAGTTTACCGTCTATAAATTTTATAGTATTTAATGCCATGATGTTTTTATTCATCACGTTTTCCTGATTGTAAGTGTCAATCAGCCTGGTGAGGATGTCGACGCCTCTTGCAGGGATTGCATCCAGTAAACTCAGAACAATTGTATTTGCATCTTTAACCACAGGTAAAACAGTTAGTGCATTTAAGCTGTAGGCTTCAGCGGATTTACGAAGATTGACGAAACTAATGTCCACCGGCTTATTCATGGTGTTGAAGGCCTCAGCTTTCGTGATCTTTATACTGTATTCTGGCCGACTGATGACCTGGTTATAACGGTACACAATTTTACTGCTACTGTCTCTAAGGACAAACTTGTCATCCGCAATGCTTTGTACAGAAAGTTTTTTTAGAAAGGCTGGCTCATTTAACCTAAGTACAACAACCTGGATGGGCAGTGTTTTACCATAGAGTTCCTTTTTCTTAAAGGGCAGCCGATAGCTATACTTCACCTCTAAGCCCAAATCGTATAAAACTTTGTATATTAAGTCTTTTGACCTCAGTACCTCCATTTCATTTTCAACTGTTTTAGATGACCTGAACATGTTTAGGTCGCTAAAAGCAGTACCTTTTAACAAGCCGTCTCCTTTGGCATCATCCTGGATCAGCAGAGTGCTGCTCACTTTATAAAAAGGTACTGTAGTTTGAAGATAAGCATAAGCAACTCCAATACATATGATTACTGAGATCAGAAAAATGTACCAGTATTTAATGCACCTGGTAAAGAGTTGATTCAAGGCCATGGTCTTTAAATTTTATATCAAAAACTTATCTGTGTAAAAATGCAGTAGCCAATACGGCAATTGCAGATATGGTGGCCACAATAAGTGGCATAGAACGGCTGCTATGACTGTATTCTACTGATTTGGCTTTGTCGGGCTCTATATAGAGAATATCATTTTGTTTTAAATAAAAATATGGGGAGTTTAGTACATTCTGATGATTGAGGTTAACCCTCACCATGGTACGCTTTCCATCAATTTCTCTGATGAGCAGCACGTTTTCTCTTTTACCATAAGGTGTCATATCGCCCGCAAGTCCCAAGGCTTCAAGTAAATTAATCTTCTCATTGGGAATGGTAAAAGTTGAAGGATGGTTAACTTCGCCAATAACAGTTACTCTGAAATTCATAAATTTTATATTGACAATGGAGTTGACCACATAACGGTTAAGTTCTTGTTCAACCAGGCTTTGGGCTTGTGCGATGGTGAGTCCTTCTACTTTGACCTCACCGAGCACTGGAAATTTGATCCGGCCACTCGCATTGACTCTATAGCCTTGCTTTTCATAGAACCCGTTCATATTGACCGACGTTGGGTTTGCAGCAAACATGACATTCGATTCCGGACTAGTACTATTCACGTCGATACTTAGTACGTCATTCTTTAAAATCTTGGGTTCACCGTCATTTACGATTGTGCTGATATTATCACCTTGCGTCTTTAAATCGCTGAAGTAGACCAGATTTCTTTGTCTCGCACAGCTGGTTAATAAAATTAACAGCAACGAACACCAGATATAGTTTGATTTCATAACATAAACCTCCTGTTGACATTAGTAGTTACACCGATTAAAAATCAATAATTAAATCTAAACACTAATTCGCTTAAAAAATTGAATTTCAAACAATTGTGAACCATATTGTAAATATTCTACAGGTAATTACACACTTTGTGTATAGATGTTTATACAACCTTGGAATGGATTACCTGGTCAGTGAGAATATATCCGGTATAAAAAGTGAAAAAGCCGTTGGTTAGGCGGCTTTTTCGATTGGTGGCCTGGTTGTGTTGTGGTTAATTTGCAACTTTTTTATACAGCAGGTTATTTTCCTGGAGTGTGACAATTAATTTTTCCTGCAATTCATTGACCATGGTTTCCATTTTCCTGAATTGTGCATCACGTAGTCTTCTATCCTCTTCCATTTTCTTTGTTTCTTCTGTATCCTCAAAAAATAGCGACGGACGAACGTCAAAATAATTGGCTATTTCTATAAGTCGTGCGGTATTAATATCGGTGATACCTGTTTCTATTTTAGAATAAGCGGGAATAGATATCCCAAGTGCCTCGGCCAGGTGCCGCTGTTTCTTTCTCGAATTTACCCTAAGCATTCTTATCTTATTTCCAATGTCTTTCATCATTTTAATTTAATTTGTATAACCGGCAGCATCCACTGCCGGTATATACGTTATCTAACTTATCATTCATAAAAAACTAACAATTCATAATCGCTTACTTGTGCTGGTCAATAGCTCCCTGAAACATACTTCTTTCTTGTTCAGGGATATTGGCTCCAAATTTCTCAAGATATGCTTTGGCAGCGGGAACATAGTTTGCCCAGTCCTGTTGGTTGTAGAATCCAACCGTTTTGGCCCTTAGTAGAATTTCTTCTCCGGGTGCTCCATAAGGTTTAACCCTCGCTTCTATTACAGTCCAATCTGTATTTCCCTGGTTCATCAATGGTTCCATTTCTCCCTTCAGGATCATATTCATCATTGCTACAGTATATTTACGGTCTCCCATCACCTTCTTGAAAGCATCAGCATTCGTATTCATCAGGTTAAACCCCGCATCTTTTGTACTCTTGGTAAACTGAACTACATTATTGATATCTTCCTCAGATAATGGCATCTTAAGCGAAGAAACATAAGCGGAACCTGCAAGCAGGGCTCCAGGTTTATCTCCTGCCTGCATAGCCATCATCGCCATTTTTTTCAGAAAGGAAAGGTCACGTTTTCCGCCGATATACTCCTGTAACATAACACTGTACGCGATACCCGGCTCGGTAAGATCTGCATTTTGAGCGGTAACACCATAATTGGTCGTCATCTCGAGGGAAGAATCGCGACGAGAGACCTTTAAATCAGGGTTTAGCTGACTATGGATCTTCCTCATTTCAGCAAATGGGATTTTAACCACCTCACGATCGTAGGTCATCAGTCCATTCTGTTCACCTTCCACGTCAAAAGGCTGCGTATAAATCGAACCGGATAACCCCTCCTTTTCCATCAACTGTAAATGCTGGTTCATGATGGTGTATTTTGCTTTGAGTGCTGCAGGTTTTTCCTGGATATAACCCCAGGCAGATCCTGTTAACCATTGGTGATCAGGGATGAACACCCCTATTCCTCCAAATTCTCCGCATACCTGTGCTTTTCCGGCTTGTTTAATGGGCATCATTGGATCCGGGTAGCTGTGTACATCGGTCATGTCTGCACTAACGTAAGCATTTGGAGACGGAGAGCGCAACTGCTCATTCACATAGAGCAATTCGCCGGAGTGCCCGTTAAGAATTCTGGACGGATCTGTCTTTTTTACCCATTCACTTAGACGTTGCTGATCATATTGCCCCCATTTCTCGTTGAAAAGTACCCAGGCAACGATCGAGGGATTGTTGTGCAACTGAGTCATTTCATCTAAAGCACCTTTTTCGAATTCCTCTTTACTACCTTCCGGCAAGCTCTGATTAGGATTCACAAAATCCTGCCATACCAACATACCAAGCTTATCTGCCCAATAATACCATCTGGCCGGCTCCACTTTGATGTGCTTGCGGATGGTGTTAAAGCCCATTGCTTTGATAGCCTTGATATCAAAAGCAAGGGCTTCATCAGTAGGTGCTGTATATAGGCCGTCTGGCCAAAATCCCTGATCAAGGGTACCCAGGTTATAATAAGGTTTGTTGTTCAAAAAGATCCGGTCTATGCCTTTTGCATCTTTACCAATGCTGATCTTACGCATCCCAAAATAACTCTTCACTTCATCCTTTCCCAGCTTTACTGTTAAGTCATATAAATAAGGGTTTGCGGGAGACCAGAGTTTTGCATTTGGTATTTTGAGCACTATGCTTCGAGTGCGATCGTCATCCTGAACTTGTTTCAGAATCTCGCACTCGCTACATCCCGAAACAACAGCCTTGATGGAGATCCCCGCCTGCGCCGGGATGACGGCAGAAGTGGTTACTCTTAAACTCAGTACACCCTTATCAATATCAGGTGTCATTTTCAAATCTACAATCGATACAGTTGGCACTGTCTCCAGCCATACGGTTTGCCAGATCCCGCTGCTAGGTGTATAATAGATATTCTGTGGATTCAATACCTGTTTTCCATGAGGTCCTGTTCCTTGATCGGATGGATCAAATACTTTTACAGTCAACTCATTAGAACCAGATCGCAGCGCATCCGTTATATCAAAAGAAAAGGCTGCGTAACCACCTTTATGCTGGCCTACTTCTTTTCCGTTAACAAAAACTGTAGCCTGCCAATCGACTGCGCCAAAATGGAGCAACGTCCTCTCACCTGTTTTAGGACTAAAACTGATGTTCCTTTTATACCATAGATTCTGTGTTGGCAGCAAAGTTTTCTTCACTCCTGACAATGCAGATTCGATTGGATAAGGAACCAGGATCTGGCCTTCAAATGCCGTGGGCTGTCCGGTATCTTTAGGAGTAATTGCATAATCCCATAATCCATTCAAATTTGTCCAGCCTGTCCGGACCATTTGTGGTCTCGGATAGCTCTTTAATGCGTTTTCAGGAGATACCTCTTTTGCCCATCGGCTTTGGATGGCAACAGGTTGCATTTTATAAACAGTTTGCGCATTTGCACTTATTGCCGCTGTTCCTAGTAGCCACAACAGATGTGATTTCATTTTCATTTTACAATATTTGGTTGTCATTAATAACTTTCATATCTGTTCAAATAATTGAAAGATCAAAAGACAAACCTATAGAATGAAATCAGTAAAAAATTGGACTCTGTGAACGATTCGTTGGACTCTGTGAACACTTTTGACCAAAATCGGTCATTTTTCGATAAATTTCAGAAAAAGGCTCAATTTAAATTCGGGATCGGATCACCTACAGAAAACAAAATTTTTAGAAGAAAATGGTATCAAAATTAAGGTCAAAAATCCATTAAATCTTTTTGGGAATTCGGGGAATTGATTTGTAGTTCACTAAAAATTCAATAACGATATCCAACCGATCCATCACCAGGTAAACCATTCCGGATCTGAACTGGTCAGGTCGGCTGTCTTTTTCCTGTTTTCGAAGACCGGGCCATTCAGGATCAAATTTGATGATCAAATCAACCGCTGTGATTTGCTGAAGTTTGATGAGCTCTCTTCTGATTGCAGTAAGTTCCTTTGCGGCTTGTTTTTGATTGTTATTGGCTATGGCATCAAAGATTTCATCTGTTAGTGTCTTATACGCCCAGTCCAGATTTCTCATAAAATATTTCTGGATAGGTTTGTGTATGTTCTCTATTTCTTTAAAAAGTGCTGTAAACAGATTTAGTCCGCTTTCTTTTGGCTGCATCATATATTGATCGGTTAATTTAGAATAAAGGTAGCGGATAAAGTTATCAAAAAGATTTGTTCAACGTTTTCCCAATACACGTGCCTCATCATATAAGGCTATTACCTTGCCCTGTAGAGCAGCTATCTCTTGCTCTCTTTCAGCTATTTTAAACCTTAATGATTCCATTTCGTTGACCGATGGCTCTTCATTGAGCAGATATGCAACAGAAACTCCAAAAAAAACAGAAATTTGTTCAAGTCGGTTGATGTTAATGCTTGTACCACCATTCTCTATTTTGGATAAGGCAGGACTGGTGATCTGAAGTGCCTCTGAAACCTCTCTTTGTGTCATGTTTTTTTCCAGTCTTAACTGTTTAATAATTTCTCCTATTGTTTTCATCGCTATTGTCCCTCTTACCCGATAAAGCTTTGATTAAATAATTATTTCAACGCTATCAGGTCCATTTAAAATAGTTTATTTAGTTATATTACTATAATATACGAGAAACAGGAACGAAAAGATTTTATCAGAAATGCAACATCAAAAATACTTTCATGAAAATGATATTTTGTTGCTTTGCTTGAAGTGAGTAATTAAACTGACGGCAATATGATTTCCTTTCCATTTACGCTTCCAGAATAACAAAGAAGGCCGGAAAGTTGAATCATCAACACTCCGGCCCTACCTCTCGACTTACTCTCCCTATAGAGTAAAATTTTTGGTTAACCGTCTGCTTTGTTTTGAGCATTGAAACTAATTTAATGATAATCACATTCCGTAATCTCATTCAACTTGTTCATTGTTATTGGCTGGATCTGATTATTTCGTTTTGGCTGATTGCTTCAATGCACTGATCACCCAGCCTTTACCCCATTCATCTATTTGTTCTTTTGTCCATAAAAAGGGATAGAAGATCCGTTTCTGAAAACGCGGTGGCAAATATTTCTGCCAGTTGGTTCCACCGGTAGCTGCGATATCAACAGGGTCCCTCTCCAAATATCGGACTGCAGATTTATAATGAGAAAGTGGCCATTCCACGTTTACAAACAGGTCCAAATACTGCAATTCTTCTGCAAGCTTGCTCACGTCATGTCCGTCAGCGGCAAATTTCTGGTATAGAGCGGCAAAATTGGTTTCCTCCCTCTCTTTAATCAGCTGCAAGAATTGTTCCGCATATTTATTCATGAACTGTTTCAAAGTAAGGGTTTGTTTGCCTGTTGCAAGCTCGGTTGCCCCATACTTCCAATAAATATGTTCAAATTGTTCTTCTATTGAGGCATTGGCCAGTTCCTCTCTTTTGTTCTTATCTATCAATCTGTTAAAATCAGTTGCGGATATTTCTATCATACGATACTGCCCGGATTGAAAACCGCTGGCAGGTAATAAAGACATACGAAACTTTAAAAACTGCTCCTTTTCCATTCCATTTACCATCACATCAAATGAAGTGGTCAATGCATTAAAATAGGCGTTTATACGCTTTACCCTTTCTGTAAAAAACGCTACTGTCAAAGACGGATGTGAAGCGACCTGTTTGAACTCATGCAGGGATAACTTAAAATAAAGCTCTGTGATCTGATGATACATGATAAATATCTCTTCATCAGGGAAAGGAGTTTTAGGACTCTGCAGACTAAGCAGGGTATCCAAATGAATATAATCCCAATAAGTCAGGAAATCGGCATACAATAAGCCATCCAGATAGGCAGACATGTCCTGCCCCATTGCAGTATATTTTTCCTGAAGCTTGTTCAGCTTTTCAATAATTTCAGGTGTAAGTTCCATGATCAGATTTTAAACTTATGCTTTTGAATAATTTAATTCTTTGCAAACTGAAAGCAATAGTTTTCCCGTTTCAAAGACATCCTCGAAAGAATTATACAAAGGTACGGGACTTAACCTGATGACATTGGGTTCACGCCAATCGCCAAGGACATTATTGGCAACAAGATGTTCAAAGATCTGTTTGCCGTTTTCTTTAGCAACAATAGAGAGTTGAGCACCGCGGTCCTCTTCGGTTAAAGGCGTAATGACCTTGTATTGTTCCTCTCCGAGCTGATGATTGACTTCATTCAATATATAGCAAAAGTAAGCTGTAAGCATTTTGCTTTTAGCTCTTAGTGGTGTCATAAATCCTACCTTTTCAAACATTTGGAGGGAGGCATGATATAAAGCCATTGGCATGATCTGCGCTCCGCTTAGTTGCCATCCGTCAGCGCCGATCTCTGGTACAAAGCCTTTTTCCATTTTAAAACGTCTTGCTGCCTCATAGCCCCACCAACCTGCAAATCTATTCAGACTCTTGTCGTTAAAATGCTTCTCATGTACAAAAATAGCGCTAATGCCACCCGGACCTGAATTCTGGTATTTGTAAGAACACCAGCAAGCAAAGTCTACGCCCCAGTCGTGGAGTTGCAATGGCACATTCCCGGCCGCATGGGCAAGATCAAATCCTACTACCGCACCTATGGCATGGCCTGTTTTGGTAATTGCTTCCATATCATACAATTGGCCGGTAAAATAGTTAACCCCTCCAAAAAGCACTAAAGCAATTTCATTTCCATTGTCTTTTATCGCTGAAACAATATCTTCAGTTCTCAAAGTATACTCACCCTCTCTTGGGGAAACTTCTATGATTGCTTCTTTCGGATCATATCCATGAAATCTTACCTGGGTTTCTATGGCATACTGATCAGATGGAAAAGCACCTGCCTCCATAATGATCTTAAACCTGTTTTTATTTGGCTTATAAAAACTGACCATGAGCAAATGCAGGTTCACTGTCAGTGTATTCATTGGAGAAACTTCGTCCGGATGGGCACCTACAAGCGGTGCAATCAATTTCTTTAGTTCTCTTTGGTAAAACATCCAAGGGGTCTCTCCTCTGAACCACCCTTCCACAGCCAGGTTCTCCCAGTTGGTCATTTGCCGGTCCAAAACTGCACGTGCAGTTTTGGGCTGAAGACCCAGTGAATTCCCACACAGATATATAAATGGTTCTCCATTTTGTTGCGGAAATAAAAATTCATTTCTCATATGCCCAATCGGGTCATTTTGGTCAAGGTTTTTGGCAAAAGCCAGGTTGTTTTCAAAAATCATTTTAAAAAGCTTAATTATATTATAAAAGAGTGCTGATAGCCTGAAGCTGCCAGATGCAAATTAATAAACACGAAAGTTGGTCGAATTAGGAAAGCCCAGGTGATACCTGGATTAAGAAGGTCTGCTGATGATATTTTTTAGAATATTTATCATTTGTATAATGCTGACAGCTAAAGTACTATTAAAATGTCTTTCCAGCAAACATCTTGATTGCATTTCCTAATTAATGCTAAGATTCTGGCGTAAATCCCCCCCTATTTTGTCATTTATACTTGTTTGATCTCCCGGTATTTGTTCCCAACTTTAGGTATTCAAATTAATAAATGACCATCATGGAAATTAAACCTAAAAGTACCCGTTTGTATGCTTTCTTAATTCTTTTCGATATGCATACCAAGTTTTTTAAAAGTGCATTGGAGGGTATCTCTGATGAAGATGCTGGAAAACGTATGGACACCAAAGCTAATCATATAGCATGGCTGGCAGGTAGTCTTGTTCAGCAGAGATTTGATTTGGCCAATCTATTAGGAGCTGAAGAAAAATCAGCAGCCGATGATCTGTTTAAAAATAACAAAGGTATCCAGGACGATACGATCTACCCTTCTCTGGATACATACAGACAGGATTGGGAGAAAATATCACCAATTTTAAGAGACTTGTTAATGAACAGTAGTGAAGAACAACTGAACAAGATACTGGAATTTCCAGGAATGAGCTTCTCCATGTTTGAAATGATTTCCTTTAACACCTATCGTGAGGCTAATATGATTGGGCAAATTGCCCTTTGGCGCAGATTATTGGATTACGATGGCATGAAATATATGTAACCCAGGTGTTGCATAGACATCAGAACAAATTATCTCACAATAAATTGCTATTTTCATAATTTAAAAGTAAATTTGATTCATTGTCACTCAAACTTAACTATATCTAAACTTTATTTATTGATATAACAGTATTAACTGAGGAATTATGTCGTTAAGGCGGGATTTCTAAAAGTCAAATAATAGAATTATGATTAAGGCAAAGCGTAAAGACAAAGAAAAGATTATACAAATCCTTACAAAGGCATTTGAACAGAACCCAAGAGTAAATGACCTGGTTAAACAGGACAGCAAAAAATTACATCGCATAGACCGTCTGATGAGGTATGCGTATAATGTATGTTCTGTATTTGGAAAAGTATTGGTTTCAGATGATGGTAAAGCTTGTGCTTTAATCTTGTATCCGGATAGGAAACAATTGTCTTTAAAGGGTGCCTATTGGAAAGTGGAACTTCTTTTGGGAACTGTAGGCTTTAGAAGTGCACTGAAAGTTTTGGCCAGAGAAGCATTTGTGAGTAAACACCATGAGCGTCACAGTTATTATATTTGGTTTATAGGGGTAGATTCTGAGTATGTTAATATGGGAATAGGCACTGATTTTATGGATGAGCTGATTGCAGATGCAGATAGAAGAAAAAGACCTATTTATCTCGAAACCCATTTACCCCAGAACCTAGCCTGGTTCGAGAAATTTGGATTTGAAGTTTTTCGTGAAATTAAGTTAGATTCGCCTCTTTACTTTCTAAGGCGTAAATCGTTTCATTATTTCTTAAAGTAAAAACCTGAAACCTACAAGTTGCAGTTAATTTGGAGGTTTTAGGTTAGAGCCATAACATTGTGTAATTGTTTCTAATTTTTGGATGATAATAAAGCCAGTCTTGCATAAATCTCAGCCATGCCTGCCTGGTCAATTAATGATTTCGTGTCTTTTTTACCCAACAGACCTTGTTCATCCCTTTCTTTTTCCCAAATCTGCAAGGCGTCTTGTTTGTAAAAATCAATCCAATCCTTATTATGGTCAATTTGATAAAGTGCGACATAGCCTCTCAGCATAACCGCATTGAACCAGTAATGAGAAGGGAGCCGATCTTTCTTATAGAAATAATCTTTAGCAGCACCTGCAATTTTTTGAGCTTCAATAAGGTATTTCTTCTCCTTGGTTATCTCATAGAGTAGTACATTAGATTGAAGCATGGTACCCGAATTATAAGTATAAAAGGCTTTATCCAGCTTTAAGGAAGAGGTTTTAATGTTGTCGTAGAACAGGCCATCTTCAGACTGTAAGGTTTTGCTGGTCCAGGTGTAGACCTCTTTAGCGGCTTTCAGGTAGCGTTGTTCTTTGGTGGCTTTATAAAGTTCGAGTGCAACCAATATGGCCGGCCCGTTGGAACAAGTATTTTTAGTAGAATGGTCTCCTTCCTTCCAGTAGAGCCCTCCGCCAGCTTGCTGGTCTGCACCAGACAACATAAAGGTATAGATCATCTTTGCTACCTGCAGGTATTTAGGTTTACGGCTTCTTCTGTAAGCATCAAGATAAGCAATAGCAATCCACTGATTGTCGTCATAGAACCTTGAGCTCAACCGCTCAGAAGTTACATAATCCTGGTAAGCTGCAGGTTTCTTTTTATTGTAATATTGGTCTATGGCTTTTACCACTGGTCCCATGTATTTCTTTCCAGGATGTAACCGTTCCATTTCATTAGCAGCCTGTACCAGCGCACATAACGGCCATAACCAGGAATGAATATTTTCCCTGTGCACCGTATCTGTAGTTTCAAAATACAATCCAGTTTTCCTGTCTGTAAAATAACTGTTGATGTTTTTGTAGGTCTCTTCTGCCTTCGTTTTATAATTAAGATCCTGTACAGCAACGACGCTTGTTTTGGGAGAAGGATGGATATGGTGCTTTTGCTGGGCCGTGGCCAGGCCCGAAATCATTACACCAAGCGATAAAATACTTAGCTTTTTCTTGTTCATTTTAGTTTCAGTTGTGTTACGTTATAGTGTGTTATTTATAATAGCTCAATATTTAGTAAAACGTTTTATATTTGGTTTCAAAGAAGAAAACTACGACTTTTAACTTGAAAAAGGAACTTTTTATATAAACAAAATTGTCATAGTGACAATTTTTATTGACCTAAACCATTTATCATGAAACGAATCCTAGTCCTCCTGCTTATGCTGCAAACGGCAGCTCTTACCTATGCCCAAAAACAAGGTCCGGGAAAAACATCCGGCAATCCTATCTTTCCAGGATGGTATGCTGATCCCGAAGGCGCAATATTTGATAAGACTTACTGGGTATACCCTACCTACTCCGCTCCTTATGATAAACAGGTGTTTTTTGACGCATTCTCCTCAAAAGATTTACTCACCTGGACCAAACATGCTAAAGTATTAGATACAGCAAATGTAAAATGGGCTAAACGTGCAGTTTGGGCACCTTCCATTATTCAAAAAGACAGTCAGTATTTTTTGTTCTTTGGGGCAAACGATATTCAGAATAATCAGGAAAAAGGGGGAATTGGTGTAGCGGTATCCAATAAACCTGAAGGCCCTTTTAAAGATTATCTTGGACATCCCCTGGTGGATCAGTTCCATAATGGCGCGCAACCGATTGATCAGTTTGTTTTTAAAGACAAGGACGGTAAATATTACCTGATATATGGTGGCTGGAAACATTGTAATATAGCCAGGTTAAAAGATGACTTTACAGGCTTTTTACCAATGGAAAACGGCCAGGTGTTTAAAGAAATCACCCCTGAAAATTATGTAGAGGGTCCTTTTATGTTTATCCGTAAGGGGAAATATTATTTTATGTGGTCTGAAGGCGGTTGGACAGGTCCGGATTACAGCGTAGCTTATGCAATTTCCGATTCTCCTATGGGGCCTTTCAAAAGAGTGGGAAAGATTTTACAACAAGATCCTAAAATAGCTACCGGCGCTGGCCACCATTCTGTAATAGGCTCTGCAAAAAAAGACGAATGGTTTATTGTATACCACAGAAGACCACTAGATCAAACAGATGGCAACGCAAGGGTAACCTGCATCGACCGGATGTATTTTGATAAAGATGGTTATATTAAACCGGTTGTAATGACAAATGAAGGGGTTAAACCTTAAAAAACATCCCTGCCAGCTTGGCAGGGGATGTTTTATTTTAGAGTAATTGGTTAATTGCTTTAACAGCCTCTGCCGATGAGGGAGCTGGCGCATCCATATCCGCCACCTTAAAGTTTTTATCAATCAACAGTATTCTCGGAATGCCTACAATATTGTAAGCCTGTAACTTATTTCTATCAATCAGCCATTGCTGTCCCACTGCTTTACGGCCCTCCACGCTCTTCTTCCAAACCTCAGCTGTATCATCCAGGGAAAGAGAGACAAAAACAATATTAGGATTATCTTTATATTGTTCCTTCAGTTTTTCAAAATATGGCATTTCATGCATACAGGGGCCACACCATGTAGCCCAAAGATCCACATATATAACCTTTCCTTTTAAACTGCTTAATTTTACAGGCAACCCGCTCAGATCTCTTGCAGTAAAATCAACGGCCTCATCACCTTTTCCGAAGGAAAGCAACTGCTGTAACATTTGATTCGCTGCTTTTTGATAAGGAATCGTTTTAATTTGTGTGATTTTTTGCTTGAATTTTGCGAGTTCAGATTTGTTTTTGACTTTTCCCATCTCTCCAACCAATTCTTCTGCCCTATACCAATCCTTAATGGGCTGGGCAAGTTTAGCTTCCGTTCTGTTGTTGATCAAATCGGCAGCGATATCCCTGTACACAGTCATTTTCATCAATGAGGCATCCACAAAATTATGGCTGTAAGCCATTACTTTTGGCTTTATCGCTTCTTTATAGTGTAAAGCATATGTTTCAGCTTCATCACCTTTAAGCTTAAGGATCATACCATTATAACTTTCTCCGCTCAACAAACTATTGATCAGATCTGCTTTAATTCTGGCCGTTTCCAAACGTCTGAATTCCGTTATTAGTCCGGTTGTGCCCATCAGTTCTTTCCTTCTGATTTCTGCACTTGCCTCTACTGCCCCGATAGTCGCTTCGGGTGTGCTTTTAATCAATTTTCCCGCCTCAAGGAAAGAACCACCTTTAGGAAAAGGTGTATTTCTCAGGTAATTATTAGCTTCCGCTCCTTTTCCAGTAAAAGAAGCGTTTCTTGGATTATTTTTATCGATAACAACTTCCATGTGATCACCTGGGCTTAAATACAAAGTATTGCGCCCCAAACGAAAGTAATTCGCTGTCTTTACCGGAAAACTAATTTTAAAGCTGGCATCTTCTCCCGGGATAATGATCCGCGCAGCTGTAGGCGGCAATAAATATTGAAACTCTGACAAGTCCTCTATATTCACCTGATTACTAAAGTTTTTAAGCTTTCCACTTAAGGTGACCATACCTGTCTTTTGTTGGGCAAAACTGGTATTCTGTACAAGCAGGAATAAGCCAATGGCTACAATTTTAAATCTATTTTTCATGCCTCTTTACCATTTTTAAGAACCAGATTGATCATCAGTTCCAAATCTTCTTCATTGTCACCATCTGTTCTAAAGTTAGAAAAAATGACACGTCCGCTTTGATCAATCAGGAAATTAGTTGGGGCTCCTCCTCTATTGTCCAGATTTCCTTTAACCCTATCTTTTACATCGGCAATTGGTGTAAAGCTATAACCGCTGGATTTCATAAATGGAATAACATATTCATCTTGTTCCGGAACGATATTAATGCCAATGTAATCGACCTGTTGTCCTTTAAATTTACGGATTACGTTTTCAAAATGAGGAAACTCACCTCTGCATGGTCCACAACCTGGAAACCAATACGTCAACAAAATAACTTTACCTTTATAGTCCGCTAAGGAGGCCGATCCGGAGGTTAAATATTTTTTAAGGGTAAATGGTGTCGCTGGTTTTGCTTTGGCATCAATCGCTTTCCAGATGTCCCCGTCTATCTCAGCTGCTGACTTTCCCGCTTTGCCTCCATACACCACAAGTTGCTCCTTAATGGCCACCGAAGGTGATTTTGCAAAGGCATTGATCAGCGTATCATATCCCGCAGCCGGGCTGTAAGCAATTTCCGCTGCCTGCGCTTTAAACAACAACAAAGTGTTATTTGAACCGAAATAGCGGGGTAGCTTAATACTATGGATAATGTCTAAAGCTTCTTTTGATTTCTTCTGCTCCAGCAGGGATCTTGTTTCTACAAAACTTCCAGCCGTTTTCTCTAATTGTGCCCAGTTTTGTCCCTCTACCTTTTTAGCACCGAGTTCTTTGGCCAATTCCTGCGCTCTTTTGGGATCTTCTTGTAAAAGCAGGTCATAGTAAGAAGACATACCACTGGAAGACCAGCTAAATTTTTCAGGAGCATATGTGTTTTTTAATACCTCAAATCCTTTTAATTTATCTGCCTTCTTAGGAGAACGTTGCGCAAGCCAATATAAGGCCTGAGCACCACGTTCACTTGTTGGAAAGTGTTTCACCAGTTCATCGGTAAGCTGCAGGTATCTTTTCCGGTCTACTGTGGCAAAAGAACCAGAATAATAAAACGCATAATCTGGATTCTCGGGCTCTGCCGCTGTCGCTTTGGCAAGGTATTCACGTCCCTGATCGAACTGTCCCCATCTTTCCGCATCAATCCACAGATCACTCCAGGCCTTAGCTAATTTCGGATCTATTTTAACCGCTTTTAAAAGATATGGCCTGGCTTTCGGGCTTTCCTCATCCGCATAAGCTGCTCCAGCAGCATAAGGAACCACAGCTGATGTAGGGAATTTTTTCTGCCAGGCTTCATATTGCACCAGTGTCTGGGTATTCTCTATTCCAGCAGCTTTGATATATTCTTCGTGAGCTTTTAAATCATTTGGATTGGCTTCAACAGCTCTTTTCAGCTTTGTAAGAACAGCCGGATCTGTTATCGTTTTAGTTTTTTCCTGCGCAAAGAGAGAGAGCGGAAGCATCAAGGCTGCAGCAACAGAAATTCTTAAGATTGTTTTCATCTTTATGGTGTTTTAAATAGGTTAGTTAATAAGTATTTTGTTGAATTTGACCCTTGCTGGCATCCATTTCAACGCCATTAATTGGTACCAGGAGACGCTTGGCATCCAATGTATAGGTTTTTGGTGAATTGACATCTACAGCTCCGATGGACACATTGAAGAAATCACGGGTTACAGTTACATTATCTCCCGGGTAATCATTTACACTAAAACGGCGAATATCATACCAGCGCATGGCAAAAGGCATTTCCCTTCTTCTTTCTTCCAAAACTTTTTTAATGGCCTCGTCTTTACCGCTTGCTGTTAACGGAATATAGGTACTCATTCGTTTCAAACGAAGGATATTTACAGCATCCATTGCGCCGGCAGCGTCTCCTTTGCGTGCCAGGGCTTCTGCTTTATTTAGAAGCACCTCAGCAATGGTTGGCCCGTCTGGCAAATATTTTCCATCACTAAATACAGTATATCTGAATGCAGCCGGAGTAACAACAGACATTCTCCTTCCACCATTTGGAATCATAAAACTTTTATAGCGGAGATCATTTTGTGTATCGTATAAATTTAACAGAGCCGTACTTGGAAGGTACCACTGAGAGGCTGTATAGGTATAACGGGTATAATAGAATTCCGGCCAGTACAGAAATTTTGCCGGTTGCCAGTCATTTTGTTCTACATAGTTCAACGTTGCCGCCGGACTGGTGTAAGATTTAGAAATACCTGGTTTCAGGGTTTTGTAATCTACCAGTTTTGCATTTATACTTCCAAGTGCCTGTGCAGCCTGTTCCAGGCTTTGATCATAATTACCCGTGAATAGGTAGTAGCGACTCATAAATGCCGCAATCGCCTTTTTACTCACTCTCCATGCTCTTACAGGATCAACATCATCGTTAGCTACCTTTTGTGCCTCTGCGATGTCGGAAAGAATAAAATCGTAAGTCTCTTTCAGTGTTGCCCGTTTAAGCGGCTCCGTATAGTCCACTGTTTTCTTTAAAGGAAGGCCCATAGAGCCTAAGTTGGCATCGCTGTAGGGTGCACAATAATAATTGGCCAGTACCCAATAAGAATAGGCACGAATAAAATAAGCATCCGCTCTTACGCGTTTACGGATAATCTCATCGCCGGTAACCTGGTCAATATTGGCCAGTATAAGGTTTGCAGTGAATATCTTTTTATACTCTCCATTCCATAAAGCATCTGCTGCAGCGCCAACTACCCCGCTCACACTGTTTACATAGTATTGCATGTTATCAATGGTGAAGGCAGAAGGATTGTTCTTGTACAATTCTTTAGTAATTTCTGCATCGTCAGTAGAATAAGTTGCAGTAAGACTGGTGACATAGGCAAAGGCAGGTGCATAGTCTACTAGTGCCTCCAATTGTTCTACCGTTTGGATACTGGCTTGTTTTTTAGGTTCTTCCGAAAGGTATTTTTTACACCCTGCAAATAGAATCAACCCGGTAATTAAAATGACTGATTGTATTGTTTTCATGTTGTTCAGATCTTAAAATTGAAGGTTTACACCGAATGTATAACTTTGCTGTGGCCTGTCTGTTCCAGGCAACCAGTCTGGATTATAGCCTTTGCTGTTCGCGTGCCAGATCATACCCAGATCCCTGGTTTGAGCAAAAACTCTAATATTATTGATATTAAGTGCTTTTGTTATCCTCTTTGAAAGTGTGTATTCCAGCGTCAGTTCTTTACATTCAATATACGAAGAACTTTCAACCAGACTGCTCAGATTTGGCGCATAACGGTCCCAACGATAAGTACTGGTTTCATTTGGAAGAGCAAATCCAGGAAGGTTTGGGTTACCTGCCAACACTTCGCTGATGTATTTATTGACAAAGGTCTTCCCGGAGCCCACTGTGGCAGCATAATCAAAAACAGGATTACGGTATACCCCACCAAGCGTCCCAATGAAAACAGCTGTCAGACTAAAATCTTTAACTTTGATATTATTAACCCAACCCAATGTGTGCGGTGGCGTTGAAGTTCCTTCATATTTAAGGAAAGGCAAACCAAGTCCTCTATTATATGGGGCCAGGTCATTGAAGGAGATCAGACTTCCGTTTGGTCCTGCAACTTGGGGCACACCGTCTTTCATGCCTCTGTACTCAAAGGAATAAATGGAATTTACTGGCCTGCCTTCTACAAATGCACCACCTATCATCTGGAATACATATAGCGATGGATTAAATAAGCTATTGATATTGTTGTAATTATAAGCGTAATTAATCGAGGTCGTGTAATGAATCGGGGTATTTGGAATATCCACGTTTGTACCCAACGTGATCTCAATACCTCTGTTGGTTATCCCTGCGTTATTGAATTTTTGGCTGGTTGTTCCGGTGGCAGCAGGCAAAGCCACAACACCAATAATTCCCTCACCCTTTTTATTATAGAGATCTATAGTTCCGAACAGTCTGTTATTGAATAAAGCAAAATCAACACCTAAATTTGTACTGGTTGTTTTCTCCCAGCGCAAAAATGGATTTCCATTATCTGCAATTGTTGCCGTAATGGTTCCAGTACTAGAGTTCAAACTCGTACCAACATTTAACAAGGCTTTTGTCGAGGTAGAGCTCTCCACGTTTCCATTTTTACCATAAGTTAAACGGAGTTCCAGGCGATTAACAGACTTCATGTTGTCCATAAAATCCTCATTTTTCAGATTCCATTTTGCCCCAACAGACCATAGTGGAGACCATCGTAATTTTGGATCATCGGTAATAAAATTGGACGCATCACTACGAATACTTCCGCTTAAAGTGTATTTACTATCATAAGTATAAGAAGCGTTTCCGTAGAATGAAACGAATTTATTTCGTTTCCAGCCAAAAGTTGTATTTCCACCCGGAACAGTTACACCAGAATTACCTTCAAAGTCTGTGAACTGATCCAACGAACTTCCATACCCGTATGGAGGAACCGTTGCCTGCAGTTTATCTTCTGAATATCCATAGGCATAAGGATTGATCCGGGTATTTAAGGTTGACTGGGAAATTTCCATACCCGCAATAGCCGAAATACTATGCTTGGATCCAATGGTTTTATCAAAATTCAACTGATTACGCACCAGAAAACTTTCTAAATCTGTATTGGGTAGGTCAGATGTTGATCCATCATCATTAAGTACGGTACGACCTTTTAAAATGCCTCCTTTTGGAATGTATGATTTTCCTACAGTTTTTGTATTATCATTGTATTCGGTCATGCTATTCACCAGACTTCTTACAAAAAAAGTACTTTCATCATAATAATCTTTGTAATCTACTTTAGCTCTTTCATATTGGAACTTAGTATCAAAAGTTAAACCCTTTGTGATTTTCAGATTCAACCCTGTCTGTATTCTCGCACTTAGATTCTGGTTTGTCAGTTTTCTTCCATTGACCTCACGCAGCAGGTTATAAGACCAATCAGAATAAGGAAATTTTGAAGCAGGAATCAGGCCGAGTTGTTCACGGTTATACGTATTTAGGTTGGTTGCATAGCTTCCATCTGGATTGAGCAGCATCTCATATGGAGAAAGATCCTGAATTTCAGCTATAGTTGCACCACTGCTTTCCATTCTCTTATACTGGAGATTGGCAGAAATGTTAAAATTCAAAAAGCTGGCCAGTTGATAACTGTTATTGAAGTTTAAATTGAATCTGTCGTATTTATTTTTTACATAATTACCTTTGTTTTTTTCATAAAGTATAGAGGCATAACTCTTTGATTTTTCTGTACCTGACTGTAGGTTCACATTATACTGATCGAGAATTGCATTTTGCAGCAATAAGTCTTTAATCTGCGAACGGTTGCTTATTTTGCTTAAACGGTCAAGCCCGGCATTCATATCAGCAGTACTTAAGGTTCCATTCTTATTGGCATATAAAAGTTCCTGTGCCAGGGTTAGCGAATTGGAGATATCCCCAAATGAGCCGGAGTAAGGAAAAAATGTCCAGTTGTTGTCAAATGCTTTTCTTTCATAAGCCACCTGATCTGCAGAATTGGCCTGGGTAAGCACCTGATCCAGATTGAGTTTATTGGAAATACGCGTAAAAACATTCGCTTCTACTTTGAGTTTGCTCGTTCCTTTTAGTTTTTTGGTTACAATCACAATAACGCCATTGGCTGCCCGTGCGCCCCAAATTGAAGCAGCAGCGGCATCTTTCAACACGGTAACAGATTCAACGTCATTTGGGTTGATGTCAGAGAAATCACTTGCTGATACCGGAAAACCATCTACCACGACCAGCGGACTTTTATCTGCATACAAAGAGGTATTTCCGCGGATCAGAAAATCTACACTACCGTCTGCCCGTTCTTTGGCTTGCATACCCGCGACCATGCCTTGTAAGGCGGTAGATAAGTTTGAAACAGGTCGGCTATTCAATACATCCCTGCCAATCTGGGTAAAAGAACCTGTTGCACGTTCTCTTGATATGGTTTGATATCCGGTAACCATCACCTGTTCCAATTGCGCAGGATTAGGTTCCAATGTAACATTTACCATTTTCCTGTCTTTTACCGGCTGCTCTGCCGAACTGTATCCTACATAAGAAAATGTAAGGATATCATTATCGTCTACCAGGATCCGGTAAGTACCGTTTTGATCTGTAATGGCGACTTTTCCGCTTTTTCGTGCTTTAACACTTACACCAGGCATAGGGATCCCCTTTTCATCCAATACTTTACCAATAATTTCATCCTTTTTTATATAGTTCATAACCCGGTTAAAAAGGTTCACTTCCTTTAGCGTAATGAGGATCGTCTTATCAGAAATCAGGTAATCAAAGGGTTGCCCTTCTAAAGAGCGCTCCATGACCTCTTCTATTGAGGCTCTGTCAATCTTAATATTTACTGGCTTTGCTTTCAGCAGCCAACTGTCGTTGAAAAGGATCTGATATTTGCTTTGTTCTCTAATCTTTAACAGTACATCTTTTAAAGACGCATTTTTTTCCGAGAGCGTAACTTGCTGGGAATAACCAGCTGCAGTAACCTGCAGACAGGCGATGGTTAAAATGATTGCAGTGAGTTTCATAATTAAAATCGTTTTAGATTTTAAAAACCGGAGGCACCGGCCATTCTTCTTTGGGCCATGCAGGTTATTGCATAGAATAATGAATTCCATATCTTTGGAAGGTTAAGGTGGTTGATTGTTTAGTTGAATTTGCGTTTAATTGCGGTCTTGCTGCCTTAATAGAACCGGACTGCGTGGCTGCGCAGCCGGTTTATTTTTCTGGAAATTTCTTCTTAAGAGTTTCCGGCATGTCTATAGTATCGCTGTTACATAGGCATCTATTTTTTAATCGAGGTTTTTAAAACATTATTTTGCACTTTAAATTTCACATTTGCAGTAATTTCAAGCATTTGCAAAACACGATATAGAGACTCGTTCCTTGATATATAACCAGTGAGGCGAAGATCTGGAACACCACTATAATCAACACTGATATTATACCACCGGTTGAGTTGTTTAAGTATATTGCTTAACTCCATGGCATCAAAAAGAAAGTTTCCATTTTTCCAGGCCATCACTTCCTGGAGATTAGCCGGTTTTACCATAAGTTTTCCCAAATTTAACTCCGATTGCTGGCCAGGCTTTAAGACCACATGCTCCGCATGTGATGCCTTCGGGAAACCGGAAACCTGAACAGAGCCTTCAATCAGTGTAGTTTGTACAAATGTATTGTCACTGTATCCATTGATATTGAAATGCGTGCCCAAAACTTTGGTTTCCTGAGCCTCATTCTTAACGAAGAATGGCCTGGCTTTATCTTTGGCAACTTCGAAATAGCCTTCTCCGGTCAATTCAACACGTCTTTCCTTTTGAGAAAAATGTATAGGAAATCTTAGCGACGATGCAGCATTGAGCCATACTTTGGTGCCATCCGGTAAATTGATCTGGTAAGTTCCCCCTTTTGGAGTTTCTATGCTATTGAATTGATCGTTGCTTATTTCGGCTGGCTGGTCAGTAACTCGGTAAACAAGATTTCCCTCCTTTGTTTTACTAATAGAAATACCGCTTTGTTCAGCAAACCTACCGTTTGCTATACTGTCAAGGGTGATCTTTTTCCCATTAGATAATGTGAGCGTGGCCACATTTCTTCCAGGCGAAATATTCGCCGTGGCATAGCGAAGTTCCTCATCATCTGTTTTCTTTCCCACAACAAACCAGATACCAACGGAGATCAGTAACAACACTGCAGCTACAGATGCGTACAACCACTGCTGTTTCGATCTTCCCATTTTCAGCACCTTCGGTGCGCCATGTATCCTACCTTTTACCTTAACCAATGCATTTACTGGCGGAAAGGCCTTAAGACCAGCAAAATAATGCTCCTGCGCTTCTTCACTATTTAATTTTTTAAACAGGCTTTCGTTGGCAGGGTCATCATTGATCCATTGCCTCAGCTCTTGCTGCTCTTCAGGATCAAGACTCTTATTCATGTATTTTGTAATTAAGCCAGCAATTTTAAAGGAATACTGAACTTTCTGTTCTTCCATATGAGGTACCTGTTTTGTATATAGAACAGGAACACCCCTTATTTTATCTAAAGGTTTTTAAAATATTTTTATTATTTCCAGAAACCGTGGATAATTACAGCTGCACAAAACAAGAAATCCCTTTGGGTAAGCCTTTCTTTTAACAGAGATAAACCCCTCATTTTTTGATTATTGACGGTACTCACCGAAATACCAAGTTTAGCTGATATATCTTTAGGCTTAAGGCCTTCTAAAAAAGTCATTTTTATGATGCGCTGACATTGTTCGGGAAGAGTCTCAATAGTAGAAACGATATTATGAAGGACTTCTGCCTCTATAATACCATGCAGAATACTCCGTTCAACGCTTAGGTCTTGTTTAAGGACATAATTCTGATGCTTCTGCTTAACTTTGCCCTTTTCCAGGAAATTAAAAGCAGCATTTTTAACTGTGATGTAAAGGAAAGAACGGATGGATGGGAAATTATCAAAGTCAGCATGCTTTTCCCATAATTTCACGAAAGCTTCCTGTGTTATATCTTCAGCAGCAAAGTGATCATTTACGATCCCTTGAGCAAACACACATAATGGACTGTACAAATGATTGAAGATCACATCAAATGCGCTTTCATTTCCTGCCGTAAAGTTGGATACAATTGAGAGACCATTTTGTTCTGGCAGGGTGTCCATGGATAAATTGAAGTGATTTGATTGTGCTAATATAAAATATAACAAGATATAAACCATCAGAAGTATAATATATTTGTATATGGGCAAAAACAGCGCTGGAATATTACTTTACAAAAAGAATCTGGGCCAGATCCAGGTTTTATTGGTACACCCAGGTGGACCTTTCTTTAAAAATAAGGATGCTGGCTGGTGGACCATTCCCAAGGGAGAGCCTGAAAAAGACGAGGATCTATTGCAGACGGCATTAAGGGAATTTGAAGAAGAAACAGGCTATACTCCTTGGGGAGATTTTAGGCAATTGAGTCCAATAATTCAAAAAGGTGGCAAAACGGTGTATTGCTGGGCGGTATCTGGGGATCTGGATACATCTAATGTAATTTGTAATATGTTTGACCTGGAATGGCCTCCTAAATCGGGTAAGATTCAACAATTTCCAGAAATAGATCGGGCCGGGTGGTTTGATCTTGCAGAAGCCCGGCTGAAGATCAACGAGCGTCAGATTGGCTTTTTAGATGAATTAATGAGCTTGGCTTAAGATTTTTGTAATACAGTTTCCAGGATCTATTTTACATCTGACGGAAACGATTCCGTAAATAAACTGGTTAAAACTTGAAAACTGTTCAGATAATCAACTTATGTTTGATTATGGACCCTATAAGTCCCAGATACATTCTAACCTAAATATTTACCAAATTCAAAGCCCTATGAAAATAACGGACGGCTCCTAGTCTTTGCTGATTACCAACAGCACTAACACAAAAACATTAAAAAACTTATCACCTAAAATCATGAAATCAAAACTTTTACATTCGAAAGTATGTAAGGTTGCGTTTTTACAAATTGTTTTCAGTTTACCCCTGATCGGAAATGCATGGGCCAAGCCGGCTCCTGATCCTGCACGCGGTAAATTGGGCAATGGTATCTCTTTCAACGCAACCCGCAATCAGCAAACAATCACTATAACAGGAACGGTTACCGATGAAAATCATCTCCCACTGCCGGGAGCAAGTATCAAAGTAAAAGGTACAAATACAGGGACATCTACCGACATTAACGGCCGGTATTCCATTGGAGTTCCAGACATTAACTCCGTACTGATCGTTTCTTCTATCGGCTTTAGTCCAAAGGAGATCACGGTAAGAAATCAGACCAAAATAGATGTACAATTAACTTCAGATTCCAAAAACCTGAACGAATTGGTTGTAGTAGGTTATGGTACCCAGAGAAAGAAAGATGTAACCGGTTCCGTTGCCTCCGTAGGTTTAACCAATGTAGAGAAAACACCTGTTTTTGGAACAGCGCAAATGTTACAAGGTCAGGTTAGCGGTGTACAGGTAACGCAAACCAATTCTCAGCCGGGAGCCTCATTCAGCGTACGTGTAAGAGGAACAAACTCTATCAATTTTAGCAGTGATCCCTTGTATGTTGTAGATGGTTATGCAGGTGCAGATATTACCGCACTGAATTCCAATGATATCGCTTCTATAGACATTTTGAAAGACGCCTCTTCTACCGCAATCTATGGTAACCGGGGAGCAAATGGAGTTGTCATTATTACAACCAAATCAGGTTCAGCTGGTAAAAATGTAATCAATGCAGATGTTTATTCTGGCTTTCAAAAAGTAGGGAAAACGCTTGACATGATGAATGCCAGTGAGTTTGCTACTTATTTGAATAAGGTAACCACCTATTTGAACCAAAACAACACCACACAAACACCTATCCCCTACACACAAGATCAGATCAATGCTTTAGGTGAAGGAATGGACTACCAGAAAGCATTATTCAGAACAGCACCCATCACAAATGCAAATGTATCTATGATGGGTGGTTCCGATGGCACCAAGTATTTGTTGAGCTTTAATTATTTCGACCAAAAGGGAATTATCTTAAATTCCGGTTACCAACGGGGAACAATGAGGTACAATTTTAACCGGGCGATAAGCAAAAAGATTAATTTCGGCTTGAACTCCCAGATCTCCTACGATAAGCAAAATCTGGCCAATGTAAATACAACAGGTGGTGCCGGCGGAGGCACATTGCTTGATGCCCTGAGGATCAATCCAGGTGTTCCAATTTATGACGCCAACGGTGCTTTCACCTATCAAAACAGTCCGGCGGGTTATACAAACACATTGGGCAATCCGATAGCAGCTGCTACTTTAAATACAAACTCCATCACTAACCTGCGCTTGTTTGCCAACGCATTTGCAGACTATGAATTTATTAAGAATTTTAAACTTAAAGTAAGTGTTGGTACAGATGACCGTTTCTCTAAAGAACAGACTTTCAGGCCAAATACAACCTTTTTAGGGGCAAGTACAAATGGCTACGCCCAAATTGTTAACCCTCAGAATTTAAGCTGGTTAAACGAAAACACCTTAAGTTACAATACCATCTTAAATAAGATCCACTCGATCAGTGCTGTAGTTGGTTTTACCTATCAGGAATTTAAGTTTAGCAGCAATACAACAACTGCAACGGCATTAACCACAAACAATTTAGGTACAGATAATTTAAGTGTCGGAGGAAGCACAACAGCAACATCAACTGCAAATAAGATTGCACTCGCCTCCCTGCTCGCGAGGGTAAATTACAGTCTGATGGACAAATACCTCGTTACACTTTCCTACAGGAGAGATGGGTCTTCTCCATTAGGAGAAAAATATAAATGGGGGAACTTTGCATCGGGAGCTTTGGCATGGAGGGTTTCTTCAGAAGAATTCCTGAAAGACAATGAAAAGATCAGTGATCTGAAATTAAGACTTGGTTATGGTTTAACAGGTAATTCAAACATACCCGCATATTCGCCTTTACAACAATATTCTTTTAACACCTATTATTCTAACGGCCGCATCGTAGGTGCATCGCCAAACAATATTGGAAACCCAAATTTGCAATGGGAAACCACCACTGCTTACAACGCAGGTCTTGATTTAGGACTGTTGCAAAATCGGATCAGTTTTACAGCAGATTATTACAACAAGAAAACCACCAAATTATTATTTAACCGCACTGTACCATCAACAAGTGGTTTCACAACCGTAATTGATAATATCGGCGCCGTACGTAACAAGGGCTTTGAATTTTCCCTGAACACACAAAATATTCAATCGGAGAAAGTAAAATGGTCTACCACGCTTAACTTTTCAAGAAACATCAACGAAATATTAGACCTTGGAGGTGTAAATTCACAGTTAACAGGTAATGTGAGTTCGAGTCTGTATCCTGGCGGAAGAAGTGCCGCTATTCTACAGGTTGGCAAGCCAATAGGCTCCTTCTATGGCTATGTTTTTGACGGGATCTGGCAAAGTGGCCAGGAGATCTCGCAAAGTGGCATCACCACCCCTGTTAAACCAGGAGACCCAAAATATAAAGACTTGAATGGTGACCACTTAATTAACGATGCAGACAGGACCATTATCGGTCAGGCATTACCTAAATTCTCTTATGGAATATCCAACAACCTGACTGTAGGCAAGTTTAACTTATTTATTCTCTTACAAGGTGTGTATGGAAATCAGATCTTAAACGAAAATAAGATAGAAAATGAAAACGGAACCTTGTCTGACAATAAACTGGCCTATGTATTGACCAATAGCTGGAATGGAGAAGGCACCAGCAATACCCTACCAAGTTTAGGCAGTACATTAAGAAGAGGACTTGGTCCAACAAGCGATATTTTGGAAAGCGGAAGCTATCTGCGTTTTAAAACAATTACATTGACTTACGACCTTCCTCTGCCAAAAATGTCTTCTGTATTCAAAACGGCCGGCGTCTATGTGACTGGACAGAATTTGATTACGATCACTAAATATTCAGGATATGACCCTGAGGTGAACTCTTATTCAAACTCTGCAGGAAATTTCACTTCCCTGGGAACGGACTACAATCCTTATCCGAATATCAGGACGTATACCCTGGGATTAAGACTTGGTTTTTAACCTTTAACAGAACAATCAGATGAAAAAGATATTTATAGCTTTAGCTTTAGCACCTCTGTTTTTTGCCTCTTGCAAAAAAGCTTTGGAAGAAAAGCCTTACAGTGTTTTAACACCAGTTAACTTTTATAAAACAGCTGCTGATGCCCAACTCGCCATAAACGGTGTACTGAGCCAGTTGCAACCACAAGCCTACTATCAGCGAACCATTTATTTAATTACTGAACTGACTGGAGACGGTCTTGTCCCTTTGCTCACCCAAAATCAGGAACGTATTGATTTATATAAATTACAATATACAGCATCTAATATTGAGATCCAGAACTGGTGGCAAAACAGTTACAAACTTATTAGCCGGGCAAATGATGTCATAGCCAATGTTCCAGGAATTGCAATGGATGATGCACCGAAAAACAATATTATAGGTAATGCCATGTTTCTTCGTGCCATGGCTTATTTTGACCTGGTAAGAAGTTTTGGTGATGTGCCGATAGTACTGAAACCCATCCAAAGCCTGGAAGATCCAAATCTTTACCCGGATAAATCCCCTGCAGCAAAAGTGTATGAGCAAATCATTTCGGATCTCAAATTCGCAGAAGCCAATTGCTATGCAGAGAACAAGATTAGCATTAAAGGAATGGTCTCCACTGGCGCCGCATCTGCAATGCTTGCCAGGGTTTATTTGCAACGCAGCAGCACCACATTTGCAGATGTTAATGACAGCCAGAATGCGCTTACCTCATGCAATAAGGTCATCAATACAGGCATTTATAAACTGATGACTAACTATTCAGATGTATTTAACTGCGACCTTAAGTATTTTCCAACTCAAACAGAACACATCTTTGACGTGCAATTTGGAGATGACAACAGCACAACCCAGAACATTATTATCAGGATGTTCTCTCCTGCTATTGTAAAGGGTTCCGGATCATTTGTTGCCAACCTGAACCTGTTCAACAACACCTACACCAAAGACGATGTGATCCGGAAAAACTGGAACGTATCCAATACGGCAGCAAGCACTACGGTTACACCTTATGTCTCTAAATTTAAAGATCCTAAATGGGTTGCGGGTACAAATAACTCCCGGGTAAATTGGATTGTTCTGAGGTATGCAGATGTATTGATGATGCAATCTGAGGCAATGAACAATGTAAACCCGGCAGATCCAGCTAAATTTAATGGCTTAAATACGGTTAGAGCACGTGCAGGTTTGACTTTACCGGCACAACAGCTAAGTCTTGCCAATACACCTACATCTGCTGCATTTGTAGATTCCCTGGTTAAAGACCGTTCACGTGAGCTTTGCATTGAAGGGCACAGACGCTGGGACCTGATCCGTCTTGGAAAATATAAAGAAGTTGAAAAGGCAGTAAATAATGTTACTCTACAGGATTTCCAACTTCTTTTTCCAATTCCATCATCAGAATTAGATGCCAATAAAAAGTTGAAACAAAATACAGGATATTAGACTTGTACAATGGAAAAAAGCCCTCAATGAATTTCATTGGGGGCTTTTCTTTAAAACTCTGCTGATATTAATACTTCTTCAGCTTCCTCTTTAGGCAAGAGCGGTCTTTCATTCGCTCTCTTTTTAGCAACCTCATTCACCCGGTACATCAGATAAATACTGATCAATGATATCGCAAAGACCACATAACCCACAATATCGTAATTCTTCAAAGGACTGAATTTGTTGTCCTGGTATACGATCGTACCTGCTACTGCAGCTCCAATTCCACCGGCAATTTGCTGCAGAGAAGCATTGATACTCATAAATGCCCCTCTGTCTTCCATTTCCGGTACTGCGCTCATCAAAGCCTGAGAAGGAACCATCCTGCCCATAACCCCCATCATCATCATCACATTGAGCACAAGTACAATCCAAAACGGTGTTATAGACAAATTGGTATAGATCACACAAACAGCAATCATCCAAAGGCAAGCCACAGCAAACAATTTATACTTGCTTACTTTATCACTTAAACGCCCAACCAAAGGCATAACGGCAAGCGCACTTACGCCTGATACCATGAACAGTAAAGGAAGTTGTTTTTCTGTAACATGCAGATTATTCACTGCAAACACACTTCCAAATGGCATCATCATAAAGCCACCAATCGACAATACAGCTGTAGCCATAAACCCAATCCTGTAATCCCGTTTAGATACCGTATGCCATAAATGTGTAAAAGCAGATTTATCGTGTTGCAGTTTCAGGTGCTGAGTCACAGGTTTAAGTGTAATTGCAATAAATACAGCTACCAACACAGCCATTCCAGCAACCATTAAAAAGGGTGCTTCCCATCCCCATAGATTAGCGATATACAATCCGATAGGAATGCCTAAAACCTGGCTTGCACCAAAACCCATCGTAACAAATCCCATTACACGGCCTCTTTGTTGTAAAGCAAAAAGGTCAGTAATGATGGCCATAGAAATGGATCCGATTACCCCACCAAACAATCCGGTGATGATCCTGGCCGCAACCAGAACCTGGTAAGACTGTGCAACGCCGCAAAATATTGTTCCAATAATGAAGCCGCTGTAAAAAAACAGCAAGAGTTTTTTCCGGTCAAAACGGTCGGCAAAACCTGCCGTAAGAAGGCCAGAGATTCCTGCGCTAAAAGCATAGGCAGAAACTGCTACTCCAAAATTAGAGGGTTTCATATCCAGGGATTTGATCAGCAGGTCGCCTAAAGGCGACATCACCATAAAATCCAGAATAACCGTAAATTGGGTAATTGCGAGAATAAATATAACGGCTTTCTGATAGCCGGTAAAAGGGATAATTTCGTTCTGTTTCATTTAAATCATTTTAATTCATGGCATTCATAGCCGTGTTGATTAATCAATTCGATAATTTGATGGTGTTTTAACTCATGGGATATGACCCTGAGTACATAGTCCTCGTCGTCCAGATCTACATTCCATTCTTCAATACAATCGTGTGTATTCAGAACAGGCTGTAGGCTCAATTTATCTGATTCGGATCTTATATCAGTTTTAAAAAGTAATATGTGATCAAAATTTTCCATTTTCTTTAATTTAGTTAAACAATTAATTGATTCACCGCTTAAGAGCTTTAACCACCAGATCAAATGCCTGCCAAAACATCTCATCGGTTAATTTGAAGGGTTTCCCTCCCAGACTCTGTCCTTCATTGTTAAACTTAATAAGCGCATAAAGGGGTGCAAAGGCTACCGACCAGTACACTTCCAGGGGCATAGCATTGATCTCGCCCCTGGCAACAATGTTGTCCATAAATTTCCCAAACACATTTTTTAAATCTTCTGCAAATGCTTTTAAGAACTGCTCCTGATACGATGAGGTTCTTACTTGTTCAAAGAATAAACTGATGGACTGATTTTCTATCATATAGTGATAACGATTCAACCATTGTTGACGTAAACCAGTCTCAAAAGAAGACTCCGGATCAAAATCTTTCAGCATAGCATCTCCCATCTTCCTGCCCAACTCCGTAGCCAGAGATGAAAGAAGATCTTCTTTGTCCTTATAGTATATATAAAGTGTGGCCACAGAAATGCCACATGCTTTGGCGAGCTTGTTTATACTAAAATGTTCAAAGCCTCCCTTTCCAATAATTTCTATCGCTGTCTTTTTAACCAGATTCTCTTTATCAATATCTCTCGCTCTCATATTTATGAATTAACAAACAAATATAAGTGAATATTCATTTACTTATGAAATCTATTTTAAAAAAGCCTCTACTGTAACTTAGAGGATGTTATTTAATAAATATTACGAAGAAATGGGATGAAGTGATTTAAAACTTTATCTTTAGTTATATGTCTATAACGCCTATTTATCCTTCTTTATGAAACGGACCCCAGCCAAGAACGGTAAGTTAAATAAAATCAGAAAGTTTTTCAGTGTACTTGGTCCCGGCCTTACTACAGGTGCAGCAGATGACGATCCCTCTGGAATAGCAACCTATTCCCAAACTGGCGCTCAGTTTGGCTACGGTCAATTGTGGACTGCATTATATATGCTTCCGTTTATGACCGCGGTACAGGAAGCTTGTGCAAGAATTGGTTTAGTTACCGGTAAAGGACTTGCAGCAGTTGTCAAAGACCATTATAGTAAAACAGTACTTTATATCGTAGTGGGGCTAGTTGTAGTGGCAAATACCATTAATATTGGAGCAGATATTGGAGCAATGGCCGCAGCAGCACAATTGCTCATTCCTTCCGCTCCTTTCGTGATCCTAATGCTGTTCTTTACAGTATTCATTCTTGTTCTCGAAATCTTCACCAACTATCAGGTATATTCCAGAATATTGAAATGGTTGGCCATTGCCCTGCTCGCCTACCCCATCACTGTATTTATTGTAGATCAACCCTGGGGAACAGTATTAAAGGCCACAATCACCCCTCATTTTGAATTTAATTTTGCGTTCCTGTTCATCATCACCGGAGTTCTGGGAACAACCATATCTCCTTACATGTTTTTTTGGGAAGCTTCTCAGGAAGTGGAGGAAGAAAAAAGGGATCATCTTTTTAAAAATGGAAAGCCCAATATTGGCTGGGCAAATATTCATAAAATGAGGCTTGATAATGGTACGGGCATGATTGTTTCTGAAATTACCACCTGGTCCATTTTATTGGTTGGTGCAACTGTTTTGCACAATAGCGGCGTTCGTGATGTGAAAACAGCAGCCGATGCAGCCAAAGCTCTGGAACCTTTGGTCCACTCCTTTCCACATGCAGGCTATCTTTCAAAATTGATCTTTTCCATTGGTATTATCGGGCTTGGTCTTTTAGCAGTGCCTGTACTTTCAGGTTCTGCAGCGTATGCTGTGGCAGAAGCTTTTAGCTGGAAGTCCGGATTAAACTTGAAGCTGAAAAGAGCTCATGGCTTTTATGGCGTGATAACAATAGCAACGTTAATTGGTTTGACCATCAATTTTGTGGGTATTGATCCGGTTAAAGCCCTGGTTTATGCTGCTGTATTAAATGGTGTTGCAGCTGTCCCTTTATTGTTCCTGATTGCCAAAATAGCGGCGAGTGAAAAAATAATGGGTGAGTTTAAAAGCGGTTATCTTTCTAAATTCCTGTTATGGTTCACTTTCATTGCTATGGGTGCAGCAGCAGTGGCCATGTTTTTTACCTTGGGACAATAACACTGATTGATTGTTTAAAAATATGTTTTTTGATCTCGCTGAATCTTTCAGATTCTGAGGCTCCATCATGAAAACATATTTTTCTGGGTGCAGACTGGATTGGGTGCAGACCGATATGATTCCATTCCTGGATTATTTTCTTTCTTGCCTTTGTAAAGGTGATCGTACTAACACCATATATTTTTTCTAACGAACACCTTTAGATTCCAAAAAAGAATTAATTTCGCAGAAAAAACAAACCTCCTACCTATGAAAACAAAAAAATTAGCGTTAACACTTTTAAGTGGTATAGCACTTTCATGCGCTGTTCAGCCTGTACATGCTCAGTTTTTTAAAAAGTTAAAAGACAAAGTGAACTCTACAGTTGATCAAAAAGTTGATGATATTTTATCCGGCAAGAAAACTTCCTCCGCGTCTAATGGAGTTGCACAGGCTGTTAGTGTATCAGACAATGACAAAAAGTTTTTTGAAAAAGCAGCTTTATCTTATAATTTCACTCCTGGAAAAACCCTGATCCTGGAAGATAACTTTTCTGCTGATGCCACTGGTAATATGGCCCGGTTATGGAAAACAAGTGGTTCCGGATCAGTAGAAAAATTTGAGACCCTGGATGGTCAATGGCTCAGCTTAAATCAGTATACTACTTATAAAGTAAAAAGTGATAAAGCACTTCCTGCAAATTTTACAATTGAGTTTGATATTGCTACACATAGCAATACAGATACGGATGATTTGGGCAACATAAGCTTTGGTTTTGCCCATGATAATAATGCGACTAAATTCATCTCTGATGCCTATAACGACAATGGGATTATGAGCACTGAAATCAGATACTCGGGCAAAAGCATCAACAATGCCAGCAGCGAAACAAAAATTAACAATACCCTGGATTTCCCTCTTTCTGGTTATGCCATTGGAAAAATGCATGTCGCCATTTTGGTAAAAGGCGAAACAGCACAAGTCTATCTGGATAAAGTTAAAGTTCTGGACACACCAATGTTTCTAAAAAGCACTGGCAATAAATATTTTTACATCAGTGCTCCTTTTAAATTAGGTCATGATGCCCGGATTGGGTTCAGCAATTTTAAACTGGCTGCACTTTAATATCTGCGAACACGTAAGTTCGAAAAAACTGTCTTCTCAGAATTTCGAACTTACATGTATCACATAGATTTTCGCTTACAACTCCTCATCTTTCTCAATTCATCGCACTCATACCGTTAAATCAAACGGTTGCGCAACAAATATCGTCCTAAAAAAGATTAAGCCTACCCTGTAATAATTAACTTAGGCTTATGAAACGTCTTATTTTTATTTGCCTTTCCTGCTTGTGCTTCAATAATATCAAAGCCCAGGATGCAAGTTTAGCCTTGCAAAAGAAACCAGTATTAAACGCGCAAATTATTGATGATCAGTGGCGCAAAGTACCCGATGGATTAAATGTAAGTTTTGGTTCATCCAATACCCGATTTGCCAGAGAATTGCCCCCGGGAACAGCTATAGAAAAAGTATGGGAGACAAAAGCCTGGAAAGGCGAAAAAATTCATACACAATTGCTGTTATGGTCAAACAAAGATGTGAGCAACATCAGCATACAGCTTTACGATCTAAAAGATGAGCAAGGTCATTTCATCAAAAAAGAAAACATCAACGCTGGAATGGTAAAATATGTGATCACTGACGAATTTAGAGACGGTTGTGGTTATCGTAAAGCAAAAGATTTCGATTCATCCTATGTTGCAGAAGCCATTGATACCAGATTAAGCGCTACCCCACTGCAAAAAAACAATACACAACCAATTTGGGTGAGTGTAAAAATACCTGCAAGCACCTCGCCTGGCCTTTATAAGGGTGTAATCCAAATAAAAGGAGAAAAAGATTACCGCTTACCAATAACTATAAAAGTATTAAATAAAATGTTGCCCGCCCCAGGCAAATGGCATTACGATTTAGACTTATGGCAACATCCGGCAGCTATTGCCCGCGTTCATAAATTGCCCTTGTGGAGCAAAGAACATTTTTCAGCAATGAAAGCATACTACCAGATGCTGGCTGATGCAGGACAAAAAACGATTACAGCAAGTATAGTTAATGAACCTTGGGGCCATCAAACCTATGACGATTATCCAAGTTTGATTAAATGGACCAAGAAAAAAGATGGCAGCTGGACATACGACTATAGTTTATTTGACCAATATGTTGCTTTTGTAATGGAATGCGGAATTAACGAACGTATCAATTGTTACAGTATGGTGCCCTGGAAAATCGCCTTCAGCTATTATGACGAAAATCTGCAAAAGGAGGCTGTTTTTACAGATGCCATCGGCACACCAACCTATATTAATTTCTGGAAAACCATGCTGGTCGACTTTACAAAGCATTTGAAACAAAAGGGTTGGTTTAGCAAAACCTATATTGCGATGGATGAACGACCAATGGAAGCCATGAAAGCAGTGATCAAATTATTAAAAGAAACGGATAAAGGCTGGAAAATTGCTTTGGCTGGAGAATATCACCCTGAAGTAGAGCAGGATATAGACAACTATTGCATCGCTTCGAAATGGGATTTCCCGGCAGCAACGCTACAAAAGCGTAAGGAACAAGGCAAAATCAGCACATGGTATACCTGTTGTACTGAGCCGTATCCTAATGCCTTTAGTTTCTCCTCGCCAGCAGAAGGTGTTTGGATGGGTTGGTACACTGCACGTAAAAACATGGATGGTTATGTACGTTGGGCTTATAATAGCTGGACAGAAAATCCCTTAGTGGATACCCGTTTCAGGACCTGGCCTGCTGGCGATACTTACCAGGTATACCCTGGGCCACTAAGCTCCATTAGGTTCGAAAAATTAATAGAAGGTGCCCAGGACTTTGAAAAAATACAACAATTAAAAGCGCTGTACTTAAAAAGCCATCAAAGTCAAAAACTAGAAGAACTCAATAAAGCATTGGAAATTTTCGAAATAAAAGCTTTAGGAACTACCACAGCCGATCAAATGCTAAAAAAGGTTAAGCCATTACTGAACCTATAAGCAGAATTCATAAACAAGTAGCGTCTACACCAGATGGTCACTACTTGTTTATGGATTATAAAAATGATATTAATCCTATATTTGCATTCTATTTATAATAGATCTATATGGTAAATCTGGAATGGTACCGAACCTTTAAAGCAATCTACGAAACAGGCACACTTACAGGTGCGGCAGAATCCCTCTACATCTCGCAACCTGGAGTCAGCCTGCACTTAAGCTCGCTTGAATCTTATGTAGGCTATAAATTATTTGACAGGACTTCCCGCCGGATGGTCTCTACGGAAAGAGGTAAAATTCTATATAATTTTATACAAGAAGCCCTGTGTAAACTGGAAGATGCAGAACAACATTTCCATAGAAGTACAGAAAAAGACACCCCCACCATCAGCATCGGGATGTGTTTTGAAACTTTTCAAATTACACTGGAGCCCTATCTGCCAGAACTCCCCTTCAACGTGATCATCAAATTCGGTGAATATCCTCAGATGATCAGTGATTTAGATAACGGCGTTCTCGATCTGATCATTACACCACAGAAGGACAACAACAAAAACATAGAATACAGGCCATTCTCTAAAGAAACCATTGTACTGGTTGCAGGAAAAACGACAGACACTTCTGGATTTGAAGAGATAATAGATGGCGATATCAAAGAACTGGAAAAGTGGCTGAAACAACAAAAATGGTATGGAACTACTGGTGATATGGAACACCTCATCCGCTTCTGGCATGCCAACTTCTCTAAACGCCCCGATTTTAAACCCAATTATATTGTTCCTAACCTAAACTCCATTGTACGCTGTTTAACTGCAGGTGGAGGTTTAGCCATTATACCAGATTTCCTCTGCAAAAAGGAAATTGACCTGGGCGAAGTGAAACTCGTTTGGGAAGGCAGACAGAAAATTGAGAACACACTCTATTTCGGATGTAGAAAAGGAACCATCTACGGCAAAGAGATCCAGCTGATCAAGGATGTCTTTGAAAAAGAAATGGCTATGGAAATCGATTAGAAATTAAAATGTTAAATATTTCTTGGATTTTATCTTTTAATACTTAGATTTGGTTTACCAATTAATTGGTAAACCAAATATTGTATGAAGTCGTTTATAGAAACTATTAAATCTATTGAAGTAGAATCGCCGGTTGATAAGATCATTGGTCAGTTAAAACAGTTAATTACCTCAGGTCAGTTACAACCAGGTGATCGCTTGCCCGCAGAAAGAGTACTTGCCGAGAAATTTGGTGTGGGAAGAAGCTATGTTCGCGAAGCCATTTTAAAGCTGGAGTTTTATGGACTGTTAAAAACCAATCCGCAAAGCGGCACCTATGTAGCGGGGTTAAGTATCAAAGTGATGGATAGCATCATTACCGATGTAATCAAATTCAACAAAGAAGATTTTAACGCCCTTCTGGAAGCCCGTTATTACCTGGAGCTAGATGCCGTAAAACTTGCTGCAGAACGCCGTACTGAAGAAGATCTCGTGAATTTAAAGGAAGCCCTTTTAGATTATGAGAATAAGATCAACAGCGGAATGGATGCTGTAGAAGAAGATATGCTTTTTCACATCAAAATAGCCAAAGCCTCTAAAAACTCCGTCATAGAATCCATGATTCTTATTCTGATCCCCGACCTTATTAAAAACATCGTAGAGAATAAGATCTGTGGCGAAAACCGTGGTAAGGCAGCTATTCCAGAACACAGAAGCATTTTAAAAGCCATAGAAGAACAGGATATTGATGCTGCAGAGAATGCAGTGGCAGCACACCTGAATGATATGTTTCAAATCAGCAGGGCCGGCTATAATGCAAACCAACTCATCCAACCTAAAACAGACTGATATCGCCCATGATACGATAAGTATTATTTTAATATAACCATATCCATTTAAAATGATGAACTACTTTAACAAGCTGGTACTGTCCTCCTTTTGCCTTATATTTTCCGCGGCAACACTGCAAGCGCAGGTTCATCCGGCCATTATGATCACCAAATCTAATTTGCCTGCTCTTAAAAAAGGTGTCATGGATTATCCCTTACTTCAAAAATCTTATAAGAAAGTCCAGGCAGATGCAGATAAAGCCTTACTTAGCCCCATCAGTGTACCATTACCAAAAGATGGAGGCGGTGGATTTAGCCATGAGCAGCACAAAAGGAACTACACCAACATTCTAAACTGTGGTATTGCCTATCAAATTACGGGCGAACAAAAGTATGCCGATTATATCAAAAATATCCTGCTAAAATACGCCCAGGAGTATGAAAAATGGCCTTTACACCCTAAAAGGAAAGAAGGACATGAAGGAGGAAAAATATTCTGGCAAAGCCTGAATGACTTTGTATGGCAGGTATATACCATCCAGGGCTATGACATGGCCTACGACGCCATCCCCGCATCAGACCGGGCAACCATAGAAAATCACTTATTTATGCCCATGCTAAAATTCTTTACCGTAGACTGTAAACAGACTTTCGACTGGATCCATAACCATGGAACCTGGGATATCGCGGCAGTAGGCATGACAGGTTATGTATTGAATAAACCAGAATACGTTCAAATGGCCATTAAAGGCTCTAATAAAGATGGTAAAACTGGTTTTCTAAAACAGCTGGACCAATTGTTTTCGCCCGACGGTTATTATACAGAAGGCCCCTATTATCAGCGTTATGCCCTCCTTCCTTTTGTTATCTTTGCAAAGGCCATTAACAATTATCAGCCAGAGTTAAAAATATTTGAATACCGGAACAAATTGCTGTCTAAAGCCATAAATACCTCCCTGCAACTCACCTATACCGATGGGACTTTCTTTCCAGTGAATGACGCTATAAAAGATAAAACCTATCAATCTGCAGAATTGGTGTACGGTACAGACATCGCTTATGCAGATATTAAAGCGGAACCGCAATTGCTGGACATCGCACAAAAACAAGGAGAAGTCATTGTATCCGACGCAGGTTTAAAAATTGCTGCCGATCTTGCAGCCGGGAAGAGTAATCCATTTGTCTATACCCCGCAATTGATCACAGACGGCGCTAAAGGCGACGAAGGTGGAATCGCCTTACTGAGGTACGGAAATAATGACGACCAGCAATGCGTTTTGATTAAAGCCGCATCACAGGGAATGGGTCACGGCCACTTTGACCGGTTAAACCTGCTCTATTACGATAATGGAACAGAAATATTTCCAGATTATGGAGCAGCCAGGTTTATCAATATAGAAACCAAGAAAGGCGGAGATTATCTGCCAGAAAATAAAACCTGGGCCAAACAGACGGTAGCACACAACACTTTAGTGGTAGACCAGCAATCTGATTTTAAGGCCAGTGCAGAAAAAGCACAACTGGAATCTGCCGAAATCCTATATTTCAGCAACAGCAAAGACCTGCAAGTGGTAAGTGCAAAAGAAGCCCATGCTTATCCAGGGGTAGAAATGATCAGAACGTCCGCATTAGTCAAAGTACAAGGCTTGGAAAAACCACTTCTGATCGATGTTTTTCAGGCAGTTTCCAATCAGGTTCACCAATATGATCTTCCCTTTTGGTACAAAGGACACCTGGTTGATGCTTCCTTTAAATACAAAGCGGTGAGCAACAATCTACAGGCCCTGGGTACAGACAATGGCTATCAGCACATCTGGTTAAATACGGCACAAAAACTGGATAAGGCAGATGGTTATCTCACCATACTCCAAAATAAAAGATTTTACACTATCCATTTTGCTACAGATGCACCTGCAACGGTAAAACTGCTTTCACTTGGGGCCAATGACCCGGATCTGAGCCTTATAGAAAGTAAAGCTTTTATGTTCTCCCAGGAAAATGTAAAACAGCAAACCTTTTTCAGTGTTACAGAAACACATGGCAAAGTGAATTCCGTAAGTGAAACCACCACAGGAGCATCAAGCCAGGTCAGTGATCTAAAACTTCTGAATACAGATAAAAACCAGGTAAAAGTCTCCTTTAAAGTAAAGGATCGCCTGTACAATTACCAAATCAATTATACAAACAAAGAAAATTTCATAGAATTTAAATAACAGGTTATGTTACAAAGCAGTTTATTTCAAATAGAATCAGAAACACCTTGGGAAGATCTTGGAAATGGTATCCAGAGGCAAATATTTGGATACGATGACAATATCATGTTGGTTAAGGCCAAATTTGAAGCAGAGGCCGTGGGTGTGCTTCATGAACACTACCATGCACAGGTTACTTTTGTAGAAAGCGGTGTTTTTGAAATGACCATTGGTGAAGAAAAGAAAATTATAAAAAAAGGAGATGGTTTTTATGCACCACCCCATGTCATCCATGGATGTGTATGTATTGAACCAGGTGTCCTGATCGACGTATTTAGTCCACACCGGGAAGATTTCCTTAAAAGCTAAACTAACCTACATAAATATAAGCTAAAGATGAAAACCATATTTCTAATGATCTGCCTGATTTGGGCGGGGCAGCTGAGTATTGCCCAGGAATTTAAGAAAGTAAGTTACCCGGAAGGTTTTACCGAACAGTTAAACCTGGTGTACACCACCGTGAATGATTGGGAAGGAAAACTAGACCTCTACCTCCCTCCTTCGCAGAAAAAAGGCAGTCCACTGGTCATTAATATCCACGGTGGCGGCTGGAACAAAGGCGTTAAAGAATCACAAACCGGCTTTTCCGCATTCTTTAACAGAGGCTATGCCGTAGCCAACATTGAATACCGTTTAACCGGAACAGCAACTGCACCTGCTGCTGTAGAAGACACCAGGTGTGCCTTGATCTACCTCATCAGGAATGCCAAGAAATTCCATATCGATGTAAACAGAATCGTAATTATGGGCAGCTCTGCTGGTGGACATCTTGCCCTTATGGGCGGCTTACTGGAGAACAATCCGATCTTCGACAGCAATTGTCCAGGTGTAAAAAACATTAAAGTAGCTGCTATTATTGACAAGTTCGGGATCACAGATGTTTGGGACTGGGCCTATGGTCCTTATAAAACCAGTACCTCTGCAACCAGCTGGCTGGGCGACAAAGCAAAGGATCAGGAATTTGCTAAATCCGTATCTCCGCTGTACCAGGTAAAAAAGAACAGTCCGCCAACCTTCATTGTACATGGCGATGCAGATCCGATTGTCCCTTATCAGGAATCAGTGGCCTTAAAAGCCAGATACGACGAATTGGATGTTAAATGCGAATTCATGACCGTTAAAGGAGGTTTACATGGTAAATTCTCTAAAGAAGACGACGAAGAACTGACCAGAAGAATCATGGCCTTTTTAGACAGTACAGGGCTTTAAACACAGAAAGAAAGCAACATGAAGATCAAAGGATTAAGATGGTATATTATTGCGCTGATTGCTCTGGCAACCGTGATCAATTATATCGACAGAAGTGCAATCAATATCATGTGGCCCTATATCTACAAAGATTTTGGAATCGCCGATGCAGATAACAAAAGTGCGCTGGCGCTCCTCACTACATTTTTTATGATTGCTTATGCTCTGGGGCAAACCTTTACAGGAAAACTGATGGATGCCGTGGGTACACGCATCGGGATGACCATATCGATTATTGGCTGGAGCATCTCCATTGCATTACATGCCTTTGCCAGATCCTTACTTTCCTTTAACCTCTTCCGGTTTATGCTGGGCTTCAGCGAAGCCGGGAACTGGCCGGGTGCTACAAAAAGCAATGCGGAGTGGTTTCCTGCAAGAGAAAGGGCCATTGCCCAGGGTATATTTGGTGCTGGCGCCTCTCTGGGATCTGTGATCTCTGCTCCCATTATCGCACTGTTGTATGTCGCTTTTGGCTGGAAAATGACTTTTGTGCTGATTGCGGGGCTTGGATTGATTTGGATCATCCCCTGGTTGTTCATCAATAAAGCAACACCAGATAAACACAGTTGGCTTACAGAAAAGGAACGGAACCATATTTTAGATTCAGATCCAGGATCTGAAAAACAAACAGAAGAAGCACCTGTTCTTGGCTGGAAAGAACTTTTGAAATTCAGGAACACCTGGGGTATCATTATGGGCAGGTTCTTCATTGACCCGGTTTGGTGGCTCTTTGTAACCTGGCTGCCTACCTTTCTGAAAGAACAGTTCCTTTTTGACATTAAACAGATTGGCGCCTTTACCTGGCTGCCCTATCTCTTTGCAGCTGCAGGTAGTTTGCTGGGTGGTTATCATTCTTCCCGTCAAATCAAAAAAGGTATTCCAGCTGTCAAAGCAAGAAAGAATGCCATAGCTATTGGCTGTTTTTTAATGCTTCTCGCACTTGTGGCCATTCTCTATTTCCTGGATACCCTAAAAGACAGACCAGGCCTGGCCATGGTTTTAATTGGCATCACCCTATTTGGTTTTCAATTCCTCATCGGAAACCTGCAAACCTTACCCAGCGATTATTTCAATGGTAAAAATGTAGGTACCATAGCCGGAATGGGTGGTACAGCCGCTGTAGCAGGCACCTTACTCACCACCTGGGCAGTTCCCGTCATCACACAAACCAGTTATGTGTCCTTTTTTGTACTTGCCGCAGTGCTCGTACCCATCACCTGGTTCTGTGTTAAATATATAACCTCAAAAAAATACATTCTTAATTTATGAATATGCGTTTAAAAGACAAAGTAGCAATTGTAACCGGTGGATCCAGAGATATTGGCAGAGCTGTTTCCATACAACTGGCCAGACAGGGCGCTAAAGTAGTGATCAACTACCACAGCAATATAGAGAATGCCAACGAAACCCTCCACCAGATTGAAAAAGACGGCGGTGAAGCCATCATTGTAAAAGGCGACGTTACCAAATCAGCAGATATAGCGCAATTGATTGCAGAAAGCCATAAGGCTTTTGGAAGCAACATAGACATCCTGGTCAATGTAGCCGGTGGTATGGTAGCCAGAAAAGCCACCGCCGAACTTGATGAAGCTTTCTGGGACCAGGTCATGGACCTCAACCTGAAAAGCGTCTTTCTCGTTTCCAAAGCCGCCATACCCTCAATGGGCTCTGGTGGTTCCATCATCAACCTGTCTTCACTAGCTGGAAGAGATGGAGGTGGTCCTGGTGCAAGTGCCTATGCAACCGCAAAAGGGGGTATCATGACCTATACCCGCGCCCTTGCAAAAGAACTTGGTCCGAAAAATATCCGCGTTAATGCGGTGCTTCCCGGAATGATCGCTACCACTTTCCATGATACCTTCAGTAAGCCCGAAGTAAGGGTAAATGTAGCCAATGCAACTTTACTGAAAAGAGAAGGTACAGCAGAAGAAGTCGCAGACCTGGTGGTTTATCTCGCTTCTTCAGAATCCAGCTACCTCACCGGAACCAATATTGACATCAACGGAGGATTGAATTTCTCCTAAATACAAAGGGGCTGCATGAGCTTGCAGCCCCCTATAAAATAGCGCCTCGCCAGACCACAACTAACCAATATAAACCTAATCATTATGAATGCTAAAGTTTACTTTAAGAGCATTTTGCTTGCCGTACTGTGTTGTTTTTTATCAAAACAGCAGGTATATGCCCAAACTAAGGTTACTGTTCAGGGTATTGTTAAAACATCGGACGGGGCAGCTTTACCAGGCGCTTCTGTAAAAGTTAAAAACTCCAAACAGGGTACCGTAACAGATCCATCAGGCGGTTTTAACCTGACCGTTCAACCTGGGCAGGTGCTGGAAATCAATTACCTCGGTTATCAGCCGCAGTCTTATACCGCTGTAAAAAGCGAAACCATCTATATTACCCTTCTGGAGCTTCAGAATACGATGGAAACCGTAGTCGTTATTGGCTATGGTACACAGAAAAAATCATCTGTCACCGGTGCGGTAGCCAAACTGAACAATGACAACCTGAACCAGATCCCGGTAGCCAGGGCAGATCAGGCACTGACAGGCAAACTGGCAGGCGTACAAATCCAAACCACCGACGCCACTGTCGGCGCTGCCCCGGTCATAAAAATCCGTGGTGCAGCCTCTATCACAGCAGGTACAAATCCCCTGATCGTGATTGATGGCTACCCGGTCCCAACAGACCTCTCCGCCGTAGACATGAACAATGTCCAAAGTATAGAGGTATTAAAAGACGCGGCCTCAGCAGCCATATATGGTTCAAGAGGTGCCAATGGTGTCATCCTCATCACCACAAAATCCGGTAAAGATGGTAAAACCGTTTTTGGATTTAACAATGCCACTGGCTTTAAAAGCGTGTATCGCCGTTTGGATTTTCCAACGCTATCCCAATGGGCAGACCATGTCAAATCAGTAAACAATGGAAAACTATCACCAGAAATCCTTGCCGCACAGAAATTTGATGTCCCAACAGATCCGCAGGATATTGTATTCCAGACCGGTTTGTTCCAAAATACCCAGGTTAATCTGAGTGGTGGTAGCCCAACCGTAAAATACTATGTTTCCGGAGAAGCACTCTATGACAAGGGCGTTATTCTGAAAAACGACTATAAAAGATATGGCGGACAAGCCAATATCGACATCACCCCCAATAAGAAATGGAAAATTGGCATCAGCCTAACCCCTTCTTATACGGCCCAGAATACCCCTACTTATAAACTACATGACCTGCTCCGTTCCTTTGCAACCTGGCTGCCCTTATATGCAACAGACACCATTTCAAAATATACAGGCCTGCCCCTTGGCGCAATAGTCAATCAGCGTGCGTTCGATCCTTCTACAAATCCAAAATACAAAGGCATCAACCTGTCTGCAACCGCCAATAACAATGGCTATACCAATCTGGCAGGTATTGAAAACACCACTTACACCTATAAAACACTTGCCAATGCCAATGTACAATATAATTTTTCCGACGCGCTCTCTTTAAAAGTATCCGGCGGCGCATTTATCAGCAACTCCAGCACCGAGTTTTTTCAGAAATCCTGGGCAACAAGAGATCCTAACTTACAAGGAAGTGCAGTAGCACAAGCCTCCACAAAGGGTACGCTGGCCAATACACAAACCGTTGACCTTTTAAATGAGAACATCCTGAACTATGCCAAAAGCTTTGGGAAACACGATCTAAATGTGATTGCAGGCTTCACCGTACAATCCACAAAGATCAGCAGCAGCAATTCTGCAGCCACCAATTTTGCTACAGATGATATCCCAACACTAAATGCAGGAACCTTAAGTGCTTTAAGTTCAACAGAAGAACATAATGCATTGGCCTCCGCCCTCTTTCGCGCAAATTATGCCTACGACAATAAATACCTGATCTCTATCGGATCCAGATGGGATGGCAGTTCAAGATTTGGCGCCAACAACAAATGGGGCTACTTCCCTTCAGCCTCTTTGGGTTGGAGAATCAGCAATGAAGATTTCTATACCAAAGGAGCCTTTGTCAACGACCTGAAAGTCCGCGCAAGCTACGGGGCCACCGGCAACAACAACATAGGAAACTATAAAGCCTATGCCAATGTAAATACAGTTGGCGCTATTTTAGGCGATGCCACCAGCTTAGGTTTCAACTCCAGTTTTTACGACAACCCCAATTTAGGATGGGAAAGAAGTTTCAGTTTCAATGGCGGAGTAGATATGGCCTTTCTAAAAAACAGGTTTACACTCACTGTAGATGCCTATAAATCCACTACCAAAGACCTCTTATTTTTTCTGCCAATCAATACCATTACCGGAAGCAGCGGTGTATGGGTAAACAGCGGAGAAGTACAAAATCAAGGACTCGAGTTTGAATTGAATGCAAAAATTCTCGACCAGACCAATCTGAAATGGAACGTAAGTGCCAACGGCGCCACCAATAAGAATAAAGTAAACAACATCGGCAACAGCAATACCATCATTAGCGTTGGCGATCCAAAAAGACCCAATTACTTTATCGCAAAGGTAGGCAATCCATTGGTTCAGTTTTATGGCTACGAGTATGACAGCGACATCCAGGTTGGTGGCAATTACTGGCCTACCAATGTGCATTCCGACCGGATAATTGCCCGTGATATCAATGGCGATGGCGTAGTCAATGATCAGGACCGTGTTGTTTTAGGACAGCCGACCCCTAAATTTACCTGGGGCTTAACCAACAACCTGAAATATAAAAACATAGACCTGAGTTTTGTATTGCAGGGTTCGCATGGCGCAAGTGTTTTTAATGCCGATCCAAACTACTATGAAACCCAGTTCTCCGCCACCGGAACTTCCGCCTACCTCTCCCTTCCTACCGCTTTACAAGCAAAAACAAAGTATAAAACAGAAAGCCGCTATGCCATAGAAGATGCTTCTTTTATTGTACTACGGAATGTCAATATAGGCTATACTTTTTCAGATAGAGTGATGAAAGCCATTAAGGCCTCCAACTTAAGGATCTATGTATCTGCAGCGAATCTATGGTACAAATTCGCCAAAGGCTATTCAAGCTATAACCCAGAGGGCGTAAACGAATATACAGATGATCCCCTTAAAAATGGCTATCAGCGCGGTGCAGCTCCGGTAACCAGAAATATCACATTTGGTGTAAATGCTAATTTTTAATTATGAAAACGAAGATCTTCATCGCCTTAATACTTACAGTAAGTTTGGGCAGTTGCAAAAAGTTTCTGGATGAAAAACCAGTATCCAACCTGATCGAGCAAAATTATTACCGCAATACCGACGAAGTAGAAACCGGTGTGATTGCCTGTTATGATGGACTCCAAAAGGTATATGACATAGAATTTAAGCTCACAGAAATCAAGGCAGACAATACTTCTGGCGTATCTCTTGAAGGAGATTGGGGAGCCATCAAATTCTTCAGAGATGGTTCTTCCAACTTTTTCCTCCTGGATTTTTGGCAACGTTCCTTTAATACCATCGCCCGCTGCAATCTCGTGCTTAAATACCTGGACAGAGTAACCGATCCTGTAAAGAAAAAATATTTTGAAGGAGAAGTCAAATTCATCCGTTCACTCATGTACCTGAACCTGGTGAGGCTATATGGCGATGTTCCCCTCCTGACAGCTTCGATCAACTTTGATGATTTCGAAAAATTTAAACGCATCAGCAAGACCGAAGTATACAACCAAATCAAAACGGATTTACTAATCTCTGTAGATAACTGCCCTGTCAACTGGCCAACCGCGCAAGTGGCCAGGGTAACTAAAGGTGCCTCCCAGGCTTTACTGGCAAAGGTTTATCTGACCCTAAAAGAATATGTCCTGGCTAAAGCACAATTGGAGCCACTAATAGGCGCCAATTATAAAGGCAATACCTATCAGCTCAATCCAAATTATGCCGCAATATTTAGCACAGCTTCAGAAATGAGCAAGGAAATTGTATTTGCCGTTCGCTATAAAGCAAGCGCAAATGGAGAAGGAAATTCCTTTTCATACGAATACAGCAATAACGGAGATGCCCGTAATGTTAAAGCTTCAATTCCATATCAGACTTTATTTGAACCTGCAGATGTGAGAAAAGCCAGCACCTTCAATTCGGCTAATGGCTTATGTACAAAATTTCTGGACCCAACTGCACCTCAAAGAGATGCCGGCAATGATTTCCCCGTGCTCCGCTTTGCCGATGTGCTGTTGATGTATGCTGAAGTTTCCAATGAAATCCAGGCTGCACCTGATAATACTGTATTGCAGCCACTCAATGAAGTCAGAATAAGGGCAAATGCAAGTGCTTATAACCTCAGCTCCTTAGGGTCTAAAGAAAATGCAAGGGCTTTGATCTTTAAAGAGCGGAAACTAGAGTTTGGATTCGAAAACCAGAGATGGTATGACTTGGTACGAATGGATCAAGCCACCACAATTTCCATCTTGAAAGCCTACCTTACCGAAACCGGAAATCCCGGTATCGACGTACCAGCCTATAGGCTTATCTTCCCTATTCCGCAAACAGAAATTGATTTAAGCAAAGGCAATCTTACCCAAAACCCAGGTTTCAATTAATAAAGGCTGTCATGTTAAATAAAAAACCATAACACAAAACACTAATAATTAAACAATTAATAGGTTTAAAGTACAATAGGGCAATATTTTTTAAAATAAATTTAACATGGCAGCTAAATTTTTCTATCTTTGCAGCCTCTTCAAAAGGAGAATGATTCCGTAGCTCAGCTGGTAGAGCATTACACTTTTAATGTAGTGGTCCTGGGTTCGAATCCCAGCGGGATCACCAGATTCAGAATCAAAAAAAACAAAACCCTGCAGTCAAATGACCTGCAGGGTTTTGTTTTTTACAGAAACTCTAAAATCACCTATAAAATTGAAAACAAATTAAAAATGAATGTTAGCGCTTATTAAGGCTTATAGGATGCAGTGTATATCCGTACTTACGCAACAATGCAATTAACCCAGACCTATATTGCAAATGCCCTAGACCTACCGCAATAAAGCAAGAACCCTCCTTGATTTTACTAATGATCTTCGGAACCCATATTTGATTTCTTTCTACTGTGCCATCCTTAATCTCTTTAATTTTGACTTCTTCTGACAGTTTCATGTCTGCCTGCATAGATTTGATGTAAAGTGGCTCATCAAAAATTTTATCACCTCCGAGTGTATCGATATCCACTTTAGATTCAATTAAGTATACAATAAGCCTAGCCATAGACTTATAATCTGCTTTTTTCGCTGATTCTGCCATTTCAGTTGGCTCATCAAGGCCAAAAGTCTTTTTGCTCAAACTATCCATCATATAGGATTGGATGTAATCATCAAAAAAAAAGCTTTGATTCTTTGTCTGTTCATTATTAAGCATTAAAACTACCTCCAACATTCCACTCAGGGAGGCTTCATTATTATGCTGTCTAATACCACCAAAAGGAGATTTTGTAAAAAAACTATCCACCAGCAAATATTCCTTTTTTGTAAAAATAGAATCCAAGGGTGGTGTTTTAATATCTGCATCTGCAACTACTCCAATGGGATGTGCAGATTTTTCAAATATGCCGAAATTACATTTGCCAATAACCTCTTTTAATTCAGGAAAACTGTCTATAAGTTTAATACTCACAGTATGAAAAGTTCCAAATAAATATGACTTTGATTTTAGTCCACCACCCGTTATCTCCCAAAGGGCAGATTCTTTTTTCTGGGCGCGAACTAAGTTAGACGAGAACAACAATAAAACTATAACTACTTTAATTATATTTTCTAACATTAGTTTAGGGCTCATTAACAATGATTTAAAGTGTAAGTTTATATAATTCATTTACTATTCACACAATGCGTATTTCCCCATTTGTTGATCAATTCAATAATCGGAACGAGGGTTAGGCCAAGTTCAGTTAATTTATATTCTACTCTTGGTGGCGATTCAGCATAAGCAGTGCGTAAAATAATACCATCGCGCTCCAGTTCGCGCAGCTGTACGGTAAGTGTTGCCTGTGTAATATCAGGCATCATCTTTTTAAGTGTTCCAAAACGCTTAGGGCATTCCAATAAAATAGCATTCAGAATCAACAGCTTCCATTTGCCGCCGATAATACGGAGCACTTTTGTCATCGGACAGTTATATTCACCTGTTTCCTCTTTTTCAAATGGTTGCAATTCAACATTCGTATCTTTTTTCATACCTGGTATCTTTTTTTAAACTACTTGTAGTCCTGTTTAAAAGGCTTCACTTTTGCTGGCTAATTTAATTAAAAATGGACAGACAAATTTCAAAATGGTTTCTATTGACAATTATCTCTTCTTCTATTTTTTTAGCGGTAATTGATATTTTTATTGTTAATGTAGCCCTGCCCTCTATACGTAAAGGTATCAATGGTTCTGATGGAGATATCCAACTCGTTATTGCTTTATACCTGCTTGGTTATGCTGCCTTTTTAATTACCGGAGGCCGGGCGGGCGATCAATTCGGGAAGAAAAAAGTTTTTCTTTTAGGGATGATTGCCTTTACCCTTGCGTCTGCCTTTTGTGGCATTTCTCAAACGGCTTTCCAGTTAAATACAGCCCGTATGCTGCAAGGCATAAGCGCAGGTTTTATGATCCCCCAGGGCATTTCTTATATTCAGGTGCTTTTTCCAAATCCAATAGAGCGTATTAAAGCCATCAGCATTTACGGCAGCATTGCGGGTACGGCCTCTGTTATCGGGCAATTTTTAGGTGGTCTGTTACCTGATCTACATTTTGTAGTAGCGGGCTGGCGTCTCCTTTTCTTAATCAATGTACCACTAGGTTTGGCTTCTGTTTTGTTTGCAATAAGATTCCTGCCCAAACAGCGCAACCTGACCACAGAGAAATTTGATTACTCGGGTGTTGTGCTCCTCACGCTAACTTTAATGGCTTTGATCTATCCTATGATCCGTGGGCGGGAACTAGGCTGGCCAGCTTGGAGCCTGATTTGCCTCGCCGCATCAATACCATTGTTAATTTTGTTTATTTATGATCAGAAACAAAAACTCCGCCGGCAACAATCTCCTCTTATTGATATGGAACTCTTCGCTTTCAAAGATTTTAACATCGCACTTTGTGCTGTATTGTTTTATTTTATGGTACAAGATTCTTATTTTCTACTCAATGTAATCCTACTGCAAACAGGTTTTGACATTAGTTCTACCGAGGCTGGTTTGTTCTTTGTATCGCAGGGACTTGGTTTTGTGCTTGCATCACTAATTTCAATTCGCCTGGTACCCAGATATGGCAAAAAAGTGTTGCAGGCTGGTGTACTGATCATGATTGTTGCCAGCGGGGCGCACATCCTTGTATTTGATTCAGTCAACATCAACAGAATTATAGCTTATCCGGTTTTGTTTATATACGGGCTGGGTTGCGGTTCTGTACTTCCTTCGTTAATGACAATGGCTTTAAAAAGCATACCCACAAAATTTGCTGGCGCTGCTTCTGGTACTTATGCTACATTTCAGCAAACTGCTATCGCGCTCGGTATCGGGGTTATTGGCGGTTTATTCTTTTACCTGGCTGGCGAAACCCCTTCTATCATTACTTATCTAAAAGCTTATCAAACCGCCATGTTTGTCAATATGTTCCTGCTGGTTTTGGTTGAATTATTTTTGGTATTACTCCCTGAAACGAAAACTTGAACAGGGCATTACCAACCTAAGACCAAGGTCTATTGAATGTCATCAATTAAAATATGCAGCAAAGAATACTAGGCTCATATATCCCCACATAATTATGAAAAGAATATGAACTGTTGTCTCAAATAATTTACCTTTCCATAGAACAGAAGAATATCCGAAAAACTGGATAAATAATCTAAGCAGCCAAAATATGCCCAGCCCAAAGGATATTTTCTGACCAAGATGAGTATGGATAAGCTCTTCTGCCGAGGTCAGGCATAAAACGCCCATTAATAAAATAATTAAAGCAATAAAAAATGTATGCACATAAGTCATTTGCCGGTTGATTAAACTTAACGTGCTCAATTCCTTATCCCAATTGAAGTATTTGGGGAAAATGACATGAATGATTGAAAGAGGAATGAGGATGAACCCTATGATTTTAATATGAATTTCCATTCTATGGATGATGTTATAGCTTAAGGTTCAACATGGAAGACAGACATGAATGGTGTAAACTTGGTTTCATCAAAAGTTCCGAAACCTGCTTTTGTGAAAGCACTTTTCCAAGTTGATCTGGAGAAAAAATGTGTAAATCCAATAGAAAAGGCTAAAAAATTTGGAAAGTCCCTTAAATGCTCTACCATGATTACCTTGCCGTTTGGCTTGCAAATGCGAAAGCATTCCTTCAGAAAAACAACCTTTTCTTTGTAACTCCTGATTTCGTGGGCAGCAGACAGAAGAAAAATAATATCCACCGAATTATCATTTAATGGAATTGTGCTTGTTTTAATCTCAACAGTATTTGGGTAGGTTAAGCTGACTTTCCTGGCTCTTATAATAGCAGGCTCGGTATGCCTTTTCGGGTCATAGAAGTCAAATACTTTTAGGTCCGATTGTGGGAAATTGCTTTTAATAATAAAGCTTGTTTCATCAAATCCTGCGTTGATGTTCACGATGCTTCCTGGATTAAGATCTACTGCAGAATTTTTAAGCCAGTGGAAATTATAATATCCAGAAAAATCATATATATAGGCCGAAACCATCAAAGGCATGATCAGGCCATAAAGAAAAGCTATTACTACTATCCAAAACAACTGATCTGAAAATCCAATTGCCGCATGGCTAATAATTAATAATGCTAAAGCACTCAATCCCAACACATAAAAATGCCGGTTAAAACTTAAGATATTAAAAACGCCCTGAAAACTTTTTCTCTTTAGCTCCATTGTTCCGTCTTTCCTTTCTTCCAATAATATGGAATGTTTTTGATAATAAAGGCATTAGCCAATATTGGATTTCTCAAGTTCAATGCGCGTAAAAATTCAAAATCGTAATCTATAACTTTTACTGGTTTTGGTATCCAGTTTTCTCTTACACCTTCAATGATTAAAACTTCTCCAGTTTGTTTGTTATACGTAAAAGTGAAGGGTAAAGGGCCTGCAAACTTCCTTGCTTCCTTCCAATCGTTAAATGGAGACTGTTCAGGTAAAGGCACTTCTTCGGCCTTTCCCAGCGTTATCCTGAATTTTGATTTAATTGAAGCTATTTCCAGTGTGTTGGTTCGGTCAATTTGGTTGATATCTGTTGTTGTATACTTATAATGGGTAAAAATATTGCCCATAAATTCCATTCTCTTTTTATCCGTTTCAGATTTCAGGATGTATAAACCACGCAAATTCTTTCCACGACTATTGGTATAGCGAACAAATACGCGGTAACCGATTAGAAAAAAGTCATTGCCTATAATTTTAGGGAAGCCCTTTGGCCGCAATGCCTTTGTTTGTACCATAGCGACTGCTATAAATGCCCATTCGTCCTGAAAGATATCTAACTGCAAACATTCCGGGATAAGATTTTGTAGCTGAACTTTTGGAATTGCAAATGTCAAAACAAGTGAGCTTTCAAAAAAAGCTTCAACAGCAAATGGATGGTTCTTTAGAAATGAAAACATCAGGTTTTTTGAGTACTTTTCTTGTGGAGAACAAATTCGTTATAGTAAACCGTCAAAATTAGCATACCTGCAAATATAGAATTGAATTTGCCCCACAGCAATAATTCAGGAACAAAAATAAATTCAAGCGTATTCATGGCTGCGATAATAATTATCTGTGTTATTGCATTTAACTTACTTTTAAATTTACTTAGAATCCATATAGCCATCATGATTTCCAGTATCCCAATTATTGCTGTGAGCGATCTGGCATATTCACCGCCTAAGAAGGTTGAGACGATCATTTCATGCCTTGGAACAAGGTTTAACACCTTACAGAATAAGCCATTAATTAGCCAAATGAGGGCGATACAGTAGTTTAGTATGTTATGCATTATTGAATTTTTCACTTTATTAATCATGCTTTTAACTGCGGCTGCTCAGAACAAACAAAAACATCCTATCACTTATAGCTGTTGCAAAGCTTGTTTTACAGTGTCCTTGTTTGGCTTAGAAATGGGTATTCTTTCTCCAGACATTAACAGTAGAATACCACCGTCTTCTTTTAACCAGCTCTTTACGTATTTTGGATTAACTAAATGGCTTTGGTGAGTTCTTAAAAATCCGTTAGGGCGCAGTAAGTCTGCATATTCTTTAAGTGATTTAGAGACCAATATTTTTTCATCACTCGCAAGGAAGAAGTGCGTATAAGTATTGTCTGCTTCACAGCGTATAATTTCTGATAAATTAATATACCTTATTTCGCTTTGCATCTGTAAGGCAATTTTACTAACGTTCGTTTCTGGTTTTTTTAATTGTTGCAGTAAAAAATCAAGCTGTGAAGTTTGTATTTGCGTTACCAATTTGTGTTCTGCTTTATATACCGCATTCATTAATTCTTCAATATCAATGGGTTTTAAAAGATAATCTAAGGCGGCAGATTTTACAGCCTGTATACCATATTGGTCGTAAGCAGTAACAAAAATAACTTCGAAATTACGCGTTGGAAGCTGTTTCAATACATCAAAACCTAGTTGCTCGCCCATTTGAATATCCAGAAACACCAAATCAGGCGTATATTTTTCAACCACATCAACCGCATCACTTACATTTTGCGCTGTTGCGATTATAGTTACCTGCGGACAATGCTTTTCAAGCAAAGTCCGTAGGTTTTCTAAGTTGGAAATTTCGTCATCTATTAAAACTGCTCTCATCATATTACAGCCAATCGGTTAATGTTAAGTTTACTTTAGTGCCAGTAGTAGTTGATTTTATAACTAAAGTAAAGCGATTTTCCTTATAAATACTATTTAATAGTGCTATTCTACTGCCACTTAATAGAAGCCCCAAACCATTGACCTTTTTTTCTGTATCAAATCCATTTCCATTATCGGTAACAGTTAACACCAAATCATTCAGTTTCCTAGTAAATGTGACCATAATTTTTCCATCGGAAGCTTTTTTCGACATACCATGCTTCACTGCATTTTCTACAAAAGGTTGTAGCAGCATACTTGGTATTTCTATGTTATCTAAGCCCTCAGAGTGGTTAATTTCGTACTTAAAGCCAAACCGCAATTGCTCCATCTGCAGGTAATCGTCTAATAAAGTTTTTTCTTGTGATAAACTAACCAGTTCCTTATCATCAAGTACGTTACGAGTTAACCGGGCAAACTTAGATAGATATTTATTGGCATTGTCTATTTCGTTTTTGTTCATCAAATTTTGAATGCCGGAGAGTGCATTAAATAAAAAATGAGGGTTTAACTGGGAACGAATGGAGTTAAGTTTAAGCTTCGCAATATTTTTTTGCTGCTCTTTTTCTGCCAGTTTTTTTTTGTTTCTCTTTTTGATGAAGTAAAGGATCACCAAAAAGGCCAACCCAATAGAACATGCTATGATAAGCATGTATACCAAAAGTTCCTTTTTGGTATAGTTTTCTTCATCTAATGTTATAGAAAGAGTATGTCTGGTTGTATACTTTTCTATGTCTTCTGGTGTGAAATTGCAATCCATGCATCCAGTCCATTTAATCAATGGCTGAATAATAATTTCATAATCTCCCGACTTTTTAAAAATGCTTTTGTCAATTTTTACGTAAGGTGAAAACTCATGTTCTTCAACTAAACCACCATATTGCCAGGCAGTTGATTCGAAAATTATCTTATTTGTTTGCTTGTCTTTTATTGAGGTATAGTAGAGATAATCAATATCTGACCTGTCTTTTACAATGGTGAATTCGTCGTCTTTTTTAGTAAAAGTAAGCTTTGTTCTTTCTTTAGGGTTTGTTATCCAGCTGTAGTCAAAGCCTTTATCAGTTGCGAACCGCTTTGAAAAGCCTTTGATCTTTGCTCGGGGAATAGGCTTCCCGTAAAAAACAGTTGTGTAAACATCCTGAGGTTTTTGAATATCATAAGTGATTATTGTAATGATTTTATCTCTTATAGGGAATATACCAAAAGTGGCAGAGCGGAGTATTTCATCTTCCCCCCTGTCGACATCCTTCAGTTGCGCTATATCGATCGGCTTGTTTACGACTATTGGCTTGCTATCTTCCAAAATTGTATACCGATAGTGCTCTGGACTGTCTGCCTCTCTAAAATAGATTTCGATACTTACATAGTCAGCTTCGGGTAAGAAATTGAAGGCTGTATGGGGTTGATTTTGAAATACATTACCATAAAAGACATTTTTGGCTGAATTGTCTACACGCATAAGCATCTTTCCTCCGGCAGCATAGTAGGTACCAGAAAATTTGATGCCTTTTTGTGCATTTACAGCAGACAGTGCAATAAAGAAACTGAGAAAGATAAAGATGATTTTTTTCATAACATTAAGTTCGATTTTCATCAAACTTGTAGCAATAATAGCAAATCTACAACCATAAAACAGGAAAGACAGTGTTTGAAATAGTAGATGTGTTGTTTTGTGCCGTATTTGAATATTGTCAAAATGGACTGCTTTGTCAAATAAACATGAATGTGTACCGGAGACACAATTAAGCTGTTAAAATTCTTTCTTTCTGCATTCGCTTTCTATACTTAGATCTCCAACGTTATTACGGGCTTCAATGGGAAAGTCGAAGGCAACCCACTGCATTTTACTCAAAATATTTGTACCACTCTCAAATATATTGTTGTTGACAGATACTTCTCCGTTAAACCAGCAATCAAAGAAGTTGACAAAGCCACGAAAACGATTACCATTGATTGTTATAAAGTTTCCTTTAGAATTATGTCCACCAGCATTGAAATCTAAATACTCGTCAAATATGCAATTGTCAATGATCAAGCCTCCAATGAAATAGCAAAAGTCAAATGAAGCGGCTTTTACATAGGTGTTTTTAACAGTTATGTGCTTATTAAACTGTATACTTATACAAATGAGATTTTCAATGACGCAATTTTCGATAATAATCTCTTTGTCCCATTCTCTTCCCCCTTCAAGATTTAAAATTCCAGTAACAAATACATCTCTAAGGGGGATTCCACAGCCGATATGTTTTTTGGCGTCATTTGCAGATATATTATCAATCGGATTAAAACGAGGTGATTCCATAGCCAGCAAAAGTGAAGACCAAAGTAAATAATACTACGCCAATTGAAGTTTTAAATCCGATCATTTTTATAGATTGTTCTCTTGTATAATCTCTATTTGATTTAAATTTAATAGACAATAAAAATCCAATGGTACTGTCAAATAATGCTAAAAGGCAGTTAATTATGACTGCTGTCTTTAAATCAGCTATTTTACAGATTAGATAAGCAAGTATAACGTATAGAATTGCTGAAAGTGCACCCAAATAAGAGTATTTGAAATTAAGTTTTCTCGATAATATTGCCCCAAGTGTCGCTATTATCAAAATGACAAATAAGCCCGAAATCAAATACCAGACTAAAATATTAAAGTTATCCATTTTGTTGAACGTTATTATTGATCCGTTCGAAAACGGAGGTTTTTACTAGATGAAAGATACGATCATAATTGATTTGGATAAAATTTAATTCAATTGGAATATCAGTCTCCCAAATAATGAATAGACGCTGGGATTGGGCAAAGTTCGAATCCCAGCAGGATCATAGAAAAACATCACAATTTTTAAGATAGCAATCCGTATTCATAAATTTGAATAAAGAAATTAATATATCAAAATGTTCCCAAAACGGGAACATTTTGATATATTTGTTAAATATGCGAGTGATAGCGGTAAAAACTCTAAAGGATTATATTGACGAATTCCATCAGACAGAACAGGCGTTGTTAAGCTGGTATGAAGAGGCCGTTTCTGCACTGTGGAATAATCCAAATGAATTAAAAGCACAATATAAAAATGCTTCTATCCTTAATGAAAAAAGAGTTGTGTTTAATATACATGGTAATAGTTACCGCTTAATCGTAGATATAGAATACAGATTAAAAATTGTGTTTATTGTCTGGTTTGGATCGCATACTCAATATGATAAAATAAACGCTAAACCAATTAGTTATGTTAAAACCAATTAAAACAGAGAAAGAATACGATAATGCTCTGGCTCGTGTATACGAGTTAATGCAAACTGATATCGTTGAAGGGTCTACAATTTCTGATGAATTAGAAATCTTAAGCCTACTAATCAAAGAATATGAATTAGTACATTATCCTATTTCTTATCCAAATCCAATAGAAGCTATAAAGTTTAGAATGGAACAGATGAATTTATCTGAAAACGAATTGAGTGACTTATTAGGTACGCGTTCGAGAAAGTCTGAGATTTTGTCAGGGAAAAGGAAACTAAGTCTTTCTATGATCCGGAAATTAACAGATATACTCCATATACCTGCCGAGGTACTAATCCAAGCTTATTAATTGTTCTATTGTGAATTTCTTTCTTTTCAGCAAACTCGCTTTCCTCAAAGAACACTATTCGAAAAAATTGACCAAAGGTGGCAAACTACTGAATTGCACCCCTGGTACTATAGTTACCGGAAATTTCTCACTCCTTCAATTCGTAGACCTTTAATCTCCTTTTAAACATTAAAAACTCTATGGTCGTAAAGAATAAATATACTAATGAAAAAATCATTACAGTTGTCAAAACACTTTCATTGTGCGAAAAAACATCAATTAATACATTAATGACTAAATAAATAACACAACTTAGAGGGAAGCCCAAAAAGGTTAAAAACGATAAAAGGCGATTATTTCTAATTTTTGCTATTAGATTTAGAAAAAAAGCTAAGGAACAAATAACCATTACAACAAAATATACGAAAGAAAGACCTAGATTTAACAGTATATCTAAAATATACAAAACTGTTTCAAAGAAACCTTCGTCAATTGGCTTTGTTTCAGCAATAACAACTCTATAAATAAAAAATAAGGCAATACTTATCAAAAAATTTATTATCCAAAATTTAAATATTATTTTCTTCATTCTTTGTTGTCAGCGTTTTATAATCCTTTAATGTATTAAATTCCCATAACAATCGTCTCCTATTTTTTAAAAACCATGTCAGATAAAACAATCAAGCACAACATAAAACAACCAGAAGCTTGTCAAAACATGACAGACATTCGCTGGGAAATAGACACTATAGATCAACAAATCATCTCCCTGATCGGTGAACGCTACCAGTATGTACAAGCAGCGTCTAAATTCAAAACCAGCGAAACATCTGTAAAAGCACCGGAAAGATTTGCTGCAATGCTTTTAGAAAAAAGAAAATGGGCCGAAATGCAAAGTCTTGATCCGGATGTTATTGAAAAAATATATACCGATCTGGTTCAATATTTCATTGCCGAAGAACTCAAACATTGGAAAGCACGAGCTTAAACCAAAAATATCTTGAGATATGAAAATCAACTTCTTCGCCTGCATATTATTCTTGATCAGCAGTTTTAACAGCTCCGCTCAAAATCCACATCACACCGCAGATTCGCTACTGCGTCAAATGACCGATTCCATTACAAAGCACCATTATGCTGGTATTCGTAGCCTGCTTATTGCAAAGAACAATCAAGTGGTCTATGAACAATATTTCGATGGTGTCGGCCGGGACTCCTTAAACGACTCCCGCTCCTCCTTTAAGTCGGTTACCAGTTTGCTGATTGGAATCGCCATCGATAAGGGTTTCATCAAAGATGTCAACCAGAAAATCTATACCTTCTTCCCCGAATATCCATTCTTAAAAAACAATCCGTATAAAACACTCATGACTATTAAAGACCTGTTAGAAATGAAATCCGGGTTCGATTGTGAGGAATTTAACGGTACAAAAGATTGTGAAGAGGAAATGAGTTTAAGCAACGATTGGGTTAAGTACGCATTAGCACTTCCCATGAAAACCAAGCCAGGTCAAGTGTGGTCCTATACCTCTATCGATCCAATGATTTTAGGTGGAGTAATCCGCAAAGCCACCCATATGTCCGTTCAGGAGTTTGCAGATAAATATTTATTCAGACCACTTGGGATAACCAACTATAAATGGACTGTGGATCCAAGTGGAAATGGGATGACCGCCGGATCATTCTTCATCAGATCCCTGGACATGATGAAAATTGGGCAATTGGTAAAGGATAAAGGAGTTTGGGCCGGCAAGCAGATCATTTCAAAAAAATGGATCGACCAGTCTACCCGTTGTAACATTGCCATCCCAGACTTCTCCAATATGAAATCCAGCAGAAGCAATGTCGCTACACCACAACCCACCTATTATGGTTTTTACTGGTACCAGGAAAAAATAAAAACGAAAGACTTACAGGAAGATCTGCTCTTTGCATCAGGCAACGGCGGACAATTTATTTTTATAAATCAGCGGCTGAACCTCACAGTCATTTTCACCCAAAAAAATTACGGTTCTTATAAAGGAAAACAGGCTTTTGAAATCTTAGCCAAATACATCTTACCTAATTATAGTTTTGAAAAACCCTAAAACAAGTTAAACTTACGCCTACGCAAATATCATCATAAATAATCCGATCACACCATCACGATCTTCTTTAAAGGTTAAACAAATGGAAAAATTACTAAAATATATACACTCCCTAACAGAATTTTCCAACAAAAGCTGGGCCTTACTCCAACCCGCATTATCAAAAAAGCAATTTAATAAAAATGAATACCTGCTAGAAGAAGGAGCTCTCTGCCAATCCTTATTTTACATAGAGACAGGCTATTGCAAGAGCTATTATCAACTTGATGGAAGCATTAAAAACACAGGTTTTTTCTTTGAAAATGACATTGCTACAAACATCAACAGCTTTGGCAGCGGAGAAAAATCAAAATTTAACATTATCGCCTGCGAACTACTAGAAGTTGTCATTTTTGACAAGCAGAAATTATTTGAAGCTGCAAGACAATCCCTACAAATAGAAGCGTTGGGACGCAATTGCATACGCTTATTCGCTTCAAAACAAGAAGAATTTTCAACAATATTTAAACTGTATACCGCTCAGGAACGCTTGGCCTACTTAGAGGCTCATCATCCCGAAATGCTGCAAAGAGTTTCACTTACACAACTGGCCTCATTTCTTGGAGTAGCAAGAGAAACCTTAAGCAGGATCAGAAAAAGACGAACCCTTAAATAACTTTGTGACGATCGTCACAGGATAAGCTCATGCCCTTTGCACAACTTTGTAAAGAACAAAATAAAACTTTAAAAAAACAGCTATGCAACAATTGAGAAAAATCGACGAACAAACCAACATCCTAACCTGGTTTGAAATTCCTGTAACCAACATTGACAGGGCCAAAACCTTTTACGAAACCATTTTAGATATTAAAATGATCAAAAGAAATGACGGAACAGATGAAAGCGTTTTCTTTCCTTACGATCCAAATGTAATCCAGGCAACTTCAGGAAGAGTAACCGGAGTATTATCTAAGTCAGAAAGAAACATCCCCTCTGCTAATGGCACCTTAATTTACATCAACGCAAGCCCAAGCCTACAAACAGTACTAGACAAAGTAGAACAAGCAGGTGGAAAGATCATCTCTCCAAAAATTCAAATCCCACCAGGATTTATAGCCATAATTATGGACAGCGAGGGTAACCGAATTGGATTACACGCTGAAAAATAGCCCCTTACTTTTCCGTCTTCGTCTTGGCTTTGATTTCTTCTAAAGTATATGCCTTATAGACTACACCTAGCCGAAGGGCATTTTCTTCAACCGTAGAATCAAAGCCTGCCTTCATACGTCTTTTATTTACATTTTTGGAGTCTTTGATCGGTACAACATATTCAAAGGCCTCCTTTTTTCCTGTCTTTGGATTTTTGATGGTTTGCATAAATACCTGTGTTCCATAAACTTGTTCTTTGCCTTCTCCGCTAAGTTTCCTATCCAGCATCATTGCAGTATATTTGAAAGGCAGCTCTCCGGATTTCCCAGCTTTTTCGATCAGAGGATAATATTCTTGTATTTTATTGGAGTGCTGTACCACATAAAACACCGCTGTATTTTCAGGTTCGCCAACCATTGTTTTACCAGGATAACCGTAATTAGCAATAATTTGTTCTACTTTGTGGATGTTTAGAGAATCAATCTTCCTCATAATAAGCCAAGGGTTTTTATCAAGCATAGCCCTGGGATAGTTTAGCAGCAAAGCAAGCGTATCTTTTCTTGCTGGTTTCACTTCCGTATCCACGAATTCCCTGATGCCTTGGTCAGTCTTTAAAATAGTATCTAACTGCTGCTTTAAGTCAATATTGACTGTTTTTTGCGCCGAACTATTTAAGCTCAACAGCACCACTAATAACAGAAGTAATGTTCTCATAATATGATGAAATTATATAATCAAAGCTAAGTCTTAGCAAGTCGCAAAAAAGGTATAAATCGGACAATCTTTAAACCAATCTAAAAACAGAATTTCCGTTTCCGGGCAGGAAGGAACTTTTATTAAACTGACGGGGTGTGCAGCCGGTAAATTGTAAAAACTCCTTTCTGAAATGTGAGGTATCGCAATAGTCATCTGTCAGTAGGAATCTACGGTAGGAGTTTGTTTGTTTTGAATACTGCGTATCAAGCACATTTCTAAACCTCAATATTTTTTTGTAAGTCGAAGGGTTGCAGCCAAAATATTTTCTAAAATACCTTAAGAAATTTCTTTCAGACATACAGGCGATGTCAGCCAATTCCTGAACCTTTAATTTGTCCATTGCTGCCATACTGCTAAAGACCCGTTCCATCGCATCGGCTTTTTGTTCATTTAAACTCGATAACAAAAATGCTTCAAGCATGGCAATTCTCCTTTCCGGCAGCTCGGAATAAAGTGCCAATGCAAAATCGGTCCATTTAGGTTCTTCCAGCAGCTGATGACATTTTTGGGCCATTTCTAAAAACGGAATTCCGAAGAAATAATTGATACCACATGGAGTAAAATTAATACTGATCTCTTCAATAGGTTCAATATAGGTAACTAATGTTGGACTTGTTAACCTTCCTAATAAGATAATTACCGGACACTGAGTTTCATCTCTTCTGAAAGTAATTTCATCCGACTGTATCTGAAATGCGGTATGATTGAAGAATGCAAGACAGTTCCCTATATTCGGAAAGGCTGTATACTTTACCGGAAAAAGCCCTTCTTTCAGAGATATGGTAAAGCTACTAACGTATCTTTTTAGTTTGCTTGTAATAGGTGAAATGTTGGCAAACATAATTTCTTGTGTTACTGAATTAAACTTCCTTCTCCAATGTCAAAATCAGGATCATACAAATATTTCAATTATTAAAAATTGCTTACGCAACTTACGAAATTTTCTAACTACCCGAAACACCAACTCATGTTGATCAAAAAGCAGACTACGTAACAATGAACAAACCAGTGCTTATCCAATAAATCCCCATTTGTCCCCTATTATCCATAGTCCGTTTTAAAAGCCGATCTTTAGGGGGTTTAACTACTTATAACATTTACAATACCTCCATGTCAAACTTTACCTCAGAAGAACTTATAGAAGCAAAGAATTCTCTCGACTCTACATTAAACAAATGTGAGAAGGCAATTCTCAAATTAAAAGAAAACTCATCACAGCACACACTGATGGTTCGTAGAATCAAAGCTTTACAAATCGCATCAAAATTAATAGAGCGCGAGTTGCAGTAAAAATTCTGTATAAATGTTAGAAAGATAGATCATAGCTTTACCCTACCCATAAGTTATAAAATTAAGACCAGATATTATTTGCATATAATATGTATACTTATTATATTTGCTATTATCATTTCAAATTAAAAACTAACATGTGGACAAAATCTCATTCGATCACGACAAAAGATGTTACAAAAGAACAAATGTGGAAACTCTTTTCCGATGTGAATAATTGGCATACCTGGGACAAGGGAATTGAATTTGCTAAACTTGAAGGCCGGTTTGAAAAAGGAAATGATTTTATTTTAAGGCCAAAGGGCGGGCCAAATGTGAAGGTAAAATTACTAGAGACCGTCGAAAACAAACGCTTTCTTGACGTTACATATTTCCCACTCGCCAAAATGTTTGATGATCATCTTTTTGAAGATACTGCCGATGGACTTAAAATAACGAATATAATAACGGTTAAAGGTTTATTGGGTTTCCTATGGGTAAAAATAGTGGCCAGAAAAATAGTTGATGCTCTGCCCGTAGATATACTGGAACAAATAAAAGCCGCTTCTAAACTATAAATCCAACGAAATATTGGATCGCAGCTATTTCTAAAAAAAACACGTTGAATCTTATAAAATGATGCAAAAATGAAATCAGCAGACAATACCTTCAGTGTAGAAAAACCAGAAGAAAGTACAGGTTTTTTGTTATGGCAAGTCACAAATCTTTGGCAAAGGGAGATAAAAAAAGCCTTAGAAGAATATAATCTTACACACTCACAATTCGTATTATTAGCCAGCATTCACTGGTTAACCATACAAAAACAAGAAGTAACACAGATTGTGTTATCCTCACATACAAAAATTGACCCAATGACAACCTCAACTGTTCTGAGGGCATTGCAACAAAGAGGCTTTATCCAACGACAGGAGCATGCGACAGACACCAGAGCTAAAACAGTTGCGTTAACAGAAGAAGGAAAAGAAACAATAAAAAACGCGGTAGTCGTAGTAGAAAAATTTGATAGCAATTTCTTTTCATTGTTAGGAATTAAGGCTAAAGAGCTTAATAATAACTTATTAACTCTATTAGAAAACAAACTAAAATAGTACATATCGTTTGATGTTTTTGTGGCTGGACCAAACAGAGAAATGAACTGAATTACACAGCAGACAGCAATAACAAAAAAATTACGCAGATAAAAGCACTGATAATCAGTACTTTTTCACATCATTCTTAAAACTATACAGCTTTCCTATTTTAGGAAAATTAAAGGGCACTATTATTGAACAGGCTCCAGTACACACAAATAAACAATTATGAAAAAAATAGTTTTAATCTGCCTTGCAGTCATAGCCTTAGGCTGCAAAAGCATGTCGTATCAAGAATCCTCAATTAAGATCGGTATGTCAGAAAATGAATTCAAACAAACTAACCGATCTGCTGAATTGATGTCTGTCGATCAAAATGGGATAACCATTTATCGCGTTACGTCTAAAGCAATGATCCCGAAAAATGAACCTTTTTCATTCTATTATTTTTACCAGGGCAAATTGACCCGTTTTATAAAATCTGATCGTATAGACGATTATAAATTTATCATGTAAGCAAGAACAAAGCAACCTTTCCTATAGGGATGAGGTTGCTCTGTTATATAATAATACTCTATTACCACATCATCGGAGCCATTTTTCTGCTGCTTTAAGCACCAAATCTGTATCATTGTCAGACCTTACCATAACATCAGGGATGATTCTTTTCAAATATTTTTTTTTATTGGTATCACTAACATAGCCGGTAGCAAGCAACAAAGTTGCTCCATCAGATAGCCAGAACATCGAGTTTGCAGTCACATATCCACCACTTGGCTCACCAAACAACCTGGTGTTATGTGCTCCGATAAAAGAAATTGCCGTCATCTCCCCGCTGCTGCAAGTACGGTTACCAATCAAGACCGCTATCTTATTTTTGCTGTCTTTTAATTTGTAATAAGGGTTTACCCTAACACTTGTACCTTTCTCTATCCCTTCCCGGCCCTCCTTGTAATACCACCGCTGTCGCTTTTCCTGATTTCTGTCTCCGTTGATAAAATAGCCTAAATCGCCTTCTCTGAGTAAAGGACCCAGGCCAGCAATCATAGGATGCATATTACCTCCTGTATTTGTTCTTAAATCAACAATCCATCCCCTGATATCATTTTCTTCGTCAAGTTTTTTGATTTGATTCTGGATCGTTGTCGCAAATTCTAAGATCGAGGGATAGTGTGCAGATGAAAAGCCTGGCACCATGATATAGCCAATGCCATTTTCCAGCAATTTTGTTATCGGTTTTTCCGGACTAGCCCCTGTAGCGCTGGCTTGAGTTTGAGTTTTGTTCTGAATAAAGGAGTGGTTATCCCCTACTTTTCTAAGCTCTCTTATCATATAGTCTGTCAGCACACGGGTATCACTTATCGTTTGAAGTCCGTTAGAAAGTACCGCAATATCTCTATTGATCCTTTTCCAATCCAATGAGTCTTTATAAATGGAGTTCTTCTTAATAATTCCATTGAATTCATATGTATATTTTACCACCTCAGCAGAAGGCGGTATGCTCTTGGTCTGCACTTCTTCAACATGAAAATCGTCGAACCAGACCAATCCATTACCCATAAGGAATCCACCCACAACTATTTTTTCTGCCCCCTCAAGTACGGTTATGGGTAGTGTATATTTTTTCCAGTCAGTTGTGCCATGAATCACAGTATTCTGTGTATCAAAACTTTCAAACCCTATCACTTTATCTTTCTCATCCCACACCTGACACCAAACACCTATTTTTGCCATCACATCAGCAGTTTTGATATAGCAGGAGATTAATTTCCTCTGTACACTGTTTCCTTCCACTGCGATCTCCTGGGAAAAAGACTGAAACTGTCCGGCATCAATTTTATCACCAGATATCTTTAATGACGAATAACCTTCAAATTTTATCTTATCATCAAGATTTATCTTAAACCCAGGTTTTCCTTTAAAGGACCAACCGGGCAGGGAATCTGGATATGAAGTATTTCCAGATTCAAGGCCTGCATTTTTCATCTGGCTGTATCCTAAAAAACCAGTCAGCATAAAAAGAGAAAGAAGTGCAATTTTAGACATATATAAAGCGCTTAAATTGAGTATTTTAACATCTAAGATAGCGCAATTATTTTTTCAATCAAATGCAACGGTATTTGATTTCGAGTATGGTAAAGAGTGCAAATGTATTAGCTTTATATACTTCAAAAAAAAATGTCCTGGCTATAAAAAACCAGGACATTTCTAATTTAATTGTTCTTAACAGAATGATTATTGATAATTATAGTTATTCCAATAATATGGCAAGGCCTTAACTGATCCTGGAACCCAGAAAATCGGGCTGGTATAATTGTTCTGCGCCCTTACTTTCAAGAAATTATCTGCATTTGTACTGAGTTCTATTGCAGGATAAAGAATACGTTCCGCCATAGGTTTCATCACCTTACCATTCAATGTCATCGGTTCTAATTTTGGATGGTGCGTTCTTCTTAATTCTGTAAACAACTCATAAGGCTGCATTAAATTCAAGTGAATGTACTTTTGCTGCATTAAAATTTCCATTTTATCATCGGCACTGGCCGCTGCTTCAAATTTAGCTTTAACCAAATTTGCATAAGTACTAACGATAGCTCCTGAAGGTTTAGCAGGACGCATTATTGGATTTCCAGTTGCATATGTACTTAACGAATTGATATAGTACCAAAAATCCGTGGAATGTCCAATGGCATCTACAATATGTTGGCTTGGTGTTTTACCTGTACTTCCCAAACCTTTCAAGGAAATTTCAGCCAATATCAAATCTACTTCTGCCATTGAAAACATATAGTTCGGGAATTCATTCCTGGAGTAGGTTGCATGATTATACATAGACTTTGCATTCTGCGCCAAAGAGCTAGCCAGGTTATCTGCATATGCATAGTACTTTTCTCCTGCGTTGTAAGCTGGAGTTTGGCCATCGGCGTCATAACTCACTCCTCTATAGTCATTATTGTTATTGAATTTGGTTGGCATGGCAATTACCGGTAACCGTGGATCGTCAACACCTGGTTCATAAGCCGTGGTTCCATAATTCATACGCTTCATAATGATGTTTGGAATGAAGGTAACGAAGTTACGTTCATATACCCCTCTCAGCCATGTTCCACCACCAGGAACATCATTTTTGGAAGTTAAAGCTATAGTGAAATCTGTTTGTGGTAAAGGTTTGGTCAATACATCTGCAATCTGTGCCCTTGCATAAGCTTCATCTACGCCAGAAATACGAAGTGCATATTTTAAGCGCAAAGCATTGGCATACTGAACCCATTTGTTTACATCTCCATGAAAAGCCAAATCCTGGTTTAAGAAAGTTGTCTTTCCATTCGCTGACATTTGGCTGTATTGGCCTGGTAATTCATCAGCAGCTTTTTTTAATCCCTCTATAACGGCATGATAAATAGATAGCGGATCATCGTATTTTGGAAAGTAAACTCCGCTGGCACCTTGAAATGCTTCTGAATAAGGGATGCTATTGAACAAATCTACGTTCTTTGCCACCGCCCAATCCGTCATAATGATGGAAAGATTCAAATAAATTTTACTATCGGTAAGTTCCTGACCTGATATATTTTTCAAAAGATCCTGCATTACAGGTAGTCCTTTATGCCCAGTATACATGTCGCCAAACAGACTAGTACTGGAGGAAGCGTCAAAACCATTTCCACCAATGACATCGTCATAGGTACTAAAAAAATCATAACGCTGCGTAATATAGCGTTGCGCAATCTGACAATAGCCTGGTATTCCAAAGCCATCTCCGATCATGTAATACCACTCACCGTAATCCTGATAATAGAATTTTTGTTTGGTCAGCATATCTAAAAATAATCCCGGTACTTTGGTTGATGGAGCTGGATCATAACTATCCGGGTTTTTGAATTGATCGTCTATACTTTTCTTACAAGATGTACCTAAAAGGATCAGGCACATGATGGTTATTATATTGAATGTTTTCATGAATGTCTATTTTAAATTAGAAACTTGCCTTTATGCCTAAATTATATGATCTTACTGAAGGGTAGAAAGAATACTCAGCATATTCACCGCCGCCCAAAGCAGCTTCTGCATCTACGTTAGGAATTGTTTTGTATAAATAAAATAAGTTCCTGGCCGATGCATTGATCGATAGTTTTTGTAGCTTAAGTCTCTTGCTGAATTTTTGAGGCAGGGTATATTCCGCAGAAATTTCCCTTACTTTGATGTAATTATTTTTAAATAATCTGTCTGGTGTATAGGTTCCTCCAGCATCATTGATATAAGTAGAATAATAATCTACTGCTGCAATGATCTGAGTATTCTTCACATAAGTTGTTTTTCCAGAGCCATCAGTTACAGCCTTTACACCATCTAAAATCAACCCGTCATGATAAACTTGTCCATCTGATGAGTTTGCAGGAGCTGGTTTATTATGATCCCAGGGCACTTTGGTTGACCCAACTTTGTAATAGGCCATACCACCATTCGCTTCATCTCTGTAGGGCAGGGTACTTTTAACCACACCATTTCCCTGTAGATAAAAATTCGAAATGGACAACACAGAACCTCCGTATTTATAGTCTAAACCAATATGGAAAGTGAGTCCTTTGTAAGAAAAATCACTATTTAACCCGCCAAATAATTTTGGGGTCACGTTTCCGGCTACTTTCTGTACATTGCCCACCTGATAGAGCCCATTATCGTTTACAATTTTGCTTCCATCAGGCGTTGTATCATAATCAAACATTTTGATATCTCCGTACGGATGTCCCTCTTCTGCCACCACATTTACGTTTCCGCTTAATGTAGCTAAAGCAAGTTGGGAAATCCCAGGATAGAGTTTAGCTATCTTCGAAGTTTGTTTGGCAGCTGTCAGGGTTAAATCCCATCTAAAGCCCTGGTAAATAATCGGGGTACCTTTCAGCATTAATTCAAGACCAGTTCTTTTTACAGACCCTGAATTTACACGTATATTTGGAGATGCTGTAGCTGGTGATAATGGCACAGGAATAATCTCGTTATGCGTATCATTTGTATAGTAAGAAAGGTCAAGTTCAACCCGATTTCCATTAAAGAATGAATTATGTATCCCTACTTCAAATTCACTTTTTTGTGCGGGCTTATAAGTTCCCTGAAACAAGGAACTTGATGGGCCTACGCCAAAACCATTTGTATTATTTACAGTATAGACATTATAGCTTTCGAAAGCAAAATAGCGGCCTGTTCCAAATCCCGTATTTGCCCAGGCCAATCTCAAAGTACCCAAGTTCATTTTTGGAACTTTAATGAGATCCTGATAATTCAGGGTAAAAGAAACACCTGGATAGAAATAAGAATTATTGCTTGGAGGTAAAGACGAGTTCCAATCATTTCTTCCCTGGAATTCCAGGAAATATCTGTCTTTCCAGGACATGGTCAAAGATCCGAATGCACTTTGAGTAATGTCAGATCCTCTGCTGTAACTTCTCACTTTATCCTTGTCGTTCGCTGAAGGCCAATCGTTTTCATTAGTAAAGGAATAAAAATCCGGATAACTTAAATTACCATAAGTACCAATGTTGATCCGGTCATCCATATTCTTCTTATAAGCTGCCCCAATAAAACCAAATACACGCAGATTATTATCTACAAAAGTATTATCATAGTTCAACATACTTTGGAAATTGACCGCCTGATTACGTTCTTTACCCACAGCAAATTTGCCCCCATTTATTGGATTAATTCTGGTCACCCGGTTCTCCTGGGTATAATCAACAATATTATAATCAAAGCCGAACTGACTGACTAAGGAAATGTGTTTTGTAAAACTAAGTGTGTTCTTTATTGAAGTGATCAAATGGGTCTTGGTATCCTTGTTTACATCATCTAATTGTTGTGCTAGTACGCTTTTTAGATTATTAAATGATGGTGGTAAACTATAGCCGTCCAATTCCCGTTGAAAACCAGTTCCGTCTTTATAGAAGTTCTGAACAAAACCATAGTCATAATCCCGGTTCAATCCAAAAGCTACAAGGCCTCCAATATTAGGCCTGCGGTTATTGGTTTCGATGTTAAATAAATTGGCTGTGACATCAAATGAAGCAAATGGAGATACCTTCATGTTTCCATTAAAACTAAAGGTGTTGTTCTTCTGCCAGGAATTCGGCAAAATATCATGATAGTCCCTATTCGAATAGGAGAAACGCATTCCACCTTTTTCATTTCCACCACTCATGGCAACCGAAGCATTATCAGATCTTCCTGCAGGGAAAAAGTCAATAAAATTATTCGGATAAGCATGATAAGTAGTCATGGTGCTGTCATAGCCCATAATCGGGCTGTTGTCAAACCGTGGTCCAAAGCTCCATCTGCTGTTCACCAATTTTCTCTGTGTAGTCGGTAAACCTGTTTTAGGATCATTCACATACTGTATATCATTCGTATTTATCCCTGTACCATACTCATTTTGAAAATCAATATAGCTCTTTGGTACCTCAAAGGAATGCTGGAATGATGCAGAGATACCAAAACCTGAAGTTTTATTTCCCCCACCTTTAGTCGTAATTAAAATCACACCATTTGCACCTTCAGCACCATACAGAACAGCCGCCTTAGCACCCTTTAAAATTTCAATTCCTTCAATATCTTCTGCGTTTAAATCATTAATACCAGAACCATAATCAAAAGAGTGCAATGGATCATAACCTCTCGATGCCATAGATGTGCTCTGATCCCGGATCGGCACCCCATCCACAACAAATAACGGTCGGTCACTTTGTGCGTTATTTAAAGAAGCCGATGCGCGGATTTTGATGTCTATCCCACCCATCGCACCACCAGATCCGATATTCACCCCTACACCTGGAGCTTTTCCGTAAATGGCCAAAAATGGGTTTAGTGGCGTACCTGCCTTGGTCAGGTCTTCGTTTTTAATACTGCTGGTTGCATATCCAAGGGATTTCCGTTCCCTTTTAACACCCAATGCTGTTACCACCACTTCATCCAGGCCACTGGATTCATCAGCCATAAAAACACTTAAAGTAGAGGATTCTCCTACAATAACTTCCTTGGGTGTCAAACCAATAGAAGTGAACAATAAAACTTCCTTTGGGTTAGCTGAGATACTAAATTCTCCTTTAGCATTGGTAGCAGTCCCGGTCTTTGTGCCTTTGACCCGGATGCTCACACCAGGAACAGGCATTCCTGAGGCATCCTTTACGGTCCCTGATACGATTTTTTGCGCATAGGCAGCTACTGTTAACAGGCTTAACAATAACAATCCTACGCATCGTGCGTAGATTTTTTTCATTTTTTGGATTGTTTAGTTTAAAAATTAGGGTTATTTATTTTTCAAATTTGGTGTATTCAATTACTAAACTTGCTGCCGCAAGTAACTCTGCATCCGCCGCTAATTCCGAGACGACAATAGTTGTTTTATTTGCAATTCTTGGTATACAAAATTCATTAATAGCCTGCTGTATAGGGGGTAAAAGGATCTTACCCGCTATGGCACCGCGACCGCTCAACACAATGCATTCCGGATTCATTATATGAATTAAAGTTGCCAACCCTTTTCCTATCAGAAAAGCTGCATCTGAAAGAATAGAAACTGCCAGCGGATCGTGCTGACTTGCAGCCTCTAAAAAAAGTTCCCCTACATTCCTGCTCTCATCCTTAAAAAGCTCCCGCATACTTGTTGCTTGTCCAGCTTCAATTTCTGCCTTTGCGCGTTGTGTCATCACCAGCAAAGAGGTTTCCACTTGCAAACACCCTCTTTTTCCACAAAGGCATAAATTACCAGTTTTAGATAAGGGAATATGGCTCAACTCACCCGCGTAGCCACTACTTCCCCGATACAACTGTCCATTAATAATCATACCAAGCCCAGTGCCCCAGCCTATATTGGCCACCATCACATCCTGTTTACCAACTGCCGCACCAAAGTATAACTCCGCTTTAGCAATCAGGCTCGAATCGTTGTCTATAAATACGGGCAGGTCCAGTTTCTCTGCCAGGTATTCGGCGAGATGTGTGCCCATGAAGCCCGGCATACCAATCCCCACCCCAAGCAGCTTTTCTTTATCTATTCCAGAAGCATGAATATTACTAGAAATAAAAGAGACTAATTTATCTACCACATCAGGATCGTCTTCTATAGAGAGTTCAAGTGTTTTGACTGGCAATGTTACAGCATTAGAGATATTATATATCACGAGCCGGGCGGTTAACTGGTCCAAAGCCACCGAAACAACATAACGTTGGAGGGCTGGATTTAAAAAAAACAAAGAAGCTCTTCTCCCGCCAGTTGATGGCGCCTGACCCTGCTCCCGAATATAGTCGTCTTGGATTAACTCATTTACCACTTTTGTAACAAGAGGCACACTTTTTTGAGTGAGTTTACTCAACTCAGCCAGAGAAAGCGCATATCTGTAATACAAATGTTTTACGATATCCGTTCTCAAGATTTGCCCCTTTTTAATAATGGCATTCATGGTTAGGTTGGTTTGGTTAGGTTGGTTTATTGCCCTGTAACAGTAAACTTACATAAACTTAAATAAAATATTTTGAAATACATCATTCTTTTTAAAAAAATTTTAAAGTTTTTAAAAGTTTTCTAAATATTTTACATTTAACCTAAACAATTAAAATAATTTACAAATTATTTTACCGTATTTACCTAAAATGTGAGGTAACCCTTCCCCAGGTAAGCGAGCAGACGTAATTACATGAGGCCAGAAATATGTTTTAGTATGAACTGCGTCATATCAGTTTGAGGTCCGAGTGGGGTCTTTAACATCAAACAAAAAACTGCAGGAACCTTTGGTATGCCCAGGATGATGAAGCATCACTAATTCCATATCTCCCAGTCTTATTTTGTCTCCGTTATGCAATACCCCATCTACTTTAACCGGCTTGTAGGTACTTTTCCCCACTCCCAGCGCATAATCTGAGCGTCCACCGTCTTCCGCCATGCCTAAATCTTTGCATCAACCATAAACCTGGCACCGGTTAGCTATTTTATTGCTGCTATGGCGCCGATATTGTCGTAATGCGCTTGTGTTGTCAATAGTATTTTAATGTCACTAAATTTGAAGTCCATGCTTTTTACATTTACTATTATGATTGATAGAGAAGCTTCAAGACCAGTATTGATTAAAATATCTCCCTTTGAAGTTGTAATCAGATAGCAGGCCAGATCATCTATAAAAAAACACCTGCTCAATTAAAGCACTCTGACTTTCCCAAGATATTGACTATTGCTTCGGCTCTTCCTATCTTCAGATACAAACGCAAGGTAAACATGAACTTCCTTACCTGAAAAGTCCTTACTTAGAAAAAATGTTCCTGTTTTATTTTGTGTTTTTGCCGCTGATGTATCAACCTCTGCAATTCCTTCTTCCAGATCGTAGGCAACAAACATCGCCCGGTCATTATAAACATGTTTTCCTGGTTCCCAGGTAAACGTGAGGGTATTGGGTTGTTTAGAAATGACATCCGAAGATACAGCTTGTTCTAATTGGCCAAAGCTGACCAGCACCAAGGCGGGATCAATGACAAAGTCTGGATAGGTTCCGGTAATGGCATGGTTTAAAAGGTAGGATTTTGCGGCACCGAAACCTTGAAAGGTCGGCGCATAGTCCTGAAAACCCACTCTTAGAAATTCGAGTAAGGGCTGTAACCACGTTTGCGCAATAGCAAAGCGTTTTCGGTTGGCCTGTTCTTTTGGGGTTGGCTTCCTGTTGACTTTACCATAACCAATGCCCCTCATTACATATTGCCCATTAAGCTCGTAACCCACTACTTTGCCTACTTTTCCTTTGAATGGACCTAAAATACCGTTTTTAAATGTTGCCATAAGATTGCGTTTTAGATTTCGGTATAATGAAGTTACGATTATTTTGAGATAAACAATTGGTTGATAAACACATAACAAAGAGTTGACAGGGGCGTTACCCGTATCAACTCCCTATCAACCCCCTATCAAATCTTTATAAAATTTCTATTGAACATACAGTCTTATATGCCTGCCTATACTGTGTATAGCTATTAATTTAGCCTTAATTTTTATTGAAAGCATCTTTATTCGGTGGTGGAATCCAAAGAAAGTAAAAAAGATTATCCCACATTATTTTGCCTGCTGTTGTATCACAAAAAGCATAATTATCAATGATTTTATCTCCATATTTAACTTTAATCAAATAAACCTTATTACCAGGTTTTAGACCTAGTTCCATGTACTTTTTAAAGGTTAATTTTGTCTTTAGGGAAAGGGAATCTATCTTCCCAGCAGTAGCACCTTCCGATTGCATTTGTTTTCTCAACCCCGCCAACGTTAATAAGCTTAAAATTTTTGTATTCCCACTGTACTTACAAAAGTAGGCACGATCGGGATCCATTATTTTATCGAAATAGGATTTAATGTTAGCCTCGGTTAAGGTATCAACCAGACTGTAATTAATTGGATAAATTTCTTTGCAGTTTACAATGTTTTCTGCAGTCCAATTTCTAAATAAATTATCGAACTGGCATTGGCAAGTAGGGCAATCTGAAGGACCAATATTGTAAATAGGCCCCAAACTTATACTAGTTCTCTGCGAAGCGTTCTGCGCTTTTGCCTGCATAATAAGAGTTAGAGGTAAAATAATCAACAGAAGTTTTTTCATTAATATATCATTTTAAATTATAAAATTTTCACTTTAAATTAATTTAATGAACTTGGGGTAACCAGATCAACACCAGAATTATGCGATTCACTTGTAAGACCATTAATTGTAAATTTATACGCCCCATTTTTCAGTGTCATTGAGATGTCCATAGTTGGTGAAGCTAAATACATTCCCCAAATAAATTTTACAGATCCAAATGGACCAGTACTTGGATCCCCTTCTTGTACCGTACATTGAGATTCAGACTGGCCTAATGTCATATAATCAAATGCTTGTGAATGATAATCACTAATAGATTTTACATTAGCACTAGACTTGGCACCATTTACTTGGCGTTCAACCCAAGCATTTCCCCTCTCACTTCCCCATAACCAACTCGCTATAATTTCATCCTTACGATACCAACTGATTGATGTCCAATCTTCAAGGTCAAGCATAGTTGTTTGACTATTAGTTACTTTCGAAGGAACAGCACTTTTAAAGTTTATAGTTGTTGACACTTTAACTAGCATCACATTTGACAACATGTTATCATAAACTATACCACTATCTTTCGAGGCAATACAAGTAGAAGTAAATACTTTGCCATTCGCTTCCCAATTTATTTTTACAATATCCAGTCCAGCTTTAATTTCTTTATCCAGGTGCTTCTGTATTAAATCAATAGTTAATTGAGCTTTATTTTGTTCACCAATAGATTGTGCAACACGTTTCGCATCCTGAAAGGTTGTTATAGAAAACTTATTTAATATGTCTTTTGAAAGGATTGGTATATAATTTTCACCTAATAAAATTGATGTTTTTAGTGCGGTGACTTCATTTGTATTTTTTATTGTACCTTGATACTCGTAACCAATCATTTTAATATTTGATCGCTTTAGAGAATCATTGCCAGATAACAAAACCTTTTCAAGCTGGTTTTTCCATTCATTATTAGTAAACAGCTCATTTTCTACATTTGTTTTTACTGAACTTTTAGCAGTATGTCAGATAAGCTATTTAATGGGCTGTCCTTTTTACAAGCCTGGAACGTCAATAAAAACAACAAGGTTAATAAACCTAATTTCTTGAAAATTTGTTTAAGGGGGGGATAAATTTGTTTTCATATGTCTTTGATTTGTTTAGTGAATTTATATGCTTTATTTTTCAATAGGGCAATAACATCTAAGGTTCCATATTTAGATAGCTCCGCAGCATTAGGTGCTGACGGAATAATTACTGGAAGTTTATTGTATGGGATCTGTGCGTTGGCTAGGTTTACAACACAGAACAATAAAGCACTGTATAGGCTGAATTTGAACGAGCGTTTCATTTTCTAACTTAAGAGGTTAATTAATAAATCTTTTAGAGGCTTTCACAAGCTCAGTTTAGTATTGCTACTTTCTAACTTAGCTTGCCTTAAGCCCTGACCCTAAGATAAATAATAATCTGCAGTTGCAAGAAATTAAAATAAGTTTTTTCCTGGCGCCTCACATGTTTTGATATTATCCAGATATCGCCATAATATTATAAGTGCTAATTCTGCCTACAGAGTTTATATAATAAAAAAAGTAATAAAGGCTTTATATGATGAGAATACGATTACCATTTATGTAACGGTTCAGGTACAAAAGTGGCGTTTCATCAAACTTATCTACCACCTTCAGGCGACAGATATCCCCGAGTAAAATCGATATACACTAATATAGGTTACCGCAAGGTTCGTGCTTTGGGACACCACACTCCTGCAGATTTCCCTTTGATTGTAGAGGCTCTGGTAAACTACGGCATATGTCCCCCTTACGGATTAGTGAATTCTTCAGTTCTGTTTATTCAGTGCCCATCAGCCAGGGTACGGTTTATGGAATTCTGGACCGATTCGCTGGAAAAGCCAGTCCGGCCATGGCCGTGATCAAAAATGTATTCCAGGGAGCTACTGTAGTCGGAGCAGATGGTTGATTTCTAATAATAATAAATATTTATTTATTAAGATATATTTGGTCATATAAATTATTGTAGCTAAATTTGAAATGCAACCACCAAATATTGTCCAAAAAGGGCAAAAGGTTTTCATTTAACAAACGGTAATATGGGTTCTTGAACCCACAGTACCTTTAAACCAAAGCGCCAATGAAATAAAGAAAAGCACAACATATCAATTACTTCTTATATGAGGTATTAATTAAGAGTCTCGAGTTCTAAATTCTCACAATTTGCCAACGAGACAATAGATTAATGCCCATAACGATATTTGTTGTACTTTTGAAGGTGCACTATAGCGTTATGGGCCCTATTGTAAATCCGTTTGGCAAGGCCGTGAGAAGCCCAGAACTGCGGTTTATAGAGCCCGCTATAGTGCATCTTCGTTTTTTATAGTGTTATTCAAATTACAACACTGATCTAGACAAAGCCCATCTCAGGTTTCTGTAAATTCCAGGAGACTCATTTTAAGTTTAAACCAACTAAAATGAGCATATGGCAAATCACCAAAGCATTAAATTTTCTGGCATGCTTAACCAGCATGAATTTAAGGAACGTTACATTTTTATCATGCAGCGTATAGAAAATGATCTTTCAAAGGAAGACATCGCATTCTTACTCGGCAGAACATCTTATCATGTAATAGACTATGAATCGTTCTCTGACCAGGTAAAAATGGACTATGAAGATCATGAGGTGATGGCTGAACTCTTCAAAACACCCTTTCCTGCAACACCAGCCTTTAACAGCAAAGTAAACAAGGTAGATATCAGTATGGAAAAGCGTTTGATCAGAGGAACCTGTATACAGACAGATCGGGAGCTTCATTACCATTTTATTCATCCTTGGACCATCAAAGGGATAAATGAACCCCTTACTATTCTTAAACCTATCCAGAGCAAAACGAGAAAAGATGAAGAGCTCTCACATGAACTCCGGATAGAATTGGCACGATTGACCGATTTCGGTTATTTCAATAACAAAAGTCCGGCGATAACTATCTATCGTCATATGCAGATCCATGTCATTCCAGATTGGCAACCCTTGCTTGTTCCAGCATTGAGACAAGTGGTATTCGAATTCATCAGGTCAGAAAAGCTCCAGTTAAAAAATGAACGGGGCCATATTTATTATCAAACCAAATTATAAAACCAATGATTATGCAAACCTCACTAGTAACACCCAAACCAATAAAAGATATCCATCAAATCAATGAAATCATCATCAGAATTGCTGATCTGGTTATGGCTCAACAGATTTACTGCACAACCAGGCTTAACAATGAGAAGCCATTAACAGAGCTTATTATATTGATTTCCGATAAATCCTCCAGGACATTAATAGAATACGTGCCACTGCTGGATATGGTATTTGAAGATTACCCTGATTATTGTTACCGTTTGTACCATACGCAACAGGCAAAAGACAGCATTAAAAAAGGAAACCTGTTTTTTTATGAGGTCTGCACTCCTGGGAATCTATGTTATACTGATCCAACGGTTGAACTGAATCTCTTTACTGGAGTACAACATCTTGAAACGGTGATCGATAAAGCTAAAACAGCTTTTAACAGAGAAATCGCTAAAATAGAAGCTTTCAATGATGGTGCACTTTTTTATTTGGAAAAAGAAAATTATGCATTGACAGCATTGATGATACATCAGCAAATTGAGCTGGCTTATCGTGCAATTGAACTCTTTGCGATGGGTAAGGATAAGATAACCCATTCTATAAGAGTCCACCAAAAACATGTTGGCTCCTATTTGCCGGTACTGGGCAAGTTGTTTGACGAATCCAATGATTTTGAGAACAAACTCCTGCAGCGCCTGGATGACGCTTATCTCGCTGTACGCTATGAAGACAATTACCAGATCAATAAGGATAAGCTTCTAATTGCGATGAAAAAGGCAGAAGAGGTAAAAAAAATAGTTGGTGAGATTTATGAGAAAATGATCCATGACTTTAATCAAAAGTTACAAGGTAAAAAAGCAGTTTCGGTAATTGCTCCCGCAATTAAAACCGAAGTAGTTAAAAATATTCTTCCATTTGCTTTTGATGAGCGGTACGCCGTTGATCTTGTCCATAGAATCACCCAACATTTGACCGTTGAACGTATATACTGTATCAACTGCAAAAATACGTCATCTATACAAAGCGGGATATTTCTGAAAGAGTCTATTGAGCGCAAAAGCCAGCATTTTTTGCTTTTAGTGATCACAAAGGAATCCTGTAATGCTGATTCCTTCACCCTACAAAATAGCATTAACCAAAGCTCCGAGGTTCCAGCCACCGTTACCTTATTGGTGCATAGCGTAAAGAAAGTCAATGAGGCTTTATTAGACAACAACCTGTTTTTTCATGAGGTTTTACGTTCCGATCAGCTCATCTACCAGGATGAAAGCCTTTCTGGATTAATAGAATTGCCAGAATACGATAGCATAAAAGGGCATTCATGGGCAGATTTTAACTGGCAACAACGAAAATGGAGAGCAGAGGCATTACTGGACGCGGCAACCAATATAAGTAAACATGAAACTGTAATTGTTGAAGTCTCTCTTCTAAACCAGGCCATGGAACAACTTTGCTTAGGGTTTATATATGCGAGCACGGGCTATAAACCGAACCAGCAATCTTTGAAACATCTGATTAACATTTGCCGCTGTATTAGCCCAATGTTTGATGAGGTGTTTCCGACAAATACGGAAGATGACCGGGTGGTGTTTGATATACTGATTGATTCCATAAAGGATACAAGATATCGTGTACCATTTAACATTGATCCAACGGATACTGGATTACTGCACCGCAGGTGCCGTGCATGGATGGAAAAAGCTGACGAATTGGTAACACAAATGCTGTCTGAGCCAGAGCCTGAAAGTAGCCATGGGTAAGGGAAACCCCATAACTCCAAAATGGAGGAGGTATAAAATACTGAGCACAAAAAAGAGGTTGATCATTTTTTTCATCAATGATACAACCTCTTTTCATTTAATCAAAATGCTTTAAAACTTGTATCCAATACTACCGGCAAACGTACGCGGGCTCATTGGCTCAATAGTAGTCCACCCTTTATAGTATTCTTTATTGGTTAAGTTGTTCAACTTTAAGCCAAAAGTAAATGGCCCTTTAACGTAAGAAGCCGAAGCATTTAACACGGTGTAAGCAGGTAAAGTAAATACACCGACCGTTGCATCATTGACAATGCTGTTTTTACCCGCATAATTTCCTCCAAAACCAAAACCAAGGCCTTTAACAGATCCAGATAGGAATTTATAGCTCAACCAAACATTAACCAGGTCTTCAGGTCCCGCCTCTACAGGTCTTCTACCTTCCGTAGCAGCAGTTGCATTGGTCAATTTACTGATGTTTTTAGAGTACCCTGCAATAATGTTAAACCCATCAATTGGATTTGCGGTGATCTGTGCTTCAAAACCTTTGCTGTATTGATCACCACCTTGAACATATTGGTTCGGGCCTGTACTTAAAACAATATTGGAAACTTTGATGTCATAATAGCTCAATGAACCCGATAGTCTTCCGTCAAAAAGATCGCTTTTAATACCACCTTCTATCTGGTTGGCATGTTCAGGTTTGAATGTAGCAACGACATTGCTGCCATCGACCTCTACATTTTTAGGAGCTGAATTTTTGAACCCATTCATGTAATTACCAAACACAGAAAGCTGGTCTTTCAGGATTTGATATACCAGTCCAAACTTTGGAGATAAAGCAGTCTGTCCATATTTATCGGCCGCTGCTGTACTTAATCCACCATTCTGGAAACGATCAATCCGTAAGCTGGCCATAGCAGAAAGCTCAGGTGTTATATTGATAACATCAGAAACATAGGCACTGTAGACCTCCTGGGTGGCTCTTGTACTTCCACCATAACCTGCAGTAGCAATTGCAGCATCGGCACTCTGAGAAGTTAAATTGTCGGTATTCTCCACCTTAGGATTAACGGATCCAAAAGGAGCATAATTAGAACTGTTATCAATTGAAGTACTGTTGTAATAATCCAATCCGGCAACAACACGGTTCCGCATCTTCCCGATAAGAAAATCACCAATAAAGTTTTGCTGGATATCAGTGGTTTCGGTTGTAGAATTCTGATTGGTGATGTATCTGGCAAAGATACCATCACCCTTAATCGGTTTACCATTCGCATCCGGTATATTCCCTTCAAACAAATAGCTATAATAACCATTGGATTTTGCCGAACCTCTTGAAACAACGGTTTGAGACCTCCACTGGTCAGATATTTTATAGTTCATCTGAGCCTGTACAGAAGCTACAGGATTTTTCATAGTCAATTGATTGCTGGTATACGATTTTCGGTTATTATAGCCTAATTCTTCGAGTGTAGTGCTGCTTAATGGTGCACTTCTGTTAAAGAACAACATGGTCGGATTGGTACCCTCTGAACTTAAGAACTGCGCATTCAACAGGAAGGAAACCCTGTCATTCAGCTGATAAGATAAGGAAGGTGCAAAAAATCTTGTTTTCTTAAAGCCTGCATCCTGGAAACTGTTTTCATCATGATAAGCAGCATTCATTCTAAACAATACCTTGTGGTCGGCATCTAATGGGGTATTTACATCTGCTGTAATCCGGTTCAAACCATAGCTACCTGCTGTATAATTTACTTCTACAGCTGTACGATCAAAAGGTTGTTTGGTTACGGTATTGATCAAACCGCCGTAAGAGATTAAACTGCTGCCGAATAAGGTTCCTGATGGGCCTTTGACAACTTCGATTCGCTCTACATTGGAGATGTCGAGACTTCCGTTAGTTAAACCAGGCAATCCATTAACAAGTGTAGGCTGAACTGCAAATCCCCTTAGAGAGAAATAACCTGCGCCATCACCAGCTCTTCCTGTTGAAGACCACAATTTATCAATACCAGGTGCATTTTTTAGTGCATCATCAAAATTAGTAACCACTTGATCTGCTAGTAATTCTTTAGGGATGATTGCATAAACCTGAGGATTCTCCAGATTTTTCAAAGGCATTTTAGAAACGTAATCACTTGTCTTGACAGAGAATTTGTTCTTCTTCCCTCCGCTCACCACAACTTCTTTAAGCTGCTGGTTGGATGCTTTTAAGGAAAGATTGAGTGTTGCCGTTACGCCGGCAGCAACAGTTACCTGTCCAGAACTTGGTGTTAAGCCAACCAATCTGGCCGTAACTGTATAAGTTCCTGCCGGGACATTCTTAAGGATATAGGCTCCATTTTTATCAGCTGTCGTGTTGGCGATGCCTTTTATTGAGACCTCCACTGCTTCTGCTGAAATGCCATCAGAAGTTTTAATACTTCCTATAATAGTTCCGGTATTGTTTTGCGCGAAAGAGTTAATGCTGAAAAAAGTCGTCATAAGGGCGACAAGACACAATTTGATTATTTTTGACATGCTTATTTAGAATGGTTTTAAGCGCGCAAACTTACAAGAAGATACCTTGAAGCCCTAATCTTATTTATACTTATTTTAAATAAGACAGTTTTATGACAATAATGCCTCCCTCACTTTAGGTGCAACTTGGGTTCCAAACAACTCAATGGCTTTCATCATATCGCCATGAGAAGGATCGCCAACGTCCATATGACCGATAAAACGGGTAATCCCAAATAATTCATGCATATACAGGATTTTATCGGTAACCTCTTGTGCTGAGCCAATAAAAAGAGCCCCTTCTTTAGATCTACCCTCATTGTATTGAGCTTTAGTATATGGTGCCCAACCTCTTGACGCCCCGATCCTATTCATTTGCGAGGCATAATTATGGAAGTATCCATCTATTGTTGCATTCTCATTACTTAAGAACGTATGCGAATGAATCCCTATTTGCATTTTTTCTAAGTCATGGCCATTTTTAATGTACTCTTCTTTATAGAATTCTATCAATGGCTGAAACTGTTTGGGCATTCCCCCAATAATCGCTACGATTAAAGGCAGTCCTAACTTCGCAGCACGCAATACAGATTCTGGTGTACCTCCAACAGCAATCCAAATGGGCAATCTACCATCATTGGTTGCTCTTGGTAAAACCATTTGTTTCACCAGTGGTGCACGGAGTTTACCCGACCAGTTCACCACTTCATTATTGTTAATATTTAACAGCAAATCCAGTTTTTCTTCAAACAATTGATTGTAATCCTTTAAGTCATACCCAAATAAAGGAAAAGACTCAATGAAACTTCCCCGTCCCACAGCTATTTCTGCGCGTCCATCAGAAATCAGATCAATCGTTGAAAAATCCTGATAAACCTTTACGGGCTCAGCAGAACTTAGAACAGTTACTGTACTGGTTAATTTTATATTTTTGGTTACACTAGCCGCAGCAGCCAAAACAATTTCGGGTGAGGAAACTGCATAATCCGGACGATGGTGTTCACCCAAACCGAAAACATCCAGACCAACTTCATCGGCTAATTTTATCTGTTCAAGGATTTCATGAAGCTTCAATTTCGCTTCACGTGGTTTTCCCGTCTGAGGGTCAAAAGCCAAATCGCCAAACATTCCTATTCCTAATTCCATAAATTCTCCTTTTTAATGAAAGCAAAATTAAAGAACTCAGTCTGGTCTGTTCTTGATGTAGGATAAGAAGTGTAAATTGCGCCCGGAAACCATCGTCACCAATGTTTATGGAACAATATATATTTGAGATTCAATTAAAGGTAAGAGATTATGAATGTGACTTGCAGGGAGTTGTCAATAATGCAGTATATCAGCATTACCTGGAACATGCCCGGCATGAATATCTTTTATCCAGATCCGGCTCGTTCAAAGACCTAACCGATCAAGGTATATTACTCATGGTATCCCGGATTGAAATGGATTTCAAACAATCTCTTACCTCGGGAGATAGCTTTATTGTAAAAATAAGGACAGAACGACAAGGGATCAAATTGATCTTCTTCCAGGACATCTTTCGCGTATCAGACCAGGCTTTATGTCTTAAAGCTCAGGTTCAGGTTATTTCGAAAGTTGACGGTAAACTGAGCAGAGGTGAAATTTTTAATGATTTCTAATTGGCCATAATACTCATGGAATTGTATTTATTTCTGTAGGCAATTGGAGTAAGACCTGTAATTTTTTTGAAGGTTGTTCTGAAGGCTTTTGTATCCGTATAGCCCACGTCGTACATCACTTCATTGATGTTCTTTCTGCTTTTTTCAAAGCTTCGTTTTGCAGCTTCAATTTTTATGCGGTGAATATATTCCAGTACAGAATTATTCGTAGCCTGCTTAAACCGGCGTTCAAAGCTTCTTCGGCTTACGGCTACCAAATCCGCCAGTTCGTCTATACTGATTCGTTCTTCTATATTCTGTTCGATATATTCCTGGGCTTTTTGGATAGCCTCATCCATATGCGCTTTTTGTCCTCTAAAAATAGCAAAAGCATTTTGGCTGTCCCTGTCAATATCAATAGCAAAAAACTTCGCTACTAATATTGCCATTTCCCTGTTGGTGTATTTTTCCAGAATGTATAAGAGCAGGTTCCATATAGAATTAGCCCCACCACTGGAATAGATACTTCCTTCGTCTGTTATAATAGCGCCATCTACAATCTGCACATCCTTATACATACTTCTGAATTCATTGTAATAAGCCCAATGCGTGGAACAACGTTTGCCATTTATCAAGCCAGTGGCGCCCAATAAAAATGCACCCAAACAGAGCGACACAACACTTGCTCCCTTTCTATGTAATTCTTTAATATAAGGTATGGCTTCGTGATTACGTGCCACCGCAGTGGCCATATCACCAAATAACGCCGGGATAATAACAAGATCTGTCTTCTCTACATCTTTTAAAAGCCTTTTTACCGTTACTGTATACTCACCATCGAGCACTTTCACATGCTCCGTCAGGCCAACAAATTCAACATCAAACAAGGGTTCCTGTTCCATAGACAGTAAAAAATCATTAGCACTGTTAAAAACCCGATAAGGGGGAGTAATAGATTCAATAACAGAACTTTCCGGCACATATACAGATACTTTGATCATGGCTTTTTATATTTGGTGTGTAAAAAAACATCCTTTATAACAAAGATAAGGATTTGAAATGAATGTCGTAATTTACCCTTTAAATGTCATTGTTATACCGGATTTATTACTACAGATTCCGCTAATTTTGGTATATTAAAACACCAAATATATTTATTATGTCGTTTCAAGCTTATTTAGATAATATCGAAATCAAAACAGGAAAGAGTCCGTCGGATTTTAAAGAGATGGCCGCTGAAAAAGGTTTAATGAAAAATGGTTTACTGAACCCTAAAGTTAAGGCTGGTGAAGTTATCTCATGGCTAAGGGAGGAGTTTGATCTGGGCCATGGTCATTCTATGGCTATAGTGGCCTTTTTAAAAGGAAAAAAGGAATAGCAATCAAATTTTTAAATAAACCTATGAATATGGACAATTCAATTTACCCCTGCCTGACCTTAAAAGGTAAAATTACCGAAGCAGCAGACTTTTACATCAATACTTTTGGAGAAGGCAAAATTGGCCAGACTTCACCTTATGTTATCCAGATCCAATTGAGCGGACAAAAGATCATGCTTTTGAATGATGGTCCTACATCGACACCTAATCCTGCCATTTCCTTCATGGTGATTAGCGAAGCTGAGGAAGACACAGAAAAGTACTGGAATGCATTGATACAGGACGGAAAATCAATGATGGCGTTGGATACCTATGACTGGAGCCCTAAATATGGTTGGGTTCAGGACAAATACGGAGTTTCCTGGCAGCTCTACACAGGTAGTAAATCGGATACACCCCAGAAGTTCTGCCCTACTTATATGTTTACCGGAGACCAGGCTGGTAAAGCTGGAGAAGCCATTGAATTCTATACGCATGTATTTCCAAACTCCAGCATTCAGGGAATTATGAAATACAGCCAAGAAGACAAGGACAATATTAATTATGTAAAACACGCACAATTTAGATTAAACGGATTTGTTTCCATGGCTATGGACAGTTCTTTTGACCATGGTTTCCAGTTCAATGATGCTATATCTATAGTTGTAGAATGTGATACTCAACAAGAGATCGATGACTACTGGACAGAATTAACCGGAAACGGCGGTCAGGAAGTTGCTTGTGGCTGGCTAAAAGACAAATATGGCCTGAGCTGGCAAATTGTTCCAAAAGCGCTGGGTAAATTATTACAGGACCCGGCACGCGCCCAAAGAGTTATGGGGGCTTTATTGAAAATGAAAAAATTGATTATCGTAGATCTTGAGAACGCATAAAACTAATATCCTGCAGTAAAATTTACTGCAGGAATATATCTAGTCTTTTATAACCTTTGCGATCTGCTCTATAAGTTCTTTTTCTACAAATGGCTTACTCACCAATCCCGAAAACCCTTTTTGGAGGAAAGTTTTGATTTCAGAAGGTTCTGTTCCGCCGCTGATTACAATAACAGGTAACCTGTTCAGTGGTTCTTTTAGCTCACGAATGGCTTTCATCAATTCGTGACCATCCATTTCGGGCATTTGGATATCTGTTAAAACAATAGTTACTGCCTGCTCATTGATGATCTTTAAAGCTTCCTGGCCATTTGTAGCCTGATGAAAAGTAACATTCCATTTGCTGGTCATCATTTTCAGAAACTTTAAATTCAGCTCATTATCATCAACTGCCAGGATACTGATACCATTAAGCAAAGACAGTGGATCTTCAGCCCACTCTTCCTGTCCTCCCTCCCCGTGTTTTACAGCTTTAACATATGGAATATAAAAGCTAAAAGTACTGCCCTCGCCGGCAACACTTTTAACGCTGATCTTACCATTCTGAAGATTCACAAATTGTTTACAAATATAAAGACCAAGTCCTGTACCTGTTTTTCCTTTAGCAGAATTGGTTTGGTAATATTTAGAGAATAAATTGGCTTGCTGATCTGCGCGAATACCAGCACCAGTATCTGCTACATCTACTTGTAGCTTATTTTCTTCACCTGAAACCGTCAATTCTGCCTTTACATGAATACTGCCCGCACTGGTATATTTGATGGCATTGCTCAGCAAATTGACCATTACCTGTTTAAGCCTAAAACTGTCTCCTAGCAGTATCGCCTCCTGATCTCCTTTAAACGAATAATCAATGGATAGGTTCTTTTTATTGGCACTGAATTCCATGCTTTCGATCACCTCTTTAAGGGTGAAATCGGGATTAAATGGCTCATTGTTGATTTTGAATTCACTATTCTCCATTTTCGCTGCATCGAGTGTATCATTTAAGGTACCCAGGAGCATATCAGAAGAAAGTCGTATAGAATCCAGCATATCAGACTGCCTTTTCGACAATTCAGTCTGACTAAATATATATAGGAAACCTTTTATTGCGGTAAGCGGATTCCTGATCTCGTGGCTCATATGCAGCAGCAAATCCATTTTTTGTTGCGCGATAGTAACAGATCGTTCGTTCTCTTTTCGCAATAATCTTTCAGACTGGCTAAGTTTTATAATGAACACAATAAGCAAACCTGCAAATATCAGCACAAGGAAAAGCGCCACCAGATACAGCCGGTTTAGTAAGGCAGTTGTATCCTGATAGCTTTTAAAGGCCATAGCCTTAAATTCATCAGCTATATTGTAATTAATTTCTTTCAAATCACTGATGATCCTTTCCAGTTCAGTTGTGATCTGCGAGTTCAGATTGATGAGTTCCCTTTGCATGCTTAACAAAGACTTATTACGATTCTGCAACTGTTGTAATCTCTTTGCATAAGCATCTTTATCTTTGGATGCAATTCGTTTTACGGTCGAATCTATAATATTGTTGGTTTGGTTATGATTAATCTGAATGACCTCTACCCCAACAGTATCTGCCTTATTGGCAATTGCATGTTTTATTCGGGAAAATAATCCTCTTTTTTTTACAATAGCGGCTTTTTTAACCGTATCAATGTTGTTGTTGAAAGTCTTTTTTGCCTGATGGGTCTTTATCTTTATAATGCCCTCATCATCAGCATCCACGGTTTTAAAACTGGCATATACGCTTAATAGGGAATCAAAATTATGTTTCAAACCATAAAGCTGATCTGATAGTTTAAGCTTTTTTGTATACCAAGCCTGAACCCTTTTGTTTTCAATATTTCTAAAAGCTGCAGAATCCCTGTTCTCCTTTAGTAAAGTATCAATAAGGTTAAAAGCATCTGAAAGCCTTTTTTTATAAGACTCCGTTTTCGCAGTATCCGTACTGAGCAAGGAACTCTGAAAATCATCTTCTGCCTGATGAAGCAGCAATAAAGCTTTCTGAGGTCTTGTTTCATCCCGTTCAGCATTAGCAGCCAGTTTAGAGATGTGCTCCAGTTTATGGGAAATAGAATTACGAACAAAAATTGCAGCAATAGTCAGAATGATAACAAATGCTAAAAAAGCAAGAAGAATGTTCTTGGCTAGAATACGGGTATAAAGTACTTTCATTAATTAAGCTTGCTCTTCCAGGGTTTTAATATTTACAAGATGTTCCTCGGTGAATTAGGCAAAATTAACAAATTATCTCACATCAAATCAAAGAATTAACACCTTTGATATGAAGTTAAAAACAACCGTAGTTCAGGAAAAACAAATATCAGTAAAAGAAAAAATAAGCAGCCTAAAAATACTTCCTGCTTACAATTATTTCTTTTCCAGTTTAAGAACCATTTCTTTGGCTGTTTTATTTAGCGGATCAAGAGACAAAGATTTCTTGTAGTTGACCAATGCCTCCTTTTCGTCACCTTTTTTATAAAAAGCTTCCGCCAGGTTCAGAAATACATTTCCAGATTTCGGAAATAGTTTTACATTGTGTTTAAAAACTTCAATAGCATCGTCAAAACGAGACTTTTCCATCAAATAATGCCCAATATTCTCCAGTTCTTTCTCACTTCCAAAATTGTACTCGTCGTTATTTTTAGATTTCAAATACTCATAAAATGCAACAATTTGATGTCCGTTTAAAGCATTTAGTTGCTTTTCAATTTTTTGAAACAGAGATTTTTTAGGAAAATTATAGGGCTTTCCATCTAATATAGCTTGAATGATATTGTTGAGTTCCGATAGTTTTATGTTTTTATTGTTACTCATTAGAATAATCGTGCGCCCTTTAGGGATGTTTGAAGAAAAGAAAACTTCAGAATTCAAAATAGATCCAATATCCATATGAGAAATCCATTTGTCACCTTCCATTATGCCATAACCTAATGCAGAGGGCTTATCCTTTTCTACAGGAACAAGAAGTTGTTTCACAGCACTGACATTAATGGGTTTAAGCTGATATAAATGCTGTAACCATGCATACAAATCATCCAATGTTAAATAGATCTGCAACGAAGACGGAAGATCGAAGTTATCCTGCTGATGATCATTATTAAAAGACTTAGCAACAAAAGATTCCTGCTCCTTTGGCTGCGCGGGTAAAATATGAATTCCACTTGGCTTAAATAATTCATCTGCAATAAACTGGCTAAATGAAAGCCCTGTAAGTTTTTCAACCAGCTTTTGCTGCAGAACAATGCTATCCTTGTCATTCGCATGTTGCAGTAACTCTTTAATACTCATTTTCTCAGCCCATTCGGGTAACTCTGGAAGATATTTAGATAATTTATCTTCAATACTTAATTTTCCCCGCTCACTCAACATCATTATTCCAACCGCACTGAATTCCTTAACGACAGAACCAATGAGAAACTTGTATTGATCAGTCAACCTGTTCTTCTTTGCTGCTTCTGCAAAGCCCATCGACGCTTTATAGACCACATCCCCTTTCTCCGCAATCAGGACATTTCCATTAAATAAACCCAACTGATAAACATGGTCTATCAGCGAATCAATCTGAATGGTTTTTTTATCCTGAGCATCGGCACGGTTCAAAGTAAAGATCAGGACAACAATTGCTATGCTGCCCGAGAAATATTTTCTCATAATGCAAAATGGTTCTATCGGCTTTATAATTTGAAATGATATATACGCAATTAATGTTCCATTTATTCAACGAAACAACAGGTTGTTCAGTATAAAGTTGCAATTTTAAAGTATCGTCGAATCCCTTACTGGCTTTTTGAGGCAAAAAATAATATCAATTAAAAATAACTGAACTAACATTCAGTCATTTGCCTCTCTTTAGTCTTATTTGACTTTTTTTTGTGAGATTAATTAGGCAAGTTAAATCAAAAATTATATCTTTGCGCTCCTTCAAATAAGGAAAAAGATTCCGTAGCTCAGCTGGTAGAGCATTACACTTTTAATGTAGTGGTCCTGGGTTCGAATCCCAGCGGGATCACGAA
>NZ_JAVTSQ010000007.1:0-424886 GCF_032678445.1 Pedobacter nutrimenti
GGGAAATGATATATTCCTTCTTTTACGGCCTTATAAGCTTAATTAAGGTTTATAGCTCTATTGGAAAGCGTTAAATGCTTAAATAGAGGTAATTAGTTTTGATTTTTCATATAGAATATTATCTTTACTAGAAATTAAAGCTAAAAACCTATGGATTATTCATCACCTTACTCATCAGCAGGAGCCGGAATAGGGCTCGGAGCTGGACTCTTTTACTTAATAGTTCTTGTTCTCACCTATGCGGGACTTTGGAAAGTATTCGTTAAAGCTGGTAAACCTGGCTGGGCGGCTATTATACCTATTTACAATGCGATTATTCTGATCGAAATAGTTGGCAAGCCAACCATCTGGATTTTATGGTTACTCATTCCTTGTGTCAATTTCGTTTTTGGAATCTGGCTCATCAACTTGTTAAGCAAAAGTTTTGGCAAAACTGAAGGTTATACTGTAGGATTGATCATTCTGCCTTTTGTATTTTATCCGATGCTGGGCTTTGGCGATGCAAGATATCTTGGTCCATCTGCAGCAGAAGCGCAAGGGGGTTTTAACGGAACAAATAATCCTTTTGGTGGGGTGAATAATCCATTCGGAGAAAACAATCCTTTCCAGAATAAAAAAGACGATTCTTCTGATCAGTCAACTAACCTGTAATTTATAGGTGCAATTGCTCAGTCTATATATTTTATCCGCCTGGACCTCATTTTTGGGAAAGGCGGATAGTTTTTTTATACCCTGCCCATTTAAACACCTAACTGGTTATGATTGTCCAGGTTGTGGTTTCCAGCGTTCCTTATTAGCGCTTTTAAAGGGCGATTTTAAAGATAGTTTTTCTCTGTATCCTCCAACTGTTCCCCTTCTGTTCACCATCGTTATTGCACTATGTGCCAATTACTGGTTAAAAAATCGAAGCAAAGGCCTTATTCGGGTATTGTATATGATTACCGGGTCAATTATCCTGGTTAATTACCTATTTAAGATCTATTCGGGGAGGCTTGTTTAATGGGGTTAATCTACTTGGGAGGTCAGGTGCTTATAATCTTTAACAACTGTGGTTAAAAAATCGAGTTGGTTCATCTCCGGAGGTGGGGTAATAGAAAGATGTTTTCCAACACGGGAGGCCATGCTATAGATGAGATCAGGATTAAGGGTTTTGTAATACGTACTGATCACTTCGTGGATCAATTCAACGTCTCTGTCTGTAAGTTGTTCTATATTGCTGAACACGGGCGTATATGCCTCTTCAACAGGCTGGAAGGCTATATGATCAAAACTGGTATGGGGAACAGTCTTAATGACTGTTGTACCTGCAACGATATCACCAATCCGTTGTTTCTTATCGGTTATAGCAATGAGGATTAAACCCAGGACCTGACCTGTGAGTACAAAATCTACCAATCTGAATACCCAGCGTATGAAATACTGCCCGATGGTAGGCTGGGAACCATCTAAGCTGATCACTCTAATTTTCATCACTCTTTTTCCAAGTGTCTGGCCATTCATAAAGATTTCACAGACCAGCGTATAAAAAATATAACCCGCTGAATAAAGAATCATAAGCGTGTATAAAATGGCGGAAGTACTGGTGATGCCACTGATGGACCCGAAGAAAAAGAACAGTATTGCTAATCCGAAAAAAATGGCCAGATCTACCAGTCTGGCGGCTATACGCTCCCCCAGGCCTGCAAGAGGGTAGTCAATGTCAACGTGTTGGCTTGTGTTTACCTGTATTGTCTCCATAAAGACCAAATATAATGTTGATGTTCAATTTATTGTTGAAAAATTGTTTTTTTAGCTATTTTAACAAAAAATTACATCTTGCATAGTCTATGAGAGAGGCATTGTTCGTTAAACAGAATTCGGAAAAATGGAAGTCCTATGAGCAAATGCAGTCTTTAAATCCTGACGAACTTGCTGATCGCTTTGTTGACATCACCAATGATCTCGCTTATGCGAAGACATTTTATCCTAAATCGAAGACGACCGCTTATCTGAATGGGGTTGCCTCTTTGCTGCATCAGTCGATTTATAAAAATAAGAAGGAGGGTGCTGCAAAGTTTACCGATTTTTGGAAATCGGAACTTCCTGTTCTTTTTTATACCTACCGGAGACAGTTGTTATATGCTTTCTTGTTTTTCGTATTGTCTGCCCTTATAGGAATACTTTCTGCGAAATATGATGATAGTTTTGTAAGACTGATCCTTGGGGACAACTATGTAAATATGACGAATGAAAATATAGCGAAAGGTGATCCTTTTGGTGTATATAAAGGGCAATCAGAATTACCCATGTTTTTGATGATTGCTTTCAATAATCTGTATGTAAGTTTACTCATGTTTGTGAGCGGTGTCTTTGTTTCGATAGGACCAGTCTTTTTTATTCTAAAGAATGGAATTATGCTGGGTTCATTTGAGTATTATTTCTTCAGTAAAGGACTTGGGCTGGAATCTATTCTTGTGATATGGATTCATGGAACTCTGGAAATCTCCGCAATAATTATAGCTGGAGGAGCAGGATTGGTACTGGGACATGGTTTACTTTTTCCAAGAACCTATACCCGCGCGCAAGCCTTTGCAAAGAGTGCAAAAGATGGAAGTAAGATTGCTTTGGGTATTTTACCTGTTATTGTTGTTGCAGCTATTTTCGAGAGTTTTGTGACGCGGCATACTGAAATGCCTTTGTGGCTGAGTATATCTATTTTAAGCTGCTCTCTTGCCTTTATGTTGTGGTATGTGGTCCTTTATCCACAACAAATTATTAAACGCACTCAAACCCCCTAAAAATGTTAGATAGATTAGAATTTAAAAAAGTCAGAGAATTTGGTGAGGTCATTAATGATACCTTTTTGTTTATAAAACAAAATTTTAGGCCCTTACTGAAAGTAATTATTTATTTATGCGGATTTTTTATCCTTGCCGGGATGATTGCCGCCATTACCTACCAGCTGTCTTTACCAAAGAATTTAGCGGCCCCAAACTCAGCGGATCCCTATGGTTTTAGCCGGTTATCACAGGTCTTTTCCATCAGCTATTTTATGGTGATCCTGCTGGTTATGGCCAGTTATACGTCGATGTATGTCGCTACACTAAGTTTTATTGCTTTATATATTGAAAAAGGGAATGTAGCACCCACAGTAGAAGAGGTTTGGGCTTATTTTAAGTATTACTTTTTTAGGGTAATGGGAAGTGGTATTGTGGTTAGTATCTTTATGTTACTGGCCTTTATGTGCTGTTTTTTCCCGGGCGTGTATGTTTTTCCTGCAATGTCGATATTTTATCCGATCATGGTTTTGGAAAACGGTACACTTGGATATTCATTTAACCGGTCCTTTAAATTGTTAAAGGATCAATGGTGGACGACTGCTGCTACTATATTTGTAATTTGGATCATCGCTTATGCGACGATGTCTTTTGCTACCTTACCCGCTATAATATTAGGCCTGGTTGGGGCACTCACTTCGGGTGGAAGTGGATTGAGCAGTGTCATTATTGTTATTTCTACGGTTATCCAGTATGTGTGTCAACTGTTCATGGTCTTGCCGGTTATTGGTGTCACGCTTTGTTATTTCAATTTGACTGAACGGCAGGAGAGTACAGGATTGATGAATAGGATTGACCACTTTGGTACGGGAGAAAAAGATCTGAATTCGAAGCCTGAAGAATATTAACATGAGGTTTTTGCTCTTGATTTTTCTTTTTTTGTGTTGTAGCGAGCTGCATGCGAAGATCACTCCCCCGGGCGAAGTTGTTGAAACTGTTGGGCTGAAATCAGATACGACACAAATTGTATGGCGAAGATTTGATGGAGAGCAACTTCGCGCTTATAGTAAAGAAAAAGCATTTATTTACGATGACGCTGTGCCCTCACAGAGTTTATGGAATCGTTTTTGGCGGTGGTTCTGGGCACTCCTTGAACATATTCTGGGTAATAAGGCAACAGTGCCTTTTGTGAAGTTTTTTTTTATTATGGCTTCGACGGGATTGGTGGTCTTTGTCGTATTGAAACTGATTGGGGCAGATTTGAAGATATTTTCCCGTCGGTCAAAATCAATAGAGGTTCCCTACAGCGAATCTGACGATAACATCCACGAGATCAATTTTACTGAAGAGATAGATAAGGCTATCAGTTTAGGAAATTACAGGATTGCTGTAAGGCTGTTGTATTTGAAGTCATTGAAGAAATTAAGTGATAGCGGGCAGATTGACTGGAAGCCAGGAAAAACAAATCAAATTTATATTGGAGAGATCCAGGATCTGGAGAAAAGAAAGCAGTTCACGCTGCTTACACATCAGTTTGAGTATATCTGGTATGGGGAGTTCTTTATCAATAAAGATAATTTTGGCCTGATTAAACAAGGGTTTGATCAATTTATTGGAAAGGCATTATGAAAGGATTAAGAAGATATTTGATCACTAGTGCCATTTTTGTAATCGGTTATTTACTGGCCCAATATTACAAGCCAAAACCTACAGACTGGAGTACGAGTTATTTAAAAGAGGATAAAATTCCTTTCGGTTTGTATATCCTTTACCATCAAATGGAACATTTCTTTCCAGGGGCTAAAATTACAGTCTCAGGATTGCCTTTGTACAATACTTTAAAGGATAACCATTCCAATAATTGCAGTTATTTGCTGATCAGTGGCGGACTGGAACTGGATAAAACAGGTTGTGAAGAACTGCTTAAATTTGCCGGGCGTGGGAATCGTGTTTTTATTGCAGCATTTGATTTTGGTAAGTTTATAAGTGATACACTGAAATTGCAGACGGGTTCTTCTTTCAATTTTGCAAAACAAAAGAAAACGAGGGTCAATTTTGTAAATCCTCAATTGAAATCTACCACGGGGTATACTTTTAATAAGGGGATTGGTGACCAGTACTTTAGTAAATTTGATACTTCTAAAGTAACTGTACTCGGTAAAGATGCAGAGGGACATGTCGATTTTATCAAATATACCATAGGCAAAGGGGCATTGTATATCCTGCCTAATCCCCAATTATTGACCAATTATAACCTCCTGGATCCTTTGGGCGCAGAATACGCCGGAAAAGTGCTATCCTATCTTCCGGCATCGGGTACTATAATCTGGGATGAGTACAATACGAGGGGTAATACAGAAGACCAATCTGTGCTCCGGGTAATTTTTGGGCATGAACAACTCCGGTGGGCTTATGAGCTGGCGCTGATCGGTTTAGTAATTTTTGTTTTGTTTGAAATGAAAAGACGTCAGCGGATCATACCCATTATAGAACCTTTAAAGAATTCTTCGGTCGAGTTTGTGGAGCTGGTGGGTAAGGTATACTACCAGCAACGGGATAACCGGGATATTGCCCAGAAGAAAATTAACTATCTTCTGGAATACATCAGGACGAATTATCATTTAAAGACGACAATTATAGATCAGGAATTTAAAACTGCACTGGCCCTGAAATCCGGGGCCGGAGACGCAGCTGTAAATGCTTTATTCAAAACGATCAATCAGGTAACGGAAGGTGTTGGTGTTAACGATGCGTTGCTGATTGATCTTAACCAAAAAATTGAACAATTTTATAAACAAGCCAAATAAATTATGGAACCGGAAATTTTTAGTGAAAGAACCGATCTGGCGGAACTGAACCGGGCGGTAGAACAAATTAGAGAAAACCTGGGCCGCATCATTGTAGGGCAGAAAAACACTGTAGATTTTCTGATTGCCGGATTGCTGGCAGACGGTCATGTACTACTGGAAGGCGTTCCGGGTGTGGCAAAAACATTAAGCGCAAAACTGGTGGCTAAAAGTATAGATGCTTCTTTCTCCCGGATACAATTTACACCCGACCTGATGCCCTCGGATGTATTAGGGACTTCTGTATTTGATCCAAGATCTTCTTCCTTCGAATATAGAAAAGGTCCTGTTTTTGGAAATATTATCCTGGTGGATGAGATCAACAGGGCACCGGCGAAGACACAATCTGCCTTATTTGAAGTGATGGAGGAAAGACAGGTAACCGTTGATGGTCATACCTATTTGATGGAGGAACCATTTATGGTTCTGGCCACTCAAAACCCGATTGAACAGGAGGGAACCTATAGATTGCCGGAGGCGCAGTTGGACCGCTTTTTATTTAAGATAGAGGTTAAATACCCCACGTTTGAAGAAGAGATCCTGATGTTGCAAAATCAGCATCAGCAAAACCTTAGTGCAGAAATCAGTGAGGTTAAAGCAGTGTTGAGCACAGAACAGATTAAGGCTTGCAGGAAATTGGTAAAAGCGCTGCATGTGGAGCCAAAGCTGGTAGAGTATGCTGTCAAAATTACCCAGGAAACCCGGAACAACAAAGCGCTTTACCTGGGTGCCTCTCCCCGTGCATCTCTTGCTCTGATCAATAGTGCCAAGGCGATAGCTGGAATACAAGGACGCGATTTTGTGACCCCGGAAGATATCATTAAGGTGAGTGTGCCTGTTCTGGCCCACAGGATTATGCTGACGCCTGACAAAGAAATGGAGGGACTAACAGCTGCTGATATTGTGCTGCAGATTATTCAAAAAATAGAAGTGCCAAGATAAATACAGAATCTTTTGAAAAACTTTTTCAGTAACTCTTATAAGAACCTCTTTTTAGGCAGAATGTTTTTTGCAGGCATCGGGATTTCTTCCTTCCTTTTTCTGTTTTCTTTCTTCCTGACCTGGATGGGGGATATCCCCTTTATCTTTTTTGGCCTGCTCTTGATACTGGTCTTTATTGACTTTGTACTGATCTATGGGCAAAAGAAGGGAATTTTTGCGAGCAGAAGTTTACCCGAAAGATTAAGTAACGGAGACGACAATGAAGTCAAACTGTATCTGGAGAGTTTCTATTCTTTCCCCACCCGTGTAGGTCTGATCGATGAAATACCTTCTCAATTCCAGAAAAGAGATCTTTGGTTTAAAAGTGGACTCAAACCCCGGGAACAAAAGACGATACACTATAGCCTGAGACCGACAAAAAGGGGAGAGTATGCTTTTGGTCAGATTCGTTTGTATGTGAGATCACCACTGGGACTGATCATCAGAAGATTCAATCTGGGAACACCAGTCACGGTACCCGTGTACCCTTCTTTTCTGCAATTGCGCAGGTATGAGCTGATGGCCATTTCCAACCGCTTAACTGAAATTGGAATCAAGAAAGTCAGGCGGCTGGGCCATAGTATGGAGTTTGATCAGGTAAAAAACTATGTGCAGGGGGATGATTACAGGACAGTAAACTGGAAAGCAACTGCGCGGAAAGGGGAGTTGATGATCAATTCATTTACGGATGAGAAGGCCCAGAATGTCTATTGTATCATCGATAAATCAAGAGCAATGAAACTTCCTTTTGACGGGCTAACTTTACTTGATTATGCCATCAATGCCAGTTTGATCCTGTCTAGTGTTGCCTTGGTTAAAGAAGATAAGGCCGGGCTGATGACCATTGCAGAAAAGGTGGGCAGTGTTGTTCAGGCAGACAGACGACCTACACAGCTGGGAAAGATCATGGAAGTACTCTACAAGGAGAAAACCCGGTACCTGGAAACCAATATGGAAGCGTTGTATTTAAGTGTTCGCTCTGTTTTGAAACAACGAAGCCTGATTGTGTTTTTTACCAATTTTGAAAGTATGTCTGCTTTAAACAGGCAACTTCCGTTTTTAAAAAGGATGGCTAAGTTTCACTTGCTGTTGATTGTTTTCTTCGAAAATACCGGACTGAAGTCTCTTACCGATCAACCGGTGACCGATGTGGAAGGGATTTATATCAAAACCATTGCAGAGAAATTCGTGTACGAAAAAAAGCTGATGGTGAAGGAACTGGCAAAACACGGAATACTGAGCATTCTGACGCCTCCGGAGAAGCTCAGTATAAATGTAGTGAACAAATACCTGGCGATTAAAGCACAGCAGAAAATTTAACTAACATTCAGGTAAACTGATTGGAATATTGGTTGCTAATCCACCGTCTGAAGTTTCTTTATATTTTGAGTTCATATCCAGGGCTGTTTCCCACATGGTGTTAACTACGGCATCCAAGCTTACCTTAGCCTTGTCTGGGTTGCTTTGAAGCGCCAGTTGACTTGCGGTAATGGCTTTGATCGCTCCCATCGTATTTCTTTCAATACAGGGTACCTGAACAAGTCCTCCAATAGGATCGCAGGTTAAACCGAGGTGATGTTCCATAGCGATTTCAGCTGCCATGAGAACCTGTCTCTGGGATCCTCCAAGGCATTCAGTCAGTGCCGCTGCTGCCATGGCTGAAGATACACCAATTTCAGCCTGACAGCCACCCATTGCTGCAGATATAGTAGCTCCTTTTTTAAATATACTGCCGATTTCAGATGCACAGGCAATAAACTGGATGATTTTCTCCTCTTCATATCCATTACAAAAAGCAATGTAGTATTGAAGTACAGCAGGGATAACTCCGGCAGCACCATTGGTCGGAGCGGTGACCACCCGGCCGAAAGAAGCATTTTCCTCGTTAACTGCCAAAGCAAAACAACTTACCCAGTCTAGTATATAATTAAAACTGTTTCCACCATTCCTGATGGCCAGGATCCAGCTTTTGTAATCGCTGTAGGGCTGATCCCCCATCAATCTTTTATTCAAAGCTGCAGCACGTCTGGCTACATTTAATCCGCCAGGTAAAAAACCAGTGGTATGACAGCCTCTGTAGGTACAATCTTTCATCACATGGAAATGCTGAAGGATACCCTCCCTGGTTTCATTCTCTTTCCTCCAGGCCAGTTCGTTTTCAAGGACGACCTCAGATACCTTAAGCCCAGTGGTCAAACACCAGTGCAGGAGGTCTGAAGCTTTTTCTACAGGAAAAGGCAGTTCCACTTGTTCTTTCTCGCTGCCGTTTTCACCTTCTTTAACTACAAAACCACCTCCAATAGAGTAATAAGTTTCTGAAACAGCCTTGCCATTGTTCATAAAGGCTTGAAAGGTCACTGCATTTGGGTGGAAAGGAAGACTTTCATGAAAAAGAAAGATCAGGTCATCTGTATAGTTAAAATGTATATTGTTGGTGCCGTTTAGCTGCAGCTGCTGATTACTTTTAATGGTTTCAACGGTAGAATCAATAGCATTTACATCAAAGGTTACCGGGTCAGCTCCGCTCATCCCTAATAAAATGGCCACATCTGTTCCATGGCCTTTACCCGTTTTAGCCAGGGAGCCATAAAGGAGGATTTTAACTTGTTCCACCTGCTCCAGCTGGTTGTTTTTAACCAGTAAGCTGATAAATTGTTGTGCGGCCCTCCATGGACCTAGTGTATGTGAGCTTGATGGCCCAACACCGATTTTAAAAATATCAAAAACCGAGATTTGTTCTCTTTGCATAATAATACAAACTTAGATAAAATTGGATTAAGGCTGGTTGCTGCTGGTCTATTTATAATAATATTTTAAGATGTACAGCAGAATTTTGTTTCCCTGCCCTAGTAGAAATCATAACAGCGAAGGCCATTGAATTTTTCATAATTGTCACTGTTCCTGAAGTACTGCTGATAACCGACACTGGCTTCAGTGGTTCCGCTGGTGTTGGTGTAATTAATCTTTGATGTTGTGGCATCATGGCTTAGGCCCAGACGCACTCTTTCTCCGTTGGATGAATTTTTAAAGAGGTCAAATATCAGGGAAAATACAATCGCGTCGGGTCCTCCTTGTCCGGTTGTCCTGTACCATATCCCGGTATTGATGCTTTTGTATTTGAACTGGGCACCCATACTTAAAGACTGCATTTTGTCCTGGTTGTAGTAAACGATAGAGGGGATTACATAGGAGCTTTCGTAATCACGAAAGGTTGGGCTACTTGTCAGCGGAATTCTGTAACTGGTGTTGACGGTGATCCTTCTGGGCAGTTTTGCTTGCGCGCCAGTGAAGGATTCATCAGGCTGATTGATATGGTTTACTGCAGCACCAAGCATAAAGGAACCGTATACAAGATTGATTCCTGCCGCCGGGTCAAAATAGTAGCGGCTGCTGATGTTAGGTAGGTCGGCTGAAGATACACTACCTGGAATATAACCTAATCTGGGGTCAATTTGATCTGAAAAGACGAGTTTATTCCAGTTGATGGTACGGTTGGTTATGCCTGCGGCTATACCGAATGAAAGTACAAATTCATCTGTACCCACGCTGTAAGCATAAGTGGCTGTAATGTTATTCTTGAGGAGTCCGGCCGATCCTTCATTGCTCCGGTTAAACATCAAACCAACACCACCACCGAAGCTGGGTATATTGATATCGGCTGAAGCATTGATGTATTGCAGATTTCCTGTTAAACTCGACCATTGGTTCCTGTAAATCAGGTTGGCCCGGATGTCTCCTTCAAATTGCCCGGTAAGGGCTGGGTTAAGGTATAAAGGTGCATTAAAAAACTGTGAAAAGAGATGATCCTGGGCATTGGCCACAAAGGAACAGGCTAATCCGGCAATTATCAGTAATAGATATGTAGATGTTTTCTTCATTTGTTTTTATCTGATCAGGTGGACGGGTCCGGTTCTTTTTGGCGTGGAGTTGTCATAACTCATTCCTTTCCATTCGGTACCATTAATAAACTCAACATCGACTTTCCAGAAGTAAACCCCCTGTGGTGCAGGGGAGCCACTGAAGGTTCCGTCCCAACCTTCAACGGGACGACCTTCCTCGAGTTTGCTGGTTTCCCATAAGACTTGCCCCCATTTGTTGAAAACAGCCAACTTCCAGGTTTTAATACCAGAGCCTTTTGCCTGGAAGGTTCTGAGTTCTGGTCTTGAGCCTCCTGGCATAAAGGCATTAGGAAGGTATAAATAGCCTGGAACACCTTGAATGGTAACTTGCTTAAAGGTGGTACTCACACAACCTTGCTGATTAATAACTTTTAAGGTCACCGTGTATTTTCCGGTATCTGCATAGGTATGAGAGGGGTTCTGCAGGGTAGAACTTTGTTGATCTCCAAAAGTCCAGAGCCAGCTGCTGGGCTGATTGGTGCTCTCGTCTTCGAACCTGAAGGTATAATCAGGAATGTTGATCACTGTAGAAGGGGAGACATTAAATTTTGCGACAGGAGGTGGAACAATATGGATGTATTGGTTCCTGGAAATCGTCTGTGTACATCCGAGTGAGTTGGTGGCACTCAGGGTTACGGTATAATATTCCTGGTCGCCATTGTACGTATGTATTGGTGCAACTTCATTAGACAGAGGGCTTCCGTCACCAAAATCCCAGCTGTAGCTAAAACCATCTTGCGTATGGTTTCTGAACTGTACGGCAAGTCCTGCACAACCCAGGGTGATGTCAGCGTCAAATGCTGCCAGTGGCTGGGGAAGTACGGTAATGGTTTCTGTGGTGGAAATCTCAGAACAGCTGTTAAATGCTGTCATTTTAACGGTATAAGTGCCTGCTTTGGTAAAAGTATAGCTTTCTGTTCCGATCGTTACGGTATTTCTTGTACCGCCGTCGCCGAAATCAAATGTAAAGCGGCTTGCGCCAATAGAGTTGTTGTCGAAATGGACTGTCCAGGGTGCACAGCCTTGTTTCTCTTTGGCATCGACAACCAGCTCTGGCGTAATATTTTGTGGGGCTACACGGATATCATAACTCTTAACATTGGTACCGCAGTCATTTACAGCAGTTAATGTTGCTTTAAAAAGTTGCGTTTTTGTGGTGTTGTAAACATGGTTTACCGGCGATTTATCGGTCTTTTCGACAATCGGGCTTCCATCTCCAAAATCGTAATAATATTTGTTGGTGCCTCCCGGAGATGTATTGGTGAAATCTACACTCATTGGCGAACAGCCATCCGTTTTGCTTGGTGAAAATACAGCAATTGGTTTTGCTTTTACAAATACTGTAGCAGTTACTGAGTTGCTTCCACAAGTGGTTGTGGCAGTTAAAGTTACGGTGTAAAGACTGTCCTTGCCGGACGGGTTGGCATAAAAAGTAACTGGCGCAGGGTTGGCCAGATTTGACTGTTCCCCGTTTCCAAAATCCCATTTAAATGTAGCGCCTGCTGTAAGTACAGAGGTGTTTACAAAAGTTACCTTTAGTGGATCGCAGCCTTCTGAAGTAAGCGGGGTAAAGCTTGCCGGAACAGCCTGATTGGTACTGAATACGTGTGAGAATTCTGCTTCTGAGCAGCCCAGTAAACTACTCACCACGAGTTTAATGGTTACACTGGTATTGCTGGTTTTTAGGATATATTCTGGGAAATTGATTCCTGTGGCGATTTGGACGTCATCTGCATACCAGGTATAGGTGTTGTTCCGGTCTGCATATGGAACGGCATGAATGTCTAATTTAAATGGAATACAACCCTTATCAGATGTCCAGTTAAACTCTGCTATAGCATTAGGATTAACAGTCACTTTAATGACATTGCTAATGCTTTGAAGGGTACCACTGCATTGAACTGTGCCCACAAGGCGCCTGTAGAAGGTGGTGGCCGTTAAACTTTGTGGCTGATGATCTTTAGCAATCCCACTGCTGATGTTTGTCCAGTTGTTTCCATCCGGACTAGATTGCCACTGATATAGAAATTGCCCATCGGCGCCTTCCGGTGTACTTCCTGTTAAAATTTCAGGAGTCTTTCCACTGCAAATGGTCTGATCTGCAGTGATGGTGTTTTTTGTTATTGGTGGTTGAACCGTGATCTGAAATTCATTGCTGATAGAGGTACAACTGCCACTTTTTACCGTTCTTCTAAACATGACTGTGCCCGTTGTACTTAATTGGATGCTCAGGTTCTGATTAGTTTCACCGGCAATTACGGTCCATGCTCCAGAGCCTTCTTTCTGCTCCCAGAGATACTGGTAATTTCCTTGATCTCCTCCGGTTGGGGTGCTGCCGTTAATGGTTGCTGTCTGGCCATTGCAGACTACGGTATTGCTGCTGGAGATGCTTTGGTTAATGCCTTCGTTATTGCGGATATTTACCTGAGATTCTGAGGGGCCGCAGGGAGAGTTGCCGGTAATGGTCCATTTAAAAACATAAGTTTGTGGGCTTAATAAACCTGTTACTTCTGTTTTAGGTGAAGTGGGGTCAACAATGGTGATATTTCCTGTACCTGAAACTTTTGTCCACAGTCCGGTTTCGCCTGTGGCAGGTTGGTTGGCTTCTAACAGCACCGTCCCGCTGGCACACAAGGTTTGGTCGTTACCTGCTTTTGCAATAGTCGTTGCCGGGCTGACAGTGATGGTTGTTGGTGTTGAATATTCTATTGTACAGCCGCCGTTTTGAACCACCGCCCTGAACTGGGTGCTTAAGGTTAAATCTTTAAAGGTATAGGTGATTCCGGTATTGGTACCCGGAAGGTCTGTCCATACGGTCGCGCCGCTGGCCATGCTTTGCCATCCTTTGACCGTACCCCTGTTTCCACTCAGTGTAATTACACCAGTATTGCTGTTCTGGCAAACCAAGGCTGTTGTTGTTCCAGTTGTGCCGGGTAGTGTTGGCTCATTAACGGTAATGGTTACTTCGCTGCTCGATGTCGCACATTGACCCGTTCCGGTAATTGTCCAGCTGAAGGTATAAGTTTCTCCCGGGACTAAATTGCTGACTTTAGTTCCCGCATCAGTTGCATCAGCAAATTGGGGTACCTGGGCATGTACGGAAACCACTTTCCACAGACCGGTACCTACATCTGGTTTATTCCCTTTCAGGACGTAAGAATTGGCGGAACAAATATTTTCGTTGGGGCCGGCATTTGATTGGGTAACTGCTGGGTCAACATGTACAATGATCTGAATATCTTTTCCTTTACAGCCGGTGGAAGAATAAGGCGTAATGGTATAAGTTACCGTTCCCTGGTTAAAAGTAGAATTCAATAAGACATCATTGATATTTAGTGAGTTTGCCGCAGTACCCTGAACCAGGTTAGAGGTATTGCCGGTAATTCCAGTTGTTGCTGTACTTGTCCATGTAAAAGTTGCCGGAATATTTGAATTGATCACAATGGCTGCCGGATTGTTGTGACAAATTGTTTTTTCCGGAACAGCTGCTGTGATCACTGGTCTGGGCGCAATATTGACCGTAAACTTAAAAGGAACACCATCACATCCGTTTGATTCCGGAGTAATCGTATATTCAACTGTAGCTGGTTGTACAGCATCCGTATTTACAATGGCCTCATTAATATTGCCCTTTCCGCTTGCGCTGAAACCAGTAGCAGTACCTGTAGTATTTACTGCAGTCCATCTAAATGTACTGCCAGGTACATTGGTTTGGGGGGTAAATACAGCGAAATCTCCCGTACATATGTTTTGTGTAAGGGAAGGTGCAGTATTCGTTACCGTATTTTTGGGGTAGATCACCACTGCAGCCTCCGATGTAACTACCGCACAAGTACCCGTAATGCCAGTGTTAACCACCAGCTTTATATTTGCCACACCGGCATTGCGCTCGGCAAGGGTAGGGGTATAAATTGTTTTAAGATGATCTGCCGGAAGAAAAGTCCCGGCACCTACCCATTGAAAGGTGGTTTTAGGTATGGCGTTTTCAATTTTTCCCTCCAGGTTAATGTTGTCATTATAACAAACGGCTGTTGGTGTTGCTGTAATGCTGGCTGTTGGCGATACGGTAAAATTGAGTTTCTGAGACACGGTAACCGTCCCGCAGTTGTTTTTATGAGTTAAAGTAACGGTATATGGTCCAAAATCCTGGAAATTAATGGTTGGGTATTGAGAATTTGGCGTACTCGGACTTACAAAGGTATAAGCACCAGCGCCTGTAACTGTCCAGGTATAAGTATCCGCGATCGGTTTTACCGTACCACTGGAGACTGTTTTGGTCACGTCGCTATTGGGCCCAAACGTATAATCCCCCCTTGAACAAAGATCATTGTCCTTAGATAAACTAGCCTGAGGGGTAGTGTTGACCACGACCTCCTGTGCACTGGCAGACACTTCGCAGGTTCCTGTTTTTATGGAAAGAACGATGCTGTACACACCAGTCTGGGCAAACGTAAAACTTGGGTTTGCCGCATTTTTATCAAAGGTGACTCCTGCTGCTGGTGTTACCGTCCAGGTGTAAACCGGGGTATTAGGGCAGGTGTTGTCCAATATCGAAGTAGAGCTGTTCCCGGTAATTGTACCTGCTGAAAGGCAGATGAGTTTGCTGGAAAGTGTGAAAGCTGGCTTTGGCGGATCTTGCACGCAGACCGTATTTTCTGATGGATCGGCCTGGCAATCGCCATCACTGTTAGACAGCAAAAGCACTTTATGCGGACCTTTAGTCGTAAAAGTATATTTAAATACAAAATCTATTGGTTTTCCTGTTGCTTTTGGGTCTCCATCTACATACCAGCTGTAGGTTACATTGTTGTCTAAACATCCATTACTGGTTTCATTTGGTTTCTGTCCTTTTGTAGACTGATTTACAAAACTGGCCTCGTCACCCAGACAGATGATCGGCGGAAACGCGAATTTATTTACTGGCCGGGTTATTACTCGGGCAGTAGTGGAGATTGAAGTTCCAATTGGCCCGCAAAAAGGACTTGTCAGTTGTACGTTGACACCAAAGGCATTATAAGCTGTGTTCGCTCCGGATCCAAAAGAGACTCCGCAGGATGACCTGCTAAAACTATGTTTTACCTTGTTCTGTTGCTGAATAATGTCGCAGTAAGTGTAAGTATCCACCTGTCCATCACCCCAGGTGATCTGATAGGTACTTCCAGGAAAATTTGCTTTGATACCCGTTTCCGAAACATCTACAGAGTATTCAAAGGTGCCTGTAGGAAAGCATACCGTATTTCCACTGGTGGTTGCAAATGCAGTGACTGCCCGGTTGTTTATAAGGAAATAGGCATGGGTACCTATCGAGCCGTCTCCTCCTGTTGCTGTCGTAAAAACAAGGTAATGCGCTTGCTTTGCCTTAAACGTTTTCAACTCGCCTGCAGTCGTAAAACTCAGGCTTGCGGGTGTTTCTGGAGTTAATAAATTGGTGATCGTTGCCGTTGCACTATTGGTGTTTGAAGTATTGGAAAAAATGTAGTCAAGCGTACTTTGTGTACTGTTGCACTTACCAAAAGTAGTTGGATTGTTGCTGATGATGTTGCCTTCCGAAGTCACCCCCGCATTAACCGGGGTTCCTGCCCTGATTTCAAAGGGCGTTGATGCAGCGGAAACTGAGGCTGGCGACGTGGTTTTAATTCTTAACCTGTAGCCTGTTCCTGCTGGTGTTCCAATGGGAATGGTGCCATTTACAAAGGCCGAATAGAATCCGTTATAAGTTCCTATTGGAGTTGTCGAAACAAAATTCCCATTTGCGTCTGAAAGATAAAGTTCAAATATATTATTCTGTGCTATGCAAGTATTTGCGTCAGACGTAAAAGAAATAGCGATACTCGATCCAGGCGAATAAGGCCCTGTATTTACTGGGTCAAGCGTAATTTGTGCCTGAGAAGTAAAAGTGATTAAAAAGAAAGTAACAAATACGAGAGCGCGTTTAAATTTCCCCATGCGTTTGTTTCCATAAATGTAAATAACTATTTAATAATTTACAATACAGAAACAAAAATTAACATAGATATAATTAAAACAGAAAAGCCTCACAAATTTTTGTGAGGCTTTTCTGTTTAATATGCTTTGAGACGGGGAATTACATCATTCCACCCATGCCGCCGCCGCCCATTGGAGGCATACCGCCAGCAGGAGCATCTTCAGGATCATCAGCCAATACACATTCTGTTGTTAACAACATTGCTGCGATAGAAGCTGCATTTTCCAATGCCACACGGCCCACTTTAGTTGGGTCAATTACACCAGCTGCAATTAAATTCTCATATACATTAGTACGGGCATTGTAACCGAAATCAGCTTTGCCTTCTTTTACTTTCTGCACAACGATAGAACCTTCAATACCTGCATTTTCGCAGATTTGACGTAAAGGCTCTTCAACAGCACGTTTAACGATAGCGATACCTGTAGTTTCGTCATCATTAATGCCTTTCATGCCTTCTAAAGCTTCAATAGCGCGGATAAAAGCTACACCACCACCAGCAACGATACCTTCTTCAACAGCCGCACGGGTTGCATGTAAAGCATCATCAACACGGTCTTTTTTCTCTTTCATTTCTACTTCAGAAGCAGCACCTACATAAAGAACAGCAACACCACCAGCTAATTTAGCCAAGCGCTCCTGTAATTTTTCTTTATCGTAATCAGATGTTGTCGTCTCAATTTGAGCTTTAATCTGGTTAACACGAGCTTTGATGTCTTCAGACTGACCAGCACCATTGATTACAGTTGTATTGTCTTTATCAACCACCACTTTTTCAGCAGTACCTAAATAAGTCAGGTCAGCATTTTCCAGTTTATAACCTCTTTCTTCAGAGATCACTGTACCACCAGTTAAGATAGCAATATCTTCCAGCATCGCTTTTCTGCGATCACCAAAACCAGGCGCCTTAACAGCTACTACTTTCAGAGATCCACGGATTTTGTTTACCACCAAAGTTGCCAATGCTTCACCATCTAAATCTTCAGCAATGATCAATAAAGGTTTTCCGGTTTGAACTTGTTTTTCAAGGATCGGCAGCAATTCTTTCATGTTGCTGATCTTTTTATCATAGATCAAAATGTAAGGGTTTTCTAATTCCGCTTCCATTTTATCTGCATTGGTTACAAAGTAAGGTGATAAATAACCACGGTCAAATTGCATACCTTCAACTGTTTTTACTTCAGTTTCAGTACCTTTTGCTTCTTCTACAGTAATTACACCATCTTTACCCACTTTGCTCATGGCTTCAGCGATTAAAGATCCGATTACTTCATCATTATTTGCAGAAATTGAAGCAACTTGTTTGATTTTGTTGTTGTCTTCACCAACAGTTTGAGATTGAGATTTTAAGTTTTCTACAATTGCAGTAACCGCTTTGTCGATACCACGTTTCAAATCCATTGGATTTGCACCAGCAGCAACGTTTTTAATACCAGCAGTAACAATAGCCTGAGCCAGTACAGTCGCAGTTGTAGTTCCATCACCAGCGATATCCGCAGTTTTAGAAGCTACTTCTTTAACCATTTGAGCACCCATATTTTCAATTGGGTCTTTTAATTCGATTTCTTTAGCTACAGTAACACCATCTTTAGTGATCGCTGGTGAGCCAAATTTTTTATCGATAATTACATTACGGCCTTTAGGACCTAAAGTTACTTTTACAGCATTAGCCAAAGTATCTACACCTCTTTTCAGGGCATCACGGGCTTCTACGTTATATTTTACTTGTTTTGACATTTTCTTTTGTTGATTTAATGTTTTAAAGTTAAAATGCGCATGTTTAATTTAGCATTTCATCAATTTCATTGATTAAAGAGTTCCTAAAATATCAGAATCTCTCATGATTAAATACTCTTTACCTTCGATGGTTACTTCTGTGCCACCGTATTTGCTGTATAAAACCTGATCTCCAACTTTAACGCTTAAAGGAATTAAATTTCCAGTCTGATCTGCATATTTACCCGGACCAACTGCTACTACTACTCCTTGTTGAGGTTTTTCTTTAGCGGTATCAGGGATATAGATACCTGAAGCTGTTTTTTCTTCTGCAGCGGCAGCTTCAACAACTACTCTATCTGCATTAGGTTTAAAGTTTAAAGCCATAACTTATTCTTAAATTTAAATTTTATATTAAATATGAAAAGCGCATAATACGCCGTACTCATAGTATCAGTTTTTATGCCAAGCCTCGATAGCTTGCCAAATTTACACAGCCTTGTCAGCTAATGGTTTGAGGTGTTTCGGTTTTGTGTCAGAGTGGCAGAAAGCACAAAGCCCGCTAAGAGTAAATCTTAACGGGCTTTCTATATGGTTAATGGAACCGTCTTATTTAGCTGGCTTACTTTGGTCAGCAGGAGCCGGTGCCGGAGCAGGTTTCTGTGTGTTGTTTGCTGGCAACTGGCCAAGCGGAGAAGGCGCAACAGTTTTATCCAGCTGTTCCTGAATTTTGGAAGGTCCAGATCCTGTATTTCCTGTTTTTGCAATTGTGGTTACGGTTAAAGAAATCACAACGATCAAAGTCAGGCAAATCCAGGTACCTTTTTCAAGAACATCACCTGTACGCTGAACACCAAACATGTTACTTCCCGAACCACCTGTAGCTAAACCACCACCTTTAGGATTTTGTATCAAAACAAACAGGCCTAATGCGATGCAAATGATGATCAATAAAATAATTAAAAAAATCATAGTCGTTTATATAGTTAAATTTTCTTTTCTAAAGATTGGATAAGGTCGGCAAAGTAACGGCTTTTTTCTGGAAACTTCAAACTTAATTTTTGATAAGTATCTATTGCCTTGTGATAAAGCATCTGTTCAATATAGATTTTGGCCAGGGTTTCCGATACCAGATCATTGTGGTCTTCGGCACTTTTCTTCGCTTTATTCTCATTATCGATCTGCTCTGCATTCGGAGGGCTGATCTGCGGATCTTTTTTTAAGAAATTGTCAATGATCTCCGTTCCCTTATGGTCAACAGGTTTTCCCATCGGGTTATCGCCTGTCACTTCATCCGCATCAAATGGACTTTGAAGGTGAAATATATGTTCTACATACTGCTGTTGCAGTTCACCGGGGGTGTTGCTTTTTTTGGGAGAGGCATAAGGTTGAAAAATGGACTGATGCTCTTTTCGTGTCTTGGCCAGCCACCATAAAAAGGTATAAGGCAGGGTGTCGTCATGATAATTGCTCACGCTTGCCGTCTCTTCGGGCTGAACATCCGCAGGAGGAGTAGGCTCTTCCCTGGAATCTTCAGGCGCAAATTTTTCTTCGAAAGCAAAGAAGTCAACAGACATGCCTTCCAGTACAAAGTCATCCTCAATAGTCTCTATTCTTGCAGAAGGATCATCCTGGGCAGGAGTGGCCTGATGAGCAGCAGGCTGAAAATCATCCACATTCAATTCTGAGATTTCTTCAAATATTTCTTCTTCTTCAACATCTGCCTGAGGGCTTGCACCAATCAATTCAAAGTCTCTCTGAAGTGGCCATTCCTGCTGTTCCAGTACCTTGTGAAGTAAAGTGCCGTTGGTATAAAATGCAGCCTTATTCCTTGCACGGTCATCAGCAGCATTTGCTTTTGCCGACAGCAGGTGCGCCGGTTGGAAATAAGGATACAGTCTTGTCAGATCTTCTAATAAAGAAATATCCTGCTGATCTGCCAGGTTTGGCTCAGCAAGCAATATTGAAAGTCTATCTTGTCTATTTTTTTCCAGCTCCACGTTGCTAAGTTAGGGATTGAAATTCATTTAGTTTACCACTGTGCAAAAGCCCTGTTAAAAATATCGTCTATCAACATCACATTCACATCTTTAATCAGTTGGGGTTCAAGTTGCTGTATCGTCGATCCGTTTAAGGGGAAATTTTTGAATTTGGTAAAAGTCTCTTCAAAACTCTGTTTTGGGTTGATGTTGTTGGTGTATTTTGCCGTAATGGTAATCGTGATCCTGTTGGTTCCAGGAGTAAGTTGCTGGTTATCCGTGATGGTTACGGGTACAATCTCATAATTGGTAATGCGGCCTTCAATCGTTGCATCGGCTTCATTTTGACTAAGGCTTAAACGGGTCTGCTCCCGGATGCGTTTCTTCAGGGCTTCAGTGAAATCCTGGCTTAATGTTGGGATAACAAGAGGCGCATTGTTCTCAAAGAATTGTACATTGATGGTCTTCATGCTGTCTGGAATGGAAATTCCTTTCAAACTGATCGAACAGGAATTGAAAGTAACCACAATAAGTGCCAGCAGTATCGATAATTTCTTCATATTAATTCAAGTTCAATTCCTTAATCTTTCTATATAATGTGCGTTCAGAGATACCCAGTTCCTGCGCCGCAAATTTACGTTTGCCTTTGTGCTTCTTCAATGCTTTTTTGATCAGATCAGATTCTTTATCAATTAAAGACAGGGATTCTTCCACTTCTTCTGCATCATGTGCATAATTATACTCTACAGGAGTATTCGATACCGGTTTCTTGATGGTAAGCGTGGGTTCCAGACCAGAGCCCAGTTCCGTATCCTGGTAAAGCTGATTGATGAAGTGAGGATTGTCTGCAATAATATGAGAGGTGTTTCCTCCGCTCTGGATAATCTCGGCAACCAGTTTCTTCAGCTCCATCATATCCTTTTTCATGTCAAAAAGTACTTTGTACAGGATATCACGTTCTGTAAAATCTTCTTTATTGTGCTGTCCGCTTAAGGCCGGCAGATTACCGGAACTTTCATTAGGAATGTAATTCAGCAGCGCCTGTGCAGTTACATTTCTGTCTTTTTCCAGCACACAGATTTGCTCCGCGATATTTTTTAACTGTCGCACATTACCCGGCCAGCTGTAATTGCTGAGCATCTGTATGGCATCTGGCTCCAGTTGAATGCCCGGACTGCGGTATTTATCACTAAAATCTGCCGAGAATTTTCTGAACAATAAATAAATATCCTCTTTACGCTCATGTAGGGCAGGTATTCTTAAAGGAACAGTGTTTAAGCGATAATAAAGATCCTCGCGAAACTTTCCCGACTTTACACGATTGTACACATCTACATTGGTGGCTGCAATAATCCTTACATCCGTTTTTTGTACTTTGGAAGAACCTACACGAAGATATTCCCCGCTTTCCAGTACCCTCAGCAAACGGGCCTGAGTACCCAGCGGAAGTTCTGCAACCTCGTCAAGAAATATAGTGCCACCGTTGGCCACTTCAAAATAACCTTTCCGGGCTTCATGGGCACCAGTGAAAGATCCTTTCTCATGTCCAAATAATTCTGAATCAATTGTTCCTTCCGGAATAGCACCGCAGTTCACGGCGATAAATGCCCCGTGTTTTCTGGCGCTCAACTGATGTATGATATGTGAAAAAACTTCCTTACCACTACCACTTTCACCTGTAATTAAAACAGACATATCCGTAGGGGCAACTTGTCTCGCAGTATCTATAGCCCGGTTTAAAAGAGGAGAGCCCCCAATGATACCGAAGCGGTTTTTAATGTCTTGTATATCCATATGTTAATCTGCTATTCTGCCCAATAAGGTAGCTGAAGTACAACGTTCAATGAATACGTTCAGATATTGCCCTGCCTTAATTTCTTCAGAGGCCGGGAAAACAACCATTGCATTCTGGTCTGTCCTGCCGCAATAGTCTTTATCTGATTTTTTAGAAGGGCCTTCTACCAGGATGCGGAGTGTTTTGCCTACATTCTGTTGAAGTCTGTATAAGGACCATTCCTGTTGTTTAAGCAGAATCTCACTTAACCTGCGTCTTTTTACCTCGTCAGGAATATCATCTTCCAGTTTTCTTGCGGCCAGCGTACCAGGTCTTTCAGAATAGCTGAAGGTAAAAGCGAAATCATAACCCACATAATCCATCATGGTCAGCGTTTCCTGATGCTCTTCTTCGGTTTCGGTACAGAAACCTGCAATGATATCAGAAGAGATGGCGCAGTCAGGAATGATATTTCTGATGGCATCTATCCGGTTAATGTACCATTCACGTGTATACGTACGGTTCATCAGGTCCAGGACCCTGCTGCTTCCGGATTGAACAGGAAGGTGGATATAGTTGCAAATATTATCGTGTTTGGCAATCGTGTATAAAACTTCGTCGGTAATATCTTTAGGATGTGAGGTAGAGAACCGGATCCTGATTTCCGGGCTGATTAAGGCTACTTTCTCCAGGAGTTGTGCAAAGTTAACTTCAATTTCAGCATTTTCCTCTGCATCTGCACCTTTCCATTTATAGGAGTCAACATTTTGTCCAAGTAAGGTCACTTCTTTATAGCCTTTGTCAAATAAATCCTGTGCTTCAGCTAAAATAGAATGTGGATCCCTGCTGCGCTCCCTTCCGCGGGTAAAAGGAACCACGCAAAAAGAGCACATATTGTCGCAGCCCCGCATAATCGAAATAAAAGCAGTAATGCCATTTCCATTTAAACGCACCGGGCTGATGTCTGCATAAGTTTCTTCCCTTGACAGCAGTACATTGATGGCTTTTTGCCCGTCTTCTACCTGACCAATCAGCTGTGGAAGATCACGGTAAGCATCAGGCCCAACCACAACATCCACCAGTTTCTCTTCTTCTAAGAATTTCGATTTCAGGCGTTCGGCCATACAGCCCAGCACACCAACGATGAGTTTCGGATTGCGGCGTTTTTCGACACCGAACTGAGAAAGACGGTTTCTAACCCGTTGCTCGGCATTCTCTCTGATGGAGCAGGTATTGATGAATACCACATCCGCTTCTTTATAATCTCCGGTGGTTTCAAAACCTTGGTCCAACAAGATAGACGCTACAATTTCGCTGTCTGCAAAATTCATCTGGCAACCATAACTTTCGATATAGAGCTTTCTGCCGTTGCGCTTTACGGGTGCATCTATTACTAAAGCCTCACCCTGGCGTCCTTCATCGTGTGTCTTATCTGTTAGCTGTAAATCAATCATATATAGTTACTCTTTATTGGGACTCCAAAAATACATAAATAATTTCGTAAATGACAAAGTGGCAGAGATATTGTGTGGATTCTGTTTCTTGATCTGATGCTTATGACCAAACAACGAAAAATGTCTGCAATATGGAAATGGGTCATAGTTTCCTTTCTGTCCCTGTTTCTGCTTATCGGAGCAGCTGTTCTGTATTTTAGTATTAAATGGAAACCACGTATCACCAAAAGGATCAAAACTGAAGTATACAAGGGGTCACATCATTTATATAAAATAGATTTCAAAGACATTCATTTAAACATACTTCTCGGAAATGTAACGCTGGATACCCTTACGCTGATACCGGATACCGCTGAATTTCGTGTGCTAAGAGACCGTGGTCTGGCGCCTTCGAACATCTTCCAGGTGAAATTGGCTCACCTCAGGCTTTCAGGAATATCCGTGCTGAAAGCTTATTTTAAAAAGAAGATAGATATTTCAAGAATCCTTCTGGACCAGCCGTCTGTGCATATGATCCACAATGACAGAGCCAGGAAGAAAAAAGAGGAAGGACCTTCTTTGTTTGAGATGCTTTCAGGAACATTTAAATCTGTACATGTAGGACAAATTAAGATGAACAATGCGGATATAGACTATATCAGCGGAACCAGTTGGGAGAAACTACATCAGATCAGACATTTCAATCTTAGGGTAGAAGACTTGTTACTGGATTCTGCTTCCAGGCATGATCCAACCCGGTTTTATTATGCAAAAGATGTCGCATTTGAGTTGTTTGGTTACAGTGCACTCAGTAAAGACAAGATGTATACCATGAAGGTAGATACTCTTCGAGGCTCCGCTACAGGTGGGACGTTGAAAATCAGAGGACTTAAAATGATTCCGATGTATGCAGAACTCGAGTTTACACGGAAATATAAAGTCCAAAAGGACCGTTATCATCTGGACTTTTCTGCCATGGATTTTAAAGGGCTCAATTTTACCAGGCTGGACGACGAAGGCCGGCTACATGCCAGTTCTCTCCAGGTAGGGCCGGGAAAAGCCGCGATCTTTATGAACCGGGAACTTCCACCGCCCTCTTTTGATAAAGGAAGAAATTATCCACATATTGCCCTTCAGCGCTTGCCTTTGCAATTGTTGATGGATACCATACAGCTGCACGATATAGATATCGCCTATACTGAGTACAATCCCATTGCAAAACAAAAAGGAACTGTTGAACTGAATCATTTGCACGGACAATTGCTCAACATCGCTAATGACACCTTGCAATTGCCTAAGAAAAGTCATGCCTATGCTGATCTGCGGACAAGAGTGATGAAAGCAGCCGATTTGCATGTGAAAATTGATTTTAACCTTCAGGATAAAAATGGCGCTTTTCACTATTCCGGTAATATTGGCCCAATGGATATGGTCGCACTCAATCCTTTGGCGAAATCGCTTGGGTTGGTTAAAATTGAACAAGGGAAAGTGCAGAAGGCTGATTTTGATATTCAGGCCAATCTTCAGGGCGCAAAGGGAACGATGCACTTTTATTACAAAGACCTTAAAGTTGCTATACTCAAAGAAGGAGAAGATGGTGCACCGGCGAAAAAAAAGGGATTTTTATCCTTTCTGGCAAATAAACTGGTGATCATTGACGCCAACCCCTCTGAAGGTAAAGCCCCCCGGACTGCACATATTGTTTTTCAGCGCAGTCCGGCAGCTTCTTTTTTTAATTTGCTCTGGAAAGGTGTTTTTGTAGGCATGCGGGAGACCATAGGTATTGGGATGGTGGAGGTCAAAAGTCCGGAGAAAGCCTATGAAAAGGTAAAAGATAAAAAGAAACAACGTCTGGAAAAGAAAACAAAAGGCTAAAGACCAGATGTACTCTGTATGGATAAAATTGTATCTTAGAAAAGATATTTGCCTTAACAAATGCCAGATCAGATCACGAAAAAGTTCAATAGCGTTAAATGGATGGCCCTGGCGGCACTGGTTGTCTTTCTGGTTTTTGGAACGGGATTTATATATTTCAGACTTCGCATTAAACCCCTTATTGAACAGGAACTCCGTGAACTTGTGCCCCGTTCAACGCAAGGGCTGTACCATCTTGATTTTACAGGTTTAAGCATTAACCTTCTGACGGCAAATGCGAGTCTTTCCAATGTGAAGCTAACGCCGGATCCAGCGGTATTGGAAAAATTAAGACTATTAAAAAAAGCACCCAATAATGTCTATCATATAGAACTCCGGAAATTGTCTGTACTGAATTTTCATTTGTTCCGGATGTTCAAAGACAAAAGGCTGAATATAGATGAGATAGAAATTAACCGGCCAAAGATCACTATGGTGAACCGCCAGATGGATTATAACGAAAACAGGGCGCCCCGGCCTTTAAAGTCTCCCTATGATTATATCTCGAAAGTACTGAAAGAACTGAGTGTAGATACGGTGAATTTCCGGGAGGCTGCTTTCAAATATGTGGATAACAATAAGGAAAAGCCCATCGTAGACTCCATTGCCAACCTGAATGTTACCCTTGCCGACTGGCTGATTGACAAGGACTCTGCAAAAGATACCACCCGGATGTACCTGCTTAAAGACATCATGCTCAACCTGGATGATTATTCCTATGCCACCCCCGACAGTCTTTACAATATTCATCTTTCGGAAATGAACTTTAAGGCTTCGACAGGATTACTCCATGTAGATAAATTTGAGCTGCTGCCCAGGTATAGTGAAATGGAATTTGGTCAGAAAGCTGGTTATGCGAAAGACAGATACAGTATCCGGATGAACGATCTTCAGCTGACCGGAATTAATTTGCCGCTGTATATCAAGAAGCAGGAGCTGTTTGCCAGGCAAATGAGTATTGGTGATGGTACAGTTTCTGTATTTAACAACAATGAACTGGAAAAGCCAAAAGAACCCAAAATGGGAAAATACCCGCACCAGCTTTTGCAGAAAGTAGGCAGTAAGATCACGATCCGGAAACTGGACCTCTACCACCTTAATATCGCTTACGCGGAGTTTGACCGGAACAGCAAACAAAAAGGAAAGATCACTTTCGAAAATACTTCAGGAACCATCACCAACATTACCAATGCTCCGGCCGAAAAGCAAAAGAACAAGCTTATGGTTGCAGACCTGACTACTTATATGATGGGACAGGGAAAATTAGATACAAAATTCAGCTTTGATTTGCTGGCAGAGGATGGCGCTTTTACTTATTCCGGCCTTCTTCACGGACTGAATGGTCCGGCAATGAATGCTGTAACCAAACCCCTGGGCATGGTACATATCAAAAGTGGTGTAGTGGATGAGTTGAGTTTTGATCTGAAAGCAAATGAATATGGCGCATCTGGCAATATGGTTTTTAAGTATCATGACCTGGCCATTGCCGTCCTGAAGCGGGAGGCTGGAACAGCCTGGCTGATCCGCCAGGGTTTTCTGTCTTTCCTGGCCAACAACCTGATCATTAATCCGCAGAATCCCAGTAAAGAAGGAATACTCAGTAAAGCGGTTATTAACTATAACAGAGCGTCTGACCGCTCTTTCTTTAACCTGATCTGGAAATCGCTGTTCCAGGGCATTAAGTATAGTGTTGGTGTAACTCCTCAAAAAGAGGGGCAAATCAAAGCTCAGGTTGCCCGGTTCGAAAAAATGAAAACCGAAAGAGATAAGCGCAGGGCAAACCGCCAGAAAAGAAGGGCGCAACGTAAACAAGAGCATCAATGAAAAGGGCTGCAATTATGCAGCCCTTTTCTGTAGAATGGGATTATAACAATTCAGCCGGAACTGGTTTGTTGAGCAAATTCGTGTAATAAAAACGAATCCGTTCAGAAAGATCGTGGGCTGATTTTACCCCGCCCCAACCGTGTCTTCCGCCCGGATAGATCATCAGTTCAAAATGTTTGTTTAAATTTTCCAGTTTATCGATCAGCTGTATGGTGTTTTGCATATGTACATTATCGTCCATATCGCCATGCATAATCCGCAGCAATCCCTTGTAACGGTCGGCATAAGTCAGTACCGAGGCATTCTTATATCCTTCCGGATTTTCCTGTGGCGTATCCATAAAGCGTTCTGTATAATGGCTGTCGTACAGTTCCCAACTGGTTACCGGAGCACCAGCATATCCATAGTCAAAAACATCTGCTCCATAAGTTAAAGCCATGCAGGTCATATACCCTCCATAGCTGTGCCCGGTAATGAGGAGCTTCTTCTGGTCTACCCAAGGCTGGGCTTTTAACCACCTGCCTGCGGTCATATAGTCTTTCATTTCCCATTTGCCAAGGTTGCGGTGCATCAGAGCAACACCTTCTTTTCCAAACTGACCCGAAGCCCGGTGGTCAACCGAGATTTGTACGATACCCTCATTTGCCCACCATTGATTGGCCGTTCCTTTCCAGGTATTGGTTACGGTCCCTGCATTCGGACCACCATACATGCTGAAAATAACCGGATAACGTTTGGTCTTATCGAAATCTGTTGGGTAAGTGATCACTGCAGGCAAAAGATAGCCATCATCTGTAGGAATGGTGATCATCTCTGTTTTACCAAAAGCATATTGGCCAAATTCCGCTGATTTGCTGTCCCCTAATTCTTTCAGGATTTTTCCATTATTGTCCAGCAATGCCCTTTTTGGTGGGGTAGAAACATTGGAATAAGTGGTTATAAATTTATCGCCCGAAGGGGAAAGTTCTACCTGATGGGTATAATCGCCAAAGGTTAGCCGCTTCAGATTTTTACCACTGTAGTCAACACGGTACAAATCTGTACGCGTAGAAGCCTCCTTGCGTGCCATAAAATAGATCACCTTATGCTGTTCATCTGCTTTGAGCAAACGGGTCACCTGCCATTTTCCAGTGGTGATCGGATTGACCAGTTTGCCGGCCAGGGTATAGAGGTAAAAGTGTGCCCAGCCTGTTTTGTCACTTTTCAGGATATAATGTTTATTGTCTTTCAGGTATTCAATACGGCCATCATAATCCAGGTCAATCCAGGAACTTTGCTTTTCATCATAAATCTCTTTCTTTGAGCCGATCAAGGGGTCAACACTATAGAATTTCAGGTTATCCTGACCGCGGTTTAGCCACTGAACCATCATGTTCCTGCTGTCAAAGCTCCAATACGGTGTGCCAAAATACTGATCGTCTTTTTCATTGAAATCTGCCCAGATCACTTTTCCGCCCGCTGAAGGTACAAAGCCAATCTTCACTTCAGGATTGGGGTCGCCCGCTTTTGGGTACCTGGTTTTCTCGGTATAGCCATGCTGGCCGGTAGATCCATTGATCGGAAACATAGGAACTTTGGTGTCGTCGAAACGCATAAAGGCCAGATGTTTGCTGTCGGGTGACCACCAGAAAGCTTTGTATTTTGTAGGGCGGCCTAAAATTTCTTCAAAATAAACCCAGGAAGAATAACCATTGTAAATGACATCGGTAGCATCAGTGGTATACCGGATCTCTTTTCCGGTCGCAACTTCTACGGCATAGAGGTCATTGTTACGGGTAAACGCCATGTACTTTCCATCGGGAGATAAGGTAGGATTCTTGTCGCCTTCTTTAACCGGCGTTTCCTCCTTCGGTTTGACCGGGGGGGTATACACCGCATGTGCTCCGGTTTTCACATCAACGGTTTCAAATTTTCCGGCCTTTGTATTATATTCAATAAAATGCTGGTCATCGTTCCAGCCAGAAAGATAAGGTAAAGAAGTGCTTAGAGATGGCTGACCGCCAAAAGTTTGCTGTTTGCTGAGTCTTTTCAGTTGTGCATGTACTGAAAAGCTGAATGCGCAAACTACAGCTAAACTGCAGAGTAGAATTCTTTTCATTTTTGTAAGGTGTGTTTGAAATGTTGAAATTAGTAAAGAAGAACGAAGGGAAGAAATTGTCTGACAGATGTTACCAATTTAAGCGCATAAAGAAGGCGCCTGTGGTTCTCAGGCGCCTCAAAGAAAATCATCATGCAGAAAAAACATGACGTAAATTTTAACCGGGTTTACAATACCCAGTTCCAGCCAAATTCATCCGGGGCAAGACCGTAACGGATATCATTCAGCGTTTTTGCAATACCGGAAGAAACCGTACGGGTAGAAGGATCAGTTAAGGTATACAGTTTACCTTCGTAGCTGATTTCGCCGATTGGTGTTACCGTTGCCGCAGTGCCTGCAGCAAAAGCATCCGTTAAACGGCCGCTCTCAATACCTGCAATCACTTCTTTAACGCTTACCCTTCTTTCTTCTACTTCAACACCTGCTTTATGGGCAAGCTGAATGATCGTATCTCTGGTTACCCCATCCAATACGGTGTTTCTTACAGAAGGTGTAACCAGTTTTCCGTCAATCACAAAAAGCAGATTGGCTGTACCAGCTTCTTCAATAAACTCATGCGAAACTGCATCTGTCCAGATCAACTGATCAAAGCCTTCTTTTAAAGCTTCCGCAAAAGGATATAAAGAACGGGCATAATTACCGGCAGTTTTGGCAAAACCAACACCACCCTCATCGGCACGCGTATATTCAGTTTCAATTTTAACTTTCAGGGCTTTGCTGTAATATGGGCCTGTTGGTGTGGTCAGCACAGCAAAAATATATTTGTCTGAAGCACGGACACCTAAATAAGGGTCTGTAGCAAACATCACCGGACGAAGGTACAGGGAATAACCATCCTGATTAGGAACCCAGGCCTCATCTGTTTTAATCAGGGCTGCAATACCCTGCATAAAGACTTCTTCAGGAATGGTCGGCATAGACATCCGGACCGCTGATTTGTTGAAGCGCTCAAAATTCTTGTCTGCTCTGAAAACACTGATCTTACCATCCGCCTGGCGGTAAGCTTTCATGCCTTCAAAGATAGCCTGTCCATAGTGTAGGGCAGAAATCGCCGGGCTCATTGGGATCGGACCATAAGGTAGGACCTGCAGGTTCGTCCATTCGCCATTATCGTATTCTGCGATAAACATGTGATCAGTAAAAACCTTGCCAAAAGGCAGGTTTGTTAAGTCAGTCCCAGCTAATCTGGACTGCGTAGCTTTAGTGGTTTTAATGTTTAAAGTCTCTGTCACTGCCGTATATTCTAAAAATTCAATCAAAAGTAGTTAAAAAAACCTATTCCGCGCTGGTTTAATTTCAGATTAAATGGTGTGTTTATTACACTAAGAGCCCTGAAAACCCATACTTTAGTCTTTAATACAATACCCTGAATTTAATGGTTTGCTCAATTTTTTTAAGCGCTTTAAAAAGGGCTTTATCATATTGGGCATTAATGTCTGTGATCACGTAACCAATCGTCGGGTTGGTCATCAGGAACTGTCCCACGATATTGATGTCATGTTTGGCGAAAATGGTGTTGATCTTCGCCATAATTCCAGGAATATTGTGGTGAATGTGGATCAGCCTGTGTGATTTCTCTATCCTTGGCAATTGCAGGTTCGGGAAATTATGGCTCATATAGGTGGTGCCGGTATTCATAAAGTCGATCATCCGCTTAGGAATGAAATTCTGGTTGCGCGGATTGTGTTTCGGGTCATCAAAAACCACTATACCCATCTCCGTACAGGTTTGAAGTTCCAGCCTTTTGGCGTTGCCCAGGTAACCAATGGTTTTAAGTTTAATGGCTCTTTTTAAAGTCTCCGGTTCAACATGCTCGCCATCCGCCAGGAGCAGCATATGCACATCAGCTACATATTTTTCCTCAAAAGTCTCTTTGTGGCGTATCGAAAAGCCGTCCTTTTTTAGCAGATCAATGCTCTCCGGTGTTGCATTACCGATCACCAGGCATAAGATCCTGTTTTTAGGATAAGAAATGGCCCTTGGCAAGTTGTTTACGTATAGAAATTCATCGAAACTAGGTGTAATGTGGTCGGCTTTTTTAACAATGCTCTCCCGGGCAATATTCTCTGTAAACGCATAGAATTTCTTGATCAGCCCGCTCTCCCGGAGCTGGAAATCAGAATAGCCATCCCCAATACCATACAGATCGCCTTCCAGGTTCAGGTGCTGCATCAGCTTCACTTTGCCACCTTCCTCACTTAAAGGATTGGCATGATCATAATCGATAATCTTGCCATCACCAGTGGTTACGAAAGTATTGGCATAAATATTTTCCTTCTTGATGTGGTACTGGCTCACCACGGGCGTAATAAATTCTTTAAATCCTCCTGAAACAATAAGTACCTCGTCCGCATGTTTCTTGAAAAATTCTGCATTACGGGAAAAAGAACTGGAAACCTTTTTCTTCAGGTGTTTGATCAGCTGTTTCAGGTGGTTCTCGTCTGCTTCCAGTAATTTTACGCGCTGTGCCAGGCTCTCCCCGAAAGAAAGCTTTCCTTCCATGGCCAGATTGGTGTAGTCTTCAATCTTTTTATAGATCAATTCTCTGTCCGGATGCTTTTTAAGGGAAATACGCGCCAGTTCATCCAAGGCCTCCACCTGGGTAAAAGTACTGTCGAAATCAATAATGTAGTAGTTCTTTTGATTCATGTCAATTTTAATTTTTAACCCTGTTTAGCAGGGCGGTGCAGGTTTCTGCAATACTAAGTTCTAGTGGTCTGAACTCTATACCTATGGTTTTTTTAATTTTATCGTTGCTGTACAAACTCTCGTTCAGGCTGCTTCTGGCGGCATCACTGGTTAATGCAGCGGGTTTGCCGGTAAAGATAGAAATGATTTTTGCGGCCCTCCAGGCAATGCCGAGCATCCAGGCCCTGGCCTCTTTGGCAGGCGCTTTAACGCCAAAACCTCTGGCAATGGAACTGAACAAAGTCTGGTAGTTGTAATTCTCGGACGAGAGGATAAACCGGTCTTCGCTTTCTCCGCTATTCATTAAGGCAATCATCGCATGGGCAACATCGCGTACGTCTACCAGGCCGGTAGCCCCTTTGGTATAATAGGACAGCCCTTCTTTGACCAATTTAAATATAGCCCCGCTACCCTCAAAACCCGCATTTGCGCCAATTATGACAGATGGATTCACAATTACGGCATTCAGGCCTTCAGCAATTCCCCTCCAAACCTCCATTTCTCCTTCATATTTGGAAATGGCATAAGCATGTACATGGGCATCATAGACCCAATAGTCATCTTCTGTAATCAGTGCCATGCCTTTTTTAGGATTGCCCAAAGCGGCCACTGAACTTACATGAAGCAACCGGATGCCTTTTTCCTGGCAAATATTAACCACATTACTGGTGCCTTCAATATTTATTCTGAGCAGTTGTTCCTTGTCTTTTGGGTTGAAAGAAACCATTGCCGCACAATGATAAACTTGCGTAATATCTTCAAAGGCTTCCTCCAATGCGGCCAGATCATTAATGTCGGCCACTACCCACTCAATTAAGGGCTCAGTAACGAGTAATTCAGGAATTAAAGAGGTTGTTCTTTTCAGTGCACGTACCCTGATGCCCTCACGGGTGAGTTGTTGGATCAGTTCTGCTCCTAAAAATCCAGTAGCGCCGGTAACCAGTATCATTTCATTTCTTTTAGGATGTTCGGGGTATGTTTAAAATTTATTTAAACGTACTCTTATTAATATATGCTCTCAAAAATAGATATTTGATGCCATAGATTATATTACTTTATGTCCTTATCAGATTTTTTTTCTCCTTTAAGCCTTGATAAAATCACGCCTAAACCGGGATTTTATACCAGTCAACTGGGATTAAAGGCCAGTTTTTACACTGATGAATTTCCTGAACTGGAAGAAAATAGCTATGATATTGCCATTATAGGTGTACTCGATGACCGGGCTGCGGTAAACAACAATGGCTGTGCGCTTGGCCCGGATTATTTCAGGTCACAATTCTATCTGCTCCATGAAGGCGATTTTACCAGTAAAATCGTTGACTTAGGAAACATTAAAGCTGGTGCAAGTATTTCTGATACCTATATCGCTGTCAAAATGGTGGTGGCTGAACTGATCAGACTTCACATCCTGCCCGTTATTATTGGCGGAGGGCAAGACCTGACTTATGCGCAATATATGGCTTATGAGGCCCTGGAGCAAAAAGTAGATCTTGTGGTGGTCGATAACCGCTTTGACCTGGATGAAGATGATCATGAGGGAATAGAAGCCCGTTCTGATACCTATCTCAACAAGATCTTTTTACATCAGCCTAACTACTTGTTCAATTTCAGCAATATTGGTTATCAGACTTATTTTGTGAATCAGGATAGCCTTAGGGTAATGAATAAGCTTTATTTTGATGTACACCGGTTAGGCGAATTCTCGGAAGACATCAGCCCGGCAGAGCCCATTATCAGAAACGCCAATATGCTCAGCTTTGATCTTTCTGCCATCCGGTCTTCTGATGCAGGAGCCAACGCCAATGCGGGGCCAAATGGTTTCTATGGGGAGCAGGCCTGCAGGATCACCAGGTATGCCGGTATGAACGATAAACTTACTTCGATCGGTTTCTATGAATTTAATCCGGCCTTTGACAATAACGGACAAAGTGCAATGTTGCTGGCACAAATGGTTTGGTATTTCGTAGATGGGTATTACAACCGGAAAAAAGATTTTCCTTTAACACCCAAATCCCAGTACCTGATCTACAGAACCAGTCTGAATGAGGGGCCCGGTGAAATGCTTTTTGTAAAAAGCAAGAAATCAGATCGCTGGTGGATGCAGGTGCCTTATCCTAGCGGGGTTTCCAAAAATGAGCGTTACCACCTGATCCCATGCCGTTATGAAGATTACAATACCGCGGTAAATGGCGAAGTTCCTGACCTCTGGTGGCGTACCTATCAAAAGTTATTGTAATTTTTGTGTAGTGATTAACAGAAATTTGCAGACAATAATTAGCTTTGATTAACGTTTTAATAAATCGCAAACTATTATCATAAAAATAAACCCACAAATGAAAAAAACCATTTTATCTGCTGCCTTCTTATTGCCATTGGCAGCGATGGCACAAGACGGATACACCATTAAAGGAAAAGTAGGTGCACTCAATGCACCGGCCAAAGCCTATTTACAATACCGCACTGCTAAAGCGGTAGTCGTAGATTCGGCTGAATTAAAAAACGGTGTTTTTGAGTTCAAAGGAAAAGTAACTGCGCCAGCTGAAGCCCGTTTGATCCTGAAACACGATGCAAGCCCTGTAGACCAAAGAAAAGCAGGTGACGTACTTTCTTTCTATGTAGAAAACAAAGTGATCACTGTTAATGCGGCTGATTCTGTAAAAAAAGCTTCTGTTAAAGGTTCTTTGGTGAACGACGACAATGCAAAATTAAAAGCCTTGTTAAAATCTCCAAATGACAAGATGAACGCTTTGTCTGCCGAATATTATGCCAAAACAGCTGAGCAACGTCAGGACCCGGCTTTCAGAAAATCTCTGGAAGAACGTTCTGATGCAATTGAGAAAGAAATGGCTCCAATCAATAAGAAATTCATTGCTGAAAACAGAAATTCTTATATTGCTTTGGTGGCTTTCAGAGGAAGTATGGACCTGGACGCCGATCCTCAGGGTACAGAAGCTGATTTCAATAAATTTTCTGCAGCAGTAAAAGCAACGGATTTAGGTAAGAGCATTTCTGAAACCATCGAGTCTGGCAAGAAAACGGCCGTAGGACAAATGGCTATGGATTTTACGCAAAACGACGTGAATGATAAGCCGGTTAAATTGTCTGATTTCCGTGGAAAATATGTATTGGTTGATTTCTGGGCTTCATGGTGTGGACCATGCCGCGGAGAAAATCCAAATGTAGTAGCCGCATACAATAAATTTAAAGATAAAAACTTCACTGTTCTAGGTGTATCCCTGGATCAGCCAGGTAAAAAAGATGCCTGGGTACAAGCCATTGAAAAAGACGGCCTGAACTGGACACAGCTTTCTGATCTTCAAGGCTGGAACAATGCTGCAGCCAAAATGTATGGTGTTCGTGCAATTCCTGCCAATTTCCTGATTGATCCTTCAGGTAAGATTGTTGCTAAAAACGTTAGGGGAGAAGAATTGCACAAGAAACTGGGTGACTTGTTGGGTGCTTCCAAATAAGAAAAATAATAAATAAATAAAAAAAGCTATCTGATCTCAGATAGCTTTTTTTATTTATACAGGTTTTACCGGGCTACCTGTCCAGGAGGTTCCGGGCGCCAGGACTTCTCCTTTCATCACCAGAGAGAGTGCCTCCAGCTTAACGTCATTGCCAATCTCGCTGTCATATAGAATAATACTGCGCGCGCCTATGCTTGTTCTTGCCCCTATTTTTACCGGACCGACTTTCATCACCCGGTCTTCAAATAAATGCGTCTGCGGTCCGCAATCTTCATTCAGCGCAGAGTCGTCCCCAATGCTGACCATGTCGTATTCGGTTACATCGGTGGTGTTCATCCAGACCCGTTTCCCGGTTTTTACCCCAAGCAAACGAAGGGCAAGAGGCAGCCAGGGGGTTCCCTTCAGATATTCCAGCAGGAATGGAACGGATAAAGCCTCGTAAGTTGAAGTAATGGCTTCACTGCGCCAAACCTCCCATGTCCACATCGGGCTTTGTTTGGCTTTGTATTTTCCTACAAAAAGCCATTTAAAGAGGACGGTGATCAGAAAAGCCGGAAGCCCCATAAGGCCAAGGTAATAGAAAGGAAAGAGCAATAGAACTTTCCATAAGGGCTTTTGGGTGATCAGATCATGCCCAAGGGCAATAAATAAAATACTAAAGCAAATGATGGCTGTTTCTGGTGTAATGATGCGGATAAACTCTGTAATTGTTCTGGCCACTTTTCTTGGAAATGATGGAGTGGTGGTCAGTTCATCCGGAAAAGGATTGCTTTCCTGGCGTCGCGGTAGTGCAATGGCAGGAGAGCCGAACCAGTCTTTTGCATCAGAGCCGGCAAGTTGCTGCTGATCTGGCGGTGTAGACAATACTCCGATCAGCATATTTCCGGGCAGGTGATAACCCTGTGGGATGAGCGCACTGTTTCCAACAAAGCTTTTACTTTCTATAATGGTTTTGTCCAGGATGAGCTGCTGTCCGCGGACATCCGACTCACCCAGCGTCACCGCATCAGCAACAAAAGCACCATCACCGATTTCAAGCAAAGGATGGGTCACATTGCTGGCGGTTGAAATTTCTGTATTCTTACCCACTTTTGCACCCAGCAACCTGAAAAATGGGGCTACGAAAACGGTGGCATAGATTGGATGCATCACAATCAGACTTAAGGACATCAATTGGTCTGCCAGCCATTTGCGCACATAGAAACCGCTGTAAATAGAATGTTTTCCTGGTTTAATGCCATACTGCAGCAACCTGGTCACCGCTATGGTTTCAAAAGCATATAAAAGGATATAAGAAATGGCCAGTAGGGGCACAGTGATCATATAATTGAAATTATAGTCTGGTGCCGCATCATCCATTGCATTTAAAACCAGTATGGTAGGTAGCAGGGGCAATAAAATGATGACAGGAAAAAGAATCAGCAATACCGTAAAAATAAAGCTGTACAAACTGCGTTTAGCCGCAGTGACCGGCAAGGGCTGAGGAAGCTCTTCCATAGTTTTGGTTTCTTTGAGCTGGGCCGGACTACCTTTCCAGACTTCACGGGCACCTATTTTTTGCCCGGACTGCAAGTGGCTTAAATCCTGAAGTTCGCCCCATTCTTCTACCGTGGCATCGGCAGAAATAATGGCACTGCTGCCAATATAGGCATGATCTCCAATATGAATGCTGCGGATTTTCAGCCAGCCATCTTCCACAACTGCATTGTTAAAAACCACCTGGGAACTGATGCTGACATCTTCTCCTATGGTGAGCAGATCTTCTGCACCAATGGTCAATGAACTAAGCTGTGCAGTAGGGGCCACTTTAACACCAAGCATACGCAGGTACACCGGGTAAATTGGCGTTCCATTCATAAACTGGGTCGGAATTAAAGCTTGTATGGTCTTCACAAACCACCACCGGAAATAATAACTTCCCCACAGCGGATAATCCCCGGCACGGATCTTCCCGATGACCAGCCGTTTCACTAAAATACTCAGGGAAGTGAAAAAGGGTGGAATCAGGCAATAAAGTCCCAGTGCAGTAACAATTCCATAGGACAATTTTTCTGTACTTTCCCGTACATAATAATAGCCCAGATAAGGAACAAATATTTGTATAGCAAACAATCCATAGATGAGCAACAGGGAAATGCTCTGTGCCAGCCAGCAGGCCAGGTATCTCCATTGTGGTATTTTATTAAAGATACTTTGCTTTGGCGGCGCTTGTTGTGGAACCGATTCCCATACCTTGACCAGGCTGCTGAGCGGCCGATGCGTGTAAACGTCTTTTAATGAGGCATAGGGGATATTACAGTCGTTGCGGAGTTTGGAAATAAAGGCCGCCGCCAAAAGGGAGTGTCCACCTAAGTCGGTAAAAAAATCAAGATCAAGGCTAATCTCTCTGCCCGGAAAAGTCTTCCTGAGCATGGCAAGCACCCGGTCTGGCAACGGGGCATTTACATCCAGTGTTTCCCCGGAAAGGTCTGCGGGTGTACTCAACATGGCTTCTGGTACTGGAAGCGCTTTCCTGTTCACTTTTCCGCTGGGCATCCGTGGCATTTCTGAAAGAATGGCTATAGTGCCCGGAACCATATAGGGGGGCAGGAATTTGGCCAGTTCCAGCCGGATCAGTGCATCGTCTAAATTGATGGTGCCATCGGGAACAAGATAACCCACCAGCTGATCCTGGTCATTGCTGTCTTTTTTTACCGCTACAGCAGCAGCAGATACCCCTTGAAGGGCATTTAACCGGCTTTCAATTTCTCCCAGTTCAATCCGGTAGCCCCTGAGTTTGATCTGGTCATCCAGACGGCCAAGAAAGTCTATACTTCCGTCGGCATTGATCGTGGCGGCATCGCCGGTACGGTAAATCCGGTCTCCCGGCATCAGGGCAAGAGGCTCTGGTTTATTCAAAAATTTCTCTGCGGTAAGTTCGGGAAGGTCCACATAACCATTAGAGACGCCCGGACCGGAGATTACCAATTCCCCCCGTTCTCCAAGTGGTACGGGGTTATATTGCTCATCTACAACCGCAAGGCCATAATTTGGAATAGGCAATCCTATGGTGATGTTGTCACCCGGACGCAATTCAGCCATGGTGGCCGATACGGTTGTTTCTGTAGGTCCGTAACTGTTAAAGAATCTTCGGGAAGGCGTTGCCCACCGGGCCAATACCTGTGGCGTACAAGCCTCTCCACCGGCATTGATAAGTCTGATAGAGGGAATGGTATCTTCCACAACGGCCAGCAGGCTGGGTACCGCATGCAAGATGGTGATGCCCTGTGTACGCAGCGTATCACTGAGTTCGTCAATGGCCTTGGATGTCGTATTGTCTGCTATCCAGAGTGTAGCCCCGGCTAGATAGCTTACCCAGGTTTCCTCACACCACATGTCAAAGGATACAGAGAAACCCTGGTATACTTTGTCCGTTGGCAGGATATTAAAAATATATTGTTCGGCACGGACCAGATGACAGATCTGGCGGTGCGTAATAGGAATTCCTTTAGGTTTTCCGGTGCTGCCGGAGGTATACAGGACGTAAGCATCCTCATCAGGCCCCGCATCAGAACTGGTTATTGTAGCTCCTGCATTTTTCTCTGCTCCACGCGGTGGAACTTCTAACTGTAAACAGCTGGCGTTGATCTGATGCTCACAGAAACAAGCTGATGCACCTACTTCATTCATCACCAGTTCCACCCGTTCGGCAGGCATTTCCCGATCTAAGGGTACATAAGCTGCTCCTGCCTTAATGATGCCCAGGATAGCCACATGCAATTCCAGGCCACGAGGCCACCAGATGCCTACTTTAGCACCTTTTCCAATCCCTTGCTGGTTTAAAAACCGGGCAACAGCGTCACTCCACTGATCCAGTTCAGCGTAGGAAAGGGAAGTCTGGTTAAAAATCAGCGCTGTGTGCTGCGCATGTTTTTTAGCCGTTTCCCGAAACAGATCTGCCAGGGTTTCCTCGCGGAGAATTTCCGGTTTTAAAGGTCCGGTAACCATACTCACAGGCATCATATCAATATGCGTTCATTTAGATAGAAAAATAGAGAGAGTGGCAGCTGCCTCTATGAAGTACCAAAATACATTATTTTTGTGAAGTGTTTGATGTCTTTTCTAAAGACAGGAGCTAAGTGGCATGTATAGAGCGTTAAATAATAAAAATGTGACAGGAAAGGATCAGAATAAAAGAATTTATATTGATTTCAGCGAATGCCGGGCGGAGGAATCCGAGGCTCATTTTGAGGCGAAGATGGAGCAACTGCCTGTCCGTATGCAGGAAGAAATCAGGGCTTATCATTCCCCGCAAGACCGGGCATTAAAGCTGGGCGGCAGGTTGCTGCTGAAAAAAATGCTGGAGGATCTTAACCAGCCTCATTCACTTTCTGCCATGCAATATGGTCGCTATGGCAGGCCTTTTTTTGATGGCGATTTTCAGTTCAATATCTCTCATTCCGGAGAGCGGGTAGTCTGCGCTGCACAAATAGGTGGAGAACTTGGGGTTGATCTGGAAAAGGTCATTCCCATTGATCTAAAGGATTATATTAACTATTTTACAAAAGAAGAATGGGTAAAAATCTATCAGGGTCCGGATCAGAATGCCTGTTTTTTCAGCGCCTGGTCTAAAAAGGAAGCTTTTTTAAAAGCGACCGGAATGGGGGTTCAGTTGCCATTGGATAAAGTCAATGCTATTGGAAGCCATTTGTCGTATGAGGGCAGATCATTCTACTTTCATCAAGTGGATACCGGCCCGGAGTATCCTTGCTGGGTAGCAAGCAGCATTGCGTTTCCAGAAATCGTGCTTAAGAAAAGGTAGGTTTGGATAAAAACTTGTTGAAAAAACAATATTACTCTTCGTAGACTACGCTTTCTGCGCCTCGCTACGCGAGCTGCTTCGAAAGCTGAGGTCTCCCCTGAGTAATATTGTTTTTTTACGCGCTTAGCTGGAGGGGGAGTCCAGGCATGGCGCGTAGGAAGACAGTATAGTCCTGGTTTATATTGACTCCAGAATTAGTGCCTGATTAGAGCAGAGTAAGTCCGGGTTTTTCCACAAAAACCCGGACTTACTCCGGACTCAGACCGGACTCACTCTGCTAGGAATATAAACCAAGACATAACTATTTGCACCCTGTGTCTTACCCTATTTGCACCCTGTCTGATCACCACCCTCCCTCTGCAATTTGCTACGGAAAATTTTCGTACGCTGCGGAAAGACCTCAGAGATCTGCGGGCCTTTTCGGCCCGCCTGATATCGTTAGTCTTGAAGCAGCTGTACAGAATTTTCCGAACAATTCACCTCCAACACACCTCCTGTACACCTGCTCTATTCCCGATACAATCTGGATGAGCTTTAAAAAACAAAACCCGCTGTTTTGGCAGCAGGCTTCGTTTAGCATTTTTTGTATAATTACATCAGATCAAAACCGATATCTTCCCGGAAGTATTTGCCGTCAAAATAGATGCGTGCTGCATCTGCGGTTGCAGATTGCAAGGCTTCAAACTGACTATCCTGTAAGCTGGTTACGGCCAGTACGCGGCCGCCATTGCTTTTAATGATACCTCCTTCAGAAAGGGTTCCTGCATGAAAAACAGTCGATTGTCTGACATTATCCAGTCCGCTAATGCTTTTGCCTTTCTCGTAGGTTCCGGGATATCCGCCAGCAACGATCATTACGGTTGCTGCATTTTTAGGACTGATGCGGATTTTTACATCCTTTAATTTTCTTTGAGCTGTGGCTTGGAACAGTTCTACCAGGTCGTTTTCTATACGAGGCATAACACTTTCCGTTTCCGGATCACCCATTCTGCAGTTGTACTCGATGATCATTGGCTTATCGCCTACTTTGAACAAACCAAAGAAAATAAAACCCGTATAGTCTATTTTGTCTTTCTTCAAACCATTAATGGTTGGAATGATGATGGTCTTTTCTACCTCAGCCAGGAATTTCTCATCCGCAAAGGGAACAGGAGAAACTGAACCCATGCCGCCGGTATTCAAACCTGTATCGCCCTGACCAATGCGCTTATAGTCTTTCGCTTCCGGTAAGATCACATAATTTTCCCCATCTGTTAATACAAATACAGAAAGTTCGATTCCCGTTAAAAACTCTTCTATAACAACAGTTGTTCCGGCATCGCCGAATTTACCGCTAAGCATCAGTTTAAGTTCTTCCTGAGCTTCGGCCAGATTGTCTATAATCAAAACCCCTTTTCCAGCGGCCAACCCGTCAGCTTTTAAAACCACAGGAAAGCTGTGTTTTTCCAGATAAGCTATTCCGCTTTCCAGTGTTTCCTTGGTGAAAGACTTTGATCCAGGCGTAGGGATGCCGTGGCGTGCCATAAATTGTTTGGAAAAGTCTTTGCTGCCTTCCAGGATTGCGCCTTCCTTTTTTGGACCAATTACAGGAATGGCTGCCAGACTTTCATCCGCAAGGAAGAAATCATGGATGCCATTGACCAGCGGGTCTTCGGGCCCCACTACAACCAGGTCTATTTTTTCCTTCAGGACCAGATCTTTTACTGCAGGAAAATTGTTCGGACTGATGTTAACGTTTTTTCCGTAAGCAGAAGTTCCGCCATTTCCAGGGGCAATGAAGAGTTGTTCACATTGAACAGACTGGCTCATTTTCCAGGCCAAAGCGCTTTCTCTGCCGCCAGAACCTAATAGTAAGATATTCATCTATGTTGTATAATTTGTGGTTTTCAGCAAATATACCGCTTTAACTAAATTATTATAGTTAAAGTTTTAGATTAAAAGTACCAGGTACGGATACCTGTAATTTCCGGATCTTAGAAATAATAGATTAAGAGATGTAATTTTAGGAGCTGTGCTGACGACTTACTATAAAAATTAAAATGATGGATAAAGTATTTATCGAAATGATAAACGAACATCGTGGGATTATTTATAAGGTGTGTCAGCTCTACTGTCAGGACAAGGAATACCAGAAAGATCTTTTTCAGGAAATTGTTTTACAGCTTTGGAAATCCTTTCCCTCCTTTAGAAACGAAGCTAAACGGAGTACCTGGATGTATCGGATTGCATTGAATACAGCCATTACCAGTTTTAGAAAGGAAAAGAAGATCCCGCCGCAAAGAACCATTTCCAGTGCTGAATTTGAGATCCCCGACCTCGGTTCCAATCCGGACGATCATGAACATATGGGTTTGTTAAAGCAAGCTATTGAACGACTCAGTCAGATTGAAAAAGCGGTTATCCTACTTTATTTAGAAGAAAAAAGTTACCAGGAGATCGGGGAAATTATGGGAATCACTAAAACGAATGCCGGCGTGAAAATTAACCGGATAAAAATAAAGTTAGAAGGTATTATTAAAACTGCAGAAAATGAACTTAGATGAGCTGAAAGGAGCATGGAATGCTTATGGTAACCGGGTAAAGACATCGGCCGATATTGAAGGGGAGGCGATTGCCAGTATGGTGAGGGAAAAATCTGGCTCTGTGGTTTCCAGGATACAGAGAAGTTATATTTACGGGATTTGTATGGCCGGATTTTATGCGCTCTGTTTTGTTGCGCTTATATTGGGCAATGCTTTCGATTATACCTATCCTCTGGAGTTCATACCACTTTTACTCATGCTGGCTTGTTTTATTGTGGTGCTCGTTTTATTACTATATGCCCGTGCCGGACTGAAGCGTGCCGATCTTTATTTGCAAAGTCCACAGATATATCTTGATGAGGTCATTAAAGCTTACTGTAAACCTCAACGGCTTTTGTTCTCTCTGGTGGTGCTTGTTTTTGTTTCCAGCAGTATCCTGATCCCTTTGACCTTTTTGCCGAGAAAACTGGAACATGAGGGTGTCTGGAACAGTTTGGCCCAAGTATTCCTGCCCTTGGTTATTATCGCTGCAGTTTATTTGGCTGCCAAAAGAATAGGCTATCTAAACAAGAAGCAGTGGTATGGTTTTAAGACCAATCTGGAAGAGCTGAACAAGTTAAAACGATTGGCTTCTGAACTAAAAGATTAATGGGTGTGCCGGTTTTTCTTTTACCTCTAAAGAAAGAATGTTAAATAAAGTCATTAGACTAAAGCAAAGTACAGGATATTTTGTAATTTTAGCGCCCGACAACTGCCAATCTGACTTATAGTTTGCTGTGGCTTGGTTGTTGTAATTTGATGATTTTAAAATAAATAAACACAAGCATAAAGAGATGTTAGGATTTTTAACCAAGGTATTTGGAAGCAAATCAGAAAGAGATATTAAAGCCATACAGCCAATCGTCATCAAGATCAATGAGGAATACGCTAAGCTTTCAGCATTATCTAATGATGAATTAAGGAATAAAACAGTCTATTTTAAAGATGTTATTGCCAAAGCATTAGCAGATATAGACGGTAGAATTGGCGGACTTAAAACAGATGCAGAGCAATCTGAATTGTCGTTGGCTGAAAAAACAGCTTTGTATGATCAGATCGATGCGCTGATCAAAGACCGGGATAAAGAACTCGAAGTGGTATTGTCTGATATCCTTCCGCAAGCTTTTGCTGTAGTGAAGGAAACCTCCAGACGTTTCTCTGAGAACCAGTTTCTGGAAGTAACTGCAACCCAGTTTGACCGGGATTATGCAGCAAGAAAGAGCAATGTAAAGATCGAAGGAGATAAAGCCATATGGGCCAACCATTGGGATGCTGCCGGTAATGAGGTGGTATGGAATATGGTACATTACGATGTGCAGCTGATTGGTGGTATTGTATTACATAGCGGTAAAATTGCGGAGATGGCTACTGGTGAGGGTAAAACCTTAGTAAGTACACTTCCTGCCTATCTGAATGCTTTGGCCGGACAAGGTGTCCATATCGTTACGGTGAATGATTACCTTGCCCGTCGTGACTCGGAGTGGAATGGTCCTTTATTTGAATTTCATGGTTTAGCGGTAGATTGTATTGACAGACACGAACCAAACTCTCCCGAGCGTAGAAAAGCTTACCTGGCAGATATTACTTATGGTACCAATAATGAATTTGGTTTTGACTACCTGCGTGACAATATGTCGCAGGAACCAGGCCAGCTGGTACAGCGCAAGCTGCATTTTGCCATGGTGGATGAGGTCGATTCCGTTTTGATTGATGATGCGCGTACACCATTGATCATTTCAGGACCAGTTCCTTTTGGAGATCAGCACGAGTTTCATGAATTGAAACCAAGGATTGAGCGTCTGGTTAATGCACAAAAAGAATATGTAACCAAAGCTTTAAATGAAGCTAAAAAATTAATCAATGATGGTAAAGCCGGAACCGAAGAGGGTGAAGGTGGATTGGCGCTGTTAAGAGCACACCGTGGTTTGCCAAAAAATAAAGCACTGATCAAGTTTTTAAGTGAAGGTAGTGTGAAACAAACCTTGCTGAAAACGGAGAACCATTATATGGCAGATCAGTCTAAGAACATGCCTAAGGTAGACTCTGAACTGTATTTCTATATTGATGAGAAAAACAACCAGGTAGAGCTTACCGAAAAAGGTATCGAACTGATCACCAAATCCGGTGAAGATCCTCATTTCTTTGTTTTGCCTGATGTGGGTACAGAGATTGCCGATATTGAGAAATCAACTTTGAGCAGTGAAGAAAAGATTGCCAGAAAAGATGAGCTGATGCGTGATTATTCAATCAAGGCAGAGCGTATCCACTCGGTAAATCAGTTGCTGAAAGCCTATACCTTATTTGAGATTGATGTTGAATACATTATTGATGAAGGTAAAATTAAAATCGTAGATGAGCAGACAGGCCGTATTATGGATGGCCGTCGGTATTCTGATGGTTTGCACCAGGCTATTGAGGCTAAAGAAAACGTAAAGGTAGAAGATGCTTCGCAAACTTATGCGACAGTGACTTTACAGAACTTTTTCCGGATGTACCACAAGCTTTGCGGTATGACGGGTACAGCAACAACAGAAGCTGGTGAGTTCTGGTCTATCTACAAACTGGATGTGGTAGAAATTCCTACAAACCGGGTGATCTCCAGAAAAGATCATCAGGATTATGTATACCGCACCATTCGTGAAAAATATAATGCAGTGGCAGAAGAGATCGTTCAACTTACACAAGCTGGGCGTCCTGTACTGGTCGGTACCACTTCAGTAGAGATCTCAGAATTGCTGAGCCGTATGCTGAAACTGCGTGGTATCAAACACAATGTACTGAATGCGAAAATGCACCAGAAGGAAGCGGATATTGTTGCTGAAGCTGGTCAGGCCGGACAAGTAACCATTGCCACCAACATGGCGGGTCGTGGTACGGATATCAAGCTTGGGCCTGGTGTTAAAGAAGCCGGAGGTCTGGCGATTGTAGGTACCGAGCGTCACGAGTCCCGTCGTGTAGACAGACAGCTGCGCGGTCGTGCCGGACGTCAGGGTGATCCAGGTTCTTCTCAGTTCTTCGTATCCCTTGAAGACAACCTGATGCGTTTGTTTGGTTCTGAAAGAATCTCTAACATCATGGTAAAAATGGGTATTGAAGATGGAGAAGTGATCCAGCATTCTATGATCACCAAATCTATTGAACGTGCACAGAAAAAAGTGGAGGAAAACAACTTCGGTATTCGTAAGCGTTTGCTGGAATACGATGATGTGATGAACTCTCAGCGTTCTGTGATCTATGCAAAACGCAGAAATGCTTTGTTTGGAGAGCGTTTGGATGTGGACATGAACAATATGGTGTTCGACGTTGCAGAAGATATCGTTACAGAATATAAAGAAGAAGGAAATTACGAAGGGTTTAAACTGGAAGTGATCAAAAACTTCTCTTTGGATACTTCAATTACAGAAGCAGATTTCAGTGCAAGAAATATCCATACTTTAACGGATAAATTGTTTGAAGAGGCTGCAGCCTTCTATGCCAGAAAATCAGAAGGCATGATCAACCAGGCTATGCCGGTATTGCATCAGGTGTTTGAAGAACGTGGAGAACATATTGAGCAGATTGTGATTCCGTTTACTGATGGTTTACGCAGTATCCAGGTTCCGGTGAACTTAAAAATGGCTATTGATAATAATGGACGTGAAGTAACCAAAGCTTTCGAAAAAACAATTGTTCTTGGCTTAATTGATGAGTCGTGGAAAGAGCATTTGCGTGAAATGGATGAGTTGAAACAATCTGTACAGAATGCGGTATACGAACAAAAAGATCCATTGGTTATCTATAAAATGGAGGCTTTTAACCTGTTTAAAAACATGCTGAATGCGGTTAATAAAGAGGTAGTAAGTTTCTTATATAAAGGTGGTATTCCTGTACATCAGGAAGCAGAAGATCTTCGTGCCCCTCAGGCGCCAAGACCTGCACCCAGCCGTTTAAAAATGTCTAAGCCTGAGTTTCAGCAAGGCGGTGGCGAAGCGGTAATGGAAGATACCCGTGAACAAGTGCCTCAGCAACCGGTACGTAAAGAGGTTACCATTGGCAGAAATGAGCCTTGTCCTTGCGGAAGCGGCAAAAAATACAAGAATTGCCATGGTGCAGGATTGTAATTTGTAATAAACATATAGAATGCCGAGTTTTGTAAGAAATTCGGCATTCTTTTTTTATAGCCTTTTCATGAAACCTGTATAAGCCTGCATTAAAAAGTATTGCTTATGTAAGCTTCAGCACTGTGAAAACCTAATTTAAATGAAAGTAGTTTATACCTGTTTGTTTTGTTTGTTATGTGTTCCTGTATTTGCCCAGAAAAAAGGTGAGGTCATTATTATTAAAGATCCGCTGATTGACAGCATGATCGAGAAAAGACTGGAACTCAGCAAAAAGACAGCTCCTGCGACGATCAAAAGAACTGGACCTGTAGTGGCACAAATGGGATATAGAGTGCAGGTTTTTTACGGTTCTGACCGAAGAGAGACCTTCCGGGAGCAAGCCAGGTTTAAGACCCTTTATCCTAAATTAAATACCTATATTACCTACAGGGAACCCAATTATTATCTGAGGGTGGGAGATTTCAGGACACGCCTGGAAGCGCAGCGTCTCATGAATGCGCTCCGGCCTAATTTTCCAACGCTTTTCATTTTCAGAGAAAAAATTAATGCCCCTACCTTAGATTACAGCAATGATGATTAAAGATCAGATACAAGAACAGGCCGCCCATATCTTTGATGAAGTGGTGGCTTCACGCAGACATTTACACGCCAATCCGGAACTCTCTTTTAAGGAATTTGAAACTTCTTTATTTGTACAGCATAAATTGAAATCCTGGGGCATTCCTTTTACGACTATGGCCAATACGGGGGTAGTTGGGATGATCAAAGGAGATTTACCTTCTGATCAGGTAATTGCGCTGCGTGCAGATATGGATGCTTTGCCTATTCATGAAGCGAATGACAAACCTTATGTTTCTAAGAATAAGGGGGTAATGCATGCCTGTGGTCATGATGTACATACTTCTTCTTTATTGGGAACGGCTTATATTCTAAACCGGCTTAAAGCAGAGTTTGCAGGAACCATTAAACTGATCTTCCAGCCAGGAGAAGAGTTGCTGCCCGGTGGAGCAAGCATTATGATTAAAGAAGGGGTACTGGAAAACCCTAAGCCTGATCATATCATTGGTCAGCACGTGATGCCTTTTATTGATGCTGGAAAAGTGGGTTTCCGTTCGGGAATCTATATGGCTTCTACAGATGAATTGTACGTTACCGTTACTGGAAAAGGTGGCCATGGAGCACAACCTCACCAGAATATAGATCCGGTGTTGATTGCATCTCATATCATTGTAGCCCTGCAGCAGATTGTGAGCAGGAATGCAGATCCGCGTTTGCCTTCGGTACTTTCTTTTGGAAAGGTGATCGCTAACGGGGCAACGAATATTATTCCTAATGAGGTGAAACTGGAGGGGACCTTCAGGACTCTGAACGAGGAATGGCGTGCAGAAGCGAAGCGTTTAATGAAAAAAATGGCCGAAGGGATTGCTGAAAGTATGGGTGGAAGTTGTGAATTTAAGATTATGAATGGCTATCCTTTCCTGGTGAATGAACCGGTACTTACTGATCACGCGCGTGCTTATGCAGAAGATTACCTGGGTAAGGAAAATGTGCTGGACCTGGACATCTGGATGGCTGCGGAAGATTTTGCCTATTATTCACAGGTCACCGATGCTTGTTTTTACAGATTGGGTACAGGTAATGCAGAAAAAGGAACCACCTATTCGGTACACCACCCTAATTTTGATGTGGATGAAGACGCACTAAAGGTTTCAACAGGCTTGATGGCTTATATTGCATTAAAAGAATTGGGCAATTAATACTGTACGGAGGCGTTGAATAGGGCAGGGATGAAGAGGTTACTTTTATTGAGCATAGGACTGATGGCAATGGTTAAAGCCAATAGCCAGGAGATTAAAAGGTTTAACCCGGATACGATACAAACCATCCAGCTGGATTCTACAGTCAATATTACGGCCAGAAGACTCAGTGTGCAAACCTTTATTGATGCGGTGACCACCGACACCAGTTTCTACAGGGCCTTCCGGGAGATGAAAAAATATGGGTTTATTGCCGAGAACCGCATCTATACGTACGATAAGAAGAACAAGGTGAACGGCAGGATCTTCAGGAAGATCAGGCACAATACCACGGCTCCCCGGCTGGAATACCTGGTCAAACAGGATACTGGAAGGGTGTACAAGAAAAACGGAAAGTATCAGTTGTATACCGTAGAGATGTTTGACTATATCTTCATGAATGCCTATCAGTCTGAATTTTCAGATGAATCTTTTGGAGGGAAGGCTGAAGGATCCAATGCAAGCTATAAGGATAAGCTGAAGACCCTGATCTTTTCGCCGGGAAGACCGGTCAAAGGGCTTCCTTTTATCGGTAGCAAAACCGAAATCTTTACGCCAAATATGAGGCAGTATTATGATTATACTTTCTATAGTGGAACCTACCTCGATTCTATTCCGGTGTACCGGTTCAAGGTTTCCATTAAACCTGATCTGAGCGGCTGGACAAAAGACGGCTTGATGATCAAAGAACTGACCACCATTTTCGATAAGCGGAATTTTGAGATTCTTGGCCGGTATGTGGATATGAAATACAGCAATATGTTGTTTGATTTTAATGTACAGATGAATATTGAAATGAGTTATTTTGGTGAAGTCAAGCTGCCTTCAAAGATCTCATACCAGGGCAACTGGAATGTTCCGTTGAAGAAGGAAGAACGGGCAAGTGTACTGGTTTTGCAAAAAGATTACCATAAATTTATACCATTAAAAGAACAATAAAATGATTAACCAGGCTACGATAGACAAGATCATGGACACCGCTCGCATTGAGGAGGTGGTTGGTGATTTTGTGGCCTTGAAGAAGCGCGGCACAAGTTTAATTGGCAATTGCCCTTTTCACAATGAGAAAACGCCTTCTTTTAATGTATCCGTAACCAAAGGGATTTATAAATGCTTTGGCTGCGGTAAGGGGGGGGATTCGGTCCATTTTATTATGGACCATGAAAAGTATTCTTACCCGGAGGCTTTAAAATACCTGGCTCAGAAATATAATATAGAGGTTGAAGAAACCGTACAGTCTCCACAAAACCTGGAAGCACAGAATGCAAGGGAAACTTTATATGTGGTTTCGCAGTTTGCGGCAGGCTTCTTTGCCGAGGAACTTTGGACAGGGGCAGATGGAAGGGCCATTGGTTTAAGTTATTTTAAGGAGCGGGGCTTCAGGGAAGACATCATCAAGAAGTTTGAACTGGGTTATTCTCCTGATGTTTGGGATGCGCTGACGCTTAAAGCGGTAAACAGCGGGCACAAAGAAGAGTACCTGGAACGAGTGGGTTTATCGATCCGTAACGATAAAGGGAAACTCTATGACAGGTTCAGAGGACGTGTAATGTTCCCCATTCACAACTTTACCGGTCGGATTATTGGCTTTGGCGGACGGACTTTAAAGACCGATAAAAAGGTACCTAAATATGTCAATTCACCGGAGAGCGATATTTACCACAAATCCAATGTGCTGTATGGTCTTTTTCATGCTAAAAAGGCCATCCGGGATACGGATAACTGCTACCTGGTAGAAGGGTATGCGGATGTATTGTCTGTGCATCAGGCTGGTGTGGAAAACGTAGTCGCTTCTTCAGGAACCTCTTTAACTACCGAACAGATCAGGCTGATCAGCCGTTTTACGCAGAATGTGACCATTTTGTACGATGGAGATGCTGCGGGTATAAAGGCTTCCCTGAGGGGATTGGACATGATCCTGGAGGAGGGGCTGAATGTAAAGGTGGTCAACTTCCCGGATGGACATGATCCGGATTCTTATATGCACCATGTAGGCTCGGGTGCCTTTAAGGAATATATTGAGAACAACCGCAAGGATTTTATCCTGTATAAGGCCAATACCTTACTTAAGGAAGCTGGAAATGATCCGATTAAAAGAGCGGGCATTATCCGGGATATTGTAGAGAGTATTGCGAAGATCCCGGATGACATCAAGGCTTCTGTTTTTATCCGAGAATGTAGTCATCTGCTCCAGGTAGAGGAAAGAATTTTGCTTTCGGAGCTGAACAAAATGCGGGCGGCAAAATTCAAGAAATCCGCATCTTCAACGCCTTCACCTTCTGCTTCGCCTTATGAGGACGGCCCTCCGGATAATCTTTTTGAAGATGGTGCACCAGGTGTTCCTGCAGAAGCGGTAGAAAGTAGAAATGAAACCGACATTCTTCAGGAGCAGGAAATTGTGCGGCTGCTGCTGACTTTTGGTCATGAGCTGGTGAGCTGGGACAATATCGACAACATGTATATTGGTTCTTTTATCATGCAGAATCTGTCTGATGTTACTTTTGAAGATGGTGTATGTGCGAAGATCATAGCGCACTATAAGGAGGAAATAGAGAACGGACATTTGCCTGTAGCCAGTCAGTTTATTAAAAACCCGGACAGGGAGATTGTTAACCTGGCGATTAATTTGTCTACTTCACCCTATAGCCTGAGTGAGAACTGGTACAATAAGCACCAGATCTATGTGAGGGATGAGACGGTGAATTTAAAGGCAACAATTCTGAGTGGGATCTTTCACCTGAAGAAAAGAAAGGTAGACCGTATTTTGTTAAACCTGCTGCAGGAAATCAAAAATGAGCAGGATGCAGTGAACCAGGAAATCCTGATGCAGCGTTATTCTTTTATTAAAGGGGTAGAAAGGGAAATCTCCAAGTTCCTGGGTTCTGTAATTTTGAAATAATGGCGAAACACATCGACCTTGGGAAATATGGCGAGGACCTGGCTAAAGATTATCTGGAAAAGAAGGGCTACAGAATTTTAGAGCGGAACTGGGTGTACGGCAGGGCAGAAATAGATTTGATTGCCTTCTGGGAAGGACAGATCATTTTTGTGGAGGTGAAGACCAGGCGTTCTGCTGAGCATGGAGAACCAGAGGATTTTGTGGATTGGAAAAAGGAAAAGCAACTGGAATTCGCTTCACTGGAATATATAGAGCGGAAAAACCACCAGGGGGAGATTCGTTTCGACATCATTGCAATTGTGTTTGAAAATAAAGAACTTTATACGATAAATCATATAGAAGATGCATTTTGGCCAACTTAGGATAAAAAAGAATCTCCTCGCTTTTTGCGTGGCAATGGGCGTTACTTTTACTTTCGCTTGCAAACAGGATAAAGGGGCGGCCAGCATAGGCTTTAAGTCGCCTGAACAGGGTAAGGCAGTAGGGCAGGGAGAAGACGTTAAAATTGAGCTGGATGTTCCTGCAGGTACGCAGGTTACAGCGGCAACCTATCTGGTAGACGGTAAGGTTGTGGGCTCGAAAAGTAATGCCGAGGCATTTACTTTACATACGAAAGAGTTGCCTTTAGGTTACAGGCTGGTTTCTGCAGTGGTAGAGCATTCTGGAAGTAAAGACACCCTGACGGTGAATATGGAGCTGAAATCAGCCCTAAAGCCTACTGAGTTTGGCTATAAGGTGGTGAATACGTTTCCGCATGATACCACTTCTTATACACAGGGACTGGAATTCCACGAGGGTAAATTCCTGGAAAGTACCGGAGAATATGGTTTTTCTACGTTAAGGTGGGTAGACCTGCAATCGGGCAAAGCTTTACAAAAGATCAGCCTGGATAAAAAATATTTTGGAGAAGGCTCTTCCCTGGTGGGAGACAAAGTGATCTTGCTGACCTGGCAGGAAAACACGGGTTTTGTATACGATGCAAAGACCTTTAAACAAACGGGAACCTTTTTGTATCAGAACAGCCGTGAAGGCTGGGGCCTGACTTTCGACGGGCAAAGGCTTTTGAAATCCGATGGGACCAATAAGATCTGGTTTTTAAACAAGGAGACTTATCAGGAAGAAGGGTTTATTGAGGTTTATGACAATAAAGGACAGGTAGACCAGCTAAACGAACTGGAGTATATTGATGGTAAGTTGTATGCCAATATCTATCAGACAGATAAAATTGCTATAATTAACCCATTAACGGGCGTTGTAGAGAGTTATATTGATTTGACGGGTATTCTTCCGGCAAAAGATAGATTTTCGAATACAGACGTTCTAAATGGTATTGCCTGGGATGCAAAAGGGAAGAGACTGTTTGTGACCGGGAAGAAATTCGATAAGCTGTTCCAGATTTCACTGGTGCCGAAGAAATAATTTGCCGTCCCGGCTGTTACCGGGAGGACAAATTTATTTTTTGAGTAGGCCTTATTTTTTTGGTTTTTTAGGCTCGCTGATGTACCCGTAGAAAGAAATGGGTTGTCTGTTGTTGTTGGTCACACTTAGTGTGGCATAGCCGCTTTCCGATACGTCAAGAATCATTTTTTGACTGTCTTTGACGTCTTTAGGAATGATGGTGATGGTCCAGCCGCCTTTTTTCTTTTTGGTATTGGTATAGGTAAAGTCTTTGGACTTAAATTTTATTCCGGAATCGTCGGGATTCATGGTTGCGGTATATGCCCGGCCATAATAAGGCAGATAAGCTACTATGCTATCTTTTTTAATGGTCAGGTCATATTGAGATCCACTTAAATTGATGTTCCCGGCTCCTCCCGGATTGTTCATTCTGTTGAGCACCCGGCTAACATCCATGTTGGCCATAGGCATGGCACTGGTGGCCTGAAAAACGAAATCCTGGTCTTGTACTACCCGTTGGGTGGTCGCTTTATCTGTCTGCGCTATAGACGGTAAGGTCAATGCGATGAGCAAAATGCTTAATATATTTTGAATTCTTTTCATGTTGATATAGATTATACTATGAATATAGACATTTTTTTGCGTGAATGGTTTAAAATACAAGGGGATAGGTAAACAAAAAAGGCGCCTTTTGGGCGCCCTTTTTAAAGTATTGTGCTGTTAATTGAAATCAGCAGCTTTCAGATCTGTATTGAGTTTGATCTCTTTTATTGTGATCACAAATTCCTGACTGCCCTGAGGGGTTTGTACAGATTGGACCATTTTAAATGGAAGCAGTACATTGTCTACTTTGCGATAGTCGCTGTATTCAATCGTCTGATTAATGTCTGTTCCATTTGCTTTTTTTGTTTTTTCTTCTTTTACAAGGTAGCCTGTAGCGATGTCATAGTACTCTGTAGTGGCTTGACCAGAAGGGGAGGTCACGATCAGCTTATAAGCGTCGGCTTGTCCAACTTTGGCAGTGCCGGCAACTTCAAGTTTGTTTCCTGCGTAGTTAAGCTGATCAAAAAGGCCTTTTCTGGCTTTCTTCTCTGCAAGCTCTTCAGTACCCAGGTCTTTTTTCTGTCCCATCTGGCTTTGATAACCTGATGTTCCGTTGAAGGCTTCTTTCATGACGATGTTTCCACCCATAGAAACTTCATTGCTTTCCAGGTTTGGTGCCAGTTGTTTGATGTTTAAGGCCAGCTTTTGTCCTTGTATCTCAAAGTCTGCAGTTTGAACAATAGAGTTTACTTTTTTTAATGCAGCTTCTCCACCGATTGCGCTGATGTATTTAGAGAGAATTTCAGCAGCAGACTTGTTGACTGCAGCAGGTGTGGCAGATGCTGTAACAGGTACGGCATATTTGTCAAACGATTTTACGGTAAATCCGCGTTTCTGAAGCGCAGGGACAAACTGATCTGCTTTACCAACGATGATTACACGGGCATCATCATGTCCAAAGTATTTCTTGCTCACCCTAAGGATGTCGTCAGCAGTAACAGCGTTGATCTTTTGCAGGTAGGTGCGATAAAAATCCTTTGGAAGGTTATTGATCAGGATGTTGCTTGCAAAACTGGCGGTACGTGCCGGATTTTCCAGTCCAAGGGCAAAGGTTCCGTTATACAAGTTTTTTGCGCTTTGAAGTACTTCCGGGCTCACTTTTTCTGTGCGCATGACATTGATTTCCCTTAAGAATTCTACCACAGCGCTGTCTGCTTTCTCATTTCTTACCGCTGCATTTGCATTGAAGGCAGATTGGAAACGACCTGAACCCGTAGAGGAATAGGCACCATAGGTGAAGCCGTGTTTTTCTCTCAGGTTAAGAAACAGTTTGGAGTCGGCTCCGCCACCCAGGATTTCATTGGCCAGTAAAACCGCATGGTAATCCGGGCTGCTCACCGGTAAGTCGATCAGATTGGTAACTGTAATTTCAGCCTGGGCTGCATTAGGTACATCTACCACATCTATTTCCGTTTTTGCCGGATTGCTCACTTTGGTCAGTACAGGAAGACTGAGTGCTGAGCCTTTCCAGTCTCCAAAAGCTTTAATGGCTAGTGCTTTTGCTGCTTCTGGTTTGATGTCACCTACAAAGGTTAGATAGCCCCTGGAAGGGGTAACCAGCTTTTTATAAGAGGCTTTTACATCGTCTAAAGTGATAGAATTGATGCTTTGCTCGGTCTCAAACTCTCCAAACGGGTGCTTGCTTCCATAAGAAAGTGCGTTGACTACTCTTCCGGATATGGCTTTGGCACTGCGTTCGTTCGATTTTAAGCCGGTAAGAGTTTGCGATTTCAGCTTGTCAAAGGAAGCTTGAGGAAAAGAGGGGTTTCTGATGGCGTCGGCCATTAACAAAAACGCACTGTCGAAATAACGGCTCAGCGCAGAAACACTTCCTCCGCTGGCAGAGGCGGATACTTGTGCGCCGAGCTGATCTACGGCTTCATCAAACTGTGCTTTGGTTTTGGTGCTTGTACCTTCTCCAAGCATGCCGCTCAGCAATCCGGTTACACCTGCTTTTGATCCTTCTGTGATCGGGCCGGCATCGATGCTGTAGCTTGCAGATACTTTTGGTAATTTATGGTTCTCTACAACCAGTACAGTAATGCCATTTGGCAATTTGTAGGTTACTGGATCAGTAATGGTAATGATGGGTGCAGGGCCTGGTTTTGGTTTTTGGCTCCTGTCTAATTTTTGCGCTGAGGCTGTATGTATGGATATTGCGGCCAGTGCAAATAGGAATATCTTCTTCATGGTCATCTTAAAATGGTTAGAAATTCTATTTTTTAGGTAGGTAATAAAGGACTACACGCTGGTCTTTGTTCAGGTATTTGCGGGCAACATCTCTGATCTCTTCCCGGGTGATAGACCTCACAGTCTCTAACTCTTGATTGATGTCATTGGTGTTTTTGTTGTGAAAAGTATAGCCGTTGGCCAGATTTTCAGCAACGCCGATCATTCTGGTGTTTGCACTTACATAGGCATTTTCAAACTGGTTCTGCAGTTTCTTGTAATCAGATTCACTGATCAGATTGGTTTGCAGGTTAAGAATTTCTGTATCTATGTCTTTAAGCAGGTCGTTTAGCGGTGTATTGTTGTTTGGAATGGCGAAGGTAATATAAGCGCCATAGTCTTCCAGGGTATAGTTGAAAGCCCCAACTTCAAGGGCGGTTTTTTTCTCATCCACCATTTTCATTCTCAGTCTGGAACTGCCACCACCGGATAAAATGGAGCTGACCATTTCAAGCACCTTATTGTCGCGGCTTTTCATGCCAGGTACACGGTAAGCAGACATGATGGCCGGCAATTGTATGTTTGCATCGTATGCGGTATCAATGATCTGTTTGGTGATGGGTTTCAGCTCGAAAGTTTGTTTAACCACCTCAGCGCCTTTTGGAACTTCATCAAAATATTTGGCGATCAAAGCCTTGGTTTTTTCAGGATCGATGTCTCCCGCAATGGTTAGAACAGCATTGTTCGGAACATAGTACTTTTTGAAGAAAGCAATGAATTCTCCGAGTTTGGCTGCATCCAGGTGGGCCATTGAGCCGATGGGCTGCCAGCTGTACGGATGGCCTTCAAATAAATGGGTGAAGATGTTTTCTGCGAACTTTCCATAAGGTTTGTTGTCAATCCGCATGCGTTTTTCTTCTTTTACCACTTCGTTTTGAGTTTTAACACCCGCCTCATCAATTTTTGGGTGGAGCATGCGCTCACTTTCCAGCCAAAGACCGAGTTCCAGTTGATTGGAAGGGAATACTTCATAATAGAAGGTTCTGTCCTGGGTGGTATTGGCATTGTTCTGCCCGCCGTTACTGCTTACAATTTTCATGAAATCACCACGTTTCATGTTGTCGCTTCCTTCAAACAAGAGGTGCTCGAAAAAATGGGCAAAACCTGTCCTATCGGGGTTCTCATCTTTAGACCCCACATGGTACATTACAGAAACAGCGACCACGGGTGCTGTTTTGTCTTCATGCAGGATCACATGAAGACCGTTGTTCAGGTCATATTCCGTGTACTTTACCTTTTGTGCAGACGCACTAAAGCAAAGACCGGAAATGGCCAGCGTCAATAAGAGATTTTGTTTCATTGCAAATCAGTCAGTTGTTTTATGATAATTGAGTTTAGTTGATTATCGCCAGTTTTTGTATTGATTGATCAGTCCGTTGGTTGATGCATCGTGGCTGGATACTTCCTGGTCATCTTTTAACTCTGGCAGGATGCTTTTTGCCAATTGCTTGCCCAATTCCACACCCCACTGGTCAAAACTGAAAATGTTCCAGATGATGCCTTGTACAAATATTTTGTGCTCATACATGGCGATTAGACTGCCCAGCGTGTAAGGTGTTACACGTTTAAGTAAAATAGAATTGGTTGGCCTGTTGCCTTCAAAAACTTTGAAGGGGGCGATTTTTTTTATCTCTTCTGCTGATTTACCTTCTTTTTTTAATTCTTCTTCTACCTGTTCTTTCGTTTTTCCGTTCATCAGGGCTTCTGTCTGCGCAAAAAAGTTAGACAATAAGATCGGATGGTGCTGGCCAATTGGATTGAGACTTTGTGCTGGTGCAATAAAATCGCAAGGGATCAGACGGGTGCCCTGGTGAATCAACTGGTAGAAAGCGTGCTGACCATTGGTACCTGGTTCACCCCAGATGATCGGTCCGGTTTCGTAAGTTACATCATGGCCGTTACGGTCTACATGTTTTCCGTTGCTTTCCATGTCTCCCTGCTGGAAATAGGCTGCAAAGCGGTGCATATACTGATCATAAGGGAGTATGGCTTGTGTTTCGGCATCAAAGAAGTTGATGTACCATACGCCAATAAGACCAAGTATAACAGGGATATTGTTTTCAAAAGGGGTATGTTCAAAATGCTGATCGGTAGCATGTGCTCCCGCCAGTAATTGCTTGAAATTGTCAAAACCGATGCTCAGTACAATTGGAAGTCCGATGGCGCTCCAAAGTGAATAACGTCCGCCTACCCAGTCCCAGAATTCGAACATGTTTTCAGTATCGATTCCGAAGCCTTCTACGTCTTTTGCATTGGTAGACAGGGCGGCAAAATGTTTTTTAATATCTTCTTGTTTAGCCCCTTTTTCCAGCAACCAGTCTTTTGCCGTATGGGCATTGGTCATGGTTTCTTGTGTGGTAAAGGTTTTTGAAGCGATCAGGAACAAAGTTGTTTCCGGATTTACAGCTTTGAGGGTTTCTGCAATATGGGTACCGTCAATGTTGGAAACAAAATGAAGGTTCAGATGATTTTTATAGGCTTTTAAAGCTTCGGTGACCATAACGGGTCCAAGGTCTGAACCGCCAATACCGATGTTAACGACGTCTGTGATGGCTTTGCCTGTATAGCCTTTCCATGCGCCTGAAATAATGGCTTCACTGAATTTTTCCATCTTGGCCAATACTTTATTCACGTCCTCCATAACATTTTTGCCATCTACGAGGATGCTTTTACCGCCTTGATTTCTTAAGGCAATATGAAGTACTGGTCTGTCTTCGGTCTGGTTGATCCTTTCTCCGCTGAACATGGCCTTGATGGCTTCATCCAGTTTACATTCTTTGGCCAACTGCAGCAGCAAGGCTAAAGTGGTGTCGTTGATGCGGTTCTTCGAAAAGTCAAGAAGGATGTCTTCGAATAGTAGAGAAAATTTCTCAAATCGTGCATTATCTTCTGTGAAAAGGTCTTTTAAACTTTTCTCATTGATATCAATAAAGTGATCTGCCAGATATTTGTAGGCTTCTGTTTCTGTGAAATTTATTGTTGGTAGCATAATATTGGTGTTTCTGTAAATGTAAGGCTTTATTTTATTTGATAGAATGGAGAAAGCTGGATTTAATTTTGATTATATTTATATGATAAAACATAACGTATTCACCTAAAAAAAACTGCTATGTTAGAAAATTTAAAACAACTGGTTACTGAAAGCGCTCAGGATGCTATTGTAAACAATAGTGAGGTTCCTAATGAACATAATGAGGCAGCCATTCAGGCAGCCTCCGGATCTATTTTTGATACGCTCAAGGATCAGTTGTCTTCTGGAAATATAGGAAGCCTTATTGATGCTTTTAAAGGTGGCAATGTAGCCAATAGTGATGTTGCCCAGCAGGCGACTTCGAGTTTCACGGATAAACTGGCTGGATTGGGCATTAATGCGGAATCGGCTAAAAATATTGCTTCTTCCCTAATACCTGGTATCCTGGATAAATTTGTGAGCAAAACCAATGATCCGAACGATAGTTCATTTGATATTAAGGATGTATTGAGCAAAATTTCTGGTCCGGATGGCAAGTTTCAGTTGTCTGATCTGACCGACCTGTTTACCAGTAAGGAAGGGGAAACAGGGGGCATCATGGATAAATTAAAAGGACTGTTTTAACTCCTAAAAACAACTGTTTTGGAAAAGGCTGTCTAAAGATTGTTTAGATAGCCTTTTCTATTTTATATCTTTGGGCTATGACTAAAGAACAAATTCAGGATTTAAGGGACAGAGTAGCGTCGCTGAGGAGGTATCTTTGACGTTGATGACCGACTAGAAGATATTCGTATTGAGCAGGAACTTACCCTGCAGCCAAATTTTTGGGACGATCCTAAAAAGGCGGAAAAACACATTGCAGAAATTAATTCAAAGAAAGTGTGGACTGATGGCTGGCAGAAAGCAAATGCGCTGTTGGAGGATACGCAGATCATTTTCGATTTTCTGCAGAGTGGTGATGCCACCGAAGAAGAAATGCAGGAGCAATATGATCTTTGTTTAAAAGCGATAGAAGAGCTTGAGCTTAAAAATATGCTTAAGAACAAGGAAGATCAGCTTCCGGCTGTAATGCAGATTACAGCGGGTGCCGGTGGTACAGAAAGTTGTGACTGGGCTTATATGCTGATGCGTATGTATATGATGTGGGGCGAAAAAAATGGGTACAAAATCACGGAACAGGATTACCAGGAGGGGGAAATTGCTGGTGTGAAAACAGTGACACTTCAATTCTCCGGAGAATTTGCATACGGCTATCTGAAAGGAGAGAATGGTGTGCATCGCCTGGTCAGGATTTCTCCGTTTGACTCGAATGCCCGCAGGCATACTTCTTTTGCTTCGGTGTATGTTTATCCCCTGGTAGATGATACCATAGAGATAGAGGTTAAGGATTCTGAGATAGAGTTCGAAACTTTCCGTTCCGGTGGTGCTGGTGGGCAAAATGTAAATAAAGTGGAAACGGCTGTGCGTTTATACCATAAACCCTCTGGTATCGTGATTAAAAACCAGGAGTCAAGGTCACAATTACAGAATAAAGAAAACGCCATTCGTTTGCTGAAGTCGCAACTGTATGAAGTAGAAATGCGTAAACGTATGGAAGCGACGGCATTGATAGAAGGGAATAAAAAGAAAATAGAATGGGGCTCACAAATCAGGAGTTACGTGCTGGACGACAGGAGGGTAAAAGATCACCGGACAAATTTCCAGTCCTCTAACCCTCAGGCTGTATTGGATGGTGATCTGAACGACTTTTTAAAAGCATACCTAATGGAATTTTAATCATGAAATATTTAAGCACTTTATTTATGGTTGTTCTGATGTCGGCAAACAGCTTAATGGCACAAAAAGTTGAACCTCTTTATCCTGGCATAATACCAGGAGCGAAACCCGTACCTTCTGATTTTAAGGAGGTATCCACGCCAAGAAAACAAGGGGGTGTCATCATAACCAAAGTATCTGAGCCAACGCTAACCGTTTATCAGGCACCAAAAAATAAGGCAAATGGTACTGCGGTCATTATTTGTCCTGGTGGCGGGTATTCTGGTCTGGCCATTACACATGAAGGTTATGATGTGGCAAAGAAATTTAACGAGATCGGGATTACGGCTTTTGTTTTAAAATACAGGTTACCAGATACGGCCATTATGCTGGATAAGTCATTCGGTCCTTTGCAGGATGTGCAGCAGGCCATTTATAAAGTGCGTAATGAGGCAGGAAAATGGAATATAGATCCGGCTAAGGTTGGGATTATGGGGTTTTCTGCCGGGGGGCATCTGGCCTCTAGTCTTTCTGTACATTATATGGATGTGAAGATCCCGGCTGCGAGTCAGGTGAACCTCAGACCTGATTTTTCGATACTGATCTATCCTGTTGTTTCTTTTTTGGAATCGCCTCATACAGGCTCGCTCAGGAATTTGATTGGAAAGGATGCTTCTATGGAACAGAAAGAATATTTTTCGAATGAGCGGAGTGTCAACGCAGAAAGCCCTAAAGCTTTTCTGGTACAGGCTGCAGATGATGCTACGGTTCCGGTAGAGAACAGTATCGTTTATAGCCAGGCTCTGGTAAAAGCGAAGGTTCCGGTAGAAATTCATATTTATCAGGCTGGTGGTCACGGCTTTGGTTTGAATAACCCGACCACTGCCGATCAATGGTTTGACCGTTTGATAAACTGGTTAAGCATGAATCATTTATTGAAATAGGCTAAACCGGGCTGCTGTTTAAAATTTCCTGCAATTCTTTTAATTCCTGAACTTTTTCTGCGGAGCCCAGGTTCTCGTAGGCTGAAATCAGGTTTCGGATGACTCTTCTAATGATTTCTACATTGCTGCAGGGGGCATAAAACCCCGGCTGCGGTTCCAGGTTGAGTTGTCTTAGAAACTGGTCGACATCGTGTTTTCCAAAGATAGCCCCCTTATTGAAGGCATTGATGTAGAACAGGACTCCAAACTCATGCTCTTCTTTCTTACTTTCATCTATATAACCCAGAATGAAGTGTTGAGGCAGGTTCACGCCGTATACCGGAATATCCAGTTTTTGGGCTATAGTAGAATAGATAATGGCTAAGGAAATTTGGTTCCCCTTTTTACTTTCCAGTACCTGATTGATATAGGAATTCTGAGGATCATGATGGTTTTTTGTGTTTCCGGAAAAACCATAAATGCTGTAGAAAATGTGATTCATGAATTTGATCCTCTCGATGGAACTCATTTCATATTGTAATCCCATCCAGATTTCCCGTTTAATTTCTTCTATCTGTAAAATGATTTTTTGTTCGTCGAGATCCGGGTACTGATACCTGTTGATCACAAGTGCTCCCTGAAGAAGGTCGAAGGCACCACTCTGGAACCATAGGTTAAGATCTTCTTTGACATTGGTGAACTGGATTCTATGAACAAGATTCTCTATGCGTTCCTGTACGAGCGTGTCAAGCGATTTTTCCCAGGTGCTTTCCAGATAATTGATCACAGCATTCCCATACTCGAGCAGGCGACGCTCCACGTGTTCATAAACCTCATTGTCCGGGTCGTCCAGAAGTTTGATCAATGCACTTATTTCTGTACTATTTTCCATTATATGCAATTCCAATTGTACGTTTGTCTATTTTTGCAGCTATGGTTTTTAATTTTTTTATCGATTACTTAAAGCATCGTTTTACCGCTAAAAGCAGACATGGTACGCACTCTCCGTTTGTTTATAAATTAACAGATGAGGTAATTTACGATTTTAAGTCAAAAAATGATTACAAAAGTATAGAGGAACAGAGAAAAAAACTTTTGAATGACGATGCCGTAATCGAGGTTACAGACTTGGGGGCGGGGTCTCACCTGAATAAAAACAGGAAAAAAAGTGTTAAGGAAATTGCAAAGAATGCGCTCAAGAGTCCTCGGCTTGCTCAGTTGATCTATCGCCTGTCTGGGGAACGAAATCCTGAACTGATCATTGAATTGGGTACTTGTCTGGGTATTACGACAGCTTATCTCTCCAGGTCATCGCCTGAGGCAAAAGTGATCACCATAGAAGGGTGTCCGCAAACAGCTAAAGTGGCTGCTCAGAATTTTAAGGATTTGGGACTGAACCAAGTGGAGCTGGAAGTCGGCAATTTTGATGAAATCCTCCCAGGTCTGATAGATAGGCAGAAAAAACTGGATTTTGTATATGTAGATGGCAACCATCGCAAAGAGGCTACACTGAATTATTTTAAATGGTGCCTCCCGAAAGTGCAGGAACATTCCTTGCTTATCTTTGATGATATTTACTGGAGTAAGGGTATGAAGGAAGCCTGGGAAGAGATCAAACAACACCCTGACGTTACTGTAACGGTCGATTTATTCTGGATCGGTTTAGTCTATTTCAGAAAAGGACAGGTAAAGGAGCATTTTAAAATCAAGTATTGATTAAAAGGCTTCTGCCAGACTGATGTAGAAACCACTCTGGCGCTTTTCGTGAGGTGGTTTTTCTCCGATACCATAGTCAAGTCGTACGCTCAGGCCTTTTGCCGGATCAAAGAAATAACGTCCGCCACCTCCATAAGTAGGTTTGAAGTATTTGAGTGAAAAATCACCGTTGGCAAAAACGCGCCCGGCCCCAGCAAAGGCAACAAGACCAAATCTATTGGTAAAACGGTATCTGAGTTCGGTTTGAGCAGTAATGAGATTTTCGTCCCTGTACCTTCCGCGATAGTAACCGCGCATCATTTCATCATTTCCCAGCTGCGGCAGAAGATAGAATGGTGTGTTCTTACTTTGAACAGTATGATAGAATCCGTTTACGCCTAAGACCAGGCGGTTGGCCAGTGGCCAGAAGTTACTTACGGTAACTTTGATCTGACTGGTGTTGAATTCATTGCTGGAAAAAAAATTCGGGGCATACTGGTAGGTAACCCGGCCGAAGAAACCTTTGGTTGGATAGTTGTTGGAATTTCGGGTGTCATAACTTTGAGAGGCCCCAATATAGACCAGATCTCCTCCGTTTTTGCCATGGATATTAGGATTGGTGGCAAAAATGCCGCCATTTCCTCTGTCGGTATAGCTGTAATTTTCGTAACCAATGGAAACACCGGTGTAGGTGTAAGGGATCAGACTTTTTTCGGCTTCAAGCAGGATTTTGAATTGTTTTTCCAGCAGTTTGTTCTCATCGGCATGATGCGTTTTATTGCCTATACCATAAAAATTGAATGGATTCCTTCTGAAGATGAGTTCACCTATGAGGTGAAATTTATTCTGGCTGGTGTATATATCATTTCTGAGGGTAAAATTGTACTGTTTCTTGGTAGATACGGAGGTCATCAATGAAAAATTTGAGCTTCGGTTTAGCGTGTCTTTACGGTCCATATACGTAGAGAAAAGGCCACCCAGACCGAATTCAAAGCCAGTTTCCTGGCTGTATCCTAATACCGGGATGGGCATAAAGCTTGGTCTCCTGGTGGTATCAATTTCATTGGAGAGCATCTTTTTGATGAGTTTCTTTTGTGCGAAGGTAGGGAGGGTTATGGAAAATAAAATGGTGAGCAGTGTAATCTTCTTCATTGCCGCAAAAGTACTAGAACTGATGGAATATTTTAATTTATATTTAGATGGAAAAGAATTGCTCTTCGGGATTTGTTCAGATTAATGTAGTAGTTTTGGAGTTTATTTAAGCTTAAATATGCAGTTGAGTATCTTAAAAAACAGGTATAGTGTCTTGTTTTCTTTTATTATTGTTTTCCTGATCAGTTCTTTTTTAATCAGGACAGGCTTACTGGTGGCCTCTTTAGTGAAAACAGATTTGAGTTTTCTGGCGATTTTAAAAATCTACTTTACCGGAACCTTTTTTGATTTAGGGGTTTCTTTTTTTATCGTTGTATCCTACGCTTTATACTTGCTTCTGCTGCCGCAGAAATGGAACAATTCAAAATTTAACCGGATTGCTACCTATATATGGCTGTTCCTGGTGGTTTTGATTTTTATGTTTTCCTTTTTTGCAGAAATTACGTTCTGGCAGGAATTTGAAAGCCGGTTTAATTTTATTGCGGTAGACTACCTGATTTATACGTATGAGGTAATTAACAATATTAATGAGTCTTATCCTTTGCCTGTTTTAATTGGAGGAATTCTCTTGCTGACTTCAGCTGTTATGTACCTTTTTTATAAGAAGAAGGTTTTTACAAACAGCTTTTATTCCAATACGCCTTTCTCCAGGCGTTTGGTGATTTCAGGACTGCTTATTGGTCTGGCTGTGGTGTATGGTTTTTTTGTCAGCAATAGTCTGGCCGATGGCTCGCAGAACCGGTATCAGAATGAACTTTCAAAGGCAGGCGTATATTCTTTCTTTGCCGCATTTAAGAACAACGAATTAAATTATAATGATTTTTATCCTTTGATAGAAAAGAAGCTGGCTTATCAGATGATTCGAAAAGAATTGTCTGAACAGGGGAGTGCTTATGTGAAGGACGGGAATTCGGTAAGAAGAAAAATTGATAATGGCAATTCTGCTTACAGACCAAATGTAATCATGATTACGGTGGAGAGTTTAAGTGCTGAATTTCTTGGGGCATTTGGAAGTAAGTCCAACTTGACTCCTGTATTGGATTCACTGGCAAAAGAAAATGTCTTGTTTACAAATATGTATGCTACGGGTACCAGAACTGTGCGTGGTATGGAGGCTTTGTCTTTGTGTGTGCCGCCAACACCCGGAAGTAGTATTGTGCGACGGCCGGGAAATGAAAAGCTGACTACAGTAGGTCATATCTTTCAACAGGCCGGCTATAACCGTACTTTTTTTTATGGGGGTGATGGTTATTTCGATAATATGAACCAATATTTCGGAAGTAATGGTTTTGATATTGTAGATCGGGGTAAAAAAATCATGGTTGGTGAATCTTATACCACTAAGAGAACCATCATAACGGACGATCGGGTAAAATTTGAAAATGCCTGGGGGATTAGTGACGAAGATCTTTATGATGCTGTGATCAGAGGATCTGATCAGTACGATAAGGAAGGGAAACCCTTCTACAATTTTGTGATGACGACTTCAAATCATCGTCCTTTTACTTATCCAGCGGGTAAGATTAATATCCCTTCTGGTAGCGGACGTGACGGCGCAATAAGATATACAGATTATACGATCGGTGAATTTTTAAAGAAAGCGAAAACAAAGCCCTGGTTTAAGAATACCGTAATCATTATTGTTGCAGATCATTGTGCAAGCAGTGCCGGAAAGAATGAGATAGATATCAGTAAATATCACATTCCCTGCATTATTGTCAATCTGCAGTCTACACCGTCTAAGGTGATTGATCAGACTTGTTCCCAGATTGATCTTTATCCGACTTTATTTAAGCTGATGGGCTGGAATTATGAAAGTAATCTATATGGGAAAAATGTACTGGACCCGGGTTATGATTCCAGAATCGTTCTTGGTACTTATCAGAAACTGGCTTATATGAAAAAGGATAGTTTGGTTATTTTAAGTCCTCAGCAAAAGATAGAGACCTATATATATAATAGGGAAACGAATGAACAGCTCCCGGCTAAATTTCCTGAGCCAATTATACAGCAGGCCATTTCCAATTATCAAACCGCTTACGACCTTTTTAAGAACAGTGGATTGCATTGGTGATCTGTGCAGAACAGATAAGCTTGTGCGGGTTTAAGATTATTTGTCTATTTTTGCGCTTTATTTAAAAAACAAGATGAGCACAAGAGGACCAATATCGAAATTTATGGAGACGAATTATCTCCACTTTAATTCGGCAGCTATGATGGATGCCGCCAAAGGCTACGAAACCCATTTAGATGAAGGGGGTAAAATGATGATCACCCTGGCTGGTGCAATGAGTACAGCTGAACTGGGTATTTCGTTGGCGGAGATGATCCGTCAGGATAAAGTATCTATTATTTCCTGTACAGGTGCGAACCTTGAAGAGGACATCATGAACCTTGTGGCCCACTCACATTATAAAAGGGTTCCTAATTATCGTGACCTGAGCCCTCAGGACGAATGGGACCTTTTGGAGAATCATTACAACAGGGTTACAGATACTTGTATTCCTGAAGAAGAAGCTTTCCGCAGACTGCAAAAACACATTCATAAATTATGGAAAGATGCAGACACAGCAGGTGAGCGTTATTTTCCGCATGAATTCATGTATAAAATGCTGTTGAGCGGTGATCTTGAACAATATTATGAAATCGATCCGAAAAATTCATGGATGCTGGCTGCAGCAGAGAAAAACCTGCCAATCGTTGTACCGGGATGGGAAGATTCTACTATGGGTAATATCTTCGCCTCTTACGTGATGAAAGGTGAACTGAAAGCAACAACCATGAAAAGCGGTATTGAATATATGGGCTGGCTGGCTGATTGGTATATTGCCAACAGTTCGGGTAAAGGAATCGGGTTTTTCCAGATTGGTGGAGGTATTGCCGGCGATTTCCCGATTTGCGTTGTACCAATGCTTTATCAGGATATGGAAATGGAGAACATTCCATTCTGGAGTTATTTCTGTCAGATCTCTGATTCTACGACTTCTTACGGCTCTTATTCTGGTGCCGTACCTAATGAAAAGATTACCTGGGGTAAGCTGGATATTCATACCCCAAAATTTATTGTAGAGTCTGATGCAACGATCGTTGCACCATTAATATTTGCATGGATATTAAAAATGTAATTTTAAAATCCAAAATTATCTCTCACTTTTAGGGGGAGTGAAAATCAGTGGTTTTTAAAAAAGCTGCTGATTTTCTTCGTTTAGAGCATTTCAGGGCATAGTTTAGAATGATTATAAATTGTATTTCCTGTCATTTATTTGTCATTGATAACTTAATAAACTTTACTTTTGTTCACGTTTTTGATGATAGATCTAAGTTTAAACATCAATTACAACTGTAAGTTTTTTAAAAAATTGTATAAAATACTCATTATGAGGAATATCTCATTGATCATTAGAAGAGTTTGGAAGTCGGCATTCATGTTAACGGCTCTATCTGTTTTAATCGTTTCTGGTACACAGGCACAGGATGCAGCAGAAGGAAGGAAAATTTTTAAGGAAAAATGTACTTCTTGTCACGCTTTAGACCGTGATATGACCGGACCTGCTTTACAAGTAATAGTGCCAACGAAAAGTGAGGCATTCTTGTTGAAGTGGATTAACAATGCACCTGCATTTATCGCTTCGGGAGACAAAGAAGCTGTTGAAGCTTCTAAATGGAATCCAAATGCAGAGATGACTGCATTTCCTTCGCTGACTCCGGAGCAAATTAAAAGTATCCTTGCTTATGTAAAAGCAGGTGAGCCTAAAAAAGAAGGTGATAAACCCGGAACTGCTGTTCAGGAAGAAGTATCTAACTTCTCTCTTGCTGGTGTGGTTGCGGTTATCCTGATCTCTATCGTTGTTCTTGTGGTATTGGGTCGCGCAATTAAAATGTTGGAGCGTCTGATTCTGAAGAAACAAGGTATTGAGGTGGTTGAGGAAGAAAAAGTTTCCCTGGCTGCTGGTTTAGGTGTCTTATTTAAAAACAAGAAATTCGTTTTCTTCTTTATCCTGTGTCTGGTGATTACACTAGGTTCATTTGGATGGATGGGAATGTGGAATACAGGTGTTCATACAGGCTATCAGCCGGTTCAGCCAATCAAGTTCTCTCACGAACTGCATGCTGGAACGAATCAGATTGACTGCCAGTATTGTCACTCAGGTGCGTTCAAATCTAAAAATGCATCTATACCTTCATTGAATGTTTGTATGAACTGTCACAAACAGGTTCAGGCAAGAGATAACCATGATGGTAACATTTCTCCTGAGATCCAGAAAATCTATAACGCTCTTGGATACGATGCGGACAAAATGACTTACGATAAAACCAAGGAAAAACCTATCGAGTGGGTTCGTGTTCACAACCTTCCTGATTTTGCTTATTTCAACCACTCACAACACGTTGTTGTTGCAGAGAAAGCGATCCGTAAAGCAAAAGGTTTAAAACCAAATGAGCCGGTTTGTTTCGCTTGTCACGGTCCTGTGAATACGATGGAAGAAATTTACCAGTATTCTCCTTTGACAATGAAATGGTGTATCAACTGTCATAAAGACACCAAATTGGATGTGAAGGATAATGCATTCTATACGAAGATCATCGAAGCACATGAGAAGATCAAAAAAGGCGAAAAAATTACGCCTGCTGCCCTGGGTGGTTTAGAGTGTGGTAAATGTCACTATTAATAGAGAGTTTAGTTAAAAAAGAACGTTCGATAAACAGTAATAAAGCTTAAATGGAAAGCAATAAAAAATACTGGAAAGGCCTAGAAGAGTATAAAAACACTCCGGATTTTGTTGAAAACAACAAAAACGAATTTGCTGAGCCACTTCCAATAGAAGATGTTTTAAATGAAGCAGGATTAAGTACAGTAACTCCTCGCCGCGACTTTTTAAAGGCGTTAGGTTTTGGTTTAGGTGCGGTAACCCTTGCGGCTTGTCAGCCAACACCAGTTGTAAAATCAATTCCTTATTTAGTAAAACCGGAAGAGGTTGTTCCGGGTATACCTAACTATTATGTGTCCACTTATAACGGACAAAGTATATTGGTAAAAACAAGAGAAGGAAGACCAATTAAGATTGAAGCAAATCCGAATGCCGGTGAATTCAATTGTGGTACTGATGCACAGGCTCAAGCTTCTGTTCTGGATCTTTATGATGTTTCAAAACTTAAAGCACCTGTTTTAAAGAACGATGAAACTACATGGGCCAAGGTAGATGAGTTTGTTAAAGCTGAGCTGAATAAGGTTCAGGCTTCAGGCAAAAAGATCCGTATCGTTTCTTCGTCTGTAAACAGTCCTTCAACAAAAAGTGTTGTAGCTGATTTTACTGCCGCTTATCCAAATACAAAACATGTTCAGTATGATGCTGTTTCTTATACCGGTATCATTAAAGCGAACGAAAATAGCTTCGGTAAGGCTGTAATCCCTAAATATAATTTCGATAAAGCAGATCTGATCGTAAGTTTCGGTGCAGATTTCTTAGGTACCTGGATCAGCGGTGAAGAATTTACTGCCCAGTATATCTCTAACAGAAATTATAAAACCTTAGCAAAAGGAAAAATGTCTCGTCACTTCCAGTTTGAGGCTGGGATGAGTTTAACTGGTACAAATGCAGATACGCGTTTGCCAATTAAATTATCTGAAGAAGGACCTGCATTAATTACCTTATATAATACCATCACTGGAAATAACCTTCCTGGTGGATCTTTGCCAAACAATACAAGTGCAGATAAAGCATTGAAATTGGTAGGTAAAGAATTGTTAATGAATAAAGGAAAATCTCTTGTAGTTTCCGGATCGAATGATGTATCTACACAGATCCTTGTCAATGCGATCAATGCTGCTATTGGTAGTTACGGAACCACAATTGATCTGGATAATCCTTGTAAGCGTTATTCAGGAAATGATGCGGAATTTGCAGAACTGATCAATGAAATGAACAGGGGCGAAGTTGCTGCAGTTTTCTTCCTGAACAGCAACCCGGCTTATGATGCAATTAATGCGAAAGCATTTACGGATGCTTTATCTAAAGTAGGACTAAAGGTTTCTTTCTCTGATAGAAAAGATGAGACCTCTACTTTATGTGATGTGATTGCAACAAATCAGAACTATCTGGAATCATGGGGTGATGCAAATGCTTATGAAGGATATTATTCTGTAATACAGCCAACAATTAATCCGGTATTTAATTCTCGTCAGGCAGAGCAAAGTTTATTGGTTTGGTCTAATGGCCCTGTTCAGGAATATTACCAATATGTTCGTAACAACTGGGAGAAAAATATTTTGCCTTCTTTGGGTAAAACATGGAATGAGTTGTTGCAGACAGGAGCTTTCTCTGCTAATGCAAAATCTGCAGGTGCTTATAGTTTTAGCTTGTCACTGGCTGCTGTTGCACAATCTATCTCCAACAGCTCTAAAGCTTTAGCTAAAGATATTGAATTGCAGGTTTATGAAAGTGTGCCGATGCGTGATGGTAAACATGCAAATAATGCATTCCTTCTGGAATTACCTGATCCGGTTTCTAAAGTAACCTGGGACAACTATGTAGCTATCGCTCCTAAATTTGCTGAAAAATTAGGTTTCAAAGAATTTGACGTTGTATCTGTTAAAGGTGCAAACGGATATACAATTGAATTGCCTGTATTGATCCAGCCAGGACAAGCTGTTGGAACAGTTTCCATCGCTTTAGGTTATGGCCGTACGAAAGTAGGTAAGGCAGGAGATAATGTGGGTAAGAACGCTTTCCCTTTTGTAAGTTTCACTAACGGAACCTTGCAATATGCAACTACGGTAAGTCTTTCTAAAACAGGTTCAACTTATGAACTTGCTCAAACGCAAACACACTATTCTTTTGAAGGAAGAAATATCATCCGCGAAGCGACTTTTAAAGAATATGTAAAAGATCCTGCTGCTGGTTCAGGTAACCATGGCGAAAAACATAAATCTTATGATTTATGGGATAAATATGAGAAACCAGGTAACAACTGGGTAATGGCAATCGATCTGAATGCTTGTACTGGTTGCGGTTCTTGTATTGTAGCTTGTAACGTAGAGAACAACATTCCTGTTGTTGGCCGTGACGAGGTTCGCAGAAGAAGAGAGATGCACTGGATCCGTATTGATCGTTATTATAGCTTTGAAGAAGAAGGTAAGAACGTGACTGAGGAGAAAGAGATCGCTCACATGGAAAATATGGATAAAGTAACGGTTGTTCACCAGCCAATGCTTTGTCAGCACTGCGACCATGCACCTTGCGAAACAGTTTGCCCGGTACTGGCAACGGTACACTCTTCAGATGGTTTGAACCACATGGCTTATAACCGTTGTGTTGGAACACGTTACTGCGCAAACAACTGTCCTTACAAAGTACGTCGTTTCAATTGGTTCAACTACTGGAACGATTCGCGTTTCGACAATTACCTGAACAATGAGTTCACTCAACTGGTACTTAACCCAGATGTAACTACTCGTTTCAGAGGGGTAATGGAGAAATGCTCTATGTGTATTCAACGTATACAGGCAGGTAAACTGAAAGCTAAGATTGAAAAACGTCCGTTGAAAGATGGCGATATTAAAATGGCTTGTCAGCAAGCGTGTTCAGCAAATGCAATCATCTTTGGTGATGGTAACGATCCGGAATCGGAAGTTTCTAAAGCATTACGTAGTGAGCGTACTTACTATGTTCTGGAAGAACTTAACGTTCAGCCAGGTGTTGGATATATGACAAAAATTAGAAATACAGATACAGTACAAGCGTAAGCTGATATTAAAGAAAATATAATATGTCAGGACATAACGAATCAATATTAAGAGAGCCATTAATCACCGGAAATAACATCACGTATGCAAAAATTACGGATGATATTCTAACACCGGTAGAGAATAAGCCAAATAAGGCATGGTGGATAGGCTTTATCGTTGCCTCACTGGGGGCTTTACTTTGGGTGGTAGCAGTAAGTTACACCTTCTGGAATGGTATCGGTGCATGGGGTTTAAATAAAACAGTAGGTTGGGCCTGGGACATCACCGGCTTCGTATGGTGGGTGGGTATTGGTCACGCCGGTACTTTGATCTCGGCTGTATTGCTGCTTTTCCGCCAGAACTGGAGGAATTCAATTAACCGTTCCGCAGAGGCGATGACCATTTTCGCCGTTATTTGTGCAGCGACTTATGTAGTGTCTCACATGGGTAGACCATGGTTGGCTTACTGGGTACTTCCGTTGCCAAATCAGTTCGGATCTTTGTGGGTAAACTTTAACTCGCCGCTGGTATGGGATATGTTTGCAATCTCCACTTATTTCTCTGTATCCTTATTATTCTGGTATACAGGTTTATTACCGGATATCGCGACAATCCGCGACCGAGCAGTTGGTGTAAAACGTAAAGTATATACTGTTCTTTCTTTTGGTTGGACGGGTAATGTAAAAACATGGCAACGTTTTGAGGCAGTGTCCTTAATCTTAGCTGGTATTTCTACACCACTTGTACTTTCTGTACACACCATTGTATCCATGGACTTTGCAACTTCAGTAATTCCGGGATGGCATACAACGATTTTCCCTCCTTACTTTGTTGCAGGGGCGATCTTCTCAGGTTTTGCGATGGTGTTAACACTTCTATTGGTAGCACGTAAGGTATTGGGCCTGGAGAATTACATCACCATGTTCCATATTGAATCGATGAATAAAATCATCATTCTTACAGGTTCCATCGTTGGTGTTGCTTATTTAACAGAGTTCTTTATCGCTTGGTATTCCGGTTCTGAGTATGAGCAATATGCATTTATCAACCGTTCTACTGGTCCTTACTGGTGGGCATACTGGATGATGATGACTTGTAACGTAATTTCTCCACAGTTGTTGTGGTTCAAAAAGATCCGTACCAGCATTCCCGCAACCTGGATTTTATCCATTGTGGTTAACATCGGTATGTGGTTTGAGCGTTTCGTAATTATCGTTACTTCATTACACCGCGACTATCTTCCTTCAAGCTGGGCAATGTTTTATCCAACCTGGGTTGACGTGAGTGTGTTTGTTGGATCTATTGGTTTGTTCTTTACCTTGTTCCTGTTGTTCTTAAGGGTATTACCTTCTATTGCAATTGCCGAGGTTAAGTTATTGCTGAAGAGCGCGAGTGAGCAGGCTAAAATGGAGTTGATCAAAGACGGTCACTTAGAAAGAGAACAAGTTAAGGAATATGTTGAGTCCTTAGAGAAGTTCGATAGTGTTAAACAAGAAGAATACGCAAAAATATAACGATGAGTAATATCAAATATATCTTAGGCAGTTTTGGCGATCCTGACGAAATGATGCATGGCATCGATAAGTTGCAGGAGAATAATATTAAGATACATGATGTATATACCCCAATGCCGATCCACGGTATTGAGGCTAAATTAGGAGTTAAACGTTCCCGGTTGGATATCGCTGCATTTTGTTTTGGAATTACCGGAACAATGACCATGCTTAGCTTTGTTTACTATGCTGCTGCATGGGACTGGCCGGTTAATATAGGTGGAAAGCCTCACTTTGCTTTACCGGATTTTATTCCGATTACCTTTGAGTTGACCATTTTGTTCTGTGCTTTTGGTTTAGTGGGTTCTTATTATGCTTCTACGCATTTGTTCCCGGGAAGAGCACCAAGGGTAATGGATCTGAGAGCAACTGATGATCGGTTTATTATCGCTATAGATGCTAAAGAAAATGCTGAACACAGCAAAATTGATGGTTTATTAAAGGACGCAGGTGCTTTAGAAGTAAAATATAATGAAAGGAAGTATATTAGCTATGAATAAGACTAAAATAGTATGTGTGGCGTTTTTTGCATTCACTGTAGCTGTGTCTCTTTCATCATGCAGAAATAAACGCAGTACTGGCTTGGAATACGCAAGGAACATGTATGATCCTATTGCTTATAATCCGGATCAGCCGAATAAGAACTTTGCAAATGGTCAGACGGCGCAGACACCTCCGCCAAATACAGATCCTATTGGATTTGTTAAATATGAATATGCAAATACCAAAGAAGGTTATGAGGCCGCTGGTAAAAACCTGGTGAACCCATTGCCTTTAACAGAAGCGAATCTGGTATCAGGTAAACATTACTTTACTGTTTTCTGTTCGCCTTGTCATGGTGATAAAGGAGATGGAAAAGGGCACCTTGTACAGATTGAGAAGTTTACTGGTGTACCTGCTTATCATGGTGATGCTGCTTCTTCAAGAGGTGGTCTTATGAAAGATTTGTCTGCCGGTAAAATCTATCATACAATTATGTATGGTTTAAACAATATGGGCTCGCATGCTTCACAGCTGTCTCCTGAAGAGAGATGGAAAGTAGTGATGTATGTTCAACAATTACAAAAAATACAATAGAAAAGCAAGAATAAATGGGAACTCATAATTATAATTTAACTGAGCAGTTTGAGTTTACAGGAAAAGCAAAAACTTTGAGTGTAATCGCTATTGTTATTGGTATAGCGGCTATAGCTTTCGGTTTTTCCAATCATGAACTTCATGAAAGGACTTTTGCAAACCTGTTATTAATGGGATATTACTTTGCATGCGTATGTATGTCAGGTGCATTCTTTCTAGCAGTTCAATTTGTTGCACAGGCGGGATGGTCTGCTGCTATTTTACGTGTGCCGCAGGCGATGGCAAAAACATTACCTATTGCGGTTGTGATCTTAATCGCTATTGTTGGATTAGGTTTATACACACACAATTTATATCACCACTGGAATGCTCCGGGATTAACGGATAAAGGTGCTGCCAATTATGATAAAATCATTGATGGTAAATCTCCTTTCTTAAATGTACCTTTCTTTATGGCGCGTCAGGTGATCTTCCTTGGGGTATACAGCTTTTTTGCTGTATTGCTTTCTAAGTTATCTGCTAACGAAGATTTAGAGGGTGGTTTAAATTCTTACAGAAAGAGCTTTAAGTATTCTTGTATCTTCCTGGTAATTTACGGATTTACTACACCTATTTTTGCATTCGATACGATTATGTCTCTTGAGGCACACTGGTTCTCTACTATGTTTGGCTGGTATAATTTTGCCGCAATGTGGGTGAGCAGTTTAGCAACTATGGCCATCATTATTATCCTGTTAAAGAAAGCGGGTTATATGTCGTTTGTGAACAATAGTCATTTACACAATTTAGGTCAGTTTATTTTCGGTTTCTCTATCTTCTGGACTTATGTATGGTTCGCTCAGTTCTTGCTGATCTACTATGCAAACATGCCTGAGGAAACAGTTTACTTCTATAAACGATTTGAGTTTTATAAAATCTGGTTCTATTTGAACCTTGCGCTGAACTTTTTATCTCCGGTATTATTGTTAATGGACCGCGATAACAAGAGAAATGAAAATACGTTACTGGCCGTTTCTATCCTGGTATTGGTAGGACACTGGGTGGATTATTATCAGATGATCATGCCAGGAGCTGTTGAAGAAGGCCAGAATGGATTTGGATTTATTGAAATCGGAACTGCGATTGGTTTTGTAGGATTGTTTACCTTTACGGTATTAACAGCCCTGAGCAAAAAACCTTTGGTAGCGAAGAACCATCCATTTTTACAGGAAAGTTTAAATCACCATTTGTAAGTGGTGGTTATATAGAGTATATAGATTAATAGTATAATGGAAGTACAGCGTACTACTTTTAAGAAAATGAGTTTAAGAAAATTTATAAGTAATAAGACAATGGCGGTTTTAGCAGTTCTTTTAACTGCATTTGCAAACACCAGCGCATTTGCACAGGAAGCTGCTGCCGGTGCTGCCGCTACGGCTGCAGCCAAACCCGTTGATATGGAACCGATCTATAAGTCGGCAATATTTTATGCGCTGCTCTTTTTGCTGCTGTGTTTATTTATAGCCATAGTAGGAAAAGCTTTAAGGGTTTATGAACTGACCCGCGAAGCCCAGGATAAGCCGATGGGGATTAACTGGAATGCGATTAACGGTAGCTTGTTTGCCTTATTCTTAATTGTAGGTTTATACGGTGTATATTGGGAATATACAGTTCATGGTAACATGATACTGCCTGAAGCAGCTTCTGAACACGGTAAGAAGATAGATAATATGTTTAATATTACATTAATCATTACAACTATCGTATTTGTTCTGACCCACATTTTCCTTTTTGCTTTCTCTTATTTCTACAAACACTCAGGAAAAAGAAAAGCTTACTATTATCCGCACAACAATACCCTGGAGAAAATCTGGACATTTATTCCTGCCTTGGTTTTAACCGTATTGGTATTAATGGGTTTCCTAACCTGGAGGTCCATCTTCTATAAGGTTGAAGATCCTAATAACAAGCCAATCAATATTGAGATCACCTCTCAGCAGTTTGCATGGACTATTCGTTATGCAGGTAAAGATGGTGTTGTGGGCCGTAAGAACTTTAAATTGATTACAGGTGTAAACGGCCTAGGAGTTGATTTTAAAGATAAAAATGCAATGGATGATTTACTGGCTGATGAGATGGTTATTCCTGTAAATAAACCAGTAAAATTAATTCTTACAAGTAAAGATGTTCTACACAGTTTCTACATGCCTAATTTTAGGGTACAGTTGAATACTGTTCCTGGTATGGCTTCTTTCTTCGAATTTACGCCAACGATTACAACCGCAGAGATGCAGGTTAAAACAGGTGACCCAAGTTTTAAATATTTGTTTTACTGCTCGAAAATTTGCGGATCTGGGCACTATAATATGCAAAAGACAGTTAGAGTTGTTTCTCAGGAAGAGTATAATGCCTGGATTGCGAAACAACCAACTTACTTAACTAACGATTTGAGGAAGCAGTTTGGTTTACCTTTGGTAGCTGACCCGGCTGCACCAGCAGCTACAGCTGCTGAGCCTGCTGCAAAGGATACTGCTGCAGTGAAAACAAATCAATTGGCTTTAAAAAAATAAAAATACTGGAATAGAGCATTATGTCAACGATAACATTACACGATACACATAACCACGATGATCATGCACATGGTCATCACAAGGAAACATTCTTAACGAAGTATGTTTTTAGCCAGGATCACAAAATGATAGCTAAACAGTTCCTGATAACTGGTATCATCATGGCTGTGATTGCAATGGGCTTGTCTATATTATTCCGTCTTCAACTGGCCTGGCCAGATAAGAGTTTCCCTATTCTGGAAACGTTTTTAGGAAGATGGGCTGAAGGAGGTCGTATCAGGCCAGATTTCTATCTTGCCCTGGTAACGATACATGGTACCATCATGGTATTCTTTGTATTGACTGCCGGGTTGAGCGGTACCTTTAGTAACTTATTGATTCCATTACAGATCGGAGCAAGGGATATGGCTTCACCATTCCTTAACATGCTTTCTTACTGGTTCTTCTTTACTGCCTGTGTGATCATGATGAGTTCATTCTTCATCCAGACTGGTCCTGCCAGTGCGGGGTGGACGGTGTATCCTCCACTATCTGCCTTACCGAAAGCTATTGATGGTTCAGGATTAGGTATGACACTTTGGTTGGTGAGTATGATCTGCTTTGTGGCTTCTTCACTAATGGGTGGTATCAATTACGTATCTACTGTATTGAACATGCGTACTAAAGGTATGGATCTTTGGAAAATGCCTTTGACCATCTGGGCGTTCTTCCTGACTGCTATTTTAGGTATCTTATCTTTCCCGGTACTGGTTGCTGGTGTAGTTCTTTTAATTTTTGACAGAAGTTTTGGTACAAGTTTCTACCTTTCTGATATTGTTATAGGTACACAGGTTCTTCCGAATGAAGGTGGTTCGCCAATCTTATGGCAACACTTATTCTGGTTCCTTGGTCACCCAGAGGTATATATTGTAATTATGCCTGCTTTGGGTATTTCGTCTGAGGTGATTTCTATCAATGCAAGAAAACCAATTTTCGGTTACCATGCGATGATTTACTCTTTGATCGGGATTACTGTATTGTCCTTTATCGTTTGGGGTCACCACATGTTTGTAACGGGTATGAATCCTTTATTGGGTGGTGTGTTTATGATCACAACGCTGATCATTGCGGTACCATCTGCTGTAAAGACGTTTAACTACCTGGCTACTTTATGGAGAGGTAATATCCGTTTTACACCAGCTATGCTTTTTGCTATTGGTTTGGTGTCTTTCTTTATCTCAGGTGGTTTAACCGGTATCTTCTTAGGAAATGCTTCCCTGGATATTAATTTACATGATACTTATTTTGTTGTAGCTCACTTCCACCTTGTAATGGGATCGGCTGCTATATTTGGTATGCTTGCTGGTGTTTACCACTGGTATCCAAAAATGTTTGGAAGAATGATGAATGCTAAATTGGGCTATCTTCACTTCTGGGTAACATTTATTTGTGCCTACCTGGTGTTCTTTCCATTACACTTCTTAGGTTTGGATGGTGTGCCACGTCGTTACTATGCATTTACTGAGTTTGAGTTTATGCAGAAATGGGTAACTGTGAACATTTTTGTAACCTGGTCTGCTATTATCGCTGCCCTGGCACAAGTTGCGTTCCTGTTTAACTTCTTCTATTCTATCTTTAAAGGTAAAAAAGCACCTCAAAATCCTTGGGAAGCCAATACTTTAGAGTGGACTACTCCAGTAGAGCATTTACATGGCAATTGGCCAGGTGAAATTCCAACTGTATACCGTTGGCCATATGATTACAGTAAACCAGGTGCTGATGCGGATTTTATTCCTCAGACGGTTCCTTTCTCTCAAACCATGAGCTCAAATATGCCGCATGATTTTGAAGGAAATACTGAAGCTGAACGTATCCAGAATGACTGGAACTTGAAACAACAATCATTAGAGAAATCTAAACAAGACTAATACTAGTTTTGAATATACTATTGGGTATCTGCAGTGAGTAAATACTTACAACAGATACCCTTTTTTTTAACTACAAAATTCCATGGTTCCTACATCTGAACGGAGATTCATAAAGCTTAATTTTGCGACCATCATAGTAACCCTATTGGTGGTTTTGGCTGGCGGAATCGTGAGGAGTACCGGATCTGGAATGGGTTGCCCAGACTGGCCCAAATGCTTTGATCAATACATTCCTCCAACATCTGCAAAGCAATTACCTGCGGATTATAAAGAAAAATACGTTGCGCAGAGGGTTAAGAAAAATGAACGCTTTGCTAAAACACTTGACAAACTGGGAAAGAAGGAGTTGGCCGATGCCATCAGACACGATCAGTCTATACTACAGCCGGAGGATTTTAACGTAGCGAATACCTGGACGGAATATCTGAACCGTTTGACGGGTGCAGTTACAGGTTTCTTTCTGATTGGCGTTGCCATTTGTTCTTTTACTTATAAAAAAACAGCTAAGCGGCTCATCTGGTTAAGTATCCTGAATTTGTTTGTTGTGGTTTTTCAAGCATGGCTGGGTTCTATTGTTGTTTCTACGAATCTGCTTCAATGGGTGGTGACTGTTCACATGTTATTGGCTCTGGTCATCCTGGCGATTCTGGTATATACTTATAATTACGCGAAACAACTTCGTAAAGAAGAGGTGGTGATTATCTCAAAGGTGGTCTGGTTAAAACTGATCATTCTTGCGGCTATACTTGTGAGTGTTATACAAATTGTTTTGGGTACTGAAGTACGGGAAGCGGTAGATATGATTTCCAAAAATCTATTGAATAATGAACGTGGAAGCTGGGTGAGCAAAACGGGGTCAATATTTGTGTATCATAGAGACATGGCGATTCTGGTTGCTATTTTAAACGTGTTTATTTATAAGATTGTGATGGAGAAATTTGGAGGTAAAGCGACAGAACTCCAGGTTGGTAACTCAATTGTAATTGTTTTAATTATACAGGTGTTAAGTGGTATATTATTATCTAACTTTGCGCTGCCTCCGTATGCTCAGGCAATACATATTTTGTTTTCTACAGTCTTATTTACGTTGCAGTTTTATTTGTATTTGCTGGTATACCGGACAAGTACGTATAATCAATAAATTAAAATATATAATTTGAAACAGTTTTTATCAGATTTTTCAAAACTCATTAAATTCAGACTTACCTTTCTGGTGGTTTTTTCTGCGTCGATTACTTTTTTGATTGGATCAAAGATGCAGGTTCATCGGGGTGTAATACCTGGTATAGATTGGATGAATTGGTTGATCCTGATTGCAGGAGGTTTTTTTGTTACTGGTGCAGCCAATTGTTTTAATGAAATTATAGAAAAGGATCTGGACAAGTTAATGACCCGGACAAAAGACCGTCCAATGCCTGCCGGAAGGATGACGACCGGGCAGGGTTTAGTTTCGGGTCTAGTGATGGGCATGTTTGGTACATGGCTTTTGGGAAAATTAAATCTGGAAACGGGTATGCTTTCCGTCTTTTCAATTTTATTGTATGCTTTTGCTTATACCCCGTTAAAGCGTAAATCTCCAATCGCAGTTTTTGTTGGTGCAATTCCAGGTGCGTTGCCGCCATTGATCGGTTATCTCGCCGCACTAGGAAATACGACTACTTTTTATGCAGCAGATTATGAGATAGCAGTTATTCTGTTCCTGGTTCAGTTTGTTTGGCAGTTCCCTCATTTTTGGTCGATTGCCTGGGTTCTGGATGACGATTATAAGAAAGCTGGTTTCAGGCTGCTTCCAACAACAAAGAGAGATAAAGCCAGTGCGGGAATCACTTTTTTAAGTACTTTGATTTTAATACCTGTAAGTTTGCTTCCAACATTCTATGGATTTGGTGGTTACTATATAGCAGGAGTTTCTTTAATCGCGGGATTGGCTTTTGCCTGGCTTGCTTTAAAATTATTCCTGAACCTTGATCTTGCGAGCGCGCGTAAAGTGATGTTCTGCTCGTTTTTTTATCTGCCGGTTGTACAACTGGTCTTATTATTTGATTTTTTAACTAAATAATTTTTTAAATGGTTCATACATTGAAAGAAGAGGATGTAAAGCTGGACTCAAGGCCCAAAAAATTTATTGTTTGGTTATTTGTGGTTTCCTCAACAATTATGTTTGGAGGATGGACAAGCTATTACATAGTTTTTGCGGCCTCTAAAGGCAAAGGTCATGGACTTGTGCTGCCAGATGTTTTTATGTACAGTACAGGCGTACTGGTAGCGAGCAGCATTTGCTTGTTCCTGGCTTCAAGGGCGCTTAGAAATCAGGAACTGAGCAAACAGAAGGTATTTCTGTGGCTCACTATGCTGCTGGGGCTTACCTTTGGTTATTTACAGTTGGATGCTTGGTCCAGCTTATACCATAGCGGAGCCGTTTTGGTGAACAATAATGCGGCTATCTCTATTATTTACATTGTTTCGGGTTTTCACTTACTGCATATTTTTTGTGGCTTGTGTTTGATTGCTGCAACCTTGTTTGGGGCTTACCGGAATATTTCGCTTGGAAGATTGCAGTTCCGGATGGAGATCTCTTCAATATTTTGGCATTTTATAGATATATTATGGATATATCTGTATGTTTTTTTACTTTTGAACAGTTAGACTTTTTAACAAACTATTACAATTTTTAAAATGGATTCATTATCACAATTAGATCAGGTAAAAACTACTGCGTGGAGCGGCGGCCGTTCACCATGGTCCGTAGAGTATGGAAAAATAATGATGTGGTTTTTCTTGCTTTCTGATGCATTTACATTCTCTTCATTATTGGTGTACTATGGTGCGCAGCGTTTTACTAAATTCACCTGGCCTGATCCTGATTTGGTATTTCAATCGATACCTGGTATTAAGGACAGTGGTGCCCCGCTGGTATTCGTAGGTTTAATGACCTTTATTTTGATCATGAGCTCGGTTACTATGGTATTGGCTGTTGAAGCCGGTCACAGAAGGTCTAAAAAAGAAGTTGTTGGCTGGATGATCGCTACGATCATTGGTGGATTTATGTTCCTGGGCTGTCAGGCTTTGGAATGGACACACCTGCACCATGAAGGTTTCTGGTGGGGACACATTCCTGCAATTGAAGAACTAAAACATTTCTTTGATCCATCTGTAGCATCAGTTGCTGCAAATGAAGCAGCAATGAAAGTGTCCGGTCAGCAGTTTGCTAACTTGTTCTTTACCATTACCGGTTTCCACGGATTTCACGTATTCTCTGGTGTATTGATCAATTGTATCATTTTGGGTATGACCATTAACGGTACTTTTGAGAGACGCGGACATTACTTAATGATTGAGAAGGTTGGTTTATACTGGCACTTTGTAGATTTAGTTTGGGTATTCGTATTTACCTTCTTTTATTTAGTTTAATCTTTTTATACCATATTTTATGTCAGAACATAATATACATACAACAGAAGAGCATGGACATGAAGAGCATGCGGCTCTTGATAAGAAAAAAATATGGCAGGTATTTGGGATCCTGCTGGTCATTACGGTTATTGAATTTATCATTGCACTCGTAATTATCCCGGGCCACTATATGTCACAGCATGTAGGTAACTTTGTGTACATTGCTTTAACCTTATTAAAGGCATTTTATATTGTTGCTTATTTCATGCACCTGAAGTATGAAAAACTTGGATTGCAGCTGTCTTTAACAGTTACCTTTATATTTATCCTATACTTCATCACTTTAATGCTGATTGAAGGCGGTTATCTGCACTTGCATATGTCTGCTGCTGCTTAACATGAAGGGTACTTCCATAAAAAAAATATTAATCCTGGTCACCATTTTAGCGGTACCAGGATTTTTATATTATTTACTTACTGAAAAGGGTAAGAACCGGTATAAACCGCTCCCCATTTTTGGACCTAAAACCGTTGCATCTACTTTTCATTCTGTGAGAGGAAAGAAAATTCCAGACACGGTATATCATCAGGTAAGCGATTTCAAGTTAATTAATCAGGCAGGAGATACCCTGAGCTGGAAAAGCTATGAGAATAAGATCATCATTCTCAATTTGTTCTATTCATCAGATAATCCGGGTACAAAGCTGACGAATAAACTGATCAAAGATTTTGAAAAGACCTATGGTAAAAACACCGTACTCCGTTTCGTGAGTGTTAGTATAGATCCAAAGGGAGATACAAAACCTGTTTTGTCTAAATACGCTGAAGAAAATCATGCAAAGGCGGGAAAATGGGACTTGCTGAGCGGAGACAGCACCCAGGTTTATAACCTGATTAATAAACAATTGTTCATTGACGCTTTCCAAAAGAAAGAAAACGGGAAGAATATTTTTGTATATAATAACTTGTTTGTCCTTCTGGATCCTCAACATCGCATTCGCGGGTATTATGAGGCGACCAATCAGGAGGCACTGTCTAAACTGGACGATGAAATCAAGGTTCTTATTGTTGAGGAACTCAGGAACAATACAGACGGAAGATAATTAAGAAATACTATGTCAAGTAATAGCTCAATTGAAAAGAAATATAGCAGGTGGATTGTCCTCTTGTCTGTAATTATACCAGTCGCTGTGGCTGTTTTATTTTTTGTGAAAATTCCGAATGCAACGCCTCTTCCAGTTTTACCTCCAATTTATGCGACCATTAATGGTATTACTGCTGTTTTGTTGGTTGTAGCTGTTTGGGCTGTAAAGAATGGAAAAATTCAGCTTCATCAAAATCTGATGAAGACAGCAATTGGCTGCTCCTTATTATTTTTGGTCATGTATATTGCTTATCATATGACTACTCCATCCACTAAATTTGGCGGAGAGGGAAGTATCAAGTATGTGTATTATTTTATTTTGCTTACGCATATTTTGCTTTCTATTGCGATAATACCGTTGGTTTTGATCACTTATGTGAGAGCATTAGCAGAGCGCTTCGATAAACACAAGAAGATTGCGAAAATTACCTTTCCCCTTTGGTTATATGTAGCGGTGACAGGCGTTGTTGTTTATTTGATGATCTCTCCTTATTATAATTTTTAGTAAGGCGATCTTCATTTTTTTGCCCGGGAACAATAGAGAAATCTCCTCTATTGTAATATATTCCTATAATAATCTTCAAAATTGATTCTTAAATGCTATTTTAGGGCTTACAAGTACTTTCTTGTGCTTTGTGAATTTTAAGCGCTTAATCAATTTTAATGGAATTTTCTGAATCAATAGATCTTATCACAACAGGAAAGGATTTGCTGAATCTGATAGAGCAGGACGGCAAAGAAGCCTTTACTGCTTTCTATTCCAGTAATTTTCAGAAATTAATCATCATCTCAGACCGATATGTAAAGAATGTGCATGCTGCTGAAGAGATTGTTCAGGATATGTTTGTGAAGATATGGGAAGAAAAGGAACTTCTCCTGAATGTGAATGCTGTAAAGCCTTACTTGTACCGTAGTGTTGTTAATGCTTCTATCAATTTTGTAAACAGGCAAAAGAACATTGAGAAGCATCATTTAAAAATTGCGGAAAACTTAAGCACCGAAGATATTGATTTACTTGATGAACAGAATGAACTTCTTGTTTTGTTGTATAAGGAGATCGAATTACTACCCGTAAAATGTCAGGAAGTATTTAAATTGAGCCGCCTTGAAGGGTTAAAATATCGGGAGATCGCCGTTCAGTTAAATATTTCTGAAAGAACTGTCGAAAATCATATGGGACATGCGCTTCGCACATTACGTGCCCGGGTACTATTGAAAGCACAGCGAAAGGATGGCATTGCCAGGTTTAAATATTTTTCTCTTTTGATGCTGTTTCTGTACTGAATTCAATTGTTTTAAGAAAATTGAGATTTTTTTAAAAAAGAACTAGGGGTTTTTGAGGGGACTATTTGTCTTCCTTAAAAACACGAGAACTTGCAAGACAATTTGAACCATCAGAATATCATTCTGACCTATCTTAACGATCCGGAAAATGAAACGCTAATTCAACAGGTTAGTGAGTTCAGAGCGCAATCTGAAGATAACGAGCTTTATTTTAAGCAAATAGAAAAGATATGGAATGCATCTGCCAATTTAAAACCTCTTTATGAGCTTAATTCCTCCGCGTCTGTTCAGAAATTAAGTTCCCGTTTAATCCCCCATACTTTACCGAAGACTAAACACAATTATTTGTGGCTAAGAATTGCCGCTGCAATTGTACTGGTGTCGGCTTTGTCGGTTTGGATTTATTCTGAAAAATTTTCTGTGCAGGAATTGGTAAAAGAAACCACTAACCAGGTAGACTCTGTTGTATTAAGTGATGGATCAAAGATCATGCTGGCCAAAAACAGTGCAATAAAATTTCCAGACCGTTTCAAGGGGAAAACAAGAGAGATTTCTTTGCTGAGCGGTGAGGCTTTTTTTAAAGTACACAGAGATCCTAAACATCCATTTCAGGTAGCCATTGGCCATTCTAAAGTAAGTGTTTTGGGAACTTCCTTTAACATTCATTATTCTAAAACCAAGATTAATGTATCTGTTAAAACAGGAAAAGTAAGTTTTCTGCCCAACAGCGTAAGCCGCCCATCCATTCTGATTGCCGGACAGGCCATTTCTTATAACCTTAAGGAAAACACAGTAGAGAAATTGGACGGAGCCAATGCGAACGCATGGTTAACTAAGGAACTTCATTTTGTGGATATGCCGCTAAATAAAGTCTGTGAAGAATTGAGTTCTTATTACGGAGTGAAAATAGTATTGCAGGAAACCATCCGCACGGCAAAGAAATTCAATGCCAATTTTAAAGGCAGCAGCCTAGAAGAAGTATTAACTGTACTTAATGAAACCTATAAAATACAAATCAATAAGCGTGATAGCCTGATCACGATTAAAAGTAAATAATAAATCAACTAAACCAATTCAATTACCAATTATGGAGAAAAACTACAAAAGAACCATGCGAAGATTGAAATATGGCTTAACAGTAATGTTTTGCTGTGCAATCTTCTGTGTTTCGCTGGCCAGGGCAGAAAATATAAAGCGCGCTGGCTTTAAAACGGAAAGACTGGATAATTATTTAAAGAAGATAGAATTAGCCTACAAAGTGAGTTTTGTCTATGATGCCACACAGATCAACAAAGAAATGAGTATTGAGGCACCACAAAAACTGGTGTCTATCAATTCAGATCTCGAGCCGCTAAAAGCTAAAGGAATCAATTATAATATTGTAGGAAAACAGGTGATTTTGAAGAAAGCTCCTGTACCTGCACTGGCGATGCAGGATATCATAGTGAAGGGAATAGTCCGTTCAAAAAGTGCAGCCGGTAAAATTGACCTTCTGCCTGGAGCGAGTATCCGGGAAAAACATGTAGCCAATGGAACTTCGACCAACGGAGAGGGTGAATTTCAAATCAAAGTAAAAGATGGCGCTACGCTTGTCATCACGGCAATTGGCTACAAAACTGAAGAAATTGTTGTCGGAGGAAGAACCTTGATCAATGTAACTCTGGATGAAGATATTGGTCAGCTCAAAGAAGTAACGATCTCAACCGGTTATCAAAACCTGAACAAAAAGTTATTTACCGGTGCTGCAACACAGGTAAAAGCAATAGATGCGCAGCGGAGTGGTATTCCAGATGTTAGCCGTATGCTGGAAGGCCAGGTGGCTGGTGTCTCTGTACAAAATGTATCGGGTACATTCGGTGCGGCACCTAAACTGCGCATCAGAGGGGCAACCTCATTAAATGGAGATAATAAACCACTTTGGGTGGTAGACGGTATCGTCTTGGAAGATATTGTAAATGTTTCTAATGAACAGTTATCAACCGGGGATGCAAATACACTGATCGGATCTTCTGTCGCAGGATTGAATTCGGATGATATTGAAAGTTTTGAAATTCTGAGAGATGCTTCTGCCACAGCGATGTATGGAGCAAGAGCAATGAATGGGGTAGTTGTGGTAACGACAAAAAAAGGAAGGAATACCAGTGGTAAACCTACGGTGTCTTATACCGGCAATTTTACCACCTTTTTAAAGCCGAATTACAACCAGTTTGACATCATGAACTCAGGTGATCAGATGCAGGTCTACCTGGACATGCAGAACAAAGGATGGTTGAACCATCCGAAAGTTTCACAATTAGAGAATGGTGGAGTATATCGTAAGATGTACGACCTGATGTATGATTATGATCCGGTAACCGGACAGTTTGCCTTAAGAAATGATGCGCCTTCACGTCTTACATTTTTAAACCGCTATGCCAATGCGAATACGGATTGGTTTGATGTATTGTTCCGGAACTCCCTGATGCAGGATCATTCCTTAAGCATCGCATCGGGTACAGAGAAAGCCAAAATCTATGCTTCAACAAGTTTTCTGAATGACAGCGGCTGGACCGTAGGAGATGGCGTGAAACGTTTTACAGGGAATATCCGCGGTACTTTCGATCTTTCAGACAGATTGCAGGTGGAACTGATCACCACAGGATCTATCCGTGACCAGCGCAGCCCGGGTACAGTGAACAAAAACGACAACGTAGTGACCGGAAAGGTTCAACGGGATTTTGATATCAATCCCTTTAATTATGCTCTGAATACCAGTCGCACATTGACCCCTTATGATGCAAATGGCAACCGTGAATACTTTATCCAGAATTATACGCCCTTTAATATTTTACAGGAACTGGAAAACAACTACATAAAAACCACTGTAATTGATATGAAAGTGCAGGCCGGGTTGAATTATAAAATCCTGGATGGACTTAAATATTCATTTGACGGGGCTTACAGATATCTAAAATCGGACCGGGAACATTCTATCACCGAGTATTCCAATGCGGCCAATGCTTACCGCGCTTATGGCAGTGCAAATATTATTGAGAACAACAGGTTCTTATATAAAAACCCCTCCAAACCGGGATCTCTGCCTTCTATTGTTCTTCCAAATGGCGGATTTTATAACACGACCTACGATGGCTTGGTGAACTATTACATGAGGCACTCCCTGGAGTATAATAAAATTTTCAAACAGGATCATTACTTTAATGCCTTTGGTTCGGTAGAGCTAAGATCTATTGACAGACAAAACAGATTCAACAACGGTGTTGGTTATCAGTTTGACAGTGGAGGTATCCCTTTCATTGATCCGGATTATTATAAACAGGCCATAGAAGCGAATACTTATCCATACGGAATGACCTATAAGTATGAGCGTTATTTGTCTTATATGCTTCGCGCCGCTTATTCTTACAAAGGTAAATACAGCATTAACGCAACCGGACGCTATGACGGTTCAAACCTTTTGGGCCAGTCTTCTACGGCAAGATGGCTGCCAACCTGGAATATCTCTGGTGCATGGAATATGCATGAAGAGGATTTTTTCAAACAGCAGGATATTCTGAGCAGGACAACCATTAGGGCTACTTATGGTTTAACCGGAAGTACAGCCAATGCGACCAATTCTACCATGATCTTAAGGAACCAAACCACCAGAAGAGCAGATGCGGTAGATAAAGAATCAGCAATTTATATTGAAAGTCTGGAAAACAGTCAGTTAACCTGGGAGAAACAATATGAAACCAATTTGGGATTTGACCTTGGATTTCTTAAAGACAGGATTACTTTATCCGTTGATTTATACAAACGTAACGGTTATGATCTGATTGGTCTTTTCCCTACTTCAGGTATTGGCGGGCAGATTTTAAAGAACGCGAATTATGCCGATATGAAATCCAAAGGGATCGAGCTGACCTTAAATGCTAAGATCATTAATGGAGATCAATTTAAATGGAGTTCGAATCTGAATTTTGGGTATAACAAAAGTGAGATCACCAATCTGGAATATGATCCGATCATCTTTGATTTGGTTACCCCGAATGGAGGGCCAAGACTTGGTTATCCGCAAAGGGCATTGTTCTCCATCGTATTTGATGGCTTAGAGCACACTACAGGATTACCAACTTTTATCAATGAGAAGGGAGTAGGAAAGAGCCAGGGTATAGATTTTCAAAGTACCAATCTGGCACATTTAAAATATGAAGGCCAGGTAGATCCAAAGTTAACAGGTGGTTTTAACAACAGGTTCAACTACAAGGGCTTTACTTTATCTGCATTGGTAACCTTTAGTATGGGCAACAAAGTGCGTTTAAATCCTAATTTTAGCGATACTTATTCAGATCTTACTGCAACTTCAAATGATTTCCTGAGACGTTGGACGATGCCTGGGGATGAGCTTAAAACCAATATTCCTGCCATAGCAGATGCTTTAATTGCCAGTCAGCTGAGCTCATCAAATAATCCGTACAATGCTTATAACTATTCCACTGAGCGTATAGCTGACGGAGGCTTTGCACGTTTAAAACAGGTTATGCTGACGTATCAGTTGCCACTATCATGGGCAAAAAGGATTGGTGCAACCAATGCGTCTGTAGGTTTGGTTGGAAATAACGTTTGGCTGATCTATTCAGACAGTCGTTTGAACGGACAAGATCCTGAGTTCTTTGGTGCTGGTGGTGTAGCTATGCCAATCCCGCGTCAATATTCACTATCGTTAAAACTTGGATTCTAGAATACAACATCATGAAAAATAAGATATATATATACATCACTTTAACTGCTCTGGGGATCTCTGCATCAGGTTGCAAGAAATTTCTGGAACATACGCCTGATTTGCGTACGCAGCTGAACTCTACAGAAAAGGTGGCACAATTGCTCACCTCGGCCTATCCGAAAGGAACTTATTTAGATTTCACAGAACTTTCTTCAGACAATGTGGAGGATAAAGGCCCGCGTTCTGATTACCGAACCCTGAGTACAGCAATTTCCTGGGAGCGGAATTATTTCTGGCAGGACTTTATTTCCGGTTCTGAAGAAATTTCAGGAACGACAGATTTTTACTGGAGTTCTGCTTATCTGGCTATTGCTTCTGCCAATACGGCTCTGCAATACATAGAGAATAACCCTATTGATGCAAAACTAAGGGCTTATAAAGGTGAAGCTTTGGTGGCCCGGGCTTATGCACATTTTATGCTGGTGAATCTGTATGCGAAGACTTATGTGCCAAACGGAACAAACAATTCACCAGGTATCCCATTCCTTACTGCACCGGAGACTGTCGTTTCAGGTAAATATAGCAGGGAGACTGTCGCAGAGACCTATGCTAAGATTGAGAAGGATCTGACTGATGGAATGCCATTAATAGATAATTCGGTGTATAAATCTGCACCAAAGTATCATTTTACATTGAATGCAGTAAATGCTTTCGCTGCAAGGTTCTATTTGTTTAAAGGAGATTTTGCTAAATCCATTATGTATGCTGGCAAAGTTCTGACCAGTCCTGACCAGATCAAGCCGATGTTAAGACCCTGGAACACGACCTATCAAAATGCGGCTTTTGATGCATTTAACATCATGTTTACGCAATCCTCACAAAATTCAAATTTATTAATGGGAGAAGCCAATTCCGGATGGGCAAGAAGTCACTATATCAGATATGGTTTTGGAAGAGCAACTGCTGCCGCTACCGTAAGTGCAGCTAATGTAACCGGGGGGGAATTTGCTTATCGCGGAACAGGACCATTCATTGAGCCATTCTTTACGGCTTATAAATTTAAAGAGCTGTTTTTTGAAAGTAAAATCGGTTCAGGTTTTGGAGATCCCTATATCATGGTACCCCTGTTTACTGTTGATGAATTATTGATGAACAGGGCAGAAGCTTATACTTCCAGTAACCAGTTTGATCTAGCCCTGCAGGATATCAATACTTTCCTGAACACCAGGATAAAAAGCTATAATCCAGCAGCGCATACGGTCACTTTGGCTAGAATCGCTAGTTTTTACAACATCGCAGATCCAAAAGAAGGTTTGATTAAAACCATTCTTGAGCTGAAAAGAGCAGAGTTTATTTCTGAAGGGATCAGATGGTTTGATTTAAACAGACACGGTTTAACGATCAGACATTCTATGCTGGATGCAAATGGAAAAACAACTTTTATTGAACTTGGAAAAGACGATCCAAGGAGATTATTTCAATTGCCTGAAGCGGCAGTGAAAGCTGGTTTAACGCTTAATCCTAGATAAGAAAGAAGATGAAAAAGATATTTTTATATGCACTGATATTAAGCACTGGCCTGATGTCCTGCAAAAAAGAAAAGGCATTGGATGTAGATCTTAACAAATCTAATTTGGATAGTTATAAAGATAACGATACTGACAAATGGTTGAAAGCAAATTTCCTGGATGTGTATAACATGGAGGTGATGTACCGCTTTGACCGTTTTCAGATTGACCTTGATAAAGATGCAGTTCCAGTAATCGAAGCAAAGGTAAGACCCATGATGGAAGCATTCCGTTCGGTTTACATCACACCGTATCTGAATATTGCTGGAAAAAACTTCTTTATGCCAATTGTGCCTAAGGAAGTGGCTTTGTTTGGAAGTGCTCAGTATAGGACCGAAGACCATACCAGGTTATTGGGGACAGCTGACGCCGGAAGACAGATCAATCTATTTGAGGTAAACAAATTTGATCCGGATGATTTTGATGATTTCCTGGAAAAATTCCACACCATCCACCATGAGTTTACCCACATTCTAAACCAGAATATTCCTGTGCCTCCTGGTTATGAGGAAGTTTCGAATAATTATGTTGGTGCACAGTGGATACAGCGGACAGAAGAAGAAGCACAAAGTCTTGGTTTTATTACCCCTTATTCCAGGATGAATAAAAATGAAGACTTTGCTGAGATGACCTCTACCTTACTGGTTGAAGGACAGGATTATTTTGATGTATACACGAATTCTGCAAGTGCAGATGGAGCGGCGAAATTGAGAGCAAAAGAACGGATTATTGTGGATTACTTTAAAGCTAGTTTTGGCATGGACTTCCGGGCCCTGCAGGCAGAGGTAAAGAAGGCAATTGCTGGATTAACCACCGGATCGCTTTTGTCTGCTGCAGATCTTTTTGCCGGAGGAATATATAAGAGTGTAAGTATAAATCAGTCTGCGGCTAACCAATCAACTGCCTTTGTTACTGCTTTTAACACTGCAGTTACCGCCGCTTCTGCGCCACAATATGATTCTCCGCTTTTGCCACAGTTTGAGCTTGTTTTTGCTGATGCAACAAGAGTAAACAGAACGGATCTGATTCTTAAATTCACTGATGGGGCTTACGTTTATTGGTTTAACCTGAAAGCGACCTATTCAGGAAGTACGATTAAACTGGCCAGATCTGCTCCGGGTACGAGTGCTGCGTACGGAAATGGAACATTTATAGAAGTTCCAATTAAGCCATTACTCGATTATTTTACGACCAAGACATTTAAAATTGACTGGATTGAAAATATAATACCTGGCTCTAAAGATAAACAACTTGGTTTTATAGATACATCAAACAATAAACTTGGTTTTTATGGGGCAGTTAGCCGGTATTAAAAAATATAAATGATGAAAAAGATATTTGTAATCAGTCTTTTTGCAATACTGTTCATGCAGGCCTGTAAAAAGGATCAACAACTTGTTGATGGAAAAAAGCCCGAAGAAAATGTTTCTGAGGCACTTGAAAAATATAGGAATGAACTGATCAATACGCCAAACGGATGGATCGCTTATCTGTATACCAACGAAATAGGCGGTGGTTATAGTTTTTACCTGGATTTTAAGAAGGATAACGTTCTTAGTATGAAGGCGGATTATATCTCAGGGTCGAGCCAAAGTACCTATAGGGTAAAACAGGTGATGGCACCCTCTATTATTTTTGACACCTATAATTCTCTGCACTTATTAGCAGATCCGGACCCCTCTAAATTTGGAGGTGAAACGGGTGTAGGTTATGGATCTGATTTTGAATTTGAGATCAGATCGCAGGTAGGAGATACAATTAAGCTGGTCGGTAAGAAGCGTCAAACGGAATTTATCTTGGTGAAAGCTACCGCTGCAGATAAAGCCTTTTATACAGATGGGGATCTCGAAGAGTTACAAACTTATTTAAAAGCGAATCCAAACTTATACATTCTTGATGAAAAGGATAATACCAAAAAGATGCAGGTAACTGTAAATACAGATGTTTCCAGTAGGCAGGTTAGTTTAGCTGTTGAAAATAATGGCGCGATTAGCTCCGCGAATGCATCCTTCTCTTTTTCACCCTCGGGACTCTTAAACAAAACTTTAACTTTTGGAGGAAATGTATTTACCCATTTTACCTGGGATAAAGCAAACAAGAAGTTATTTTGGCTAACTTCTACCGGGAAAAAATTTGAAGTATTTGTATCCGATAAACCAATTATTCCGCTGCACTATTTGATGGGTACAGTCTCCTCATCGATTAGTATACCTGGAACAACGACCCTTCCGGGCTCCGGACAAACATTTGTTACAGCCTATAACCTGATGAGGTCTAGAATAACTGCCGGCTTTACTGTGCCGACAATAGGAAGAGACCTAAGTTTCTCTTTTAATGATGCGAACAAAACGTTTACGGTGTCATTAATTGTTGTGCAAAATGGAACAAATGCCTTTGCTGCAAATTATACGTATAGCTATACCAAATCTGCTTCCGGCGAGTATAAATTTACCGGACCTCCGATAGTAGGAGGTGGCGCAGGTGCGGCCATACAAAGTATCATGAATGCCTTTATTTTAACCCGTTTAACAGCGCAGACTTTCACATTGGAATATTATGTGGATGCTGCTAATAGTAGAACCTTGGGTAACATGATCAGTAAAGATCAACCGTCCTTTAATATGACCGGACTCATTCAGTAAAAAACAAAACCGCTCTCTCTTTAAGCCGGACGTTTTCGTCCGGCTTTTTTATTTAATGACCTGTTATCCACAATTATTCCTTCTTCATTAACGTTCTTTACTTATATTTGCCATTATGAAAAGGATCGCATTTGTCTTCGTTTTTATACTGCTATCCACTATTGCAGTGCAACATACAGCCAGCGCGCAATGTGCCATGTGTACCATCAGCGCAGAACAGGGCGTTAAAAATGGCAATACCCAAAGTAAGGGCCTGAACACAGGTGTACTTTATCTGATGGCTATTCCTTATTTGTTAATTGGTGGGTTAGGTGTGTTGTGGTACGTGAAATACCGTAAAAAAGCGATGACACTGAAACATGATTAAGCCTTCCACCTTCCAGTTTTTAAAAGACGTATCCCTGAACAACAACAGGGAGTGGTTTGCCGAACATAAAGCAGAATATGAGGAAGCCCGGGAAGATGTATTACAATTTGTACAACTGCTGATTCCTGAAATTGCTAAAGCAGATCCGCTTTTTTCTGCGGAGACAGACCCAAAAAAATGTGTGCTCCGGATTTATCGTGATGTCAGGTTCAGTAAAAATAAGGACCCTTACAAAACCAATTTCGGGATCTGGTTCTCTGCCCGCACCAAAGGAGGGAATGAACCCGGATATTATCTTCATCTGCAACCCGGAAACTGTTTCATCGCAGGAGGTTACTGGATGCCGGAAGCTCCGCACCTGAAGCTGATCCGCCAGGAAATAGATTATAATATTTCCGACTTTCTGGATATTATACAGGAAAAGAACTTTGCAAAAAACTTCAGATTCAGTATGGAAAATGCCCTGAAAAATGCACCAAAGGGATATGATCCGGCAGATCCTAATATCGCTTACCTGAAGTTAAAGAGTTTTGAAGTGATCAAAGAACTTAAAGAGGAGGAATTTTTTAAATCCAATATCGTTGATAAGTTGAAAAATTATTTCGAAACCATTTATCCATTAGTTGCATTTTTACGCAATGCACTGGAACAATAAAGACCAGTCTTTAAAACAATAACCTTTTAATTGATAAACCATTAATGAAACACACTTTCTTAGGCTTTGCCCTGATCCTGCTACTCTCTTCTGTGACCTCCTGTGTCGTTTTATCACCAAAAAAATATAAAGCCCTTCTGGCCAGGGCCGACTCTTTAGATAAAGGATGGCTGGAATCGCAGTACAACGGTCAGACACTGGAAGCAACACTGGCCAAGTTAAGAAAAGACACGGCATCACTCCATGGACAGATTGCTGATCTGCAGGGGAAATATGATGATGTAGACGGTAAATACGCGAAATTACGCAGCAACAGTACCAATGAGATCACGAAGCTTTCCGGAGATCTGAAAGCCCGGGAAAAACGCTTAAAAGAGGTGGAAGAGATTTTGCGTAAACGTGATGAAGCAACCAACCAGTTGAAAGAAAAGCTGCAGGGCGCCCTGCTTGGCTTTACAAAAAGTGGCTTAAGTGTAGACATCAAAAACGGTAAAGTGTATGTTTCTTTAACCGATAAGCTCCTGTTCCCTTCGGGCAGTATCATTATAGATGAGAAAGGTAAACAGGCACTGGCTCAATTGGCCGGAGTACTTAAACAACAACCGGAAATTAATATTGCGGTAGAAGGACATACCGATTCACAGAAAATTAATAACCTGGGGCAGATCAAAGACAACTGGGATTTAAGTGTACTGAGGTCAACTTCTGTGGTGCGCTTCCTGACGGAAGTAGAAAAAGTAGAGCCGGTAAGAATGACGGCTACAGGTAAAGGGGAATATCAGCCGCTGGCTCCAAATACTTCTGCAGAGAGCAGGAGCAAGAACAGAAGAATTGAAATCGTGCTTTCTCCTAAACTGGATGAATTGTATGATCTGATCAAACAATAGATACAAACAAAAAACCCGGATGCGATAACATCCGGGTTTTTTGTTTTGGCCTCAAATCAAAAAGGGCTCTTTAGGTCTTTAAAAGCAGAGAGCACTAAATCCTTATCAGATAATAAAAGCTCTGCTTCCGGTATTTCCCGGCTCCATTCAATATCCAGATCCGGATCATTCCAGATGACACCTATTTCCGATTCTTTGTCGTAATAATTGCTGACTTTATAAGTAAAGATCGTGTTGTCTTCCAGGGTCAGAAAACCATGTAAAAAGCCAGGCGGTACCCAGAGTTGTTTATGGTTATCGCCACTCAGTTCTATGCTGTAATGCTGACCGTAGGTAGGGGAGTTTTTGCGGATATCAACGGCTACATCCAGCACTTTTCCTTGCAGCACACGCACCAGCTTGCCCTGTGCAAAGGGTGCTTTCTGTGCATGAAGCCCTCTCAACGTTCCTTTTTGCGAGAAGGATTGGTTGTCCTGAACGAAACTGACATCAACGCCTGCTTCTGCTAAAATTCTGGCATTGTAACTCTCATAAAAGTAGCCGCGGTTGTCTTTCCATACTTTTGGTTCAATCACCAAAAGATCAGCAATAGGTGTCTGTAAAATATTCATAGTTATGCGATGTATTCCATTAAAGTACGGAAAGATACAAATCTATCTTTAAATCTGATGTTCAATTCTTCATCCAAAGCGGGCTCCTGAAGCTCTTTAAAGGTCAGATAATCGGCCATATGTTCGGCTGTATACTGACTGCAAAAAGTAATACCCTCATTTGGTGAATCCACTACGCGGAGTAGCTTATTGGAGATAAAAGCGCCTGTAGCCAGAGCTTTTGGAATGTGCACTTGCTGCATCCAGTCCAGCCATTCGGACGCAGATGCCTCTTCTACAATAAAAGTAACGTTGTATAATAACATATTGCAAAGATAAGACTATAAGGGCATATTGTCTCCTCTAAGTTTTCTGTAAAATTTCCTGGCCTCAATGGTATACATACTTCCCGGAAAATCAGAGATCAGTTTCTGATACAATTTCTTGGCCTCCTCAGGTTTTGCCAGCTGGTCCTGATACAGGCTCGCAAGGATAAAAATAGCATCATCAGCCCACAAGCTTTCGGGATGTTGGGAGATCAGGTTTTGCAGAACAGGCGCAGCCAGGGCGTAATTGTGTTTTTTAATATAAATATTGGCTTTGGACATCTGCACGTCATCCGAAAGGCTGTTTCCAGGGAATGCAATATTAATGCTGTCCAGCTTAGCGAGGGCCTTTTCTGGTAAATTTCTGAACTGAAGCATTTCTGCATCTGCATACATCTTCAGTGCGCTGCTGTCGGCTGGAGATTGCAGGTTATCGGAGAGGAGTAAACTTAAGTTTAGGGCATCATTGGCAATCAGCTGTGAAGTAGAGGCTTTAAGCACATCAGCCTGAGCTTTTGCATAGGCAAAATTACCCTGATAAAAGGAGAGTTTTGCAGAACGGAACCGGGCTTCATTTCCGATGTCCTGGTTCTCGAATTTCTTAGCCACTTGTTCATAGATCAGAAAAGCCTCCCAGGGTTCGTTGTTCAGGATATAAATATCACCCAGGCTCAGCTTGATCCGTCCGGCCTCCATTGCATTTAAATTCGGAACTTTTAGGGCATTCTCTAGGGCTTCCTCCGCTTTTGATGGTGCATTTAAATAATAGGCCTGCAAATTGGCCCATCTTGTCATGGCAAAAAGTGTTTGTGTAGAAGAACCAAATTCTTTGATCAGTGCCTGATACTGATCTGCAAGTTCTGCAATCGCTGCTTTTTCGTAAGCTCCCTGAAGCAGCAACTGGTATTTTGTGTCTATCAGCTGGATCCTTGACGGGAGATAATATTCATTCTGCGGCCCCTTGGCCAAAAGATATTCATAGGCCTTTATTGCTGAGGGGTAGGCATCGTTAGGAAGAAAAGTATTGGCCAGATTAAAAATAGCCGCATCATTTTGTTTTAAACGCTTATTTTGGGCAACTAATTGCCTCAAAGCCATGTCAAATTCCCTCCGCTGGATGTATTGCCAGGTGAGCAATTGGGTAAAAGTATCGTTGTCCGGTTCTTTCTGAAGCTTTTTGAGCAGGATGGTCTGAAGGATCAGATAATCGCCGTTGCCGTCAAATACACCGGCCAGGTCCGCTTCGGCCTGCGGTAACATGGCCGGAGAAACAGACAGCGCATTAATATATTCATTAACCAGACCATCTTTGTCTTTTTTGAAACGGTATAGGTTCAATAGTTCGGGAGCAAATAATTGTTCGTTACCAAGAATCTTCCTGCCCTGCAAGAAGGCAGAAATTGCGAGGTCGTAAGCTTGAAAGCGATAAAAATAACTGACATAGAAGCGGATCTTGTTTTCTTCTTTGGGAAGGAGGGAAATCACTTCAGCAAATGTTTTTAATGCTTTGTCCTGTTGTCCGCTTTCCTGGTAAACTTTGCCCAGTGAAATCTGGTATCCTAAATGGTCCGGCTGCTGTTTGATCATTCTTCTGACCAGCTTTTCTGCTTCCGGATACTTTCTGGTTTTTAGTAAAGTATTGAGGTAAAGATCAAAATAATTATCTGAGGAATTCTTTTCAAATAATTTTCCCAGCAATAGAGCCGCCTTTTCATATTCCCCCTGTTCATAAGCCTGATAAGCTGCAGCATCGTCGTTAATGACTTGTGCAAAAAGGCAATTGTACGACACACATAAGAAGATCAGGAGGCCAATACGTTTCATCTGGATGTTCTGTTTTCTGGGCTGGAATTAAACAATCAGGCTAATATACTTTAAATGTTACTTTGAATATAATTTGATGTGTTTCAAAAATGATTAATTTGACATACACAAGAACAATCTAAAGTAACAATATTGGTGTATAGCCTTTTTAGGAATAAGCTGATGTGTACCTTTGTAGGCTGATAACGATATGATAGCAATAAAAAGAAACCTTTGGTTATTTCTTATTCCCCTTTTCTTTGCCTGTAAACAGAAGGGAAAAGAAATTCCTGTGGCGGATTTCTTTAAATCACAAGACAAATCGGGCTTTGGGCTTTCTCCCGACGGTAAAAGTCTGTCTTATTTTAAGCTGGAAGACAACAAGCAAAATATAATTATTGAAGATATAGCCAGCGGGGAAACCAGGCAGATCACCAACCTGACAGACAAAAACGTAAATTATTACACCTGGGTAAGTAACAATGATCTGGTTTATTATAAAAAAGACGATTCAGGGCGGCAGATCGATGTATTTATCGTTGATAAAGAAGGCCGCAATGAACGTCAGCTGAATGACAATGAGCGCAGTAAAATGAAAGTGCTCAAAGATCAGTTGATTGACGACAAGTATTTGTTGGTTTCTTCCAACAAAAGAGATTCTACAGTGTTCGATGTTTACCGTTTAAATGTGCGGAACGGGGAAATGGAAATGGCCGTTAAAAATCCCGGAAACATCACCAACTGGTACACAGATCCAAAAGCCAAACTGAGACTGGCGACTTCCAGTGATGGTGTTAATGAAACCCTGTTGTACCGGGAAAATGAGAGCCAGGAATTTAAGCCGGTGATCACCAATAACTTTAAAACAACGTTGATTCCGGTTGCTTTTTCGGAAAGCAAACCCAATAGTATTTACGCCATATCCAATGTCAACAGAGACAAAAATGCTCTTGTAGAACTGGATTGTAAAACAGGAAAAGAAAATAAAGTGCTGTTTAGCAATGATACACTCAACGTGGTAGAAGCCCAGTACTCGGCCAATAAAAAAAGAATGGCCTATGTGGTTTGCGAAACCTGGAAGAGAGAAAAGTTCTACCTGGATGACACTGTAAAACAGTTTTATCAGAAACTGGATCAGCTGTTGCCAAAAACAGAGTCTTATATTGTTGGTCAGGATAAACCGGAAGACCTATTTGTGATTCGAACCTATACAGACCGGAATCCAGGTTCTTATTATTTATATTTTGCCAATAATGGCAAATTAAGAAAGCTGAGCGATGTGAATCCTTCTATCTGTATAGAAGAAATGAACGAGATGAAGCCCATTTCTTACCGGTCGAGAGACGGGGTTATGATCAATGGTTATCTGACCTTGCCCGGAGATAAAGCCGCAAAAGACCTCCCTTTGATTGTACTGCCGCATAATGGCATTGGACCGGATACCCGGGACAGCTGGGGTTATAATGCCGAAGTTCAGTTTTTAGCCAGCAGAGGATATGCTGTTTTTCAGTCGAATTACAGAGGCTCTGCAGGCTATGGTAAAGAATTCAGAGCGGCAGGGTTTAAGCAGTGGGGCTTAAAGATCAAGGAAGATATAGAAGACGGTGTAAAATGGCTGGTAAAAGAAAAGATCGTTAATCCAAAAAAGATAGGCATTTACGGCAGTGGTTTTGGCGGATATATTGCTTTGAACAGTCTGTACTCCAGCCCGCATATGTATACCTGTGGTGCGTCCAATTCAGGCATTATTAATTTGTTTGGCTATTTGAAATCCATTCCACCTTTCTACAAAGCAAGGCTTCAGATGATCTATGATGTGATTGGCAATCCGGTAACCGATGTAGACTATCTGCGCCAGGCTTCGCCGGTTTTTCATGCAGATAAAATTAAGGTGCCTGTGTTTATTGCGCAAAGCCTTAAAGACAAACGGATCAATTCGGGAGAAGTGATGCAATTTGCAAAAGAGCTGAAAAAGAGAAATGTAAATGTAACGTACTTCGAAAAGCCGAATGGGGATTTTCAGCAAAATACGGGAGCAGACCGGCAAAAATATTATACAGCTCTGGAAAAGTTTTTAGAAGTAAATTTGAAAAGAAAGTAAGACAAGAGGAATGACCTCAGACAAGAAAAGCGGCTACCGTAAAAATTTCTTATTGATCGTTACCTTTATCATTTTGATTTCGGTCCTGTTCGTGCTGTCCCTGTTTCTGGCCTATAATTTCAGTAAAAAGTTTATCGAAAATGAATTTGTTTCTGAAAAGGTAAAGGTACTGGAAGAAAGTATTAAACCTTATAATGATTTCTTCCAGAACAAACTTCCGGAAGTCTCTTACTATAACGGTTATCTGGACTCGGCCACCACCTCTAAATTTGTGGATACCTTGTTACTGGAATATCCTTTTGTTTCCAAGGTGATCTTTTATGATGCGGAAATTGCGAATCATCCGGTAAAGGACGGGCTCAATACCGGGCATTTTTCTTTTGGTCCTAAGTACATTTACCAATTTGGAAGCCTGATCCCTCAGGATTCTGTTAAATTGTTCTCAAGAGATCATCCTCATACTTTTAGAAGAGGAGATGATTTCAATGCACTTGGGATTAAAGTGATCTCCTATATAGAGAATTTAGATACGGCCAGGGTACCCACGCAGGATGAACTCTTTAGCAATTTCAGCATTGTACGCTCCAATAAGATCACTTATATGAATTTCCCCCGGCCGGAAGATTTGAAAGTCTATAAACAGATGCTCCGGAAGAAACTGGATCCTGCGCCGGTATACCAGCAGGACATGCTGTCTTTTTACCTTGATCCTTATAAGATCAGGATTATTAACTCCAGACCGAAGCTCTATCAGAATGTCCGGATTGAACCACTTACCTACGATCCGCTGGAAACCTCTTCTGACTTTCTGGATACAGAGATTACCCTGCCCGGCCCCTTTTCTGATTTCAAATTGTATTTCAGTTCGGCTAAATCTTTTGTAGACCGGGAGATCCTCAGTTATTTCCTGCCTATTGCTTTTATTATCCTGGTTTTTTACGGTATTCTGGTTCTGGTGGCTTTTCTGATCTACAGGAACCTGAATGTTAACCACCGGATGTTTAAACTGCAATATGATTTTGTGAACAACCTGACACACGAATTCAAAACACCTGTAAGCGTAATAAAGATTGCGGGAAACAACATTAAGAGTGCTGCTTCGTTAACAGATAGGGAACTGAAAATGTATGGAAGGATCCTGGATGAAGAAGCCGATAAGCTGAACGGATTGATGAACAAGCTGCTGGCCTTTACTCAGATTGAAAATAAGGCCATTCAACTGAACCAGGAAAAGGTAAACATGAAGGATTTTATAGAAAGTACCATAGAGTCCCATCAGTTGAAACACCCGGACTTTGAATTTACTTTTGAAGTTTCTGGTTTTACCAGTTTTACAACAGATCCGGTTTTGCTGGGCAGTTTGTTTGATAACCTGGCAGAGAATGCCTATAAATATTCTCCTCCGGACCGAAAAAAATTGCATATTACTGCAAGACTGATCAAGAACCGGGTGGTTTTCCGGTTTGCAGACCATGGAATAGGTATTCCCGCCGCTCAGATCGGGGATATTTTTAAGAAGTTCTACAGGATACAGAACCAGTATAACCAAAATGGAAGCGTAGGGCTTGGCTTGGCTTTCTGTAAGGAACTTGTTAACTTTATGAAAGGGGAGATCAGTGTGAGGAGTAAGGTCAACAAAGGAACAGAGTTTAAAATTGTATTACCATTTAATGATTAAAATACATGTCTAAAGGAATTAAAATACTAATAGTAGAGGATGATGAGAATTTAAGGTTCTTAGTTGTACACCGTTTAAAATCTGAAGGATATGAAGTTCTTGAGGTTGGCGATGGTGAGACTGCAGAAAAAATGATCCTGTCAGAAAAACCTGATATCGTATTGCTGGACTGGATGTTGCCAGGTAAACAAGGCGCAGAGGTTTGTGAAGAAGTGAGAAAACAGGGCTTTGATAACCTGATCATCATGATGACTGCAAAGGCCCAGGATGTAGATAAAATAGATGCCTATAATTTTGGTGCATCAGATTATGTAACCAAGCCTTTTAATATGGATGTACTGGTGGCCATGCTGGACAGTAAAGTGAAATTCCTGCTCAATAATGACCGGTCTGAAATTCATCGCTTTGGCGACATGGAGCATCATCCAAATATCCATACTTTGTACCGTCAGGGACGTAAAATTGAGCTGACCATTCTGGAGAACAGGATATTACTTTATTTCTTGCGTAATCCAAATAAGGTGATCAACCGCGATGAGCTGATGCTGGTGGTGTGGGGTTATAACTCTGACGTGAATACCCGTACCCTGGACATGCATATTGTAAGGTTACGTAAGAAAATAGAAATTAACCCGGATAACCCGCAACTGTTGATTACAGTCCGTGGTGTAGGATATCGTTTTAATGCGGGTTAGTTAAGCCCGCTTTAATTCAAATATGGTGATCTCCGGTAAGATGCCAACCCTGCCGGGGTATCCCAGAAAGCCATAGCCTACATTGACATACAATTGCTGGTTCTTTTCCTGGTAAAGCCCGGCCCACTCTTTATATATATATTGGATAGGGCTCCATTGAAATTCTTTTGTTCTTACACCAAATTGCATACCATGGGTATGTCCGCTGAACATCGCGTCAATTTGAGGGTATTTTTCGAGTACTTCCGCACGCCAGTGTGAGGGATCATGGGAAAGTAACAATTTAACAGGCAGGTCATCTGTATCTTTAACGGCCAGATCCATGCGGCCGTATTTAGGAAAGCGCCCCATACCCCAGTTTTCAATTCCTAAAATTCCGATTTCTTCTCCGTCAACTTTCAGTCTCCTATGTTCGTTCATCAATAAATCCCAGCCCATCACTTTATGGGTTTCAATTACATCTTTAAGGTTTTTTGCTTTTGCCGCAGAAGGACCGCGGCCAAAATGATAATCGCCATAATCATGGTTTCCCAGGGAAGAATATACACCTAATGGTGCATGAACCTTGCTGAAAATATCCTGATAATCGCGCATTTCAGTGGCCATGTCGTTCACCAGATCGCCGGTAAAAAAAATGAAATCAGGCTTTTCGCCCAACAGCATCTCCACGCCGCCTTTTACGGCTTTGTGATTGTAAAAGCTGCCGGAATGGATATCCGAGATTTGCCCCATTTTAATGCCATCAAAGGCCTTGGGCAAATTGGGCAATACGAGTTTTACTCTTTTTACCTTATAGTCATAGGCACCAGAAACAATGCCCCAGCTTAAAGAGGTCAAAGGAACTGCTGCTACAACCAAGCCCGCTTTTACCAAAAAGGAAGAACGACTGATGGGTTCACCCACCGCGGGAGCAGCTGCAGGTATCTGCTCTTTTGGCTTTTTGAACTTTCGGATCAGCAGGACGACCAGTCTGCGCAAATCATCAACCACCAGAAAAGGGATCAATACGATTTTGCAGGCAATAGTCAGAAAATAAGCCACCAGGATAATTGCCCGGATGGAAAGGAACAGATTCATGAAAATACCGCAGAAAACCCCGAGGGTTAGCAAAAGGGTATACGACCACCAGATTAAGGCAAACCTGGTCCGGGTTGCCGGTTTCCATTTTTTGAATACAGAAAGGATGGCTTTGTAGCAATAATAGTCCAGTGCCAGCATCAGCACGGTAATCAGTAGCAATGAAGGTAAACGTCCCATAATTATCTGAAGTCTATATCGTCATCATCAAGATCTCCGCTGAATAAACTGTCAAACATATCGGAAAAGCCAAATCCTCCTTCCAGATAATTTTTATTCAGTTGAGAATATTCCGCCAGGCCATGAAGTACAAATTCCATTAACAAGAGGGCTTGGTTTGCACTAAGTTTGGGATGAAACTGCTTCACCAGGTCGTTCAGGCCATTTACTTTCATCAACTCCTTCTTGTACTGTGCATCGCTCAGGGCGTCGGAGATGTCTAGGGTATTGCCCTCAGTGAACCACTCCGTGATGGGTTCGTACACATTTGCTTTTTTACTCTTTTTGGCTTTTTCGGGATCAGGAAAGTAACGGGAAAATAAAGTCTTGATGGATTTACCGATCAGGATATTGGCCACCTTAGCTGGTCCCTCCAGTTCTCCTTCATAGACCAGTTCGATCTTTCCGGTTACCGCCGGGATAATACCCGTAAGGTCTGAAAGTCTGACAAAGGTCTTTTTTTCTCCGTTAATCAGCATTCTCCGCTCCGCTGTACTGATCAGATTTTCATAAGCAGAAATGGTCAAACGGGCAGATACTCCCGATTTTTGATCAATAAATTCACTTTTACGTGCCTCAAATGCCACTTGTTCTACCAGGTCTTTTACCAGTCCGTCCGCTTCAATCAGTTTGCGCTGTTCTTCTGTGAGTTTAGCTTCCTGGAAAGTGATCTTCCTGGAGATGCCAATACTCTTAGGATAATGGGTCAGGATCTGACTTTCTATCCGGTCTTTTAAAGGTGTAACAATAGAGCCCCTGTTGGTGTAATCTTCAGGATTGGCGGTAAAAACAAATTGTACGTCCAGAGGTAGTCTCAGTTTGAAACCCCGGATCTGGATGTCCTTTTCCTGGAGCATATTGAACAGGGCCACCTGGATTCTCGCCTGTAGGTCTGGGAGTTCATTGATGACAAAGATGCTGCGGTGCGCCCTTGGTATCAGTCCAAAATGGATCACACGCTCGTCATTATAGGTCAGTTTCATTGTAGCAGCTTTAATTGGATCCACATCCCCAACCAGATCGGCTACGGTTACGTCAGGGGTTGCCAGTTTTTCAGTATAGCGTTCTGAACGGTGTTGCCAGCTGATGGGCGTATTGTCGCCATGAATGGAAATTTCATGTTTTGCATACCAGGAAATCGGGTTCAGCGGATCATCAAAAATTTCACTTCCACTTACATAGGGAATGTATTCATCCAGCAGGTTAACCATTAAACGGGCAATCCGTGTTTTTGCCTGCCCGCGAAGACCGAGCAATAAAATATTATGACGGGATAAGATAGCGGTTTGAAGTTCCGGGATAACTGTTTCATCATAGCCCAGTATGCCCTCAAATCCAGCATCTTTTTTCTGCAGTTGTTCAATCAGGTTTTTTCTTAATTCGTCCTTAACAGGTAAGGAAATATATTTGGAGGCTTTCAGGTCTCCAAGTGTTTTTATTTGCTTATAGTCCATATATGTCTAAGTTCTTAACGAACTGTTTTTCTTCTGTTTTTAATGTAATCTTCAAATATATATTCCCCAAGGCCATTCAGAGAGCTGTAAAAAGCTCTTCCTCCATTTATTTGGGTAAATTCTCTCACAAATTGTTGTAAATAAGGGTCTTGTGCAATCATAAATGTGGTAATAGGAATTTTTAACCTCTTGCACTGAGCGGCCATATTTAGTGTTTTTCCAATTACTTTTCGGTCCAGCCCCATACTGTTCTTATAATAACGTCCGTTCTCTTTCAAACAGGTGGGCTTGCCATCGGTGATCATGAAGATCTGTTTGTTGTGCGTTTTTCTTCTTCGAAGAAGATCCGCGGCAAGTTCCAGGCCGGCAAATGTATTGGTGTGATAGGGGCCAACCTGTAAATAAGGGAGGTCTTTTACGGTGATCGGCCAGGCATCGTTGCCAAATACCACAATGTCTAAAGTATCCTTTGGGTACCTGGTTTTGATGAGCTCGGCGAGTGCCATGGCTACTTTTTTTGCCGGCGTGATGCGGTCTTCTCCATATAGGATCATGGAATGGGAGATGTCGATCATCAGTACCGTAGAAGTTAAAGTCTTGTAGTCCTTTTCTTCCACCTCAAGATCCCTTTCTGTAAGGGTGAAATTGCTGATGCCATGATTGATCTGTGCGTTCTGGATGGAAGTGGTCATGTCAATCTGATCCAGGCTATCGCCAAATGCAAATTCCCTGCGGTCTGCATTTTTTTCCTCTCCTATACCTGATATATTGCTGTTGTGGTTTCCCTTTCCTGCTTTTTTTAATTTTCCAAAGATTTCCTCCAAGGCAGATTTACGAATGGTTTGTTCCGTCTTGGCGGTGATCTTGGTTTCGCCGTTTTCTTCATTGATGTATCCTTTTTGTTTCAGGTCTTCAATGAAGTCGCCCATGGCATAGTCATTATTAGTGAATTTGTACTGCTTATCCAGTTCATTCATCCACGACAAAGCCTCACCGGCATCACCAGCAGTATAATTGAGCAATTGAGTAAATAGTTTCAGTAATTCCTCGAAACCACCTTTAGGTAAGTCATCGGGTATAAAGTTCGAAAATTGGTAACCCCTCATATCTTCTTATTAACGAATTACCGAAGATAAAAGTTTGAAACTGAACTATTTTAAGGTATTTGTCATTTTTAGGAGCGGAACAATCCGGAAGTGGCTTCGTTATAGTCTGGATTTGCCCCGGTTTGTGAAGCTACATAGGCACCAACCCTGCAGGCTCTGTCCAGAATGGTTTCTACAGGATAGCCTTGGAGCATACTACTTACATAGGTGGCCAGAAAAGCATCGCCTGCGCCAACCGTATCTGCAACTTGTACCGGGTAGCCCTTATGTCTGTAGAGTTTGCCTTCCTGCCAAACTATAGCTCCTTTATCGCCCAGTGTTACACAGATGGTGCTGATATTGAAGATGCGGGAGAGTTGTTTACAGAGTTGTTCCTGGTCTGTACTTTGAAACTGCAGTTCCTTTTTCAGATAGTCCAGTTCATCTTCGTTTATTTTGAGAAGATCGGCGGCCTGTAGTAAATGTTTTAAGGTTTCTATCTGAAAATGCGGCGGCCGCAGATTAATGTCCATCACATTGAACTTGCCGTGTTGCAACAGCTGATAGATCACCGAACGGCTCTTCTCGTGGCGGCAGGTCAGGCTGCAGTAAACAAAAGCATCGGCTTGCTTAACGCTTTCTATGTTTTCTTCTGATAAAGCAATATCGTCCCAGGCAACAGGTTCAACAATGGTATAGGTGGCTTGTTGCTGTGCATCAAGGCTCACCTGGACGGTACTTGTTGGAAGTACCGGGTGTGTTTGAATAAGCGATACCGGGTGATGGTGGTCTTCCAGGAAGCGGATCAGTTCCTTTCCGTTTTCATCATTTCCCACCGCACTGATAAATGCCGCATCTATTCCCTGCTTATGAAGGTTCAGGGATACGTTCATGGAAGAGCCGCCAGCTTTCTTCTGCTCTTTGAACACATCCCATAAAATTTCGCCTATAGAAGTAACCCGGTGTTTCAATTTAATTTATTTTGGCTGATGGTTTTTAAGTGCTCTTTCTGCTCTTTTAACGGCAAGTCTTTCGCGATAGTGTGCGTAAGGGGCTTTAAAGGCCATTTTTAATACGCTGTCCAGTCCACCTTTGATGGCCAGGTTGAATACACTTTGCACTTTCCGGCTTAGAGATGCATCCCAGGCCCGCAGGCTTAAAGAGAAGGAACCATCCAGGTATTTCATCCAGTGCCACATACCGGTAGGCATAAATAGAGTATCACCGTGTTCCAGAAATACTTCGTAACCTTCTACACCTTTAAGTGCCGGGAATTTTTCAAAATCAGGGTTGGCTACGTCATAATCTTCCAGTGCATAAGTGGCATTTGGAATACAGTACAGTCTTTCTTTCCATTTATTGTCGAAAAGAATGATGTGTTTCCTTCCACCAAAATGGGTATGGAAAAGGTGAGGCAAATCAATATCGTAATGCAGGAAGGTTACCGAGTTGGATCCGCCGAAAAACATAGCTGGCATACTTTCTATGAAACCACCCATCAGGTCTTTGGGGATCACGATATCGTCTACCAGACCCGGCACATGTTTAAACAGATTGAAGAAGAAGATTCGTAATTCTGTTGGTTGTGATTTAATGAGGTCCAGGTAGTCTCCAAACTTCATATTGGCCACAGAGGCATTGATCGGTTTGGACGGATCTGCTTTGGAATTGTCCATGAGGCTTACGTTCACATCTCCGGCAATTTGCTTTAGGTAGTCGGTAGTCCACTTTTCCCTTGCCGGCCAGTTTTTAGTTAAACCTTTAATGATCAGTGGACGCCTGGCATCCAGGTAATTCTTTTTAAAATCTTCCGGACTGATGCTTTCAACTGTATCTACCGGCTTTAAAATAAAGCTCATATGATTAAGAAAATAACTTGTGCAAGGGCAAATGTCTAAATTAAATCTTAATAATAATGAATTTTATTTGGGAAGCTTGTTAGAAATTCAATATGCTCTTCGGAGACTTACGCTTCTGCGCGTCGCTGCGCGCCTGCTCCGAAGCTGAGGTCTCCTCCTGAGCAATATTGAATTTTTCGAAGTGTTTATGTTTTTATTTGTTCTCAAGAGCTCGCGAGCTCGGTTTCCTGGGTGCTTAGGGGTTGGGGAGTCCGGCCGGGTGATTAGGGGTTTATGGCTGGATTATTCTGGATAGTGATTGGCCAGGGCTCTATTGGCTCTTTTTACGGCCAGTTCTTCTTTCCAGGTCATGTATTTCTCCCTGAAGTTGCCTTTCATGAAATTGTCAAATTTGCGTTGAAGGGTAAGGTTGTACAAGCTTTTTGCCTTTACACCCCAGGATTTATCCCAGGCCCTTAAACTGATGGCGAAGGATCCGTCAAGATACTTCATCCAGTGCCAGTAACCGGTTGGCATGAAAAGGGTATCTCCGTGCTCCAAAAAAGCTTCGATCCCTTTTACCCCCTTCAGACCGGGAAATTTCTCGAAGTCTGGCTTTTCGACGTCATAATCTTCCAGGGCATAAGTAGCGAAGGGGATTTGGTAGAGGCGTTCTTTCCATTTGTTTTCGAAAAGGATAACGTGTTTTCTTCCGTTAAAATGGGTGTGGAAGATGTGCGCCAGGTCTATATCATAGTGCAGGAAGGTTACTGAGCCCTTTCCGCCAAAGAACATATTTGGGTAACTGTCCAGGAAACCACCCATCAGATTTTTAGGGGCAATATAGTCATCCAGTAATTTAGGGGCATGTTTAATGGGGTCAAAAAGAAAAATTCTAAGGTCTGTTGGAGTTTCTTTGATCAGGTCTATATAGTCGCCAAATTTCATTTCGGCTGCGGAGGCATTGATGGGTTTGGAGGGGTCGGCTTTGGAGCTGTCATACAGAGGGACAGTCTGGTCGCCAACTACTGATTTCATGTAATCCAGCGTCCATTTTTGATGCGCTGGCCAGTCTTTAGACATGTTTTTGATCACCAGTGGCTTTCTGGTGTTTAAGTAGTTCTTTTCAAAATCTTCTTTAGAAATATGATCTACTGTATCGATTGGTGAAAGATCAAACTGCATGTTAATATAATGTTAAGAGACACAAAATTAGAAAAGTCAATTTTTTACCTGAACAGGATTGAAAAACTGATCGTATACTGATACAAACAAAAAGCGGTTTAGCTGGTGTTCATTGGATACAGGTTATGGGCAAGTGGATGTCAAATGCATACAAAAGTCATACCTCGTTCGCAAAATGGGGTATGTTTTGCGAACGAGGTATGACTATGCTATGAACAAGGTATGTATCTGGTCTGTGCCAGGGAGTTTTTTGCAGTTCTTAAGTGACTTTTGCCTTACGAAGATATTTTGAAAAACGGAGGGGGAATAGTCTTTTAAACAAGACACCCTTTACTTCCTTGCCGCCAATATAGACCTCTTCTTTTTTTTCATTGAAGGCTTTGACCATCTCTTTTGCACATTGTTCTGCAGGCATTCCGTGTTCCTGCGCATCGTCCATTGTACCCTGTGGTTGTCCGTTGGCCGTTAAGGCATTGATGCTCACCTTTGTTTTAATGAAGCCGGGGCAGGCAATCGTGATAAAGATGTTTTTTGTATCGAGTTCTGCTCTTAGAGAATCGAAATAGCCATGAAGGGCATGTTTGGAGGCGGCGTAAGCAGAGCGTAATGGCGTTCCGAATTTACCAACGAGACTACTGATGCATACGATATGCCCTCCACCTTGCTCGATCATAGAGGGCAAAATGGCTTTGCTCAGTGCTACTGTTCCCCAAAAATTAACTTTCATCAATTTTTCTTCTGTTTCCAGGGACGTTTCCATGGCAAGGCTACGCTGACTAATACCTCCGCTGTTGATCAGCAAGTCAATTTTTCCGAAAATCCGGAGTGCTTCTGTGGCTTTAACATCCAAAGAAGCTGTGTTCTCCAGATCCAGGGAAAGGACGTGGATGTTGATGTGGTTCTTGCAGTTGCTTTTTACTCTGAACAACTCGTCGCGGTTGCGCGAAGAAATGATGAGCTTAGCACCCGCCTTATGGTATTCATAGACCAGAGCTTCTCCGATTCCTGAAGAAGCGCCAGTGATCCAAACAACTTTATTTTTCATGTTCGTCTAATAAAAATAATTCTGATGCAATATGGTCTGCAAATAATTTCCCTTCTGGTGTGAGCAGAATTTTCTGCTCTTGTTGCGTGATCCAGTTCCGTTCCAGAAAGGGTTTGGCGTTGTATACCGTTTCTTCGTAAAAAGTTTTGCCATAACTGGCCTTTATTTTTTCCAGATCTACGCCCCACATGGTACGAAGAGCGGTCATGATATACTCATTTAAACGGTCCAGCTGGGTCAGCTCTTCTACAGTTTCGGCAAGCTGGCCTTTATTTAATTGCTCCAGGTATTTGGGATTGTTGGCCATGTTCAAATAACGATTGGTCCCATCAAAGCCATGTGCAGAAGGTCCAATGCCTAGATAAGGAACTCCTCTCCAATAATTGGTATTGTGTACTGCGTATTTTCCCGGCAGGCTATAATTGGAGATTTCATAATGCTCAAACCCGGCCAGGTCTAGTTTTTGGATCAGGGTTTGAAATTGTTCTGCACTTTGGTCGTCATTTATAGGGACCTGCCTGCCTTTTCTGATGTTAGAGGCGAGAACGGTTTTAGGTTCTACAGTTAAAGAATAAGCAGAAATATGTGGGGTTTGCAGTTCGATGGCCTTACGGATGTTATGCTCCCATTTCAGATCTGTGAGAATCGGGTAGCCATAAATCAAATCTATACTCAGGTTTTCGAATCCGGCATCCTGGCTTCGTTTAATAGAGGTTTCAGCCTCGGTTGCACTGTGTGCCCGGTTCATCCACAAAAGATCTTCGTCAAAGAAGGACTGGGTGCCAATACTGAAACGGTTGACGGGTAGCTGCCTCAGTTCGCTGATCTTTTTTGCAGTGAGGTCGTCCGGATTGGTTTCTATGGTGATTTCTGCATCTGAAGCGATGGAATAATGCTGGGTAAGGGTGTGGAATATCCTGGCCAGATAAGGTGTATCCAGTACCGAAGGTGTACCCCCGCCAAAATAAATACTACCTATCTGTTCTGTGATACGTCCCTTTTTTAAAATCAGCTCCTTGCAAATGGCATCAGTCATCTCTTCCACATATTTTAAAGAGGTAGAGAAATGAAAATCGCAATAAGTACATGCCTTTTTACAAAATGGAATGTGAATATAGATGCCCGCCATTCTGCAAAGATAGATATCCGTATCTTTGATTGATGCCTGATAGAGAAATTATAATTGAAGACTTTAATATCGACGAGCTGAACAATGTTTTTATAGCTCAGCATGCCGCTCACCCTGCTGATGCGGACATGTGGGGGTATTATGAGGTTAAGCCTTTGGAGCCGGATTTGGGTTATTGTCTGTTTATTTGCAGACCAGGATCTGCAATGACGGCGTATGTTTCGCTCAATATAGAGGGAACGACGCTAAGGATGGGCTGTGATTGTAAAGAACGAGGAATTGGTTTTTGTAGTCATCAGATTCAGGTGCTGTATAGTGTGATTCGCAGAGATGATATCCGTTTGTTTTTTGATAAGGGCTTGAGAAGGGAGAAAATGCTGCAGGTGGCAAAGGATTATGGTTTGGAACAGGAGCCGGATCTGGACCTTTTCTTCCTGGCAGCGTATAACGGCGGATCGGTCGAGATTAAACCCATCTCCAAAGCACTTTTTAAAGTGAATTCAGAAACGACTACTGCACTTGCTGCTAGTTTATTACCGGCACTTCCGGCAGGAAGCCGGGGGAAAGAGAGCGGTAGGAGCAGAAGGGTTATTGTGCTTAGAAAACACAAATATTACAGGCATTTGTATATTGAATTGTACGAAGGCGAGGAGACTCAGCAGGGGAAGGTGAAGAATCCGTTGGTTCTGATCAATCCCATGGATCTGATCTGGAAGGCTGAAGATAAGGATGAACTGAAATTCTATACGGCTGTAGCCAAGTTTCAGAATGCTTATGAATCGGAACGATCTGATTCAGATATTGAGGCGTTAAAGGCATTGGTCAGAAATCCTTTTGGCTTGGAAGTGTTTGAGCATAAGGATGGCGCGAAAAGTGTGAGTACCAGTTCGCTGAGCCCGGTGATGCTTAAGGCACTAAACATTGATATTAAAATTTCTGTAGATCAGAATGATGCTTTTTACCAGGTGGCCGGACAGCTTTATCTGGAAGACAGGTCTTATGACCTGGAAAAATTACAGGTAAAATTTAACTATTTTCTGGATTACAACAAGACCCTTTATCTGATCGATAACCCGGACTTTTTGAAGATGATCGACTTCTTTAAACAGCACAACAATAAAATTCTGATCCATCAGTCTAAATTTGCCGAATTTCAACAAAACATACTGAGCCGTCTGGAAGATAAAATTCATGTTTCCTATTCCTATCTGAAACCGGCTACAGCAAAGCAATTGAAGGAACAACATTTTGATTTGCCTAATGAGCAGCTGATTTATCTGTCTGACGAAGGGGATTATATTTTGCTGACCCCTGTATTGAAATATGGTGGTGTAGAGGTTCCTGTATTGAGTAAGAAAACAATTTATTCTATTGATGCCAAGGGTAATCCTTTTACCGTGAAACGGGATGAACCTTTGGAGCTTAGGTTGACTTCGGTCTTAATCCGGCAGCATCCTCATTTTGAGGAACAGTTGGACCACACTCATTTTTACCTGCACAAGTCCAGGTTTTTGGATAATGGCTGGTTTTTGGATGCATTTGAGGAGTGGAAGCAAGAAGGCATCACCGTACTTGGCTTCAATGAATTGAAAAATAATAAGTTAAGTCCTTATAAAGCAAAGATTGATATTAAGGTGCTGAGCGGACTGGATTGGTTTGAGACTTCTGCAGATGTTCGATTTGGAAGTGAAAAGGTTTCTTTAAAATACTTGCATAAATCGATCCGGAACAAGAGCAAGTTTGTACAACTTGGGGATGGTGCCTTAGGTATTTTACCAGATGAATGGATAGAGAAATTCTCTAAATATTTTAGTTCTGGGGAAGTAGCAGAAGAGGTGATTCGGACGCCGAAGGTAAATTTTGCATCTATTGCGGAGATGTATGAGGATGAGGTACTGTCAAAAGAAGTGAAACTTGAACTGGCGATGTACAATTCCAGGATCTCAGATTTTCATTCTATTACAGAAGTGAATGTCCCTTCAGGTTTTACAGGAGAATTGAGGGCTTATCAGTTACAGGGTTTAAACTGGTTGAACTTTTTGGATGAATTTGGTTTTGGCGGTTGTCTGGCCGATGATATGGGATTGGGGAAAACCATTCAGATCATTGCTTTTATATTGCTGCAAAAGGAGCGTGGGCGGCAGGCCAGCCTGATTGTAGTGCCAACAAGCCTTATTTTTAACTGGCAGACGGAGCTGGCCAGGTTTGCTCCATTGTTAAAAGTTCATACGCTGTATGGGGCAGAGAGAAAAAAGGATGCCAATGCTTTTAATCAAGCAGATGTAGTGATCACTTCTTATGGAACGATGTTGTACGATATTAATTTTATAAAGAAGTTTGAGTTCAATTATGTGTTTCTTGATGAATCTCAATCGGTTAAAAACCCTTCTTCTCAACGTTATCACGCAGCTGCTTTGTTGCGTTCGAGAAATAAGATTATGATTACCGGAACACCTGTGGAGAACAGCACTTTTGATCTGTATGGTCAGCTTTCGCTGGCCAGTCCTGGCCTTCTGGGTTCCAGACAGTATTTTAAAGATCATTATTCCACGCCTATTGATAAATTTAAAGATATCAAAAGGTCGCTGGAACTGCAGAAAAAGGTCAGACCTTTTATTTTGCGCCGGACGAAGAAACAAGTGGCGGAGGAACTTCCGGATAAAACGGAGATGGTTTTGTATTGTGAGATGGGGGAGGAACAGAGAAAAGTATATGACTCTTATAAGGAAGAATACCGTAATTTCCTTTTAACACATAAGGAAGAAGATCTTTCAAAGCACAGTATACATGTTTTAAAAGGCTTGACGATATTGAGGCAGATCTGTAATTCGCCAGCTCTGTTGAAAGAAGATGTTTTTTATGGAGAGGCTTCTTCTAAGATTACGGTACTGATGGAGGAGATAGAGAGTAAATCATCCCAGCATAAGATTCTTGTTTTTTCCCAGTTTGTAACCATGCTGGATTTGATCAAAAAGGAACTGGTACAACGGGATATATCATTTGAATACCTGACAGGACAATCGAGAAACAGGGCGGCAAGGGTGAATGAATTTCAACAAAATGATGGGGTCAGGGTCTTTTTGATCAGCTTAAAAGCCGGGGGTGTTGGTCTGAATTTAACAGAGGCGGATTATGTGTATCTGGTAGACCCCTGGTGGAACCCGGCTGTGGAAAATCAGGCGATTGACAGGAGTTACCGTATTGGACAAAAGAAAAATGTAATTGCGGTAAGATTGATTTGTCCGGGAACCATAGAAGAGAAGATAATGAGGTTGCAGGAGCAGAAGAAAGATCTCGTCAATGACCTGATCAAAACAGATGCGGCCACCTTGAAGCAACTTTCGAAGAAGGACCTGCTGGAATTGTTTAATTAATAACTTAGTTTTGCAGAATTGAAGACCCTGTTGGTGAAAAGCATGTATAAATATTTGGTGGTTTTTTTCTGTTGTATACTTGGTCATTTGGCCGTAAATGCCCAGGCTTTGCCGCAGCAACCGCTCGATTCTGCAGTGAAGCCAGTGTATAGATACAGGGTGGTGAGGGATTCTGCATTTTATGCAAGACAAAAATTTGTAACCGACTCCATCCTTATGCACAGTTGGCTGATTCCGGATTCTTTGCTGAGTTCTACGCTGCTGATGGATAGTATTATGAAACTGAAGGTATACAGCAGGCCAGCTGGCGAGCCCTGGTATACGATTTATAATAAAGTGAAAAAAGAAGATTTGTTTAAATCCGGAACGCCTTTACCCAAAGGACAGGTGTGGATTTTGGGCTTTATTGCATTTCTGCTGGTTGTTTTTGCTATACTAAGGAATTCTTTTTCCAAACAGCTGGATAGTATTGTTCAGTCCTTTTTCAGTAACCGGGTTTTGAATAATTTAAATAAGGAAGATAACTTGTTTACATCCTGGCCGTTTTTGCTCTTATTTATACAGTTTGGTTTCACCATCGGAATGTTTTTCTACCTGGTGACGCAGTTTTACAATATTTCTTACTGGGGTGGTGGATTCCGGTTCTTTCTGACCATTTCTGTACTGATTGTGATTTTATATGCAGTGAAAATTATTCTTTTACGCCTGATGGGTTTTCTGTTTAACATACAAAAGCCGGTACATGAATATATTTCTATATTATATTTAAGTTATTTTAATATTTCTCTAGTATTTATTCCCCTGGTGGTGGCATTTGCCTTATCTCCACTGAGATATGGTCTTTATTATATTGCAATTTCTTTCATTCTGCTGGCTGTAATCTTTGCATTTCAGTTTATTAGAGCAGGTATAAATATTTTATCTCACTATCGGCTTTCAAAAATCTATTTATTTTTGTACTTTTGTGCCCTCGAAATTTGTCCTATTTTGATATTAATCAAGGCAATAGGGTTATAATAAAGCGGTAATTAGATAATGCAAGAAAACAAAGAAGATAGGTTGCGTAAGGTAAAAAGTATATTGATTACTTTACCGAAGCCTGAAACAGAGAAGTCGCCTTATTTTGATTTGGCTAAAAAATTCAATTTAAAGATAGATTTTAGGTCTTTTATCCATGTTGAAGGAGTTCCTGCTCGGGACTTTAGAAAGGATAAGATTAACCTTGCTGATTTTACTGCGGTTGTTTTTACCAGCAGAAATGCCGTAGATCATTTTTTCAGGATTTGTGAAGAAATGAGATATGAGGTTCCTTCTGATCTGAAATATTTCTGTATTTCAGAATCAACAGCCCTGTACCTGCAAAAGTATATTCAGTACCGTAAACGGAAGATATTTTTTGGAAAACAAACAGCAGCGGATCTTGCTGAGGTATTGAAAAAACATGCCAATGAGAAGTTCCTGTACCCATGTTCTGATGTGGCTACAGAGGATACCATGAAATTCCTTCAAAAGAACGGGTATGATTTCACACCAGCTGTGCTGTTCAGAACGGTTGTGAGTGACCTTTCTGATCTTGCTGAGGTCTTTTATGATGTCATTGCATTCTTTAGTCCTTCCAGTATCCAGTCCCTGTATACCAATTTCCCGGATTTCGCTCAAAACAATACTCGTATAGCTGCTTTTGGTGTGAATACGCATAAGGCGGTTACAGATAATGGTCTGATTGTGGATATTGCTGCACCTTCGCCCGAAGCTCCTTCGATGATTATGGCGATTGAAAACTATATTAAAAAATCAAATAAATAAGAATTCGATTCTGCTGAAGCCTTTTTTATAGCTGAATAATTGTTTATATCAATGATTATTGATAAAATTGTTATAAAATTGCTTCAGTAGAATATGAGAAAAATTTACTTTTTTGGTTTTATTGTTGTTGCAGCATTATTTTCCAGTTGTGGAAAAGGCGGTCAGGGCGAACTGGTCGGTGTTTACAACAAAAAATTCAAAAATAATAGAATCCCATTAGGGATGGTTTATATCCCCCCAGGCCGTACGCTCATTGGCATGTCAGATGAGGATATCAACAACACTCAGAGCGCTCCAAGCAGAATGACCTCTTTTAGTGCGTTCTATATGGATCAAACAGAAATTACGAACGCCGAGTACCGTCAGTTTGTAAATTGGGTAAGGGACTCGATTGCCATTACCATGCTTGGTCCAAGTGGAGCTCCTAATTTATTTAAGCCTGTGCCAACTACCCAGGGCGGTGCAACTCTGACCTCCAACAGAGACATTGACTGGAGAAAAGCAGGCGATCTGTGGAAAGGGAAAAATAATGCTTATGCCAGTAAGCTATCGGATCTCTACTATAGTGGTGACGATGCTCTTCCAGGAAGACGTGAAATAGATATCCGCAAGCTCAAATATTCTTACAGTATTGTTAACCTCGATCTTGCCGTACAGGGAAGAAAAGACAAAACCAAAAACCGTAAGGATTTTATACAGAGTTATGTGGATTCTCCGGATCCAAGTAAACCAAACGAGTTTCCTTCTGTTGCGGTTTATCCGGATACCTTGGTTTGGAAAGTAGATTTTTCTTATTCGCAGAATGATCCGATGGTTAAAACCTATTTTAACCACCCGTCCTATGACAATTATCCTGTGGTAGGGGTAACCTGGGAGCAGGCCAACGCTTTTTGCGTATGGAGAACCCGGTTCTATCAGTCGGTTGCCGCTTCGAGAAGAATGCCTCTGAATGCAAGACCGGAATACAGGCTGCCAACGGATGCTGAATTTGAATACGCAGCAAGAGGTGGAAATGTGAAAACCAAATATCCTTGGGGAGGCCCTTATGTACGTAATGCCAAAGGCTGTATGCAGGCTAATTTTAAAGTTGGACGTGGAAATTATTCTGATGACGGTGGTTTGTATACGGTGAATGTTAAATCGTATTTTCCGAATGACTATGGCTTGTACAATATGGCTGGTAATGTAGCAGAGTGGACAGTGACGGCATACAATCAGTCTGCTGCCCCAATGCTTTCAGACTTCAACCCGAACTTTACTTATGTGGCTAAACCCTCAGACAGTAAATACCTGAAACGTAAAGTTGTTCGTGGTGGTTCATGGAAAGATATTGGTTTCTTTTTGCAGAACTCTGTTGCTACTTACGAGTACCAGGATCAGGCAAGGTCGTACATTGGTTTCAGATGCGTGGTTTCATACCCGGGATCTGATATCAACTATAAAAATTAATCATAACAATTAATTATACAAATTATCTCTATCTAAATTCGCATGGCAGCAACACGTAAATTCGACTGGTTACACGTAGCAATTTCCTGGGGTGCAAGTATTGTAATCCTGGGTGCATTATTTAAAATTCTTCATATTGGGGGTGTCCTTGGTAATTATGCCATAGGTATTGGACTGGGGGTTGAAGCTTGCTTATTCTTCCTTACCGGTTTAAGACAACCACCAGCGGAGCCAGAATGGGAAAGAGTTTATCCTGAATTGAGTGACAGTTACACGGGAGAGTTACCAAAAACTTCATCCAGACCTGTTGCTGCGGTTTCGGCCGGAAATACAGCTGCATTGGATAAAATGCTGTCTGATGCTAAAATTGGTCCTGAATTGATTGAAAGTCTGGGTACCGGCCTTCGTACATTTGGGGATAAAGTTGCTGCGATTTCAAGTGTTGCTGATGCTTCGGTTGCCACAACGGAATTTACAGGTAAATTAAAGTCTGCTTCTGCAGGTTTTGAACAATTGAACAGTGCTTTTGGAAAAGCGACAGAACAATTGGCTGAAATGGGCAAGAGCAGCGGCGAGTCCAAAGCTTACCATGAACAGGTAACAGCACTGGCTAAAAATCTTTCTGCTTTAAATGCGGTTTATGAATTGGAATTACAGGATTCAAGTGCGCATTTAAAGTCAATGAATAAATTTTATCAAAATCTTTCTCTGACTATGAACAATTTTAATGAATCTATGGAAGATTCTAAACAGTTCAAGGAAGAAGTAGGCAAACTGGCCAAAAATTTATCTTCACTAAATGCCATTTATGGTAACATGTTGTCTGCAATGAACCAGACCCGTGTTTAATTAGTAGTTTATTTATTAATTAACCAAAACAGACCTATTAAAATGGCCGGAGGAAGAGAAACAACAAGGCAGAAGATGATCAATATCATGTATTTGGTATTGCTTGCTATGCTTGCATTAAACGTGTCGGATACCATATTGAATGCTTTTAAAAACATCAATGATAGTTTAGAGTCATCCAAGACGAACGTAAATACAAGTGTAGATCAATTATTTTCTGCATTTCAGAATACAAAATTAAAAGAAGAACCCGCAAGGGCGCAGCCGATTTGGGAAAAAGCCAATAAGGCAAAAACTTATGCAGATGAGCTCAATGCTTATGTTGAAAAGTTAAAGCAGCAATTTGTTGCTGAAGGTGGAGGTCTTGATCCGGAAACTGGTGACATCAAAAGAAGAGAGAATCAGGACATTGCCCAGGGCATTATGATCAATCATAAAGAAGGCGATAAATTGAAGGATAAGATCAATGAGACAAGAGAAAAGCTGATCAATTTGCTGGAACCTGCAGATCGCCATTCGGTAACTTTTAGCCTGGAGGCAAAAGATGCGACAAAGAATGTGAATGGTAAAAAACAATGGTCGGACATCAATTTCGGTGAAGGTACACCGTTGACTGCGGCAAATACGATTTTAACAAAGATCCAGGCCGATACTAAAAATGCGGAAGCGGAGATTGTGAAAAAGTTATTTGGCAATATGGATAAGGCACAAGTAAATCTTGACCAGTTTGATGCCGTTGCAGTTGCACCTACTTCTTATGTGATACAAGGCCAGCCTTATACAGCTCAGGTATTTCTGACCGCGAGTGATAGCCGTTCAACACCAGAAATTACAGTAGGCGGAAGCCCATTGGCGGTAAAGGACGGAAAGGCGACTTATATCGGAGGTACTTCTGGTGTCGGTGTATTTAAATGGGTGGGTGTTGTGCGTGTAAAACAAACGGACGGACAGATTAAAGAATACAAAACACCAGAACAGAGTTATCAGGTTGCTAAACCATCTGCAACGGTGTCTCCGGATAAAATGAATGTGATCTATGCCGGAATTCCAAATCCGTTTTCTGTTTCAGCTGCAGGTTTTCCTTTAGAGAGCGTTAAAGCTAGCATCAGTGGGGGAAGCATAAGTGGCGGGGGCGGAAAGTTTACCGTAAGTGTTGGTGGTGCACAGGTTGGAAAGGAACTAAGCATTAATGTAAGCGCAACCAACGCGGGTAAAACGGTAAACCTGGGTTCCCAGAAGTTCCGTGTAAAAGCTTTGCCTACACCGAGAGCAATGGTTAAAGGGAAATCAGGAGGCAATGTGCCTTTATCCTGGTTAACCGGTTCGAATGAGCTGGAAACCCAACTGGAAGATTTTGTATTTGACGTAAAATACAGGGTACTCCGTTATTCGGCTACCTTTATTAACCCACGTTCTGATGCGGTCACAATGCAAGGCAGCGGAGCTGGATTTGGAGGAGCGGTTAAAGGTGCGCTCAATTCCATTAAACCTGGTGCAACGGTGATCTTTAAAGATATTGTTTGTGAAGGACCGGACGGCAGGCAAAAGGTGCTGGATCCAATTACATTTATCGCCAAATAGCCTGTGAGAATAAAAGAAAATCATACCCAAATGAAAAAGGTTATATATACAGTTGTTTTATTGTTGTTGTGCAGTGCTTCATTTGCGCAGACCGGCAAGCGTAAAACAACCGCTAAAAAAGCGAAGACGACAGCTTCAAAGCCGGCTCCGACAGTTGCCCCTGCTGTTGCGGCTACGGATACAACGGCAAAAGTGCAGAAGAAAATGAAGCTGAAGACGCCGCCGAGAGATGGCTTTTCTGTAAGAAATGATATTGACAGTAATGTGATGGTGCCATATGCAGATGTTCGTGAAGAGGATGTCTACTACGCAAAACGCATTTGGAGAGAGATTGATTTGAGAGATACGGTGAATTCTGTACTGAATTCTGAGAAATCTAAACTGATCGATATTTTGCTGCAGGCTATTGGAAACGAAGAACTGACTGTATATTCTCCAAAAGATACGGCTTCGGGTAAGGTATTGGATGATAATGATTCCTTTAAGATTGCCATGTCACCCCAGGATGCGCTTCGCAGTGCCAGAGGGACCAGCGAAGGTGTTGCAGATTCTGTAACGGGTAAACTTACAGGTCCTGTACTGAACCGCCTGAATGCCGATGAGTTTGTTAAATTCAGGATCAAAGAAGATTGGATCCTGGACATTAAACGTTCGGTTTTTGAGCCGAGAATCATTGGGATTGCACCGATGAAGATGGAGGAAGGAAACTGGAGACCTGTATTCTGGGTGTACTATGACGATGCGAGGGAATTGCTGAGTAAGCAAAGATTGGTTAATCCGGGTAATGATGCATCTGTATTGACTTTTGATGATTTCTTTGTAAGAAGGCTGTTTGCAAGTTATGTGATTAAGGAAACGAATCCTTCCAATAAGAATATTACAGATATCCTAGGGCTTACAGATCCTAAAGATCCGAGAAAGCTGTATGAATCTGAAAGAATTAAGAAATCCATTTCAGACTTCGAACAGAGTCTTTGGGAATACTAAAACAGTATAAGGATTTATGGCCCCGGTTTTCTGACCGGGGCTTTTTTATTTATTGAAATAGGTTAAAAGGGTTTTGACCTGGCTTTTATTAAGTACTTTGGCTAATTCCTGTTCTTCGGCTTCCTTAATCCTTTTAACGGATTTGAAATGGCGGAGCAGTTTGTCTGCCGTTGTTTTACCTATACCTTCTATACTTTCCAGTTCTGTTTTCAGGGTTCCCTGATCTCTTTTCTTTCTGTGAAAGGTAATTCCAAAGCGGTGTGCTTCGTCACGAAGCTGTTGGATCACTTTTAGCGTTTCTGATTTCTTATCGAGGTAAAGAGGAAAGCTGTCTCCTGGGTAGTATAATTCTTCCAGTCTTTTGGCAATTCCGATTACAGTGACCTGTTTTTCTATGCCAAGCTTCTTTAGGCTACTCATGGCAGAGGATAGCTGGCCTTTACCGCCATCAATGATGATGAGTTGAGGCAAAGGCTGTTCTTCTTCCAGCATGCGCTTATATCGTCTGTAAACGGCTTCTTCCATCGTAGCGAAATCATTGGGGCCTTCAACGGTCTTGACGTTGAAGTGGCGGTAGTCTTTTTTAGAGGGTTTGGCATCTCTAAAGACGACTATAGCCGATACAGGGTATTTGCCCTGGAAGTTGGAGTTATCAAAACATTCAATGTGATGTGGAAGCCTGGTTAGCCTCAGGTCTTTCTGCATTTGTGTCAGGATACGCTCAGAACGAAGGTCGGGATTGAGTTTCTCATACTGGTTGAGTTTCTCTTTTCTGAAAAACAGCACGTTCTTTTGTGAAAGTTCCAGCAGACTCTTTTTTTCTCCGAGTTTCGGAACCGTGAATTTGAGTCCTGCATCGCTGAGTTTGATCTCAAAAGGGACGATGATTTCTTTGGAGGTGCTGTTGAATTTTGTCCTGAATTCGGTGATGGCCAGGGTCAGGAGTTCTTCATCCGTTTCATCCAACCGTTTTTTAATTTCAATGGTTTGGGTTTGAATGATGCTTCCATTCATTATCTTGAGGTAGTTTACAAATGCATAACGTTCATCTGATGCAATGCTTACCACATCAATATTGGTAATGGAGCTGTTTACTACTGTAGACTTGCTCTGGTATTTTTCCAGGACAAGTAGTTTTTTCTGATAATGGTGTGCATATTCAAAATTGAGTTCCTCAACCGCATTCTTAATGATCTGTTTAACGTCTTTGATCACATTACCAATCTTTCCGTTAAGAATGTCTTTAATTTCTTCAATATTCTGATTGTAATCTTCTTCCAGCTGGTAGGCCTGACATGGGCCTTTACAATTTCCAATCTGGTATTCAAGGCAAACTTTAAACTTTCCAGCTTCTATATTTGGCCGGGTTAAAGGAAGATTACAGGTACGGAGCGGATAAGTTTCCTTGATCAGATCCAGAATGGTGTGCATCATGCCTACAGAAGCATAGGGCCCAAAATAAGTGGAGCCGTCCTTCACCATTTTCCGGGTCCAGAAAACCCTGGGGAAAGTTTCTTTTTTAATGATGATCCAGGGATAGGTTTTATCATCCTTCAACATGATGTTATACCTTGGCTGATGCTTTTTGATCAGGCTGTTTTCGAGCAGCCAGGCATCAATTTCGGTATCGACAATAGTAAAGGTGATTTTTCGGATCCTGGAAACCAATACCCTTGTTTTTCCGTTGAGCTGGTTATCTTGTATAAAATAGGACCCGACCCGGTTTCGCAGATCTTTGGCCTTACCGATATAGATCAGGGTGCCTTCTGCATCCCAGTACTGGTAAACACCAGGTTTATGGGGAATATCGGCCAGGGCCTTTTTATGGTCAAAAGCACTCATCTGCAATCAGTTTTTGAAAAAAATATACGGTTAGAAACCTAATTTCTCATCCAGTTCGGTTTTGTTTTGGTCTGGCTGCTGGTACTGGTTGCAGTCATATACTATAGAAACACCATTCTTAGGGACATCAAAATCGTCTTTTCTGATCTTGAGTTTTGGATTGGCATACACTCTTTTCAGGAAGCCGGCAAAAATAGGCAGTGCCGTATTTCCCCCTTCACCTTCCCGGGTACTGATGAAATGGAACGCACGGTCTTCGCAACCTGTCCATACCCCACCCACAAGTTGAGGTGTGATGCCCATAAACCATCCATCGGAGTTGTTCTGCGTGGTACCTGTTTTACCTCCAACTGGTGTCTTGATACCATATTTGTAGCTTAAGCGCGATGCCGTACCATTGAGTACTACGCCACGGAGCATACGGGTCATTACATAAGCCACTTCTTCATTCAGTGCCGGGTGTACACTTGGGTGTTTCTCATATAAAACTATCCCGTTTTTATCTTCAATACGTAAGATATAAGTAGGCTCCGTCCAAAGGCCTTTATTGGCAAAAACACTGTAGGCACCTACCATATCGTATACCGAGGCATCGAAGGAGCCCAGGGAAATGGAAGGGTAGGCCGGAACGTCTGAAGTAATTCCCATTTTTTTAGCCAGTGCAGCTACAGCAGTTGGCCCAACCTGTTTCATAAGGTAAGCTGCAATATAGTTTTGGGAGTAAGCAAGGGCTTTTTGCAGGGTAATGGCTCCTGGTAAGGTTCCTGAAGACCTGGGTACCCAGGGTTTTCCGCCTGGAACATCAATGCTTACCGGTTCGTTCATTACGGTGTAGCAAGGGGAGTAGCCATTGTCTATAGCAACCGCATAGGTAAATGGTTTGGCTGTAGAACCTACCTGACGTGTACCCATTTTGACCTGATCATATTTGAAGTGCTGGTAATTGATCCCGCCAACCCAGGCTTTAACATAGCCGGTTTGAGGGTCCATCACCATCATTGCATTGCGCAAAAGCATTTTGTAATATTTTACGGAGTCAACTGGCTTCATCAGGGTATCGATGTCCCCTTTCCAGGTAAAAATATTCAGGCGGGTAGGGGTATTGAAATCTTTTTTGATCTCTTCTTCACTTTTACCCTCCAGTTGTAGTGCTTTATAACGATCTGATCTTCTAATACCCTGTTCAATTTGTAACTCTTTATCCTTGAAAGGGTTTTTCCCTTTCCAGCTGGCTGTGAATTGGGCCTGCAGGATTTTCATATACTCCTTCTGAGCTTCTTCAGCATAGACCTGCATATCATAATTGAGTGTGGTGATCACGCGGAGGCCATCTCTATCCAGGTCGTAAGGTGTTCCATCTGCTTTAAGAATGGAACGGTCCTGGAAAATTTTCTTGATATCGTTTTTTAATACGGCTCTAAAATAAGGCGCAATTCCATCGTTTACTGTTGCGGCATTAAATTTAAGACTTAAAGGTTTTTCTTTCTCTGTATCGTACTGTTCCTGTGTAAGCAGGTTCGCTTTCACCATCATAGACATTACTGTATTGCGGCGGGCAATAGAACGGTCTGGATTACGGGTTGGAGAATATCTGGTGATCCCTTTTTGCAAACCAACGAGGGTGGCCGCCTGGGGTACGGTTAACTGGTCTGGAGTGGTGTTGAAATATACCCTGGCAGCTGATTTAATTCCATACGCCTGGTTTCCAAAGTCCACCGTATTCAGGTACATGGTAATGATTTCTTCCTTCGTATAGTTTCTCTCCAGTTTAACGGCGATCACCCATTCCTGAAATTTCTGCATCAGCCGTTTAAAGAAGTTTTTCTGACGGCCTTCTTCGGAGAATAAGTTCAAGGCAAGTTGTTGTGTAATTGTACTTCCCCCTTGTTTTTTTCCAACCAGATTATAAAAGATGATGGTAAAGGTTCTGGTAAAATCGATTCCTGAGTGCTCTTTAAAACGAGTGTCTTCCGTAGATATCAGCGCATTGATCACATTTGGAGAAATTTTCGGGTAAGTAACATTGGAACGGTTTTGTACAAAATAAGTTCCGATCACCCTTCCGTCGTCTGCGACGATCTCAGTGGCCTGGTTGCTTTTAGGGTGCTCTATGTCTCTGAATGATGGTAAAGTGCCGAAAACCCCGAAGCCAATAGAGATGATGAACAGTGCAAATAATATAATACCACCAATCAGGAGTTTCCAAATGGTTAGATTATATCTCTTTATATCTGTTGAGGTAAGGGTTTGGCTCATTTCAATAATTGTTTTTGTAGAACTCTATGTACTTGTTTAGAAGGTCCTTATTTTTTAATTTATCAAAGTTTTCTTTACTGATGATGAAGGTACTGTACATATTTTCAGGTACTTTCATGATCTGTTTTAGCTGAGGGATAATTCCTTCAGCATATATTTTTGCGTCGTCAAAACTACTAAAGTTCCCGACGTAAATTAGCTGATCATTGTCAAATTCTGTTAAATGATGCTTTAAATTGTCTCCAGTGTAGTTTCCACGGTTAAATTGACCGATACCAAAACGAGAAGAACTTAAGGTTAGGCTGGCATCGGCTACGTCAATGACAAAGTAATAGGTTTCAGATTTGGCAGAACTGAAGATACTTTCTGGTTTTTTAAGTATTGGGTCTGCTGGCTTTGGCTGGGCAGGTATTGTTGGTTGAACCACCGGAACTATAGCTTGTGGCTTAGGGACTTCTGGTTTAACTGGCGCTGCTGTTTGAACCACCAATTGTTCTTTTGGTTGTTGTACTGGTGTACTGGCGATCTGCTGTTCCATAAACCTAGGTTCTCCCAGATCAAAGTCTGTAAGCGCTATTTTTCTTTTTTTGAAAATGGCCAGGTGCTGATCTATATAGGCCAGGTGGTCTTGTACCAGAGGGGTAATCAGTTTATCATCTGGAAATTTGCCGACAATCTCTTTGAAGGCATTGATCAGACTATCTACATTATTGGTTCTTCCAATGGCTATAGATTTAAGATAGGCAAATTGCGGAGAAAGATAATTGCTCGGGGAAATTTCGTTTAATGCATTTACATCAGTGATGACCTGAGGGAAATCTTTCTTTTCGTAAAGGCCAAAGATGTTATTATATCGTTTGGTGATTTCTGCTTCCTGTGCGGATTGTCTGACGGTGAAGTTAGGATCCAGGATCGTTTTTGCGTAGACCGTAGACGGAAATTGCGTCAGTACAGTGTTTTTATATCCTGAAGCTTTTGCCGGATTGGATGTCTTGTAGCTTAAATAGAGGCCGTAGTTGATGGCGGCCAGATGATTGTTGTCGGGAAACCTTTGGAGCAGGAGTTCATAGATCTTTGCGGCTTCTTCGTTGTCGTTGAGTTCCTGCTGGTAGAAGTTGGCAATCTCATAATAAGCATCAATGATCTTTTGATTGCTGGCTTTAAGGAGATCCGGGCTCAGGGGAAGTGCAGCAGTATAGGCTTTGATCTTCGCAGAATCACTAACCAGAGTACTTGTTGCATGATCTGGATTGTTCGGCAGGCCGGAATTGTCAAGGTTGGCTACATTTTGTGTATTGGCTTGTGATGAAGACCGGATACTTTGTCTCCAGTTGTCTTCCAGTTTACGGTTGCCCCATCTCTTCTTGAAATCCATGAAGCCGTTGCTTACCGCAGTTGTATTTGCAAAATAGAAGGTATTTACTGTGGCTGCTCTTTTTCCTGAGTTTTGAGTGTTATTCTGGTAAACAGGGATATTGCTGTTAACGTTTAGGGCTTGTTCTGCAGATTTTTTTACAGGGGGTGTTACAAATGCTTCAATCCTGTGTTTACGCTCCGGCTCGGGAAGCTTGGCAATCATCTGTAAGGTGTCCTGGAGGGATATGGATTCATACCGGCTGGTCAGATACTCCAGATTTTGATCCTTCTTAAGGATGAGATCGTAACCGGTATAGTTTTTTGGAAGTGTATTTACTGTACTGTCGTAATAAGCTTTGGCTTTCAGGTAGTTCTTGTATTCTTTAAAATTAAGGTCTGCGATCCGCAGATAGGATAAACCCTTTTGATAAGGATTCCTTGTGCTTGCACTTACAGACTTCATATAATATTTTTCTGCACCCTGATAGTCTTTTTCGTCTGCATAGCTCTGAGCAATCTGATAAAAGATCTGGTCAATATAGTCTGTGTTTTTATCGTCTTTTAACAAGGCCGAAAGTTCCTGCTTACGGTTCATGTTTTCTCCGCTTAACAAACCTTTAACCCTGATTCTGCTGAGGTTGGCATTAAAATAGAGTTCAAATGCAGCATTGCTCTTTTGTACCTTTATATAGTCTTTAAGTGATGGATGGTAATTTTTTTCTTCTTCATATAACTGCCCAAGGATATAATGCCATCTGATCTCGTTTCTTTTGATGCTTCCTTCTTTAAGTGCCGACTCGAGGTAGACAATCGCATCTTTGTAGCGGTTAACGGCAATACTCATTTGGGCTAGTGTGGCCAGGGGTTCTGCTCTTTTTCTTTTAATGAGTTTGAGGTTCTCTTCCAGTGTATCCAGCGTGAAACCTGCCTCTCTTAGATTGTTCAGCTGGATCAGACTTCTGGCTTTTCCGTTCAGTGCCTGTACGTATATGGGTAGATTGTTTTTATAAGTCCTGGTCACGTAGTCAAAATATTCCTGGGCAACAAAATAGTTTCCTTTTAAAAATTGTGCTTTTCCAAGAAGCAGATAGGCATCGTCTATATAGTTGCTGAAACTTTTTTCCGCTATGATCGTTTGTGCTTTATGGATCACCTTATCCAGTGCGGCACTGTTCACAGATCCGCTAAACGGATCTCTGGCGTTGGGGTCAAATTTTTCGGGCGCAATATAAACAGGTAGGATATCATTGAAATTATCTGCATAATTGTCGCTGAGTTCTGCTTCGTAGTTGTCCAATATAACGTTGGCATTATAAAAATAATTATAGCGGGCAGTTAAATTTTGCATGCTTCTGCTTGCGGCAGTATCTTTGGGAGTACCACAAGAGGCAAGAATGCAGGAGCCTAAACAAATTAATATTATCTTTAGGCTATGAATAGCGTAATTTTTCAAAAGCACTTGTTGAGTTTAATTTCAATTAAAATGTATACAAAAATATTTTATTCAGCAATTAATTCTAATGAATTGGTGTTTTTTATTTGATCAGGTTATGGAAGACTCTAATAAAGATAAAGATCAGGGGCCAGGAAATTTTATTAAATATTCCGGGATTGGTTTCCAAATGCTGGCTACCATAGGTGTATTTGCATTTATTGGATATAAGATTGATGAACACCAGCATCGTTCCAAGCCTATATTTACGGCCATATTTAGTCTCGCTGGCGTGCTTTTGTCTTTATATCAAGTTGTCAAACAATTGAATAAAAAATAAGAATGACTTCTCCAAAGGTATTTTTAATACTTTTGTAAAAAATGGAGATAAAATTGAATCTAGTAAAATTTACGTTATTCTATATAGCTTATGCGCTTATCCTTGGCGGAGTTGCATCGATGTTGCCATCGTTTTTTCCCGGCCAAACTGTTCTCGTTCCAAAATTCTGGCTGGTGTTTGGTTTCCTTGGAGGGATCACTTTTATCGCTTATGTTGTGGTTTATTTGGGGATGAAACGTAATCCGGAAACGGCAATTATGGCCATAATGGGGTCGATAGCGTTGAAAATGTTGTTCTCTATGGCTTTCGTCCTGATTTACAGTCTGAAAAGCAAAGGAAATGGCTTAGTTTTCGTCCTGAATTTTTTTTCTTTATATTTATTGTTTAGCTTCTTTGAAATATACTGTTTGTTATGTAACTTGCGCCACCAAAATAAATAGTAAAAATCTGCGAGTAAATGGATTGTAGCCACGTTTTTGATTTTAAAGTGAAAAGGTTAATTGTTGTTTTTACGCTTTTTTTAGCGTTTTTTTCTGTTACAACACCTGCGTTAGCGCAAGTTGATACGCTGCAGGCGGCAGAAAATTCCCACTCCGAACCTGAAGGTAAAGAGAAGTTTGATATTGGAAAATTTGCATTGCACCACATTGCAGATTCTCACAGCTGGCATGTGATTGGTGAACATTACATTCATCTTCCTGTTTTTCTATATACTCCAGGCGGACTGGTTAGTTTTAATTCTTCAGATTTTCAGTCTGATGATGAAGCTAAAGTTGTTGTAGAAAAAGGCGGTCAGCGCTTTGTGAAGATGCATGAGAAAATCTATTATGCATCTGCAACGCCAAACGAGCATGGGCAATACGTTCAGCTTGATGAAAAACATCATGCATCCAATGCGCGTCCTTTAGATCTGTCGATCACTAAGAACGTTTGTACATTGCTGATCTCTATTGTTATTCTTTTAGCTGTGTTTTTAAATGTAGCCAACGGGTACAAAAAACGCAAAGGTAAATCCCCTAAAGGTTTACAATCCTGGATGGAACCCATTATTCTTTTTGTACGTGATGATATTGCCAAGCCAAATCTTGGTCACAAATATGAACGCTTTATGCCTTATTTGTTAACTGTATTTTTCTTTATATGGTTTAATAATATGCTTGGACTTGTTCCATTTCTTCCCGGAGGAGCAAACTTAACAGGAAATATTGCAGTAACTATGATCTTAGCGATTGCTACATTTTGTTTGACCGTGTTTAATGGTAATAAGTATTACTGGAAACATATTTTTGCTCCTGAAGTTCCTAAGTTGATGTGGATTGTAATGATTCCTGTAGAGATTGTTGGAATTTTCACTAAGCCAATTGCCTTGATGATTCGTTTATTTGCAAACATCACAGCAGGACATATTCTTATGTTGTCTCTGATCTGTTTGATATTTGTTTTTAAAAATCTATGGGTTTCGGCAGCATCTATACCTTTTGCTATGTTTATTGGTGCCATTGAGTTAATGGTTGCTTTTATTCAGGCCTTTATATTTACCATATTGTCTGCCTTGTTTATTGGTATGGCTATAGAAGAACACCATTAATTAGAATTTTTAACAACTATTAATATATAAAATCATGATTACAGGAAGTATTGCTGCAATTGGTGCAGGATTAGCTGCGATTGGCGCTGGTCTAGGTATCGGTAAAATTGGTGGTTCCGCTATGGACGGTATCGCTCGTCAACCGGAAGCTGCCTCTAAAATCCAAACTGCGATGTTGATCGCTGCTGCCTTCGTTGAGGCTGTTGCGCTTTTCGCAGTGGTTGTTGCCCTAATGGGTAATGGCTAGTAAACTTGTACCTGGCAGCAATGCCGGGTACAAATTTTTAAAAAAACGAGAACACAATATATAAGATAGAAAATGGAATTATTAGTACCTGAGTTTGGTTTAGTTATTTTTCAGACAATAGCATTTTTATTGTTAATGTTTGTTTTAGGCAAGTTTGCCTGGAAGCCAGTATTGGCAGCAATTAAAGAGCGTGAACAATCTATTGATGATGCACTGAACAAAGCAGATCTTGCTAAGCAAGAAATGGCACGTTTAACCACTCAAAATGAAGAGTTGTTAAAATCTGCGCGTGCAGAGCGTGATCATATCTTAAAAGAAGCTAAAACTTTAAAAGACAGTATCATTAATGAAGCTAAAACTCAGGCGCATACTGAGGGTGCAAAATTAATAGAGAAAGCAAAAATTGAAATTGAAAATCAAAAGAAAGCTGCTTTATTCGAATTGAAAAGCCAGGTGTCTACTTTATCTATTGATATTGCTGAGCGTGTATTGCGTGCACAATTGGAAGATAAAGCAAAACAAGAGGATTTGGTTGCAAATCTTTTAAAAGATGTTGAATTAAACTAATTGAGATTGTCAGTTAGCTAAAGAAGATTAGAATGTCAGAAAATAAAGCAGCATCGAGATACGCCAAATCAATCATAGACCTTTCCATAGAGAATAATGCTCTGGAGAGTTTAAAGAATGATATGGTTTTGGTAGAGCAGGTGATTGATCAGAATCCTGAACTGGAGGCTATCCTTAAAAATCCAATTGTTCCCCAGGATAAAAAAGCAGGAATCCTTGAAGGGTTGTTTGCCGGTAAGGTAGATAAGATCACCATTTCATTTATGAAACTGATGGTCAATAAAGGCCGTTCTGCCCTTTTATTTGGAGCATCGAAAGAAGTGATTGCGCAATACAATTCCATTAAAGGAATCGTGACAGCAGATGTTACTTCTGCAACTCCACTTACAGAGAGCAGCAGAGCTGAGATCATTGCGATTGTGAAAAAAGAGATTGGTGCTAATGAAGTTCTGATCAGAGAAAAGATCAATGCCAATCTGATTGGTGGTTTTGTACTGAAAGTTGGAGATAAGCAGTTTGACGCCAGTATCTCTAATGGCTTAAATAAATTAAAAAAGGAATTTGCCCAGAGTGTGGTGTAATTCAAATAAATAAAAGATAATATATTACTGATTTACAATAGAAAATATAAATTATGGTAGAGGTAAGACCAGACGAAGTATCGGCAATTATCAGGCAACAATTGTCGGGCTTTAAATCAGAAGCTGAACTTGAAGAAGTTGGTACCGTATTACAAGTGGGTGATGGTATTGCCCGTGTATATGGTTTAACAAAAGTTCAATCAGGTGAGCTTGTTGAATTTGAAAGCGGTTTGCAAGGTATTGTATTGAACCTTGAAGAAGATAATGTTGGTGTGGTTTTATTAGGCCCTTCCGACAATATCAAAGAAGGTGATACAATCAAAAGAACCAAAAAGATTGCCTCTATTAAAGTAGGTGAAGGTATGCTGGGTCGTGTTGTAAACACACTGGGCGAGCCTATCGACGGAAAAGGACCTATCATAGGTGAAACCTTCGAAATGCCTATCGAGCGTAAAGCACCTGGTGTAATCTATCGTCAGCCGGTTAACGAGCCTTTACAAACTGGTATCAAAGCGATTGATGCGATGATTCCTATTGGTCGTGGTCAGCGTGAGTTGGTGATCGGTGACCGTCAGACTGGTAAGAGTGCGGTTTGTATCGATACCATTATCAACCAAAAAGAATTCTATGAGGCAGGAAATCCTGTTTTATGTATATATGTTGCTTGCGGGCAAAAAGCAAGTACAGTAGCAAACGTTGTACGTACCCTTGAAGAAAATGGTGCAATGGCTTATACAGTAGTTGTTTCGGCTTCTGCTGCTGATCCTGCTCCACTTCAGTTCTATGCGCCTTTCTCTGGTGCTGCGATTGGTGAGTATTTCCGTGATACAGGTCGTCCTGCGTTAATCGTTTATGATGATTTGTCTAAACAAGCTGTGGCTTACCGTGAGGTTTCTTTGTTACTTCGTCGTCCACCGGGCCGTGAGGCTTATCCTGGAGACGTGTTCTATCTGCACAGTCGTTTGTTAGAGCGTGCTGCAAAGATCAACGCGAATGATGATATTGCACAGGCCATGAACGATTTGCCTGAGTCGTTAAAAGGTAAAGTAAAAGGTGGTGGTTCTTTAACTGCACTTCCAATTATCGAAACTCAGGCTGGTGACGTTTCTGCTTATATCCCAACCAACGTAATTTCAATTACTGATGGTCAGATCTTCTTAGAATCTAACTTGTTTAACGCAGGGGTTCGCCCGGCGATTAACGTAGGTATCTCGGTATCTCGTGTGGGTGGTAATGCTCAGATCAAGTCTATGAAGAAAGTAGCTGGTACATTGAAATTAGATCAGGCACAATATCGTGAATTAGAGGCTTTCTCTAAATTCGGATCTGACCTGGATGCAGCAACTAAATCTGTTTTGGATAAAGGTGCCCGTAACGTGGAAATCCTTAAACAAGGACAGTTCTCTCCAATGACTGTAGAGAAACAAGTTGCTATTATCTATATTGGTACTAAAAACTTAATGCGTACAGTTCCTGTAAACAAGATCAGAGAATTTGAAGCAGAATTTTTACAACAGCTGGAACAACGTCATGCAGATACTTTAAAAGCTTTAAAAGCTGGTAAACTGGATGATCAGATCACTGGTGTATTAGAAACAGTAGCTAAGGAATTAGCAGGTAAATACTAAAATTGCGCTGCAGAAGATAAAAAAGAATGGCTAATTTAAAAGAAGTAAGAATACGCATATCATCGGTACAGTCTACACAGCAGATCACCAAAGCCATGAAAATGGTTTCGGCTGCAAAGCTGAAGCGTGCGACCAATGCTATTATACAATTACGTCCCTATGCTACAAAGCTAAAAGAGATCTTAGGAAATCTTTCAGCTAGTCTGGAAGGATCTTCGTCGCCTTTTATACAGGAACGTGAGCCTAACAAAGTTTTAATTGTTGTGGTATCTTCTAACCGTGGTCTTGCGGGAGCTTTTAACATGAATGTGATTAAAGCCACCAATAACCTGATCGCAGAGAAGTACAGTGAGCAATACAAGAACGGCAATGTGAGCATCGTTGCTATTGGTAAGAAATCTCAGGATTTTTACGAAAAGCGTGGCTATAACGTTATTGGTAATAACAATGATGTCTATTCTGCCTTAACCTTTGAGAATGTAACTAAAATTACAGATTCCATTATGAATGGTTTCAAAAAAGGGGAGTACGACAGAGTAGAGGTAATCTATAACCGCTTTAAAAATGCTGCTGTTCAGTTTGTAACTACAGAGCAATTATTACCGCTTCCTAAGGCTGATACAACTGAGGTGAAAGCTTCAAATGTAGATTATATCCTGGAGCCTTCTCAAGAAGAAATTGTAGCACAATTGATTCCTAAGTCAATTAAGATTCAGCTGTACAAAGCTGTACTTGATTCACATGCTTCTGAACACGGTGCACGTATGACTTCTATGGATAAAGCAACAGAAAATGCCGGTGACCTGCTGAAAGCCTTAAAACTTTCTTACAACCAGGCTCGTCAGGCTGCTATTACTACAGAGCTTACGGAGATCGTGAGTGGTGCAGCTGCATTAAACGGATAAGTTTAACCGACTATATTATTAAGCCCTTATCGATCTGATAAGGGCTTTTTTTGTTTTAATTGTAGTCTACTGGCCGATATTGGCTAATTTTGGAAAAATAAAATAAATAGATGAAAAGACAATTGATTTCTATAACTGCGCTCTTCCTATTGCCGCTGGCCTTGATGGCTCAGCAAAATCCTGCTGGGGGTGCGCGTGATTATACCACGTCAATTTTATGGCAGCAGCGTTCAGGTGAATACCGGGCACTTGCTTTCCAGGCTTATAATTTTGCCCGTTTGTCTCTTTTGGAGCAAATGAAAATTGCCGATACGACAAAGAAGAATTGTGTGGTTGTTGATATAGATGAGACAGTACTGGATAATTCTCCTTTTCAAGGGACAGAATTAAAGCGTGGCATTAGCTATAACGCAGTTGACTGGTCAAACTGGACAAGTAAGGGAGCTGCAGACACAGTTCCTGGAGCATTGGGCTTTTTAAAATATGCGGCATCTAAAAATGTAGAGGTATTTTATATCACCAACCGGGAAGTAACAGAGCACAACGGAACGCTTAAAAATCTGCAGGATCATGGTTTTCCTTATACCGATGAGGCACATCTGGTATTGAAAAGCAGTACCTCTGATAAGGAACCACGCAGACAAAAGGTGATAGAAACTTATAATATACTCTTGCTTTGCGGAGACAACCTGAGCGATTTTTCGAATGTGTTTTACCGTGAGAATAAAGATACGAAAGAAGAAGTTGATCGTGCTCAGCAACTATTTGGAACGAAATATATTGTATTGCCTAATCCAATGTATGGTGATTGGGAGAAACCGTTTTACAAAGGAAAAGACCTTAAAGAGAGTGACCGTTCCAAGCAAAGGATGGAAGGATTAAAAACTTATTAAGGAATGTGCTTTATTTTAATGAATTAATCTTTATTTTTGTGCATTAAATAAAACTTAAGATGGAGCAAACACCAAAACACAATACAGAAAGCATGAAAACAGCGAACCAGACATCAATATATCAATTGTTGGTGGTGGGTATCATTGTCAGTATCCTAGGCGTATACCTTCGTTTTGCTGGTGATTCTTCAACCTTATCCATCATTTCATGGGTAATTTTATTTGCAGGTGCATTTATCTGCTGCAAAGCAGTATTTAAAATATTAGCTGCCTAACCATCTCAGGCAATTTTCAACAAGAAGTCCTCATTGGTTTACATGCCAGTGAGGACTTCTTGTTTTCAGATATTTGTGGTCTCCGATCGGGTAAAGGTTACTTTTTCTATACTCATGGTATTAAGGGGAAATCTAACCTTTATAATTATGAAAAAGTATTTGTTTTTTGCAGTGATCAGCATAGCCATTTGGAGTTGTAACAGCAGTAATAAAATGAAATCAGCGGATACAACAGAAGCTTTAAACGAAAGTTCGGCGGATACTGTAGCGAGTGATAAGATCATAAAAACCGCCGACATGCGTTTCAGGGTGAAAGATGTTCAGGAGGTAAAAGAAAAACTTAGTCACTCTATAAAAGAAGAAGGTGGTATGGTTGTGGAATTTACCGTTCAGAGCAATATCATGCGCACAGAAAAAGCGAAATATTCGACAGATTCTCTTCTGGAACTCACTTCATATAGAAAAGAAGGACAGGTTGTTGCTAAAGTCCCTTCGGATAAGCTCGATGATTTTACCAATAAAGTAGTTAAAATGGCAGTATTTGTTGATCAGCAATCGCTAAAGCTAGACGATCAGAGCACGAATTATCTATCAAACGCTTTAAAAAATAAGAATAGGGTGGAAGCTGTTCAACAGTTGAATAAACATGCGAATAAGAAAAGCAATAATGTAGAAACTGCATTAGAAATTAAAGATGATTATGTGGATAAAAAGATCCAGAATCAGTTGATCGACAGTCGGGTAAAGTACAGTACAATTACCTTAAACTTTTATCAGGACAATACGGTGCAGCGGCTGGTGGTTGGAAATGATGATTTATATGATTACCGTCCGGCATTCCTTAACCGGTTTTGGCTGGGGATTCAGAATGGATGGGTAATCTTTAAGGAGTTTATTTTAATTCTGACCAATTTATGGGTACTGATCCTTTTGGCTGGGGCTGGATATTTTGTATTCAGACATTACCGCAGGAAGAAAAAAATGATTAGTGCATAGTTTAAAAGAAGCCAGGTTTAAAATGTCCCCAGTCAATGTCTAACTGATCGGGGGCATTTTTATTTTACCCTCTTTTTATTGTCCTGAACAAAAGAGGCCCATCCCGAATAAGATTTAGCCTTGCCACTGCCACCGCTAGGCACTCTTTGAAAAGAGTGGCAGACAGCGACAGCCAGCCCATCTGTCGCATCCAGGAATTCGGGTGTTTCTTTGAAATTTAAGAGTCTTTGGAGCATAGCAGCCACCTGTTCTTTACCCGAACTTCCATTCCCTGTAATGGATTGTTTGATCTTTCTGGGGGCATATTCTGTAACCGGAATATTTCTGGATAGCGCCGCAGCCATGGCAACACCCTGTGCCCGGCCTAATTTTAACATAACTTGTATGTTCTTTCCATAAAAGGGAGCCTCAATGGCTAGCACATCAGGTTTATACTCATCTATCAAATGAATGGTTTTTTCGAAGATGCGCTGGAGCTTCAAAAAATGGTCATCAAGGTGTTCCATTCGCACAATACCCATCGTAACCAGCTCCATTTTGCTGCCCTTTTCCAGAATCGCCCCGTAACCCATTACAGCCGTTCCGGGATCAATCCCCAGGATAACCCTTTCCTTTTTTTCCACCAACATAAAACAATATTAAGCATATTTGCAGAGAGTAAAATAAAAAGTTTGACATCGAAGTATAAAAAGATATTCTCCTACCTCATCAAAATTGCAATTGTTGTTTTTGCATTTTGGTTCATTTATATCAAGCTGACCACCAATAATGATTTGAAAAGTTTTGGCAGGTTGATCAAGGGTATGCCCGAACACCAAATGGAAGTTATCCTGGCGGTGGTGGTGGTACTTATGCTGGTAAATTGGGGCCTTGAGGCCTTAAAGTGGAAAAGATTAGTGAGCAGTATAGAAAAAATCAGTCTTTGGAAAGCAATAGAATCTGTGTTCTGTGGCCTCACCTGGGCTGTGTTTACCCCCAACAGGATTGGCGAGTATGGAGGGCGGGTCTTTTTTCTCTCCCCCAAAAGAAGGATCATTGGCGTGGTGGCGATGGCTGTGGGAAATATCGGTCAACTGGTATTAACCAATGTTTTTGGTTCTATAGCCATTTGTGCATTTATTTATAAGTTTAATCTTCTTGATTACCGCTTATTTTTTGCCCTTTGTGCCTTGGCTGGTACTTTTAGTTTATTTTTCCTGGTCTTTTTCTTTAACATCAGATGGCTGAATGGCATTTTACTATCTATTCGTTTTACAAGAAAATATAAAAGATTTTATAAAGTGCTTGCCCGGTATAAAAAACTGGAGCTTTTAAAAATCTTACTGTTCTGCCTTGCCCGTTATCTGGTGTTCAGCACCCAATACTTTGTGATGTTCTTTTGGTTGATTCCTGGTTTGCATTATGCGGATATCATGATGATGGTTTGTATACTGTTCTTTGTTCAGTCTTCCCTACCCTCACTTGATCTCTTTGATATCGGAATAAGAAGTGTTACGGCACTCTTTTTCTTTAAATATATCACAGATCAAAATACAGCGGTTGTAGCCTGCACCGCGAGCATTTGGCTTATAAATATTATAATTCCTGCTATATTAGGCTCTTATTTCGTTTTTAAACTCAATTTTTTTGGAAATACTCAACGTACCTAATTATTTTTCTGCTATTCTGACCATCAATTATGTCCTGGTTGTTGTTGCTTTTATTAGGGGCTGGCATAAATTAATGCCTTACAAAGCCTCTGCAAAGAAATGTACGACCCCAGTATCTGTTATTGTTGCTGCGCGGAATGAGGCGGGAAGTATATCTCACACCATAGAAGATTTGTTGGCACAGGATTATGATAAGGCCTTGCTGGAGATTATTTTTATAGACGACCATTCAACAGACCATACAGTAGAGATCATTACGGGTTACAAGGATATAAAACTGATCATTCTGAATGAAGATAAGGCTTTAAACTCCTATAAGAAAAAGGCCATACAAACGGCTATAAGCGGAGCAACAGGAAAATTGATTGTGACTACGGATGCAGACTGCAGGATGGGGCCAAACTGGTTAAAAACAATTGTAAGCTATTACGAAGAGCATGATTACAAAATGATCTCCTCGCCAGTGGTCTATTTCAAAGAGCAAAGTTTTTTTGAACGTGCACAGGCGCTGGAATTTCTCTATCTGATCGGCCTTGGCGCCTCCACAATTGGAAACGGAAAACCTTCTACCTGTAACGGCGCAAACCTGGCTTATGAAAGGGACGCATTTTATGAGGTGGGTGGATTTAAAGGGATAGACGATCTGGCTTCTGGTGATGACGAATTGCTCCTCCATAAAATGGCAGCCAGATACGGAAAAAAGATTGGATTCCTTAGAAATTATGAGGCTATGGTCTATACTTTTGCCAAGCCCAATATGTCGGAATTTATCCAGCAAAGGAAACGCTGGGCTTCAAAGAGTACCCGGTATAAAAATAAATCGATCATTGTGCTTGGTGTATTTGTCTGGTTGTTTAACCTGAGCATACTGGCCAATATTGTTGCCGGACTGTTTATCGGTCTGTTTTTTAAAGTCGCTCTTGTCCAGCTGCTGATTAAAATTATTTTTGAATTTTTATTTCTTTGGGATGTGACCAGATTTGCGAAAAGAAGGGAATTGCTTGCCCTTATGCCCGCACTGAGTCTGATGCATATCATTTATATTATTTTTATCGGCGTTGCCGGTAATTCCGGAAAATACAAGTGGAAGGGAAGAATGGTGAAATGAGTAAACACAGTCCTTCAGGAAAGATCTGGGTAAAATTCAAAAGGAACAAACTGGCCTTTTGCGGATTAATCTTTTTAGGACTGCTGATCCTTCTGGGTATTTTAGGTTACCTGGTTACACCAGACCAAAGCCCGATGGCCAATACCATGCATCTGCAACTGAGCAATAGGAAACCGGGAAGGACTTTTCATTTCCTGATCATCAGCAAAAAGACAGATGTGAAAAAAGTAAACCTTCTGGAAAAAATGCTGTATGGACAACCGGCAGATTTTATGAGTATCCCGGTGACCACGTACCGCCAGCAGGGGAATAAGGTATATGCAAGAGAATATATAGGTGACGATGAACGTGCAGAAGAAACCATTTATCCATTGGTTCAGGGTAATAACCGTTATACACAAACTTTCTGGCTGGGTACCGACCTCTACGGGAGAGATCTTTTAAGCAGACTCATCTTGGGGATCCGGGTTTCCCTGTCGGTGGGTCTGGTCGCAGTATTGATTTCTCTTTGCATTGGGATTAGCCTCGGGGCCCTGGCCGGGTATTTTGGTGGTAAGGTAGATGCACTGATCAGCTGGTTCATGAATGTGATTTGGTCACTACCTTCGTTATTATTGGTTATTGCCATATCTTTTGCCTTAGGAAAGGGCTTCTGGCAGATCTTTATTGCCGTTGGCTTGTCAACATGGGTTGACGTAGCTCGTTTGGTTCGGGGACAAGTACTTGCCCTCAAAGAAGTTGAATTTGTAGAGGCATCCAAGGCTTTGGGCTTCTCTACATCCAGAACGATTATGAAACACATTTTGCCCAATATTGCCGGGCCGATTCTGGTGGTGGCTTCCGCTAATTTTGCTTCGGCGATCTTACTGGAATCCGGACTTAGTTTTCTGGGCTTTGGTGCACAGGCACCTATGCCGAGCTGGGGCGGAATGATTAAAGAGCATTACGGTTATATTATTATGGATGCGGCTTACCTTGCTGTTTTACCAGGTCTTGCTATTATGCTGACGGTATATGCCTTCAACTTGCTGGCTATAGGTTTAAGAGATGCTTTTGATGTAAAGTCAGAAAATGTAACAGTCTAGTTAAATGCTAAATCATTAACTTTACAGGATGTTATTGAATTGTTATCAGGAAGAATTATTGGAAGCTGGCTGCGATGAAGCCGGAAGAGGTTGTCTGGCAGGTCCGGTATTTGCCGCAGCTGTGATTTTACCAAAAGATTTTGTGGCTGGTGAACTGACAGATTCCAAAATGCTGAAGCATTCACAGCGGGAGCAGTTGAGGCACATTATAGAAAAGGAGGCTTTGGCCTGGGCTGTGGCTTCTGTAGATAATGAAGAAATAGACCGTATTAACATTCTAAATGCTTCTTTTCTTGCCATGCACAGGGCCATCGAAAAGTTAAGCATTGCACCGAAGTATTTAAGTATCGATGGGAACAGGTTTAAAGCTTACCCTGAGATTCCGCATAGCTGTATCATCAAAGGGGACGGGAAATATCTAAACATTGCCGCGGCCTCTATATTGGCTAAAACTTACAGAGATGAATATATGGTTAAAATAGGAGAAGAATACCCTTTATATCAATGGCATCAGAATAAAGGATATCCTACAATTGCTCATCGTACAGCTTCTTTAGAACTGGGTTTAACGCCATACCACCGCAAAAGTTTTACGGTGAGTCACCCACAACTGGATTTATTTGCCCTTTAAGGCCATATTTTCCTTCTAAAATTGGGAAAAAACTACTTTCTGTGGCGAAATTAGTCCACTTAATTTAGTATTTTCACACTGTTGAAAGTATTGATGCTAACATACCGCGTCCCGTTTCCACCCAATAGTGGATACCCTATCGTTGTTTACAACACGATAAAGGGACTGCTCAGGCACGATGTAGACGTTACTTTATTCAGTATCAACACCAATAAACACCGGGTGGATGTGGATGATATTTATGACCCGATCTATGACGGTGTAAAATTTTACTCCTATGATATCGATACTGAGGTGAATATCTGGGGAGCGATATTCAACGTATTTTCTAACCAGTCCTATAATGTTTCCCGTTATTTTGATGACAATGCAGCCAAATTGCTGGAGAACATTTTAAGGGAAGCAGAGTTTGATATTATTCAGTTTGAGGGACTTTTTGTGGTTCCTTATCTGGATACCGTGAAGGCCTTTAGCAAGGCAAAGATCATTTACCGGGCACACAATATTGTATTTGATGTATGGGAACGCATTGCCTATACAGAAAGGTTCAGGCCAAGAAGGCGTTATCTGGAATTTTTGGCCAGGAGACTGAAATCTTACGAGACGGAACAAATGAACAGGTTCCACCAGATATTTGCGATTAGTGAACAGGATAGACAGAGTATTCTGCGATTTGGTTGCGAAACCAGCCTTGATGTGTTCCCTGTAGCGCTGGATTTTGATAAATATGTTACTGATCCTTCGAAAACGAGCTTCGCTACCCTTTTTCATTTGGGGGCAATGGACTGGCGGCCAAATAAGGAAGGACTGGAATGGTTCCTGGATGAAATATGGCCGGATATCGAAAAGCTGAACAGTGAACTGCGATTTTATATTGCTGGAAAGAACATGCAGCAACAGTTTTTTGACTATGATTCGGAGAATCTGGTGGTAGAAGGAGAAATTCTGGATGCGGTTGAGTTCATCAATTCCAAAGCCATTATGATCGTTCCTTTGTTGTCCGGAAGCGGAATGCGTGTAAAGATCATAGAAGGTATGGCCATGAGAAAATGCATTATCGCTACAACGATGGCTGCCGAAGGGATCACCTGCGAAAATGGGAAAGATATCCTGATTGCAAATACACCTGACGAGTTTTACCGGGCCATTTTACAATGCATTACCAATCCCAACAAATGGAGGGAAATTGGAGAAAATGCACGTAAAACGGCCGAACGTAATTACGATATTTCTACAATTACCGAAGGAATGGTGAATATCTACAGGCGGCTTATAAATGTGTAAAAATTGTGTACTTTTGGCCACCATTTTTATATAAAAAGTATGAATAATACCGCATTAACAGATAAACACATTTCATTGGGCGCTAAAATGGTGCCATTTGCAGGATACAATATGCCTGTTCAGTACGAAGGCATTAATGCCGAACACAATACGGTAAGAAACGGAGTTGGTGTTTTTGATGTAAGCCATATGGGAGAATTTATCCTGAAAGGAGAGAAAGCCCTTGACCTTATTCAGCGTGTAACCAGCAACGATGCCTCTAAACTGTATGATGGAAAGGTTCAGTATTCTTGTTTGCCAAATGAACAGGGTGGAATTGTAGATGACCTTTTGGTATACCGCATAGATGATAAGACCTATATGCTGGTGGTTAATGCTTCCAATATTGAAAAAGACTGGAACTGGATCCAAAAATTCAATACAGAGGGTGTAGAAATGCACAATATCTCCGACAAAACCTCTCTTTTGGCTATACAGGGTCCAAAAGCAGCAGAAGCCTTACAAAAATTAACAGATATTGACCTGGCTTCTATGGAATATTATAATTTCAAGAAAGGCATGTTTGCAGGAATTGACAATGTAATCGTTTCGGCAACTGGATATACAGGTGCTGGAGGCTTCGAAATCTATTTCGAAAACGACAAGGCATATGCCATCTGGGATGCTATTTTTGAAGCAGGTGCTGAATTCGGTATTAAGCCAATCGGGCTTGGTGCACGTGATACCCTGCGCTTAGAAATGGGCTTCTGCTTATATGGAAATGACATCGATGACACCACTTCTCCAATTGAAGCCGGTCTGGGATGGATCACTAAATTTACAAAACCATTTACCAATTCTGAGGCTCTTCAGGCGCAGAAAGAAGCCGGTATCCAAAAGAAACTGATCGGTTTTGAAATGATAGACAGAGGTATTCCGCGTCATGATTATGAAATCGTAGATGAGGCCGGACAGGTGATTGGAAGAGTAACTTCAGGTACACAATCTCCCTCTTTGCAAAAGGCGATTGGCATGGGCTATGTGAATCTGGATAAAGCCAAAGAAGGTACAGAAATCTATATCCATATCCGTAATGCTAAAATAAAAGCTAAAGTCGTTAAGTTCCCATTTTATAAATAGACCACTAAACCATAGATGCAAAGGAAAATTGAAGTTTGTCTAACTCCGGCTTTACTGGATTTATATGCAATTGAAGAGAGTATAGTTGTTGTCATTGATATCTTAAGGGCAACATCATCTATGGTATATGGTATTGACAATGGGGCTGAGGCCATTATACCCGTAGCACAAGTGGAAGACTGCCTGAATTTTTCAGGTAAAGGCTATTTACTGGCGGCGGAAAGAAATGGGGAAGTGGTTGAAGGCTATGACTTCGGCAATTCCCCATTTTCTTATACTAAAGAAAAAGTATCGGGCAAAACGATTGTTTTGACCACGACCAACGGGACGAAGGCCCTTCATCTGGCCAGAGCACGCGCCTTCAAAGTGGTGATCGGTTCCTTTTTGAACCTGGAGGTATTGTGTACCTGGCTTAAAGCACAGGATAAAAATGTATTGCTGCTTTGTGCAGGATGGAAGGACCAGTTTAACCTGGAAGATACCCTGTTTGCCGGGGCTGTGGTTCATCAGCTGAAAGCAAATTTTGATCATTTCGATGACTCGAGTGTTGCCGCTGAAGACCTCTATATCTTGGCTAAAGAAGACCTTAGAAAGTATATTGCAAAGTCATCTCATAGCCACCGGCTGGCTGCGTTAAACATCGAGGAAGATGTTAAATTCTGTTTGCAACTGGACCTTTGTAAGGCCATTCCAGTTCTGGAAGGAGAGCGTCTGGTTCTCTTAAAATAAGGATTAGACCTGCGGCTTGTTCATGAGCGCCCGTAGTTTCTCATTGTTTTTAATGGTCTTGAGCGTCTCTTCGTAGGCCAGCCAGTAGATGATTTCGGCTTTTTTCATATCAAAAGTACTGATTTCACCCATACCCTTTGGTTCTATGAGGACATCACAGAAAGCAGATTTTTGCTCCATATCTTTGTTAATCGACATAATACCTGCCCTGCTCATCAAGGCTGTAATCCCGGTAATTTTGTCTACTTCCTTCAGGTGGTTACAGGACGATCCAATGATGAAGTCGCAGTCTTTCATTAAGGGCTCCACCGGAAAGTTATTCAGAATACCACCATCTACATACATTTGACCACCAATCATGATCGGTTTAAATATCCCGGGGATGCAGCTGGAGGCTTGGATGGCCTGGATCAGCGGTCCTTTGTTAAAATAGACAAGTTTGCCCTCACTAAAATTTGTTGCTGCAATGGTGAGCGGGATTTTTAATTTCTCTATACTGTTTTCAGGGAAATATTCTTTCAGCAGGTCAGAAGTATGCTCAATATTGATCAATCCAAGAGAGCCAACAGCAGGTCTTACAAAGCGGAGTAATTTAGTTTTTGTGAAAATATTAAAGCCTTCTTCGGGATCTATACCCGCGGCGTAAAAAGCACCTGCAATAGAGCCCGCACTGGTGCCACTAATGTGGCTAAAGCGGATACCTGCATTTATAAATGCTTTTAAAACCCCAAGATGCGCTATTCCCCTGATCCCTCCGCCCGATAATACGATACCAATCTTTGTCATTAATTTCTTATTTAGGTTTGTACTTTGAAGCGCTTAATATCTTTTGCGCATCATTATCCTCCATCAATTGCTGCAGCGTAATTTCCGGATTTTTCTCCATATACTTCCTAACAATTTGCCAACCTGTCCAGATGCCCAGCTTCGGGGCAGATTGATTTTTTTCTCCGATACCCGGTGTAAAAGGCCCCTCACTAAGAAATACCTGCATTTTTGGGTAATCTGTACTAAACAACAATTCGTTTTCCATAAAGAAGGCCCAAATGTTGCCCTCGTATTTTTTACACCAATTTAACTGTTCTGGGGTATAACCGATCTTTATTTCGTCCGGAACCTGATCATCGAGCACTTTATCCATAAAATAGAGGATCTTTCCGCTGTAGATCATTTTGGAGATCAGACTCCTGTTCTCCTCCTTTTCAGGAAATAGTTCTTCTCTGGCGTAAGTTTCTGCTATTCTCGGGCTGATGTACTCTGGTGAAAACCTTCTGGAAAGGTATACCGGGACACTGGTCACAATGGCCCTGTAGAACTGGCTGTCCTTGCCCAGGAACATGTCCAGACCTATGCCCATATACTTGTCACCGATGGGCATTTGTACGGCAAAACCTGAAATAAATGCAATGAACTTGGGTACCCGGGCATTGGGATAATAGTATTTGATGTATTTGAAAACCTGGCTAAGCGATTGCTCTTCAGATGTCAGAGAAGGAAATACACTGTCTACTTCTTTGCTGAGGTCTGCATAGGCCTTGTCCTGATAAAGGGTGTCCAGAATCTGAGCTCCGGTATAATCGGGGGTCCCAATCATCCTGTGAATATAATCATCGTAAAAAGGGCCATATTTTTTTTTTAGTAACTGGTCTGCTTCTAAAGTGCCCAGTTTTTTAAACTGAGCCAGGTCTTTATCGAAACGTTCTATATGAATGTCAAGCTTAATCTGGCTTACATCAGGCTTTTTCGACCGTTGGCAAGAAAAAAAAACAAGCGCTAACAGAAAAAATAGATAAATTTGGGGATGTTTTACGTTATATCTCATTTAGAGCAAATATAACCAGATCAAGCATGAAATTACAGTATCTGTATTTAACACCAACCACAATGATTAAAAAAATACTCCTTTCTCTCTTCTTCTTCATTTCCGCCAGTCATCTTTTTGCCCAGAATACTCCAATTATGGATTACGGATTTCGTCTTGGTTTAACGGCACATCCAACTTTTGGATGGATAAAGGCAGAAAACGGAAAAGGTAATGGTACAAGTTTAGGCTTTTCTTACGGACTTCTGGCTGATTTTAATTTTGCCGAAAACTATAGCCTGGCAACTGGTATTACTGTGACCACTATTAACGGAAAAAGCACTGAAATCAACCCAAGATTATATGCACAAAATGCCAATACCACAGCAGCTACTGCTTATGATCTAAAATATAAACTTCAATACCTGGAGTTGCCGCTTACAGTGAAACTTAAAACCAATAAGATTGGTGATCTGAGGTGGTACGGACAGTTTGGTTTGTCTAACGATTTCAACATTGGTGCACGGCAGGACGCAGAAAGCGGAGGTAAAGGAATTGTGACTAACCAGAACATCAAATCTTCTACCCGTTTTTACCGTGCAGGTTTGATCCTGGGCGGTGGCGGTGAATTTGACCTCGATACCCACACCAGCATTACTGCCGGTTTAACCTATAATAACGGGTTTACCAATATTGTTAAAGATGGTGACAGAAGCGTAAAGAACCATTATATTGCCTTGAACTTCGGAATATTCTTTTAAAACATGAAGATTGCACTCGCTCAACTGAACTACCATATTGGAAATTTTGAGGCCAATACCCATAAAATCATTGAACATCTTGGTAAAGCCAAAGAAAAAGGCGCAGATTTGGTGGTCTTTGCAGAACTTGCTGTTTGCGGCTACCCGCCACGCGACTTCCTGGAATTCGAAGAGTTCATTTCTCTTTGTGAGCAGGCTGCTTTAAAAATTGCGGAACATTGCACAGACATTGCCTGCATCATTGGTTTACCTGTGAAAAATGAACAGCTTGCGGGTAAAGATCTGTTCAATGCGGCTTATTTTATTGAAAATGGTCAGGTCAGGAGCATCGTCAGAAAGGCATTGCTTCCAAACTATGATGTTTTTGATGAGTACCGTTATTTTGAGCCGGCCACCAGTTTTGAATGTATACACTTTAAAGGGAAGAAAATTGCGCTAACCATTTGTGAGGATCTGTGGAACATTAACAACAATCCTTTATATGTTTCCAATCCCATGGATGAACTTATCCTGCAGCAGCCGGATTTGATGATCAATATTGCCGCTTCTCCTTTCTCCTATTGCCATGATGATGAACGTATCGTAGTACTGGCAGAGAATGCCCGGAAATATAAATTACCACTGTTGTATGTCAATCAGGTTGGCGCGCAGACAGAGATTATTTTTGACGGAGGCTCTATGGTTTTTGATGCAAAAGGGCAAATGCTTGACGAGCTTCCGTACTTCAAGGAAGCTATAGGCTTATATGAATTTAAAGATCAACATATTCAGCACCTTCAGCCGCTGGAACATCAACCAGTTCCAGATATAGAACAGATCCATGATGCGCTTATCCTGGGTATCAAAGACTATTTTGAAAAGTCTGGTTTTAAAAAGGCTGTATTAGGTCTGTCTGGCGGAATTGATTCGGCGATTGTATGTGCACTGGCTTGCCGGGCCCTTGGCGCAGAAAATGTTATGGCCGTACTGATGCCCTCTAAATATTCTACAGATCATTCTGTACAGGATGCATTGGACCTGGTCAAGAATATTGGTTGTCAACACGAGATCATCCCCATTAAGGAGGCGGCAGATGCTTTTGATCAGATGATGGCCCCTGCGTTCCATAATTTGCCTTTTAATCTTACTGAAGAGAATATACAAGCCCGGTGCCGTGGCATTGTGGTGATGGCCATGTCTAACAAATTTGGTTATATCTTACTGAATACCTCCAATAAAAGTGAATGTGCAGTAGGATATGGTACTTTGTATGGAGACATGTGTGGTGCTATTGGCGTCATTGGTGATGTATATAAGACTCAGGTCTATCAGCTTGCGCATTATATTAATAAAGATGCTGCAGTCATTCCTGAAAACTCTATTGTGAAGCCACCTTCAGCAGAACTTCGCCCAGGTCAGAAAGATTCGGATTCTTTGCCGGATTATGATATCCTGGATCAGATTTTGTTTCAGTATATAGAGCTGAAGAAGAGTTCTTCTGCCATTATAGCCCAGGGGTTTGATGAGGCCTTGGTACGCAGGATCATTAAAATGGTCAATACAGCCGAATTTAAACGCTATCAAACACCACCAATCTTAAGAGTATCACCAAAGGCATTTGGTATGGGAAGAAGAATGCCTATAGTAGGAAAGTATTTATCCTAGTTGTTTTTCTTTGATCTGGGTATTTTTCCGAGAGCAATCATCAATAAAGATAATCCAATAAAGAGTGCTGCTACACCCAAGCAGTTGATCAGCACTCTTGAATATCCTAACTGTGTTACATCTATAAAAGGGTAAGGGTAGGTTGCGCCATAGGCTCCGGCAAAAAGTGTAATGCAGAAGTAGGCAAGGGGATAGAGTAGCCAGGGCCACATATCCGACCATTTAAGTGTTTTCTTGTCTACAAAACAAATCCAATATAAAACAGTCATTAGAGGGACCACCAGGTGAAGCAGTTCATTTGCGAGCCAGTTTAAGCCCTGCGGCGTGGCGAGTGGTCTTAAAACTACATTATAAACTGCCCCAACTACGATAATATAGACTGTTGTTGCAGTCAAAACTTTGGCACTGGAAAAGAACCTGCCATAAGAGGAGCCTGGAGAAAACAGGATAAAGGAAAGGGCAGTAGCCACCAGAATATTGGTTAAGATCGTGAAATAACTGAAAAATTTAGCGATGCTTTGTAATAGCGGAAGCTGTCTGTTGATTAACGTAAGATCAAATTGAAGTACGATGGCAAACCAACTGAGTAGTACAATGATACTCAGGGATAAGGTGTTTATATTTGATCTTCTCATTTTGCAATTATTGTTTAACTTTTCTACCCCATTTTCTATAAGGAATGATAAGCGCGAAGAATATTGCCGTAAGGCTGCACAGCTTAGCAATCAGATCACCGCTTTTGGTATAAAACGTGATCTCATCATTCAAATTGATATCCGCTTTAAGGGCTGTTCTGGTCCACCATTTGCTTTGCTTAACCACATCTCCGGTTTGGTTGATAAAACCCGAAATACCCGTATTCGCTGATCTGACAACATATCTTCTGGTTTCAATGGCCCGTAGTCCTGCGTAGAGGAAGTGTTGGTCTTTTCCGGAAGTATTGTCCCACCACCCATCATTGGTGATGATGGCGATAAACTGAGCCCCGTTTTTCACAGACTTTCCTATCCAGTCGCCCCATAAAGATTCATAGCAGATCACTGGTGTGGCCCCAATGCCACCGTAGGAATAAAATACACCTGGATCTTCCTGGCCTTTGTAACCCCCAACTGTTCCACCAAAACCATCAAAAACAGGTCCCAGAATAGATAAAGCACCTGGGAAAGGCATCTTTTCGACACCAGGTACAAGTTTAGATTTATGATAAAACTGTACATTGGCCGAGTTTTCCAGCTGCATGGCCGTATTAAAACTGCTGACCTGATCGCCATTTCTCTTGATGCTCTCAATTCCTGTGATCAGACTTGCATTTTTATACTTGTACAGAAAATGCTGTGCGGTAAGGAAATCTGGATTCTCCCTGATACGGTCTTCATCTGCATAACGGGGAATGGCTGTTTCAGGCCAGATAAAATATTCTGTATTGGGTTGAGCAATAGAATCAGATAAATGAGTTAGAATTTTCAGCTGCTCACTGGCAGGTAAACTCTCGTACTTTTGATAGGGATCAATATTGGGCTGTACCACGACTACATTTACTGGAACAGGCTTCTCTTTATACTGAACATATTTTGTTAGGGAAAGTGCCGCTGGAAGAATTACAAATAGCCCCCAAATGAATGCAGGCCTGAATTTCGGATAGCCGGTTAGTTTTGACTTGAAAACTTTATAGGCTTCAAAGGCCAGGATATTACTCGCCAGAATCCATAGGGACCCTCCATATACACCTGTATATTCATACCATTGGGCCAACTGATGCATGCCTGCCAGTCCATTGCCCAGGGTCATCCATGGGAAGGCCAGGTCCCAGGTCTGGTGCAGGTATTCCATCGCAATATAAAAAGAGATCAGACCAAAGTAAGCGATCTTTTTACTGGCAACAACGCTCAGTCTGTAATACAGCCAAAAGGCAAAGGTCATCAACAAAGCGCCCAATCCATAAGGGATTAAAGAGATCAGGAAAGCCACAAAAGCATTGTTTACTGCGCTTATGGCATTGTATACCCAATAAATACTGGCGGTATTCCAAACCAGGAAGGTAAGGCCTGCAGTTAAAAATACTTTTTTACCCTTCTTTGGAGCGTCAGACTGGCGGATGGAATCGATAGCCAATAAGAGCGGAACCAATCCAACCAGGAGTAAAGGTGTGGTATAGGGAATAGGAGGCCAGGCCAGCCACATTAAGAAAGCACTTAATAAAGCTGGCAGAAGAAAGGTCTTGGATTTCATAGGATGACTAAAAGCTATCTAAAATGCTTGCTTTCTTTGCTTCATATTCTTCCTGGGTAATCAGCTGCTTATCATATAGCGTTTTGAGCTTTCTGAGTTTAAGTGTGGTCTCATCTTCAGGCTCTTCAACATGGACAACCGGAACAGGATCAGGTACCACAACAGCCTCCTCAATATGACTGAAATCTGCGATTCCCTGTGGCTGGGCATTAACAGTCACCGGAGAAACAGCAGCCCGTTTATCTTCTATATCAGATTTTCTCTGTTCTTCTTTAAAGTTTTCCAGTTGCTCATAGGCCGCCTGATACAGTTTTCTGGCTTGCGTTTTAGGGATGTATTCGGTAATGATGTTTTCACCCTGCTGCGGTACGCAGATAAATTTGGAACCAAACAATTCTTCTTTAAAGGACACTTCTTTTATGCTCTTCCAGGAAATATCTGTGAATTTCATCGTTATGCCAAAATTGGCCGGCTCACAGTAAAAGATACGTTTGTTGCTCACGGCAATACAGTCTGGCAACAAATTGACCGCAGGTTTCTTTTGTACGGCCAGGTAGATCAGTTCCTCATTGCTGGTGAGTATATCATTTAATTTTCCCAGAACCTTTTCTACGGCTTTAGGATCTTGTTCGTCACTTAAAAATCTATCTATTAATATCATTTGTTCTTCTTGATTAGGTTAAATAACTATTTGTAATCGCGGCCATCTGCCTTTGTCTTTTTTGTTTCGGGCTTACCTGCCACACAAATTACAAATTCTCCCTTTAAAATATTGTTTTCAAAATGTGATTTTATCTCTGCCACGGTACCCCTTACGGTCTCTTCATACATCTTGGTGAGCTCCCTGCTGACCGAGGCTTGTCTCTCTTCCCCAAAATACTGGCCAAACTCTTCCAGTGTTTTTAATAAACGGTGAGGACTTTCATATAATACAATGGTACGCTCTTCTTCCGCAAGTTTTTTAAAACGGGTTTGTCTGCCTTTTTTAACAGGTAGAAAACCTTCAAAAACAAATGCATCTGTTGGTAAACCAGAATTGACCAGGGCAGGTACAAATGCTGTAGCTCCCGGAAGACACTCTACCTGCAGGTCATTTTTCAATACTTCCCGCACCAGGAAAAAGCCCGGGTCTGATATGGCTGGTGTACCTGCATCTGAAATGAGCGCCACGTTCTGTCCTTGTTTCAGGAATTTAATGATCTCAGAGGTTGCCTTGTGCTCATTATGCTGATGATGAGAATAGGCCTTTTTATCAATGCCAAAATGTTTAAGTAATGGTGCACTGGTACGGGTATCTTCTGCTAAGATAACATCTGCTTCTTTTAAGACTCTGACGGCCCTGAAAGTCATATCTTCCAGATTACCTATGGGCGTTGGTACAAGAAATAGTTTACCTTCCATGTTATTCTCTCTAAACTCTTGTTATCTTTGTTTAAAATATTATAAATAATGCTGCAAGTTAACTATATCCGCGAAAATAGAGAGAAAGTTTTAGAACGCTTAAGTGTACGTCACTTTAAACAGGTTGAACTGGTTGATGAAATCATTCAAATTGATGATGAACGCAGACAAACTCAAACTTCGCTGGATAACCTTTCTGCTATAGCCAATGCCAGTGCCAAACAAATTGGTGAGCTGATGCGTAATGGAAAAAAAGAGGAAGCTGATGCGATTAAAGCGGAAACTACTGCAAATAAAGATAAAATCAAGCATCTGTCTGATCAGTTAAGTACGGTGGAGCTTCAATTGCACAATCTGCTGGTACAATTGCCTAATTTGCCTGGACCTTTGGTTCCTTCAGGAATTACACCAGAAGAGAATGAGGTAGTGCTGACTTATGGTGAGCCCGCTGTATTGCATGAGCAAGCTCTGCCACATTGGGAGCTGACCTCCAAATATGATATTATAGATTTCGAACTGGGAACTAAAATTACCGGAGCAGGATTTCCTGTATATAAAGGTAAAGGAGCCCGTCTGCAACGTGCGCTGATTAACTTTTTTCTGGACCACGCCACTGCAGAGGGTTATAGAGAGATGCAGGTTCCCCATTTGGTTAATGAGGCTTCAGGCTTCGGAACAGGGCAATTGCCAGACAAGGAAGGGCAGATGTATCACTCTACTGTTGATAACCTTTACCTGATTCCAACAGCAGAAGTACCGGTAACGAATTTATATAGAGATGTTATTTTAAAAGAAGAAGATCTTCCAGTTAAAAATACCGCTTATACACCTTGTTTTCGTCGGGAGGCGGGTTCATATGGTGCACATGTAAGAGGATTAAATAGATTGCACCAATTTGATAAAGTGGAAGTGGTGCAAGTTGTACACCCCGACAAATCTTACCAGGTGCTGGAAGAGATGAGCATTTATGTACAGTCCTTATTAAAGGAACTCGGTCTGCACTTCAGGGTACTTCGCTTATGCGGAGGAGATATGGGCTTTACTTCTGCAATGACCTATGACATGGAAGTATGGAGTGCAGCACAACAACGCTGGCTGGAAGTTTCCTCTGTATCCAACTTTGAGACTTATCAGGCCAACCGTTTAAAACTGAGATATAAAGGAAATACCGGTAAAACCCAACTTGCACATACGCTAAATGGAAGTGCTTTGGCTTTACCACGTATTGTAGCCGCTATTTTAGAAAACTACCAGACTCCAGAAGGCATCCGTATTCCGGAGGCTTTAGTGAAATATACCGGATTTGATCTGATTGATTAGTCTTCTTCATTTCCCCACGGGGATTGAACAGAAAGAAAAAGGCCTTATTGCTTACGCATAAGGCCTTTTTACAGATAGATATATTTAGGTGAATAATCTCCGATAATTTGATCTACAGGATCAGGATCAATAAAAGAATAATAATAATGATCGCTCCAACAGAAAGATAAACACCTCCGCCCATAGCACGTGCATGTTTCTTCATCTCTTTCAGTTCCTTACGCAGTTCTTTTCGCTCCTCTTTGGAAAGATTTGATTTGTCCATGTGTTTGATTTCTTCCACACGGTCAGTAATGCGTTTTAGTTCCACCTGCTGTTCAGCTGTAAGTTCTGTTTTATTCTTATCCCTGTTTCCAGCTGCCATTACAGTGTTTGCACTAATCCCCAACATAAAGACTAGAGCAAGCGAGTAAATAATTTTCTTCATAAGTTTATTTTTAAGGGTTATGTATATTATAACAAAAAACCCGCCAAGTTTGTTGGCGGGTCTGTTTATTATATAATAAGCTTAAATTTTTATCGGTACTGTATAGTGTTCAGATCAATTATTTTAATTCGAAGACTACATTCACTACATAATTCAGTTTGATCTTCTTGAAATCAATTTCCGGGGCTGCAGACTCTGCGGCATCACCGGCATAAGCAGATTTCATCATTACATTGGCGCGGTACATGGGCTGAGGATAGTTTTCATTGTTGACTTCCTGTACATCGATTGCGCTTCCCAAATGGTCTTCAAGTGCTTCGGCCATATAAGTACCTTTAGCTTTGGCTGCCTGAATAGCCTTAATTTTCAGCTCTTTCTTCAAAGCTTCAATTTTAGAGTAATCATAGCTTTCAATATTGGTATAGGCTACTCCTTTTGGATCAACAGCACCAATAATTGCATTCCATTTGTTTAAGTCTGTTACTTTTAAGCGATATTGTTTACTCACCAGGAAATCCGGATCTTTCTTTTTCTCCGTTGCATAATTATAGCTGGAGAGGTTATTGATCATCAGATTTTCTTTCGGTATACCTGCGCTTTGGATGGCATTGAACAACTGGTTCTCCAGCGTAGTGATGTCTACTTTTTTCTTACTATTGTTGTCTTTAAGATACTCTTTTAATGAAATGCTTAAGTAGATAATGTCTGGGGTAACTTCTGTTTCGGCCGAACCGCTAACGGAAATCTTTCTTCTCATATCTACTTGCTGGGCCATGGCGCTCATACTAAATAAGGCAACAAAGGCAAGGGCTACTAATTTTTTCATAACGGTATAAATTAATTTCTTTTGTGTGTTTAATATTCAGATGTAATTATCATACCAATTCCATAAGGACAAAAGAAAAAAAGAGTAGATTAATCTTCAACGATCTCATTATTAGGGCCTATTTCTTCAATAATTTCTTCTTTGAAATAGCTTTTTTGAAATACGAGGATTAAGATTACACCCACAGAAATAGCTGCATCCGCAATGTTAAATACGGGTCTGAAGAATATATAATCTTCTCCGCCCCAGATGGGTACCCATTTTGGGAAAACGCCTTCCAGTATAGGAAAATACATCATATCCACTACGCGGCCATGAAACAGACCTGCATAACCATAGATTTTACCATAGAATACAGAGTCAATAATATTACCCAGTGCTCCGGCAAAAATAAGGGCTACATTTAAAATCAGGCCTCTGTGATATTTGCGCTGAATGAGATAATGCAGGCCATAGCCAATACCAGCTACAGCCGCAATTCTAAATAAAGATAAAGACAGCTTACCAAACTCCCCGCCAAATTCCAGACCAAAGGCCATACCATTGTTCTCTGTGAAATGTATAATGAACCAATTGCCCAGGATTTTGAACTCCTGGCCAATGTACATATGGGTTTTGATCCAGGTTTTTACCGCCTGGTCTATAAGTAATACTAAAAAAATAATTAGTAAAGGTTTGGTATAGCCTTTCATTATGCCTGCTTCAGTTTAGCTTCCATACTTAAAGTTGCATGAGGAACAGCACGTAAACGTTCTTTCTGGATCAGTTTACCGGTTTCCCTGCAAATTCCATAAGTTTTGTTTTCAATGCGTACCAGAGCAGCCTCAAGATTTTCAATGAATTTTTTCTGGCGGGCAGCTAACTGATTGATCTGCTCTTTTTCCAAAGTGGCAGAACCATCTTCTAAAGTCTTATATGTTCCGGAAGTATCTTCTGTACCATTAGAGTTCGGGCTACTTAATGAATTGGTTAAAGACAGGAATTCTTCTTTTGCCATACGTAATTTGTCAAGGATCAGGTCTTTGAATTCCTGTAACTCACTATCAGAATACCTTGTTTTCTCAGTTTTTTCCATAATAATTATTGTGTTTCAATCGAAATTAGTAATTCAACATCATCTATTACGATTTTGTTTCCTTTGTCTATATTCTCTGTTAAATTAATGTCATCTGCTAAAATTTCCGAGCAAATGTATTGTTTATTTTGTTCTACTGCGGCGGTGATCAAATTATCCTTTTGTAAACTCACGGTAATCCGATCCGTCACTTCAAAGTTCAGTTCCTTTCTCAAATTCTGGATGCGGTTAATGAGTTCTCTGGATAAGCCTTCCTGTTTCAATTCTTCAGTAATGGTTACATCCAGGGCAACAGTTAAACTGCCCAGATTGGTCACCTGCCATCCTGGTATGTCCTCGGCAATAATCTCAACGTCGGCCAGTTGGATCAGATAATCGGTACCCGGGATCAAATATTCTCCGGCACTTTCAAACTGTCCCAGCTGCTCCTGGCTCAGGTTATTGATGACCTCGGCAACCAGCTTCATATCTTTACCAACTTTTGGCCCCAGGGTTTTAAAGTTAGGTTTGATCTTTTTCTTGATGAAGCCTGCAGTGTCAGTAATATACTCAATATTTTTAATATTCGTTTCGGATAGAATTAATTCTTTCACCAATTCTACTTTGTCTGCAAATTTCTGGTCCAGAACAGGTAAAAGGATCTTGGCTAAAGGCTGACGAACATTGATGCCGGATTTCTTACGGAGCGACAATACCATAGAGGAAATGTCTTGTGCAAGCTGCATCCGTTCGTTCAGGGCAGTATCTATAAGAGATGTCTCTGCTTCTTTCCACAAGGCCAGGTGAATGGACTCGGCAGCGTTCTTGTCTGCTACCGCCAGGTTACGGAACAACCAGTCTGCAAAGAAAGGTGCTACTGGTGCCATCATCTGAGCCACACTCATCAAACAGGTGTACAATGTTTCGTAAGCGGCTTTTTTATCAGCGGTCATCTCGCCTTTCCAGAAGCGGCGGCGGGACAATCTGATGTACCAATTGCTCAGGTGTTCATCTACAAAAGCCTGGATAGCCCTTGTGGCTCTCGTCGGTTCGTAAGCATTATAGCTTTCGTCAACTTCTGCAATCAGCGTTTGCAATAAGGATAAGATCCAGCGGTCCAGTTCGCTGCGCTCGGCAACTGGTGTCAGATTGTTCTGGTCTATCACAAACTGATCGATATTGGCATATAGCGCAAAGAAAGCATAAGTATTGTATAGGGTGCCAAAGAATTTACGGCGTATTTCTGCAATACCTTCTGTGTCGAACTTCAGGTTGTCCCATGGATTCGCATTGGAAATCATGTACCATCTGGTCGCATCTGGCCCGTATTCTGCCAGTGTTTTGAAAGGATCTACGGCGTTGCCTAAGCGTTTGGACATCTTTTGTCCGTTTTTGTCCAGTACCAGCCCGTTAGAAACTACATTTTTATATGCAACCTGATCAAAAACCAGGGTGCCGATAGCATGCAGGGTATAAAACCATCCACGGGTCTGATCTACACCTTCAGCAATAAAATCTGCGGGGAAATCTTTATTGCCATCAATTTTATCTTTATGCTCAAATGGATAATGCCATTGTGCGTAAGGCATAGCCCCGCTGTCAAACCAAACGTCGATCAGATCGGATTCGCGTTTCATTGGTTTGCCTGATGGAGAAAGCAAAATAATTTCATCTACCACATTTTTATGCAAATCGACCAGGTCATAGTTTTCTTCAGACATGTTTCCAATCTCAAATCCTTTGAATGGATTTTCTTTTTGCAGACCTGCCTCAATAGATTTCTCTATCGCCTGGTACAGCTCTTCTACAGAGCCAATGATCATCTCTTCTTTTTTGTCTTCTGTTCTCCAGATCGGCAAAGGAATTCCCCAGTATCTGGAACGTGAAAGGTTCCAGTCATTGGCATTTTTTAACCAGTTTCCAAAACGACCTTCACCAGTGGATTTTGGTTTCCAGTTAATGGTTTCGTTCAGATCAAACATACGGTCTTTTACGTCCGTTACCTTAATGAACCAGGAATCCAGCGGGTAATATAAGAGCGGCTCGTCAGTTCTCCAGCTGTGTGGATAACTGTGCACATATTTCTCTACCTTAAAGGCTTTATTTTCTTCTTTTAAACGGATGGCGATTTCTACGTCCACAGATTTTTCCGGGGCTTCACCAGAGTTGTAGTACTCATTCTTTACATATTTACCTGCAAGATCTCCCAAATGAGAGGTGAACTTACCTTGCAAATCTACCAGGGGCACTGGTGTTCCGTTTTCATCCAGAACCAGCATTGGTGGAACTTCCGGGGTGGCTTCTTTTGCTACTTTAGCATCATCTGCACCAAAAGTAGGGGCCGTGTGTACAATACCGGTTCCATCTTCTGTGGTTACAAAGTCGCCCGAGATGACGCGGAATGCATTTTCAGGGTTTTGGTAAGGAAGGGTATAGGGTAAAAGCTGTTCATATCTGATGCCTACCAGATCGGTACCTTTGCATTCAGCTAAAATCTGATAAGGGATTTTTTTATCACCTGCGGCAAAATTATGGAAATCTTCTGCTGAGGCACTTTCAAAGTATACTTTGTTGAATTGTTTTCCAACCAGGTTCTTTGCTAAAATCACATTTACCGGCAGAAAGGTATACTGGTTAAAAGTTTTGACCAATACATAGTCTATTTTTGGTCCAACGGTTAAAGCGGTATTGGAAGGCAATGTCCAGGGGGTTGTTGTCCAGGCCATCAGGTGGATTTCTCCAAATCCCTGTAAAAATTCGGGAAGGGTTTCTGGCAGTGATTTAAACTGTGCAACAATAGTGGTGTCGGTAACGTCTCTGTAAGCACCTGGCTGGTTAACTTCGTGAGAACTCAGTCCGGTTCCGGCTTTTGGAGAATAGGGTTGTATGGTATAACCTTTGTAAAGGAGGCCTTTATCGTAGATTTGTTTTAAAAGCCACCAAACAGACTCCATGTATTTGGACTTGTAGGTCACATATGGATCATCCATATCTACCCAGTAACCCATTTGTTCTGTCAGGTCATTCCATACATCGGTATAACGCATCACTGTTTTTTTACAGGCTTCGTTATAATCTTCTATGGAAATGGTTTTGCCAATGTCTTCTTTGGTGATGCCGAGTTCTTTTTCAGTTCCAAGTTCTACTGGTAGTCCATGGGTGTCCCAGCCGGCTTTTCGCTTTACCTGGAAACCTTTTTGTGTTTTGTAACGGCAAAAAATATCTTTAATCGCACGGGCCATCACGTGGTGGATCCCCGGCATGCCATTGGCAGAAGGGGGGCCTTCGTAAAAAGTAAACGGATTGGACTCCGGACGAGTAGAAATGCTTTTTTCAAAGATGTTCTCCTTTTTCCAAAATTCAAGTATTTCTTTGCTTAGTTTAGCTAGTTCCAGTTGTTTAAATTCCCTATACATCAATCAAGTATCTCCAAAAAATTAAGGTTGCAAAGTTAAGATATTAAAATTAAGTTTCTCTTACGGTAGAGGCATAATTTTAATGAATTGTAAGGAAAATTCTGTACAGCTGCTTCAAGACTAACGATATCAGGCGGGCCGAAGAGGCCCGCAGATCTCTGAGGTCTTTCCGCAGCGTACGAGAATTTTCCGTAGCAAATTGCAGAGGGTGGGTGGTGACCGGGTATGGCGCGTAGACTAGGTATGGCGCATAAACTAGGTATGGTGCAGAGTGGGTTATGGATGGGGGCTGGATAATACCTGGCTTTGTGTTAGTTGTTCGATGATCCGGCCTTTTAGCGCCGATTGTCCGGTAAAAGTACCTGTTTACCTAAGTTACGGCGGAGAAGCGGCGGAGAAGTGACGAACCAAGACGAAGCCTGTCTAGAGCTTTGGGGGGATCTAGTATTTCGTGTCAGTAGTTTGTATTATTGTTTTTAAAAAATATATTATTATATTAGGTTAAATGTTTTTTTAAAGGAAAATACTTAAGCTATGTCACAATTATTTAAAACAGTCATTTTCATGTTTTTTGCCTTCATGCTACATGCTGTGCTGAGGGCACAATCCATACCCCGGCCTTACTTTCCTATGATAGAAGAAGGGAATAAACAAATCACCGTATCGATTCCAGGTATAGTTTCTTATAAATCTTATGCGATTTTTTGTGATACTTCGACTATTATTCCCAACAAAACCCCGTTTGTCCGGTTCGACGCTAATGAATCCGGTGATTTTTTGGTGAAAAAGACTATTAAAAATATCATCAATGGAAAAATATATCACATTGCCGTAGCCATTATTAACGGCAATAATTTTGGTCCCTTGGGTCATGAAACTCTTGGCACAGGATCAGGTTCTTCTTTCCTAACCGTATTAAACCAGAACAACACGATATCATCGTTTAATGCCGATCCTTCAGGAATTTTAACGGCTAGCGCAGGCCAGCCCTATGGTACAGGAATGCAGATGGCAACTTCAATGGCTCTTTCTCCGTCAAAAAAAGTAGCTTACCTGGTATCACCGTACACAAGCAATTTTTCGGCACTGACCTATAATCCTTCACTGAACAGCTTTGCAACAAAAGCAGGATATCCGAATGGGGTGGGGCAAAATGCAAGTTTTATAACTACCAGCGCAAATGGTAAAAATGTCTATATCGCTAACTCCGGCAGTCAACAAATCTCTGCTTTTACAGCTGATGATGATTATGGCAATATTACCATTATTGGAAATTATCATGCCGGCAATGTTCCACAATTTATAGTCATTCATCCGAGCGGTAAATATTTGTATGTTGCCAACGCAAGAGACAATACGATAACTGCGTTCAGGAGAGATACCTTGACAGGTGCTCTTACTGCTATAGTGCCTGCTGTAAACGTGGGTAACAATCCTACATGTATGGCGATTTCCAGCTCAGGTAGCTGGGCCTATGTGGTCAATAACGAATCAAACACGTTATCGGTTTTAAAAATAGATATAACAACAGGCGTACCTAAAGTAGTGGCTAACTACCCTACGGGTGCAAATCCTTTATCCGTGACCATCGCTCCGAATGATGCAACAGTGCTGGTTACCAACTCTTCTTCGAATACAATTTCGGGTTTCATTAGAAATGAGGCCGACGAAAAACTGACTCAAATGTATGGAAGCCCCTTTTCAACAGGAGCGGGACCTAATCAGTTGGTCTTTAGTAATCCTTCCATGTGCTATGTAACCAATAGTGGAGATAACAGCATCACAGGATTTTCATTGTCTAACTGGTCGCAATCCGCTCAGAGTACTTTGATAAAGACAAGAGCCTATACGGCGGTTGACGGTGTTGGAGAACAACCCTCGCAGATCATCGCAACCGGCGCTACATTGTTACCGCCACCAACAAAGTTTGCTGCACATCTTATTCCCAGAGATTCTCTTCTAAAGGTTCCCTGGGAAGGTGTCCTGAGATTTAATCCCGTTCCTGGAGCTACTTCGTACATCGTCTGGACCGGTGGCCCCAACCTTTGTCCAAATTGTCTTAACCCTACTTCTGAAAGTATGCTAATAGAGGTAGAAAGAGGTTATCCTGTGCAAACCCGGCTGATCAGAGCATATAAAGGGCTTTATTTTAGGATTGCCTCTGTGAATGAAGCAGGTATCGGTTTCCTGTCACCCGTTTATTCGTTCTCGGATTATATTTCTGATCAGACGCCTTAGCTACCCATAAGAACAGGCGTCCCAGGGCGTGTCTTTTGCTTTAAAGGCATTCCGTTTTTGTTCAGAGAATGTTCTTAATTAAAGTTGTTAGTGAAGTGAAGAAATGTGGCTCAAGTCCTCTTATCTTTGTGGTATGACAAAACACCTGAAAATAGGAATGATTTGTATGGCTGGTGCTGTGTTACTGATGCCAGTTGCCCTGTTGCTTAAAAATACAAATACTGCGGCTTGTATCGCAATAATCATTGCCAGTATGCTTCTTGAAGTAATTGGATTGATATTTGTGATTGTAAGTTTTATCAAAAGAAAAAAATCTTAACAGCAGATATATGGTAAAGGTACTTAAGCTCCAGAATGCAGTTATAGTGATTGTTTTAGGGTTATTACTGCTGATTCCTTATAAGGTGATGAGCATAAACAGAATGGATTCGAGTATCTATTTTCTGGAAGCATCGGGTGCTTTACTCATCATTGGTGCATTGATGTTTTTGTACCCGATTCTGTTAGGTAAGAAAGACAAGGAAGGAAATGTAGAGTTGGATCCGGAGCAGGAAATCGTAGAAGAGGCAGATGGTAAGAATTAAAATAGCCCTAAAATGAAAAAACTGCCCTTTGTGGGGCAGTTTTCACAATATATGTAATAAGGAACTTTAGATTACTTGAACATTTACTGCATTTAATCCTTTACGACCTTGTTCTTCGTTATAAGAAACTTTGTCGTTTTCACGGATTTCGCCTAAAAGGCCACTTGAGTGAACAAAGATTTCGCTATCTCCGTTAGATGGGATAATGAAACCAAAACCTTTTGACTCATTGAAAAATTTTACTACTCCTTCTTGCATTGTATTATTATTAAAAAATTGAGTTGCGAAGGTAGGCACAAATAACTGAAAATCAGTAAAATTTATAATTTATTTTGCCTCCTGGCCCTTCAGAACAGAATTAAGCAGGTTTTGCTCGCTGCCCATGGTTTGAAAAATGATGTTTTTTAATTTATTTTAATAAGAAAAGCCGGATTGCTCCAGCTCTTCTTATTTAGGTAGATGTTAACAATTGGGATTATTTAACAGCTTTACCGTCTTTATCCATTTTGATGGTAGCCGTTTTATCTTCTTTCTTTAAGTTAATTTCATAGTAAGAAGTTTTATCTGCATTGGTTACTAAAAATGCAGCAGTTGGTGTCCATTGTTTAATTGGATCTGTTTGAAGTGTAGTTTGCACCGGAGCTGGCAGATCTTTAAGTTCAACCGGTGCTTTTGAAGCACTGTCTTGTTGTAAAGTGTATTTAACTTCTGTTTTAATTTCGCTTGCTTTTACTGTGGTTAATCCAACGAAAGCTAAAAAGGCTGCTGATAAAATGATCTTTTTCATATTCTAAGTATTTCGATTAATAATCTTGTTAATTACGATTAGAATAGATTTAATAATGATGCCGAAGCCGTTGGTTTTTGGCACGGATCTGATTATCAGTGTTTTGATTGTTTTTGTCTACTTTGGAATTGTGGAGTATGTCAACAGTTTGCGGAAGGACTGGTCGAAAATAACAATGGCCGCTACCTCTTTTTTAAAAGAACTGCGGCCATTTATTTTAAAATATCGATGCTAGTTCTGTATTCCAGCTATTTCTACCACCTCGTTAACATCTGCATCATAGTCTACACCTGGCACTTCAAAACCGAAAAGATTAAAGAAGTCTGTGCTGTAACCTTTAAGGTCTCCAATAGCAGGAAGGGTTTCTGTAGTGGCCTGTTCCCACAATTCGGCAACTTTATGCTGCACATCTTCGCGCATTTCCCAGTCGTCTATTCTGATTCTTCCTTTTTCGTCTGTAGAGATCTCTTCACCTGTATATAGACGGTCCTGGAATAAACGCTGAATTTGTTCAATACAGCCTTCGTGGATGCCTTTTTCTTTCATTGTTTTATACAGTAATGAAATATATAAAGGAATAACAGGAATTGCTGAACTGGCCTGAGTAACCAGGGCTTTATTTACAGAAACGTAAGCTTTGCCATTAAGATCTTTCAATTTATCCGTAATGGTAAAAGCAGTGGCTTCCAAATGGTCTTTTGCACGGCCAATGGTGCCTTTGCGATAGACAGGTTCTGTAAGCAGGGGGCCAATATAGGAGTAGGCTACAGTTGTGGCTCCCGGAGCCAAAAGGTTCTCTGCCTTTAAAGCATCTATCCACATTTCCCAGTCTTCTCCACCCATTACTTTAATGGTATTTTCTATTTCTTCTTCGTTGGCTGGCTGAATAGAGATTTCAGATACAATACCGGTATGGAAGTCGACCGTTTTGTTGGTAAAGGCTTCTCCGATTGGTTTTAAGGTTGAATTATGGGTGATGCCTGTAACCGGATCAGTTCTTCTGGGAGAGGCTAAACTGTAGATCACCAGGTCTATCTGTCCAAGGTCAGCCTTTATGAGATCTATGGTTTGTTGTTTGATTTCTGTAGAAAAGGCATCTCCATTGATGCTTTTAGCGTAAAGACCTGCTTCATGGGCTTGTTGTTCAAAGGCAGCAGAATTGTACCATCCTGGTGAGCCTGGTTTGCCGGGTGCTGATGGTTTTTCGAAGAACACACCTATCGTAGCGGCGTTTGATCCAAAGGCACTGGTAATCCTGGAGGCTAGTCCAAAGCCAGTTGAGGCGCCAATAACCAGTACTTTTTTAGGTCCATTTATGGCACCCTTTGATTTTACATAGCTGATCTGGTTTTTAACATTTTGCTCGCATCCTTTTGGGTGTGAGGTAAGGCAGATAAAACCACGTGTTTTAGGAACAATAATCATAAAATGTTTTTTATATTCTAGTTGTACTTAATTAAAAATACGGAAGGCGTAATTTAAGGTAAACCTAATGTTTTTATTTAATTCCAATAGGATAAAAAAATAAAAGACACCTTTTGGGGTGTCTTTTACAGGTAAGGTTAAGAAATGCTAACCCAATATTTTCCGGATGCTCTGTTCTGCGTATCCTGCACTTGCCGTCATCCCTTTGCCGCCTATGGCCGTACGGATATGGATCCGGTTGTCCAGATCATATTCTACAATGTGGTGGGTTGGATGTTGCGGGTAAAATCCTGCCCAGGTACTTTGAAGGCCTCTGACGTTGAAATCAACAATGCGTTCCGCTTCTTTTAGCATGAGTTCATTCACGTGCTGGTCCAGATCAAAACCTAAATGATCAAACTGGTTTACTCCGGCATAGATATGGGAGTCTCCTATAATAACGCTGTTGTCGGCTGCTTTTTTAAACAAGATATGAATACCCCATTTTTTGAGTTCTTCATAGTGTTCCGGGGTTTTTATACTTTGGAAAGAAGGGCAATAATGCTCGAAACTTTCGTATCTTCTGATGGTCAGTCCGGTGAGTATATTGCCTTCCAGCTGTAATCCTGGCATCGGAATACTCCTCATCATTTGCAGCTTGCTGATTACAATTCCGCTGCTGCTGAACAATTCAGGATAGAGCAGTTTAAATTCATAGCCATTACAGATGATGGCCTTTTCTGCATTGTAGGTAATTCCCAGACTCGTTTTAACCTCGATGCCGCTCCCCTTTGAAACACAGTCAATAACCGGGGTGTTGTAGTGGAGGGTGTAAGTGCTGAACTTCGATTGCATATAACGATGCAGGTTATAAATCATCAGTTCCGGTTCTACACTAACTTCCTGTGGGAAATAAAGTGCTTCTTTGGCATAAGATGCTTTTATAGAAGGGTATTTTGCAAGAACGGATTCTTTGCTGAGCAACTCGGCGGTGTAACCCAGCGTATCATAATGAGCTTTAAGTTCGTGAATTAAGGTTTGTTCGTCGTCATCAGAAGCAATATAGACGCTTCCATTTTTACGGACGGATATATCGTATTCTTCCTGGATGGATTGGTAGATCTCCAGGCCCCTGGCTCCATATTCGAACCATTCTGCTTCCATACCTGAAGGGACCACCTGCCCAAAGTTACGTACGGTTGAACCTACCGGATAGTTGTCTTTTTCCAGTTGAAGTACAGTTTTGCCTTCGATTAAGGCATGATAAGCGTGAAAGGTTCCGAGTATGCCTCCGCCAATGATGATAAGGTCAAAATGTTGGTCAGTCATGGTTTATAATTTTAATTGATACTTATTTCCGGCTCAGGGAGCCGTTTTGAGTAAGTGGTGTTTTTTTTAGTTTCTTTTATTGTTTTCCTTCTGAAATAGAGCAAAGAGAGTACGCTGCAGGTACCGCCTATAAGTGGTACCGCCATTAAGCATTGCTTGAAAAAATGCGCCCAGCTGATATCGGTATGTCCAAATTCCCTGAACAGCAGTACAGAAAAACTACCTAGATAACCGATTGAATCTGCTACGTACATGATGAAGCCAATATTGCTTTTGTAGTGGAAGTTAGCAATCATTCTTTCAAAAAAGATGGCATTGTAGGGGATATAGCCCATATACAGACCTGTTCCCAATAAGGCCATCCAGGTTACCGGACCAATATGTCCGCGATCAAAAAGAAATGTGCTGACGCCAACCAGCAAACAGCCGGCAATGATCATGATATGGATAACGGTAAAGGCTTTAAGATTGTTTTTAATCAGGATCAACAACCCCATCATAGCCAGTATGACGATAGAAATTACTGTATCTATTTGTGTGTATATGTGGTTGTTGTGGATGCCAAGTCCATTCCAGATCTCCACCTCAAAATTATCCCGCATATCCCGAATACAGGTCAGAAGGACATAGGTGATGATGGTGAGGACAATACCGGGAAGGAAGGTGCGGATGAATGTGCTCCTTTGTTTTGCATCCATAGGGACCCTTTTAGTTCTCAGCTGTTGATCTTCTTTAGTTGGTGGAGGAATGATTTCCAGGCAGAAAACGAAGAGTAATAAAGGGAGTAAGAAGACCAATCCGGTTAAAAAGGGCATCCAGTGATCGCTTACACTGAAGGCAGACATGAGTATGCGGGCCACAGTTTTTACAAAACCTGAAGCAAAAATCAGGCTAATGGACATCAGTGCCCCCATAAATTCAGTGGTTCGTCTTCCTTCCAGGTAGCTGAACACCAGTCCCCAGATCATGCCTAAAGGAAATCCGTTCAACAACAGAAAGACAATATTGTAGGGCGCAGGAATCAAAGCAAAACCCAAAAGGGCGATCCAGGAAAGAAAAATCAGAAGCAGGATACTCTTTGCACGATGGCTCTTTCCCGATTCTGAGATAAAACGGATCCCATAGAATTTACTCAGCGTATAACCAACCATTTGTGCGACCACGAGCCAGACTTTATAATCTATATGCAAAAACTCCTGGTGTTCGAAGGTGGCCGAAGCAAAAGCTTTTCTAAAAGCATACATACTGGTATAGCATCCAAATGCAGCTATACCTCCCAGTACGGTGATGATCCAATAGGGCCAATTGGAAACTTTTTGGCGGATGACGCTGAGCAGGTTCATTCTTTAGGCTTTCTTTTTTTTACATTGCAATACTAAACATTGTTTATTATTTGTAAACAAAAGTTAAGTTATGAAATTGTTAAGATTTGATAAAGTCTAATGTGCAAATGCTTCTTTTACGGGCTGGCCTCTCCAGCTTTGTGGTGGGGTAAGCCCCATGATCCAGGCCAATGTAGCTGCGGTATCGTACGTAATGATAACGTCTTTGATTTCATGATTTTTCCGGACACCAGGACCGGATATGATCCAGGGGATTTGTACTTCATCGAGTGATTTTCCACCATGACCTTTGCCTGTTCCGCCATGATCGGCTGTAACCAGGATAATGGTCTCATCAGCTATACCCGCATCTTTTACAGCTTTGATAATTTTTCCTATGCGTTGGTCTACCAGCTCCAGTTGCTTGTAATAAGCTGGGGTACGGTGCCCTATATTATGACCTGTACCATCTGGTTCATCAAGATGAAGGAAGGTGAACAATGGTTTTTCCCTGCGGATAATGGTTGCTGCGGTGTCGGCACAAAAGTCATCTTTATCTTTTCCGTCTACAATGATATTAACGGCCTGACGCTCAAATAAGTGTGCAATTCCTCCCCAACTATATACAATTGCGGTTTTTGCGTCTTTTTTTTGATCTCTGATGACACTGAATATTCCCGGGAACATATCATAGCCGGTTTTTGTTACCGATGGAATCTCGGGTGTTTTGCTGTCCCATTCGGTGTAGCCATGTTCAGTTGGTCCGGCGCCCATCAATAAAGAAGCCCAGTTTACAGCACTGGAAGATGGAAGTACACAGCGTGCCTTTGCTGTCCAGGAGCCATTGGCCATCATTGCTTTAAGATTGGGCATATTGGCTTCATTTAAGGCATAACCTCCAAATCCGTCACAGCCAATCAGCACAACGTGTTTAATTTTTTTTAACTGTGCCGTTGCTGTAAGGGAAAGGCAGAGCAAAAGCAGGGTGATTTTTAGATAATTCTTCATAATTATTTTTTATCGTGTAAAACTAAGTGATAGTTATAACTATGAAGGTAGACTTTTGTTAAGTATTTATAAACAATGTTTATAAAATGTTACTCAAAAAAATACACCACCAACATGAGTGCTTTCGTATTTCCAATATTTACAGGCGTGTGTGAAAGCCTGCCATCAAAAAGCATGGAATCTCCTTTTTCTAGGATGACTTTCTTTTTGGAGAATTGGTACTCTACTGTTCCTTCAATCATATACTTAAACTCATAGGCTTCAGTTTTAACCATGGGCCTGTGAGCGTTTACTTCCAGTTCCAGCAAGACAAAGTCGGCTGTAGAGAATTTGATGTTCTTGGTTAAGATACGGGAGTAGTTAAAACCAATAGCCTGTTCTTTTTCGAATTGCTGGTATTGGTCTCTTCTTTTGATCAGGACCGGGGCATCTTTTTTATGAAAATTAATGTCTTTGAAGAAGCTGTTCAGGTCAATCTCAAGACTTTTGATAATGTCCATGAGTACCATAAGAGAGGGAATGGTTCTGCTGTTCTCTATTTGGGAGATCAGACCTTTACTTACTTCTGCTTTATCTGCCAGCTCCTGTACGGTAATGCCTAGTTCTTTGCGGCGTTCTTTAATTTTAAGGCTTATTTGTAAAAGGATTTCCTCCTGCATGAGTAAACGTGGTTTGTATATGCGAATGTATCGCTTTTTTTTAATCGCTAATGCTTAAATAATGTTAATTTTTAAAGATATAATTGATTTGTTGATGGTGAGATGCCAAAATTAGATACTAATAAGCCAATTTAACTAAATAATCAGCCGGGATAATTTGTTCAATTGCATTATCCAAATATAATTTTTAACCTAACCAAACGAACGATGAAATTGAACAAAAGACCTGCCGTCTTCAGGCGAGAATAGCTACACCGATAATTTTTCTTAAATCATAAGCCTGTACTCAATGGGATAAGCTTTAACGGAGCTGGTCTTATTGAAGGCCATTGTTTTAACTAAAATTTCCAGTCCAGGCAGGGTATGTTCTGTCAGGATTCAGCGATTAAAAAAAACGATTATTTGATTTTTTAAAAAAGACAGTATGAAGAAAACTTATACTAAGGATTTCTATTTGCCATGGAAATGCAAACATGGTAATGCCCTGCAGTTCAGTGCCGCTTTTTTTATGGTCCTGGCGATGTTATTTTCTATACCATCGTATGCTCAAAAAGCGGTTAGGGTAAGGGGAATTGTAAAAGATGATCAGGGAGCGCCGCTTCCTGGCGTAAGTGTTCGGGTTAAAGGCACCTCAGTAGGTACTTCTACCGGGAAAAATGGCGACTATAGCCTGGATATAAATGGAAATGCTGCAGTAATTACGTTCTTTTACATTGGTTATTTGACTCAGGAAATACCGGTTGGAGGTAAAACAGAGATCAATGTGAGCCTGAAAGAGGACATGAGCAGCTTGAATGAGGTGGTTGTTACCGGATTTGGGCAAGCCGTTAAAAAAAGAGATCTGACTGGTGCCGTTGCGTCTGTAACAGATAAGCAGATCAAGGAGCGTCAGCCTGTTACTTTATTTGAGGCTTTACAGGGACAAGCAGCTGGGGTAATGGTGACCACAGAAGGTGGAGATCCTTCCGGACAAGGTACAATTCAGATTCGGGGTGCATCTAGTATTAATGCTGGTAATGGCCCTTTATATGTCATTGATGGGATTACGAGTGAAAATGCAGATTTCGTTAATCCAATGGATATTGCCTCCGTAGAAATTCTAAAGGATGCTTCTTCAGCGGCAATTTACGGTGCAAGGGGAGCTAACGGTGTAATTATCATTACAACCAAGAGGGGTAAAGAAGGAAAAGCTTCTGTTAATGCGAGCTACAATAATATTTTTGGAAAGCTTGCGCATAAGCTTCATACTTTAAGTGCAGATGAATTGCGTAAGTATCGTTCTATGAGGAGTGGCGGAAATGGCGCTAATCCCGATTCATTAAATCCGTATACCAATGCCGATAATGATTTCCAGGATTTATTGTTCCAGACCTCCAACAGGAAAGTTATTGCTTTAACCGTAAGTGGTGGACAAAAAGGATCTACCTATTATGCAGGTGCAAATTATACGGATGACAAATCCATTGTGCTGAACAGTACGCTTAAACGTTTACAAACGAAATTGAATGTGGAAAGTAAGTTGAGCGACAGGTTAAAGCTGAGCAATAACCTGGCTTTTGCCTGGCAAACAGGAAATGAAATTCCTGTTGGTACAAGTGCAAAACAAGTGTTCGAGAAGAACCCCTGGACCACGATTTACCGGCCCGATGGCTCATTGGCAGGATATATTGAGTCTAAGCGAAACCCGGTTGCTTACGCTTTGCTGGTCAGCGATGTTGACAACAACTATACGGTTCAGTACAATACGAAGGCAGATTATCAATTGTCAAAATATTTTACGCTGACCGGGGTATTTAATGCGCAATTGGACAATAAAACCAATAAGACTTTTTCTCCTTCTTCATTAACCAGCGGTGGGACCGGGGATGCAACTGGAAGCAATACATTTAACAAACGGTTTTATTGGGAAGGTCAGACTTATTTAAACTACAACAGAACCTTTGGTAAGGATCATACGGTTACCGGAGTACTTGGTTTGACTGCCGACAGGGCAAGAAATGACGGGTACACCATAGGAATGAAAAATTACCTGTCGGAAGAAATCAATACCTCTAATGCGGCAACAATTGATTTGCTTCGGACCCGGACTACGGCTTCTGCTGTAGCGAGTGCTGCGGCATTTATACGTGGTAACTATAGTTATAAAGGGCGCTATATTGCGCAGGTCAATTATCGCCGTGACGGATCTTCGAAATTCGGCGATCTTAATAAATGGGGTAATTTCTATTCTGGTTCTGCAGCCTGGCGTTTTTCAGATGAAAGATTCATGACCTTTGCCAAAGGTTTTCTGGAAGATGCAAAGTTTAGGGTGAGTTATGGGCAGGTGGGCAATGACGCCATTAACCCATATGGTTATTTCAATGTGATGGAGTTTGGTAACTATTATTACAATGGCCAGCTGAGTGCAACGGAAAGTCTGACTATGGGTAACCCTAAAATTAAATGGGAAACTGTAAATACAGGGAATGTTGGGATGGACCTGACCTTCTTCAAAGGCAGGTTGAATCTGACTGCGGATTACTATAAAAAGACAACTTCTGACCTTTTATACGGAAATGAAATTCCTAAGGAAACCGGTAAATCAAAATCGACAGTCAATTTGGGGACCATAGAGAACAGTGGTCTGGAGTTTGCTGTGGGGGCAACACCTATTAACAAGAAGGATTTTTCATGGAATACGACATTTAATATTTCTTTTCAAAAAGGAAAAGTTAAAGAGCTCGCGAACCACGTGCCTTATCTGGCAGGAAATATTTTCTATGTATATGAGGGCGGTAAAATCGGGGATATGTACGTTTATAAAAACCTTGGAGTGTATTCTTATGATGCATCAAATGCTTATAACCAGCAGGGAGCGAAATTAACACCTGACTTGTCTACTTTGTATATTGATCAGGCTACAGGATTAGGAAAAGCCCGCCGCTATACCTTAAACGGACAAGAGTATTCGGGTACTGTATATCAGAAGAAGAGCGGAGACTATATTCTCCGCGGAGGGGATACGGAGTGGCAGGATACCAATAATGATGGTGTTATTGATGAAAAAGATATTGTGATTGGTGGAAATGGAGTGCCTAAGTATTATTTTGGATTCAGCAACACCTTCAGATATAAACAATTTTCATTGAACCTGTTGTTTAATGGCCAGGTAGGAAACCAGATTTATAATTCGGTTGCAAATGGGCAAAATACAGGCAGTTCAACCTATTCTCCGCCAACTTATGAGATGACTCAGAATTCATGGTGGAAACAAGGGGATGTTGCAAGCTATCCGAATATCGCAAAGAAGGATGATAATGGAAATATCCGGAATGGCTATAATAGCTTGTATATCGAGAACGGAACATTCATCAGGTTACAAAGTGCCAGACTTGCTTATACTTTCGATCCAAAGTTGATGAGCAGAATTAAGATGAGCTCGGCAACTGTCTTTGTTTATGGTACCAATCTGGCCACCTGGACAAATTACAGCTGGTATGATCCTGAATTCACCTCTAATGTGCTCACTCCTGGAGTAGATGGTGGTAAATATCCAAGAAGAAGAGAAATAGGGTTTGGTATTAACGTTAATTTTTAAGGGAATGAAAAAGATAAATAAAATTGCCCTGCTGTTTGTAGCACTGATGTCGTTGGGCAGCTGTAAAAAATTTCTTGAAGAAAAGCCTTTAAGTCAAGTGCAGGTATCTGATTATTTTAAGTCTGTAAAAGATATTAACGCTTCTCTTGCCGGGATGTATGGCTCTTTTCAATTGGAGATGATCGGAGATGGCGTGAACAAGTATGGAGGGAAATATCATTACTGGGGAGAAGGAAGGTCTGATAATTTTGATGAGTCCGGATATGCAAATTCTATTATGAGTCAGCTGGCTTTTAATGTGCTGACCTCTGGAAACTCTGTATCGAACTGGGAAGGCTTGTACAGAACAATCGCTGTCGCAAATAATGCGATTAAATATTTCCCTGAGATCCCAAAGTATGATATTACGGCGACCAAAACTATTGTAAACAATGGCTTGGCGCAAGCTTATGCAATGCGGGCGATGTGTTATTTTTATATTATCCGCTTGTGGGGAGATGCCCCTATGCGCACAGCTCCTTATGATGATCTGGCTCAGGAACCCAAGCTGGAAAGGACTTCTAAAGATGTTTTAATGGATAAGATCATTATTCCTGATCTTCTAAATGCCTATGAGCTCATTCAAAAAGGGCAAACGGCAAACATCTGGAACATCAATGAGGGCGCAGTTGCGGCCATGCTTGCTGATGTTTACATGTGGAAAGCTGGAACCACCAGCAATAATGGTGATTATGCGAATGCGGTTACCTGGTTTCAGAAGTTATTTGCAGCTAAAGGAGCAACTGGGGCGGCATATGGTGAAGGGGCCGCAAATCTGGAACCTACTGCGACCTGGAAGAATCTTTTTTTAAGTCCGGCAACTACAAAGGAGGCCATCTGGAGTATCAATTGGGACAATGCTAATAATGGCTGTGCCTGTATCCCGGTTTCCAAAATGAAGAGTAATAATCCGGTCACAGTCGATTCTTTGATCCATGCAGAATGGAAAAAAAATAAGCTGGATACACGCGTAACCAAGACGATCGATACATTGACGGGAACCAATCATCAGGATAAATTGCTTAAGTATTATAACCTGAGTTCGGTGCCTACAAGTACCAAACCTGAGGATCTATCAGTTTATCTGGTGATGTACCGTTTGGGAGATATGTTTTTACTGTACGCAGAAGCGTTGAACAAGACTGGCAACCAGACAAAGGCACTTAGTATGCTGAATCTGATTCATCAGCGTGCTGGTTTGCCGGCAATTTTGCCAACAGATCCGCTGGTTTCAACAGGAGGGGTACTGGATGCGCTGAAGCTGGAAGATGCCATTCTGAAGGAACGACAGTATGAACTTTTTGGAGAAGGAAAAAGATGGTTTGACCTGGTGCGTACCAATCATGTCAATAAAATTATGGACCCAATCATTAACAGAAGAACGTTCTATGCTACAAAAATCCCTTCGAATCTTGGATTTGGGAGCAATATGGGGCGCTTGCTTTGGCCGCTGTATAAAACCTTGTTAGAGGACAATTCAAAACTAGTTCAAAATCAACCTTATAATTAATTGTTATGAAAAAGATGAATTTTATTAAGGGAAAAATAATAGTTTTTCTAAGTGTAACTGTTTTTATTTCAAGTTGTTCTTTGGCTGGGTTGGATTTGCAGAAAGACTATAACCGCACACCACATACTCTAGATCCACATATCAACAAGAGCGCCTGGGCTTTTATTAAAGAAAGGGCTACAACGGGCGATAAAACTTTTGAACGGTTAATGGCTGGTATTGTGTATTCTGGAATTGATACGATGGAATATATGAAACCTGGAAGGACATTTATTGTGCTGAATAAGGATGCAGTAAGTGTTACCGGAAAAGCGCCAAACGGAGTTTTTCAGAATTTTCTGGTCAATGGTAAAGCTCCTGCTGACTGGACGGCCTATCCAAAAGAATTTGTTAAAAATTATCTTTTGTATCTGATCGTCCCAGGTGAATATAATCACTATACCTTGCCCCCGATTAAATCGGTAGAGGTGCAAACGCTGTCTCCAAAAGGATATTGGAATGCCTTGCCTGCAGGTGTTACTTTGGACGGATTTGCTGCCAACCCTGATTCAAAGATGTTTTTAAGGGTATCAAACGGATCAAATGGAAATACTCAGGATTATCCGATTTTGATCAATGACAATAATAATAATGTGCGGACATCAGATATTCTGGCCACTAATGGAACGGTACATGTGGTGGAAAGATTTGTGACACCAATACTTCCGAGTGTAGTTTATTAGCGCTTCCCTATTATGCAAACCCACGTTAAGATCAATAGTTTATCCCAAAAGAATGACTAATTGTAATGCAATAGATATGGTGGTGAGGGGCGTATCCCTCACCGCTCTGTTCAATGGAAACTTTACGGCTAAACGGAGGAGTGATGTCTTAATTCCTCCAGGTAAGCGAGGCCGGCTGGGGTAAGATTGGCGGAGTGTTGTACAGCTCCTTTGTGGATTTCCACATAACCAAGTTGCTCAAGTTCATCGTATTTTTCGTGCATTCCACCTAAAATGGATGAACTCACTTGCTGGTCAATGATTTCTAAGAGGTCTTTGATTTCTTGCTTTTCCATAGCTTTAAATTGTTTAGTTAATTCAAAAACAGCTGGATGGGAAATTTGTTTTGATGGTCGCTGTAATTAGAGAATCGGGTCTTCGTCTGCTGTGTACACCGGATCCAGATCGGTAAGCTCTTCTTCTGTAAATAACCTGGAGTGTATGAGAAATCCTTTATCCAGGGTAGATTCCAGGGAAAAGCTCGCAGCCCGGCCTTCCATCACATCGAGGGTAAGTTGTGTATGTTTCCAGTAGGCGAACTGATCTCCGGCCATATAAAATTTACAGCCTTCTATTTCTCCCAGGCATACATCATTAGACCCTACCAGAAAACCGCCTTTTTCAAAACAGTGCGGGTAAGATCCTTCACAACAGCCGCCACTTTGATGGAACATTAAATCACCATATTCTTCCTGAAGCGTATGGATGACGGCGGCGGCCGCTGTTGTTACTAAAACTCTTTTGGTACTCATGGAAATTGGATTATTGGGTGAAAAAGGCACCTCATTATTTGAGGCACCTTTTGAATCATAAACCTAGAAAAAACCTAATTTCTTTTTGTCATAAGAGATCAGCATATTTTTAACATGTCTGTAATGGTCGAGCATCATCTTATGGTTTTCACGGCCAAAGCCAGATTTTTTATATCCTCCAAATGGTGCATGTGCAGGATAAGCATGATATTGGTTTACCCAAACACGGCCTGCTTCTATAGCACGGGGCACCTGGTAAATCTCGTGGGCGTCTCTTGTCCAGACACCGGCTCCAAGGCCATACAGGGTGTCGTTTGCGATTTCTATCGCGTCCTCTACCGTTTTAAATGTTGTTACGCAAACCACCGGCCCAAAAATCTCTTCCTGAAAGATCCGCATTTTGTTGTGGCCTTTAAATATAGTTGGTTCGATGTAATAGCCGGTTTCCAGTTCTCCTGGCAGGTGGTTAATTTCTCCGCCGGTCAAAATTTCTGCACCTTCTTCTTTACCTATTTTTAAATAGGATAATATTTTTTGGTACTGTTCATTGGAAGTCTGGGCCCCCATCATACTTGATTTGTCGAGTGGATGTACGGTTTTAATTGCTTTTGTCCGTTCAATGACCCGCGCTATGAATTTGTCATAGATGCTTTCCTGGATCAATAGCCTGGATGGGCAAGTGCAAATTTCGCCTTGGTTTAAAGCAAACATCACCGCGCCTTCCACAGCTTTGTCAAAAAAATCATCGTCGTGATCTGCTACAGACTCAAAAAAGATATTCGGAGACTTTCCACCGAGTTCCATCGTCGAAGGAATAATATTTTCTGCGGCATATTGCATGATCAGCCTCCCGGAAGTGGTACTTCCTGTAAAGGCAACTTTGGAGATCCTGGTGGATGTCGCTAAAGGTTTGCCAACTTCAATTCCATAGCCATTAACTATGTTCAGGACACCAGAAGGCAGAATATCTCCGATGAGTTCCATCAGGACCATGATAGAGACAGGTGTTTGCTCCGCTGGCTTTACGACTGTACAACAGCCAGCCGCCAGTGCGGGTGCGATCTTCCATGTGGCCATTAATAATGGGAAATTCCATGGGATGATTTGAGCGACAACGCCTATGGGTTCGTTCAGTGCAATACTTACGGTATTTTCGTCATGCTCGGAGATGCTTCCTTCTTCAGCCCGGATAACGCCTGCGAAATATCTGAAGTGATCAACCACCAGTGGAAGGTCGGCCGCAAGGGTTTCCCGGATAGCCTTGCCATTGTCAATTGTTTCTACGGCGGCGAGGTATTCCAGATTGTCTTCGATCTTTTGTGCAACCTGGAGTAACAGCGTACTTCTGTAGGCAGGGGCACTTTTCCCCCAGGTCTTAAAAGCGGTATGTGCTGCATCCAAAGCCAGTTCTACGTCTTCTTTGCTCGATCGGGCGGCTTTGGTAAAGACCTTGCCGTCTATAGGAGATATGTTGTCGAAATAAACTCCTTTTACCGGCGCAACAAATTTTCCGCCGATGTAATTGTCATATTGTGATTTAAAGGTTGGTCTTTTTACAAGTTGTTCCATGATGTATGATATTTGGTTAATACAAACCTAATCGGTAAATCGCTGGAAGGATAGGAGAATAGTTGCAACTGGTAGCATTATTGTTGCAGGTTTTGTAACACTATTGAAATAAAGGTATATTTGAGTATATCGCGTATTTCCAATCTGGGGATGAAGATAGCTGACCAAAAATAAGGGTAGGTATGATGCAACACAAATTAGATTTGGTTAACCTAAGCAGGGAGGCCAGGCTTCAAACGCTCGTTGAAAACAGAACATCCTATACATTGGAGCGTTGCGAACTGAATGTGTTCGAAACCTATGTGCAATCTTATAAGGTCCCATTAACCTTCAGTGATTTTGTGATTACCAGTATGCTGCGGGGCAAAAAGGTGATGCATCTTTTTGATAGGGAGGGATTCGACTATTTGCCTGGCGAAACGGTCATTGTGCCTGCAGACCAAACGATGAAGATCGATTTTCCGGAGGCCTCTGATCATACACCTGCACAATGTATCGCGCTTGCAATTGATCAGGAACAAATTAAGAGAACAATCCGTTATCTGAACGAATATTTTCCCAGATCTGGTCCGGACGAGTTGTGGACATTAAGCTATGATGAATATCATTTCTATAATAATGAAGATATTGCCTTTCTGATCAATAAAATCATCAGGATTTGTTCAGAAGGATCCAGGGAGAAAGACGTGCTTGCGGATCTTACCTTAAAAGAGCTATTGGTCAGGATTATCCAGACCCAGAATTTAAAAGCTGCCGATGGGTCTGTTGCAGGCAGTAACCATAGTCCCCTTGGTTATGTGATTGGTTATATCAAAGCGAATTTGAATGAGAAAATCAGTATTAACAACCTCAGTAATAAGGCTTGTATGAGTAAGGCTTCTTTTTATCGTTTATTTAAGCGCGAACTGGGCATTAGTCCCAACGATTATATTCTGACGGAAAAGATGAAGAGAGCTAAACAACTTCTGGCCAGGCCAGGAGCCAAGATTGCAGCAATTAGTTATGAGCTGGGTTTTAGTGATGCCAATTATTTTATCAGGACCTTTAAGAAATTGGTTGGTGTAACACCGGGTAGTTATCAGCTCTCTGTATATCGAAATGATTCCCTTTCATGAGTTATGCGCCGAAAGTAACCAGAGGTGCTGTTGCTGCCATGTTTTTTATGGCGGGATTGTGTTTTTCCAGCTGGGCATCGCGAATTGCGACTATACAGCAAAAATTATCTTTATCCGATGCAGGTCTTGGAGCAGTGCTTTTTGCATTACCAGTAGGCTTGATGCTTTCCTTGCCTTTGTCGGGTTGGCTGGTCACTAAAATAGGAAGCCGAAGGCTTTTGGCTGCGGCATTGGTGATGTATGGTCTTATGCTGGTCACTCTTGGTGTGGTGTCAGAAGTTTATCAGTTGCTCATTTGTTTAGTGGGCTTTGGTCTGGCGAGTAATGCGGTTAATATTTCGGTGAATACACAAGCTGTGGCCACGGAGGGTTTGTATCGTAAACCAATTATGGCTTCTTTTCACGGCGTCTGGAGTTTGGCTGGTTTTGTTGGTGCGGGGATTGGAACCTTTATGATTGGAAAAGGGATTTTGCCTACCCCACATTTTATATGTATCGCTGCGGTTACCGTGATTTCTGTAGTCGTATGCTGGCGATATTTACATAATGATCGCAAACCAGTGCGTACAGGATCGGCTTTTGCGATCCCGGATAAGTCTCTGATTACCCTGGGGCTGATTGCGTTTTGTTCCATGGTCTGTGAAGGGGCAATGTTTGACTGGAGTGTTATTTATTTTAAAAAAATTGTATTGGCTGAAAAAGGGTGGATGGTGGCTGGATATACTGCTTTTATGTGTACAATGGCTTTGGGGCGTTTTGTTGCGGATAAATTTTCCGCACACTTCGGATTAAAGACCACGTTACAGGTCAGTGGGACATTGAGCACAATGGGTTTGCTTATTGCAGTTATTTTTCCGGCTCTTCCAACGGCAATTATAGGTTTTATGTTGGTGGGCGCTGGAGTTTCTTCTGTAGTACCTATGGTTTACAGCGCTGCTGGCAGATCCAAAACAATGTCTCCGGGAGCCGCTATAGCAGCTGTTTCTACCATTGGTTTTATCGGTTTCTTAATTGGACCTCCTGTTATTGGCTTCTTGTCTGGTGCGTTTACGCTACGGATTGCATTTGTATTTATTGCCTTTATGGGATCTTGTGTAGTTGTTTTGTCGACCAGGTCAAAAGTCTAAACATATAGAAATTGTATATATGAAAAAAGGACAACATCATTGATGTTGTCCTTTTCGTAGAGTGGGAGATACTGGGTTCGAACCAGTGACCCCCTGCTTGTAAGGCAGGTGCTCTGAACCAGCTGAGCTAATCTCCCTTCGGTTCTGCTTTTTTGTTTTGAAACAGCTGAGCTGCTGTTTTTGTGGGAGATACTGGGTTCGAACCAGTGACCCCCTGCTTGTAAGGCAGGTGCTCTGAACCAGCTGAGCTAATCTCCCCTTGGTTCTTTTTATTTATTGTCCCTTGTGATCGGGAGTGCAAATATACACCTCTAAATTAAAACTCCAAAAAACTTTTCTAAAATTTTAAGATAAGACATCTTCAAGGATTTGATGGGAGCGGATTTCTCCAAAGGAAGCGGTATGTAAAGTATAGAAAATCAGAATTTTATCTACAATGATCCTTCTTGTGGAATTGTTTAATTTTATTTCATTAATTTTTTCAAATGGGGTAGAAAATAGAGAAATAAACAGATCTGCCTCTGTTTTATTCATGAAATGCGGGTGGACGGGGGGCATGGATTTAAACTCCCCTTCCTGCAGATCGAAGTAGTTCTGCCCGTTTTTGTTTTCTGTACGGGGAGCAAATCCAAGGAAGCGGGATAACTTTAGTAAAAACGCAAGGTGGAAGCTGGTGTCTGCCATTTCGCACTCGTCAAACCAGGACACAGCATTGAAAATAAAGCTGAATAAATTCTCGTCTGTGTGCTGTTGTCGTATACTTTTATACAATACTTCATTCAGAAACAGAATAATAGAACTTTTAATGATATCATAAGGTATCGTTCTGAATATTGGAGATGTCCTTAATTCTGAAATACGCTGCAGACTGGTATTTGTTTTATGGTAAACGACCATATCCAGCAAATGCAGAGGTTGAAGCATGTTCATCCGGATTTTAGCCTTGGGTTTTTTAACTCCATTAATGATATACGACTGGATGCCAAATTTTTCAGTAAAAACTTGCACTATCACGCTGCCTTCGCCATACAGCGTCGTTTTCAGAACGATTCCTCTGGTTTTATGCAGCATTTATATAATTTTTGGTATAAAAATGATTAAGCCAATCAAAGCAGCTACGAGGGCGGCTATTAATACAGCTGCAGCTGCAGTATCTTTCGCTATGCCAGCTTTCTGATGGTAGTCAGGTGAGACCAGATCAACAAGGGCTTCAATTGCCGTATTAACCAACTCTAAAACCAGTACCATCGCTATAGACAGCAGAATCCATAGCCATTCAGTCCGGTTCAGATGAAAGTACCATCCGAAAAATACAACAATTAAAGCAGCAGCACAGTGAAACCTGAAATTGACCTGTGTTCTAAACGCGTAATAGAGCCCCTTACCCGCAAAACCAAAACCTCGTATGAACTTTGACATATCTTTTTCAACTAAAACGTCAATAATGCTAAACTAAACACTTTAATTTGCAGCGTAAAGATAAAACACAGTAACGACAATCCATGGGAACCGACTCAAAAGAAGAAAAGAAACAATTGCATCCCAGAAATAAACACCGGTCCAGATATGATTTTTCGCTTTTAGTGAAAAGTTGCCCGGATCTGCGGGACTTTGTTCTTGTAAACCCTTATGGAGATGAGTCCATTAATTTTGCTGATCCAAGTGCAGTTAAAATGTTGAACAAGGCCTTGCTTGCACAGTACTATAGAATAAAACATTGGGATATTCCGGAAAACTATCTTTGTCCGCCGATTCCCGGGCGTGCGGATTATATTCATTATCTGGCGGATCTGTTAGGAGAATCAAATAATGGAGTAATCCCCACAGGAAAATCAGTTAAAGTCTTGGATATAGGAACAGGTGCGAACTGTATTTACCCCATTATTGGACATCAGGAATATGGCTGGACCTTTGTAGGGTCTGATGTCGATCGGGGAGCGATACAATCTGCAGAAAATATTATTTCTGCCAATGAGGGCTTAAGAAATGCAATACAGATTCGTCTGCAGCGCGATCCCCGGTATATTTTTGAAGGAATTATAAAACCTGGGGAATCTTTTGATATGAGTTTGTGCAATCCACCCTTTCACGCTTCTGCAGCCGAAGCAGCTGAGGGAACGCAGCGTAAACTCCGTAATTTAGGTAAGCCGAAGAATGTACTTAATTTTGGAGGGCAGAACGTTGAGCTTTGGTGTAAAGGAGGGGAGTTGGGGTTTATCCGTACCATGATAGAGGAAAGTCTTAAATTTTCGGGACAGTGTAAATGGTTCACTACGCTTGTTTCGAAAAGTTCAAACCTTCCTTTTGTTTATGGCTATGCGGAAAAAGCAGGTGCATTACATATACGGACGGTGGAGATGGCGCAAGGTCAGAAAATCAGCCGTTTTGTTGCCTGGTCCTTTTAAGAACAGACTATTCCAATAGTAAAGCATCATCTTCGTCATCTGTGAGGTGTAACTGGATGCTGTCGGTTCCGGCAATACCTTCTACAGATCCCCGGATATGAGCTGCATTAAGAAGTACCTTTTCCAGTTGTTTTTCCCTCGCCTTCCACAGTCTTTCCATTGCATCGCGTTCTTTTTGGATAGAAAGCTTCATGCTCATAAATCCTTCCCTGATGGCTTTCCATTGTTCAGAAAATTCATTGCTGGTTAGGTAGTCATAAAGCATATGCATTTTATCTCCCCTGTTTTCCTGCGATTTATTTGCGGTAAATAATTTCACAATGCCATCTCTAAGCATGTAGGAAACTGCTTTTACTTCATCAAAGGAACAAATCCATACGCCATCCTTTTCTCCAAAGCAATCCATTCCCTTTGGATAGGCTTGTGTAACAATTACGGCCACATCAACGCCAACACTGCGCATATCCTTTTTTAGCTTTTCAATCCAATCCATGGAGAAGTCTTTTGTTCGTTTACTTTCATAAATGATCTTTCCGCATTCCTGCCCAAATTGATTGCGTATATGATGGATACAATCTGCACCCCTAACCCCTTTTCCTACTTCTGTAACCAGGTCAAATGGGAAAGCATTTCTAAGTAATTCTTCCAGGATAAGTTCCTGAACCTCACCTTGCAATTGCATAGAGCCTTGCTCTGCTTTACGTTTCATTTCTTCCGCAAGCTTTTTTTGATCATCCAGTTGTTTTTCGAGTTCTTTTACTCTAAGTTGATGTTCTGTATCCTTAAGTGTGCTTTTTTCAGCCTCCTGTTTACGGATTTGTTCTACAAGCTCTGCACGCTGTTCCTGAAGTTTGCGTTGCATCTGAAGTTCGAGTTCTTCTTCTTTATTTTTGATTTCCTGCTCCCTTTTTAAGAATTCCAACTCTTTCGACCGTGCAAGTTTTAGTTTTTCTTCCTGTTCTTTATTTGCATTATCAAGTAACTGAAGTCTGTTCTCGAAATCCCCGGCAATTGTTTTTCGCAGATTTTCCTCCAGCGTTTCCTGAAGCTGTTTCTTTTCATTGGCCAACTGCTCTTCAAAAAGCTTTGACTGTTGTTTTTCTCTCTGCTCAAAAGTTTGTTCCAACTGCTTTTGCTGCTGTGTAAACTCTAGTTGCTTTTGCTTAAATTCTTCTTCCTTTTGTTTGGTAAAGGACATCATTTTTTCCCGAAGATCTTTTTTATATTCTTCAGCCATGACTTCCTCTATAGGGAAGGAATGGGAACAATTAGGGCATTTTATTTCTGTTGACATAATTTTTTATTGGTTATTTGGCTACAAATAAACTGTCTGCAAACTTAACTGAAACATTTCGGGCCTCCTGGTCATCTATGGATACCTGAAGAGAGCCATCGAAGGAAACTTTTTCAATTACAGTGATTTTTGTTCCAATACTGATACCCAATCGCTTCAGGTATTGTAAAAATACAACAGATGTATCTTTTACTGCAACAACCCGGCAACTTTCTCCGATTTTAAGATCCGAAAGAATCATTTTAACAGTAGGGGGCATGTCGCCATTTGCCTTTGGAATAGGATCGCCGTGAGGATCAAATTCAGGATAACCCAGAAAATCTTCGAGTTTACTGACCAGTTTCTCTGATTGAATATGTTCCAGCTGTTCAGCTACCTCATGGACCTCATCCCAGCTAAAATCCAGTTTTTGATACAAAAAGGTTTCCCAAAGCCGATGCTTTCTTAGAATGATCAAGGCGTTGTTTTTTCCAATTTCTGTTAATGAAATTTTACCATAACGCTCATAATCAACTAATCCCTTTTCCTTCAGTTTTTTGAACATGTCAGTAGCTGTAGCGGGTTTAACGCCTAGGTAAGCAGCCATTTCGTTTGTGCCAGCTTCAGGTTTTCCTTCACATTGACTGCATATTTTAAACAGTGCTTTCAGGTAATTCTCTTCAGTATAAGATAACATCATACAAATATAAAGCAATATATGTCAAAGTTTATTTGTTAGATTAATCTAACTTAATTAGTTTTGCTGATATAATGATTTAATTTTAGACTTGCTTAAAACAACTTTATGAATGTTGAAAAATGTACCGCTTATAAAAAATATTACCTGCTGGTCCCCTTATTCTTTACTGTTATCTGTTCCTTTGCTCAAACAGATACAAGTCAGGTTAAAGTTTCTAATTTAAATGAGGTTGTTGTAACTGGGGTTAGTCGGGGAACAGTTTTAAGAAAGAGCCCGGTGCCTATTGTTGTACTCTCCAAGAGGGCGATGGATCAAAATACAAACAACAACCTAATAGATGCTATTGTTAAAGGTGTGCCGGGTGTGAGTGCGGTAACCACCGGACCAAATATTTCTAAACCCTTTATACGGGGCTTAGGTTATAACCGGGTACTTACGTTGTATGATGGCTTGCGCCAGGAAGGACAGCAGTGGGGAGATGAGCATGGCATTGAAATTGACCAATATGGGATTTCAAGAGTGGAAGTTGTTAAAGGGCCTGCAAGCCTGACCTATGGCTCTGATGCTGTTGCAGGTGTGATCAATATGATTCCGGAACGACCAGTATTTCTGGAGGGCTTGTTAAAGGGTGATTTTACACAGGATTATCATACCAATAATGGGATGTTTGCGAGTTCCCTGGGGCTGGGCTATGTTAAAAATGACTGGACATACGCATTTAGGGCAACAGGCAAATTTGCGCATAATTATCACAACAAGGTTGATGGTTGGGTATACGGGACAGGATTCCGGGAATATAATTTATCAGGAAGTGCCAGGTTGGACAAAAAATGGGGATTTAGTAAAATTGCAGCAAATGTCTATGATAATCTTCAGGAAATTCCAGATGGGAGTCGGGACTCCTTGAGCAGAAAATTCACCTATCAAGTAATTGATAATGGGGATGATATTAAACACCGGCCTCTGGTGCCCGAAAATTTACTGAAAAGTTATTCAATTGTTCCACTGCATCAGCACATACAGCATTATCGGCTTTACAACACCAGTCAGATCAATCTTGGGGAAGGGAGCCTGTCTGTTTTGCTGGGTGGACAACAGAGCATCAGACGGGAATATAATCATCCAACCTTACCCGGGCAGGCAGGACTTTATGTGGTTTTAAATACACTTAATTTTGATGTGAAATATAATTTCCCAGCAATTAAAGGCTGGGAGAGTTCTGTAGGGTTGAGCGGAATGTATCAAGGCAACAGGAGCAAAGATGCTACAGATTTTCCTATTCCAGATTACAATCTCTTTGATTTGGGTGGATTCTTATTTGTAAAAAAGACATTTGGAAAAATAGACCTATCAGGAGGGCTTAGATTTGATCATCGTCATATCAGCTGGAATGACTTTTATGTCGGGAAAAATCCTGCCAATGGCTTCCAAAAGCGGGCAACAGGAGTGGAGATCGTTCAGGCTAATCTGCAATTTCCGGCCTTTGCTCATGCTTATAAAGGTCTTTCAGGAAGTATTGGGTTGACCTATAATATCACGGACCGCTTGCTGGTTAAAGCCAATATTGCCAGGGGCTACAGGGCGCCCAATATCACTGAAATCGGATCGAATGGGCTAGATCCAGGTGCTCATATTGTTTATCTGGGCGATAGGAATTTCGTTCCGGAATTTAATTTACAGGAAGATCTGGGCTTTATTGCCTATCTCAAGGATTTGGACTTCAGTTTTGAAGTATTTAATAATCACATTCAGAATTATATTTACCAGGCCAGGTTAACCGATAAAAACGGAAATCCTGTTGTTATTGTTCCTGGTAATTTAACTTATCAGTATCAACAGTCAAAAGCCAGGTTGTATGGACTGGAAACGACGTTGAATATCCATCCTGATCAATTAAAATGGTTTAGTTTTAACAACAGTCTTTCTTATGTGACCGGTCAAACCCATGGAGCGTATTTGCCTTTACTTCCTCCCTTACATATCCGGTCAGAACTTAAATTTACCGGACTAAAAAGAAAAGGGAGGATTCAAGAGCCTTATTTTAAAATAGAACTGGATAGATATGCGGATCAAAATCGATTTTATTCACTTGATGATACGGAGACCTTTACCAGAGGGTATACCCTTTTTAATGCGGGTATCGGGGCTGTATTCAAAACAAAGAAAAATAGAAAACTTTTTGATCTGTTTATTCAGGGCGAGAACTTGTTTAACCTGGCCTATCAGTCCCATTTAAACAGACTTAAGTATTTTGAATATTATAGTGCTTCTTCTGATGGAAGATCGGGTATTTATAACATTGGAAGAAATTTGAGCTTTAAGGTCATTGTTCCTATCTGATGGACAACAGTTATTAGAAATCCATAACCAAAATCATTAAATATTTTATTGTTGGTTTTGGTTATGGATCATGTTCTATTGGCTTAGATCTTCATAAGAAAATGGATCTTATTGCGTTTTTAAGGTGGATTTTACAATATTTTGTGGCCGATAATTTGATATTGCTCTTTGGTCAAAGTTTTGCTTTTTGCAATATATTTTTTTTTACGGCATAATATATTTTTGCATTGCGTTGCAGTATGTTTAACTTCGGTGTATAAATAAGAATCGATAATAAGATCAATATGAATAGAATTGGGCTAAGAATAAGAAGCTTAAGGCAAAAGATAGAAAACAGCCAAGAGCAGATCGCAAAAAAATTAGGAATTTCTATTCCTGCTTTTTCTAAAATGGAGACCGGTATTACAGATATTAATGTTTCAAGAATTTTCCAGATCGCAGAATTATTTAAAGTAAAACCTTCTTTTTTCTTTGAAGATGATGACAAAGGTGGGCATATAGATACAGACAAGTTGGAGCTTGTGGAGCAAATACAACAAAAGACCTCTACAATTGTAGATCTGCAGGCTAAACTTATTCAATGCTTTGAAGAAATTGAGGAACTGAAAAAAAATTCTAAATAGTTTTTTGTGTTTTATATTGTGGTGGAAAGCATAGTTTTTGTGTTTTGTAAATGACTTAGACTGGTGTTTTATTTAGCTGGAATATGTTAACTTTAAACCATGATTTACCAGTCAACCTACCAGGCCGCAAAGATAATTGCTCCCAAAGTGGAAGCTATATTCGCACAGCATTTATCTGCTGCAAAGGAAAGTGGAGAGGAAGATCTTGCCCCATTACCTGTTGCTCATCTGGTAGAACATATTATTGATGCCACCTTCTGGGCCAGCCTTCGTAAAGAAGAAGGACATTCGCCTAAGATCTCTTTAGCTTTTTTGCCACCGGAACAGGCGGGTAATCCTCTGCTGTTTAAATATAATCTTCCTTTAAACCCAGGTACACTAACAAAGATTGCGCCGGGTGTTGAACGCGCTGGTATTCATTTGGGCATTTGGTATGATGGGGAAGAGTTGTATGTATGGGGTACAACTTTAAGTATTCCAAATTTTTGCTTTGTATTGGATGTGTCTGAACCAGGTTTGCTCGTGATTAAACACAGAAGGATCTATGGTTTTGGAAAATATACAAATATTGCAGTTTTGAAAGGGGAGCAGATTAAGATCGTAGACAATTCCTCTCCGAGGTCTCATGATTGGCCAACAATGTTACTTTCCTTATTAGATTTAACTGCTCCATCCTATTGGAATGATTCGGTTAATGTGCTGATCCAGATTGCCGTTTCTATGCGTTCGCATCAACGGGGAGGAACACTCCTGGTCGTACCATCTGAACATAATAACTGGCTTCAGTCTATTGTAAAGCCCATTCAATATGGCGTTCAGCCGTCATTTCGTGGCCTGTCTAAGTTACTCATGCAAGACAGGAAAGAGGCGAGTCAAATCTTTTGGCAAACTGCTCTGAAAAGGGAAGTGGAGCACTTGTCTGGGCTTACTGCAATCGATGGAGCAACAGTTGTGAACGACAAGTATGAATTGTTGGCATTCGGAGCAAAAATCGGGCGTGCCAAGGGAAAAGAGAGTGTGGAAGAATTGTCTTTTAGTGAGCCTATAGTAGGAGGAGGTGCGGTGGTGATGCATGCCTCTAAGGTTGGGGGAACGAGGCACCTTTCTGCTGCGCAGTTCATTCATGATCAGCGTGATGCAATTGCTCTGGTGGCGTCACAAGATGGACATTTTACGATTTATACCTGGTCTTCGCAATATAACAGGCTGCAGGCTCATCGTATAGATACGCTGTTGTTGTAGGCGCGGTTTCATAAAAAAAGCGTACAGAAAATATGCACGCTAAAAAATTAACTAATGTTATTTTAAATCCTAGGAAAAGATGATTGCACCAATAATCACCAGTGCAAAAAGAGTTGCTATCACGACTCTATCAACAGTTACCCATTGTTCGTGAGTAAGCTTTTTTCCTTCTGCCCTTTCTCTTTTTTCCGTTCTGGTCCTGGCCAAATGTGGAAAAACAGGATTTAATTTCATGATCATAAGTAGATATTAATGATGTACTTATGAAAGACAAAGTGCAGGCCAAGATTTCAAAATAATGTTAAAATGTTAATAACTTTAATTTTGTGTGGAAAATATTTTGATTTCCAATGTTTTAGACTCTTATAAGGGCTTTAATTAAAGTTTGGGATCTATGGATTTCACTATTCTGGTAGATTTTCTAAGTTTACTGTTCTTTTTTCCATATAAAAAATGGATAGCTAGTCCCACTGTGAGCCAAACCAGTAACCATCATGGCCAGCCCGGTTAATATGGTGAGAATTGCTGTAATAGGTGTCTATATAAATTTAATTGATGTAGTAAAACATAATTATTAAAATTATATACATGTAAATCAGTCGTTTATATAATTATTTTAATTTTATATAGTACTATGTATTGCATATTACTATATAAAACATATATCTTTGTTATATGATAGCAGAAAATACGCAAACACAAATGCGAAAGGGCATACTAGAGTACTGTGTGCTGCTTATAATATCAAGAGGAGAGATTTATGCTTCTGATATTATCGCCGAGTTAAAATCGGCTAAATTACTGGTAGTTGAGGGTACGCTCTATCCACTGCTCACCCGTTTAAAGAACAACGGTCTTCTGAGTTATAATTGGGTAGAATCCACTTCGGGACCACCCCGCAAATATTATGTCCTTACCGAGGAGGGGCGGGGCATGGTAAAACAGCTGGATACCACTTGGCAGGAACTTTCTTACGCAATTGAAACCTCTAAACAAACAAATAAATGAAACGCACACTGAACATAAATATTGGGAATTCTCTTATTCATATAGAAGAGGATGCCTACGAGCTTTTAACAGGCTACCTCAATGAAATTAAAGCGCATTTTGCAAAGAGTGCAGATGACTTTGAAATCGTAACAGATATAGAAAACAGAATTGCGGAGATGTTTCGTGAAATATTGACCGACCAACAGAAAGCAGCCATTAACACCAGCGATGTGCAAACCATTATTGCACAGATGGGAACTGTACGTGATTTTCAGTCCTCTGAAGAGGAAGAAGAAAAGGCTTTTGTGCCTCCTTATTCTGCAGGCATAAAACGTCTCTACAGAGATACTGAACAAGGAATGGTTGCGGGTGTTTGTGCTGGATTGGGGCACTATTTGAATATTGAAGACCGTTGGATTCGTTTGTTCGCACTTCTTTCTGTACTTGTGGGAGGCGCCGGTATTCTGGCTTATTTCGTGATGTGGATTATCGTTCCCCGTGCCCAGACCAGGTCTGAAAAAATGTATATGAAAGGTGAGGCTATTAATCTTCAGGGCTTTATTAGAAACTTTCAGGATGAAATGGAAAATAATCAACTCATTAAAAGATCAGGAACCTTTATCACGGAATTCATTGATGTGTTGGGAAAGTTTATTTCAGGAACCGGAAAAACTATATTTAAATTTGTAGCAGGAACAATTATTCTGATGTCTGGAATCATGCTGTTGGGTTTGATTGTGGTACTGGCTATTTTTCTTGGCGTATGGGACGCTGGCGCGAATGAGATCTTTCCTTTAAGTATGGTAGATCAGGCATACCAATCTACGTTATTGTTTGCTGCGTTCATCTTTTTTGCGGTGCCACTGCTTGCACTACTTCTATTCTCTGCCCGTGTTGCTTTTTCTTCCCGGCCGGTGAATAAGGCAGTTTCTTTTAGTCTGCTGATTGTATGGCTGCTGGGTACTGCGACTGGTATTTTTTATATCGCGAAAGTAACGGCTGATTTTAAAGAAGAGGCTGAATTTACTCAGACAAGCCCGCTAAAACCATATGCAACGTATACCCTGGCATTGGATAAGTCCCGTTTTTTTTCCAAAGAAGACAGTGTGCGCTACCAGATCAATTCGGACAGTTATAGGGGAAGGATCATTGTAGATCATAATGATGGCCCTTTTCAACGTCCTGTTGATGTCCGGATCAGGATTGAAAGAAGCATGGATGGAAAATTTGCTGTGGTTCAAAACTTCAGTGCCCATGGAAGGTCTTTCGATATTGCGCTAAAGAATGCGCAAAGTATTCATTATGATTTTTTACAGCAGGATTCGGTGCTTAATTTCAGCCCTAAATTATACCTGACCAAAAATAATTACTGGCGTAACCAGGAAGTGAATATAACCGTTAAAGTTCCTGTTGGAACTAAATTGATATTGAACAAAGATCTTGATCGGTATCTGGAAGATTACAGATCCTGGAACTGCGATCAGGAAGGAGAAGATAACAGGGATTTTGCAGAATGGGTAATGACAGAAGATGGATTAAAATGTCAAAACGAAATTAACGGGGAGCATCATTAATGATCCTCCCCGGAAATATTATTTAACCGTATAGCGGTAGATAAAACGGCCAGGGTTTCCGTTTTTGTCTAAGCCTTCCACTACGGCTTTATAAGTACCCTTACCCTCGGCGTTAAAGAATTCAAAGGATACTGCGCCGGTTGTGGCATCTGTGATCACCCTCGGATTCCAGTAAATTGTTGTTCTCAGGTCTTTCATGTTGATGTTCTCTGCAGTATATCTTGGCGAATAGAACTCACGTTGCTTGCTGTAACCTTTGGCGTTCACAGTAATCACATTGTTCTGAGGTAAAAGCTTTTTGATCTCTTCAAGACTCATCTTCTTCACCTTCTTCGCTTTTTTTATGTTAATGGAAATTACGCCATTAGAATTATACATCCGGTTAACCGTACCCAATTCGTCTTTAGTGAAAATTTCAATGGATTCCAGCTCCGCCATATTTACAGAAGAAAGTGCATAAACATCTACCGGCATTCCCGCCAGGAATATTTGTACAGGGGTTTTGTTTCCAGCATTAAAATCTCGTGTTACATAGAAATTATTGGTGTTGGTATCCCAGGTTAATCCCATAGCCATACTCTTAAGGCAAGTCAACAGGTCGTTACAGCCCTGGAAACGATCTGCTTCTAACAGGTGGTCAGGCATCATACTTAATCCGGAAAGGGCAGAATAGTCAGAATGGCTTACCTTTTTTATTGGAGCCGCAGTGATTTTAACCTCTTTCAGTTGCCTTAAGTAACTGTATTGTTTTTTGCTGTTATTCAGGTAGTTGTTTAATGTGCTGTCAATGTTCATCACCTCATCAGCACCATTTCTGTTGATGCCAATTGCAGGTGCAGGTTCCTGGTCTACCATAATCATGAGGTTGCTCCCGTTGGCACCATATTTGGCACTAATTACTACTTGTGAAGAATCCGGAAAGTTCAGGTTCTGAAAATTAAATACGCCAGTGGGATTGGTAAAGGCTTCGGCTGAGAAAGTTCTGCCAGGTATCGTTAAACGTAAGCCCGCCTTCTTTACCGGCATACCTGTACGATCTCTCAACGTTCCTGTGATGTTCATTCCCTGTTCAGGAAGGTAACTCACCTGAGGATATTTTCCTGCGAGAATTTCTTTATAATCAAAACGGCGATAGCCCTGTGTAAGCATTAAAATGTCAAGATCTGCTAGCTTTTTGTCATTGGTTTTATTGAAATAATAATTCGGTTTTTCCAGGTAGCCTTTCAAATCCGAGCTCAGTAAGAGTGAACTGAAAATGGACGTTTCATTATCCTCATCAAAAGGAACTTTCTGCTCATCAGTCACGGAAACAGAAAAATTTCCTGCCAGTTTTTCCGTTGCATTTTTAGCTGTTATGGTCATTTTAACCTTTTGTCTCGGTTTGTAAGCTGGTAGATCTGTTTGCGCAGAAAGATTCAGAGCATCCTGGTGCAGGATAAAAGCAATCCTTTCGCTTACCGGTTCACCAGTGGCAGCAAACAAGGTAATTTGTACAATACCTGAAGGGAACTTTGCTTTAGGTATTTTAGCTACTGTAACCTGGTTTTGCAAAACCGTTTGGGCGGCGTAATAAATTACTCCGGCATTTTGGCCTACAATAAACAAGTTTTTGTCTTTATTTTGTTGAAAATAGGTGTCGTTAGCAACAATTTTAAGATTGATGTTGTCTGCAGCTGCATTATTGATCTGGAGCGTTATGCCGGAGGCTGCAGATTTTGGAAGTTCAACCGTCTTGCTGCTCCCGTCCTTGAAGGAAATATTAGCTTTATAGGTTTTACCAGCATCTGCATTGACATAGAATGAGCCCATTCCCAAGTGAGAGGAGGTTAAAGTAGTGATCTGATTCCCGTCGTTATCTACAATAGTTCCAGTAAGATTTACACCCAGGCCATTGGGGTTAACTGCCTTAAATGCGACTTGGGTTGGTATGCCTGATATCAGTTCACCTCCCTCTGGAAAAAACTGGACATCATTGTCTCCACTTTTAGGCTTTAGCTCAAAAGTAGAGGTTAAGCTTTCTTTGTCTCCGGTATTGATATCTGTAATTAAGTTCCCGGTTTTGATGACCTGGTTTTTCTTTGGACTCAAATTGATGTTCAGTACTCCATTCTGATCTGTTGTACCCTTGCCCTTTAGAATCACATCGTAATCGGATGTTACCTTCCAGTTTACCGTTTTGTTGGCGTAGGGTAACTTATCTGGATTTTTATATTGAATGCGGGCATTGATCACCTGTTGATCTTTGGTAGAAGTCGCTGAAGTATAGGTGAAATGTGTCAACAGTTGTTTATCAACAGCTTCTCCAATTGGAATATTCTTAGTAAAGAAATAAGCGGGGTCAAAGTTCAGCATCCATACTGTATATGCCCTCACATAATAGTTACCTTGTTTAAAATTCAAAGGATCCAGTGGAATATTACCGTAGGCAACGCTGTTTGTCACGGGAAATTTTAAAGAGGCTACCAGTGAATCTTTACTGCTCATGACATCCACATAAACTACTTTACTTAGAGGCGAAGGAAGGTTCTGTTCGGAGGTAAGATAAGCTTTAAACCATATGGTGTCTACCACACTGTAATATGGCTTGTCGAAATGAAGGTATACTTTTTCTACAGGATACAATTCAGGCAGCTTGCCCGTTTTCTTTATAATATTATTTAAGATCGTGGTGTCCTTCTGAGAAAATGCCGAAAAGTGTACACTAACTATGGCAAGCATCAAAGCAGCAACAAATTTTAAATACTTCATGAATATAAATTAACAAATTAATTAGGCTAATATATTCATTTATGCGCTTAGCTCGTTCATGTCACACGCTGTTTAACATAATTTGACATTTTATGATATAATATTTTTACATGCAGGCAAAAAAAAGAGGTAGAAACCTAGATCTCTACCTCCTGATATAAACTGGGAATCTCTTATTTGAACTCCATAACGAAATCCTCCAATGGAGTACGGACCTTCTTCAGGTTAACCAGCCAATCTCCGCTATCATCTCTATAACCTAAAGGCAATAAAGTTGTGCTGCGCAGATTCTGAGCCGAAAGACCTAAAACCTCATCCAGTTGTTTAGGATCAAAGCCTTCCATTGGTGTAGCATCAACCTTTAAGAGTGCAGCCTCAGCAATGGCAACACCAAAACCGATATAAGCCTGCTTAGCAGCATGATGGAAATTTTCTTCTGCAGATTTTGCGGTATACAAAGAAATAATCCTGTCCTCATAGTCTTTTGTGGCATCAGCCGGAAGGCTACGTTGTGCGTTGGTGTGTGAAAATACCGACCTGATTTTTTCCGGGGTATAATTGTCCCAAGCTGCAAAAACAAGAAGGTGTGAGCAGTCAATGATCTGTTGTTGACCGAAAGCAATCGTTGAGATTTTTTCCTTTAACTCCTGGTTGGTAACCACAATTACTTTAAAAGGTTGCAAACCAGAGGAAGTCGGGGCTAGCCTTGCCGCTTCAACAATCTGGTCTACTTTTTCCTGAGGTACTTTTGTACCATTCATCTTTTTTGTGGCATATCGCCAATTTAATGCTTCAATTAAGCTCATATCTTTATTCTTTTTGAACAATTTAATCTGTTATATATAATAGGTATATCAAAAATAACAGTGTTAGCAAATGTAAGTATGTTATTTAGTGTAAAACAAAAAGTAATTTGTTTTTGACTTTTAAATGAAAATTGTTTCTTTATTATGCATGCATATTATTATATTAGCTTAAACATATTGTATGGATGAATTGTTAGGAGATTATAATTAATCTAATACACACAAAAACCTATATTTTAAACAACTAACCAAATATCATGAAAAAGATTCTACTCAGTTTTCTAATGGCAATACCTGCTTGGGGATTTTCCCAATCTTTCCAGGTGAACCTTCAGGGACAAAAGCAAACAGCAATGGGCGGTGCGGGTACCGGAGTTGCTATGGACGAAGCTTCGGTATTTTTCAATCCGGGTGCTGTTTCCTTTCTTAAACAAAATGGTGTTCAGGGTGGGGTTAACGGTATTATGCTGAAGACTGCTTTTAGCCAGACAGGTTCAAATTTAACAGAACATAACCAAAACAAATTACCTACGCCTTTTGCAGCATATGCTGTTTTTGGTTCGCCTGAAAATAGATTAAGATTTGGTATAGGTGTTTATACGCCATTTGGAGGTGCAATGCATTGGGATCCTAATTGGACAGGTAAATATGCAGTAACTTCGCTTGATCTTCAAGCTATTTATATACAGCCAACTGTAAGTTTAAAGATCAGTGATAATATTGGTATAGGTGGTGGTTTAGTCTATTCGTTAGGTAAGGTAGACCTTCAGCGAGCAATCCCAATTACCCTCAATAATGGAGAGTCTTCTACAGCTCAACTGAAAGGAACTTCCAAAGATTTTGGTTGGAATGCGGGTATTTATGTGAAGACTCTTTCCGGGATCTCCATCGGTCTTACCCACAGATCTAAAGTAAATGCAACGGTAAAAGATGGAGATGCGAACTTTAATATTCCTGATGCACTAAGGTCTACTTTTCCAACTAAATTCAATGCCACCTTGCCGCTGCCAGCAACCAGTACACTTGGTTTTGGTTTCTATCCTTCGGAGAAAACAACCATTGCTCTGGATATAAACTGGGTGCAATGGCATGTTTATAAAGACCTTTCTTTTGATTACGATAATAATGCCAGAATTCCAGATACGCATTCCCCGCGGAACTATAAAGATGCGGCTACTTTTAGACTGGGTATTGAGAATAAAGCGAATTCTTTTCTGGCTTTAAGAGCGGGTATTGGTTATGCATTAACACCAGTGAGCGATGGGTACGTGACGCCGGAGGTTCCGGATGCCAATCGTTTATTACTAAGCGCAGGTATAGGGCTTAAACCTTCTGAAAGATTCGGTGTGGATTTCTCTTTCTTGTATGAGAATGTAATTGCAAGGAGCGGAACCAATATTGAGACAGGATTAAGCGGTACTTTTAAGACCGTAGCTTATATTCCTGGTGTAGCATTATCCTATAAATTTTAATCCCAAAGAGAAAGATCATGAAATCACAATATTTTTATAAAAGTGTCTTAGCCCTGGCTATTCTTGGCTTAGCGTCTTGTAAGCCTTCCGCTGAATCTGTAAATACGGTTGTTCCCAATAAAGGGAATGCAGATTTTTCCCGATACATAGCTGTCGGAAATTCCCTTACCTCCGGATATGCTGATGGCGGTTTATATCTGGATGGCCAGAAAAATTCCTTTCCATTAATGATTGCCGAGCAAATGAAGACGGTTGGCGGGGGTAGTTTCAGTACACCCTTCTTTCAGGACGGCCAGGCAGATGGATCGGGTTATAAATACATTACTGGATTTAATGCAGATGGTACACCAAAAATTGCAGACCAGAATACCCATACTGCGGTAAGGGGTCAAGTTACCATTCCGGGATTTGGTCCTGTAACACTGTTTACTAAATATACCGGCGACCTGAACAACTACGGTGTACCAGGAATTAAACTGGCACATATTACCTATGCGCCTTATGGGAACTTAAATGGCTTCTATGAACGTCTTCTGCCAGGTAATGCAGGTACAAACAATACTAAATATCTAGATTTTGTAACGGCTAAACCCTTTACTTTTTTCAGTATGTGGTTGGGCAACAATGATATTTTAGGTTACGCAACCGGAGGAGGTGTTGGTGATGTTCCAACTCCAAAAGGTGATTTTGCAGCACTGTATAATCTTGCAGTGTCTACGCTGAAAAAAGGAGGTACAGGAGGTGCCGGAGCAAAGGGTGTTGTTGCAACCATTCCTGATGTTACCGCCACAGCCTATTTTAGAACGGTTACCCTTGCCTCTATATTAGCTACTGTTCATGCTTCTCCGGGTGGGGCTGCAGTGGAGAATATTTATATTCAGCCTGTAAGCGGTCCAGCCAGGCCGGCAACTGCGGCAGATCTGTTCATCTTGCCTTTAGGTTCTGCCGGTTTAATTGGAAAAGCTGATCCGAAGGGTCCTTATGGTCTTTCTCCTTATAATCCGATAGAAAACCAATATGTTTTGGATAAAGATGAAGTGGCCATTGTTAATGATTATGTCGCTTCTTATAATGCAACGATCAGATCTGTTGCGGCAGCCAACGATCTGGCGATTATGGATGCGAACGCGATGCTTAAAGAATATGGATCTGGTAAAGTGGTTAACGGAGCAGTGGTTAGTGGTGCATACATCACTGGTAATTTGTTTTCTTTAGATGGAGTTCACTTAACCCCTATGGGTTATGCAATAACTGCAAATGGTTTTATAAATGCTATCAATGCCAAATATGGATCAAGTATTCCTATTGTAGACGTTACGAAATACAGAGGGGTTAAATTTCCATAACCCCGACTTTCTAACAAGAAAACCCTGCAAGAGAAATCTTGCAGGGTTTTCTTGTTATTAGCCTTATCATAAAGCCATCTTATTCAAGTTATAGTATAACCAGGTGCATGGTAAATCTAGCTATATATACGCTGTAATTTATAAGGATTTTACAGGGACTCTATAGGGACTTAATAGGGGGTTGATAGGGGTAAAATCCCTATTAATGCTTTTTTAAATCCCTATATATCATGATTATATATTGACTAAATTATACTGTCAATATATTGTAATCTAAACATTGTCCTATGGCGACATTTAAATGAGGATTTCCAGGGCTCTTTAAAGGATAAATAGGCAAGGTTGTTGCGCTGAATTTAATGGCCAGTATGGAATGCTGGGAATTGGCAATGGAAAAGCTTCATTTAGGAACGGGAATAAGTATCTTTTATATTCTTGCTAAGATGAAGGGTTTCTTTTTTTGCCTTTGAGTTAGAGGATACTATTTTGATTTTATAAAAATGTTGATAACTTAAATTATTTATTTATAGGGTGTTGATTTTTGTTTTATTATAAATTCGATATTTATTAACAATTGTTTTTTAGTTTTATATCGAATTTGAAATAAAAGAAATTACTATGTCAACACCTTATATACCTTGTCTGGACCTTGGGTCTTATATCAATGGAACAGAAGAGCAGCGTAAAAAGTTTTCCGATGAACTGGGAAGGGCTTTTAACGATTCAGGTTTTGTAACGATCACTAACCATGGGGTAAGTCAGGAACTGATTGATCAGCTCTATGAAAACATCAAAGCCATGTTTGCATTATCTCCTGAACAAAAAAGGAAATATGAAAAACCAGAACTGGCTGGTCAGAGAGGTTATACCAGTCCGGGTAAAGAAACGGCAAAGGGTGCTAAAACTGCGGATTTAAAGGAGTTCTGGCAAATTGGACAGGAAGTGACTGATGGCGACGCTATCAAAAGTGAGTATCCGGATAATGAATATCTGGAAGAACTTCCTGCGTTTAATACGGTAACACGTGAGATTTATCAGAAACTGGAAAGTAATGGGAAGCATCTCTTAAGAGCGATCTCTACCTATTTGGGTTTGCCAATAGATTATTTTGATCAGTATGTGCACAATGGGAATTCTATTCTAAGGGGTATTCATTATTTTCCCATTGAAAATCCAGAGGCAATTCCTGATGATGCAGTTCGTGCAGGTGCTCACGAGGATATCAACCTGATTACCCTTTTGATAGGTGCAAGTGCAGATGGGCTTGAAGTTTTAACAAGAAGTAATGAGTGGCTGCCAATTAAAGCGCATCACTCGGATATCGTGGTGAACGTTGGTGATATGCTGCAGCGTTTAACGAATAATAAATTGCGATCTACTACACACCGGGTAGTGAACCCGCCACGCGAACTGATGAAAACCTCCCGTTTCTCTGTTCCTTTCTTTTTGCATCCAAGATCAACGATGGACCTCACGAGTTTAACTTCGTGTATCGATGCAGAATATCCAAAGCTTTATACGGATATGACTGCAGGAGAATACCTTGATGAAAGACTGAGGGAAATCGGATTGAAGAAATAGAATAAAACCCAAAAAAGATAAAAGACGAACAGGAGGAATTTCTCTTATTCGCCTTTTATCTTTTTTGGGTTTTATTCTTATATCGGAGATCCTAATTTTTGCTGATCTTAATCTCCATGGTTTTCGTTTCCGTGCCGTTCACCACAGCATACATCTCCATTAGCATATTGCTGTCGTCGATAAACTTCATCACCTCACGGATATTCATGTCTTTTCCTGTACCAGGATCTACAGAAGTGCCCTTAAAAGTAATTGATTTGGAGGCGTCGTCCCAGGTGCCTTCCATATACATTAATCCTGTTCCAAAATTATCTATCCAGGAACTTATAAAGATTTTCTTTGCATTGTCATAGGCTAAAAGTCCCATTCCTTCAAAGGGCATTCCCATCATGTTGCCTTTGTGAACCGACTGTTGGTATCGCCCTCCCAGAATCATTGTGTTTATGCAAGTTGCTTTGCTTTTAGTGGGCGGGGCACCTGGCGTCATCCACATAGTGATGTCCTCCTTCCAGTTCCCATCACTTTTAGCGATCATTTTGTGAACATCTCCAGGAGTCATATAAGCTTGCCAGGCCTTCATGGAGGCATCATCCTGGGCTTGTACCTGAAAGGTAACGGTAACCAATAGGATTACCGCAACAATACATGTTAATCTTTTCATTGTTTTAGATAATTAAGTTTTGTTATGATCTAATATACATAAAAAAGAATGTATTTTACTGTAAATGAGTGTGTTTGTGTAATCTGTTTTACATCAAATTTTACTTTTGTCGATCGCTTTGTTGATCACATCTTGTATTCTTCCTCTGATCTTCAATCTGCTTAAGGTTTCTGTTACTCCTGGGTTTACACGGTTTGATAAAAATACATATACTAATCCCCTGGATGGGTCTACCCATACGCAGGTCCCGGTATAACCTGTATGTCCGTAGGTTTGAGGAGACGCTAATTCAGAAGGGTAGTGCTTTGACAGGTCTGGATCCCATCTGTCAAATCCAAGGCCTCTTCTGCTCACATTAGACTGTTTTGCAGTGAACATATCTACGATTTCTGGTTTGAAATATTGAACACCTCCATAGCTGCCTTTGTTCAGCAGCATCTGATACATGATGGCCATATCATTCGAACTTGCAAATAAGCCTGCATGGCCCGATACACCACCAGCCAATGCTGCGCCTTGGTCATGTACATATCCAACAAGTAAAGTTTTTCTGAAATAAGAGTCATTCTCTGTTGGTATAATCAGGTCTTTAGAGAAGCGGTTGCGGGGTAGAAAGCCTGCAGTCTGCATTCCAAGGGGTTCATAGAAGTTTTCTGCGACGTATTTGTTTAAAGGCTCGCCACAAATGCGCTCTACAATATCTTTCATCACATACATGCTGATGTCACTATAAACATAAGAGCCACGTGTTTTAATTGGTGCATTCAGCATTTTGGGCCACATCACATCTTTAAAATAATCTTTGCGGACATAGTAGCCATCTGCCACTTTCGTGGGGAACATTGCTGAAGAATCGGTGCTGTGGTCGGTGGGTTTTATATAGTCATGAAAGGGTATGTAAGGAATAAAACCAGCCTGATGGAGCATGACCTCTCTCACCTGGATCGGATTCATTGCTGTTGCTCTGGCTTTCGGGATATAGGCTCCGATATTGGTGTCTAATTTCAACTTGTTTTGTTCGTACAAGCGCATTACTGCAGGTGTTGTTGCGGTAATTTTGGTCACCGAGGCCAGATCAAAAATGTCAGATGTTTTGTCTGGCAGTGCATTGCTGTCGTAAGTGTGTTTGCCGTAGGCTTTGTTGAAAATGACTTTGCCATCTTTGGCTACCATCACAACCAGTCCTGGAGTTGCCCTGGCGTTGATGGCTTCAGCAGCGATACTATTGATCTCTGAAAGATCATCTGCATTGACGCCGGCATCTTCTGGAAGAGTGTACTTCAATCTTGTTGCTGTTGTTGAATAGCCCGATCCTGTTGTGTATTTTCCTGAATAAGTAAAAGAAAGTTTATTGTTCAGTGGGATACCTCCAAAAATCATTTGTGGTGCAATGGCTGCTGCGCCGATATCCTTTTGAGCAGTCCACAATAGGGGTGCTGTAGTATTGTCAAAGGAGCGTAAGCTATTGCCATCACCAAAAAGTGAAATCACCACCTGCTTGTTTTTACTCAGTTGGTTGATGAAATTCAGATAGCGTGGGTTTGAGGCATCCTGATCTGTAATCGAAACTAATATAGTGTTGAAATATTTAAGGTCGTCTTCAAGATCATTTAGCGTTGAGGCGTCCTTGTAACTGTCGGCCGAAAATGAGGTGATTTTTGCATATTTATTCAGTAAACTGTCTACAATATTTTGGTAGTTAAAGCCCAGATTAACAGAGGCAATGTTCTTTTTTTCGAGAGAGATTAGTGGAATGCTATTTTGTTGGTTGTTGAGCAAAACCGCGCTTCTGATAATGGTATTTGCATTTGCGAGTAAAGCTTCATTTTTTTTGTGTTCCTGGGCGCAGGCGCTCAAAGCAGAGCCTGCGAAAAGATAAAGACATAATGTTTTGAGCAGTTTTTTCGTTCTAAGGTAGTTTCTGTTCATTTGGATGGGGGCTAAGACAGGTTGTTTTTGAAAGTAGATGAGCATAAAGATATAAAAATCAAATACTGACTTCGTCATTTAACATTCAATTATAAGAAAAGAGATCAGTTTAAGGCTTATTTTCGCTAAATTAGCAACCTTTACCGGAGAATATAAATGTCAGATATTATACAGCTTTTACCCGATAGCGTTGCCAATCAGATTGCAGCAGGAGAGGTGGTTCAACGCCCCTCATCGGCCGTAAAAGAATTGATGGAGAACGCCATAGATGCAGGGGCAAACAAAATACAACTTATACTGAAAGATGCAGGAAAAGCATTGATCCAGGTTATTGATAATGGATGCGGGATGACTGTAGCCGATGCAAGAATGTGCTTTGAACGGCATGCGACCTCTAAAGTGCGCAAAGCTGAAGATCTTTTTGCAATACGCACCATGGGGTTCAGAGGAGAAGCTATGGCGTCTATTGCCGCCATTGCGCAGATAGAAATGAAAACCCGCAGGCATGAGGATGAAATTGGTACCTTGATCGAGATTGAAGGGTCTTCAATTGTTAAACAGGAGCCGGTGGCTTGTTCAGAGGGGACCAGCATCAGTGTCAAGAATCTATTCTTTAATACACCTGCCAGACGGAACTTTTTAAAGAGTAATCCTGCGGAGATGCGTCATATTCTGGATGAATTTCAGCGGGTTTCCCTGGCCAATCCCGGCATCGCTTTTAGCTTGCACCATGATGGTGCAGAGATATACCGTTTGCCGGTATCTGCGTTAAAACAACGGATCATTCACCTGTTTGGAAACAATTATAATGAGAGACTGATCCCGGTGGAGGAGGAAACCTCCATCATCAACCTTAAAGGGTATATTGGTAAACCGCAATTCGCAAAGAAAACAAGAGGAGAACAATTCTTTTTTGTAAACAACCGGTTTATCAAAGATGGATATCTTAATCATGCCATCAATAAAGCTTATCAGGATTTGCTGCCGGAGGAGAATTTTCCGCTGTATGTATTGTTCATTGATATAGACCCTGCTAAGATTGATGTCAATGTCCATCCAACAAAAACGGAGATTAAATACCTGGAAGAAAAATCTGTTTATGCCATCATACATTCTGCAGTAAAACGTTCCCTTGGAAAATTTAACATTAGTCCGACCATAGATTTTGATCAGGAAACAGGCTTTAGTGGTATGATTACACCTAAAGCCCCTGAAGATATCGTTCCGCCAACCATTAGTTTTAATCCGGAATTTAATCCATTTAAGGAAGATAAAGTTTCAGAAAGATCTGTGTCTTCTTATTCCGGGTCCTCTTTTTCAGGGGCAGGGGGTTACGAATCCAGAGCCGCCAGTACAAAAAACTGGGGTTCTTTATACGAAATAGCCAATCATACACCGGCGGAGCAGGTTAAAATTGAACTGTCCGGGGTATCAGAAATAGAAGAGAACTATGCGCCGCTCCAGAAACAATTGATGCAGGTGCATAACCGTTATATTGTTTCACAGATCAAATCAGGGTTAATGGTCATTGATCAGCAGGCTGCACATGAGAGAATCCTTTATGAGCGGTTTCTTGTTCATCTGGAAGACCGGAAAGGCGCCTCGCAGCAAAGTTTGTTTCCGCAAACAGTAACCTTAAGCCCTAATGATTACGAGCTTGCTAAAAGCCTGCTCGAAGACATTAAAAGCCTGGGTTTTGAGGTTCGGGAATTCGGAAAAAACACCCTGGTGATTGAGGGAATTCCGGTTGATCTGGGAAGCAGCAATATTAACGAGACGCAGCTTTTTGAGCATTTGATCGAAGGATTTAAAAATTCACAGCAGGAATTACGGCTGGATAAAAGGGATGCACTGGCTCGCAGTATGGCCAGGAACAGTGCGATTAAAAGCGGAACGAGTTTGAGCCAGGAAGAAATGAATATGCTGATTGAACAACTGTTTGCCTGCAAAATGCCTAACTTTAGTATTGGCGGAAAACCGGTAATACAAACCATTACGTTAACGGATCTTGATAAGAAATTTGAGAAATAAACAATGAATAATATTCATATACCACCCATAGTTAAAAACCTGCTGATCATTAATGTGTTGTTTTTTGCGGCAACTTATGTGATGCAAAGTAAGGGGATTGACTTATCTACCTATCTCGGCGCTTTTTACTTTGATTCCTCCTATTTTAGGATATGGCAGCTGATAACCTATATGTTTATGCATGGCGGTTTTACCCATATTCTGTTCAATATGTTTGCGCTGTTTATGTTTGGCGGTATATTGGAAACCCGTTGGGGAGCGAAACGATTCATTAATTTCTACCTGATCACAGGCCTTGGTGCTGTAGCCTTACAAATGGGTGTGCAAGCCTATGAGGTCTATCAAATTACAGGGTCAGTTGTTCACAATCCTGTGCATATAGACTGGGCTACCCAGATGGCCTCTGTAGGCGTTCCGGGGATTTCCGAAGCCGATAAAAATACATTGATCGGTATCTATGGATTTCCCATGGTGGGCGCATCGGGTGCTATTTTTGGCCTGCTTGTTGCTTTTGGTATGCTGTATCCAAATACGGAACTATATATTATGTTTATTCCAATACCAGTAAAAGCAAAATATATTGTTCCTGTTTATATACTGATAGAATTATCTCTGGGCGTAGCACGTGTACCTGGAGATTCTGTTGCACATTATGCCCACCTGGGAGGAGCACTTCTGGGTTTCATTCTTGTTAAACTCTGGAAAGATAAAAATACATTTTACGACTACTATGAATAGTACTCTTTTTGAAGAATTGAAGTTTAAGGTGTTTAAATCAGGTAACCCTATCTTTTTCTATGTAGGGATCAATACCCTGATCTTTGTGGTCATGGCGCTGATTGGTGTGGTGATCTTTTTATCCGGCAACCCGTCATTGGCGCTAGATGGACTCGTGAGAGAATATCTAGCTTTTCCGGCTTCTTTAGAAAGACTTCCATTACGGTTTTATACCGTGATCACGTATCAGTTTTTTCATGAAGGTTTTCTACATCTGCTGTTCAATATGCTTTGGCTTTATTGGATGGGGCAGATTTTTCTCGACTTTATGAAACCCCGTCAGTTTCATTTTATCTATTTATCGGGTGGAATTGCCGGTGCGTTATTTTTCTGCGCTGCCTTTCATATTTTCCCCGTATTTGCGGCGAATATTTCATCAGCAACAGTAATTGGTTCATCTGCTTCCGTAATGGCTATTATTGTGGCCTCAGCTACATTGGTGCCCGATTATACGATACGTTTGTTTCTGATCGGAGATGTTAAACTTAAATACCTCGCGCTTGCTTATATTGTCCTGGATCTGATTGGTGTGGCCTCTGTAAATGCAGGTGGTAGCTTTGCGCATCTGGGGGGAGCTTTGCTGGGCTTTGTATACATTAAAGCATTGCAGAATGGAAAAGACTGGAGCAATTTATTTAAGAAAAAATCCAAACTTAAGGTAGTTAGAAACGAAGGCTTTAAACGAAATGCAGGTTCCAAAGAAAATACTGTTGCCCAGCATGAGATTGATGCGATTTTGGATAAGATATCTAAAACAGGTTATGATAAGCTGAGTAAGGAAGAAAAAGATACCTTATTTAAAGCCAGCAAACATTAGTGGATGAAAAAAAAGAAAGCCACATTTCTGGATAAACTGGTACGCATTACGGCGTTGTTCCTTGCAGTCTCCCTTCTTCTGGGCTGTATTGCAGGTAATGTAGATCCAAGAGCGAACAGACTCATCCCTTTTTTTGGGCTGGCTTATCCCTTTCTGTTGCTGCTCAATTTGTTTATGATCATCTGGTGGTGTCTTCGCCGCCGCTGGACCTTTGTCCTGCTTACCCTGGGTGTTATTCTTTTAGGATGGCGCGCACTTACCGCAACCATTAGTATTTCTGGCGAACGTGGAGAGGGACCTAAATCCAATGCAGATCTGGTGCGTATGATGACTTACAACGTGCATAGCTTTAAGCCTTTTGATTCTGGTAATGTCGAGTCTGTAAAAGAAAAGATGCTGCAGGTTGTAAAAAAGGAAAATCCGGATATTATGTGTTTCCAGGAATATTACACCCGAAAAAAAGGCAACTACGCTATTACCGATAGTTTAAAAGCTATGCTCAATACGCCGTATTATTACTTCCTTCCTTCTTCCAAAAACGATTACGAGGCAATGGGCCTGGCTATATTTTCCAAATATCCAATTAAAGACAAAGGCAATATCGTTTTTGATGCGAATCATGGCGGGAATGCAAGTATCTATGTGGACGTTGAAGTCAATCATAAAATGCTGAGGGTCTATAATGTGCACCTGCAGTCTATTTCTTTCGATAAGCAGGACTATCAGTACCTGGATAAAGTAACCAAGAAGATGGATGCGGAAATTGTACCTTCAAAAAGAATTTTGAGTATGCTAAATACGGCCTTTCTGAAAAGAAGTGCTCAGGTAGATATCATGAAAGCAAGCATGAAAACCTGTAAAATCCCCTTCTTAATTGCCGGGGATTTTAATGATACCCCCGCATCTTATGCAGTGACGCAGTTGACGGCCTCACTCCATAAAACATTTGAAAAGAAAGGAAGAGGCCTTGGTCGTACTTATAATGGTAAATTTCCTAATTTCCAGATCGATTATATTGCAGTGACCAAAGATATTGAGGTCATCAACCATAAGATCATTGAGGCCCGTTTATCTGATCATTTCCCGGTTAGAAGTGATTTGAGATTAAGCCCCTAATTTTTTTAACTTTGCACAAATAATTAATCCGCAATTAAGGCCATAGGAAACATCATGAGTTTGTACTCAAAAAATCAAATGAACCGAACTTGCGAGCTCTTGAACAAAAGAATTAAATAGATACTGATGAAAACCGGCTTACAGCTATACAATACCCTCACAAGAAAGAAAGAGATCTTTGAACCCCTTAACGCTCCGAATGTCGGAATGTATGTTTGCGGGCCAACTGTTTATAGTGATGTCCACCTGGGTAATTGCCGTACATTTATCTCTTTTGACTTGATATTCAGGTATTTAAAATACAGTGGCTATAAGGTGCGTTATGTCAGGAATATTACAGATGCAGGTCACCTGGAAGGGGATCGTGATGAAGGGGATGACAAATTTGCAAAAAGAGCAAAACTGGAACAACTGGAACCCATGGAAATTGTACAAAAGTATACTTTGGGCTTTCATGATGTATTAAGGATGTTCAATACACTTCCACCAAGTATAGAGCCTACTGCAACTGGTCATATTATCGAGCAGATCGAAATGATCAAGGAGATTATAGCTAACGGTTATGCCTATGAAGAAAATGGAACAGTTTATTTTGATGTAGAAAAATACAGTAAAACATACAACTACACCATACTGACCAACCGGAACCTGGAAGATATGCTGGCCAATACCCGTGAACTTGGTGGTCAGGATGAAAAACACGGTCGTCTGGACTTTGCACTTTGGATCAAAGCTAAGCCAGAAACTTTAATGAAATGGGCTTCGCCATGGGGCGTAGGTTTTCCGGGCTGGCATATTGAATGCTCTGCTATGAGTGCAAAGTATCTTGGGCAGGAATTTGACATCCATGGGGGGGGAATGGACCTTGCGGCTACACACCATACCAATGAGATTGCGCAATCTGAAGCATGCAGCCATGTACAACCCGCCAGATATTGGATGCATACCAATATGTTGACCGTGAATGGTGCAAGAATGTCAAAATCTGCGGGCAACGGTTTTCTTCCATTAGAGCTTTTCACAGGAGCACATCCTTTGCTGGAACGTGGTTATAGCCCCATGACCGTAAAGTTCTTTATGCTGCAGGCCCACTATCGGAGTACACTTGATTTTTCCAACGAAGCATTGGATGCGTCTGAAAAAGGTTTTCGGAGGCTAATGAATGCAACAGCCTTACTGGAGAAACTTGTAGCATCAGAAAAAAGTGATTTTGATATCGAGAACATCAGGCTGAATTGTATAAAAGCAATGAATGATGACTTTAACAGCCCTGTTGTTATTGCTGAACTGTTTGAAGCTGCAAGAATCATCAACAGCGTTTATGATGGTAAGGCGCAGCTGAATGAAGCTGACCTTAGCAAATTGAAACAATTGGTCAGCGATTTTGTATTTGATATTTTTGGATTAAAAGATGAAGACAGCTCTAATACAGAACTCAATTCTGTTCTGGATATGGTCATTGACATCCGTAAATCGGCCAAGGAAAACAAAGACTATGCTACCTCCGATAAGATTCGTGTTGGTCTTCAGCAGATTGGCATACAGCTTAAAGACAGCAAAGAAGGAACAACCTGGAGTAAAATATAAATACCGATGAAGAAATATATAGGACTCGCAGCTCTGGCTATGCTTGTTTTTCAGGCTTGTCATTCTGACAAAAACAAAACTACAACTGCTACTCAGGCCACGGAAGCTGTAAAGCTGGTTTCACCAGAGTTTAATGCAGATAGTGCTTATAGTTATACCAAAACCCAGGTTGATTTTGGCCCACGAATTCCCTCCACCACAGCCCATGAAAAATGTGCACTGTACCTGGTGAGTAAACTGAAATCTTTCGGAGGAAAAGTTACAGTGCAGGAAGCTAGGGTAAAAACATATGACGGGAAAAGCCATCAGCTTAAGAATATCTTAGTTTCCTGTTATCCTGAGAAAAAACAAAGAATTTTAGTCACAGCGCATTGGGATGCTCGTCCATTTTCAGATCAGGACCCTGATCCAAATAAAAAGGATAAAGCTTTTGATGCAGCCAATGACGGTGCCAGTGGCGTAGCCGTTATCCTGGAGATGGCCAGACAACTGCAAAAGAAAGAGCCTAATATGGGAGTCGATTTTATTCTTTGGGATATTGAAGATTACGGTAAGGCTAATGATGAAACACCAAATGAACAAACCTGGTGTACAGGATCTCAATATTGGGTTAAGCACCAGCCTGCAGCTGAGACTAAGCCACTGTATGCCATTAATCTGGATATGGTTGGTGGGGCTAATGCTCAGTTCACTCAAGATGAAGTATCCAGGAAATATGCGTCAAATGTAGCAGCAAAGGTATGGCGTATCGCTGATGAAATTGGTTACGGCTCTTATTTTCTGAATATCCCCTCGGGAAATCTTATCGATGATCATTTTTGGATTAATCAGGCAGGTATTCCTGCAATAGATATTATACATTTCACAGATGCTTCCGGTTTCTATATGAACTGGCATACACAGCTTGATAATTTGAACAACATTGATAAAAATACATTAAAAGCGGTTGGCCAGACTGTCCTGGAAACAATTTATCGGGAATCGCCAGCAGCCTAATGTGCATTTGTTAATTACTTTTGACCATTAAACCTATATCAAACCTTATATTCGTAACCATATTTGAATTATGATGATCAACAAACTTATTTATACCTGCATTACGGCATCACTTACGCTTGGTGCCTACGCACAAAAATCTGATGGAACAACCAAATCTCTGATAAATGCTGAAAGAAGTTTTGCTGAGCGCGCAGCTAAACAAGGCGTTAAAACTGCTTTCCTCGATTTTTCTGCAGCAGATGCATTGGTTTTCAGGCCAAACCCCGTAAACGCTAAAACTTTTTATGCCGGGCAGGAAGATAGTAAAAATCTGAGCTGGTCTCCTGTATATGCGAGAGTATCAAAGAGTGGAGACTGGGGTTTTACCACAGGAACTTATGTAATGGGGGGGGCTGAGAAAACTTATGGAGACTATTTATCCGTTTGGAAAGCAGTCAATGATAAATGGGAACTTGCTTTAGATCTGGGTACTTCACACAATAAACCATTGCATAAGGGTAAAGAAGACTTTGTGGAACCAGCTAATTTTTATAAGCCGAAGTTCATTAATAATAAGCAGATTGCTGCCGGAAACGAAATTATACTGACTACAGAAAAGACATTGAATGCAACATTGAAATCTTATAATGCAGCTGCATTTTCCGGTTTCTTAACAGAAGGAGCCAGGTTGTTGTTTCCGGGAAATGAACCCATCACAGGAAAAAACAACATCTTGGCTTTCTATAATAGTATGGTGAGTAAGATCTCTTTAAAAACAGCAAAAGCAGACAGAGCATTAGGCGGAGATCTTGCCTGTACTTATGGCATTGCGACTATAGACTATAAGGCCGATTTAAGAGAAAGCTTTAATTACGTTTTTATTTACGAACGTCAGGCAGACCATAACTGGAGCATCATAGCACAGGTATTTACACCTGCAGAACGTTAATTCAGCCAAGAAAAAGAAAAGGCCCCTTAAATAAAATTTTAAGGGGCCTTTTCTTTTTCAGTACAAAGCACTATTTTGCCAGCCTCAGGTATAAACCTGGTTTCTTTATCTGTTTTACATGAATAAACTCATCGCTGTTACCTTTCTCCTGCTCTCCATTCATACCGTACAAGCCCAAAAGAAGTTGATGCTGCTTGGACATCAAGGGGCTAGAGGCATCATGCCAGAGAATACCATACCAGGCATGATCAAAGCATTAGATCTGGGTGTTAATGTCCTGGATATGGATGTTGTGATCTCAAAAGATGAGAAAGTTGTACTTTCTCATGAACCATACTTTAATAACGAGATCAGCTTAAGGCCAGATGGCAAAGCGATTTCTTTTAAAGAAGAGAAAAAATACAATATGTTCAAGATGAACTATGAGGAGATCAAAAAGTTCGACGTTGGCAGTAAAGTGCATAGCCGCTTTCCAGGACAAATGAAGATCAAAGCGTATAAGCCACTGCTCTCTGAAGTCATCGATTCTGTAGAGGCCTATGTGAAGTTGCATAAATTGCCTAAACCGCTTTATAATATTGAAACAGCATTGATCCGGAAAGGAGATGGGGAATTTCAACCGGAAGCTTCGGTTTTCATTGAACGGATCATGGAGATTTTAAGGGAGAAAAAAATCACAAAAAGAGTCATTATTCAATCTCTGGATATGCGTACACTACAATATCTTCATGAGAAATATCCTGCGATGAAAACCTCGCTTATGATTGATGAGAAAGTGGATTTTGAGGACGCTATACAAGGCCTTGGATTTACACCAGACTACTATAGTCCCTATTATGTTTTGGTGGGTAAAGGACTCGTCGACCGTTGCCATGCTGCCGGAGTAAAGATTATCCCATGGATAGTGAATTCAACAAAAGAACTGGATTATCTTCTGAATCTGGGGATAGATGGAGTCGTTACCGATTATCCTAATCTATTGCTGAACAGTTTAAAATAGATTTTTGATGATGCGCTCCACACTAAGGCCTTCTGCTTCTGCCCGGTAGTTTCTTACAATCCGGTGTCTTAGAATAGCCTCGGCAACAGCTTGCACATCTTCTATGTCCGGAGAGAATTTACCGGAGATAGCCGCATGGCATTTAGCGCCAAGTACCAGGAATTGAGAAGCACGTGGACCAGCACCCCAGTTTACATATTTGTTCACCTCCTCTGTAGCTAAGGCAGTGTCCGGGCGGGTTTTTGCAGCCAGTTTAACTGCGTATTCCAAGACATTGTCTGTAACCGGAATACTTCTGACCAGTTTTTGGAAATATTGGATCTGATCCGCGTTAAGTAATTTTTTAAGAGAAAGCTCCTGATTGCTGGTGGTGTTTTTTACAATGGTCAGTTCATCTGTAAACGACGGATACTGAAGCTGCACATTAAACATAAAGCGGTCAAGTTGCGCTTCAGGAAGAGGATAAGTACCTTCTTGCTCAATAGGGTTCTGTGTTGCCAGTACAAAAAAAGGTTTGGGTAAAATATGTCTTTGTCCGGCAGCTGTAACAGATTTTTCCTGCATCGCTTCCAGTAGTGCAGCCTGGGTTTTAGGCGGAGTCCTGTTGATCTCGTCCGCAAGGATAATATTGGAAAAGACAGGCCCTCTGATAAACTTAAAGTGCCTGTCTTCTCCTAAAATTTCTGTACCAATGATGTCACTCGGCATCAAATCCGGGGTGAACTGAATCCTGTTAAAATTCAGATCCAGTACATTTGCCACCGTCTGTACCAATAAAGTTTTGGCCAGTCCTGGTACGCCAACCAATAAACAATGACCGTTGCTGAAAATGGAAATCAATACAGATTTAATCACTTCATCCTGTCCTATAACTACTTTTCCAATCTCATTTTTGACGGCTTTATAGGAAAGATGAAGCGCATTTACGGCTTCAATATCATTGTTGTAATGCATGAGCGTTTATTTCTTTTCGTTCTTGGTCCAGAGTTTTAATTCGTCACAAGTACTATATTCCGGATCGATTTTTATGTAAGTTGTTTCTCTGCGTTTTTCAAACCATTCGCTTAAGACCTTGTTGGTCTTTACCTCTTGTGCCTTTTCTTTAAACTTCACATAATCCTGATCTAAATTTCCCTTATGTGGTGGGATCTTAGATTTAAGAAGCAGGATCTTATAGCCATCCTTACCGTCAGCTCCCGAAAAGAAATTCGGTTTGGATATTTCACCAACCTTCATAGTATCGATCACCAGAAAGACTTTTGGATCTACTTTTTCTGCAGGGATAAAAGTAGTTCTGGCAGTTACGTTATCTGCGTAGAGCATCATACCTCCGTTATACTTGGTTTCCTTATTGTCTGAGTATAAAGAAGCAGCGGCAGAAAAAGGAAGTTTTTTGGTTAAAATATTATTGTAGATACTATCTGCATGAAGCTTAACCCGATCCAAACTTGCAGGAGTGGTCTGCGGACGGATCAGGATATGCCTGGCATGTACTTGTTCCCCTCTGCGTTCCAGCACCTGTAAAATGTGGTAGCCAAATTCCGTTTCAAATACAGGAGAAACTTCTCCAGCCTTTAGCTTAAAAGCCCAGGCCGTAAATTCCTTTGCCATCATTGTCCGGTCAAAGAAGCCCAGATCACCACCTTCTGACGCAGATCCAGGATCCTCAGAATATGTTTTAGCCAGGAAGCCAAAGTCTTCACCACTCTTCACCCTTAGTCTGATGGCATCCAGTTTATCATAATATTTTTGTTTCTCCACTTTTGTCAGTTCCGGGTGGAGAACAATCTCACCGATTTCATATTCCGTATTGATGTCCGGTAAGCTGTCTGTTTTGTAGGTATCAAAATATTTTTTTACTTCCAATGGCGTTACATTGACATTCTCTGTAATCTTTTGCTGCATCTTGTTTGCAATCAGGGCATCTTTGATGTCTGGTCTGATCTCGTCTTTGTATTGCAGTACAGATTTGTTCAGAAATTGCTCTAAACGATCCTGTCCACCAGCACGCTGGATACTGGAACGCATCCTTCTGTCTACCTCATCATCCACCTGTTTGTCGTCCACCATTACAGAGTCAATCTCTGCTTGTTGTTTCAACAATTTTTGAACAAGCATTTGCTGCAGAATATAGCATTTCACGCCGTCTCCATTTTGATTACCTGAGTTCAGGTACTGGGCATATTGCTGGTTCAGTTCAGATAGCAGGATAATGTTGCCGCCAAGTACAGCAACAACCTTATCTATGTTCTTTTTCTGTGCCTGTACATTTAAAAACAAACAGAGTAATCCGCCTGCCATCAATAAAATTTTCTTCATTCTATTTTTTCAATTCAATTATTACGCTTTTGTAAAGCTGTTAACAGGAGCAATACCATTTAAAATTCAGCCAGTTAAGCTTTTCTTTTTGCTGTACGCTCTATCAGACAGATCTTTTTTAAAGCTATAAAAGTAATAAATAAAGGCACTATAATGAGATATTTAACTAATTTTAACAGAAAAATGATTCCCTCTAAAAAGGACCAGTAATGGCAGAGCAACTTACAAGCAATAACGAAGCACTCAGGCTATTTTTTACAGACGATGTTTACCTGATCGCCAACGAAGAAATAAAGGTTTCCGAAACCGCTCCGGTGGTAACCATGGACGAAGCGGTTTCTGTTCCGGCGGAGGTTCAACCGGTAAAAAAGCAGAAGCGCGATTTTAATCACCTGGGAAAAAATGCGAAAAACATTCTGATCCTTGTTTCTGATCCTGTAAACCAGGTGAGTACAGAAGAGGGCAGAGAGCTGCTCCGCAAAATTGTAAAAGCCATAGATCTTTCTGCAGCAGATTTTGCACTGGTTAATTGTTCGGCCTATGCAGACGCCGATTTTGAAGAATTGCAAAGCTATTTTAAACCACGTTTATTGCTCTCTTTTGGTGTATTGCCAGAAACGCTCGGGCTTGCTGTTCAACCACAAAATAGCGTAGTGAAACACGAAGGCATAACATTGGTCTTTTCATCCGAATTGCAAGCCCTTTCAGAGGATATGAGTGGTAAGAAAGCGCTTTGGGGGAGTTTAAAACAACTTAATATTTCATGAGAGAACTTGTCTTTGCGACCAATAATCAACATAAAACAGAAGAAGTCAGACGCCTGTTAGAAGGTCAGTATACCGTTTTGAACCTGTCCGATATCGGCTGTACAACAGACATTCCGGAAACGGGCCATACGTTTGCCGAAAATGCGGAACTGAAAACAGCATATGTGGTGGAGCATTATCAGCTCGATTGCTTTGCAGATGACAGCGGACTCGAAGTAGAAGCGCTGGATCAGGAACCTGGAATTTATTCGGCCAGATATGCAGGGCAACGTGGTGATGCAGAGAATCTCCAGCTTGTCCTTCAAAAAATGGAAGGTCAAAGCAACAGGAAGGCACGCTTCAGAACAGTAATTTCTCTGGTCCAAAACCAAACCAAATACCTGTTTGAAGGTATGATAGAAGGGACACTGCGGGAAGAAGCCTCAGGCGCACAAGGATTTGGGTATGACCCGATCTTTCAGCCCAATGGCTACAACATTACCTTTGCAGAAATGAGCATGGCAGAAAAGAATGAGATCAGCCACCGCGCCCAGGCGATGAAGAAACTTATTGCTTTTTTAAAGGCGCAGGCTTAGCTGTAGAATCTGGCTTAACCTGTCGTGGAGGAATAACTGCCGGCACTTTCAGGGTGCTGTCAGATAAGGCTTTCTTAACGGTTTCCTTTACTTCCTTTTTTACACCTTCAGGAACTTTGCCTGCCTGCTTGGTCACTTCACTAACGACTTTATCTTTAATGGTCGTTTTCTTTGGATCTGGTGCTTTTGGTTTTCGGACAATGGGACGTATAATGTCAGCCTTTGAAAGCGGGCGAAGTTCAGGTTTCCATATAAATCCGGTCAGCAGAACTTCTTCTTTAACGTCTGCAACAGGGGTGGTTGTTCCCTCCACATCTTTTATCGGTACAATTTCATAGATCTCATTCTCCTTAAAGATGATCTTGATCCGACTGCTGATGGTCCGGTTCATCTTATCGTAATCTCCCTTGTCTGTTTTTGTGAAATAAGCACTTTCTGCATTTCCGTCTACGTACATGGTATTCAGCTTTCCATCTTTAAAAAAACCGGTCATCAGCCGCCCTTTAATCTGGTTGAACTTCGTTGAATCTTTATACACATTTACGGTAAATGCATTTTGGAGCACTTGAACTGCATTTATCTTTTTATTTCTCATATGGACATATAAGGTGTCACCGGTTTGCTGGGAGCCGTCAGACCACAGGATAGGATGGTAATACCATCTTAAAGTAGAATCCGCACTGGTGTAAAATAGCGAATCGGCCTTGGCTTGCATATTGGTCTTGAATACCCTTACTTTATGATAAGCCTTAATGATACGGGCTTTTACCGTATCCAGTGGGTTTATTTTAATCGTGTCCTTAAGCGCAACGGTCTTTATTGCGGTTTTCGGTCCATTGGCAATGACCTTAGGCAAACCTGGTTTCTTCCCGTCCGTATGTACAGAGTCTTTCTTCAATGTCGCTTTTTTGAGGCTGGCCGTACTTTTAAAGACCAGCAGTCCGGAAAACTTTTCTACTTGTTCAATAGTCTGCTCTGTAGATTTGTAAAATTTAACATCTCCTTTTTTGGGCGGACTTTTCTTTTTTACCGCCACAGATTGGGCTGGTCTGGAAGTGGAAGGCAAGCCTGCTGCACCCTTTTCAGCGGGGGCTTTATTTTTCGGCTTTTCTTCCCCAACTTCATTGTCTTTCTTAATGATGGGTAAGGGGAGTAATTTTAAGAGTTGACGCAATACAACCTGAGTTTCCAGCGTATCGGCCCCCATCCATAAGCTGTCTGGTCTTTTGATGTTTTTTACGGTGATAGAATCACTGGTGCCAAGACCCACATAAGCATTTTTGGTGACCAGGGTACGCTGATCAATTTTATAATAATAGCCAAGCTGGCCATACATCACCGTTTTATCTGTCGTATCCCTGAAAACAATATTTCTGACGGCCTTGCCATAACCTGCTGCACCATCATAATAGAGACTATCTCCTTTAAGGGATCTGCTGCCGGAAGTATAGAGGTTTTTCTTGCCAAAATAGGCATATTGGGTTTTCGTATTATAAGCACCATTCTCTGTATACAGGTTATCGTCCTTCCCCAGGATATTTGTAGGACCATAAAAATAAGTCCAGTTGGTCAGCGTATTGTAGCGGAGTGTATCTGACTTAATGGTCGTTTGTGGTGTAACTGCCACTACATTGTATCTAAAGTAGGCATCCCGGCTACCTGCAAAATAGTAACCGTTTTTACTGGTCAGGGTAACATCCTTGTTTACAATCTTTCCACCGGTTACATAGGTTCCAACCTTTGTAGCCATGTTATAATCCAGTATATTGGTGGTCAGTACAGATTCCCGGTCCAGCAGGCGAACATTGCTGGTCAGGTGGGCCATTTTGGTATTGCCGTCATACGTCAAAAAATCAGAATAGATGTTCACTGTATCTGCCTGATTGATGTGGACGTTATTGTAGGCCTCGAAAACGTTTTTTTCTTCGTAAAACACAGCGCTGTCACAAGTCAGGATGGCATTGTCCTGCTTGAAAACCGGTTTTCTTATATAAGAGACCTTTGTTTTATTCATGAGAATAGCATGCTCAGAATTGACTAGATAGATCTTGGTCCTCTGCTGGGCAAGCAAAGACATAGGCAAAAGGGCAATCAGTAAGATGAAAAAAAGTAATTTCCGCACTTTACAAAGTTAGTTGTTTGCTTACCATATAAATTAATATTTTTGAAAGATGTTTCCTCTGCAAAAATTTCAGGACTATATCGTCCAAAATTCCCTGCTGTCTGGCAATGAAAAAGTATTGCTAACGGTTAGCGGAGGAAAAGACTCTGTGCTTATGGCACATTTGTTTAAACTCTCCGGTTGTGATTTTGGTATTGCCCACTGTAATTTTAATTTACGTGGACAGGAATCACAAAGGGACGAAGCCTTTGTAAGAATGCTGGCAGCACAGCTGGAAGTTCCCTTTTATGCAGTTCATTTTGATACAAAAGCCTACGCTGAAGAACATAAGATGTCGACACAGATGGCTGCCAGGGAGCTGAGGTACACTTGGTTTGAAAAGCTGAGGGTTCAGGAAGATTATCAACTGATTGCCGTAGCGCATCACCAGAATGATGCTGTTGAAACCGTATTACTCAATCTTACAAGGGGGACGGGTATTGCCGGGCTTCATGGTATTTTGCCGAAAAGAGGTTTTCTGATCCGGCCAATGCTTTGCCTTTCCAGTGAAGAAATTGATGAAGCAATGGTGCTAAACCATCTCTCGTATGTGGAAGACAGCTCTAATGCTTCAGATAAATATGCCAGGAACAAAATCAGGCAAAAGGTTATTCCTCAGTTGAAGGCAATCAATCCAAACCTGGAAGAAACCTTTGAGCACAACATCAGGCGTTTTGCAGAAACCGAAATGGTCTTGCAACAAATGGTCCTGCAAGTTCAAAAGGAAATCTGTAAAACAGAGGGAGCTACGGTGTTGGTCGACCTGGAAAGCATCGGGAACCTGGTGCCACAAAGGCTGCTGTTTTTTGAGATCCTGAAAACCTATCATTTTACGGAAAAGGTAACAGATGATATCTTACAGTCCCTCGATCACCAGAGTGGCCGGTCCTTCTACAGTACAAGCCATAGAGCAACACTGGACAGGGGAAAGCTGATGATTACGAAACACATACCGGCAAAGGTTCAGGAGGCCATTTTGATCCATCCACATGATCAAAAGGCCATCATGGGAAATGAAGTGATCCAGATCATCTACACGGAGAACATGAGTTTTGAAAAAGAAAAGTTCAAAGCTTTTGTCGATGCTGAAAAGCTTGTTTATCCGCTGATCCTTAGAAAATGGGAGCATGGCGACCGTTTTATGCCGCTAGGAATGAAAACTTTTAAAAAAATAAGCGATTTTTTTATCGACGAAAAAGTACCGCTGCCTCTGAAAGATCAGATCCCGGTATTGGTGAATGGGAATGGAGAGCTGATCTGGATTGCAGGAATGAGACAAGACAATAGATATAAATTAACCACTGCTACAAAAAAAGTAGCTATATTCGAATTGAAAATAAGCTAATGGGAAACAGGTACGCATTTCTGGAGAAGCAATATATAGGCAGGGATTACATTCGGATCTGTATCCGGCTGGTGATGGCAGCATTTTGCTTTGCGGCCTATGTTTACGAAAGGGACAGGGACAATACACAAGATCTTTTTCTGATCGTGGGCTTTGGTATCATTGGTATTTCTATTATTCTGCTATTTCTCATTCAGTACAAGACTGTTATTAACAATAAGAGCATTGTTATTGATGGGCTTTGGACCGCTAAAAAAGTGAAGATCGATCTGAACAGCATTGTTAAAGTACGTAAAGATACCTATAGCAATTACCTGTTCAATAACCCTGTCTATAATCTGCACCGCAAAGGAAGTATTCGTTTTTATTCTTCCGGAAAAGATGCCATCGTACTCACAGACCGTGATGGACTGGAGTACTATATCGGTACGCAACGACCTAACGAAATGTATCTGGTCATCCAGGAAGAGATGAAAGGATAATTCAAGCTATACGAAATAATTGCAATTGTTTAACACAAAGCTCAGTTTAAGTATTGTACTTTGCAGTTCAAAACAAAACCCATTCTGTACCTGTTTTTTCAGATGTAAAATCCAGGCAGAAGGTTAACAATAAAACAATTATATACAAATGAAGATAGGTATAGTTTGTTACCCAACTTTTGGCGGCAGCGGTGTCGTGGCCACTGAACTTGGTAAGGCTCTGGCCGATGAAGGGCACCAGGTTCACTTCATTACCTACAGCCAGCCCGCGCGTTTAGATTTTTTCTCTGCCAATTTATTTTATCATGAAGTATCTGTAAGGGATTATCCTTTATTTGATTACGCACCATATGAATCTGCACTGGCCAGTAAGCTGGTCGATGTGGTCAGGTTTGAGAAGCTGGATATCCTGCATGTACATTATGCTATACCACATGCTTCTGCTGCTTTTATGGCCAAGCAAATTCTCGCTACCTACGGGATTAATATTCCCTTTGTAACCACACTCCATGGTACAGATATCACATTGGTTGGTAAAGATCCAACCTATAAGCCCGTAGTTACCTTTTCCATCAATCAATCAGACGGCATTACAACTGTTTCACAGGATTTAAAAGAAGATACACTGAAGCACTTCGACATTACGGGTGAAATTAAGGTAATTCCGAATTTTATAGATTTTGAGCGCTTCAGTTTAAAACCAAAGGATCATTTCAAGAAGGCTATTGCCCCAAATAATGAGCGGATCCTGATCCATACCTCCAATTTCAGAAAGGTAAAAAGAACCGGAGATGTGATCCTCATGTTTCAAAAGATTCAGGAAAAGATCCCGTCAAAATTATTGATGGTTGGAGATGGTCCTGAACGCGTTTACAATGAACAATTGTGCAGGAACCTGGGGATTTGTGATCATGTTCGTTTCCTGGGTAAGCAGGATGCTGTAGAAGAAATCCTTTCTGTTTCTGACCTCTTCCTTATGCCCTCAGAATCTGAGAGCTTTGGACTGGCAGCTTTGGAAGCAATGGCCTGCAAAGTGCCTATAATTACTTCTAACTCGGGAGGTTTGCCAGAGCTTAATGTGGATGGCTTCTGCGGTTATATGAGCAATGTGGGGGATGTGGAAGATATGGCTGCCAATGCCATCAAGATTCTGGAAAATGATACTGTGCTGAATCAGTTTAAAGAGAATGCTTTTAGGCGGGCACAGGATTTTGATTTGAAAAAGATCTTGCCTGTATATATAGATTACTACAACGCAATTATAGAAAAGCAGCACAAGCCAGTTGTTTTGTAAATAACTCTTACGAATAATAAAAAAGAAGGCCGGTTCAGCATCTGAACCGGCCTTCTTTTTTATAAGAATAGAATTAGTTGATCGGTGTAAACACCAGGCAGACCGGTGAACCTACTTCAATACGTTTACCTGTATCTTTAAGTTCTCCTGTTGCTTTATTCCTTTTAAAAATAACAATGTTATTGGTGTACTGATGGCCAACCAATAGATAATTACCGCTTGGATCTATAGCAAAGTTGCGGGGACCCTTACCTTCCGTACTGATTCTGGAAACAAAATTCAGTTTTCCGGTAGACAGAATAGAAAAAACAGAAATGCTGTTGGCATCCCCACGGTTGCTCTGGTATAAGAATTTGCCATCAGGCGATACATGAATATCTGCGCCATCAATCCTGCCTTTAAATTCAGGATCCGTTGTTCCGATCTCCTGAATCTTATTCAGATTTCCGTTGCTGTATACAAATGCGGTAATGCTGCCATTAAACTCATGTGTCAGGTAGGCAAACCTTCCGTTTGGACTGAAGGTCAAATGTCTGGGGCCACTTCCGGCATTGGTTTTCAATACCGTTTTAATGGATAACAAACGATCTTTAGAGGCCGGGTTGTAACTATATACATAAATATGGTCTTCACCCAGGTCGTTGCAGATCAGGTATTTTTTATCAGGTGTAAACTGAACCATATGAACATGGGCACTTTCCTGTCTTTTTTCAGGATCAATGCTTTTACCCGTGTGCTGTATGATTTGTTTCGGTCCGGTTAAAGTACCATCTGCATTTCTTCCAAATACAGCGAGGCTTCCCCCACTATAATTGGCCACGACCACATTTTTGTTGTCAGCAGTAATATAGCATGGATCTGCACCATGGCTGTCCTGTTTGTTTAAGAAAGTAAGCTTACCAGAATAAGAATTGAAACCAAAGGCGCTTACTGTACTGGTCGCTCCGGTTTCATTTACGCTGTATACAAACTTTCTGTCTGGGGCAACCGTCAGGTAACTGGGATTTACAATTCCCTTGGCAACGCTCTTAAGGCGGGTTGTTCCACTAAAAGTATGAAAATTATAAGTATAGATCCCCTCACTCTTGCCTGCTGTGTTTGTGTATGTTCCAACCAAAAGGTTGTAATTTGCTTTTTGGGCCTGGACATGAAAAGTAAACAAAAGTACAGACAACAGGGAAAGGATCTTCTTCATAAATTATAATTTAAATTATTTGATCAGGTGTTTGATTTGGATCAGCTCATGCTCTTCCAGGTAGCGCCATCTTCCGCGGGGAAGATCTTTTTTGGTCAGGTTTCCGTAAACCACGCGATCCAGTTTTACCACATCGTAACCCAGGTGTTCAAAAATCCGGCGAACAATTCTGTTCTTTCCGCTGTGAATCTGGATGCCAACTTCACGTTTACTACCACCGGCAACGTAAGATACACTGTCCGGTTTTATAATTCCATCCTCCAGTTCCAATCCAAACTGAATTTTGTTCAGATCTCCCTGACTTAACGCACGGCCCAGTTCTACATGATAGATCTTGGTGATGCCATTTTTAGGATGGGCAAGTTTATCTGCAAGATCACCATCGTTGGTCATCAGCAATAAACCCGTTGTATTTCTGTCTAAACGTCCAACAGGATAGATGCGTTCTCTGCTGGCTTTTTCTACCAATTGCATCACTGTACGTCTTTCCTGAGGATCGTCTGTTGTTGTAATATAATCTTTTGGCTTGTTCAGCAGCACATAAACCCTTTTTTCGCGTTTCAGCAATTCTCCGTTGTAACGGATTGCATCTTTTGCAGGATCTACTTTATGGCCCAGTTCAGAAACCACTTCATTGTTCACTGTTACTACACCTGCTGCAATCAGCTCATCTGCCTTACGACGGGAACAAATTCCTGAATTTGCAATGTAACGGTTCAAACGGATCAGACCGTCATCTTTAGCCACCGGTGTTTTTCTTCCGCGAAGAACAGATTGTTTTTCACCACGGTCTGCAGGATTAGACCTGAAATTCGGTCTTGCACCACCTTCATCTTCTCTCTTTCTGAAAGGGCGGCTGTCTGTGCTCCTTGGGCTCTGACTTTTCTTGTCGTCAAATTTACGGTAAGGCTTTTCCTCTTTGTTGAAGCTGTCTTTTTTAATATAGCCTCTTCCTTTGGATTCCTTATCGTCACCAGTTCTCGGTTTAAAAGATCTGCTGTCTCCTTCTCTTGGTTTAAAGGAACGGCTATCGCCATCTCTCGAAGTCCTCGGTTTAAAATCTTTATCACCGGTACTTTTTCCTGAGAATCCTTTGGATCCGCCGTCTTTCGATCTGAAAGATTTACCGTCTCCGTCTCGTGTTGCTTTTGAATTAAAATCTCCTTCTCTGCGCGCTCCTGGCCTGAAGGATTTAGAATCACCCTCTCTTGGTGTTCTTGGTTTAAAATCTCCTTTTCCTTCCTTACTATCTTTATCTCCGAATTTGCTCTTGCCCTTGTAAGTACTTTCTTCTCCACTTCTGCTCTTTCCAGCTGTGCTTCGGTTTCCCGGCTTGGACTTGTCATCCCGACTGTTCCTGTTGTTGTTTTTGATCATGATACGCTATTAACCACATAAAATATGCGGGGTACAAACTTAGGTAAAATTGGTTGTATTTACAATTTTAAGTGTCTGTGCACCGCAATTTTACGTTTTATTTGCAGAGATTCAGACCGATTAATCGTTCCTTTTGATTCCTGTAATATTGCTCTTAATCACCTCCTTAACTTTCTATAATTTAAAGCATTCTCACCTTCCGGTCGGCGGTTCTTTTTTTATCAGATATCCTTCTTTTTCCGGGCTTGGATAGACTGGAAAATCAGCCGTTTTTGAACAATTTTTAAGGCTAAAACTGACTTTGTCATTTAAATATTAAAATCGGTGCTGAGGGATGTTTAAACATCGATTTTTGAAGGTTGTTTTGTAATAGATTGATAATTAGATAAATATACCGTATGTTTGCAGCCGTTTTATATTATTAACCAAAAAAAGGAGGAAAATGATAAAGAAACACATAATAACATGTACGATAATTTTAACATTATTGGTTATGGCAAAAGTGTTTGCTTACCACATGCCCCAAGCAGCAAAAAGTCTTTCAAAAGAAGAAACAACAACAAAAAATACAACACTTAAAAAAGAAGAGCCTGAATCAGAAAAGGCCAGTTTAAATTTTGCAGATGAAGCCCTTCCTGAGGGGGATCCCCGGGTAGAGAAAAAGATGAAGAATACATTGGCAACTTTCTCTTACGCAAATTTACAAACCAATCGTTTACACCGGAAAGCGGTAGAATGGTTCCCTATTATTGAACCCATTTTAGAAGATTTTGGTATTCCAAACGATTTTAAATACGTTCCCCTGGTAGAATCCGGATTAAAGGAGGGTGTTTCTTCAAAAGGTGCCGCCGGTTTTTGGCAATTTATGCCAGGTACGGCACGTACCTATGGATTAAAAGTAAACTCCAATGTAGATGAACGTAAGAATTTACGCAAATCTACCATTGCCGCCTGTAAATACATCAAAGAACTATATGGTGTATTCGGAAACTGGACCATGGTAGCTGCCGCATATAATGTTGGTGATAACCACATGAGAAAGCAGATGAACAGACAAAACCAGGATAATTATTTCAAGATGAAACTGAACCGCGAAACCGCAGTTTATGTGTACAAATTGATTTCCATGAAAGAAATCATGGAAGATCCTGCACGTTATGGCTACAGAGCTCCCAGAGCACTGCTGGCTATGAATGCGGAGTAGAATAAGACAAAAAGACATGCAATTGGGTAAAGCCGGAATTTATTCCGGCTTTTTTTATTTCCTGATCTGAGATCAAGAAGTTAACTTGAGGATTTTTGACAGTTTAAGGCCATATTTTTAAGGCAATTGTAAATCAGTTCAAAAACTTCCCTTTTGATAAAATTTTTAGCAATTTTGTGGCTGAAAATTTGCTGTCTTCTTAACGAAAAATCCTTTAGCAGTTTTAGATATATATATGAGTAAAAATACCGTTGACCTGGGTGAGCAAAAAGATGTAGAAGTATATGGCGCCAGGGTACATAATCTTAAAAATATTGATATCTCCTTCCCTAGAAATAAACTGGTTGTTATTACTGGTTTAAGTGGGAGCGGAAAATCCTCACTGGCATTTGATACCATCTATGCTGAAGGGCAGCGCCGCTATATGGAAACTTTTAGCGCCTATTCCCGTCAATTTATGGGGGGAATGGAAAGACCCGATGTAGATAAAGTATCTGGTCTCAGCCCTGTTATTGCTATAGAACAAAAAACAACGAGTAAAAATCCACGCTCTACTGTCGGCACCATTACCGAGATCTACGATTTCATGCGTTTGCTGTATGCACGTGTGGCAGATGCTTTCTCTTACAATACGGGAGAAAAGATGGAGCGTATGAGCGAAGATCAGATTGTAGAGAACATCTTCAAAAAATACGATCAAATGCCGGTGAATATCCTGGCACCAGTGGTGAAAGGACGTAAAGGGCATTATCGCGAATTGTTTGAGCAAATCCGGAAGCAAGGCTATGTGAAAGTACGCATAGACGGAGAAATCCAGGATCTTAGCCCAAAAATGCAGGTGGATCGTTATAAGATCCATGATATCGAGATTGTGATAGACCGGTTGATCATAGACCGTGAGGATAAAAAACGCTTGCTGGATTCTCTGCAAACAGCGATGAAAGCGGGTAAGGGAATTATTAAGATCAGCGATAAAGACAATAATGTTTCTCATTTCAGTCGCTACCTCATGTGTCCCACTACGGGAATTTCCTACGATGAACCTCAACCCAACAGTTTTTCCTTTAACTCACCGTATGGTGCATGTGAACGTTGTGATGGATTGGGCTATATCTTTGTCGTAGACAGGGAATCTGTGATCCCAAACCCCAAACTCAGTATTCTAAACGGAGGGCTTGCGCCTTTGGGTGAATACCGGGACATCTGGATGTTCCAGGTGTTAAAAGCACTGGCAAAAAAATATAATTTCTCCCTTTCTGCACCCATAGAAAAGCTGGGTGAAGACATTATAAACATCATTCTGAACGGTACGCATGAGTTGCTTTCAGTGGCAGTAGAATATAATAAGTGGAATGTACAAAATTACCAGATCACTTTTGACGGGGTGATCAAACTGCTGGAAGAACAACAGGAGCGAAAAGGAGAGGGGACCGTAGACGATATGGAAGCCTTCCGTAAACTAAAGACTTGTCCTGTATGTAACGGAGCCCGTTTAAAGAAAGAGAGCCTGCATTTTAAGATTGATGGAAAGAACATTTTTGAAGTCTCGGAAATGGACATCAGCAGTATCAAACACTGGTATACTGATCTTGAAAACCGTTTAAGCGAAAGACAAAATACCATCGCCAAGGAAATCCTGAAAGAAATCCGGGCCAGGCTTGGCTTTTTGAGCGATGTGGGCTTGAATTACCTTTCCCTGGACAGAACGGCGCGTACCTTGTCTGGAGGAGAAGCCCAAAGGATCCGCCTGGCCACGCAAATTGGCTCACAGCTGATGAACGTGATGTACATTCTTGATGAACCAAGCATAGGCCTGCATCAGCGGGACAACGAACGTTTGATCCATGCCTTGAAAAACCTGCGGGACCTGGGCAACACCGTATTGGTTGTAGAGCACGATAAAGATATGATCCTGGAAGCAGATCATGTGATTGATGTTGGTCCTGCTGCTGGTGTCAGAGGGGGGCAGATCGTTGCACAAGGAACTCCGGAACAGATTCTAAAGTCCAATACCCTGACTGCTGCTTACCTTAACGGACAGAAGAAAATAGAGGTCCCTAAAAAGCGCAGAAAAGGAACCGGGCATAAATTATCCATTATCAAAGCCAGCGGACATAATTTAAAAGATGTGTCTGTAGATTTTCCATTAGGTAAATTTATTGCCGTTACTGGTGTATCCGGAAGCGGAAAATCCAGTTTAATTACAGAAACCTTATATCCAATTCTGAACCATCACTTTTTCCGGGCTAAGAAACATCCTCTTCCATACGAAAAGATCAATGGATTAAAGGAGATAGATAAAGTAATAGAAATAGACCAGGCACCCATTGGAAGAACGCCTCGGTCTAACCCATCTACTTATACAGGAGTGTTTTCTGACATCAGAAACCTGTATGTTCAATTGCCGGAGGCGAAGATCCGGGGGTATAAGCCCGGACGTTTCTCTTTCAATGTGAAAGGCGGCCGTTGCGAAACCTGTCAGGGTGCAGGAATGAAGGTAATCGAGATGAACTTTCTTCCGGATGTGCAGGTTCCATGCGAAGAATGTGGTGGCAGAAGATACAACCGGGAAACACTGGAAGTCCGTTACCGTGGAAAATCCATTAGCGATGTACTTGACATGAGTATTGAAGAGGCCTGTGACTTTTTTGAAAATATGCCTGCCATTTACCGTAAAATCAAAACACTTAAAGATGTCGGCTTAGGTTATATAACACTCGGGCAGTCTTCTACAACCCTGTCCGGAGGAGAGGCACAACGGGTGAAACTCGCTACCGAATTGTCTAAAAAAGATACGGGCAGAACTTTTTATATCCTTGACGAACCAACAACTGGCCTTCACTTTGAAGATATCAACGTGCTGCTCGGTGTATTAAATGAGTTGGTGGAGAAGGGAAATACGGTACTGGTCATTGAGCACAACCTGGATGTGGTAAAAGTAGCAGACTGGGTTATCGATCTGGGAGAAGAAGGCGGTGCAGGTGGAGGAAAAATTATATTTGAGGGTACTCCAGAAGGACTGATCCAAAACCCGATCAGCTTAACGGGGAAATTCCTTAAAAAGGAAATGGAAGCCTGATATGAAAAATGACCTGAACAATTACCTGGCAGACAGATCTGCACCTGAACGCTTAAAAGACCAGCCTGTCTGTCAATTGGTAAAGCCCTCGGCGATCAAAAAGATCTTTAAAGCAAGGCAATTGTTCAGTCATAAGGGAACTTATGGGCATGCCCTGATCTTTGCAGGTGCCGAACAGACCATGGGGGCTGCTATTTTAAGCGCTAAAGGATGTCTTTATGCTGGCGCAGGTCTTACAACCCTATCCATACCTGAAAGTGGCTTAACGGCTTTGAATACGTGCCTGCCTGAAATTATGTACCTGGATAGAAAGATTGTAGCTAAAGATTCGGAACTGAAAGTTTATCAGGTCATTGCAATTGGTCCGGGCCTATCCACCGTTAAGGCCAGCCTTGAGCTATTAACCCATTTACTTGAGCAGCAAAAGCCATTGATTATCGATGCCGATGCTTTAAATCTTTTAGCTGCACACCGGGAATGGATTCCTAAAATTCCTTCAGGCAGTATACTCACTCCTCATATGAAGGAGTTTGATCGTCTTTTTGGTGAGCACAATACTTGGTTTGAACGTTTGAATACGGCCGTTAAAAAAGCAAAAGAACTGAATTGTCTGATCCTGCTAAAGAATCAGTACACATTTGTGGTTAACGAACAAGGAAAAATATGGATCAATACAACTGGCAACCCAGCCATGGCCCAGGGTGGAATGGGGGATGTGCTGACCGGGATTCTTGCAGCCTATAGCGCACAAGGGTACAGCAATGAAGAAGCGGCAATATTAGGTTGTTATTTTCATGGGCTCTCGGGAGACAGCTTAGCAGAAAAAGATTTTAATGTCACGGCATCGCAGGTGGCCGAACATTTACCGGAAGTTATTAAAAAAACATTTTTTAGATAGAGACCCCACCCATAACGATCATTTGATTCATGGTCGGACTTACACTTCCACCACGTTTTTCCAAGGTAACAGCAAAGGCCTGCGCACCGCTGATCTCCTTCATGTTGATCAGAATATGCGTGGTATCTGGTTTTACATCAAATACTCCAAGATCAACAGGTTTACCATTCACCAAGGCCCAAAGCTGGTACTGATGGCTCTGATCATTTGCAGGTAAAGCCATTTTAGAATTGTCGACCATAACATGTTTGCCAGTAGTATGCCAATAAACAACCATTTTGGCTGCAGGATCCATTTTTGTACCAGCAAGTTTCACGGTTTTCCAATTTGGATCAGCAGGCATATCTGCCAGTTTTTGCAGGTCTGCCGTATTTTGTTTCATATAGCCCACCGTAGCTGCAAAGCTTTGGTTTTGTCTGTTCAACGCAAGAATTTGATTTTGTGCCTCGCTCAGTTCATGATGTGCAGAATACAAAGCCACCAAACTGACCAGCAATAAAGCAGCACAAGCAGCCAGGGCAATTCTTAAGGATCTGATTCTGGAATCCTTTGCCACTGTAACCAGAGGTGCCTGGATAGGAGCCACAACTGTTTCAGGTGCTGGCATGACAGGGGAAGGTACTTCTTCGGGAGCTTTCAGCGATTCAATGGCAGATAATACCTTTAAATCGAGGCCTTCGGAAGGAAGAACAGCATTGCTCATAGCATAAGTTTCCATCGCAATTTCTATCGCTTCAATCTCTTCTCTGATCTCCGCATACTTTGCAGCCATACCTTCTACTTCCCGTTGCTCTTCAGCCGATAGCTGACCGAGAACGTAAAGTTCAAGTATACCCGATTCTATATATGCTCTAACCTCTTCCACTTTAATTAAAATTCTTTCTTAACTCCATGATCGCCATTCTGATCCGGGTCTTCACCGTTCCCAATGGCAAATCCAATTCCTCTGCCGCTTCAACATGGGTATACCCCCTGAAATAGACCATGTCCAAAACATTTTTAAATTCAGGTTTTAATGCCGTAACCAGATCTTTTAAACCCAGAATATCTGCATTAAAGGTTACTCTTGATTGCGCGTCGATGAAATCTACGTTATTTTCTATATCTTGGTTTTTACTGGTATTTTTAAAGTCTTTAGACCTGACCTTATCTATTGCCAGATTGCGGGCAATATTCATCATCCAGGTAAACAAACGACCTTTTGAAGCATCATACAGCTCTGCAGAATTCCATATTTTCACAAAGGTCTCCTGTAAAAGATCTTCGGCAATTTCCTGTTGCAGGACAATTCTGGAGATAACACCTAGTAATGCTCCTGAATACATATCATAAAGTGCCTGTACAGCAATGGTCTCCCTGCTTTTAAGGGCAAGGACCAAATCTTCTTCAGACAATGATATTTTCTTCGAGGGTGCCAAACGGTTACTAATATAGTTAATCTATAACAAGAAGAAAATATTATTTGTTTTGGAGTTTAAAAACTAAACTCAGAAATCAAATAAGTGTTTTTCTGCGTGATAAGAAGAGCGTACCAGTGGGCCGCTTTCTACATATCTTAAGCCTTTAGCCAAACCAATTTCTTTGTATTTTGCAAATTGATCCGGATGGATCCAGTCTACTACGGGATGGTGATTCTTAGTAGGCTGTAAATATTGGCCAAGGGTTAGGATATGGACTCCATTGGCAACCAGATCATCCATTGCTTCAAAAACATCTTCTTCCGTTTCGCCAAGGCCTAGCATAATGCCTGTTTTTGTTCTGACCCCAAACTCAGATATTCTTTTTAAACACTCCAGACTTCTGTCGTATTTAGCTTGTATCCTTACTTGTCTTGTTAACCTTTTTACGGTTTCCATATTGTGCGAAACAACTTCAGGTCTTTCTTCCAGTACGCGGTACAGGTTATCCCATATCCCCCTGAAATCAGGAATTAAAGTTTCGAGTGTGGTCTCCGGGCTTTCCCTGCGAATGGCTTGTAGGGTTTCCGCCCAAATAATAGAGCCCCCGTCTTTCAGGTCATCGCGATCTACTGAGGTAATTACGCAATGTTTTACCTGCATCAGCTTTACTGAATTTGCTACACGGTTTGGTTCGTCAGTATCCACTGCAAGCGGTCTTCCGGTAGCCACAGCACAGAAAGAGCAGGAGCGGGTACAAATATTGCCCAAAATCATAAAGGTGGCTGTACCTGCACCCCAGCACTCACCCATATTCGGGCAATTGCCACTTTCACAGATGGTATGGAGTTTATGGGTATCAACTAAGCTGCGGACTTGCGCATACTCTTTACCTACAGGTAGCTTAACTCTAAGCCAGTCTGGTTTACGCTGTGTTTGGTTTGCTGAAACAACCGGTAGTTCGATCATGCTACAAAGTTAAGCAATAGGATTGAATTGTTATAAATATGAAATGTTTGTGTGGTGTAATGTTCTGAAATGTCTAAATTTACCCTATGGCAACTTCAAAAATAACTTATAACGGTGGCTTAAGAACCACGTCCGTACATTTACGTTCAGGAAATGAAATCATTACCGATGCACCGGTAGACAATAAAGGAAAAGGGGAGGCCTTCTCTCCAACTGACCTTTTAGCAACTTCTTTAGGAAACTGTATGCTCACCATCGTTGGCATTGCTGCCCAGGAACACGGTTTTAACATAGACGGAGCCACCTGCGAAATCACCAAAATTATGGCGGAGAACCCACGAAGGGTGGCTGAAATTGTGGTAGACTTCCAGTTCCCGGCAAACAACTATTCAGACAAAGACAAGAAGATCATTGAAAGATCTGCTTATACCTGTCCTGTGGCGCAAAGCCTGCACCCTGACCTGAAAAAAACGGTAACCTTTAATTATTAATCACCTCAGCGACCTCTTCGGCCGAAATATCGCCATGAGAAGCATCCAGAATACAATCTCCGTCTTTGATCAGCAGGATCTGCGGAGATTCATGGTGAACCTGGAAAGTTTCAGCTATCTGCGCAGAAATGTCGCGATAGCTGATCAAATCTAAAAAGTAAAGCGCTGTGCCTTCAGGTAAGGCATCCCAATCCATCTCAAACCTTCTCTTGGCCATCATACTCACAGAACATCTGGTACTGTGTTTAAAAATCAGGCTGTAACCGGTTTGTTTTTGTATTTCACTGATCTGAGTACCATCAGTTATATTTGTCCACTGCATCTATATCGTTGTTAAAATCAATAAAAGAAACCTATCCTCTCCTTTTACGGCCTTCCGGATAGGAACTATAAGCCGGGCATACCCGATTGGAACAGGCCTGCAGAACAGCTGTTGCAAAAAGAACACCCAGGAGTAAGATCGCTACTTTCTTCATGTTTTGACAGATTTATTTACTAAGCTACAGCTTTTTGTAAAAATAATCAATTTTAGTTTAAAGGCTATCAGCCAGATGAGCCATCTTTATTGCTGTGATCGCTGCCTCATCGCCCTTATTGCCATGTTTACCGCCAGAGCGATCTATAGCTTGTTGCTGGTCATTTGTAGTCAGCACACCAAAAATCACCGGTTTGGCATGTTTAATTCCAATTTTTGTTAAACCGTTGGCCACTGCATCGCAAATAAAATCAAAATGTTTGGTCTCTCCCTGGATTACACAGCCAAGACAAATTACCGCATCCAGGTGGGGGTGTTTCTTCAACAGGATTTCTGCAGCTCCCGTCAGCTCAAAACTTCCCGGAACTGCTACAGAAAGAATATTTTTTTCTTTGACACCATGTTTTATTAGAGTTTCCAACGCGCCATTGTATAAAGCGCCGGTTACTTCTGCATTCCATTCTGCTACAGCAATAGCAAATTTGTAAGGTTTACCATCAGGAACAGTGGTGTGGGAAAAATCCGAAAGGTTTTTAAGTTGTGTAGCCATAGTACAAAGATAAGGATTGCCCACAAAAAAAGGCCAACCTTTCAGGTTAGCCTTTGTAAAAATAATTTAATCTTTTTGACTTATTTTGCCTGAGCACCTGCGCGGGCAATGTATTCGTCAATCATTGCAGCTTCCTGGCTTGCAGGGTATTCTGTTTTGATCTTGGTATAAGCTTCTTCAGCACCTTTAAAGTCTTTCAATTGTTCATTTACCAGGCCTAATTTTTTCAGGAACATTGGAGAAGTGAATTTGTTGCTGGCTTTATCAGCCGCTTTTTTATAATAAGTTGCTGCTTGTTTGTAGTCTTTCAACTCGCTGTATGCATCACCTAGTAAACCCAGAGCAAGCGGATCTGCCACCGGGCTTCCGGTTTCAGAATATTTACCTAAAGCTTCAGTCGCTTTTTTGTATTCACCTTTACGTAAATAAATACCACCTAAATAAAGATTGGCCAGATTGGCAGATTTTGTATTGGCATATTCATTGGCAATTTGTTCAAAACCTGGATAACCACCATCGCCGTTAATGGCTTTATTGGCTAAAGAATCCACACCTAAATATTGCTCAGCTTTGTACATTTTTGCAGTTGCTTCTTCAGCCCTGCCTTTTAAATATACATTTTGGTACCAGATATAGATACCAATTAATACCACTACTGCACCTGCAATAAATAACAGGCTTTTTGAGTTTTCTTGTACAAAAGAGCCCTTTCTTACAGGGTTGTTGAGTTCTTTTTCTGTTGCGGACATTTTATTTTAAAAAAATTAAGGATTGCAAAAATACATTTTTCGTTCAAAGTATCAACCCCTTTCTTTAGTATTTAATTAAACTTTAATGATTTAACGAAGGTAAACGGTAACTTTGAAGCCATAAACTATGTGGTTAAAAAACATTACCCTATTAAATTTCAAGAATTATACGGATGCCGATCTGCGTTTTTCAAAGTCGGTAAATGCCTTTGTGGGCAATAATGGCGCAGGAAAAACCAATTTGCTCGATGCCATACACTATTTATGTTTGTGTAAAGGTTATTTCAATCCGATTGACAGTCAGCAAATCAAATCGGGAGAAGATTTATTTTTAATACAAGGCGATTTTGACCGGAAGGAGAAGAATGAGAAGATCACTTGCGGCGTAAAGAAAAATCAGAAGAAGCAGTTCAAGAGAAATAAAAAGGAATACGAGAAGCTGGCCGATCATATCGGTCTGTTTCCGGTGGTGATGATTTCTCCCTATGATGTCAACCTGATCATGGATGGGAGTGAAGAACGCAGAAAGTTTATGGACAATGTGATTTCTCAAACAGATTCCAGGTATTTGGATGAGCTGATCACATACAACCGTCATTTGCTGAACAGAAATGCGCTGCTTAAACAAATTGCCCTTACCCGGAAATACGATCCGGCATTGCTGCAGATTTTTGATGAGCAGCTGGTGGCTTCGGGTAATAAGCTTTTTGAGAAGCGTAAAAGTTTCATGACAGAATTTATTCCTTTATTTAATAAGTATTACAGCTTCATTACCGAAGACCAGGAAGAAGTTCATTTATTGTACCAGTCACAATTAAACGAACATCATTTTGAAACCTTATTGCAGCAGGCCGCAGAGAAAGACAAGGTTCTGGAAAGGACTACTGTAGGTATTCATAAAGATGAACTGGTTTTTACCATCGGGGAAATGGCTTTAAAGAAATTTGGGTCGCAAGGGCAGCAAAAGTCTTTTTTGATTGCCCTTAAACTGGCACAATATGCCTACCTGCAAAAATACAGAGGATTTAAACCGCTGTTGTTGCTGGATGATATTTTTGATAAACTGGACGATCACCGCATGAGAAAGCTAATGGAAATGGTTTCCCATCATGATTTCGGTCAGATCTTTATTACCGATACAGGAAAAGAAAGAGTGCTGAATATTTTTAATAGCATTAAAGTTCCCGTAACTTTATTCGACGTAGATAACGGGGCTGTAAAACATGCGTAAACCGAATGATATTACTCTAAAGGAAGGCATCGATAAATTATTGGCTGTCTATAAATTGAAAGGAAAGTTTGATCAAACTTCTGTGGTGGCCTTATGGCCGGAAATTATGGGTAAAGCTATTGCAAACAGGACTACCCAAATCTATGTAAACAATAAAAAGTTATTTGTACGGATCGAGTCCTCGGTCATCAAGAACGATCTTTTAATGGTCAGAACCGGCATTATCCAAAGTATTAATGAACGTACCGGTTCTGAGGTCATCACGGAAATCGTGTTTCTTTAATTCTTTTAGCTCTTTCCGCCGCCGCCAAACACTTTGGAAATTACCCAGATGATCAGGGCAAGTATAATCACGACGATAATCACACCAGTCCATACACCGGTTTTAAAAATGCCTTCTATCACAGAGCAACTGCTTAAGGTGGTCACAAGAAGGGCAACTATTCCAAGAGGAAGATATTTTTTAAGATCCATAAATCATTGTTTTCCTAGATAACAATGATTTATGGAAATGGTTTGAGAAGGATTATTTGCCGTTTATTTTAAGCAACTCTACTTCGAAGATCAGCGTGCTGTATGGCGGGATATCTTGTCCGGCACCGCGTTCTCCGTAAGCCAGGTTGTACGGAATGAAAAATTTGTACTTGGAGCCTGGCTGCATGAGTTGTATCCCTTCTGTCCATCCAGGAATAACACGGTTTAAAGGTAATGCCAATGGTTCATTTCTGTCATAAGAACTGTCAAACTGCTTGCCGCTCAGCAAGGTGCCTTTGTAATGTGCAGTTACGGTGTCTGTCGCAGCAGGATGTACGCCACTGCCTTCTTTGAGTACAATATATTGCAAACCGCTGGCCGTCGTTTTTACACCTGCTGTTTTTTTATTGTTTTCCAGGAATGTTTTTCCTTCTGCAATGATACCGGCATATTTTTTCTTGCTGGCTCCGGCGAAGAGGTTATTAATGGCCGTTTGTGTTTTATCACTTGACAACAGGGGAGTTTTGCCGGTGAAGGTGTCTTTTAGTCCCTGGATAAAAAGTTCGTAGTTTAAAGCGGTTACACCGTTGTTCTTCAGGTTTGTTGCCATACTGGTTCCAAAGGCGTAGCTGGCAGAATCAAGACCGTTTTTGATAGCAGATGCTTTTACAACGGCTTTTTTTACAGGGTGTTTCTTGGTTTGCGCCATTGCAGTGAATGTCGTTAGAGGAAGCAACAGGGCGATAAAGGCTGTTTTCATTATGTGTTTAAATGTTTAAGTGTGTAGCTGGGCTAAGATTTGAAAGCGGAAAGTTATACATTTTTGAAACATAAAGAAAAAGAAGAGAAATAAGCTTGGTGAAAAAATCAATGTACTCTTCTGAGACTACGCTTTCTGCGCGCCGCTGCGCGGACTGCTTCGAAAGCTGAGGTCTCTTCAGAGTAACATTGATTTTTTTTCCGGGTGCTTAACCGGGAGGAGAGGCCAGACATGGAGCAGAGGGATAGTTTAGGTGTGGTCTGAGGGATGGGCATAAAAAAAGCACCCTTATGAGGTGCTTTTTTTATAAGTTGTTTCGTGTATTGCTTAGAAACGTTCGTCTGCTGTAAAGAAGAAATCGCCTTCAATCTGAGCATTCTCATCAGAGTCTGAACCATGAACAGCGTTTGCATCAATTGATTTTGCATATTTCTGACGGATAGTACCTTCAGCTGCTTCTGCAGGATTAGTTGCGCCGATCAATTTTCTGAAATCTTCAATTGCATTGTCTTTTTCAAGGATCGCAGCAACAATAGGACCTGAAGACATGAATTCAACAAGATCCTTGTAGAAAGGACGCTCTTTGTGAACTTCGTAAAATTTACCTGCAGTCTCAGGAGTTAATTTAGTATACTTTAATGCAATGATTTTGAAACCTGCAGAAGTGATGTCGTTGATGATTGCTCCGATATGTCCGTTAGCAACAGCATCAGGCTTGATCATTGTAAAAGTTCTGTTTGTAGCCATTTTTGTTTTAATTTTTTTGCAAAATTACGTTTTATACTGGTAATATTAAAGCTTGAAATATAAAGGCATTCATTTCTTCATTAAATTGTTAGCTTTGCAGCGAAATATATGTTATCTCTTTCAGAACTAAAATCTTTGCTGGCAACGCCGCAGAAAATTGTAATTACGACGCATCATAAGCCAGATGGCGATGCAATGGGCTCGTCTCTGGGTTTGTATGCTTACCTTATCCAGAAAGGGCACCACGTTAAGGTAATTACACCGACAGATTATCCATACTTTCTGCATTGGCTTCCTAATAACTCAGATGTTATTATATATACAGAGCAAAAGGAACAATCAGAACTTCATGTAGCAGAAGCTTCTTTGATCTTTTGCCTGGACTTTAATACCCTGAGCAGGATCAACGAACTTGGAGAAGTGATCCGGGCTTCGGAAGCTTATAAGATCATGATCGATCACCACCTGGAACCGGAGGATTTCGACGATTACCGGTGCTGGAACATCAATGCCTGTGCAGCTGCGCAACTGGTTTATGAATTTATTGTGCACGAACTTGAGGATGGCGCATTCATGTCTAAAGACATTGCAACTTGTCTTTATACTGGGATCATGACAGATTCAGGCTCTTTCCGCTTTCCTTCGGCAACTTCGGAAGTGTACAGGATAGGCGCAGATCTGATCGATGCAGGAGCAGAACACTGGAGAATTCACCAGCTGGTATACGATAATGCTACTGAAAACCGTTTACGCTTTTTAGGACATTGCTTAACCAACAAACTGGAGATTTTAAGGGAGTTCAATACAGCTATCATTACAGTTACTGCCGAAGAACTTAAAAAATATAATATTGTTACCGGAGATACCGAAGGGATTGTAAATTACGCATTGTCTGTAAACGGCATCAGGCTGGCTGCTTTCATTATAGAAAGAACTGACCGTGTTAAACTTTCTTTACGTTCTACCGGAGATTTTCCAGCCAATGAGATCTGTAAAAAATATTTCAACGGCGGTGGGCACAGAAATGCAGCTGGTGGTGCTTCTGATGAGAGTTTAACAGATACTGTAGAGAAGTTTAAATCTATTTTGACAGAGTATAAAACACAGTTACTACAATAAAAGCAACGGCAGGGCCCTCTTGAGAGCAGCTGAAATAAAAATAAATAAACGAAAACGGCGGAGCCCTCTTGAGGACCGCTGAGATCAAATAAACAAAACGATAAAACGGCAAAACCCTCTTGAGAACCGCTGAAATAAAAATAAATAAACGAAAACGGCGAAGCCCTCTTGAGGACCGCTGAGATCAAATAAACAAAACGATAAAAAAATAAAACGACAAAAAACGCAATGAAAAAAACTTTAGTACTTCTTTTTGCAGCTACGCTTGGTTTAGCTGCTTGTAATAACTACAAAAAAGGACCGGGTGGTTTAATGTACATGATACATAAATCAGAAGGAAAAGAAAAAATCAAAGAAGGTGATATCATTAAATTGAACTTTATTCAAAAAAATGAAAAAGATTCAGTGATGGCGAATACCTATGATCTTGAGCAACCTCAAATCTTCCCTGTAGGTAAAAAACAATATGCAGGTGATATGAACGATGTATTGTACCTTTTTGGTGAAGGTGACAGTGCAACTTTCAAATTGGATTTAGATACGATGGCTAAACACTCAGGTCAGCCAAAACCAGCTAACCTGAAAAATGATAAATACCTGGTATTTACCGTTAAAATTGAGAAAGTATTACACAAAGATCCAAAAGAAGCAGATTCTACTTTCCAGAACAAAGCCAAAGATTTCTTCCAGAAGGACTATAAGGCAACAGTTGAAAGACACAAAACATCTGAAGAAGGAAAAATCAAGAAATTTATTGCAGACAATAACCTGAAAGTACAAACTACAGCTTCTGGTTTGCAATATGTGATCACCACTCCTGGAAGCGCACAAAAACCAGTAGTTGGCGATACCATCATGGTGAACTACACAGGTAAACTGACCACCAAAAAATCAAACGGAAAAGACAACGTATTTGATACCAGCGATGCTAAAATTGCCAAAGAAACCGGTAAATTTAATCCAATGGCTCAGTACGGTCCACGTGCATTTGCATTAGGAAGAGCAATCCCTGGTTTTGACGAAGGTTTGCAACTGATCGGTAAAGGTGGTAAAGCTACTTTCATTATCCCTTCTAAATTAGCTTATGGCGAGAACGGTATGCCTCAGGGTGGTATTAGTCCTTATACTCCATTGGTATTTGAAGTAGAACTGACAGACATTAAAAAACCTTCAGCGGTTACTGTGCCAGCTCCGCCAGCACCAGTAAACCCAGCTGTAGCTACACCAGCTCCAGTTAAAAAATAATCAGGCTTTCGCCTTCGGGCTATAACCCATTGCCCTGTCTATTGTATAGACAGGGCTTTTTTATTTTGTATCTTTGCGCCATGCTTTTAACCGATACCCATACCCATCTTTATTACGAAAGAGACCAGCACAAGCAAAGCGAACTCCTGCAACGCTGTTTTGATCAGGGCATACAGCGCCTGTTTCTGCCTAATGTAGATGTCGCTTCCATTGCGATGATCAATGAACTGGTAGAGCGTTACCCGGAAAATTGTTTTGCTATGGCAGGGCTTCATCCCTGTGATGTAAAAGAAAACTTTGAAACTGTACTGGAAGAGATCTATACCAGTATAGCCGGCCGGAAGATCTATGCTATAGGAGAGATCGGTATTGACCTTTATTGGGATAAAACCACACTGGGTATCCAGCAAAAAGCATTTAAAGAACAGATCAAATGGGCCAAAGCGTTGGACTTGCCTATCGTCATCCACTGCAGGGAAGCTTTTGATGAAGTTTTTGAAGTGCTGGAAGAAGAAAAAGACGATAAGCTCCGTGGCATTCTGCACTGCTTCACAGGAAATCTGGATCAGGCCCTCAAAGCCATTGAACTTGGTTTTTACCTCGGAATAGGCGGCGTAGTGACCTATAAGAAAGCCGGCCTGGATGAAGTACTAAAATTTGTTCCTCTGGAGCATATCGTTCTGGAAACCGATTCACCTTACCTTGCCCCGGTGCCATTCAGAGGCAAGCCAAATGAAAGCAGCTACCTGATTTATGTAGCCAGGAAGCTGTCGGAAATCTACGGTATTTCTGTTGATGAAATAGCTGATATTACTACACTTAATTCCAGAAAGATTTTTTTAGTTTAGCAGTCAATGACTAAACTACTTATTATTTATACTGGCGGAACTATTGGCATGGTCAATAATCCGCAGACTGGTGCGCTTATACCTTTTGATTTTGAGCAGATCCAGCAAAATGTTCCCGAGATGGTTCGCCTAAACTACCAGCTCGATGTGCATTCTTTTGATCCGATTCTGGACTCCTCCAACATGCATCCGGACATCTGGGCCAAACTTGCCCGGATCATTGAGAACAAGTACGCCCAATACGATGGTTTTGTGATCCTTCATGGTTCAGACACAATGGCCTTTACCGCGTCGGCTCTGAGCTTTATGCTGGAGAACCTGGCCAAACCCGTTGTGCTGACTGGATCTCAGTTGCCTATCGGAGAGATCAGAACCGATGCCAAGGAAAACCTCATCACCGCCCTTGAAATTGCTGCCACCAAAAAGCAAGGTAGAGCCATGGTGCCAGAAGTTTGCATCTATTTTGACTACCAGTTGTTGAGGGGTAACCGGGCCATCAAATACAACTCCGAAAAATTTGAAGCCTTCCGGACGCCTAATTATCCAAAACTTGCAGAGGCAGGCGTGCATTTAACCTTCTACAAGAACTATATTCAGCAGCAACCAAAGGAAGCTTTTAAGGTTCATGCAGATTTTAATGCCAATATCGGGGTCATTAAATTATACCCGGGTATCACCCCTCAGGCGGTGCAGGCCGTTACCCAATCCTCTGTCAACGCCATTGTACTGGAAACCTTCGGCTCTGGAAATACCACTACAGCCCAATGGTTTATCGATAGCTTGCAGGAAGCTGTAGATGCAGGGAAGGTCATCGTAGACATTACGCAATGCCAGGTAGGTTCGGTAGAACTTGGTAAATATGAAACCAGTAAAAAGCTGCAACAAATGGGCGTGGTTAGTGGTTACGACATGACCTTTGAAGCCGCAGTGACCAAATTGATGTACCTGATGGGCCTTGGTTTACCAATGACAGAAATCACCAAACTCATGGAGCAATCCCTTCGCGGAGAGCTCACTGTATAAGTAAAACTTCTGTAAATTCGTTTCAGATGTCAGTGTTCCTGAATAATAAGCCGTATTTTTATAGCTTATTATTCAGATGCTATGAAGATAGAGCAAATTTATACCGGATGTCTGGCAGAGGCCGCCTATTATATTGAAAGTAATGGGGAAGCCGCGATCATTGATCCCCTCAGAGAGGTAGAATCTTACCTGAAAAAGGCAAAGAAGGATGGCGCGGTCATCAAGTATATCTTCGAAACTCATTTTCATGCAGATTTTGTTTCCGGCCATATTGACCTGGCCGAAAAATCAGGGGCAACGATAATTTATGGCCCCACCGCCAAAACTTCTTTCCCGGCACATATTGCTGCCGATGGAGAAGAGTTCAAAATAGGTGAACTCACGATACAAACCCTGCATACCCCAGGTCATACCCCAGAATCAACCACCTATCTGCTCAAAGACAAATCAGGAAAACCCTATTGTATATTTTCCGGAGATACCTTGTTCATTGGTGATGTAGGTCGTCCGGACCTGGCACAGCAAGGCGATATGACCATGGAAGATATGGCAAGTACTTTATATGATTCACTGCACAGTAAAATCCTGAACCTTCCCGATGAGGTGCTGGTTTACCCGGCCCATGGCGCGGGTTCTGCCTGTGGTAAGAACATGAGCAAGGAAACATTTGATACTTTAGGACATCAGAAAGAAGTCAATTACGCTCTAAAAGCGACAAGCCGCGAACAATTCATCAAAGAAGTCACCGACGGCATTTTACCGCCGCCACAATACTTTGCAAAAAATGCTTCCATGAACAAACATGGCTACGAAAGTGTAGACCAGGTTTTTGAGAAAGGCTTAAACCCGCTCAGTCCCGAAGCGTTTGAAGCATTGGCCAATCAAACAGGAGCCTTATTGCTCGATACCAGAGATCCGCAGGTTTTTGCCAAAGGATTTATCCCTTCCTCTGTGAATATTGGCTTAAACGGCCAGTTTGCCCCATGGGTAGGTGCTTTGATCACCGACTTGCAGCAGCCTTTGCTGTTGATCGTAGAAGAAGGAAAAGAAGAAGAAGCCCTGACCCGTTTGGCCAGGGTAGGTTATGACAATACCATTGGCTATCTTCAAGGTGGTATTGGATCCTGGACGGCAGCAGGTAAAGATACCGATACCATTACCTCTATTTCGGCCGAAGCCTTCGAAGATATCCTGACCCAGCGACCTGAAATTCATGTCCTGGATGTGCGCAAGCCAGGAGAGTACGAAGCAGAGCACCTGGAATCCACTTTAACCCGGCCGCTGGATTATATCAATGAATGGACCAGTGAAATCCGTCCGGACGAAACCTATTATATCCATTGTGCCGGTGGTTACCGGTCTATGATCGCAGCCTCTATTTTAAAAGCCCGAGGAATAGATCAGGTGATCGATATTGCTGGTGGCTATGGGGCAATTAAACAGACAGGTCTTAAAAGGACAGATTTTGCCTGCCCTTCTAAAGCCATGAAAGCTTAATCTGTTCATTGATGAACGAATACGATGTATTAATTATTGGTGCCGGGCCAATCGGGTTGGCCTGCGGCATAGAAGCTAAAGAAGCGGGATTGAGTTATGTGATCGTGGATAAAGGCGCACTGGTGAACAGTCTGTATAATTATCCGGTTTTTATGACCTTCTTTTCCACTTCCCAGCGACTGGAAATTGGCGGTGTTCCTTTTGTAAGTATTAATGCCCGACCCAACCGCAATGAAGCAGTGGAATACTATCGCCGTGTAACGGAAAAATTTTCTTTGAACATTCATTTGTTTGAACCCGTTAAAGGAGTAAGAAAGCAGGAAGACGGCTCTTTCTTTGTCGACACGACTAAGGCAATATACCGAACAAAATATGTCGTGATTGCTACCGGTTTCTACGATGCCCCGGTGATGATGAATATTCCCGGAGAGGAGCTTCCAAAAGTGACCCATTATTATAAGGACCCGCATTTGTATGCATTTCAAGATGTCGTAGTGGTTGGGGCGAACAACTCTGCCATTGATGCTGCGCTCGAAGCCTACCGAAAGGGGGCAAGGGTTACACTCGTGATCCGTAAAGGAGAGATTGGTTCTTATGTGAAATATTGGGTGCGCCCGGATATTGAGAACAGAATCAAGGAAGGTGAAATCAAGGTCTATTATCATTCGGAATTGCTGTCTGTTGAGGAAAATTCCGTAAAAATCAGAACGGAAGAAGGGGTTTTGGACATAAAGAACGATTGGGTGATTGCCATGACTGGTTATAAACCGGATGCTGATATGCTGAAAAGATTAGGCGTACTGTTGGAAGAAAGACAGGGAGGCGTTCCGGCATATAACCCTGATACAATGGAAACTAACCTTCCCGGCTTATATGTTGCAGGTGTAGTTTGCGGCGGACTGGATACCCATAAATGGTTCATAGAAAACTCAAGAGTACATGCAGAGCAGATTTTTGCCCATATTAGAGGAATTTAATTTATGTTTGTGGACAACATTTTTGAACCTGCATGCCGGGAATAGATCAGATTAAAGAACCCATAGCTGCCGATATTACGGTTTTTGAGGAGAAGTTTAAAGCTTCCATGCACAGTGATGCCCCGTTACTGGACCGGATAACGCATTATATCGTTAAAAGGAAAGGGAAACAGATCCGTCCAATGTTCGTTTTCTTTGCTGCCAAATTATGCGGTGGTATTGTCGAATCCACGCATCGCGGCGCTGCACTGGTAGAGCTCCTGCATACGGCCACTCTGGTCCATGATGACGTCGTAGACAACGCCTACGAGCGAAGAGGCTTTTTCTCTATTAATGCCTTGTGGAAAAACAAAATTGCCGTATTGGTCGGCGATTATCTCCTGGCCAAAGGGCTCCTGCTCTCGGTCAATAACAATGAATTCCGCTTACTTCAAATCGTTTCAGAAGCCGTAAAGCAAATGAGCGAGGGTGAACTGCTCCAGATCGAAAAGGTGCGGCGTATGGACATCAGTGAGGCTTTATACTTTGACGTGATCCGTCAGAAAACAGCTTCTTTAATTGCTTCCTGCTGCGCCTGTGGTGCTGCATCTGCCGGAGCCAGCGATGAAGTAATAGAAAAGATGCGTCTTTTTGGGGAAAAGGTGGGTATTGCCTTTCAGATCAAAGACGATACTTTTGATTTTGGAACCGATGACGTAGGCAAACCTATAGGTATAGACATTAAAGAAAAGAAAGTTACCCTTCCGCTGATCTATGCGCTGAACCGTTCGGACAAAGCGGAGAAGAAACGCATCATCAACCTGGTTAAAAATCATCAGGACGATCCGGTAAAGATCCAGGAGATCATTGATTTTGTGAACGGGAAAGAAGGGGTCCGCTATGCCAATGAAAAAATGGAAGAATACCAGAAGGAAGCTTTTGATATTCTACACAGTTTTGAACCTGGCGATGCCAGGACAGGCCTGGAGCAACTGGTCCGTTATACTACGGAGCGTAAAAAATAATTTTTTGCCCCATTCAGTCTCCGCCTAAAATCTTAATTCATAAAAATTTGATCTATGAAATATTTGTTTAGTTTATTGCTCCTATGCAGTTGTATCCCTGTTTTTGCGCAGGATCATTTTTCCAGTACTTTTTCTGCCATCAATGCCGAAGTTCAAAGTCATTCTAAAGCTTATTCCAATCTTAAATGGGCTACTGAAACCATTGGGCACCGTTTAACCGGTTCGGCCAATGGCGCAAAAGCAGAAACATACGCTTATAACCTGCTAAAATCTTACGGATATGAAGTGAAATATCAGCCTTTTGAAGTGGAAAGCTGGAGCAGACTCAGCAATGAAACAACCATAGGAAACAGTCCCGGTCAATTGCAAAAAGTTTCTTCTGTTGCCCTGGCACACTCCCCGGTCAAAGCCGATGTAAAAGCAGAACTGGTGGATATGGGCAATGGACTGGAAGCCGACTATCAGCAGGCAGCGGATAAAATCAAAGGAAAAATTGCCCTGGTTTATCTTGGTGTTCTTCCTGGATCTCCTGCCGGAACAGCCTCTCTGCACCGCTCAGAAAAAACCGCTATTGCGACCAAATATGGTGCAGTTGGAATTATTATGATCAACACGGTAAAAAATAATGTGCTTTTAACTGGTACAGCATCCGTTACCGGGAAGCTGATCCCGATTCCTGCCGTTTGCATTGGCCTGGAGGACGGGATGAAAGTAAAAGAGAGCCTGAAAACACAAGCTCGGTTTGCCCGTTTAAACATGACCAATTTCTCTGGAATGATCAAAGCCCGCAATGTGGTGGCCAGTTTAAAAGGAAGCAGTCTGCCAGCAGAAAAGATTGTGGTAGGTGGGCACCTGGACAGCTGGGACCTGGCTACAGGTGCTATTGATAATGGGATCGGTTCTTTTGCTGTAATCGACATGGCCCGCACATTTAAAGCACTCCAGTTGAAAACCAAACGGACTGTAGAGTTTGTATTGTTTATGGGAGAGGAAGAGGGGCTCCTGGGTTCTAAAGCTTATGTAGCCGATGCCTTGAAAACCAATACACTGAGCCACGTGAGGTTTATGCTGAACTACGATATGGTCAATGATCCTAAGGGCTTTTTGAGCAGCAGAAAGGAAATGAAAGACCTGTTCACCTCATGGGGGAGTGATATTATTAAACTGGATACTGGTTTCCGGAATTCATTCCTGGCGGAAGCTGGTCTGCATAGTGATCACGAACCCTTTATGTTAATGGGGATTCCTGTAGGCGGCGGTTTTGGCGGAGAGTTGCCCAACCAATCCGGGCAATTTTACCATTCAAATGGCGATGTATTCAGTTTGGTGGATGAACAGGGACTGAAAAACACCGTGCGCTATAGTGCTATGCTGGCTTATGCACTGGCCAATACGCCGGTGATTCCTGTTGCCCGTCAATCTGATGAGGCACTGAAAGCTTTTTTAAAGGAGAATAACCTCGAGCTTCCGCTAAAGATTGCTGGCGAATGGAAGTGGAAAGACTAAGATAGAGGATGTGGTTAGATAGAACGTTTTACGCTCTATTTAACCTCAATTTCGCCCAAATATTGATTGGTGGAACTGATCTGAAATTGCTCCGAGAAAAAACTGATGTAGCAATGTACACGATGCCCGCTGAATTTTTCAGGAAGAACAATCCGAACAATCTCTTCTTCGCGGCTTCCAGCCTCCAGGAGTGTTGAGAATTGCATTTCTACCGGATCATACACCACCAGGGTAACCAGATCATCTGCGGCACTCATCGGTGAAAAATTACTGTTGATCCAGCTGAAATCTAAAGCGTTGCTGACCACAGAAGCAGCCTCTGGCAGGGATGCCCCATGAAGATCTCCTTTGCTGAACAATAAATTTGGAAAGTCTATCCTGAGGTCAGGGCAAGTTCCTGTAATTGCATGTTTGAGGTTGTAAGAAAGCGCCCCGTTCATGGGCGTCGCCTGCGTGAAATTTTGGAAACTGCGTTTGATAATCTCGTCAGTACCCAACAGGAAGCCTCTTAATAAAATCATCTTGGCGCGTTGCCCTAATTGAGGTATCGAGGCGCTTTTGTTACTCGTCGTTGGTAAACTTCGCATATAGTCTATTCCGTGCCAGCTTGCCCCAACTACAGTGCCCACCTTTCCCGAGAAGGGTCCCATAATCCCTTTTTTTATTCTACCCATTTTTTAATTTAAATTTATAATTGGTTTATAATTAGTAATATACGGAATATTTCTCTTTTGTAGAAATATTTATACTTATACAATGGAGAATAGTATACCTTATAGTAGAATAATTGCAGATCTGTCTAGTCCTGGTTAATGGCTGAGCCTCACATGATGCACACATTAGACACACTTTCTTCACAAAAAGGTACCTGTTTGTGTGTTAATTGTGACGGAAGTGTGTACAAGGTGTGAAGAAGTCTTTTTCTTGTGAAGAACCAGACTTATCCCAGCATCATCCATTTGTTCTTGGTTTCTGAAAATTATATCACATTATTTTTTATTGCCAGGTAACTTTTCTATTATATTTACCTCTAAATAAGTAAATAGCAAACCGGGGGATGAAGAAGACGCATGCATAATATCAATATAAAGGAACTGGCCAGGGCACTGAACCTGTCTACTTCCACAGTTTCAAGAGCGTTTAGAGACAACAGTGATATCAGCAAAGAGACGAAACAAAGGATACTAGCGAAGGCCAAAGAACTTAACTATCAGCCCAACCACTATGCGAGTAACCTCCGGGAGCAGCGCAGCAAAACAATTGCGGTTATTGTGCCCGAACTTGCCAATAACTTTTTTTCACAGGCCATTCATGGAATAGAACGTATTGCGAGGGAGAAGGGCTATCATATCCTGATCTATGCCACAGAGGATGAGTATGAGAAAGAGGTTTCTTTTATCCACCACTTGCACAACGGCCGTGCAGATGGGATTATTATGTCAGTATCCGGTGAGGCCAATGACCATACTTATTTGAACGAACTGGCACAAAAACGCTTGCCTCTGGTCTTTTTTGACCGTGTTTACGAAGATATTGTAACCCCCCGCGTCATCACCAACGATTACGACAGTAGTTTTTCTGCTGCGGAACACCTGATCAAACAGGGCTGTTCCAGAATTGCCTACCTGGTGATCAATAAAAACCTCTCCATAGGAAAGACCAGAATGCAGGGGTATATTGATGCATTAGAGAAGTATAATGTCCCTTTTGATGATCGCCTGATTGTAGACTGCAGCAACAGTTATAAAAAAAACAATACCATTTTAAAGAAAATGCTGAAGGAGCTGAAGCCTGATGGGGTGTTTACTTCGGTAGAGCGTTTGGCCTTTGCGACTTATTATGCCTGTTATGACCTGGAGATCAGAATTCCTGATGACCTAAAAGTAATTGGTTTTTCAAGCCTGGAGATTGCGCCCTTACTCAATCCATCCTTAACCACGATTACCCAGCCAGCTACCGAAATAGGGGTAGAAGCCGCCATGCTTTTGTTCAAAATGCTGGAGTCTCCGGACTCAGTAGATATCAATAAAAAAGTGGTACTGGATTCTAAATTGATCAAGCGAAAATCGACCGAAAAAAAGGCTTAAAAATGAGGTTTTTTTAGCCCTGAAAATCACCACTTATTGTTAAGTTTTTTTGATGTTTTTGTTAAAACGCGCAGAATTCTGTGTTTTTTATGTTGACCATTTTTGTTTAATCGTCAGTATTTTCGGGAACGTTCCCGGTATCGTTCCCGAAAATACCATCAAAAACATCTTAGTGTATCAGATACACTTAAAATCTTGATTTTTGTTTGTAATTAATTGATAATCAATGTTGAAAATATATAGTGTGTATTTTTTAATTAAATTGACTTGCAAATATTTTTGGTTTTTTGAAGCTGTTTTTAGTATAAAATATGGTGCTGGAAAAAAATAAAATATAAAATTTTGAATTATCGTTGCCAAATGTAAATTTACCCTAAGTGTTATACACTCTGATTGTTAACCAAATATTTACACTTAAAAACGAGTTCAGAATATGAAAGTTTTTTACCTCCTTAAGCCTTGTTTACTCCTGCTAATTGTCTTGTCAACTTTCGCAGCAAAGGCACAAACCAGCTCCTTAGCTGGAAGAGTATTGGATGAGACGGGGCTACCTCTTCCCGGCGCATCTGTTCAGATCAAAAGTTTGGGCAAAAGTACAGTAACTGATGCCGCAGGGAAGTTCCGTTTAACAGGGCTTTCTAATGGCTCGTTTGAGGTAACCGTGAGCTATATCGGTTATACACCAACGCTGCGAACGGTTTCTGTGTCTGGAAATACCACTTCAGATTTTTCAGTAAAGCCAGATGCACAAAACCTGAATGAGGTGGTGGTGATTGGTTATGGTACAGCAGAAAAGAAAAATCTTACCGGTTCTATTACAACGGTGAGTTCGAAAGATTTCCAGAAAGGGGCAATTACCACACCTGAACAATTGATCCAGGGTAAAGTGGCTGGAGTGAACATCATCACCAATAGTGGTGCACCGGGTGTCGGTAGCCAGATCCGTATTCGTGGAGGTGCTTCGCTGAATGCCAGTAATGATCCTTTAATTGTTATTGACGGAGTGCCTTTCAGTGGCAATAACATTGATAATGCGCCGAATCCCTTGTCACTAATCAACCCGAACGATATTGAGACCTTCACTGTTTTGAAAGATGCGAATGCAACTGCTATTTACGGTTCCAGGGCCTCAAACGGGGTAATCTTGATCACAACTAAAAAAGGTGGTTCTGGCGATCCGGTTATCAATTTCAGTACCAGCAATTCTTATGCAACAGTAGCTAAAAAAGTGAATGTTTTATCTGCAGATCAGATCAGAAGTTTTGTGAATTCCAATCCAAATGCACAGTATGATGCTGGGAAGACCTTTGTCTCTCTATTAGGAAAAGCGAATACCGATTGGCAGAACGAAATTTTTAGAAATACTTTTTCTACAGATAATAACCTGAGCATGTCGGGTAATTTTCACGGTGTACCTTATCGCGTTTCAGGGGGCTACCTCGATCAGCAAGGTTTATTGATTACGGATAAATTTACTCGCGCAACAGGAGGAATTACCATTTCTCCAAAATTTTTCACTGATCACTTAAAAATTGACTTGAATCTAAAAGGGGCATTAACAGAATCACATTTTGCAAATGCTGATGCTATTGGAGCTGCACTTCAGTTTGATCCAACCCAGGTGGTTAATACCCCAAATAGCTTTGGGAATTATTTTGAATGGTTAAGAAGTGATGGAAGTTTAAATCCTAATGCACCGCGCAATCCTGTTTCCCTAATCAGGTTAAAGGATAATAATGGAAAAGCTCAGAGGAGCTTTGGTAATGCAAAGTTTGATTATTCCTTTCACTTTTTGCCGGAGTTACATGCTAATTTGAACTTAGGCTATGATGTGTCTAAAGGCTCAGGAAGTATCTATATCCCACAATATGCAGGTCAGAGTGCGCCAATATTTGGTTCTGTAACTCAGTCTTTGAATACATCAAGCAATAAAGTTTCTGAGTTTTATTTGAATTATGCCAAAGATGTGGAAAGTATCCGGAGTCGCTTTGACGCAACGGCAGGTTATGGTTATTATGATAACTCAAAAACTACTTATAATTATAACGAATATAATGCTTTAGGCGGTTTACGAACAACACCAAAATTTCCATATTTTGTAGACAGGAACAAATTATTGTCTTATTACGGAAGATTGGTTTATACACTTGCCGACAAGTATATTCTTTCTGGTACGATGCGTGCAGATGCTTCTTCAAAATTCTCTGAAAATAACAGATGGGGCTATTTCCCTTCAGTTGGTCTTACCTGGAAAATCAATGGGGAAAATTTCTTGAAAGATAGCAAAGCTGTATCGGACTTGAAATTGAGATTAAGTTATGGTAAAACCGGAAATAAAGACGGTGTACCAGGAAAGACTGACGCAGAGACCATTGGTGATTATAGTTATCTGGCTAAATATTATGCAAATAGTACAACTGGTCAGTACCAGATTGGAGATACTTTTTACGATTATTATGCGCCTTCGGCCTATGATCCGGATTTAAGATGGGAAACGACTTCAACATATAATGCTGGTCTGGATTATGGCTTTTTGCAAGGCAGGATATATGGAACAATAGATGTTTACTATAAAAAAACAAAAGACCTTTTAAGTACAGTAAACATTTCGGTAGGAACAAATTTCAACAATACCCTTCTCACTAATGTGGGTAATATGGATGTAAGAGGTGCAGAGTTCAGTTTAAACTTTGCCGCTATAAAAACAGATAATATCCGTTGGGATTTTGGTTTTAATGCAGCATATAACAAAAGAAAAATAACGAATTTAACTTTGAATCCTGATCCTGCAAGTAAAGTGGGTGCCGGTGATATTACAGGGGGAACCGGTGTAACCATAAAATACAATGCTGTTAACCAGGTGCCTGGTGCGTTTTTTGTATACAAACAAGTATATGATGGCAATGGAAAACCTTTAGAAGGTGTCTATCAGGACTTAAATAGTGATGGTGTGATCAATTCCAGTGATCAGTATTTCTATAAATCACCCGATCCTAAAGTTATTTTGGGTTTCAATACCGCCTTTAGTTATAAAAAATGGACTTTAAGTACAGTTCTTAGATCTAATATAGGTAATTATGTTTATGATAACATTTCTTCGAATTTCGGAGTAAGAAGCAATATTATGAGCCCTGCTGGTGTGATCAATAACGCTGGTGCAGATTTCCTGAATACAGGTTTTACCAATAATAGCAATACATTTCTAAGCGACTATTATGTCAAAAATGCTTCGTTCCTGAAAATGGATAATCTGGGGCTGGCTTACGATGCTGGAAAAATATTCAGAAACAGGAATACTACGCTACGTATAAGTGCAAACTGCCAAAATGTGTTTGTAGTTTCCAAATATAAAGGGGTAGACCCTGAGCTAACGGATGGTATAGATTATAAACTGTACCCTAGGCCGAGAACATATACTTTAGGTTTAAATGTTGGTTTTTAATTCAAGATAGAAATGAAAAATTCCATTAAAATAATATTGGCATCAGGCATTTTACTATTGTCGTTAAATGCATGTAAAAAGAGTGATTTAAATTTGAAGCCGACCAACGATGTTACCGCCGATGTAGCTTATGCTACTCCGGCAGGATACAAAGCAGAGCTGGTTAAGCTTTATGCAACATATGGATTAACCAGTCCTGGCGGTTCTGATCAAAGTGACATAGGTGGGTTAAACTCAGGTTTTGCAGACTTTCTGAGGTTGTTCTGGACATCGCAGGAGCTGACTACTGATGAGGCGGTTTGTGCCTGGGGTGATACTGGGATTCCTGAACTGGACAATTCTACCTGGAATGCAGATAACCAATTCCTTCGTGGCTTGTACTCCAAAGCTATTCTTCAAATTACATTCTGCAATGAGTATTTACGTGAAAGTACCCCGGATAAATTGGCCAGCCGTAACATTACTGGATCCGATGCGACCAATGTGCAACGTTATCGTGCGGAAGCAAGATTCCTTCGGGCATTCCAATACTGGGTATTGATGGATGGTTTTGGTAATCCACCTTTTGTAACAGAGAATGACCCGATTGGAAAAACACCGCCAAAACAAACCACCAGAGCTGCGCTGTTTTCTTATGTAGAATCTGAGCTTAAAGCCATTGAGGGTGATCTTGCAGATCCAAGGAGTAATGAATATGGACGTGCAGATAAAGGTGCAGACTGGGCTTTACTGGCCAGATTATATCTGAATGCTCAGGTCTATACCGGAACTGCAAAATATACTGAGGCAATTACTTATTCCAGTAAAGTAATAGGTGCAGGTTATGCATTAAAAGCAAATTATAAAGACCTGTTTCTGGCAGATAATAATGTTAACAATAATGAAACGATCCTGACTATTAATTATGATGGTGTACGTGGAACCAATTACGGTGGAACAACATTTTTAATTAATGCAGCGATCAATGCAGATATGAGTCCTGCATCTTTCGGGGTTCCTTCAGGTGGCTGGGGTGGTAATCGTACCCGTCAGAATTTGCCTGCATTATTTCCTGATCCAAATGGTACAGCAGATAAACGTGGTGTTTTCTTCGGAACAAAAAGTACAGTAGATGATATTTCGGTGTTCACAGATGGTTTGCGGGTAACCAAATTCAAAAATGTAACCTCAACCGGGGTAACACCGCCATCCCTAAATGGAACGTTTAGTTCATTGGATTTTCCTTTGTTCCGTTTGGCAGAGCAATACCTGATCTATGGTGAGGCGGTGATGCGTGGTGGTTCTGGTGGCAGCCAGGCTCAGGCATTAACTTATGTGAACAATTTGCGCCAACGTGCTTATGGTAATGCTTCAGGAAATGTATCTGCTTTGACAGTTGACTTTTTCTTAGATGAGCGTGCAAGAGAATTGTACTGGGAGGGACATCGTCGTACTGACCTGGTTCGCTATGGTAAATTTACCGATGCGAGTTATTTATGGCCATTTAAAGGGGGTACGAAATCTGGAGCAGGCCTTCCTGCTTACCGTAACTTATACCCGATTCCAGCAGCTGATCTGATCGCAAATCCGAATCTGGTTCAAAACACAGGTTATTAATTATTCAATCGATAAAATATGAAATCAATTTTTTTAAAATCCATTTCCCTTGTTTTATTAACGATTGGATTATGGTCTTGTAAAAAGGATGAAACAAAGACAGTGTCTAATGTGAGTCCGGCAGGTGCGCTTACTGCATCTGCAACAAGTTTGAATTTAGTTCAGGCAAATGCCACAAAACCGGCGCTTACACTGACTTTTCCTGCACCTACGGTTACAGGTTATCAAATTCCGGTAACTTCTACCTTGCAATTTGCACTGGCAGGTACAGGCTTTGCGGTAACCAAAGAGATCGTAGCTACAACTACAACTTATTCTCCAACAGTTAACGATTTTAACACCATGTTACTTGCATTAGGTTTAAAAATCGGGGTTTCCGGGCAGGTTGATGTCAGATTAAAATCTGCTCCTGCACCAAATGCGGTGACTTATTCCAATGTGATTACCATTACGGCTACGCCTTATCTGGCCTCGGCCTGGATCTATGCTCCAGGTGCTTATCAAGGTTGGAATCCTGCAACTGCAGATAGTTTGGTTTCTTTAACCAGCAATGGTATCTATACTGGTATCATAAATTATCCGGCTGGACAATTTGAGTTCAAAATCACACCAGCTAAAACCTGGGATGTTTCTTATGGTGATGGTGGTGGCGGTACTTTGAGTACTTCTGGAGGTAATTTAAATGCAGGTGTAGCAGGATCAAGATTGGTGACTGTGGATATGAACAAAAAGACCTGGACGATTGCTGATGGCAATGTATGGGCTATTATTGGTAGTGCAACACCTCTGGGTTGGGATGCCGATACAGATATGAAATTCATCAATGACGGAAAAGGAGCCTACAAAATTACCCTTAATCTGGTTGCCGGGGAGTTTAAAATCAGAATGGGACATAAATGGGATTTCAATTTTGGTGGAACCATTGCGGCCCTGGTCGCTAATTCTCCTAATAACCTCCCGGTTTCAGCCAGCGGAAATTATACAATTACTTTCACTCCTGTTTACGGAACTGACGGAAAACCAGTTAGTGCTACGGCAACAATGGTGAAAAACAACTAATTACCCAATTCCCTGGCAAATGATCATTTGCCAGGGAATTTAAAAATCTTTTACCGGTCATTCTCACCTGAAGACCCTCTGCAGATCCCCAATTTAAATTACAATAATCCGAATATCAGATGAAGAAATTATCCCTTTTATTTTTATTAACGGTTTTAAATTTGTGGGCCCATGCCCAGAAGCTGGAGCGTATAGAACCGATGTTCTGGTGGGTTGGTATGAACAATCCTAAGCTTCAGCTGCTGGTTCATGGAGAGCAGATTGCTTCACTTGGTGTCCAGCTGAATTATTCTGGTGTTAAACTGGCAGAGGTGCATAAAGTAGAAAATCCAAACTACCTGTTCCTGGATCTGGAGATTAGCCCGGAAGCCAAAGCAGGTAAGTTTCCAATTGTATTTGTGCAAAATGGAAAGAAAAAACAACAGTACATCTATGAACTGAAGAACAAAGATCAAAGTGCAGGAAGGGTACAGGGGGTAACCAGCAAAGACCTGATCTATTTGCTGATGCCAGACCGTTTTGCTAATGGTGACCCTAAAAATGATGTGGTGAAAGGACTGCAGGAAACTACCCTTAACCGGGATTCTATGTATTACCGCCATGGTGGAGATATCCAGGGCGTGATCGATCACCTGGATTATTTAAAAAACCTGGGTGTAACCACCATCTGGATGACCCCGGAAATTGAAAATGACATGGCCAATGCTTCTTACCATGGTTATGCAGCTACAGATCATTATAAGATTGACCCCCGTTACGGCAGCAATGAGTTGTATAAAACTTATGTGGATAAAGCTCATGAAAAGGGCTTAAAGGTCATCAAAGATATTGTACACAATCACATCGGAACAGGTCATTATCTGTTTAAGGACATGCCGATGAAAGATTGGGTAAACCAGTGGCCTGTTTATACCCAAACCAGCTATCGCGACCAGCCGGTTATGGATATCCATGCTTCTGAAGCCGACCGTAAAAAAATGCTGGATGGCTGGTTTGTGCCTTCTATGCCTGATTTGAACCAAAGAAATCCTTATGTACAGAATTACTTAAATCAGAACCACATCTGGTGGATAGAGTACGCCGGTATAGATGGTTTAAGACTGGATACTTATCCTTATAATGATCCGGAATACATGGCCGACTGGGCGCAAAAGTTAAAAGCAGAATTTCCTAATCTGTCTGTTTTTGGAGAGACATTGGTGAACTCTGTGGCCAGCCAGGCTTTTTTTACTGGTGGAAACACGGTAAATAGGGGCTTCGATACCCATTTGCCGGGTATTACAGATGCCGTAGTTAAGGATGCAGTTTATGAAGCCTTAAATGGTAAATCAGGCTGGACTGATGGCATCTATCGCCTATATGCTACACTTTCTCTTGACTTCCTGTATCAGGACCCGACCCGGAATGTGGTATTTATGGATAACCACGATATGAGCCGTTTTTACTCTATGGTGAACGAAGATTTTGATAAATATAAAGCTGGACTGGCATTGATCTTTACCATGCGTGGTATACCACAGGTATATTATGGTACCGAGATCCTGATGAAGAATTATTCGAACCCGGATGGCCTGGTACGGTCTGATTTTCCAGGAGGCTGGAAAGGTGATAAAACGGATAAGTTTAAGCCTGCCGGGCGTACGGAGAAAGAGAATGAAGCTTTCAATTACTTCAGTAAACTGGCCAATTTCCGAAAAAACAGTGAGGCATTGCAAACAGGAAAGATGATGCAATATGTTCCTGAGGATGGAATTTACGTTTACTTCAGGTACAGCGACCCGAACAGGGCAGCAAAAACCGTTATGGTGATCATCAATACAGAAGATAAAGCGAAACAATTGAATACCGGAAGATTCAGCGAGCGGATGAAGGGTGCAAATACTGCCCATAACGTGGTGAGCGGAGAAAACATCAGTTCAATTCAAACCCTAAGCGTGCCTGCTAAATCATCATTGGTACTGGAATTACAATAAAAGCCCTGCAATGCAAAACAATTTACCTGAAAAACAAATCGCTTGCCTTTTTGATCTAGATGGCGTGCTGGTGGACACCGCAGTTTACCATTATCAAGCCTGGAAACAGTTGGCCAATAGGCTTGGCTTTGATTTCACAGAGGCACAAAATGAGCACCTGAAAGGTGTAAACCGGATGCGTTCCCTGGAGATGATCCTGGACTGGGGAGGTGTAGAGAAAACAGAAGAGGAGAAAGAAGTACTGGCTGCACAAAAGAACGAGTGGTACGTGGCCATGATCAATAAAATGACAGCGGCAGAGGTACTGCCGGGATCGATAGATCTGCTGGAAAATTTACGTGCCGAAGGGATCAAGATTGCCCTGGGCTCTGCAAGCAAAAATTCTTCTACCATCCTGGAAAGAACACAGCTTACTCATTTTTTTGATGCCATTGTAGATGGAAATGTGGTCTCTAAATCTAAACCCGATCCTGAAGTTTTTGTGAAAGGCGCAGAACTGCTTGACGTACCTGCAGAGAACTGTGTGGTTTTTGAGGATGCACAGGCTGGTATAGATGCTGCACTGGCTGGGCATATGAAATCTGTAGGCGTTGGGGCAGAAGAAAACCTCAAAGGGGCAGACTTGTATGTTAAAGACCTTTCGCAGATCAGTGTGAAAGAAATTATTTCCCTTGTAAAAAGATAAGATCCTGTTCAGCAGGTTTAAATAAGCATAAAGATGAAGAATTATATAAAGCCAGAAGAGTGGAACATCATAGAGGAAGGTTTTGATCCTCATTTAAATAAGATATCAGAAAGTATTTTTAGTATTGGCAACGGCCGGATGGGGCAGCGGGCCAATTTTGAAGAGCAGTATAGCGGAGAGACCTTGCAGGGAAATTATGTTGCAGGGGTCTACTATCCAGATAAAACACGTGTGGGCTGGTGGAAAAATGGCTATCCGGACTATTTTGCAAAAGTATTAAATGCAGCCAACTGGATAGGAATAAACGTTAATATAGATGGAGAAGCTTTGGACTTGAACTTGTGTAAAGTAAGCGGCTTTAAACGTTTGCTGAACATGAAGGAGGGATACCTGGAACGCACTTTTATTGCCGAGCTGGCCGGCGGGAAAAAACTGGAGATTCGCTCTAAACGCTTCTGCAGCATTGCGGATGATGAAATTGCAGCCTTGCATTACCAGATCATTCCTTTGAACTTTGAAGGTACATTGAAGATTACTTCTTTTACAGATGGAGATGTAAAAAACCAGGACTCCAATTATGAAGAAAAATTCTGGGACCTGGTGCATGGAGCAAATGAAGGAGATACTTCTTTCTTAACGCTGCGCACAAAAAAAACAGCTTTTGAGGTATGTACTGCAGTACAAACTTCGGTCTTGAAAAATCATACCCAGCTGAACTTGAAAGCAGGAGAAGCTGTAAATGATAAATATTTGTCTTGCGTGGTGAGTGTTGAAGTGAAAGCGCAGGATTGTATCGACATCTATAAAATAGCGGCCAACCTATCTTCCATGAACTATGCCAAAGAAGCACTTCGGGCAGAGAGTGCAAAGGCCATTGCCAGGGCATCTCAAAAGGGTTTTGAGCAGTTGCTGGCCGATCAGGCTGCAGCGTGGGCAGCAAAATGGGAAGAAAGTGACATCCTGATTGAAGGTGATGTGGCTGCTCAGCAGGCCATCCGTTTCAATATTTTCCAACTCAACCAAACTTATACAGGTAAAGACGCCAGACTCAATATCGGCCCTAAAGGCTTTACGGGAGAGAAATACGGAGGTTCTACCTATTGGGACACAGAAGCCTATTGTATTCCTTTTTATCTTTCTACTGCACCGGCAGAGGTGGCTAAAAACCTTCTGGTCTATAGATATAAGCATTTGGGCAAGGCCATTGAAAATGCAGAGAAGCTGGGCTTTAGCCATGGGGCGGCTTTGTATCCAATGGTGACCATGAATGGCGAAGAATGCCATAACGAATGGGAGATCACTTTTGAGGAGATCCACAGGAACGGGGCTATTGCATTTGCTGTTTTTAACTATGTGCGCCATACCGGTGATGAGGCGTATCTGCAGGAATATGGACTGGAAGTGCTGATCGGCATTGCCCGTTTCTGGAAGCAGAGGGTAAACTGGAGTACAGATAAGAACAAGTATGTGATGCTTGGAGTAACCGGACCAAATGAATACGAAAACAACATTAATAACAATTGGTATACGAATACGCTGGCGGCATGGTGTTTAAATTATGCTATAGAAGCGGCAAAGATCGTGGAAACAGCTTCACCGGCAGATTACCGGCGGATTGCGGCCAAAACCAGTTTGCAGCAGGAAGTTGAATTTGCAGGCTGGAAGGAAGTAGCCGATCAGATGTACTTTCCATATGATGAAAAAGAAAAGGTTTTCCTGCAGCAGGATGGCTATATGGATAAAGAACAGATCCTGGTGAGTGAGTTGCCTGCAAGAGAACGTCCTTTAAACCAGAAATGGAGCTGGGACAGGATACTCAGATCTGTCTTTATTAAACAGGCCGATGTATTACAAGGTATGTATTTCTTTGAAGACAATTATGACCTGGATACTTTGCGCAGGAATTTTAAATTCTATGAATCCAGGACGGTGCATGAGAGTTCTTTATCACCATGTGTACACAGTATTCTGGCGGCGAAGTTAAACGATGAGGAAAAAGCATATGAGTTTTACCTGCGTACGGCACGCCTGGATCTGGACGATTACAATAATGATACGGAGGATGGGTTGCACATTACTTCTATGGCAGGTACCTGGATGAGTATTGTGGAAGGTTTTGCAGGAATGCGGGTAAGAAACAATCAGCTTCGGTTCCATCCTTTTGTGCCCAAGCAATGGAAATCTTTTGCATTTACAGTAAATTTCCGTGGAACAACCCTGAAAGTGAATATTGAAGCTGGAAAGATCAGCATTACAAATGCCTCGGCAAAAACCATAGAAGTGATGGTGTTCGACCAGGTATATCAGATTCCGCAGGGCGAGAAAACAATGACGTATGAATTATGCGTGTAATCCTTAAAAACTTAATTATAGTGATATTGGTTTTGTCTGGGACAGCAAGGGCTTCCTTTGCGCAAAAAACAGACAAGCCCGGAAATGTGCATATGGATCAGAAGAAAATAGTCATCTATCAATTGTTGCCGCGTTTGTTTGGTAATACGAGCACAGCCAATGTTCCCTATGGAACAATTGCGCAAAACGGTAGCGGTAAATTTGATGACATTAATGATAAAGCTTTAACGGGAATTAAAGAGCTTGAGGTAAATTATGTATGGTACACAGGCGTGATTGCCCATGCGAGTTTGACCGATTATAGTGCTTTTGGTATTCAGCCAGATGATGCGGATGTCGTGAAGGGGCGTGCCGGTTCGCCTTATGCCATCCGGGATTATTATGATGTAGATCCTGATCTGGCCAGAGACGTTAAGAACCGGATGAAAGAATTTGAGGCTTTGGTGAAAAGGACACATCAGCAGGGCTTAAAGGTGATCATTGACTTTGTTCCTAATCACGTGGCGCGCCGCTACCATTCTAATGTTAAACCAACCGGAGCTATAGATTTTGGGGCTTATGATGATGTAAGGAAAGCTTTTAGTGCAGCCAACGATTTTTACTATATCCCAGGGCAAGCTTTGGTGGTTCCGGCATCGGCAGATACCATAACGACAGCATTAAGTCCTCTGATGGACCATAAATTTAAAGAAGACCCTGCGAAAGCGACGGGAAACAATGTGTTTTCTGCATCGCCGAAGGCAGATGACTGGTATGAAACCGTGAAATTGAATTACGGGGTAGATTATCAGGATGGAATGAAAGCCTATTTTTCTCCCTTGCCACCGGTGTGGACAAAAATGAGGGCGATCCTCTTGTATTGGGCAGCCAAGGGTGTGGATGGTTTCAGGTGCGATATGGCTGAGATGGTGCCGGTTGCTTTCTGGAGTTGGGTGATTCCTGAAGTAAAGAAGGTTTATCCTCAAATTGTATTTATTGGAGAGGCCTATGATCCGAAAACCTATGAAACCTATTTTAATGAAGGAAAATTTGATTACCTGTATGATAAGGTGGGTTTATATGATGGATTAAAAAAACTGATCAGGAATGAGTCTTCAGCGGATGTTTCTGTTATTCCTGCTGCGCGTACATTGGGTAATGCGGCTTATGAAAACCGGATGCTCCGTTTCCTGGAAAATCATGATGAAGAACGGATTGCTTCGGCAGGTTTTGCCGGACAACCAGAATATGCACTACCGGCGATGGTCGTTTCTGCAACTTTAAGCGGAGGACCTGTGATGCTCTACTTTGGGCAGGAAGTGGGAGAGCCCGGAAAAGGTAAAGAGGGTTTTGGCGGAGATGATAACCGCACAACGATTTTTGACTACTGGGGCGTACCGGAACACCAGAAATGGATGAACCAGGGGGCGTTTGATGGGGGATTACTGAATGCAGAACAAGTAAAGCTGCGGGCATTTTACCAGAAATTGATGCAAGTCAGTACCGGTTCAGAAGCCATATCCAAGGGAGGTTTTTATGAAGTTCAGCTGAACGGAAATGGAAATAACAGAATGTATGGATATATTCGGTATACTGATAAGCAGCGTTTATTGGTCCTGGTCAATTTTGACAGAACGCAAAACCTGGAAACGCGTATTGATATCCCGCAGGATATTTTGAATAAAAAGCCCGTTTTAGCAACAAAGGACCTGTTCAGTGGGCAGGTTGTTGCGCCAGTATCCGGAAATTCGATCCAGGTGAAAGTAGGGCCGGTATCGGCACAGATTATAGAATTTTAAACCATAGAAATGAACATAAAAACCATCACCGAAAATCCAAAACTGAGCCTGGTACAAATTGTGAACATGAGTATCGGCTTCTTCGGTATCCAGTTTGGCTGGGACTTGCAGCGGGCCAATATGGGACGGATTTACGAAAATCTGGGGGCTAACCCGGATCAGGTACCTTTGTTGTTCCTTGCAGCACCGCTAACGGGTCTGCTGGTACAACCGGTGATTGGTTATTTAAGCGACAGGACCTGGCACCCCAGATGGGGAAGAAGACGTCCTTATTTTATGGCAGGGGCAATTATCAGTTCCATTGCCCTGGTATTTATGCCACACAGCAGTGCCTTATGGATGGCTGCGGGATTGCTTTGGATTCTGGATGTTGCGGGAAATGTAGCTATGGAGCCTTTCCGTGCTTTTGTAACGGATAAACTTCCGGATTCGCAGGTGAACAGAGGTTTTATTATGCAGAGCATGATGATTGGGCTGGGGGGGAGTATTGCTTCGGCATTGCCATGGCTCATGAATAATATATTTCATCTAACCAATACGGCAGAACAGGGCAGTATCCCTGAAAATGTGAAGGTCTCTTTTTACATCGGTGCTTTCTTTTTTCTGGCTTCGGTGTTGTATACGGTATTTACAACCAAAGAATACCCGCCTGCTGATGTAGATTATAAAGAGAAAGTATTGGAAAGCAATAAGGGTTTTGGTGCCGGGGCAAAAGACATCTGGCATTCTTTATTAAATATGCCAAAGCGGATGCAGATTGTGTCGCTGGTACAGTTCTTTACCTGGCCAGGTTTGTTTCTGATGTGGTTTTATTATACCACGGCTGTTGCGGTCAATGTATTTGGCGGGAAAGATGCGAGTGACCCGGTTTATGCACATGGTGCAGATTTCGGGAGCCTGACATTAGCTTATTACAGCGTAGTTACCTTTCTGTTTGCGCTGGTTCTGCCAAAGATTGCTGATAAACTCGGACGGAAAACCACACATGCCCTTTGTCTTCTCTGTGGGGCGATGGGCCTGATCAGTGTGGCCTGGGTACATGATAAAAATATGCTGTACCTGTGTATGACCGGTGTCGGGATTGCCTGGGCAAGTATCTTGTCTATGCCTTATGCTATGCTCAGCGGGTCGCTGCCAAAGAACAAGATTGGGATCTATATGGGGATCTTCAATTTCTTTATTGTATTACCAGAGATCATTGCTTCCCTTGGATTTGGCTGGCTGATGCGTGAGGTACTGCACAATGACCGTCTTTTGGCGGTACAGATAGGTGGAGTGCTGATGATCGTTGCTGCTGTGATCTGTTATGTTTTTGTAAGAGAAAAACCTAAACTATAATCTAATGAAGACAACTTTGTTTATGGTACTGATTTTATCGGTATTGGCCTTGGCATGCAAAAAAAGTAACCCGGGTACAGATCCGGTTACACCAGTAGACACCGGCCTTCCTTCGGCTGCAAAAGATGGTGTAGCTTTTATTAATAATGGCAAGTCGGCGATTGTAACCCTGTATGCACCGCTTAAAAAATCGGTGTCTTTGATGGGTGATTTTAACAACTGGCAGGGTACGGCTATGAAGAATACAGCAGATGGCAATACCTGGTGGGTACAGATAGACGGACTGGATCCCAATACCGAATATGCCTATCAGTTCCTGGTGGATGGAACTTTAAAAGTAGCAGACCCTTATTGTCAGAAGGTATTGGATCCGGATAACGATAGTTATATAGACAGTAAGACCTATCCCGGTTTAAGAGCTTACCCGGCAGGTAAAACAACAGGCATAGTGAGTGTCATGCAGGGCAATCCGCCAGTGTACACCTGGAAAAACACAACCGCTTTTACGCGGCCTGCAAAAGACAACCTTGTGGTGTATGAATTGCTGGTACGGGATTTTACGGCAGAGCATAATTATGCATCTACTTTACAAAAGCTGAATTACCTGGCTTCCCTGGGCATCAATGCTATAGAGTTGATGCCGGTTAATGAATTTGAGGGAAACCTGAGCTGGGGCTATAACCCTTCTTTCTATTTTGCACCAGATAAGTACTACGGTACGAAAACTGCCTTGCAGAATTTTATTGATGAATGCCACGGACATGGTATTGCCGTTATCCTGGACATGGTTCTGAACCATTCTTTTGGGCAGTCGCCAATGGTACAGCTGTATTTTGAAAATGGTAAACCTGCGGCCAACAGCCCCTGGTTTAATGTAGATGCCACGCATCCTTATAATGTGGGTTTCGATTTTAACCATGAGAAAGCGGCAACTAAAACTTTTGTGAAAAATGTGGTGAAGTTCTGGATGCAGGAATATAAAATTGACGGCTTCAGATTTGATCTGTCTAAGGGTTTTACACAGAAAATCTCTACAGACGATGCTTCTTTTAGTGCTTATGATGCGAGCCGGATTGCGATTTGGAAAGAATACAATACTTATATCAAAAGTATAGATCCCAACAATTTTTATGTGATCCTGGAACACTTTGCTGATGCATCTGAAGAGACTGTTTTGGCAGGTGAGGGAATGATGCTCTGGAACAACCTCAATTATAATGTCAATGAAGCTACAATGGGCTGGCTGGGCAATTCTGATTTTTCCTGGGCCTTTTTTGCCAAACATGGCTTTGCGAAGTCAGAAAACCTGGTCAATTTTATAGAAAGCCATGACGAGGAACGGACCATGTTTAAGAATATTACTTATGGAAATGCTTCGGGAAGCTATAATGTACAGGATTTGGGTACAGCTTTAAAAAGGGAGGAAATGGCCGCGGCATTCCTGTTTTCGGTGCCGGGGCCGAAAATGCTCTGGCAGTTTGAAGAACTGGGCTATGATGTTTCCATTGATTTTAATGGTCGTACGGGGAATAAACCGATTCACTGGGAGTATACGGATGATCCAAAGCGCAAGACTTTATATAATGCTTATGCTGCATTCATTCAAATGAAAAAGAAGAATAGTATTTTCAGTTCCCCTAATGCCAGCTATAACTTATCCGGGGCTGTAAAGTATATTAAATTGACAGATGCGACCAATACCGTAGTGGTGGTGGGGAACTTTGATGTGGTGGCCCGGGCGGCCAGTGTAGATATGGGAACTTCCGGAAACTGGTATGAAACAGGCAGCAGCAGTCCGGTAAATTTCAGCAGCAATACCTATACAAAAACACTTGCTCCGGGAGAGTATCATATTTTTAGTAAAAGTGCTTTGAGTAATTAAGGATTTTTTTCTCTATTTTTACCGCCCACTTATGGAACAGATAAAAACGTCATTTGATTTTGAAAAACCTATTGCTGAACTGCTTCAGCAAATTGAGAAGGTAAAACAGGTTGCTGATAAAACCAAAGTAGATATGTCTGCTACCTTAACAGAACTTGAAGGAAAACTGGCGGAAACCAGGGAAGCGACTTACCGCAACCTGACCGGCTGGCAGGAAGTTCAATTGTCCCGTCATGCAGAAAGGCCTCAGACGCTGGACTACATCGGAATGATCTGTGATGATTTCATCGAACTCCACGGAGACAGAACCGTTAAAGATGATAAAGCGATCATTGGTGGCTTTGCGACCATTAACGGACAAACGGTGATGATCATTGGTCATCAGAAAGGGAAGAACACCAAGGAACGCCAATTCCGTAATTTTGGAATGGCCAATCCTGAAGGATACAGAAAGGCATTGCGCTTGATGAAACTTGCAGAAAAGTTCAACAAGCCTGTAATTTCCTTTATTGATACCATGGGTGCTTATCCTGGTCTTGAAGCCGAAGAGCGCGGACAAGGGGAAGCCATTGCAAGAAACCTGCTGGAGATGTCTGTGCTTCGCGTACCGATCATTTGCTTTATTGTGGGTGAAGGTGCATCCGGAGGTGCTCTGGGTATTGGGATTGGAGACCGGGTGTATATGCTGGAGCATACCTGGTATTCGGTGATCTCTCCTGAATCTTGTTCATCTATCCTTTGGAGAAGCTGGGATTACAAGGAGCGTGCAGCAGAATGCTTAAAGCTGACCTCTTCCGATATGTACAGCAATAAGCTGATTGATGGTGTTGTTAAAGAGCCATTGGGTGGTGCACACCAGGATCCGGAACAGATGGGGGTAACCCTTAAAGAACAGATCTTAAAAGACCTGAAAGAACTGGGTAAGAAAAATACAGATAAACTGATTACAGAAAGAATAGATAAGTTCTGCGCAATGGGCGTAGTTACTGAATAAAAAAATACGACTACAAAAAGAAAGGGCTGCAATTTATGATTGCAGCCCTTTCTTTTTTAAAGCCCCCGGGGCTTAATTGCCGCCCTGGGGAAAGAATGGTGCGAATCTGGATTCCAGTGCACTGAATTGGTTTTTCAGGTTCTGGCTCAGTTTTGTTTGTTTATGCTGCTCGGCAGTATGTGCCATTTGATTCAGGAAGGACATGCCCAGTTGTACGTTCTGACCTCCAACAAACCTGCTCTTGCTTTCAGATACGTCTGCAAGATAGGTAAGTTCTTTTTGTATATAGGTTGCTGATTTTTCAATCAGGGCATTTGCTCTTGCGGTTTCACCCAGTATATACAGGTTCTCTGCCATAAAATAAGTACCCATCATAGAACGCATACCATAAAATCTATCAGGCATCACCTGGTAATATTTCTCCACGATCTTTTTAGCTTCGTCGATTTTGCCTTCTTTGATCAGGCTGGATACTGAAGTATTGAACAGATTGGCGAAGATGGATACGTCATCGGAAGATTGCTGATCCAGGTAGGTAGCGGTTTTAATGTTACCCCATTTGAATTTGTTCATGATGTTGTTGTACAATATCGGTGTGTTGACCAGATCTTGTCTGCTGGAAGCGGCACTGTCTGCTTTCAGAGGTAATAGACGCATAGCCAATCCTTCAGTATATAAGTAGTTATCTAAACCATTGAACTGCTCTGAAGGTACGGTGCTCGCAAAATAGATAGGTCTTTTCCACTGGTTGTGTGCAAGAATATCAAACATGGCCAGTGTACCTTTGGTTACATAGCCTTTGTTGTATTTCCATTCCAGGGCAGGCACAATTTTACCGGCCTCTGCTGCGCCTACTGTACCGGTGCTGATCACCTCTGCAGGATTTACTGTTAATTTGAAGTTTTTGGTTGGGATGAAGTTCTCTTTTGTTCCGTTTTGAAGAGGAACTTTGTCTTCATCATTATCAGATAACAGGATGTCTACGATATCTTTCAATTCAACCGGGCCAGCAATATTGGCATCCTGATAATACATTACATCTCTAACCCCCTGAACATACTGAGATTCTTTCATCGTGATCGGAAGTGGCGCAGATTCGTTTTGCTTGCGTCTCATTCCGTTGATGTACCAGTCTGTATCAAATAAGCTCAGGTTGACCAGGCGGATGTCCGGCCGGATGTTTTCTACTTCCTGTGCATACCATAATGGATAGGTGTCATTATCACCATAGGTAAAGAGGATCGCATTAGGTGCGCAGGACTGCAGGTAATCTACAGCAATATCATGGGCCACCATTTTAGTAGAACGGTTGTGGTCATCCCATCCCTGTTCGGCCATAATCACCGGGGCACAAAGCAATCCAATTGCTGTTGCGGCAATAGCACCGTTTTTAGGGGTGATCTTTTTAAATAACCAGTCTTGCAGGGCAAGTACACCGAGTCCTATCCAGATGGCAAAGGCATAGAAGGAGCCCGCGTAGGCATAATCCCTTTCCCTCGGCTCCAATGGCTTCTGGTTTAAATACAATACAATGGCAATACCGGTAAAGAAGAAGAGTAATCCTACGATACCTGCATCTTTCTGGTTGCGTTTGAAATGCCATACAGCACCAATCAATCCCAGAATTAAAGGCAGGAAGAAAAATCTGTTGTAGGCATTGCTGTCTACAATAGAAGGAGGGAGGTGGCTCTGGTTACCCAGCATCATGGCATCGATTGGTTTAATTCCACTCAGCCATTGTCCTTCATACAAACTTCCCTGTCCCTGGTCGTCATTCTGGCGGCCAACAAAATTCCACATAAAGTAACGCATATACATGTTACCGATCTGGTATTTGAACAGGAAGCCGATGTTGTCAAATAAACTTGGGAAATGGGTATCGTCGAATCCCATCATATCTTTATAGTAGGCAACGTGTCTGTCGTCGTCACTGTACATCCTTGGGAAAGGTGTTACTTTGTCATATTCATAGTCTGTTTTCTTTCCAGCTACTTCGTACTTGTCTGCTCCTTTTCTATAGAGCGTTTTTCCTTCTGTCAGGTTTACTTTCTGTGAATTGTAGTTCGGACCAAAAAGCAAAGGACGGTCTCCGTATTGTTCCCTGTTCAGATAGCCCAGAAAAGAGAAGGCATTGTCCGGATCACTGTTGTTCAGGTTCACATTTGCTTTTGCGCGGATGATGATCATGGCAAAAGAACCATATCCGAAGATGATCAGTGCAGTGGACAACAAGGCCAGGTTTAATACTTTTTTCTGGTGTTTAATAGAGTAACGGATACCCAATACCAAACCTCCGATGAGGAGTATGGCAAAGAAAAGAACTCCGGTTCCGAAGCCCAAACCTAAAGTGTTGACAAAGAAAAGATCGAAGTAAGCACCAAATGATACGACATATTGTATAATACCATATTGTACAAATGCGAGGATCAGGATTCCAACAAAGAAAGTTTTTAGTATACCTATATTGGTTGGTTTTGGTGTTTTCTTGAAATAATATACAAAGGCCATCGCAGGGATGGTCAGTAAGTTTAAAAGGTGGATACCAATGGAAAGTCCCATGATATAGGCAATGAACAACAACCATCTGTCTGCTCTTGGCTCATCTGCATGTGCTTCCCATTTCAGGATGCCCCAGAACACGATGGCGGTAAACAGGGAAGATAAGGCATATACCTCCGATTCTACTGCTGAAAACCAGAAACTGTCTGTGTAAGTATAAGCCAGGGCTCCAACTACACCAGATCCCATAATGGCAATCAGTTTTGAAGAGGTGAGTTCTTCACCAGGTTTAAGCACCAGCTTTTTGGCCAGGGCTGTAATGGTCCAGAACAGGAACAGAATGGTGGCCCCACTGGCAACAGCAGAACCTACGTTCATGAAATAAGCGATTTTGGTCAGATCACCCGCTGCAAATAAAGAGAAGAAGCGTTGGATCATTAAAAATAAAGGTGCGCCGGGCTGGTGTACCACCTGCATCTTTAATGCAGAGGCAATAAACTCGCCGCAATCCCAAAAACTTACAGATGGCTCCAGGGTTAAAATATAAGATACTGTGGCAACCAGAAAACAGAACCAGCCTGTAAGGTTATTAATTTTTGAATAATTCATTTTATTTGAATAGATAATTGTGGGCTATAAAAATGCTGCCGAAAATAAAGAATAAGATTGATAATCGTACAATGATAGGACGAGTTTAACAAAAATTAACCATAGTCCCAAAATGTAAATCATTTGAAAAGAGGGGGAAGAAGAAAAAAATAGATTTTTTTTCAGTTTGTGTTTGCAAGTTTGAAAAATGTGCGTAGATTTGCATTCCATTTCGAAGCAAGCCTTTTAAATGGAAGATTGTCCGATAGTATAAGGGTAGTACAACGGTTTTTGGTACCGTTTGTCTTGGTTCGAATCCAGGTCGGACAACAAAACAATATTCGGATTGTGACTAAAACCGCAATCCGATTTTTTTTAACCAGCATTGATACCGATCAATCATGCCATTGCAATTTAACCCAGTTAAACTTTTTGCCGGAACGGGCACAAAGGAATTAGCACTAAAAATTGCCGAATCTTACGGCAAGCCCCTAGGTGACGTCACGTTAAACAGGTTCAGTGATGGCGAATTTCAACCTTCTTACGACGAAACTGTCCGCGGTTGTGATGTGTTCATTATCGCTTCTACTTATCAGCCTAATGATAATTTAATGGAACTTTTACTGATGATTGATGCGGCGAAGCGTGCTTCTGCCCATTATATCACTGCAGTTGTTCCTTATTATGGTTTGGCCAGACAGGACAGAAAAGACAAGCCGCGTGTGGCTATTGGTGCAAAATTAGTGGCTAACCTGTTAAAATCAGCAGGTATTCACCGCATCATGACCATGGATCTTCATGCTGCCCAGATTCAGGGCTTCTTTGATATCCCGGTAGATCACCTGGATGGATCCGTAATCTTTGTTCCTTATATTAAAAGTCTTGGACTGGAGAATCTGACGATTGCTTCACCGGATATGGGTGGCTCTTATCGTGCCCGTACTTTTGCCAAGTTCTTTAATGCGGAGGTTGTGATTTGTGACAAACGCCGTAAAAGAGCAAATGAGATTGAATCCATGTCGATTATTGGTGATGTGAAGGATCAGGATATTGTTTTAATTGATGACATCTGTGATACTGCAGGTACTTTATCTAAAGCTGCGGCTTTAATTATGGAGAAAGGTGCAAGAAGTGTAAGAGCGGTTTGTACGCATCCGGTTTTGTCTGGTAAAGCGATAGAGACAGTTGAAAATTCTATGTTGGCCGAGCTGATCGTTACGGATACAATCCCGTTGAAAAGATCGAGTGATAAAATTAAGGTGCTGAGTACCGCTGAATTATTTGCTAAGGCAATTGCCAATGTGAATGAACATGGCTCAATCAGTGACTTGTTTAAAGTTTAATACAATTAAAGGCCTGTAAGGGTTGATTACTAATAAATAAATATATAAAAGATGAAAACAATCGCAATTAGCGGTTCTCCAAGAGAGAACGTAGGGAAACGCGATGCTAAGGAGCTTCGTTACGAAGGTAAGGTTCCTGCAGTATTGTATGGTGGCAACGAACAATCACACTTTGCTGTGGTAACTACAGAGTTAAAGGATGCTATTTATACGCCTGAGGCTAACTTTGTATCGATCGATATCAACGGTAAAAAAACCAACGCTATCATCAAAGAATTACAATTTCACCCGGTTACTGACCAATTGTTACACGTAGATTTTCTTCAGTTATTTGATGACAAAGAAATCTTAATGGAAATCCCTGTTAAATTAACCGGTACTTCTCCAGGTGTTAAAATGGGTGGTAAAATGGTTCAGAAATTACGTAAACTTCGTGTTAGATCTTTGCCTAAAGACATGCCTCAGGCTGTTGAAGTAAGCATTGCTAAATTAGAAGTTGGTAACTTGTTCCGCGTACGTGACCTTGCAAAAGGTGCTTACACTGTAACTAACACTCCAGAAGATACTATCGTTTCTGTTGGAATGTCTAGAGCATTGAAACAAGCAGAACAGCAAGCAGGTAAAAAATAGTCCTGAGCTTTCAGCATGGAAAAGCAGCATCGTTAACTCGGTGCTGCTTTTTTTGTTTATAAAAGTTTGGAGAGGGGCAAATCTTGTAGAAAAAAGGCATTGTACTTCGGGGTCTGGACTCCTTGCCCCGCTGCGCTCTTGTGGCAAGGCGCCCTGAGGCCCCCGAAGTACAATGCCTTTTTTTTCTGGGCGCTTAGCTGGGGGGAGAATCCGGGCATGGCGCAGACTTGTAATGTGTTTTATTCAATTTAAATATTTCTATTCCTTTTTCCACTTTCAGGCTCGATGTGTTAGTTTTTTTTACTCCTGTATTTAACCTATTTCCATAAACTATTCTGCGCCATGCCCAGATTCTCCCCCCAGCTAAGCGCCATATAAAAATCAATATTACTCCGAGAAGACCTCAGGGCGCCTTGCCACAAGAGCGCAGCGGGGCAAGGAGTCCAGTCTTCGAAGAGTAATTTGATTTTTCAACTAGCTTACATCCCATAAATCTTTACATTTGTGCGAAAACTGCACCAGCCGGTTGTTGTTTGACGACTGAATTTGACAGGTTGTCACTACAGGCAAATGACGTCTTGCAGTTAAAAATAAAACAATACGCTAAATGAAATACCTGATCGTAGGTTTAGGGAATATAGGCCCTGAATACGCCCATACAAGACATAATATAGGATTTGATATTGCAGATGAACTCGTGAAAGAATTGGGAGGTAGTTTTTCCAATATGCGCCTGGCCTATTACGCCGAATGCTCTTTTAAAGGGAGGAAAATCCATGTGATTAAGCCAACTACTTTTATGAACTTAAGCGGTAAAGCAGTGAATTACTGGATGCATGAGCTAAAGATCCCATTGGAAAACATTCTTGTTCTGGTAGATGACCTGGCTATTCCATTTGGTAAGCTGAGGCTGAAATTAAAAGGAAGCAGTGCTGGGCATAACGGATTGCAGAACATAGAAGATATCTGTGGCGGACAGAATTATCCCCGTTTGCGGTTTGGGATTGATGACAACTTCTCCAAGGGACGGCAAATTGACTATGTACTTGCACCGTTTGACAAAGATGAACTGCCGGAATTGCCGGCATTGATTGACAAAAGCGTCGAACTGATCAAAAGTCTGGTCACTATAGGTCCTGCACAGACCATGACCGCATTTAATAAATAGAAAGAAACCTGAACTTCTGTACTCAGGCAGACCTTTGATCGATGTTTGATTTTATCTCCAACAGTAGATCGGAAGCCTGCCTGAGGATATTTTACTTCTTCCGGGTATAAAAGGCAATTTTTTTGTGAAGAACATCCTGTTCAAAGGGCTTGCTGATCACATCATTGGCTCCGGCACTTATGGCCGTCTTTTTATCATCGTCCATGACTGCTGCAGAAAAGGTAATCACAGGAATATTCTCCTTACCGGGTGCATAGCCTTCCCGAATAAGTTTAATGGCTTCCAATCCGTTCATAACGGGCATAAAAGTATCCATTAAAATAAGGTCATAATCATTCTCTTTTAGCTTTTCAAGGGACTCTTTGCCATTTTCGACCAAATCAAACTGAATGTTCCAGTCCTTCAGGATCTTTTTGATCAGAAAGGCGTTAATTGAGTTGTCCTCGGCGATGAGGATCTTTACATTCTCGAAAGGTGCCAGCTTGCCGCTTCCGGGAGTTTCTTCATGTTTTTCGTTGCTCACGACTTCATACCAGTTTGTAAAGCAGAAAGTACTGCCTTTTTGTTCTTCACTTTTTACGTTTAGGATACCGCCCTTTAATTTGGCCAGATTTTTTACAATGGAAAGCCCTAGTCCTGTACCTCCAAATTTGATGGTGGTCTGTTCATCGGCCTGCTCAAAAGTTTCAAAGATCTTTTCGATATTTTCTGCAGCTATACCAATGCCGGTGTCGGTTACAGAAAACTCAATCTGGAGATTATTTCCTTTACTATCGAGTACTTTTACTTTAAGTGTAACCGTACCTTTCTGTGTAAATTTAATCGCATTGGCAATCAGGTTCATCAGGATTTGATTCAAACGCAGTGAATCTGCCATGACCAGTGCCGGTATTTGCTCATCATACTCGGTCAGCAGTTCAAGGTCCTTTTCTTTGGCATGTATCCGCAGGAGGTTAATCACAGAGTTGCAATTTTTGATCAGGTCTGTTTCTGCCCGGTTGATCTTAAACTTACCAGCCTCTATTTTCGAAAGATCCAGAATATCATTGATCACTCCAAGCAAGGAATTAGAGGAGATTTCCAGTAAACTAACCATTTCTTTTTGTTCCTCCGTAAGGGGGGTGCTGTGGAGTAAGTTTGCAATGCCGATGATTCCATTGATCGGGGTACGGATTTCGTGACTCATATTGGCCAGAAAGTTTTCCTTAATCCTTTTGCCTTGTTCAGCCTCTTCTTTTGCCTGGATCAGCTTTTTCTGATAAGCCTGCAGTTCCTCATTTTTCTTTTTGATGTCACGCTGTGTGCGTACAAACTGTATAAAGGAATCTACCTTTGCAGAGGTAACAAAGGGATTTAGTGGTTTGTACAAATAATCTACGGCACCTGTATTCAGACCTTTTACCGCATATTTGGTGTCGGTGGAAATGGCTGTTACGAAGATAATGAGGATGTCCTTGGTGCGGGGATTGCTTTTTAAGATCTCCACCAATTCAAAGCCATCCATTTCCGGCATTTGAACATCCACCAAGGCGATGGAAATATCCATTTCCCAGGACAATCGGAGTGCCTCATTGGGCAAAGTTGTACTGATTACATTTACATCGTCTCTCTGCAGCAAGGCCTCCAGGGCAATGATGTTTTCCGGTCTGTCATCAACAATTAAAATGTTAATCTTTTCCATTGCTTATTATTCTTAGTGTACAGCTAGGCTGTCTTTTGATAGATGTTATTTTTCTTGTCGATTACTTTAAATCTTCCTATTTCAGTACTCCGGAGTGTTTCTTTGGAGCCCAGGCACAGAAAGCCAAAATTAGCTAAACTATTATAAAAAAGATCTATAACCTTTTTTTGAAGGTCCATATTGAAATAGATCAGTACATTGCGGCAGGAAATCACCTGGAACTCATTAAAGACACCGTCGGAGGCCAGATTATGGGCCGAGAACAGGACGTTCTTTTTGAGAGAATGCCGGATGGATGCTGCATCGTATTTTGCGGTATAATAATCAGACAATGTATGTGAAGTGCCCGTCTTTAAATAGTTCTCGGAGTAGAGCTTCATCTTTTTCAGGTCATAGATGCCGTTCTTTGCAAAGTCCAGCACCTCAGAATTGATATCTGTACCATAAAAGAAAGTCCGGTCGTACAGTTGTTCTTCGGCAAATAAGATGGCAAAAGAATACAGCTCTTCTCCTGTAGAACATCCTGCATTCCAGACTTTTATGCGCTGATAGGAGCGGATATAGGGTAAGATATTTTCTTTTACTGAAGTATAGAATGCAGGATCCCTGAACATTTCGGTTACATTAACGGTTACTTCGATTAAAAAGGATTCAAAGTAGTCTGCATCATTGGTCAGTAAAGTACGCAAGTCAAACAGGCTCAGATTCTGAAGCTGCATAATCCTGGTTACTCTTCTTTTCAGGGAGGCGCCGGAGTAATTGCTGAAATCAAAACCATGGATCTTGTGAACCAGGGTAATCAAGTCTGCCAGCTCAGTATAACTGATGGTTTCGGGTAGATGCTCTGTTTTATGTTTCATATTAGCTTAGCCATACCCTCATCATGGAGAGCAATTGATCAATATCGACTGGTTTGGAAATATAATCGTTGGCCCCGGCCTCGATACATTTTTCTCTGTCCTGCTTCATGGCTTTTGCGGTCAGGGCAATGATAGGTACCTTAGAAAATCCCTTATTTAACCGGATGGCTCGCATGGCCTCATAGCCATCCATTTCCGGCATCATGATGTCCATGAGCACCAGATCAATATCCTTATGCTCCTCCAGTTTTTCGAGGGCTTCCCTGCCATTATTGGCAATCACAATTTGGAGATCATAGCTTTGGAGTGCGCTGGATAAGGCAAAGATGTTTCGCATATCATCGTCTGTGATCAAGACCGTTTTATCCTTCAGGGCTTTTTCAATCGTAGATACACTCTTCGCTTTTCCTTGTGAAGCAACACTAAACAGGGCTGGATCATCTTCTTTCCTGATCTTATTCATAAACAAGCTCACCTCGTCTATCAGCCTGTTGTTTGATTTGGTTGATTTCAGGACCATGGCTTCCGTATATTTCATAATATGGGAGATCTTTTCCTGGTCCAGTTCCATTGCTGTATTAATGATCACCGGAATATGGGTCAGCGCTGGCTGTGTTTTGATCTGGTCCAGCAGGTCAAAGCCCGAAATATCGGGGAGATTCAGATCCAGGATGATGCAATCGAAAGCTGTCGTTTTTAGAACATCCAGTGCTTCCTGTCCTGTAAAGGCCTGGACCACTTCTATGCCTTTGCTGACCAGCTCCTCTTTAACAATCATACTTTGCAGTTCCTGGTCTTCAATGAGCAACACGGTTTTAAAATTATACTGATCTGTATTGTTCATCAGCAGATTAAAGGCGGTATCCAACTGGTCCTTTTCGATGGGCTTTTTCAGGAAGCCAATCGCGCCTTCTTTACGTGCTTTGTCTGTTTTTTCGTCACCGGCAGACATCATATGCACCGGAATATGTTTAGTCCTTGGGTCTGCTTTTAGCTTTTTAAGTATCGTCCATCCGTCCATTACAGGTAGCATGATGTCCAGTACAATTGCATCTGGTAATTCAGAGAATGCCATTTCCAGTCCGATATCGCCGCTATGGGCAAGTATGGGCTGGAAGCCTTTTTCTTTTGCATAATCTTTCAACACATCTGCAAAAACAAGGTCATCTTCTACGATAAGCAGGACATGATCTGTTTTCTTTTGTACACCTGGTTTAACTTCAGATACCACCGCTAAAGCTGATGCTGCCTCGGCTGGAACTGCGGATGTTTGAGTTTCGCCGGCCTGATGAGCAGTTGTATATTCCGCAGGCAGGAATAAGGTAAAAGTACTTCCGCTTCCCGGATTACTTTCAATTTGAATCTCACCGCCCAGGATATTTGCCAGTTCTCTGCTGATGGATAAGCCCAGCCCGGTACCACCGTATTTCCTGCTCGTGGATCCATCCGCCTGTTGAAAGGCTTCAAAGATGAGTTTTTGTTTTTCCGCAGGGATGCCAATTCCGGTGTCACGGACTTGCATGGAAATCACCTCTTTAGCTTGTTTAAGTTGTTCTGAAAAATAAGTTGTAGCCCTGGAAGAGCGGCTCAGTTCCAGTGTGATCTTACCGAGCTCGGGTGTGAATTTAAAGGCATTGGAAAGGAGGTTCTTAATGATTTGCTCTACCCGGGAAAGATCTGTAAGAAGCCTTTCAGGGAGGTCATTTGTTCTGATGGTCTCAAAGTCTATTTTCTTGCTGCGGGCAACTTCATTGAACAGAGATTCCATGTTTTGGGTAAGCTCCAGGGGTCTTACAGGTTCAATATTCAGGTCAATCTTACCAGACTCTATTTTAGAGAGATCCAGGATGTCATTGATCAGGGTAAGAAGGTCTGTACCTGCATTGTGGATCACGCCAGCATATTTGATCTGGTCTTCGGTTAGGTTTTCCGGCTTGTTTTCCTTTAGGATCCTGGCCAGGATCAGAATGCTGTTTAGCGGGGTCCTTAGTTCATGGCTCATATTGGCCAGGAATTCTGATTTATATTTACTGGATACCGCAAGTTCTTCTGCTTTGAGGCTCATGGCTTCGCGGGCCTGGTTAACGGAGATATTCCTTTCTTCCAGTTGCTGTGCTTTTTCTTCCAGTTCAGCATTGGTTTGCCGTAATTCTTCCTGCTGCACACGCAGTTCCTCTTCAGAGGCCATCAGCTGGTCGGACTTATAGATCAGTTCCTCGTTGGTGGTACGCAATTCTTCCTGCTGGCTTTCCAGTTCTTCGGCCTGTTGCTGGGTTTGCTCAAAGAGATTTCTGAGCTGAATCCTTGCAGCGGCACTGTTGATGGCAACACCTATGCTTTCGGCGATGGTTTCCAGAAATTTTGTGGTGGTCTCATCAGGGTTGTCTTTCAGACCAATTTCGATCACTGCAATGGTCTCCTCCTCAAAAAGTATGGGAATCAGGTATATGCATTTAGGAAGGGTATGACCAAGGCCAGAGATGATTTTCATATAATCCTCCGGAACATTGGTCAGGAGTTTTCGTTTCTTTTCCAGTGCAGCCTGACCCACCAGGCCTTCTCCCAAATAATAGCTTTCGATAGTGCCCTTTTTTCGTTGATAGGCATACCCACCTGCAAGGGATAAATTTTTTCTTTTCTCATCGGTTAAGAAGACCGCACCTACGGGTGCCTGAAGGTAATTGCAAATTTCGGTGATGATATTGGTGGAGAGTTCCTCCATTTCCTGTTCGCCACGCATGGCCTCGTTAATTGCTGCTGTGCCTGAAAGGAGCCAGTTTTTCTGCTCATTTTCGATAGAAAGCTGTTCCAGCTGCGCATTATTTTGTCGTATCTGATCCTCTGTTTCCTTTTGCTGATCAAATGTTCTTTGAATATAAGTGAACAGGAACATGATCAGACAGAAGATCACCAGGGCACTTCCAATAACAATGGCAATGGTTTTGGTTTTGCTTTGTATGGTGGCATCGATCCTTTTTTTGAGTAGGGCTCTTTCTTCAAGAATCATTTTAGCACCTAATCTGGTCAGGTTTTCTCTTCTCATTTTTGCCTTTTCACTCAAATAGAGTTTATAAGCGGTTTCCTTACCTTCAGACTGCTCGGCCTGAAGGATCTCTTTCATGGTACTCATCCTTTGCTGAGCAAATAATTCCAGCGAATCCACACGTTGCGACTGGAGTGGGTTGTCAATAACCATATTCTTCAGGTCATGCAGGCTGCTTTCCACTTTGCCCAGATTATCAGTATAGGTATGCATGTACATTTGATCTTCGGTAAGGATATAACCCTTCAATGCATTTTCGGCAGAAGTCATTTGGAGATCAACTTTCTGGGTGAGCAGCATGACTTCATAAGTGTGGTTTTCCCAGTTAGAGTCCTTATCAAAAGATTCAATGCTTAGATAAGACGTGACTGCAGAAAAGAGGACAAATAGCAGGGAAACAGCAAATCCCGTAAGTACCTGTTGTTTAAATGATAACTTGATCATATCTGTTGAGATGTGGCTTTTATATAATCTCAGGAAGCATGGCTCCAGAAATTATGCAATATTACTTAATAATGGGTGGAGAACCGTTAATTTAATAAATATTATCTGTGAAATTTATTTATTTTAGCTGGCAATATTCATTAAAATACCCCTATGATCACAGTCTACGGCATTCCCAATTGTAATACAGTAAAAAAAGCAATCACCTGGTTAAAGGAAGGTGGTTTTGATTTTGATTTCCATGATTTTAAAAAGAAGGGAGTTACTGCGGAAAAATTGAACGAATGGTGCGACATTTTTGGCTGGGAGAACATCCTGAATAAAAAAGGAACGACCTGGAAGAAGCTGAGCCCGGAAGAGCAACTGGTGGCTAAAGACCAGGTCGGTGCGATCCAAATTCTGCTAAAGCACACGAGCGCTATCAAGCGCCCGGTGGTGGAAAAGGACGGAAAGGCCATTCTTTTGAGCTTCAATGAAGATCAATATCAGGCGCTTTTAAAATAGTTGAATCCTTTTATTGTTATTTTTTGTTAAATAGGCATACAGGTTCTAAAACTGTATTAAATTTGGCCATGGTTAAAAAACTGATAATTGCGCTTGTATTGCTGCTGCCCATTAAATTAATGGCACAGGGAAATGTAAATGGAACTGTTTATGATTTCGATAACAAGACTTTTCCATTACAGCAGGTGGCCGTTAGAAATTTGAACACCAAACAGGTGGCAGTAACTAAGGCTTCCGGACAATTTACTATCGCTGCCAGTAAGGGAGATCTCATTGAGTTTTCTTTGGTCGGTTATCATACAGATACACTGTTTCTGACAGATTTAAATCCCAAGACTATATTTCTGCCTGTAAATTCTAAGAACCTGAAAGAAGTGAGCATTGTTAGTGCAAAGCTTTCTCCTTATCTGGACCTGAAGAAAAACCAGGAAAATGCAAAGGAGGTTACCCGGGTTTCTACGGATGGACTGGAAGGTAAAAAGAACGGTGACCGGGCAGGGGGCATGATCTTATCGCTGGGTTACGGGAAATATAAAAGAGAACAGGCCAAGTTGCGGGCACTCGAGGAAAGAGATGTATACGAAACAGAAATCAACAACAACTTTAATGAGCAAACAGTGAGTGATCTGGTTAAGTTGAAAGGTCAGGAACTTAAGGATTTTATTTCTATGTTCAGACCCTCTGTTCCACTGATTAAAGGAGAGCGTCCGTTTAATTATTCCTTCTACATTGCCCAGGCTTATCACCGTTGGTTGAAAATGACTCCGGAGGAAAGAAAACCGGTACCTATCCAGAAATTGAAGCAAAACTAACGTTACATTGCAGAAGCATCAAATGGATTTGATACATTTACTTTTGTCAACCGTAAACTAAAATTGATTCATGAACTGGAAGTCTTCAAAACCCCGTTGGGTTTTAATTCTGCTCTGTGCCTTAAGTTTAAGCAGCGCAGCACAACAAAACAATACAACAGATGGTAACTATGATGCTCACGCTGCATTCGGACCATTGTTCTATACTCAGAATGGAAATGAGTATCGTTCTGCGAGTGGTTATCCTGGGCCAAAATACTGGCAGAATCGTGCCGACTACAATATAGCGGCTACGCTGGATGATGTTAAAAATACCGTTACCGGGACGGTAGTGATTACTTATAAAAACAACAGCCCTGATAAGCTACCTTACCTTTGGCTGCAACTGGACCAGAATTTGTTTTCTGAGAAATCGAGAGGAGCCGCATTGATCCCTCCCGGAAGCCGTTACGGCGCAAGGGGCGAAAAGGTAGACGGTGGTTATCGTCTGAAAGACCCTGTTGTTTCCCAAAAAGGAAAGGCCGTTAAATTTACGTCGATTATTGAAGATACAAGAATGCAGATCCGGCTTGAAGAGCCTTTGGCAGCAGGGGAGGTGATCAGTATTAAAATAGATTATTCTTTTGTGATCCCACTCAACGGCTCTGACCGGATGGGACACCTGGAAACTAAAAACGGAGAAATTTATACGATTGCTCAGTGGTTTCCCCGGATGTGTGTCTATGATGATGTACTGGGCTGGAATACCCTGCCATACTGGGGAGCATCTGAATTCTATTGTGAATATGGTGATGTGGATTTTACCGTGAATGCACCGGCAAGTCATCTGGTGATGGGCTCTGGTGAATTATTGAATCCCCAGGAAGTATTTACTGCGCAGCAGCTGAGCCGCTGGAATGCAGCAAAGTCGAGTGATCAGAAAGTCAGCATCCGCTCGGAAGCGGAAGTGACAGATCCGAAGTCCCGCCCGGCTAAGGACAGGCTGACCTGGAGGTTCAAAATGAACAACACCAGGGATGTGGCCTGGGCTTCTTCAAAGGCATTTGTACTGGATGCCGCCAGAATCAATTTACCAAGCGGTAAAAAATCGCTTGCTGTATCTGCGCAACCCGTTGAAAGTAATGGCAATGATAGCTATGGACGTGGCGTGGAGTATGTGAAAGGCGCTATTGAGCACTATTCACAGAAATGGTTTGAATATCCTTATCCGATGGCGGTGAACATTGCTTCAAATGTTAGTGGCATGGAATATCCAGGTATCGTTTTTTGCGGCTGGAAGGCCAAAACTTCTGAAACCTGGGGCGTTATTGATCATGAGTTTGGTCATACCTGGTTTCCAATGATCGTAGGAAGTAATGAACGGAAGTACGGTTGGATGGATGAAGGTTTCAATACTTTTATCAATGGCTTATCTAATGATGCTTTTAATCACGGAGAATACAAGAATGCGCCGGTGGATATGCATGCGAATGCCAGGTTCATGGGAAGTCCGGGTGTAGAGTCTGTTATGCTGAGCCCTGATGGGATGAAGGAAAGAAATATTGGTTTAAACTTGTACTATAAACCTTCCTGGGGCTTAAAAATACTGAGGGAACAGGTACTTGGTGCAGATCGTTTCGACTATGCTTTCCAGAATTATATTAAGCATTGGGCATTTAAACATCCTACACCTTTTGATTTTTTCCGTTCTATGGATAATGGTGCCGGAGAAGATTTGTCCTGGTTTTGGAGAGGTTGGTTTCTGGAGAGCTGGAAGATGGACCAGGCGATTACCAGCGTAGCCCCAGCAAAGAAAAATGGGGTTGCGGATGGGTATAATATTGTTGTGGCGAATTTGGAAAAAATGCCAATGCCTGTTATTTTACAGATCACGACGGCTAGCGGAAAAAAAGATATCGTTAAGCTTCCTGTGGATGTATGGATGAGGAACAGCAGCTGGATTGTGCATTATCCGACAACTGAAGAAGTGGTGTCTGTCGTGTTGGATCCGGATAAGGTGTTGCCGGATGTTAATCCGGACAACAACAGCTGGAGTAAATAGTTTTGCTGTAGCAGAGCTTGCCTGAGTGCGCTCAGGCAAGTTTCCCTAAGCGTGGCTGCTGCTGGCGCCTTCGAGTTCAAAGATCTCCAGATCGAAATATCTTGCAGATGCTAACAGATGATCGAAAATGTCGGCCATGATGTATTCGTAATCAGCCCACTTGATGGTGCTGGTAAAGGCGTAGATTTCTATAGGAAGTCCGGTTGCCGTTGGGGCCAGATGTCTGACCATCATAGTCATTCGTTTGTGTGTTCCGGAGTGATTGCTGATGTAGTTGTATGTATTTTCGGTAAAGTCCGGCATTGGTCAGGTTTCGCCCGTTGATCAGCAGGCTCTTGTCTGCGCCAATACGTTCATTGTTTTTGTCAATATCTTTTTTCCGGTGATCAATGTATGCACTGAGGGTCTGGATTCTTTTAAATGCTTCTGCTTCTTCATCGGTGATGAAACGTATGGTGGACTGTTTGATGTAGATGGCCCGTTTGATCCTTCGCCCTCCGGTTTCTTGCATCCCCCGCCAGTTCTGGAAGGAGTCTGAGATCAGGGAATAAGTGGGGATGGTAGTGATGGTTTTGTCAAAGTTCTGGACTTTTACTGTGGTGAGGTTGATTTCTATCACATCACCATCGGCTCCATATTTGGTCATGGTGATCCAGTCTCCGATGCGGACAATATCATTTGCACTGACCTGTATACTAGCTACAAAGCCCATGATAGTGTCTTTAAACATGAGGAGCAAGACGGCTGAAATGGCGCCCATTGCCGAGAAAAAGGCAACCGGGGATTTTCCGGTGAGGTTGGAAAACATCAATATTGCCCCGAACAGGAACAAAAATATGCGGATGACCTGCAGGTAGCTCTCTATAGGTTTTTCCCGGAAAGCGGTTTTTTTCCTCAGGGAATCTGCGCCAGAGCGGAGGAGAGACATGATCATCCAGATAATGATGATGACCATATAGATGTCGGTGAGCTGGTTTAAGGGCGAAATCAGTGCGGGGAAATGTATGAAAACAGCTGGAATGGCATTTTTAACCAGGATCAGCGGAACACTCAGCGCAAGAAAATGTGGAAATCTGTTTTCCAGTAAGTGGTGGAAGAAATCAATTCTGGAGCGTTTGGCAACACGGATCAGGGCGATTCTCAGCAAGCGTCTCACCAGGTACTGCAGGAGGTAAACCAGCAGTACCAGTAAGGCTAAAAGTGCGAATAGGTTAATGTATACAGCCAGACTTGCCTGTATGCCCCATTTCAAGAGGAGCTGGTAAGTGTATAGGCTGATGTGATTGAGGTTGTCGTAATTTTCTGCTGCTTTCATTTAAAATAGGTCAAATTAAGTAGTGGCAACAGATTACAAAAAATATTTTACAATCCAGAATTATTTAAAAAAGCTTGCGATCAGTTTCTCTGCATCGATTGTTGGTGCCGGTGGGTCCAGACGGATCAGCCATCCTTTTTGTTTGAGCAGGGCGATGTCTACCTTGGCTACAGACAGGTCTTTGCCTTTCAGGTACTGATGATAGATCAGCGGTTCTTTTGGAGCTATATTGGCTGGGGTGTGGTACAGGATCTCGAGTTGGAATTTTGGCCATAATTGTATGTCTCCCATATTGGCGGAAAAGATCCGGACGGCTTTATGCGGTGGGATAATGCCTGCAAACTCTCCTTTAAAATGTTGATTCTTCTCTGTGGTGAAACTGAGCAGAAGCTGGTAGGAACTTTCATTGACGAGGTGGAAATGTGCAACGGCCTGACTGTGCTGGTCGCTGACCAGTCCAAGGTATATGCCTTCATCAATAAAAGCGGCTTCCGGAACAGTAGTTTCCGTCCTGTTTTTAACTATACCACTTTCATCCGGAATATCCCCGTGTACAAGTGTTACTTTTGAAGCCATTACGGGTATCTCAAAGTCGTTGTTATCCGTTACTCCGATCATGTCTTTGTCAATGATGCGGGTGATATACCCTTCTATATTTTCGTCTACAAAACGAACAAAATCACCTAATTTTAATTGCATAATCCAAACTTAGATAAAATTGAATGAAATCTACCTCATTCTTCCTAATTTTGCAGCATGGCAAATGCAGAAGAACAGGCAAATAATCCCCTGCACGGGAAAACACTGGAGTTTATTTTAAAACAGCTGGTTTGGCACTATGGCTGGGAGGAACTCGGTCAGCTGATCCGTATTGCTTGTTTTAATAACAATCCGACAATGAATTCCAGCCTTCGTTTTTTGCGCAAAACCGATTGGGCCCGTAAAAAGGTGGAGCGTCTTTACCTGAACACTTTTCATTAGAGCGTAAAAATTGTTAAATCGGTATATTGATTCCGGTTGAGGTCTATTAAATCCATGATTTAATGCTTAACTTTAAGCATGATCAACAGATTTACTCTTTTTTTATCCTTTGCCTTGCTGAGCCTGGCTGTTCAGGGCCAGCAGTTGAAAGGAACAGTGTCGGACCGGAATTCGAGATATCCGCTGGAACAGGTACAGGTTTTTAACAGAAATACCGGGCATAGCACCGTCACGGATGCGAAGGGAAGGTTTAAGATTAATGCGGTGGCTAATCAGGTTATCATATTTTTTCAGCCCGGATATTTACCGGATACACTTTTTCTGGTGAACATGAGTCCTGTGAAAAGGTATCTGACTGCAGATCGTAAAACTTTGAATACAGTAGAGATCAAAGCGAAAACATTTAATCCGGAGATTGAATATGCAGATGTTTACCGCAAAGCGGATCCTACCCGGCTGGAAGTCAACAAGCCTTTTGGTTTTTCTCCTTCTGCGTATTTCGGTAAGGAAGGGAAAGAGGCCCGGAAGTTGAAACGGAAACTGGAAAACGAGAAAACGGAACGAAAGATCGATGCCAGGTTTAACAACGCGGCTGTAACGGCGCTTACTCCTCTTAAAGGTGCTGATTTGGATGCTTTCATGACGCGTTACCGTCCTACATTGGAGGCGCTGAATAAAATGGATCAGGAAGATCTTAAGTTTTACATCATGAATTCTTACAAGGAGTTTAAGGACCTGTCTCCGGAAAAAAGAAAAATGCCAGATTTACATTAACGATATCAGGAAGGTTGAATTATGTCGGAAAATTCTGTACATCTGCTTCAAGGCTAACGATATCAGGCGGGCTGAAGAAGCCCGCAGATCTCTGAGGCCTTTCCGCAGCGTACGAGAATTTTCCTTAGCAAATTGCAGAGGGAGGGAGGAGACCAGGCATGGTGCGGTTTTTTTGCACGTTTGGTTTGCCCTGATTATTCTATACTGGAATAAGTCTACATGTATGCAGTCCTAAGTTTGTTGTTTTTCAATCCTGTTGATGTGCTGGCGTGCTCAACCAGAGCAGGATATATACACCAAGTCAGATTAGGCTCGAAATCCAGAAAAAAAGAAGGTGTAAGGGAGAAGGCCTTTTAAGGTTTGCGGGCTTTTTCTGCCCGCCTAAGCTTAAGCAGCCTTCGAGCTTACCCTTCTTTTTTAACTAAGCACCCTGTTACTTCCGCGCTTATTCTTCTTTCCAACTTATCGCCTTCAAACCTCCTGATGAAATCCATTGATTTCGGAATTTGCAGCCTAGCGCTCCTTATCAAGGAAAGAAGTAAATCCGTTATACAGAAGAACAACCGCGTTAAAATTATCCCCGGAGGAAAAATCAGATTTTCTTCGCTAACGACTTGATTTATAAATTGTATTGTCTTACCTTTGCAGTCCCTTAGTGAGGGGTAAAGTTTTTAAACATTAATAGAAAACAACAAAAGAACAATGCCAACCATTCAACAATTAGTTAGAAAAGGTAGAGTAGCACTGGAGTTCAAGAGTAAGTCTCCGGCGTTGGACAGCTGTCCACAGCGAAGAGGTGTATGTACACGTGTGTACACCACTACCCCTAAAAAACCAAACTCAGCAATGCGTAAAGTTGCCCGTGTACGTTTAACCAATGGTAAAGAGGTGAATGCCTATATCCCTGGTGAAGGTCACAACTTACAGGAGCACTCTATCGTATTGATCCGTGGTGGTCGTGTTAAAGATTTACCGGGAGTACGTTACCACATCATCCGTGGAGCATTAGATACTTCAGGAGTAGCTGGTCGTAACCAACGTCGTTCTAAATACGGAACAAAACGTCCTAAGCCAGGACAAGTAGCTGCGGCACCAACAAAAGGTAAAAAGAAATAATTAGGAGGACAAAAAAATGAGAAAATCAAAACCAAAAAAGAGAATCATTCTTCCTGATCCGAAATTTAACGATGTTCAGGTGACCCGTTTCGTTAACAACATGATGTTTGACGGAAAAAAATCTATCGCTTATTCTATTTTTTATGATGCTGTTGAATTGGCAGAGAAAAAATCTGGTGAGAATGGATTAGAAGTATGGAAACGTGCTTTAACAAATGTAATGCCTGCTGTAGAGGTTAAATCTCGTCGTGTGGGTGGTGCAAACTTCCAGGTACCTACAGAGGTAAGACCTGACCGTAAAATTGCTTTAGGCATGAAATGGTTAATTTCTTACGCTCGTAAACGTGGAGAAAAAACAATGAAAGAAAAATTAGCAGGTGAAATCGTTTCAGCAGCTAAAGGTGAAGGTGCAGCAGTTAAGAAAAAAGAAGATACGCATAAAATGGCTGAAGCCAACAAAGCGTTCTCTCATTTCCGTTTCTAATCCAAGTAGAATCATAAAATGTCAAGAGATTTAAAATACACAAGAAACATTGGGATCGCAGCTCACATTGATGCGGGTAAAACCACAACAACAGAGCGTATCCTTTATTATGCTGGTGTTAGTCACAAAATTGGTGAGGTGCACGAAGGTGCTGCAACAATGGACTGGATGGCACAAGAGCAGGAACGTGGTATCACGATCACTTCTGCAGCAACAACTGTAGGTTGGAAATACAGAGGACAGAACTACCATATCAACATTATTGATACACCGGGACACGTGGATTTTACCGTAGAGGTAAACCGTTCGTTACGTGTATTAGATGGTTTGGTATTCTTGTTTTCAGCAGTTGACGGTGTTGAGCCTCAATCTGAAACCAACTGGCGTTTAGCCAACAACTACAATGTTGCCCGCATTGGTTTCGTAAATAAAATGGACCGTTCCGGAGCAGATTTCTTAAAAGTTGTTAAACAGGTTAAAGACATGCTGGGAAGCAATGCAGTTCCTCTGCAATTGCCTATTGGTGCTGAAGATAGCTTTAAAGGTGTAGTTGATTTGATCAACAACCGTGGTATCGTTTGGAATGAGCATGATAAAGGAATGACCTTTACTGAAGTGCCAATTCCTGAAGATATGCTGGATGAGGTTGCTGAGTGGAGAGAAAAATTGCTGGAATCAGTAGCGGAATATGATGAGACTTTGATGGAGAAATTCTTCGAAGCCCCTGAAACCATTACTGAGCGTGAAGTTTTAGATGCTTTACGTCAGGCTGTATTGGATGCTAAAATTGTACCTATGGTTTGTGGTTCATCTTTCAAAAACAAAGGTGTACAAACTATGCTTGATTATGTGATGGAGTTATTGCCTTCACCTATGGATCAAGAAGGTGTAACTGGTATTAATCCAAATACTGGTGAGGAAGTATCGCGTAAACCTGATGAAAAAGAGCCTTTTGCAGCTTTAGCATTTAAAATTGCAACAGATCCTTTCGTAGGTCGTTTGTGCTTTATCCGTGTATATTCAGGTAATCTTGAAGCAGGTTCTTATGTGTACAATGCACGTTCTGAGAACAAAGAGCGTATTTCCCGTATCTTCCAAATGCATGCCAACAAGCAAAACCCAATCCCTAATGTAGGTGCTGGTGATATTGCTGCGGTAGTAGGATTTAAAGATATCAAAACTGGTGATACGCTTTGCGATGAGAAAAACCCGATTATTCTGGAATCCATGAACTTCCCTGAGCCGGTTATCGGTTTAGCTATTGAGCCTAAAACTCAGGCTGACGTAGATAAATTAGGTATGGCTTTAGGTAAACTGGCTGAAGAAGATCCAACTTTCAGGGTTCAGACTGATGAGGAAACTGGTCAGACTGTTATCTCTGGTATGGGTGAGCTTCACTTAGATATTTTGATTGACCGTTTAAAACGTGAATTCAAAGTAGAAGTTAACCAGGGAGCTCCTCAGGTTGCTTATAAAGAGGCAATTACTGGTACGACTCAACACCGTGAAACCTATAAGAAACAAACAGGTGGTCGTGGTAAATTCGCGGATATCCAGGTTATTATTTCTCCTATTGATGCAGATTACGAAAAAGGCGGATTGCAGTTCGTAAACGAAATCGTGGGTGGATCTATTCCTCGTGAGTTTATCCCTTCTGTAGAAAAAGGTTTTGCTGCTGCCATGTCTAATGGTGTAGTTGCAGGTTACCCGCTTCCTGATATGAAGGTTCGTTTGATTGATGGTTCATTCCACGCGGTCGATTCAGATGCTTTATCTTTCGAGATTGCTGCACGTTCGGCATTCCGTGAGGCATTGCCTAAATGTAAACCGGTATTAATGGAGCCTATCATGAAAATTGAGGTGCTTACACCAGAAGAAAACATGGGTGATGTTATGGGAGACTTAAACCGTCGTCGTGGCCAGCTGCAAGGTATGGATACACGTAATGGTTCTCAGGTAATTAAAGCCCTGGTTCCACTTTCAGAAATGTTTGGTTATGTAACTCAGTTACGTACAATTACTTCTGGCCGTGCAACTTCTACAATGGAATTCGATCACTATGATCCAGCGCCTAAAAATGTTCAGGAAGAAGTGATTGCGAAATCAAAAGGAAAAGTTAAATCTTCAGATTAATAAATAACACCGGCAGCCTGTTATTAATAGCTCTAACAGGCCGCCTTAATTAAATAAATAAGATGAGCCAAAGAATCAGGATCAAATTAAAATCTTACGATTACAACCTGGTAGATAAATCTGCTGAAAAAATCGTAAAAACTGTTAAACCTACGGGTGCAGTGGTTAGCGGACCAATTCCGTTGCCTACAGAAAAGAAAATCTTTACAGTTTTGCGTTCACCGCACGTGAATAAAAAAGCTCGTGAGCAGTTTCAATTGTGTGCATACAAACGTTTGTTAGATATTTATAGCTCTAACTCTAAGACAGTTGATGCTTTGATGAAACTTGAATTACCTAGCGGTGTTGAAGTAGAAATCAAAGTTTAATGACGATACTTAATTGAACAAAAAGGCCTCTGCAAATGCAGAGGCCTTTTTGTTTGGCATCATGTCGGCGAAGGCCGGCATCCCGGGACCTGCTAGCGCTCCCGGCTTTTATAATCTTCAAATTTATTGCGTTCGTCCTGTAATTCCCGGGCTAATTTTTTCTCTTTGTCGTTAGATTTTACTTTATAGGCCTGGTATTCATCTGCTATTTCCTGGTATAGGGTAGACCTGTATTTGGCTTCATGTATGTGTTTAGCAGAACGGACCACTACAAATGCAAGAGCAAGTGCCAGTGCAATGATCAGTGTCCATACAATGCTGTTATAAGTCGATTTGGTGAAAGAAATACCCAAAAAGCTAATCTCGTTCAGTTTCGCGTTAGAGCTCGCCAGCGAGCTTTCTTTGCCTTCTATCTGAGCCTTCAGGTCTGCGATAGCTTTTTGTTGCTCGTTAATTTTAGCTTTGGATACGACAAGTTGTTTTCTTTCTGTATTTATCGTGTCTTTTACATTTTTCCAAAGGCCAGACAGTCTGGCCGGGTTGATTAATTTAGCGCCATAGAGTGTTTTTGATTTTGACAACATGAACTGGTACTGACCGGAAAGAGAGGGATCTGTTTTGGTAGTGTCTTGAGCAAAAGTGTTTTGCGTGATCAGCAGTAAACAAATTGCTGCAAATAAAGAAAGTATACATCTTTTCATAACATAGGATTGGTTTGCTTAATTTAACATAAATATTTTAATTTTATTGTGTTTTAATTGTAGATGGTATATTTGTCGGGATGTCGGTACTACTATTTACAGTTATTGTTTTGGCCGGAGCTTTTCTGGCTGGCCTGGTAGGTTCTTTAACTGGCTTGGGCGGAGGTGTAATTATAATCCCACTGTTAACCCTTGCTTTGGGTGTAGATATTCATTATGCTATCGGTGCCTCTATTGTGTCTGTAATTGCGACCTCTTCAGGTTCTGCTGCAGCTTACGTAAAGGAGGGGATCACCAATATCAGAATCGGGATGTTCCTGGAGATCGCTACAACTATAAGTGCCATTTTTGGCGCAGTAATTACGGTGTTTATCAACCCCAGTTATATCGCTGTGATCTTTGGATTGATCTTGCTGTTTTCTGCAGCTATGATGTTAAAGAAAAAGGTAGATCATTCTGATACAGATACTTCTGGTAAAATTGCTAATTTTTTTAAATTGAATGGCAGTTATCCTACGGAAGCGGGTGAAAAGAAGTATGGGGTGCATAATGTGATTGGTGGTTTTGTGATGATGTTCTTTGCGGGTATCATTTCTGGCTTGCTGGGGATTGGTTCCGGAGCCTTAAAAGTGGTTGCTATGGACAATATCATGAGGATCCCGTTTAAGGTTTCTACAACTACGAGTAACTTTATGATGGGGGTTACGGCTGCTGCCAGTGCAGTGGTTTATTTGCATCGGGGGCAAATAGACCCGGGTATAGCGATGCCTGTAACGGTAGGTGTTTTGTTGGGTGCAACTATAGGTTCCAAGATCCTGGTTAAAGCAAAAACTGATAAATTGAAAGTAATATTTGCTGTAGTGGTGGTTTTTCTGGCTCTGCAAATGATCTATAATGGCTTATCCGGTAAATTATGAAAAAGTCAAAACACTATTTTGCTGATAAGGATGTGCAGGTGATATTGGGCACCTTGCTTAGGGTAGGGGTTATTTTGTCGATGTCTGTGGTGCTCCTGGGTGGGATAATTTATCTTCTGCACCATGGAAATGGCTTGGTTGATTACAAGATATTTGACTCGTCAAAGAATCAGTATGCTTCTATCCTGGCTGTTTTTGAAGGAATAAAAAGCATGGATAGTCAGGCAGTTATACAATTTGGGGTGCTTTTATTGATTTTTACGCCAATAACGAGAGTTGTTTTTTCTATCTTTAGCTTTCTGATTGAACGGGATTATATGTATGTGCTGATCGGTGTATTTGTACTTTGTGTCATTCTGTTCAGTTTAAGCAATAAGCTGGTCGGGTAGATTTTTACCTCTGGTTATTTCATGCTTCAAAAAAATAATTGCAGTTATTTGAAAAAATAATTAGCTAACTATTTGAAAATTAAGATTTCTTTCCTATTTTTGCCGTCCCTTAACGGGGATGTATATCCACCTTGAACGAAGCCCTACTGCTTCGATGGGTGTTAAATTAAAAATAGAAAATGTCAGGTATTATTGGAAAAAAAGTAGGAATGACCAGCATTTTCGACGCCGATGGTAAGAATATACCATGTACGGTGATCGAAGCTGGACCTTGTGTAGTTACACAGGTAAAGACCGAAGAGAAAGACGGTTACGTTTCAGTTCAATTGGGTTTCGACGAAGCCAAAGAGAAAAACACAACCAAGCCTCTTAAAGGCCACTTTGCGAAAGCAAGCACTACCCCAAAACGTAAACTGGTTGAATTTGAGCCGTTTGAAGAGTCACTTAACTTAGGTGATACTGTAACGGTTAACATCTTTAACGAAGGTGATTTTGTGGATGTTGTTGGAACCTCTAAAGGTAAAGGTTTTCAAGGTGTTGTTAAACGCCACGGATTTGGTGGTGTTGGTGGTCAGACCCACGGTCAGCACAACAGGATGCGTGCACCAGGTTCATTAGGTGCGGCTTCATATCCAGCTCGTGTATTTAAAGGTATGCGTATGGCGGGAAGAATGGGTGGTGACAGAGTAAAAGTTCAGAACTTACAAGTTTTGAAAGTTTATGCTGATCAAAACCTTGTGGTAGTTAGTGGTTCAATACCAGGAGCTAAAGGATCTTACGTAATCTTAGACAAGTAAGCAAGATGGAAGTTAAAGTATTAAACATTTCAGGAAAAGAGACAGGTGCCAAGGTGCAACTTCCTGAGTCGGTATTCGGTATTACGCCTGTTGATCATGCAATTTATTTAGATGTTAAGTTGTATTTAGCTAACCAACGTCAGGGAACGCATAAATCAAAACAACGTAATGAAATTGCAGGTTCAACCCGCAAATTATACAAACAAAAAGGTACTGGTGGTGCTCGCGCCGGAAGTATTAAATCTCCATTGTTCAATGGTGGTGGTCGTGTATTTGGTCCTCAGCCACGCGATTATAGTTTTAAACTGAACAAAAAATTGAAAGTTCTTGCCCGTAAATCGGCTTTAACTTACAAAGCACAAGACAACAATATCGTAGTTTTGGAAGACTTTGCTTTTGATTCAATCAAAACTAAAAACTACATCAATTTAGTTAGCGCATTAAACTTGACTAACGAAAAAACTTTGTTGGTTTTACCTTCGCAAAATAACAATATCTATTTATCAAGCAGAAACATTCAGAAAGCGAAAGTAATCACTGCAGATCAGTTAAATACATATGATGTATTGAATTGCGGTAAGCTTTTGTTAACTGCGGATTCTCTTAAAACATTGGAGGAGGCATTTGCCAAGTAATATGGAACTTTTAAAGAAACCAGTATTAACAGAAAAAGCTTCTGCATTAACAGAAAAGTCTAACCGCTTTACTTTTAAAGTAGACAACAAAGCAAATAAATTGCAGATTAAAGCAGCTATAGAAAAAATGTACGGAGTGAACATCTTAGCCATTAACACAATGGTTGTAGTTGGTAAACTGAAGTCCAGAAATACTAAAGGTGGTTTAGTTTCAGGTCGTAGCCCAAAATATAAGAAAGCTATCGTAACCCTGAAAGCAGGTGAGACAATTGATTATTACGCGAATTTATAATAAGAATTGAATAATTTATAACTATGGGCTTAAGAAAATTTAAACCAGTTACTCCGGGTACCCGCTTTAGAGTTGGCGCCAGTTTTACGGAGATTACAGCAACCAAGCCCGAAAAATCATTGGTTGTATCTTCTAAAAAGTCGGGAGGACGTAACAATACAGGAAAGATGACTATGCGCTACATGGGTGGTGGTCACAAAAAATCTTACCGTTTAATTGACTTTAAACGTGAGAAATTTGATATTCCTGCAACAGTAGCAACTGTTGAATACGATCCAAACCGTACTGCACGCATCGCATTATTACATTATGCAGATGGTGAGAAGCGTTACATTATTGCACCTGAAGGGTTGCAAGTAGGACAAACAGTAGTTTCGGGAGAAACAGCTACTCCAGAGGTAGGTAATACTTTAACATTATCAAGAATTCCTTTGGGATCTATTGTACACAACGTGGAGATTAATCCAGGTCGTGGTGCACAGTTAGCACGTAGCGCTGGTGCTTATGCACAATTGGCAGCTCGTGATGGTAAATATGCTACATTGAAAATGCCTTCAGGTGAAGTAAGATCGATCTTAGTTACTTGTTTAGCTACAATAGGAGCAGTTTCTAACTCAGATCATGCAAATGAAGTATTGGGTAAAGCTGGACGTAACCGTTGGTTAGGTCGTCGCCCTAGAACACGTCCTGTTGCGATGAACCCGGTAGATCACCCGATGGGTGGTGGTGAAGGTCGTTCATCAGGAGGTCAGCCTCGCTCAAGGAACGGAGTTTATTCGAAAGGATTCAAAACTCGTTCACTTAAAAAATACTCAAATCGTTTCATCATAGAGAAAAGGAAGAAATAATGGCTCGTTCGATTAAAAAAGGACCTTATATTGACCATAACGTAGAGAAGAAAGTAGTCTCTATGAATGATTCAGGCAAGAAGTCTGTAATTAAAACTTGGTCTCGCAGATCAATGATCTCACCAGATTTTGTGGGTCATACATTTGCAGTACACAACGGTAATAAATTTATACCGGTATACGTAACAGAAAACATGGTTGGTCATAAACTGGGAGAGTTTGCTCCAACCAGAACATTTAGGGGTCACTCTGAAAAGAAAAAATAATTAAGAGATGGAAGCAGTAGCGAAATTAAACAATTGTCCAACCTCACCACGTAAAATGCGTTTGGTTGTAGATCTTATCAGAGGTGAGCGTGTAGAGAAAGCATTACATATTTTAAAATTCACCAATAAAGATGCAGCAGTAAGAGTTGAGAAACTGTTATTATCTGCCATCAAAAACTGGGAAAATAAAAATGAAGGTTCTCGCCCTGAAGAAAGCCAGCTATACGTGAAAACGATTATGGTTGGTGGTGGCCGCCAGTTGAAAAGATTGAGACCGGCACCTCAAGGACGTGGTTACAGAATACGTAAGCGTTCAAACCACGTAACTTTGATAGTAGATAGTAAAAACGTTGAAACTCAAAACTAATTAACAGAAATGGGACAAAAAGCACATCCAATAGGTAACAGGTTAGGAATCATCAAAGGTTGGGATTCTAACTGGTTCGGAGGCAACAACTATGCTGATAAATTAGTTGAGGACGAAAAAATAAGAAAATACCTTTCTGCCCGTATTGCAAAAGGCGGTGTAGCAAAAGTAGTTATTGAGCGTACTTTGAAACGTATCACTGTAACCATTCACACTGCCCGTCCGGGTATCGTGATCGGTAAAGCAGGTCAGGAAGTTGACAAGATCAAAGAAGAGTTGAAAAAATTGACTAAAAAGGAAATTCAAATCAACATTTTTGAGATCAAACGTCCTGAGTTAGATGCTCAGTTGGTAGCTGAAGGCGTTGCAAAACAGTTAGAGGCAAGGATCTCTTTCCGTAGAGCAATGAAATCTACTATCGCATCTACTATGCGTATGGGAGCTGAAGGTATCAAAATCATGACATCAGGTCGTTTAGGTGGTGCAGAGATGGCACGTAGCGAGCAGTATAAAGAAGGAAGAATTCCTTTGCATACGTTCCGCGCAGACATCGACTATGCACTGGCTGAAGCTTTGACTACTTATGGTAAAATAGGTGTTAAAGTTTGGATCTGCAAAGGCGAGGTTTACGGTAAACGTGATCTTTCTCCTAACATCGGTTCTACAAGCAATGCGCCTGGTAAAGGTGGCAGACCTGAAGGTGGTAACTTTGGTGGCAGAGACAGAGACAACCGTGGCGGTGGCGACAGAAGAAACGACAAAGGTCGTGGCGGAAGAGGTCCAGGTCAAGGTGGTCAGGGTAGAGACAACAGAGGCGGAAATACTCAGAACAGAGGACCCCGCAAATAATTAGTTAACAGATCGTTTTACGATAATATTAAAATACAATGTTACAGCCAAAAAGAACGAAGTTCAGAAAGATGCAAAAAGGCAGAATGAAAGGTTTAGCAACTCGTGGTGCTGAATTATCATTCGGGTCTTTCGGGATCAAATCTTTAGAGTCGACCTGGATTACCAGTCGTCAGATAGAGGCAGCCCGTATTGCGGTAACTCGTTTCATGAAACGTGAAGGCCAGGTGTGGATTAGAATTTTCCCGGACAAACCGGTAACTAAGAAACCAGCTGAAGTACGTATGGGTAAAGGTAAGGGTGCACCTGAATATTGGGTAGCCGTTGTCAGACCAGGAAGGATTATTTTTGAAGCTGAAGGCGTGCCTTTAGAAGTTGCTAAAGAAGCAATGCGTTTAGCCGCTCAGAAATTACCAATACAAACAAAATTTGTAGTACGTAGAGATTACGTAGAGGCATAATTGGTTATGGGTTGAATGTTGTAAGTAACTTGTTATTATAACCGCTAGACCCACAACATAAAAATTAATAAAATGAAAAACTCAGAAATCACAGGGCTTTCACAAGAAGAACTAGTAGCCAGGATCGCGGAAGAGAAAGAAAACTTAGTTAAGTTAAAATTTGCGCACACAATTTCGGCTATTGAAAATCCTTCCCGCATTAGAAAGGTAAGAAGAGATGTTGCCCGATTAAATACTGAAGTGACTAAGCGTAAAGCTCAGTCTGCTACTGAAACTAAATAACTTTAGAGTCGAAATGGAAAGACAATTAAGAAAAACAAGAACCGGGTTGGTGGTAAGCAACAAGATGGATAAATCTATTGTTGTAGCGGTAGAGCGTAAAGTGAAACACCCGATCTATGGTAAGTTTGTTAAGAAAACTACCAAATTTATGGCTCATGACGAGAAAAACGATTGCGGTATTGGTGATACAGTACTGATCATGGAGACTCGTCCGCTGAGTAAAAACAAGAACTGGAGATTGGTACAAATTTTAGAAAGGGCTAAATAACATGGTACAACAGGAATCAAGATTAAACGTAGCCGACAATAGCGGCGCAAAAGAAGTATTGGTTATCCGTGTGCTTGGTGGAACTGGAAAAAGATATGCTTCTATTGGTGACAAAATCGTTGTTACCGTTAAAAGTGCATTGCCTTCTGGTAACATTAAGAAAGGAACCGTTTCTAAAGCAGTTGTAGTAAGAACTAAAAAAGAGATCAGACGTAAGGATGGTTCTTATATTCGTTTTGACGACAATGCAGCAGTATTATTAAATGCACAAGATGAGCCACGTGGTACTCGTATCTTTGGCCCGGTAGCAAGAGAACTGCGTGAAAAACAATTCATGAAAATTGTATCATTAGCACCGGAGGTATTATAAAATGAAAGAAAAAGTAACTACACAACCAAAAATTAAAATCCGTAAAGGAGATTTAGTAAAGGTTATAGCTGGCGATTCAAAAGGCCAACAAGGTAAAGTACTTGAAGTACTTGTAGCTAAAAACAGAGTAACTGTTGAAGGTGTTAACCTTGTGTCAAAACATACAAAACCAAATGCTGCTACTCCAAATGGTGGTATCATTAAGAAAGAAGCTGCTCTTCATATTTCTAACGTACAGTTAGTAGATCCAAAAACTGGTGCTACTACCCGCGTTGGCAGAAAGCTAAACGCTGATGGAAAATTAGTAAGGGTTTCTAAAAAATCAGGAGAGGAGATCAAATAATGACTTACGTACCAAGATTAAAAAGTAAATACAAAGAGGAAATTGTAACTGCGCTTAAAGATAAGTTTGCTTACAAAAGCGTTATGCAGGTTCCTAAGTTAGTGAAGATTTCGATCAACCAGGGTGTTGGACGTTTCTCTGTAACTGACAAAAAGATCATTGATAGCTCTATCGTTGAGATGAGTACGATTGCTGGACAGCAAGCTGTAGGTGCAAAATCGAAAAAAGATATCTCAAACTTTAAATTGCGTAAAGGTATGCCGGTTGGTGTACGTGTAACTTTACGTGATAACAACATGTTTGAATTTTTAGATCGATTAATTTCCGTAGCTTTGCCACGTATCCGTGATTTCAAAGGTATCAATGATAAAGGTTTTGATGGAAAAGGTAACTACACTTTAGGTGTTACTGAACAAATCATCTTCCCTGAGATCAACATCGACAAAATCAATAAGATTTTAGGTATGGACATCACTTTTGTGACTACTGCTACTAATGATGTTGAGGCATTGGAACTTTTAAAACAATTTGGATTACCGTTTAAAAATCAAAATACAAATCAATAATGGCAAAAGAAGGAGTAAAAGCTCGCGAAGTTAAGCGCCAAAGATTGGTAGCTAAGTACGCGGATAAACGTGCAGAATTAAAAGCTGCAGGCGATTACGAAGGACTTGATAAGTTGCCTAAAAACTCATCAGCAGTTCGTTTGCACAATCGTTGCAAAATTACTGGCCGTCCTCGTGGTTATATGCGTACATTTGGTATATCAAGGGTACTGTTCCGCGATATGGCTTTAGCAGGAAAAATTCCTGGAGTAAGAAAAGCCAGCTGGTAAAACCGTATTTACGTTAGAGTTGCAGGTTGTACTGCAGCTCTAATGTTTTATTACGTTTAAAATAAGAATTAACCGATGGCAGGTCGTTCCGAATGGGTCGGAAAGGAAACCACTATCACAATTACATAAAATGAATACAGATCCAATAGCAGATTATCTTACAAGAGTAAGAAATGCCATCAAGGCAAATCACAGAATTGTAGAAATTCCTGCATCAAATCTTAAAAAGGAAATTACGAAAGTACTTTTTGACAAAGGTTACATCGCAAACTACAAGTTTGAAGATACCAATACTCAAGGTGTGATTAAAATCGCCCTTAAATACAATGCCATCACTAAAATTCCTGCAATCCGTACGTTAACCCGTATCAGTAAACCAGGTCTTAGACAGTATGCTGGTGTGGAGAATATGCCAAGAGTATTGAACGGTTTAGGTATCGCTATCCTATCTACTTCTAAAGGAGTAATGACGGATAAAGAAGCAGCTAAACTAAACATTGGTGGCGAAGTTTTGTGTCACGTTTATTAATTAAAGGAGGATAACAAAATGTCAAGAATAGGAAAAGCCCCGATTAGTATCCCTGCTGGTGTAACAATTACCATATCTAAAGATAACGTGGTAACTGTTAAAGGTCCAAAAGGTGAATTAAAGCAAGCAGTTGATTCAGATATCACTGTTAGTCAGGAAGAAGGCGTACTTACTGTACAACGTCCAACTGAGCAGAAAAGACACAAAGCATTGCACGGTTTATACCGTTCATTGTTAAACAATATGGTTATTGGTGTAACAGAAGGTTATAAATTACAACAAGAGTTGGTTGGTGTGGGTTACCGCGCTACAAACACAGGTAATACCCTGGATCTTGTTTTAGGTTATTCTCACCACTATGTGTTCCAGTTACCAGAAGAGATTAAAGTAACAACAACTTCAGAAAAAGGTCAGACGCCTAAAATCATTTTAGAAAGTATTGACAAACAACTGATCGGTCAGGTAGCAGCGAAAATCCGTTCGTTACGTGCACCAGAGCCATATAAAGGTAAAGGTATCAAGTTTGTAGGCGAAGTGTTAAGAAGAAAAGCAGGTAAATCGGCTTCTAAAAAATAATCATCATGGCAGGGAAAAAATTATCTCGTAGAGATCGTATAAAAAAAGGAATCAGAAAAAGATTAACAGGTTCCGAAAACCGTCCACGTTTATCGGTTTATAGAAGCAATAAAGGAATTTATGCTCAAATCATTAACGACGTAACCGGTAATACATTGGTTTCGGCATCATCTTTATCTAAAGATTTCGCTGGTAACGGTAACAAATCAGAGCAATCTGTTGCTGTAGGTAAATTGGTTGCTGAAAAAGCAATCGCAGCAGGTATCAAAGAAGTTGTGTTCGATAGAAATGGCTACTTATACCACGGACGTGTTAAATCATTGGCAGAAGGTGCCCGTGAAGCTGGTTTAGTATTTTAATCTGAAAATAGGATAAGAATGTCAACTATCAATATAAAAAGAGTTAAGACTAGCGAGATCGAATTAAAAGATCGTTTAGTTAGCATACAACGCGTTGCCAAAGTAACCAAAGGTGGACGTACTTTCAGCTTCTCAGCTATCGTAGTTGTTGGAGATGAAAACGGAATCGTAGGTTACGGTTTAGGTAAAGCGAAAGAGGTAACTGAAGCCATTGCTAAAGGCATCGATGATGCTAAAAAGAATTTGGTGAAAGTTCCTTTGTTGAACGGTACTGTTCCTCACGAGCAGATCGGTAAGTTCTCAGGTGGTTTTGTATTAATCAAACCAGCTGCAGTAGGTACCGGTGTTATTGCTGGTGGTGCGATGCGTGCTGTATTAGAGAGTGCAGGAGTACACAACGTATTAGCGAAATCAAAAGGATCTTCTAACCCGCACAACGTGGTTAAAGCGACTGTTGATGCATTAACTAAAATGCGTGATGCTTATACTGTAGCTCAGCACCGTGGTGTAGATTTAAATAAAGTTTTTAACGGATAATATTATGGCGAAGATCAAAATAACCCAGGTAAAAAGCATCATCGACAGAAGCGAGCGCCAAAAGAGAACGATGCAAGCGTTAGGTTTAACTAAATTAAACCAAAGCGTAGAGGTTGAAGCAACTGCTGCCATTATAGGTATGGTTAGAAAAGTTAATCATCTGGTAGCTATAGAGAGTTTATAATTATGAAGGTTGCAGAAAATGTATATATTTACATTTGCAACCTTTATATATGTTTAATCGTTGTCCCTGATTAGTGAAAGCGAAGGGCAACACAATAAGTTAATAATGAACTTAAGTAATTTAAAACCTGCAGCAGGTTCTACTAAAAATAGTAAGAGAATTGGTCGTGGTACCGGTTCAGGTCGTGGTGGTACTTCCACTCGTGGTCACAAAGGTGCTGGATCTCGTTCAGGTCACTCAACGAAAGTTGGATTTGAAGGTGGTCAGATGCCATTGCAACGTCGTGTACCTAAAGTAGGTTTCAAACCAATCAACCGTGTTGAGTATGTAGGCGTCAATTTAGATGTTTTACAAGGTTTAGCTGAAAAATTTAACTTAACTAGCATAGATTTTACTACCTTGCAAGAGCACGGTTTAGCATCTAAAAATGACTTAGTGAAAGTTCTTGGTCGTGGCGAAGTTAAATCTAAATTAGAGGTTAAAGCACATGCTTTTTCTGCAACCGCACAAAAAGCTATTGAGGCTGCTGGAGGCTCAATCGAAAAATTGTAATTAATGAAGAAGCTGTTTACTACTTTAAGTAATATTTGGAAAATTCAAGAATTGAAAGAGCGTATAGTATTTACGCTCATCATTCTTTTGGTTTATAGATTTGTTTCACACGTGGTTTTACCGGGTGTGGATGCAACTGCCTTAGGCAATAATGAAAAATCAGGTCTTTTAGGTCTATTGGATATGTTTGCCGGCGGATCTTTCTCTCGGGTCTCGATCTTAGCCTTGGGTGTTATGCCTTATATTTCTGCGTCCATTGTAGTTCAGTTACTCGGTATTGCTGTACCTTCTTTCCAGAAAATGCAAAAAGAGGGAGAAAGCGGCAGGAACAAATTAAATCAGATCACCAGGTATCTGACCGTAGCCATCACTGCCGTTCAGGCGGTAGGTTATGTTAAGACCCAGGTGCCTACTGAAGCCATCATCATCAATCATACACTTTTCTTTGTATTGGCAACGTTTGTGCTTTCTGCAGGTACATTATTCGTAATGTGGCTTGGAGAAAAGATCACTGATAAAGGTATCGGTAATGGTATATCCCTGATCATCATGGTGGGTATCATTGCGCGTTTGCCTATTGCTTTGCAACAGGAGATCAGTTCAAGGATCGTTGGTGAAGGTGGTGGTTTAATTGCTCTGGTATTAGAGATTGCAGCACTTTTTGGTGTGGTGATGTTTACTATTATGATTGTACAGGGTGTACGTAAAGTGCCTGTACAATACGCAAAACGTATTGTTGGTAACAGACAATTCGGTGGTGTAAGACAATATATCCCGCTAAAGGTAAATGCTGCCGGTGTAATGCCGATCATCTTTGCCCAGGCTTTAATGTTTATTCCTGCAACTTTAACTCAGTTTTTCCCTTCACTGCAAAATTCATGGCTGATTCAGTTTAGTGATTATACTTCACTGGCCTATAGTTTAACGTTTGCATTTTTAATCATTGCATTTACGTTCTTCTACACGGCTATAACAGTTAATCCTACGCAGATGTCGGATGATATGAAGAAAAACGGTGGTTTTATTCCTGGTATTAAACCGGGTTTATCAACCTCTTCGTTTATCGATGACGTGATTTCCAAGATCACCTTCCCAGGTGCAATCTTCCTGGCGATCATTGCTATCCTGCCTTCTATTGCAGTTAAATTTGGGATTAAATCAGAATTTGCGCACTTCTATGGAGGTACTTCATTATTGATCCTTGTAGGGGTTGTATTGGATACGTTACAGCAGATCGAGAGTTATTTGTTAATGCGTCACTACGATGGTTTGATGAAAACCGGTAGAGTTACTGGTCGTACGGGGATTCCTGCAGCGAACAGCAGCAGCGCTGTGATATAATATTAAGGATGTCGAAGATTTATTATAAGTCTGCAGAGGAAATCGAATTAATCAGAGAGAGTTCCTTACTGGTGTCAAAGACCTTAGCGGAGATCGCGAAAGTTATTGGGCCAGGTATGACAACCATGAGTTTGAATAAATTAGGAGAAACCTTTATAAGAGACAATGGGGGTATACCCGCATTCCTCAATTATAATGGTTTCCCTTATTCTCTTTGTATTTCGCCTAATGAGCAGGTTGTTCATGGGTTTCCAAGTGAATATGTGATACAAGAGGGTGATTTGATCTCTGTGGACTGCGGGGTCATCAAGAACAAATTTTTTGGTGATTCGGCGTATACATTTGCGATTGGTGAGATTGATGCTGAAAGGCAGAAGCTTATTGAAGTTACAAAACAATGTCTGGTAGCAGGGGTAGAGAAAGCCGTGGCGGGATCCAGGATTGGTGATGTAGGTTATGCAGTTCAAAAGCTTGCTGAAGATAACGGTTTTGGCGTGGTGAGAGAACTTGTTGGTCATGGTGTTGGTGTCCAGCTTCATGAAAAGCCAGAGGTTCCCAATTACGGTAAACGTGGTAGTGGTATTAAGTTAGAGGAGGGAATGGTAATTGCCATAGAGCCAATGATTAATGCCGGTACAGCAAACATTAAATTTTGGTCTGATGGTTGGACAGTTACCAGTAAGGATAACAGACCATCGGCACATTTTGAACACACAGTGGCCATCAAAAAGGGGAAAGCGGATGTTTTATCGACCTTTTCTCTAATTGAAGAAGTTTTAAATAAAAAAAGTGAATAATTAATTTTTTTTATTTAATTTTGCAACCCTGTTTGATAGCAGCTAATTAAGTAAAAATCAATATTATATGGCTAAACAAGCCTCAATTGAACAAGACGGTGTAATAAGAGAAGCATTATCGAATGCAATGTTCCGGGTTGAACTCGAAAACGGACATGAGATAATTGCACATATTTCGGGTAAAATGAGGATGCACTACATCAAAATTTTACCTGGAGACAAAGTAAAATTAGAGATGTCGCCTTACGATTTATCAAAAGGCAGGATTACTTATAGATATAAATAAAATGAAAGTTAGGTCATCAATTAAAAAACGTAGCGCTGATTGTAAGGTTATTCGTCGTAAAGGTAAACTTTACGTAATCAACAAGAAAAACCCTAAATACAAGCAACGTCAGGGATAAGAAATTATTGAAGTATGATTGGATTGAATGTACAGGTTACTCAATCTGTCGTTTAATCAAATAATCAACATTAGTATAAAATATGGCAAGGATATCAGGTATTGATTTACCAAGAAACAAAAGAGGCGAAATTGGATTAACTTACATCTTTGGTGTAGGCAGATCTACTGCTCAACGTATATTAACGGAAGCAGGTATCGATTTAAGCAAAAAAGTACAGGACTGGTCTGATGATGAATTATCAGCAATCCGTACCATTATCAACGAACAGATCAAAGTAGAAGGTGCTTTGCGTTCTGAAGTTCAGTTGAACATTAAACGTTTAATGGATATCGGCTGTTACCGTGGCCTACGTCACAGAAAAGGTTTACCAGTGCGTGGTCAACGTACTAAAAACAATTCTCGTACACGTAAAGGCAAGAGAAAAACAGTTGCTAACAAGAAAAAAGCTACTAAATAATATTAGTATCGAAGTATAATTATGGCTAAGAGTAAAAAAGTAACCAAAAAGCGTATTGTTGTTATTGAGTCTGTTGGTCAGGCCCACATCAATGCTACTTTTAACAATATCATTGTTACGTTAACAAATAACAATGGTCAAACGATTTCATGGTCTTCAGCAGGTAAAATGGGATTCAAGGGTTCTAAAAAGAACACTCCATATGCTGCAGGACAAGCTGCATCTGATTGCGGTAAAGTAGCGTTTGATCTTGGTCTGCGTAAAGTAGAAGTATTTGTTAAAGGTCCAGGTTCAGGCCGCGAGTCTGCAATCAGAACTTTACAAGTAGCAGGTATTGAAGTAATGTCTATTAAAGATATTACCCCACTTCCTCACAACGGTTGTCGTCCACCGAAAAAGAGAAGAGTTTAATTATTAATTTTTAAAGCTAAGAGTCTGCAGCTACAGGTTGCACGATACTTTAAAACAAAGAAGAAATGGCAAGATATACAGGACCTAAGTCCAAAATCGCGCGTAAATTCAGAGAGCCAATTTTCGGCCCTGATAAGGTATTAGATAGAAAAAATTATCCTCCTGGACAGCATGGTGCTTCCAAAAGAAGAGGAAAACAATCTGAGTACGCTGTACAGTTAATGGAAAAACAAAAAGTGAAATATACTTATGGTGTATTAGAGCGTCAGTTCCGTAACTTATTTACAAAAGCGTCATCACGTCAGGGTATTACCGGTGATAACTTATTGCAATTATTAGAAGCCCGTTTAGATAATACGGTTTACAGATTGGGTATTGCAACTACACGTTCAGCTGCACGTCAGTTAGTTAGCCATAAACACGTAACAGTGAATGGTGAAGTGGTAAATATTCCTTCTTATCAGTTAAAAGCGGGTGATGTTATTGCAGTTCGCGAGAAATCGAAAACTTTAGAAGCAATCACGAACTCTGTTGCTGGAAGAGTAATCAATAAATTCAATTGGTTAGACTGGGATGCAAAAGAACTTACTGGTAAGTTCCTTGCTTATCCAAACCGCGACGAGATTCCGGAAAATATAAAAGAGAACCTTATAGTAGAGTTGTACTCTAAGTAACAATCTTCATTAACTGCCTTCGGGCAGTTAATTTTTTTTGCGTTACAAAATTTTAATAACGATCTAAAAACATTATAAATGGCAATTTTAGCATTTCAGAAACCCGATAAGGTAATCATGCAGAAATCAACTGATTTCGATGGTACATTTGAATTTCGTCCTTTAGAGCCCGGTTTCGGTGTAACAATTGGTAATGCCTTAAGAAGAATTTTATTGTCTTCACTAGAAGGTTATGCCATTACTAGTATTCGTTTTTCTGGCGTTTCCCATGAGTTTTCTACCATGAAAGGTGTGGTTGAAGACTTAACTGAAATCATTCTTAACTTGAAACAAGTTCGTTTTAAGAAAGTTGGTGATGTGGGTGATTCTGAAAAGGTTTTCATCATAGTAAGTGGACAAGATCAGTTTAAAGCAGGTGATGTTACTAAATTCTCCAGCAATTTTGAGGTTTTAAACCCTGAGCTGGTGATCTGCAATATGGAGAAATCTGTAACTTTAGAGGTGGAACTGACCATCAATAAAGGACGCGGTTATGTTCCTGCAGAAGAGAATAAAATTAATGATGCTGTTGTTGGAGTAATCGCTATCGATTCGATCTTTACCCCAATGAAAAATGTAAAATACACGATTGAAAACTATCGTGTTGAACAGAAAACAGATTACGAGAAGTTAATCTTAGATATTTCAACAGACGGATCTATCCATCCTGAAGAAGCATTAAAAGAAGCTGCAAAAATCCTGATCCAGCATTTCATGCTGTTCTCTGATGAGAACCTGGTACTGGAATCTCAGGCTAAAGAAGAAACTAAAGAAGTTGATGAGGAAATCCTGCATATGCGTAAGATCCTTAAAACTGAACTGGTTGATTTGGACCTGTCGGTGCGTGCATTGAACTGCTTAAAAGCAGCTGATATCCGTACACTGGCTGACCTTGTATCTTATGATGTAGCTGATATGTTGAAATTCAGAAACTTTGGTAAAAAATCATTGACTGAAATTCAGGAACTGGTAAAATCTAAAAGTTTATCTTTTGGAATGAACCTGTCTAAATTCAAGTTAGACGAAGAATAAAAAACAAATAACATATTGTTAATCGTGTGTAATTCCCTCGGATTAATTTCAAAGAGACGGTACACAAGAATAAATTAAAAAATGAGACACGGTAAAAAAGTAAACCACTTAGGAAGAACAGATTCACATCGTAGAGCGATGCTGGCTAACATGGCTTCATCACTTATTAAAAACAAAAGGATCTCAACTACTTTGGCCAAAGCAAAAGCTTTACGTATGTATGTTGAACCTATTATCACTAAATCTAAAAATGATACCACACATTCTCGTCGTATTGTATTTAGCTATTTACAGGATAAAGATACGGTTACTGAATTGTTCCGCGATGTAGCTGCTAAAGTAGCTAACCGTCCAGGTGGTTATACAAGGATCATCAAGTTGAACAATCGTTTGGGTGATAACGCGGAAATGGCATTGATCGAGTTGGTTGATTACAACGAGGTTTATGGTAAAGAAGCTGAATCAGCTGAAAAGAAAACAACTCGTCGTGGTAGAAGCAAAGCTAAAAAAGCGGATGCACCTGCTAAAGAAGAGAAAGTTGCTGAAGCTAAAGCTGAAGAAGTTGTTGAAGAAACACCTGCTAAAGAAGAAGCTGCTACTGAAGAGAAAGCAGAAGATAAAGGCGAATAGTCTAATCTTTTTTCTAAAATATAAAAGCCCTGTCCGGATCGGACAGGGCTTTTTTGCTATAGGGACATCGTTAGTTGTTCATTGCTTGGGCTGGCATAGTAATCCCTTAGCACATCCCAATGTTTTCCATTGTGTTTCAGCAGGGTAAAATGATTGACCAGGAATTCGGCTTTTAGCTTTCGTTTTTTATACTGTTGCATGATTTTGGGATAGACTTCCTTGGCATCCCGGTAGGCAATCGTAATATGCGGTGTTAATGGACCTTTGGGTGCAGCATTATATAATTTTAAAACTGATTTTAAATTGTTATAAACTAAAGTGAGTGCACTGCTCTTTTTAGCCTGTATATAGATTGTATGTTCTGGAAAGCCGTCGAAGTTTTCTAACTTTTGCACAAATGGTGTGAAATTACATGCGGTTTTCAGGCTTTCTGAAAGCTGGGATTCCATACCTGCGGGTAGTTTAAAAGGTGGTACAAGTGTAATGTGTACTGGTGGTTTTAATGCTGCATATACTCCATGGTCATGGGCGCATTCTTTTCTGATTCCGTCAATCATTGTACTGAGATCCTGGTCTGGAAGGATGGCTATAAAATAAAGGTTGTCCATAAACTTGAAATTACTAAATATATTAGTAATTTCAAAATGCCGGAATACTTGCTGCTCAGATTTTCCTTTTCAAATGGTTATCTTTGATGCGTAATTCATTTCCATGTCCAATCAAGATCATATACAGCAATTTCAGCAAGAGCTAACAGAAAGCATTTCTACGGGTACATTTATTAAAACTTCCCTGGGGAATTATCAGGGAAATGAAAAGGAGTTAAAGAACATTTATGTCCGGAGGGTGAAGATCAAAAGAACAGATATGCTCTCATTTACTTATCGTTATAAAACAAGGGATATCTTTAAGAATTATTCGCTGGATGAGGGGGTTCGAATGATTGCTCAGTTGATCAGCAATGATTTTAAAGTATGTACTTTATTTACGACGCAGAAGGAGCTTATTCTGGAGCATCATTTGAAAGGGGGGATCGCTATCAGGGAGTCGCTGGTAAAGGGTACTGTTGTTCCTGATCTGGCCCATAATAAGGAGAAGAAAAGACTGATTAAACCTGCGGTTGACAGGAATTATCTGCATGATCTGAACATTACAGATGGGCAGGGAGAGGTATTTAAAAATGCGCAGGATAAGTATAAACAGATTAACCAATATATTGAATTGCTAAGCCCTATGCTTAAGGAGCTGCCGGCAGGATCACTAAAGAAGGTGGCGGATATGGGTTCGGGAAAGGGGTATCTTACGTTTGCCTTATATGATTACCTGCAAAATGTTTTGGGCCAGGATGTTCAGGTGACGGGCGTGGAGTATAGGGAGGATTTGGTTAATCTTTGTAATCGTATCGCGGTTAAGTCGGGTTTTACCGGATTGAGTTTTGCGGAGGGATCCATTCAGGAATTTGACGCTTCTTCTACTGATCTGCTTATTGCATTACATGCTTGCGATACGGCAACTGATGATGCAATTTTCAAAGGAATTAAAGCCGGAGCGAAACTTATTGTAGTGGCTCCCTGTTGCCACAAACAAATTAGAAAAGAAATTGTTAAAGGTAAAAAGAAGAACGAATTGGATTTTTTGATCAGACATGGAATATTTCTGGAGCGACAGGCAGAAATGGTAACTGATGGAATGAGAGCGTTGATATTGGAGTATTTTGGCTATAAGACAAAAGTGATGCAGTTTATATCTGATGCGCATACACCTAAAAATGTTCTGGTTGTAGGGGTGAAAACAAAAGATAGTCCTGACATCCGGAAAGAGGTTCTGGAGAAGATCAGAGAAACAAAAGCTTATTTTGGAATCGGCCATCACCATTTGGAGCGGCTTCTTGGACTAGAGGCGTAGGATTATGCCAACCTGTCAGAGGGTGATGGGGTTCTGATTTACATTTTAGCAGGCTTGGAAGGGCTATATATGTCAATTCTCTGCCAAATATAAATTGGCACAACCCTTGTTTAGTACGAGTTATCGAATTAGTATAACATTAAAAGATATAATAAAAATGGGAAAAATTATTGGTATAGACTTAGGAACAACGAACTCTTGCGTAGCCGTAATGGAAGGTAACGAACCTGTAGTTATAGCCAACAGTGAAGGTAAACGTACAACGCCATCTATTGTTGCTTTTGCAGAGAACGGTGAGCGTAAGGTAGGTGAGCCGGCTAAACGTCAGGCGATCACCAATCCTACAAAGACAATTTATTCAATTAAGCGCTTTATGGGAAGCAGCTTTGCGGAAGTAACTAAAGAAGCAGGCCGTGTTCCTTATAAGGTAGTTAAAGGCGACAATAATACACCTCGCGTGGAAATTGACGACCGTAAATATACTCCTCAGGAGATCTCTGCAATGATCTTGCAGAAAATGAAAAAAACAGCAGAAGACTTTTTAGGTCATGAAGTAACAGAAGCAGTAATTACTGTTCCTGCTTATTTTAATGACGCACAGCGTCAGGCTACTAAAGAGGCTGGTGAAATTGCTGGTTTAACAGTTAAACGTATCATTAACGAGCCTACTGCTGCTGCTTTGGCTTATGGCCTGGATAAAGCCCACAAAGACATGAAAATTGTGGTTTTTGACTGTGGTGGTGGTACACATGACGTTTCTGTTTTAGAATTAGGTGATGGTGTTTTTGAAGTGAAATCTACTGATGGTGATACACACCTTGGTGGTGATGACTTTGACCACATTATCATTGAATGGTTAGCGGGTGAATTCAAAAATGAATATGGTATGGACCTTCACCAGGATCCAATGGCATTACAACGTTTGAAAGAAGCTGCTGAGAAAGCTAAAATTGAGTTATCAAGCACAACTTCTACAGAGATCAACTTACCGTATATCACTGCTGATGCTACAGGTCCTAAACACTTGGTTAGAACACTTAGCCGTGCTAAATTTGAGCAATTGGCAAGTGACTTGATCAAACGTACTATTGATCCTTGTAAATCTGCCTTGAAAAATGCCGGTTTAAAAACTTCTGATATTGATGAGATTATCTTAGTAGGTGGATCAACTCGTATTCCTGCAATTCAGGAGGCTGTTAAAGCTTTCTTTGGTAAAGAGCCATCTAAAGGTGTTAACCCGGATGAGGTGGTCGCTATCGGAGCTGCAATCCAGGGTGGTGTATTGACTGGTGAAGTTAAAGATGTATTGTTATTGGATGTTACGCCATTATCTTTAGGTATTGAAACTATGGGTGGTGTAATGACTAAATTAATTGAAGCCAATACAACTATTCCTTCTAAAAAAGCAGAAACTTTCTCTACAGCTGCTGATAACCAACCTTCTGTTGAGATCCATATTTTACAGGGCGAACGTCCTATGGCTGCTCAGAACCGTACAATTGGTCGTTTCATTTTGGATGGTATTCCACCAGCACCTCGTGGCGTACCTCAGGTTGAAGTTGCTTTTGATATTGATGCCAACGGTATCTTACACGTAAGTGCTAAAGATAAAGCGACAGGTAAAGAGCAAAAGATCCGTATTGAAGCTTCTTCTGGTTTAACAGACGAAGAGATCAAAAAAATGAAAGAAGAAGCAGAGCAAAATGCAGAAGCTGATAAAGTGGCTAAAGAAGAAGCTGACAAAATCAACAGCGCTGATGCACTGATCTTCTCTACAGAGAAACAACTGAAAGAATTTGGTGAGAAGATTTCTGCAGATAAAAAAGCGCCTATTGAAGAAGGTTTGAAAAAACTGAAAGACGCACATGCTGCCAGAAACTTTGCTGATATTGATGCGGCTCAGACTGCACTTCAGGAAGCATGGAATGCAGCTTCTGAAGAGATGTATAAAGCAGGTCAGGATGGTGCTGCACAACCAGAAGGTGGTGCTGAGCAACATGGTGAGCAAGCAGGTAACGGAGGTGATAATGTAACTGACGTTGACTTTGAAGAAGTAAAAGACGATAAAAAATAATCGTTGAATTCATAAAAAGAAAGCCCCCTGGTCATAAAGATCAGGGGGCTTCTTTTTTTATGGGTTAAAAACGTATTAATTCCAAAGGCTTTGAGGATAAGTTCCGTCTTTTACAAGCTGATCTATACTGGCTTGTACAAAAGGCTTGTCTTCTTTGTAGGTTACACCAAACCACTGACTGTCGGTAGGGATAACTTTAAATGAGGCTGTATCCGTTTTTACAAGGTTTTCTCCAATCAGGGGAATAAAGAACTCGGCTTTTGGTTTGTCTTTATTTTCTAAAGCGAAAACCTTGAAAAGTTCTTCCGTTAGTTTAAACACTGCAGGAGTGAATCCCCAGAAGTTCATAGAAACGGGGGTGTCATATTCCAGCGGATATTCTGTTCCGTTCTCTTCATAGACGATTGTATCGTCTTTTTTGTAAACCTGGGTACGTTCAGTAATTTCCTCAAGATATCCGGCGTCGTTGGTCTTGCAAACACCACGGGATACAGAACCGAAATCAGATAATGTTTTTCCAATCTGATATCCAACAATAGAATAGTTGCTGTCTGTTGCTTCTTCTGTTAAAAAGTCCACCATTTTTTTAAAGGCATCAAATCCATAATAATCATCAGCATTGATCACACAAAATGGTTCTTTGATTACTTTTCTTCCGGATAGGATTGCGTGAGCTGTCCCCCATGGCTTTTCACGATAGATCTCTTCTTCAATTCCAAATTGTTTAAGGTCGAAGTTTTGAAATACGTAATCTGTCTCAATTCTTCCATTGAGCTTAGGTTCAAATATGGCTTTAAAATTTTCTACGAATTCTTCTTTGATGATAAAGACTACTTTTCCAAATCCTGCTTTGATGGCATCATAGATAGAATAGTCAATGATTGTTTCTCCATTTGGGCCAAAGCCATCTATTTGCTTCATACTGCCATAGCGGCTTGCCATACCAGCTGCCAAAATTAATAAGGTAGGTTTCATTTTCATGCGACGAAAATAATCATTTGAGTTTATATTTTAATTTGTTTTTTTTGGTGTTTTGAAGTTAATTCTCTTTATAATAGTGCTTTAGAATTTCAGAGCCCAAATAGTCCTTTGCCCCCACTGTTGCGTGACTTTTTGCCCGTGAGCATTCCGAATATTCCCCTTACAATTTCCTTGCCGATTTGCCGGGTAATTGTGGCGCCCATGACCTGTTCGATTAAACTCTTCTCTTGTTTTCCGGAGCTGGTGCTTGTGGTTTCGCTCTGTTGCTCTTCTGCAAGTTTATCATTGACTCTGTTGGTGAGCATTTCGTAGGCACTTTCCCGGTCAATGGCTACAGCATATTTTTTAGTTAGGGGACTGGACGCAAGGAGATTGTTATAGTCCGCGGTAGCCATTGGCCCCATGATGGACCTCGGGGAGGACAGCAGCGTAGCAGAGACTTCAGTTGGAATGCCTTTTTCGTTTAACACAGTGATCAGCGCCTGGCCTGTTCCTAAAGAGGTCAATACTTTATCAATCTGATAGAAATCTGATCTGGGGTAGGTATTAACTGTCTTTTTTAAAGCATCAGCATCATTGGGAGTAAATACCCGTAAGGCATGTTGTATACGGTTACCGAGTTGGGATAGTATGCTTTCTGGTACGTCTGTCGGTGCCTGGGTGCAAAAGAAGATGCCTATGCCCTTAGATCGGATCAGTCTTATAATGGTCTCGATTTGTTCCAGAAATGCTTTAGAGGAGTTCTTAAAGAGTAAATGAGCTTCATCAAAGAAGAAGACCAGTTTAGGTTTATCCAGGTCTCCCGCTTCTGGCATATTATAAAAGATTTCTGCCAGCAGGCTGAGTAGAAAGGTAGAATAAAGAACAGGCTGGCTCTGTACATCGGAAATGTTAAGCAGGCTGATTACCCCTTTTCCATCTGTTCGGCCAAAAAGGTCTTCTATGTCAAACGAGGGTTCACCAAATATGTCGGCCAGTCCTTGTTGCTCGATGGCAACAATCTTTCTTAAGATGGTTCCGGCAGTTGCCGGAGATATTTTTCCGTACGAACTTTTGATTTCGTCGGCGCCTTCGCCTTCAGAAAGATAGGATACAAGTTTTTTGAGGTCTTTCAGGTCAATGACAGGCATTTTATTGTCATCGGCATATTTGAAGATCACAGCAAGAACGCCGGTTTGAGTATCATTGAGATCCAGTATCTTCGACAGTAAGGTTGGCCCAAATTCCAAAACAGTTGCGCGCATTTGTGCGCCCAGTTTTCCGGAAAGGGAATAAAGTTCGATAGGAAAGCCTGAGGGGCTAAAGGGTTTGTGCAACTGGGTAGCTCTTTCCTCGATTTTCGCATTGCTTTCCCCGGGCTGATAAAGGCCGGATAAATCTCCTTTAACGTCTAGCATAAATACCGGTACACCTGCATCAGAAAGTTGTTCTGCCAGTAATTGCAGGGTACGTGTTTTTCCCGTTCCGGTTGCACCGGCCACTAGTCCGTGGCGGTTCATCATTTTTAAAGAAAGATTTACTTCAGCTTCGGCAAGTACATTACCATTGAGCATTCCGGCACCTAAATAGATGCTGGAGCCACTTGGGGTGTAAGAAGCTTTGATTTTTTCTGTAAAACCTGCAGATTGATCACTCATAGGAAGAAATAATTTATGTAAAAGAAAGCGTGCCTGGTAGCCACCGGGCACGCTTTCTTGATATTTTATGTTTTACTATTGACCATATCTGAAATCATGGTCCTTTTTTATGTTCAGTAAGGTCTGATAGATCAGGCTGATCACATTGTCCACATCTTCTTTGTGTATCATCTCTACTGTAGTGTGCATGTAGCGCAGAGGAAGAGAGATTAATGCAGAAGGTACACCGCCATTGGAGTAAGCAAAAGCATCTGTATCTGTTCCTGTAGAACGGGAAGAAGCCTGGCGCTGAAAAGGAATATCATTTTTCTGTGCGGTTTCGATCAGTAATTTATTCAGATTGGTTTGTACAGCTGGTGCGTAAGAAACCACCGGTCCTCTGCCACAGGCAAGGTCTCCCTGAGTAATTTTATTGATCATTGGAGTTGTGGTGTCGTGTGTAACGTCGGTAACGATAGCAACATGAGGCTCAATGCGTTCCGCGATCATTTCTGCTCCGCGCAGACCAATTTCTTCCTGTACAGAATTTACGATATACAGGGCAAAAGGAAGTTTCTTTTTATTTTCATGAAGGAGTCTGGCTACTTCTGCGATCATAAAGCCTCCTGCACGGTTGTCCAGGGCGCGGCCTACATAATAGCGATCATTTAAAACCATAAATTCATCTTCATAAGTGATGACACAGCCAACATGGATACCTAAGTTTTCCACTTCTTCTTTGCTGGTACATCCGCAATCGAGGAAGATATTTTTTAAAGCTGGGGCTTCTTCTTTTTCTCCGCTCCTGGTATGAATGGCAGGCCAGCCGAACACGGCTTTAACCATGCCCTTATCTGTATGGATATTAACTCTTTTTGAAGGTGCAATCTGATGGTCTGATCCGCCATTGCGGATCACGTAGATCAAGCCTTCAGGAGTGATATAATTAACGAACCAGGAGATTTCATCTGCATGGGCTTCAATGACAACTCTATAATCTGCTTTTGGGTTAATTACGCCAACTGCTGTGCCATAGTTGTCAATGAAACTTTCATCGATATATGGCTTCAGGTAATCCAGCCATAATTTCTGGCCCGGATATTCAAAGCCGGTAGGCGATGGGTTATTGATATATTTTTCAAAAAATTGAAGCGATTTTTTATTGACTACAGGTACATGTTTCTGTTTTTCGTCTTTCTTTTTACTCATAATGTTAAATATAAAGTTCTAATTCCATAATGACAAAATCAAAGCCATTTTGGAAGAAAGTTGTGTCGGTTTTCTGGAAGCCAAATTTGGCATAAAAGGGTGCTGCATTGACCCGGGCATTACACCAGATTTTTTTTGCACCTGTTTTTTTGACAAATGCAATGAGGTGTGCAAGGAGTTGACTGCCATAGCCTTTTCCTTGTTCTTCGGGTAGTGTAGCGAATTTACGGAACTGATAGGTATCTCCTTGTTCAAAGAGGGAAACTACTGCGCTTAACTGATCACCGATATACAGGCCAAAATGAATGCCTTTGTTATCGTCATCCAATTTTACACTGTCGTAAGGCATATCGGGATACATGGCTTCGTGCCTGATCCTCCAGGTTAGTGAAGGTTGGATCTGTTCTATTTGAATTGCTGGCATGTTAAGGTAATCTCTTTTTGTACAGTTGATAGATCATGATGTTGACTAAGATCACCGCTCCGGAACCAAAGCAATAAACAGGCCATTGTCCCTTATCCCAAAGCCATAGACCAAGGGCAGAACCGATGGATGCGCCTACAAAACTAACAGACATAAATACCGTATTTAAACGATTTCTGGCTTCAGGCAGCAAGGCATAGATGCGGGTTTGATTGGTTACATGAATGGCCTGCTGACCAATATCGATCAGAATAATTCCAATGACAAATAAGTACAGGTGACTGCCGGTAAAATAAAAGGCTGCAATGCTGGCAAACTGGAGCAAAAGGCCGATCAACAGGTTTTTCCTTGGGTCTTTACCGTCACTGAATTTTCCAACAAGTGGTGCAGCGAGTGCCCCGGCGGCCCCGGCAATACCGAAAAGACCAATTTGTAAGGATTGAAAACTAAACGGTGGATTGGCCAGGAATAGGACCATGGTGGTCCAGAAAGCACTCAGGGTGGCGAAGGCGAGGAAGTTGATCAAAGAGGCTTCCCGAAGAACTGGCTGCGTTTTGATGTAATTAAACATGGAAGACATCAACTCTTTATAAGTTCCTTTAAAAGACGGGCTGCTCTCTGGAAAGCGCTTTGCCATAAGTAACAAGAGCAGAAAGCATAAGCCTGCAGCAATCAGGAACATGGCTCTCCAACCCCACAAAAAGCCGATACTGCCGCTCAGGGCCCGGGAGCCCAGAATGCCAACGAGTAATCCACTCATGATGATGCCAATGGTATGTCCACGTTTTTCATCTGAACTCAGGTTGGCTGCCATTGGCAGGATGAGTTGGGGTACTATGGAACTCGCACCAATGAGTACGCTGGCGATTTCCAATACCAGAAACGTATGTGAGAAGGCGGCCAGAAGGAGCGCTCCTATAGCAAGTCCCGTAATGACCAGGATTTGCTTCTTTCTTTCAAACATATCTCCCAGAGGAACCAGCAGGAATAAACCGATAGCATAGCCTGCCTGGGTAAGGTAGGTGATCCTGCCAGCATAACTTTCTGTAAGGTTATACTCTTTGGCAACCAGGATCACTAAGGGTTGGCAATAATAGATGTTTGCTACGATCAGGCCCGTACAAAAGGCCATAAGTAGAATATCTTTTCGACTTAAATTCATTTAAAGAGGAATGTTTCCGTGTTTTTTTCGGGGATTCTTAACGGCTTTATTTTCGAGCATTTTAAATGCTTTGATTAGTTTGTTTCTTGTGTTGGAGGGTTCTATCACTTCATCTACAAAGCCACGTTCGGCTGCACGATAAGGATTTGCAAAGATCTCTGAATAGAGTTTTTCCTTTTCCAGCCATTTTTCTTCCGGATGTTCGGCTGCTGAGATCTCTTTTTTGAAAATAATCTCGGCGGCGCCTTTTGCACCCATTACAGCAATTTCCGCAGAGGGCCATGCGTAGTTCAGGTCGGCTCCGATATGTTTGGAATTCATCACGTCATAGGCTCCGCCATAGGCTTTCCTGGTAATGACGGTAATGCGAGGAACGGTAGCTTCACTGAAGGCATATAATAATTTTGCGCCGTTGGATATAATTCCGTTCCATTCCTGGTCTGTTCCTGGTAAAAATCCAGGTACATCTTCAAACACAAGTAATGGGATATTGAAACAGTCGCAAAAACGTACAAAGCGGGCTGCTTTTACAGAGGCATGATTGTCAAGTACTCCTGCCAGATAAGCAGGCTGGTTGGCAATGATCCCGATACTTCTGCCGCCAAGACGGGCAAAGCCCACCACAATGTTTTCAGCATAGTCTTTATGTACCTCCAGGAAGCTGCCTTCATCTGCCACTTCATTAATCACTTCTCTGATGTCATAGGGCTGATTGGAATTTTGTGGCATAATATTGTTCAGGGCAGTCCTTTCTTCGTTGCCCGGTGCATAAGGCAGGAGTGCAGGAAGCTCTTCACAGTTCTGGGGCATATAGCTCAGTAGTTTCTTAACGTGATTGATGGCGTCAAGTTCATTAGGACAGGCAAAATGTGTTACACCTGATTTGGTCGCATGTGTAGAGGCACCTCCAAGTTCTTCCGAGGTAACTTCTTCATGAGTCACTGTTTTAACTACATTAGGACCGGTAACGAACATGTAGGAGGTGTTTTCTACCATCAGGATGAAATCTGTGATGGCAGGAGAATATACTGCTCCACCAGCACAAGGTCCCATAATGGCGGAGAGCTGGGGAACAACGCCCGATGCTTGTACATTCTTGTAAAAGATATCTGCATATCCTCCAAGGGAAACAACACCTTCCTGGATTCTGGCTCCACCGCTGTCGTTCAGCCCGATGACAGGAGCTCCGTTCTTCATGGCCATATCCATGATCTTACAGATTTTTTCTGCATGAGTTTCAGAGAGTGAGCCACCAAATACGGTGAAATCCTGGGAGAACACATAGACCAGACGACCATTAATGTTCCCGTAACCGGTTACGACGCCATCGCCAGGGTATTTTTCATTTTCCATTCCGAAGTCGGTGCTGCGATGAGTCACCAGCATGCCGATTTCTTCAAATGAACCTTCATCCAATAAAAAATGAATGCGTTCCCGTGCAGTAAGTTTTCCTTTTTTATGCTGACTTTCAATACGGGTTGCTCCACCACCGGCATGTGCCTGTTTTATTTTATCCTGAAGTAAGTCTAATTTATTCTTCATGTATCTTAGATATGAATTTTATAAATGTAAATAATTTACCAGCGATATTGGAGCCTTGCCGTAAAGACATCATCTTTCAGGTCTTCAGTATAACCGGTTAGTTTGGTCGGATCGTTCACGACGTGTTCATTGTAGAGGGTTATTTTTACCCGGGAATTGAGGACGTAAGTACAACCATAGCCAAGGGTACTGTATTTGATATCTCCTGCGGTTGAGCCATTATTTAAACCGATCTCACTTTCTTTTAGTTTTCGGTTGGGATCATAGACGTCATAAGCCAGTAATGCTGTGAATTTGGTCTGGGAGATTTGTTGGGTAAACCACAGAAAGTAACCCATGAAAGGACGCAGATATAAATCTGTAGCTGGTTGTGCAGAGAAGCTCTGGCTAGCCAGCGGACCGGTGATGCTTGAGGATGCTGCAACACCCGGCTGGGTTCCGGCAACATATTCTGCTTTAAAAATGGTTTTTCCAAAAGTGTTGTCGTATTGCACCTGTAGGTTACCGCCAAAGTAATCTCTTTTTGCATTATAGCCTATGCTGGATGCATTGGTATTTCTGATATAGCTGTTGCCATCGAAAGTATAATAATTTTCTGTATCGTTTCGCACCGTGCCTTTGTATACGGATCCACCAAAACCGAGATGAAATTTTTTGTTGGCGAGGCTGTCAAATTTAAAAGCAATATTGCCGATTACATCCTTCTTTGAATCATAATCACGGGCTGCATAACCACTGCCACTCACCAATGCGAGGTCTGCAGTGATGAATTTATAAATGTTTTTAGGGTGATAGCTCAGCATGGCACCAATATCTCTCTCCCTGGGCATTAAGGTTTGGAACATTCTGGCCCGTTCAGGAAAATCCCTGAATCCGGAAGAATAAACAATGGAATGTCCGAAAGGTCGGTTAAATAAGCCCGCAGTGAAAATAAGGGCTTTTGAGGTGGGTTGGTACAGCTGGATGAAGGCGTCCATCAATTGCACGCCGTTTTGTGTTGCATCAATCTGGAATACGATACTGGAATATTTATCTACTCTGTCTATTTTTAAACGGCCGCGCCTGATGATAAAACGGTCGCGGGAGTTTTTAGAGAAGTCGCCGCCGGAAAAAGACGAAATGCCTTCGGACTGCGCTCGCTGGTATTGTGTCTGGAGGTAACCTGTAATGGCAATTTCATGAGGGTCGTAGGATGAAGGTGCATTATTGCTTTGGCTCCGGACCGCCAGGGGTATTAAAAATAAGAAGAAGAGTAGGCTTTTTTTCATCAATATACTGTTTGTTTTCACCTTGCAATGATGTTTTTATACCACAGGAAGTTTATTCCTTTCAATCTGTAGCATTTGATGTTTCACGCAATGAAAATATGCAGCTGCTAAATTACATTTAATGACTTATTTTATGGTAATGAATAAGGCTTTTAGTTATCGTTACTTTTGGAAGAATGGATTAATATCATTTTAATTACATTTTTTTTACAACTTAATTTGCTAATTAGACAAGTTTGGAGCTAAATTTGAGCTGTAGTGATACACATATAAAAGAATGAGCCTTAGAAAATACCGCTTACTGATTGTTGTTGCCTTTTTAGGCATCTTCTCTGCGAAGATGGTAATTTCTGCTGCGCCGGTGTTTTTTGCCCATCTGGATAAAGAGATCATTAAAAATGTGATTATGCAGATTGAGTTGGAGCATGGCTCTGAAGGGGATTCGGGCAAAGTTTTGAAATACGTGGATTGTAAATTCATTGATTTGCATGCGCCTTTTTCTTATGTGCCGGTCCGGTATCACTTCTTTATTAAAAACAGTTATATAGACCACTTCAAGAGATATGTAAATCCATATCATCCGTCAGTCCCGACACCTCCTCCTAACTTGGCCTAAATTCTTTGTGAAATTTGCTTTGTACTGCCTAAGCAGTATAGGTAAGCCAATTAATTAGGTACAAATAATAAAATATAATTTTATGCAAGATGGGAATTCGATCTTTTCAAGATTGGACGTAAAGAAGTATTTCTTAAAAAAGAATTTAAAGCGGGACCTTCCGGCGAGTATTGTGGTCTTTTTAGTAGCCCTGCCGCTGTGTTTAGGAATTGCTTTGGCATCGGGGGCACCGCTGTTTGCGGGTATTGTTTCCGGTGTGGTTGGGGGAATTGTTGTAGCCAGTTTTAGTGGCTCACAACTGAGTGTAAGTGGTCCGGCTGCCGGACTTACTGTTATTGTACTGGGCGCTATTGCACAATTGGGTAGTTACCAGACTTTCTTGCTGGCAGTTATGCTTGCTGGTGTGATGCAATTGGTATTAGGGATGATCAAAGCGGGTACAATAGGGAATTATTTTCCTTCCAGCGTGATCGAGGGGATGTTGGCCGCTATTGGCCTGATACTTATTCTGAAGCAGCTGCCTCACGCATTGGGTGTAGATTCAGATTTTCCCGGTGATGAGAGTTTCTTTCAGGGGAATGAAGAGAACACCTTTTCGGCTATCAGCGGTGCATTAAGTCATTTTAGTCTTGCGGCTATTGTGATCAGTGGTCTATCTATATTGGTTTTGATCTACTGGCCAAAAATAAAACAGGTAAGTAGTATTCCGGCACCATTAATTGTCGTGGTATTAGGGATAGCTTTAAGTTTTGTATTTAAAAATACGATTTATGCTTTGGAAGCCAAGCAAATGGTGGCTATTCCTGTGGTTAACGGATGGTCGGAATTTACAGGTTTGTTTACCATGCCGGATTTCTCTGCTATTGGAAAACAGGAGGTTTGGATTGTAGCCGGGACAATAGCAATCGTGGCCAGTCTGGAAACGCTTCTAAGTATTGAAGCTGTGGATAAGATTGACCCCATCAAACGGGTTTCACCAACAAATAGAGAATTAATGGCTCAGGGGATTGGAAACATGACCAGTGCAATGCTGGGGGGCTTACCTATGACTTCGGTTATTGTGAGAAGTTCTGCAAATGTGAATGCGGGAGGAAGGACTAAAATGTCGGCTATTTTTCATGGAACCTGGTTACTGTTGTCTTTATTATTTATACCGGGGGTTATCAATATGATTCCTCTGGCTTGTCTTGCTGCAATACTTTTGGTAACAGGTTATAAGCTGACCCGGATTGCTTTGTTTAAACATATGTACCATAAGGGCTGGGATCAGTTTGTACCTTTTGTGGTAACAGTAGCAGCTGTATTGCTTACAGATTTATTAAAAGGTGTAGCCATAGGTATGCTGGTTTCTATATTTTACCTGCTGCGTACCAATATGCGTAACCCTTTCTTTTACAAGATTCACGAAGAAGGGACTAAGAAGAACATCAGGATTAAACTGGCAGAGGAGGTTTCCTTTTTAAATAAGGCAGCAATACAGGTTATGCTGACCAAGATCCCGAAGGAAACAACGGTGACTATTGACGGAAGTAACTCCAGGTATATTGATCCGGATGTGCTGGAAACTATTTTTAATTATAAGCATAACGCTTATACAAAAGGGATTATCGTTATATTAGAGGACATTAAGTCTCAATATATTGTTCCCAAATTAACTAATAAATTAGACGAAATTAATAACTAAGATATCATGTGTGCAAAATTAGAACAACAACAAACGCATCAAATTACATACGAAGGATTATTACAGGGAAATAAGGACTGGGTTGCTGCAACACTGAAAGAGGATCCTCAGTTTTTTGATCGGTTATCTGCCGGTCAGGCTCCGCCAGTATTATGGATTGGCTGTTCGGACAGTCGTGTACCAGCGAACCAGATTACCAATACCATGCCTGGAGATATCTTTGTACACCGTAACATTGCCAATGTGGTTACACATACGGATATGAATTTACTTAGTGTACTCGATTACTCGGTGAATGTATTAAAGGTGAAACACATTATTGTATGTGGTCACTATGGCTGCGGAGGCGTAAATGCTGCCCTGGGAGATAAACAGGTTGGACTGATTGATAACTGGTTGAGAAATATTAAGGATGTTATCCGTATGCACGACCGTGAAATGTCGACCATTAAGGATCCTGTAAAAAGATCAAACAGACTTGTTGAACTCAATGCTATAGAAAGTGCGGCTAACGTAATGAGTACTTCTATCGTACAAAATGCCTGGGCTTCGGGTCAGGAACTTTCTGTTCATGCCTGGGTTTACAGTCTGCAAACCGGAATGATTACGGATCTGCAGGTAAGTGCGTCAAGCGCAGCTGATTTGTCTCCTGTATTCAAAATGGACGCGGGAAAATAATTTGGTGCTTTATTGCAGAATGCAATTTTTATTAAAATAAAAAAGCTCCCGATCATATCGGGAGCTTTTTTTATCGATGTATTTAGTCGTTTGCTAAGAAAGGATAACGATAGTCTTTCGGCGGATCGAAAGTTTCTTTGATCGTACGTGGGGAAACCCAGCGTAGCAGGTTGATCATAGATCCAGCTTTATCGTTTGTACCAGAACCTCTGGCGCCTCCGAAAGGCTGTTGTCCTACTACTGCGCCAGTACACTTATCGTTAATATAGAAGTTTCCTGCTGCATTGCGTAAGCGATGGGTTGCTTTTTCAATAGCGTATCTGTCCTGAGCAATTACTGCACCTGTTAAAGCATAAATGGAGGTTTGATCCACAAGGTCTAATACCTGGTCAAAATCTTTATCCTCATATACATACAGCGTGAGTACCGGACCAAATAGTTCTTCGCTCATGGTAACATAGTTCGGATCTTTAACGACGAGCACAGTAGGCTCTATAAAATAACCTTTTGATTTGTCGTAATTGCCACCAGTAATCACCTCTACAGCCGGATCATTCTTCGCTGCGTCGATGTATTTAGTTAGTTTATTAAAGGAGTTCTCATCAATAACAGCATTAATAAAATTGCTGAAATCTTCTGTTCCACCCATTTTAAAAGTAGCCAGGTCACGAAGCATAAATTCTTTTACCTTAGGCCATACGCTTTGGGCAACATATACTCTTGAAGCTGCGGAACATTTCTGGCCTTGATATTCAAAAGCACCTCTGATAATGGCTGTACTAGAGCTTTCCGCTTCAGCCGAGCCATGAACAAGGATAAAATCTTTTCCACCGGTTTCTCCAACTATACGTGGATAAGTTTTGAACTTATGGATATTGTTTCCAATGGTTTTCCAAATATCCTGGAAGACTCCGGTAGATCCGGTAAAGTGAATGCCTGCAAAATCTGGATGGCTGAAGATTACCTCGCCAGCATCAGGTCCAGAAACATAGACCAGGTTGATTACTCCATCGGGCAATCCGGCCTCTCTGAAAATCTGCATCAGTACATTAGCGGCATAGATCTGAGTGTTGGCAGGTTTCCAGACAACAACATTACCCATCATTGCGGCCGAGGTTGGCAGGTTACCCGCAATAGCAGTAAAGTTGAAAGGGGTTAAAGCAAAAACGAAACCTTCTAACGGGCGCTGCTCTACTCTGTTCCATGAACCTTTTGGCGAAACCGGAGGTTGCTGCTTATAGATTTCAGACATATAGCTTACATTAAACCGAAGGAAGTCTATCAGTTCACAAGCCGAATCAATCTCTGCCTGGTAAGCGTTTTTGCTTTGGCCAAGCATGGTTGCTGCATTTAATTTGTACCTGTAAGGGCCGGCAATAAGGTCGGCTGCTTTTAAGAAAACAGCTGCGCGTTGTTCCCAGGCAAGGTTTTCCCAATCTGCTTTTGCAGCTAAAGCGGCATCAATTGCTTTTGTAACATGGCTTTTGTCGCCTTTGCTATAATAACCTAGAATATGTTGGTGATCGTGCGGTGGGGTAGTCTTTCCTTTATTTTCGGTATGAACTTCAGCGCCGCCTATATACATTGGGATGTCAATTTGTTTGGAACGGGCATCGGCCAGGGCCGCTTTTAAAAGTTCACGTTCTTTACTTCCCGGTGCGTAGCCTAAAATAGGCTCATTGGTGGGGGCTGGTACGTTAAAAAATCCTTTAAGCATGGTATTGAATTGTTGTTTATACAAAGATAGTTTTTATTTATCAGCCATGGTAGAGGCATAAAATATATGCAGGATACATTCTGGTTGATAATTCTTATTTTTGACCCATACATGATTAAGAAACTGCGATTGCTACTTCTTCCTTTTTCCCTTATCTATGGAATGGTTACCCTGGTCAGGAACAAATTTTATGACTGGGGCCTTTTTAGGTCGGTTAAATTTAACCTGCCGGTAATTTGTGTGGGAAATTTGGTGGTAGGTGGTTCGGGCAAAACCCCTGTTACAGAGTACTTGGTTCAGTTGCTTGATGGTTATAAAATAGCCATATTGAGCAGGGGATATGGAAGAAAAACCAAGGGATTTATATTGGCCGATGGGGAGGCAACAGCAGAAACTATTGGAGATGAACCGATGCAGTTTTATCGTAAATTTCCGGACGTTACTGTTGCTGTTTGCGAAGACCGGGTAAAAGGTATTGAGCTTCTGAAAGGGGATCATGATCTGATCATTCTGGACGATGCTTTTCAACACCGCAGGGTTAAGGCAGGCTTTAATATCCTTCTTTTTGAATATCAGAAGCTTTTAAGACCACAATTTTTATTGCCTGCCGGAAATTTACGGGAGTTATTTTTGGGTTACCGAAGGGCGGAATCGCTGCTCATCACGAAAATACCGGCGCATTTAAATATTGAGGGTAAAAAACAGGTTCTGAAAAAATTTAAAAAGGGAAATATTCCGGCTTTTTCCGAAATAAAGTATGCCACTTTGATGCCTGTTTTTAGAGCAACAAGCAGTGAGAATGCTGCTCTGGTGAAAAATATGCAGGTGTTTTTGCTTACAGGAATTGCAAATCCGAAGCCGATGATTTCTTATCTTTCCGGATTTGGAGTGAATGTAGACCATCATCATTATGCTGATCATCATCAGTTTAGCTTGGCGGAAATTCAGAGGCTTGTTCGCGCGTTTGAGAGAGAAACAGATAAAGAAAAAATCATCCTCACAACAGAAAAGGATGCGCAGCGTTTATCAGATATCAGAATAAAAGAATTACTTTTAAATTTGCCTGTATTTTATTTACCGATCCGGATAGAAATTGAGAAGGAAGATAAAGTTACATTTGACCAAAATATTTTAAATTATGTTTCAAGCCATACACGAAACCGTTGAGTATATAAAGAAAAAAACAGATCATTTTAAACCGGAGATTGGAATTATTCTGGGTACGGGTTTAGGTGATCTGGTTGGGGAAATTGAAGTGGCCTATAGCCTGATGTACCCTAATATTCCTAATTTCCCGATATCTACTTTGGAATTCCATTCTGGTAAACTGATATTTGGAACACTGAACGGGAAAAAGGTTGTTGCCATGCAAGGCCGCCTGCATTATTATGAAGGTTATAGTATGCAGCAGATCACTTTTCCTGTGAGGGTGATGAAAGCTCTGGGAATTGGCTACCTGTTTGTGTCTAATGCTGCAGGATCGTTAAATCCTGATTTCAAAAAAGGGGATCTGATGGTTATTAATGATCATATTAATTTACAGCTGGAAAGTCCATTGAGGGGGCATAATGACGCTGATATGGGACCTCGTTTTCCGGATATGAGTGAACCATATAATCGTAAGCTTATAGCTGATGCGCTGAGCATCGCTGCAGCAGAGGGAATTACCTGTCATCAAGGCGTGTATGTTTCTGTAACAGGACCAAATCTGGAAACTAAAGCTGAATACAAATATTTGAGAATTATTGGCGGGGATGCGGTAGGTATGAGTACCGTACCGGAGGTGATTGTGGCCAATCATATGAAATTGCCAGTATTCGCTGTTTCGGTATTGACAGATGAAGGTTTCCCTGAGGTGTTGCACCCCTTTAGTCTGGAAGATATCCTGGAAACTGCGCGCGTTGCAGAACCTAAAATGACTAAAATTTTAAGCCAGTTAATCGCTACTTTATAATGTATAAATTTCTTGTTCTTTCTGTTTTGTTTTGTTTACTGCTGTTTGGGCAGGGGGCCTTTGCGCAGGATTTAAAGACGACTGTTAGAGAGAATAAAGAATTAGATTCTTTAAGAAAAAAACTGGATGGGGGTAAGGACTCTGTGATTTTTACCTCTAAATATGTCAGGTATACTACACTAGGGTTAACGAAGGACAGTATACAAACTTTTCCTTTAGATACAAGTTTAAGGAATTTTCAGAATTATAGTGTATTGAATCAGCCCCGAAGACCAACTATAAATACAGGAGGGCCGGGAATGGCGGCGCAACTGATGCTTTTTGAACCTTCGAAAAGCATTGGATTTGATCCTGGTTTCCACTCTTTTGATATTTATAGGATGAGTCCTGAAGACATCATCTACTACCAGGCGCGTACGCAGTTTAGTAATCTTTACTATGTGAGTGGAGGGCCGGAACAGGTTTTTAAAGCGACACATACCCAAAATATAAAGCCCAACTTGAATGTTGGTGCGAATTATTATCAGATTGGGTCTAAAGGGGTATATAACAATCAGAAAGCAAACGATTTGAATACCTCGCTGTTTACATGGTATCAATCTCCGAATAAGCGTTATAATTTATGGGCTACGGCTATTTTTAGCAGTTTTAAGGCTGGAGAAAATGGTACAGTAAATAATGATAACCTGTTTACTAATGTGGATGCCACACAGCGTGTATCCCACGAAGCGGAAGTGGTGAGGTTAACCACAGCTAAACAACATTGGCACAATAACATTTTCTTTCTTAAACAAAGTTATTTTATCGGCCGTATTGATACGGTTGAGCAGCCAGTAATGAAAAAAGTGTTGCCTACCAATAAAGTAACCTATACAGTTTCTTATAATACGCAATCTTTTGGTTTCTCTAAAAGTGAAGCTGATGACCATTCTGTTTTGCCAAAGGGATTGATTGATACGGTTTCTACGAATGACTCTACAAGTGTAAGCCATTTAAGGAATGAATTCATTTATAGCTTTTTCCTTAGGGGAAAGTCGCAAGCATTTATTAAAAATGAACTAAAAATAGATGTTGGTATCAGACATGACTACTATAAATATACGCAGCTTGCCCGCTATGCCGATTTAACGAATTATTATGATTATAGTGCGACTTTTCAGAACTCCACATTGCTGGGCGCTTTAGGTTATCGCTTCAGTGACCGTATGGATTTGAATGTGGATCTCCAGCAAATTTTCCAAGGCCGGCAAATTGGCGATTTTTTGTATGAGGCCAAGAGTAATGTACGGTTGAGTAATGCAGCGGGTCGTGTGGTTCTGGGGGCTTATATCCAAAATAAGTCTCCTGAGGAGGTGTATATCCGATATTTTGGAAATCATTACAACTGGGCTGAGGGTTTAGACAGAACCAAAACCGTTAATTTATCTTTCAATTATATCAATGATAAATATAAGTTTGAGGCTGGTGCACAATATTACCTGATCAATAAGTATCTGTATTTTGCCCAGGTGGGTAGTGGAGTAGATATTAGGCCTACTCAAGAAGGTGGAAGTATTAACCTGTTAAAAGTTACTGTTGGTAAAAAAGTAGACTTTGGTAAATTCCATTTGGACAGTTATTTGGTTTATCAGAAAACAGATAGCAAAAGCATTTTGCGTACACCGGAGGTTTATACTTTTAACAGCTTGTACCGTAACCAAACCTTTTTTAAAGTTCTTAAAACAGATGTGGGAATAGATTTAAGATACAATACCCCTTATGATGCTTTAGCTTATTCGCCTGCGGCAAGTCAGTTTTATACATTGAATAATGGGCCTCAACTTAAAACAGAGCCTATTATAGATGTTTGGGTAAGGGCGAGTCTGCGAAAAGCGAACCTTTTTTTGAAATATGACTATGTCAATCAAGGCTTGTTTTCCAAAGGCTATTACAGTGTATACAAATATCCAATGCCAGATCGTATGCTGAAATTTGGGGTAAGCTGGAATTTCTACGACTAGGTTTTCTGCGGCTTCTTTTTTGCAGCTGGAAAAAGTACATTGTTCAGGATAAGTCTATATCCCGGTGAGTTGGGGTGGAGGTTCAGATCTGTTGGGGGATCGCCTACCAGATGCTGATAGTCTTCAGGATCATGTCCTCCATAAAAAGTGAATTGGCCCTTTCCAAATTCTCCATGAAGATAGCGTACCTCTTCTGCGCCTTTGTTTTCACCAAGTACAGTAATGTCTGGTTTGACCAGGGACTTTCGAAAGGCAGTTGTTTGTCCCATAAAGCCCTTGATAACTTTTTCATGATTTTGGGTCAGCATGGTCGGAACTATATCCCATTTTGCTGAAAAATCGAACAAGGTAAAGAAATCGTTGCTTTGTACAAGTGTCCGTGTTTGGGTGACGTCTATGTTTGAAAATTTATAATTCGAAGGATTCAGATCGATCGTAAAATCTTTAAAAGCAAAGGTCTTATTGAAATTGAGCTTTGATTGTGCATTCGGATCTGCAGCGTCTCCGTCAAACATCCTTTCACAAATATCCACACCTTCAGCGCTTAACGCAATATCAAAGGTATCTGTACCGGAACACATAGCAAATAAAAACCCTCCGCCTGAGCAAAAAGCTGCGATATGTTTAGCTACAGCAAGTTTCATCTCTGATACTTTTTTAAAGCCATTTCTTTTAGCTGTAGCTTCCTGATTGGCAACATCTGTTTTGTACCAGGATGCATTTCTAAAATTGCTCCAGAAACGACCATATTGACCTGTGAAATCTTCATGATGTAAATGTAACCAGTCATAACCTGTTAGTTTGTCATTGAGAACCTCGTCATCATAAACCACATCATAAGGGATTTCTGCATAAGTGAGTACCATGGTTACTGCATCATCCCAGGGCAATTTGCTTTTTGGGGAATAGACCGCAATTTTAGGTGCTTTCTCTAATTTAACCATTTCCATATTGACATCCGGACTGCTGATTTCGTTAAGTAGTGCAGTCACTTTTGCATCTGCCATAACCTGATAGGATATACCTCTGATTTTGCACTCGTCTTCTATTGGTTTTGCATACTTGATCAGGAAACTTCCGCCACGGTAATTAAGCAACCAGCTTACATCAGCTTGTTGTTTAATGCTCCAATAGGCTAGCCCGTAGGCTTTCAGATGGTTTTTCTGGTCTTCATCCATATAAATTAAGATGGATGAAGCTTTTAAGCTGATAGAAAGTGCCAGTAATAAGAACAATAAGATATGTTTTTTCAAAACCGTTGGAATTAGGTATTCGCGAATTTAAATTTTTTGAATGCCATAATAAAATTATATACATTTATCCTCTGCAGCTTTTTAAGCCATAAAGTTTAGGTAATCATTTCAATTTACTAAATTTGGCGTTTACATAAAAAATGAATATGAGCAAAGCAATAATAAAAACAGAAAAAGGTGACATGACCGTTCAGTTTTACGATAAAGATGCACCTAATACCGTAGCCAATTTTAAAAAATTAGCTAAAGAAGGATTTTATGATGGCGTTACTTTTCACCGCGTGATTCCTAATTTTGTGATTCAGGGTGGTTGTCCGAACTCTAAAGATCCTGCTAAAGCTCATTTGGCAGGTACAGGAGGTCCGGGTTATAAAATTGACTGTGAGCTTGATGGAGAGAACCAATACCATGACCGAGGTGTATTGTCTATGGCGCATGCAGGAAGAAACACCGGTGGTTCACAGTTTTTTGTTTGCCACAGCAGGACCAATACAGCACACCTGGATAGAAATCATACTTGCTTTGGTAAAGTAACAGAAAATGTTGATCTTGTTGACGATATTAAACAAGGGGATAAAATTTTAAGTATAGAAGTGATAGAAGATTAATTCTGTCTTTTCAAAAAATAAAACATATGAATTTAAGAGGAATAGTAGCAGTGTCTGGCCGACCTGGGTTATATAAGCTTGTTGGACAAAATAAAGCGGGCTACGTATTGGAAAGTCTGGATGCTCAAAAGGTTAAGATCGTTGCAAATATCTCTACTACTAAACTGGCATCTCTGGAAGACATTACGGTTTACGGACAGGAAGATGATCTGAAACTGGTGGATGTTTTAGCTAATATTGCAGCAGCAAAAGGAAATATTCCTGACGCGAAGGCTGATGCTTCAGCGTTGAAGTCCTTTTTTAATGAGGTAGCACCTAATCATGATGATGAGAAGGTTTATACTTCTGATATGAAAAAGATTGTTAGCTGGTATCACTTATTGAAGGAACTTCCTTTATTTAGCGAAGAAGCTCCGGGTACAGAAGAACATGAGGCTGTTAAAGCTGAAGAGAAAGCAGAGAAAAAGGCAAAGGCAACACCAAAGCCATCTAATGCGAAAGCTCCAAGTAAAACTGCTCAGCCTGCAAAAAAGGCAAATATGACCAGTAAGAAGGGAGTATAGCCTTAATAATCGATTGTAAAAGCCGGGTGTGTCAAAGCATCCGGCTTTTTTTATGCGGTATTCTTTTTACAGTAAATACCAGAGGAGCAGGAATGCAATAACTGAAATGATGATGGCAATCCAGTAACTACCTCGCGCACTTGAAGTATCACTTTTGAACTTATAATTCCGGGTAAATTTAAGTTTGTTTTTTAAATCTTCGTCTATCATAACGATATCTCCTTTTTATAATGATGATTTTTTGATCTTAATTCCATAAAGAAATCTGATTATTCGTGGTGATAGGGTTCTCCTTTTAGGATACTGAAGGCCCTGTACAGTTGCTCAACAAAAAATAGACGGACCATCTGGTGGGAGAATGTCATGTCTGATAGTGAAATGGAGGAGGCAGCTCGTTTGTAAATGCTTTCATCAAAGCCATAAGGGCCTCCAATGACAAATATCAGGTGTTGAACACTACCGATCATTTGTTTGTTCAGATAGTTGGCGAAAGATACAGAACTGTGTTTCTTACCCTTTTCATCTAAAAGGACGACCAGATCAGAATTGCCGATCTGTTTCAGGATCAATTCTGCTTCTTTGCTCTTCTGTTGGGCTTCAGTAAGGTTCTTGGTGTTTTTTATGTCTGGAATTACAGTTAAGTTGAAGCCAATGTAATGTTTCAGTCTGTTCAGGTATTTTTCAATACCTTCAATCAGATATTTATCTTCTGTTTTTCCAACCACCAGTAAGGTTATCTTCATTCCGTTCTTAGGGTATATAATGTATTGCCTATATTTATGATTTTCTGAGAATCTTCAAATATATGGTAAAAACTAAAGAAGCTATTTTAATTCACTATCAAAATCAAATACAGATCCAACAAAACAGGGTAGATGGCCTGGTCAAAAAACTCAACCAAGTTTCCTTATCCAGATTGGGGGTATTTATTGCAGAGATATTAATTGTCGCGTTGATCATTAGTCAGGGTTATCACTGGATTATGGGATTGCTCCTGTGCATTCCTGTTTTGATTTTCATGGTCCTGGTCAAAAAACAAGTGGGCTTACAGAGCGAATTGAAGTATGCAAGAAAATTATTGTGGATTTTTCAGAATGAAGAACATCTATTGCTAGATCGAAAGAATGGATATGACGATGGAACCCAATATCAGGATGAGCATCATCCATATACTTCTGATTTGGATGTTTTTGGCCCGCAGTCCTTATATGCAACGCTTAACCGTTGTAAAACGACCAGAGGGATGGATCTGCTGGCTCGTCATTTGGAAGCACCATTAGAACGTACTGTCATCTTGGAAAGGCAGGAGGGGATGGAGGAGCTGAACAAACATATTGAAGATACTTTTCATTTCCGGGCTCAGTTGCAGAATCATGAATCCAGTCAGTTGGGCGTTATTGAGCATAAGCTTGCTCATGAACTGGAATTGCAATTACGTTTCATACATGCTAAATTACTTCGGGCCTATATAGCTTTTGTTCCTTTCTTAACAATTGGTTTATTGATCATCGGCTCATTTGCAGGGGGGGTATGGTGGAATCTTATCGGGCTGGTCGCAGTATTTAATGCTGGACTTACTTTTTTTAATCTGAAGGCGATCAATCAGGTATATTACGGTTTTAGCGGAGGAGCAGAATTATTGAGCGCATTTTCGGGAACAATTGAATGGACAGAACGTGTACAGTGGAAGAGCAAGTATATCCGCGATTTTTTCCAGCCTGAAGTGGATAGTACTCCTGTTAGCAAACAAATTAAGCAACTGTCGTCTATCATTCAAGCTTTTGATGCCCGGTTGAATATTATAGTTTCTTCATTCTTAAATTTGTTCTTTCTTTGGGATTTGAGGTGCACGGTGAGACTGGATAAATGGTATGTTGGTTCTTCTGCTCATATATTGAAAGGCTTATACCGGATCAGTCAGTTTGAGGAGCTCATTTCTTTTGCAACCTTAAACTATAATGAACCTGCCTGGGTATACCCGAAAATTCAGGAAAATTTCGCTTTGGAAGCGCTGAATCTTGGTCATCCCCTGATTGAAGATGGAAAACGAATTGTGAACAGTTATAACTTAAGTGAAAAGCCAACTGTTGATATTGTAACTGGGTCTAATATGGCAGGGAAAAGCACGTTTTTAAGGACGGTAGGTGTGAATATGGTTCTGGCCTTCTCTGGAGGACCCGTATGCGCTGAAGCACTCAGCCTGTCGATTTTTAATGTGCTTTCTTATATGAGGATCAAGGATTCTTTGAATGATCAGACTTCTACCTTTAAGGCAGAACTGAATCGTCTTAAAATGATTCTGGATTCAACCCGCATTCAGAGGTATTCCTTTGTACTGATTGATGAGATGCTTCGGGGAACAAATAGTAGGGATAAATACCTTGGCTCTAAAGTTTTTATTGAAAAGATGATTGAACAGCAAACTCCAACTTTATTTGCTACGCATGATTTGCAGTTGTCTGAAATGGAGGCAGAATATTCATCCTCTGTTCGGAATTATCATTTTGATATACAGATTGCAGACGGCGAGATGCATTTTGATTATAGGTTGAAACATGGGGCCTGTAAAACTTTCAATGCGGCTATACTTTTGAAACAGATTGGTTTGAGTTTGAAGGATTAGACTTACTTATGTTGCTGAATTAATATTGATTTAATATCAGTTTCTCATATTGCCTGTTATTTATGTAGTTATGATAAAAGCATCTCAATTTGGAACTGATTTTTTATGGGGGGTTGCCACAGCTGCAGCGCAGATTGAGGGGGCGGCCGATACTTATGGTAAAGGTCCATCCATTTGGGATACTTTCTCTAAAAAGTCTGGTAAGGTAAAAAAAGGTCATCATCCTGCAGTGGCATGTGATTTTTATCATCGGTATAAAGAGGACATCGCTTTGATCAGGCTCCTAGGTTTTTCGATATTCCGTTTTTCCATTTCCTGGCCAAGAATTGTTCCTTCAGGTCACGGTCATGTAAATGAAGAAGGTATTCGTTTTTATCATCAGGTAATTGATGAATGCCTGCAACAAGGTATTATACCTTATGTTACGCTTTACCACTGGGACTTGCCTCAGGCATTACAGGATGAAGGGGGATGGACTGCCTATAGTATTAATAATGCTTTTAACCATTTTGTAACAGTATGTGCTAAGGAGTATGGCGACAAAGTAAAAAACTGGATTGTGATGAATGAACCTTTTGGTTTTACTTCACTTGGATATATGCTGGGGATACATGCTCCCGGAGAAACGGGATTGACCAACTTTTTCTCAGCAGTGCACCATGCGGCCCTGGCGCAGGCAGATGGGGGGCGTATTCTTCGCGCTGAGATCAAACAGGCCAATATAGGAACTACTTACTCCTGTTCGGAGATTATTCCTTTTACACAAAACGAAGCCGATCTGCAGGCCGCAAAAAGGGTAGATTGCTTAATGAACCGCTTGTTTATTGAGCCTGCCTTAGGAATGGGTTATCCTATGGCTGATTGGGATGTGATGGAGAAGTTTTCGATAAACCATTCTACCTGGAGACATACCGAAAGACTCGCTTTTGATTTTGATTTCATTGGTCTTCAGAATTATTTTCCGCTCACCATAAAGTACAATGCTTTTATTCCGGTATTACAGGCTTGGGAAGTAAAAGCTAAGAGCCGTAAAAAGCCCCACACTGCGATGGGCTGGGAAATTAATGCCGATAGTTTTCAGAACATCATCCGGCAGTTTGCAGCCTATCCAAAGGTTAGAAATATCATCATCACTGAAAACGGTGCTGCGTTTCATGATAAGGTTGTTGATGGAGTTATCAATGATACAGAAAGAATAGCGTATTTTAAACTCTATCTGGAAGCTTTATTAAAGGTAAAAGAGGAGGGTGTAAATGTAACAGGTTATATGGCCTGGACCCTTATGGATAATTTTGAATGGGCTGAAGGATACAACGCACGTTTTGGGCTTATCCATACCGACTTTAAAACACAGGAACGTATTATTAAAGATTCAGGACACTGGTTCCGAAAGTTCTTGAAACATTAGTTCTGGTTTTTTGTTTAGGTTTACATCAACGCAAACTTAAAATGGATAAAATAATCGTATTCGAAACTTTTTACAACCCTATAGAAGCAAATATTGTAAAAGCGCGGTTAATGGATGCGGGAATCCAGTGCTTTTTATCTGATGAGAATACAATTACCATAAATCCTTTGTATACACAAGCTCTTGGTGGTGTTAAACTGCATCTTTTTGAAAGGGATGCGGATCTGGCCAGAAATATTCTGGGAGAAACCACCGCCGCTTTAGAAGTTCATGAAGAAGATGGGCAAGGAGAGACCTGTCCAAATTGTGGGTCTCCTCATGTAGGTTACGTACAGGCAACTAAAAAACGGTTCAATATCGTAACCACAGTAGTATCACTGTTGCTATTGGTTTATCCCTTCCATGCCAGAAAAGTTCACCATTGTTTCGATTGCCTTTATGAGTATTAAGCATAAAAAAAACTCCCGCATTTCTACGGGAGTTTTTAAAAACTATTTAATGCTTATGCATTTTTAGCAGCGGCTTCTCTGCGGATGATGTTTAATGCACCACCTGCTTTAAACCATTCAATCTGCTGTGCATTATAGCTATGGTTAACTTCAATCTCTTCCTTAGAACCGTCTTTATGATTCAATACAATCGTAAGCGGAACATCAGGGGTAAATTCGGTTAAGCCAATGATATCTATTACGTCATCTTCTAAAATCTTATCATAATCCTCTTTGTTGGCAAAGGTAAGACCAAGCATACCTTGCTTCTTAAGGTTGGTTTCGTGGATACGAGCAAATGATTTTACCAATACGGCACGTACACCTAAGTGACGGGGCTCCATAGCGGCATGTTCACGACTTGATCCTTCTCCATAGTTTTCGTCCCCTACAACAATAGAACCTATGCCTGCAGCTTTATACGCACGCTGGGTAGCTGGTACCGGGCCGTATTCGCCTGTTAGCTCATTTTTCACCGTATCGGTTTTTTCATTGAAGAAATTCACCGCACCAATTAACATGTTGTTAGAGATATTGTCCAGATGGCCACGGAATTTTAACCATGGACCAGCCATAGAAATATGGTCTGTAGTACATTTTCCCTTGGCTTTAATCAGTAGTTTTAAGCCTTTAAGATCTGTACCTTCCCAAGGTTTAAATGGATCCAGCAATTGCAAACGGTGAGAAGTAGGAGAAACAATAACTTGTACACCACTTCCATCTGCAGCAGGTGCCTGGAATCCGGCATCATCCACGTCAAAGCCTTTTGGAGGTAACTCGTGTCCTGTTGGCTCATCTAATTTTACCTGCTCGCCTTTATCATTTGTTAAAGTATCTGTAAGTGGATTGAAACTTAAATCGCCCGCGATAGCCAATGCGGTAACCAATTCTGGTGAGGCTACAAATGCATAAGTATTTGGGTTGCCATCTGCGCGTTTGGCAAAGTTGCGGTTGAAAGAGTGAACAATAGTATTTTTTTCTTGTTTCTCTGAACCGACCCTATCCCACATACCGATGCATGGTCCGCAGGCATTGGTAAATACAGTTGCACCAATTTGTTTGAATACATCCAGGAATCCATCACGGTCAATAGTATAACGGATTTGTTCCGAACCTGGGTTAATGCAGTACTGTGCATTGGTTTTAAGTCCTTTTTCGGAAACCTGTTTAGCTATACTCACTGCGCGTGAAATGTCTTCGTAAGAAGAGTTGGTACAAGAACCAATTAATCCAACCTCAATTTTCATCGGCCAGCCGTTTTCTGCAGCTACTTCTTTCATTTTAGAAATAGGTGTAGCCAGATCTGGAGTAAATGGACCATTAAGATAAGGCTCAAGTTCCGACAGATTGATCTCAATTAACTGATCGAAATATTTGTCTGGATTTGCGTAAACTTCAGGATCCCCCGTTAAGTGTTCTTTAATCGCATTAGCTGCATCGGCAACATCTGCACGGTTGGTTGCACGTAGATAACGTTCCATGCTTTCATCATAACCGAATGTAGAGGTTGTTGCACCTATCTCTGCACCCATGTTGCAAATTGTGCCTTTACCAGTACAACTCATATTATTGGCTCCTTCGCCAAAATATTCAACAATAGCACCAGTACCGCCTTTTACAGTCAGGATACCTGCTACTTTCAAGATGACATCTTTAGGAGAAGTCCATCCGTTCAGTTTTCCGGTTAACTTTACTCCGATTAATTTAGGGAATTTAAGCTCCCATGGTAAACCCGCCATAACATCGCAGGCATCTGCACCACCTACACCAATTGCAACCATACCTAAACCACCTGCGTTCACTGTGTGAGAATCTGTACCGATCATCATTCCGCCCGGGAAAGCATAGTTTTCCAATACGACCTGGTGGATGATACCTGCTCCTGGTTTCCAGAAGCCAATACCATATTTATTGGATACAGAGGCGAGGAAATCAAATACTTCCTTGCTTTCAGTATTGGCAGCAGGAAGATCCTGTTCTGCGCCATATTTTGCTGTAATTAGGTGATCGCAGTGTACGGTTGAAGGTACTGCAACTTTAGGGCGGCCAGCCTGCATAAATTGCAACAAAGCCATCTGAGCAGTTGCATCCTGCATAGCTACCCTGTCAGGAGCAAAATCTACATAGTCCGTACCTCTAACATAGGAAGTATTGGTATTCTCATCCCAAAGGTGAGTATATAAAATTTTTTCTGAAAGTGTTAAAGGTCTGCCTACTAGTTTACGGGCCGCTTCAACACGGGGTCCGAAGTTTGCATACACCTTTTTGATCATATCTATATCAAAAGCCATTGATAATCTGTGTTAAAAGGTAATATATTAGAATTATTTGTAGCGAATTTACAAAAAAAAACAGGGGCGGGCCATCATCTGAGGATCATTATATTATTTATAAGTATTCTAAATAATATTGCTATCTGTAGTGTTTGAATAGGATCTTTAATTTGACGTCCATTTACGAACAGCACTGTTCATAAATGGACGGTTTATTGATTTTGTTTTTGCTTAAGTATTTGTAATACAGTCTCTTTTATGGATGTTGTGGTTTTGGTCTGAACTTGGTGTAACCAAGTTCAATTATAAGGTTTCAAATACATAACCTCGTTCATGGAAATGTTGAAGTGTGCGGGGTAAAGCATATTCTAGTCTGTCAAATGCTTTGAGGCTGTCGTGAAACACTATAACAGAACCATTAGCCGTATGTTTAATCACATTTTTAAGACATTTATGAGGAGCAAGATTAATGTCAAAATCACCACTGAGTACGTCCCACATAATAATTTTCATGTTTGGATAGTAATTTCTGATTTCTTTGATCTGAGATTTTTTAATCCTGCCATATGGCGGACGAAACAGATCGGTAGCGGTTAGTTCCTGACATTTACTGAAATTTCGAAGATAGAGTTCATCTGTTGTTTTCCATCCTTTAAGATGGTTATAGGTATGATTGCCAATACGGTGACCATCATCAATTACCCGCTGGAAAATCTCTGGATATTTTGTAATATTATCTCCGATACAAAAAAAGGTTGCCTTGGCCTGAAAACTTTTTAAAGTTTTTAGAACAAAGTCTGTAACATCAGGTATAGGTCCATCGTCAAAGGTTAAATAAATGACTTTGTCAGATCGGCTTTTATTCCAGACTAAAGATGGGTAATACCATTTTAAGAGAAGAGGTGATTTTACCAGGTACATGTCCAAATGTAAGAATTTTGCTGGCGGCGGTACTTGAAAATTTACAAAATCAATTAGTTGTTTATAGTATTATTGTGAAACTAAAATTATGAAAATATTTACAAGCTCTCCTATGTTCATCGGTCTAAGCATAGTGTTATCTGTTGCCTTCACAACAGGTTTTGTGCAGAAATCGACCGCACAGGAAGTGATTACCATACAGGAAGCGATTGATAAGACGCTAAAAAATAATCTTCAAGTAAGGCAAAGTCAGTTTAGCGAAAGTTTATCAGATGAAACGTTGAAACAATCAAAAATGGCTCTGGTACCTACTTTAAATGGATCAGTGTCTTCTGGAATTAGTTTCGGCAGGGGGCAGGATCCCAATACTTACCAGATTATTAACCAGAAATTGTTGACTACTTCAGGTTCTTTGGGGACAGGTGTTCCCATTTTTCAGGGATGGTCTTTGCTAAATCAGATTAAACAAAATAAAACCTTGCTGGAGGCAAGTCAAAAGAATACTGAAAAAGTAAAAAATGATCTTATTTTACAGGTAATTACCTCTTATCTTCAAATCCTATATAATAAGGACCTTTTAAAGGCTGCGGATCAGCAATTATCAGTTTCAAAACAACAGTTGGACGTACAGCAACAGTTACTTGACGTTGGAAATAAGACCTTGGCGGATTTGTCACAAGCGAAATCTCAGCTTGCAACATCTGAATTGAATAAAACAAACGCAGTGAATGCACTTACGATTTCGTATCTCACTCTTGCACAACTGATGGAAATGCCCTCTTCAACCAAATATGAAGTTCAAGCACCCGTTTTATCAAGCTTTAATAAGCCCATAACTAGTTATAACCCCGACGAAGTTTATAATAATGCATTGACATTCTTTCCGGATATTAAACTAGCATCTTTACGTACAGATGCTGCAAGAAAAGGAATTGATGTTGCAAAGGGTAATCTCTATCCTAAACTTTCATTTAGTGCCGGACTAGGATCTTCCTATTCTTATACATTTGCATCTCCTTTACCTCAAACATCATTTTCACAACAATTAAGTGATAGGTTTGGGCAAAATATTGGACTGAGTTTAAGTATTCCGGTATTTAATGGACTGCAGGCAAAAATTGGGGTTAGGAAAGCTAAAATCAATTTGCTCCAGACCCAAACCGATGAACAACTGGCAAAAAATAACCTAAATAAGGTCATCTATCAAGCCGTTGCAGATCTAAAGGCAGCGGAAGGTCGTTATTCTTCAACCACCAACACTTTTCTTGCGCAGAAAGATGCTTTCCACGTGATTGAACAACGTTATGCTGTAGGATTGGTGAATTCGTTAGATTACAGTACTTCTCAAACCAATATGAATAAAGCCGAAATTGATATGATCCAGGCTAAATACGATTTACTGTTCAGGGCTAAGGTGATTGATTATTACCTTGGGAAACAGATTATTTTTTAATTGATACCATATAATACACACAATAAAACAACAGATCAATGAAACTCAAACACATCATCATAGCCGTCGTTGTACTCATCGCATTACTGGTTATTTTAAAAGTTACTGGAGTGATAGGGGGCAACAAAGCCGAAAAAGTAACTGTCGAAAAAGCCGTGGAAAGAGAGGTGATAGAGACAGTGACAGCAAGTGGAAAGATCCAGCCTGAAACAGAGGTGAAGTTAAGCTCTGAGGTTTCTGGTGAGGTTGTTGAACTTCATGTTAAAGAGGGTGATGTGGTCAAAAAGGGACAATTGCTTTGTAAGGTTCGTCCCGATGTACTGAAATCTGGTTTTGACAGAGCGGTTGCTTCTTTCAGCTCTCAGAAAGCTGGAGTAGCCTCTGCTGCACAACTCCTGAAACAAACAGAAGCTAATTTTGTAAATGCCGAGGCAACCTATAAACGCAATGTAGAACTGTTTGGTAAAAAAGTAATTTCGGCTTCTGAGTTTGACGCTGCAAAGGCGGCTTATCTGACTGCTAAAACCAACCTGCAAAAATCGAAAGAGGACTTGACTTCAGCTAAATTTATGCTGGAACAAAATGGTGCTAATGTTCAGGAAGCAAGTGCTAATCTTGCCAAAGCAACAATTTATGCACCTGTGGATGGAGTGATTTCCAAATTGTCTGTTGAAAAGGGAGATAGAATTCTTGGAACGGCACAAATGGCCGGAACGGAAATTATGCGTATTTCGAACCTGTCTTCCATGGAGGTGAATGTAGATGTCAATGAAAATGATATCAATAGGGTTAATGTAGGAGATAAGGCAAATATAGAGGTGGATGCATTTGCTGATAAGAAATTTAAAGGTGTTGTAACGGAAATCGCCAGTTCTTCGAAAGATATTGGAACGGCAGTAACCTCTTCAGTAGATCAGGTGACCAATTTTGTAGTTAAAGTGCGTATTCTCGCAGAATCCTATAGTGATATCAAAGGAGGAGCTAAAGATCTTCCTTCTCCATTCAGACCGGGTCTTTCTGCCAGTGTAGATATTGAAAGTGAAACCGAGAAAGGACTTTCTGTTCCTATACAGTCAGTTTTTACGAGTCAGAAAGATAAAACGGATCAGCCTAAAGAAGAAGGTGGAGACAATGCCAGCCAGGAAAAGCAAAAGAACAAACTTGCCGATAAAAAGATTAAACAGTACGTATACGTGTTTAATAATGGAACGGTGAAACAGGTTGAAGTAGCTACCGGCATCCAAAACGATCGGTTTATTATTATAAAATCCGGTATCAAGGTGGGTACAGAAGTAGTTACAGGGCCTTACTCCGCTATTCAGAACAGATTAAAAGATGGAATGAAAGTAGAGAAAACGACTAAGGATCAGTTGTTTGCTGCGCCTGATAAAAAGTAAGGGCTGGCAAACGCAATAAATTGAGTAAATTGTCCCGGTTGATCCATTCAACCGGGATTTTTTATTTAGACAATATGGTGCCAAGAGTTGCAATGATTGGTGGTGGTAGCTGGGCTACGGCCATCATTAAAATGCTTTCAGATAATATTACACAAAAGGAAATGTACTGGTGGATGCGGAATACCGACGCCATCTCACACATTAAAACCTATCACCACAATCCAAACTATTTAAGTTCTGTAGAAGTACGTATTCCGGACGCAAATATTTCTTCAAATATCAGGGATATTGTTAAGTCTGCAGATTATGTGATTTTGAACGTCCCTGCTGCGTTTCTGAAAGAGACATTAAAAGATATTGGTCCTGAAGATTTGGAAGGAAAAAAAATTGTTTCTGCTATTAAAGGGATTGTTCCAGATGAAAACCAGATTATTGGAGAGTTTCTTCATGAAAAGTATAAAGTGCCATTGGAGAATATTTTGGTGATCAGTGGTCCATGTCATGCTGAAGAAGTTGCGCTGGAAAAACTTTCCTACATTACCATAGCATCTGTTAATTTGCAGCATGCAGAGGGCTTTGCCCGTATGTTAAATACCCGATACATTAAAACCAACATATCGGATGACATTTTCGGAACTGAATATGCTGCAGTACTTAAAAATATCTATGCTGTAGCCAGTGGTATTTGCCATGGGGTGGGATATGGAGATAATTTTCAAGCCGTACTGATCTCGAATGCCATCAGGGAAATCAACCGTTTTGTAAGTGCTGTGCATCCAATTTCCCGCGACATTAATGAATCTGCCTATCTTGGGGATTTGCTGGTTACAGCATACTCGCAGTTTAGCAGGAACCGCACCTTTGGTAATATGGTTGGTAAAGGTTATACCGTTAAATCTGCTCAACTTGAGATGAATATGATTGCCGAGGGTTATTATGCGGCTAGCTGTATGCATGTGATCAATAAAAAATATAAGGTCGATATGCCAATCAGCAGAGCGGTGTATGCAATTTTATATGAAAAGCATTCTCCTGTTATCGAGATGAAATTACTAACTGAACAACTGAATTAAACCAAACAATTCCTTCTTACAGGTGTTATATTGTTGGTGATGAGACGCTCAGGATTGATGGTCGGGTTACCATTAACAATTTATATACATATGAAAAGGAAATTTTTATTTGGTGTCGTTGCCTTTGGACTGGTAACTACATTTGCGCTCTCCACACAAGCACAGGAGAAAAAGAAAGAATCTATAGGAAAGAAGATTGAGAAGACTGCAGATAAGGTAGGTAATAAAACTGCTGAGGTCGCTGTAAAAGGAACTTCTAAAGTAGCTGATAAAACCTGGAAAGGGAAAATGGCACCTGATGGTTCTGATGTCTATATTAACAGTAAAAACCGTAAATATTACGTTAATAAAAAAGGAGGCAAGGTGTATTTGAAAGCCTCTCAGATCAGAACCAGACCTGAGAAAAAAGATTAGTCTTTGTCAGAATTTTAGAAACCGGACCTCGTTCCGGTTTTTTTATGCGCTTAATTTTAGTTGTGTAATATTTTTGTTAGTCTAACCGATGGTACAGACCATATTGACCCCACTTCCCTTAGGTGCCTTGGCGCGGTATCTCAGCCAACCAATGTAGCCGCCAATGAGCAGGTTTTGCCTGGACGTGTTATTACGTGCTGGCGTAGGTTATAATTTAACTAAGAGCCTTAAACTGACTATAGGAGCAAATAATATATTTGATGTATACCTTGCAGAACTTTTACCAGGAAGCCAGGGGACATCTGGTATCTTATATCAACCTAAACCAAAAAAGCCCCGGATTTCCGGGGCTTTTATTTATATAAGAAAGATTAAGACCTGCGTCTTCTGTCTCCGCCGTTTCCTCCACTGCTTCTTCCGCCTCTGTCTTCACGGCTTCTTCCAGAGAAATCTCTGAAACCACCGCCACCGTTTCCGCCTTCACGTCTTCCACTTCCACCTTCACGACGGCCACCGCCAGAACTTCTTCTGTCTCCGCCGCCACCGCTATAGCCACGGGCACGGCCACCACCACCACCACCGCTTCTGCTTTCTGCAGGGTCTCCGGATTTTTCAATCCTTACACCACGGTTGTTGAATTGGATATCTTTGAAGTTGTTAAACAAAGCATCTACGCTGGCATCTTCCACTTCAAAGAAAGAATAAACTCCTTTAAGGTCAATCTTACCAACATTTTTACCCGCAATTTTACCATTGTTACATACAAAAGATAAAAGGTCACCTCTGGTGAAATCATCCACAGAGCCTAAGTTGATAAACAGACGGGTGTAACCATCGCTGCTTCTTCTTGGGCCACGCTCTCCTCTTTCACCTCTTTCGCCGCGTTCTCCACGGTCGTCAGCAGATGCATTCAGATCTGGTGCATTTTTGTAATACTCTAAAAAGCGGTTAAACTCTAAAGATGCAAAACGTTTGATGACATCTTCTTTGCTCAACTCTGCAAACTCATCCATAATGCGTGGGATGTACTGATCAATCTGATTGTCATTTACTTCTACATTATGAACTTTGTGCACTAAAGAGAACAGTTGTTTTTCGCAAACATCAAAACCAGTCGGTAATTCAGCTTTTGTAAACTGTTTGCCGATGATTCTTTCGATCTGACGGATCTTACCAATCTCTTTAGAGTTGATGATACAGATAGAAATACCTGTTTTTCCGGCGCGACCTGTACGACCGCTACGGTGGGTATAACTTTCAATCTCGTCAGGAAGTGAATAGTTGATAACGTGCGTTACGTTATTCACATCGATACCACGTGCAGCAACATCAGTAGCAATTAACAATTGCATGTGTCTGTCGCGGAAACGCTGCATCACTTTGTCTCTTTGCTGCTGAGAAAGATCTCCGTGTAATGCATCTGCATTATAGCCATCTTTAATCAAATGCTCAGCAACATCCTGAGTATCCATTTTGGTTTTACAGAAAACTACAGCGAAGATTTCAGGATTGAAATCCACAATGCGTTTAAGGGCAGCATATTTATCTCTTGCACGAACTACATAGTACTCATGCTCAATATTTACGTTACCAGTGTTTTTTGTTCCCATGGTCAGTTCGGTAGGACTGTCCATGTAGTTTTTAGCTATCCTTCTTACCTCAGGAGGCATAGTAGCAGAGAATAACCATGTTTTTTTATCGTCAGGCGTAGTAGACAAAATATCATTAATGTCTTCCTGGAAACCCATGTTCAGCATTTCATCTGCCTCATCAAGTACTACGTATTTCACATTTGTGAAATCTATAGCCTTGCGGCCAATGATGTCCAACATACGGCCCGGTGTAGCCACTACAATTTGTACACCGTTTCTGATCTCACGCAACTGTTGCATAATGTTTGCGCCACCGTAAACGGCAACCACATTAGCACCAGAGATGTTCTTAGAGAAATTCTTGATGTCGCTAGTAATCTGTAAGCAAAGCTCTCTCGTAGGGCATAAAATCAATGCCTGTGGCTTATTGCTTTTAAAGTCTATCAATTCTAACAGCGGCAATCCAAATGCGGCTGTTTTTCCTGTTCCTGTTTGGGCCAAACCAACAAAGTCATTATTGCCCTCTAACAGCACAGGAATAGCTTGTTCCTGAATAGGTGTTGGATTTTCGAAACCTAAATCCTTTACAGCATTAACAACGTCATCACTTATCCCCAATAATTTAAATGGGTTTGTCATGTATTATTTAATTAAGCCGCAAAGGTACGCTTTTAAATTGGTATTTTACTGGTAGTTAACTAAATAAAAACAGCCACGTATTCAGTAACTTAGCGTAAGCGGTCTGCAGACCTGATCAGTTGCTCATCTTTTCGGATGCCTCTTATGGCCAGAAAACAGAATACAATTGCAACCAGGGGCAGAAAAGCACCTGCGCCATAGGATGCCCCTTCTAAGCCACCGGGTATTTCCCTGGCAGATTGGAAGATCCAGAAATTCAGTGCGGCAATTAAAATGATAATCAAACTACAAATCCGTTTTTGAACCGCTCTGTCGCGGAAAAGGAAAATATTTACAAAGGCCAGCAGTGCAATAATGGCATTAGAGGCAACCAAAGGGATGTTTAATGCTGCTTTTACCCCGCTACCCGAATCTGATGATAACTTTTGATGAAGGCCAGTGGTATAAACGCTCCATTCAGTTCCGCTATCTATTTTGGTTACGATGGGCAGGGCCAGTAAAATAAACAGCGTTAAACTTGTTAACAAAAGCCACACTGATTGTATTCTTTGTATCATAGCAGTTCAATAATTTCAGCAAATATATTAAAACCTTCCTTTTTTTTGATTCTTTTGAAATCAAAGAAGAGAATATCAGTTAACTTTGTGCTATTGAATACACAACGTTTTTTTATCGAACTATCTTATAACGGCACAGCTTATCATGGCTGGCAAATACAGCCTAATGCTCTTTCTGTGCAAGAGTGTCTGGATAAGGCACTATCCGTTTTTTTTAGGCAGGCTATTGTGACGCTGGGTTGTGGCCGTACAGATACTGGTGTTCATGCTTCGCAGTTCTTTGCTCATTTTGACCTGCCCGTAGGGGATTATGCCAATATCAACAGCAAGGTAAGTAGTCTTAATTCACTGCTTCCTTATGATATTGCTGTGAAAAGAATCTTGGAAGTAGACCCGCAGGCACACGCGAGATTTAATGCCACATCAAGGGCGTACCAGTATCATCTCCACTTTCATAAGGACCCTTTCAAATTGAACCGTTCCTGGTTATATAAGGGAAGTCTGGATGTTTCTGCAATGAATGAAGCCGCGGCTTTGATTATGACTTATACAGATTTTTCCTGTTTCAGTAAGTCCAATACGCAAACTTTTACCAATAATTGCGTAATCAAAGAGGCGTTTTTTGAACAAAAGGACGGTGGACTTATCTTTACTATAAGAGCTGATCGTTTTCTTAGGAATATGGTGCGTGCTGTGGTAGGAACTTTGATCAGAATAGGAAAAAAAGAAATTAATTTAACCGACCTTGCAAAGATTATGGAAAGTAAAGACCGTAGTCAGGCAGGTCAGTCTGTGCCCGCCTGCGGGTTGTATCTGGTTCATATTGAATATCCTTTTGTACACTAATCTATGTCTAAAATAACAGGAGATGCTTTTAATGTTGGTTTGCTGAAGAGAGTTTTTCAGTATGTTAAACCTTATCGGGGCATTTTTATCTGGTCTGTTGTCCTGACCATACTACTGGCGCTCATTGCTCCGGTAAGACCTTTCCTGATTAAATATACATTAGATAACTATATTCTTACCTCTGCCTATGGCGGATTGGTGAATATGACGGTTTTGATGGTACTGCTGTTGGTGTTGCAAAGCATCATTCAGTACAGTCATACTTTATTGACCAATACCCTTGGGCAGTCGGCCATTCGCGACCTTAGGATTAATGTATTTAACCACATTACCCGCCTTCGGTTAAAATATTTTGATAAGACGCCTATTGGGCAGCTGATTACCCGAACAGTTTCCGATCTGGAAACCATCTCCGATATTTTCTCTGAAGGATTGATCGTGATCATTGGTGATATTTTGCAGGTGATCGCCATTATTGTTTTTATGGTTTACTCAGACTGGGAACTAACGATTATTGTACTGTTGCCTATGCCCTTGCTGATCATGGCCACTTCTATCTTCCAAAAGGCCATCAAGTCTGCTTTTCAACAAATCAGGACGGAAGTATCCAATCTGAATACTTTTCTGCAAGAACATATTACAGGCATCTCTATTATCCAATACTTTGCAAGGGAAAAACAGGAATACAATAAATTTGAGAAGATCAATTCCCGTTACCGGGATGCAAATATCCGTTCCAATTGGTATTATTCTATCTTTTTTCCGGTAGTAGAAATTATTTCAGCAATGTCTATGGGCTTATTGGTCTGGTATGGAGCTAAGAGCATTTTGGCTAAACCTTTGAATGTAACGCCAGGGACCATTGCAGAATTCCTTATGTTTATTAGTATGCTGTTCCGCCCAATAAGGGAACTTGCAGATAAGTTTAATACACTTCAAATGGGAATGGTTGGTGCCGAAAGGGTATTTAAAGTCTTAGATACAGATGAAGTTACGTCAAATGAAGGAAGTTACGCCCCTGAAAAAATGAATGGTTCGATAAAGTTTGATAAGGTATGGTTTGCTTATAATGACGACAATTATGTACTGAAAGATATTTCATTCGAAGTTCAGGCAGGGCAGACTGTCGCTCTTGTGGGGGCTACCGGCGCAGGTAAATCATCAACGATCAATATCCTGAACCGCTTCTATGAAATTCAGAAAGGTAAAATTACGGTTGACGGAACAGATATCCATTCCTATGAGCTCAATTATCTAAGGAAAAACATAGCTACTGTGTTACAGGACGTTTTTCTGTTTTCAGATACCATTTTTAATAACATTACGCTCAATAATCCATCTATCAGTATGGAAGAAGTAGTTGATGCGGCTAAAAAAGTTGGTGCTCATGATTTTATAGAGCGTTTGCCCTCGGGTTACCAGTATAATGTGATGGAACGCGGTGCGACATTATCAGCAGGTCAGGCACAATTGATTTCTTTCATCCGTGCCCTGGTGTATAATCCTTCTATTCTGGTGCTGGATGAAGCAACATCGTCTGTAGATACAGAAACTGAGATGCTGATTCAGCATGCCATTGAGAACCTGATGACGGGTCGCACGTCTATCGTTATTGCCCACCGTTTATCTACTATTCAGAAGGCTGACCAGATCATTGTACTGGACAAAGGAGAAATTAAGGAAAAAGGAACACATCAGGAGTTACTTAAAATTGATGGTTATTATAAAAAACTGTATGACTTGCAGTTTAATTCGGTTGGGATCACAAATTAATTTTTATAATACTACAACTGGATGGGAAACTTTGTTAAACTCTCTATTGAAAACTGTATATGTTTAGATTGTAATAAAAATGGTAATCAATTTGACAATCCATTTCAATTACCTTAGCTTTGCAACAAAAAAATATAGATACATGAGTGTTTTAGTAAATAAAGATTCAAAAGTTATTGTTCAGGGTTTTACAGGAAATGAAGGCACTTATCATGCTTCTCAAATGATAGAATACGGGACTAACGTTGTTGGAGGGGTTACTCCTGGCAAAGGAGGACAAACTCATTTAGACAGACCGGTATTTAATACAGTTAAGGATGCGGTTGATCAGGCCGGCGCCAATGTATCTATCATATTTGTTCCTCCTGCTTTTGCTGCAGATGCCATTATGGAAGCTGCCGAAGCGGGGATTAAAGTGATCGTTTGTATTACTGAAGGTATCCCTACAAAGGATATGATTCAGGTTAAAGAATATATTTCTGACAGGGATTGTCGTTTAATTGGCCCGAACTGTCCAGGTATCATTACCGCAGGTGAAGCTAAAATTGGTATTATGCCAGGTTTTATCTTTAAAGAAGGTAAAGTAGGTGTGGTATCAAAATCTGGTACCTTGACTTATGAAGCCGTTGATCAGGTGGTTAAAGCAGGTATGGGTATCACAACAGCTATTGGTATTGGTGGAGATCCAATTATTGGTACAACAACTAAAGAAGCGGTTGAATTGTTGATGAATGACCCAGAAACTGAAGGTATCATCATGATCGGTGAGATTGGTGGTGGTATGGAAGCTGAAGCTGCACGTTGGATCAAAGAAAACGGAACAAAACCAGTAGTTGGTTTTATTGCAGGTCAGACTGCTCCGGCAGGACGTAGAATGGGACACGCAGGTGCAATTGTTGGCGGTGCTGATGATACTGCTGCTGCGAAAATGAAAATTATGGCTGAATGTGGTATTCGCGTAGTGGAAAGTCCGGCTGAGATTGGTGCTGCTATGGCTGAATTGCTAAAAAAATAAAAGATCTTCTTGTATAATGTTAAAAAGCTCTGGTGATATTTCATCGGAGCTTTTTTATTTCAGAAAATAATCCTACTTTTGTACCCGTTGAGCAAATTTGTGCTTGTTTTACTGCCCGGATGGCGAAATTGGTAAACGTTGCGGTCTCAGAAGCCGTTGGAGTACAATCCTTGAGAGTTCGAGTCTCTCTTCGGGCACAAACCAATTCAATAATAAAAAACCCTGAAATCATCATTTCAGGGTTTTTTTATGAGATCGTTTTTCAAAAACGGAATGACATAATTATTACCTTGTCTTCAAACTATGTGACTCTGTATTTCGTATATTGAGTAAACAAATTGCACAGATGAAACCATCATAAGCATACCGCTTACAAACAGCAATGAATATGCTCATGATAGCTTCATTACCGATGAAAAACAAAATTATATACTGATGAAAATACTATGTTATAAAACATTCCTTCTTGCGGGAGTGTTAGGGATAACCGGCCTTGCGGCCTGTGCTCAGAAGGAAAATAAAGATATTGCTGTTAAATCGACCAAGAATATGGAATGGAATAAATTAACCCCCGAAGAAGAAGAAATTATTGTACATAAGGGCACTGAATATCCTGGTACGGGTAAATTACTGAACAATAAATCAAAAGGTGTATATGTGTGCAAGAGATGTAATGCGCCTTTGTATCGTTCCGAGTCTAAATTTGATTCTCATTGCGGGTGGCCGAGCTTTGATGATGAGATTAAAGGTGCGGTATTAAGGATCCCCGATGCAGATGGATCAAGGACTGAAATTGTCTGTGCCAATTGCAAGGCGCATCTCGGACACGTATTTTTAGGAGAAGGTTTTACCACGAAAAATACCCGTCATTGTGTAAACTCCATCTCTATGAATTTCGTGCCTGATCAGCAATAGAAGCCCGAATTTTAAAATTTTGAAAGCCAGAACAGCCACTGTTCTGGCTTTTTTATTTTATAAGCGGTTAGTTTTCTTATCTTTGCGGTTTCACCAATAAAAAAGTATATGAGGTATTGTTTGATTTTACTGGGTATGTTCCTGTTTTTACAAGTTCATGCACAAGAAGATAAAACAGGGCAGGAGGAGTCTAAAGAACATACGAAAACCGGGATGGCCACTTATTATGCCAGGCGGTTTGAGGGTAGAAGGACGACAAGCGGAAAAAGATACAGACGTCATAAATTGACCGCTGCCCACAGATCTTTGCCTTTCGGTACCATTGTAACAGTAACTAATCTTTCTAACGGAAAATCAGTTGATGTGGAAATCACCGATCGGGGGCCTTTTACAAAAAGATATATTATAGATATTTCGGAGGCCGCGGCTAAGGCTTTAGGCTTTTTCAGAAAAGGGCAGTCCAAAGTTGAAATCAGCTACGATACTAAAGGTGTTTAATCTTTTTGTCTCAGATATTCTATTTGAGGTTTGTCGGATTTTTTGCTGATTTTTATGTTATTCTCATTTCAAACGCGTTTGAATTTTGCAACCTGTTTGAACTCAGAATTTTAATTTTATTAACAGCCTTTTCTTTAAAACCAGAGGTTTAAAAAGGAATAACCAGCAAGTTTTCCGGGTAATTAATGTGTCAATTTCTTTGTTTGTTGTTGATAAAAATGCACAGTTGTTAACAACTATTGTAGCCAACAAAAAGGCTTGAACTTTATATTTGTTTACATAAAGTTCTTTAATAAATCACACGTCGATTTTTACTTAAAGGTTTAATATTTAGTTGCTTAAGGTTGCAGATAAATTCTGATTTTTTTAATCTTTCCAACTGAGTAGTGATTCCTTGGCGGCTGTAATTTATTCTTGACATCTACTATATATTAATCACTCATTAAAAAGAAATGCTTATGCAGGAAGAAGAAGTACTATTGAAAGAAAATAAGGATCGTTTTGTCCTTTTGCCTATTAAATATCCGGCTATCTGGGAAATGTATAAGAAGAGTGAGGCCAGCTTCTGGACTGCTGAAGAAATTGACCTTTCGGATGACCAGAAACACTGGGATAATTTAAATGATGGTGAGCGTCACTTCATTTCTCATATACTTGCTTTTTTTGCAGCGAGCGATGGTATCGTAAATGAAAATCTGGCTGTTAATTTTATGAGCGAGGTGCAGTTGCCAGAGGCACGCTGTTTCTATGGTTTCCAGATCATGATGGAAAACATACACTCAGAAACTTATGCCTTGCTGATTGATACCTATATTAAAGATCCTGAAGAGAAAGACCGGCTGTTCCATGCGGTTGAAACGGTACCATGTGTAAAGAAGAAAGCAGAATGGGCCTTGCGTTGGATTGAGGGTGGTAACTTTGCTGAAAGATTGGTCGCTTTTGCGGCAGTAGAAGGTATATTCTTTAGCGGAAGCTTCTGCTCTATTTTCTGGTTAAAGAAAAGAGGCCTGATGCCAGGATTGACATTTAGCAATGAATTGATCTCCAGGGACGAAGGTATGCACTGTGAGTTTGCCTGCCTGCTGTATAAAATGTTGAAAAACAAGTTGAGTGAAGAGGTGGTACATGGTATTATCAAAGATGCTGTAGAGATTGAAAAAGAGTTTATTACTGATGCCTTACCTGTTGCACTGATTGGTATGAATGCGAAACTGATGTCGCAGTATATTGAGTTTGTTGCAGACCGCTGGTTACAAGAGTTGGGTTATACTAAAATATATAATACAACCAATCCGTTTGATTTTATGGAGATGATTTCCCTGCAGGGCAAAACAAATTTCTTTGAAAAACGTGTTGGTGATTATCAAAAAAGCGGTGTTCTGACCTCTACAGAAGATAAAGCTTCGGCTTTCTCTCTTGATGATGACTTTTAATGCAATGGCTACAGCCATAAATAATTAACGAATTAAAGAAAACCGGTGCCGCTGTAAAATTGCTTTCAACAATTTGATATGCACCAATCAAATACCCGGAAAAATATGTTTGTACAAAAAAGAGATGGCCGCCAGGAAGCGGTAAGATTTGATAAGATAACTGCTCGGATTGAGAAGTTATGCTATGGTTTTAACGCGGAACTGGTTGATCCGATTGACGTAGCCAAGAAAGTAATTGAAGGTTTATATGACGGAGTAACAACGTCTGAACTAGACAATCTGGCTGCTGAAACTGCTGCCTCTTTAACCACAAAGCATCCTGACTATGCTTTGCTGGCTTCCCGGATAGCGGTTTCTAACCTACATAAAAACACAACTAAGTCCTTCTCCAAAACAATGGAGATGTTGTATAACTATGTAGATGAAAAGACAGGTAAATCTGCTTCACTGATCGCTGATGACGTTTGGGAAGTGATCAAGGAAAATGCCGATATTCTGGATAGCACGATCATTTATGACCGTGACTTTGGATTTGATTATTTTGGATTTAAAACACTAGAGAAATCATACCTTTTAAAAATTGAGGGACAAATCGTAGAGCGTCCGCAGCATTTGTTTATGCGTGTTTCTGTAGGAATCCACAAAGAAGATATAGAGAGTGCAATCGCTACTTATAATTTAATGAGTGAGCGTTGGTTTACACACGCTACACCAACCTTATTTAATGCAGCTACGCCTAAACCTCAAATGTCTTCCTGCTTTTTGTTAACCATGCAGGATGATAGTATTGAAGGAATTTATGATACCTTAAAGCAGACAGCCAAGATTTCTCAAAGCGCTGGAGGTATTGGTTTAAGCATTCATAATATCCGTGCTACAGGCTCTTATATCGGAGGAACCAACGGGACCAGTAATGGTATTGTGCCAATGTTGAAAGTGTTTAATGATACCGCCCGTTATGTAGATCAGGGTGGAGGTAAACGTAAAGGTGCTTTTGCTATTTATCTGGAGCCTTGGCATGCAGATGTTTTTAGTTTCCTTGATTTGCGTAAAAATCATGGTAAAGAAGAATTGCGTGCGCGTGATTTATTCTATGCCTTATGGGTTTGTGATTTGTTTATGAAACGTGTGGAGGAAAACGGCGATTGGAGTTTATTCTGTCCGCACGAAGCACCAGGTTTGGCCGATTGCTTTGGCGAAGAGTTTGATGCTTTATATGAGCGCTATGAAAAGGAAGGCCGTGCACGTAAAACAATCAAAGCACAGGAACTTTGGTTTGCTATCCTGGATTCACAAATCGAAACCGGTACACCTTATTTACTATATAAAGATGCTGCAAACAGCAAATCTAATCAGCAGAATCTAGGTACTATAAAAAGTTCCAACTTGTGTACTGAGATCATAGAATATACTTCTAAAGATGAGGTTGCTGTATGTAACCTGGCTTCTTTGGCTTTACCAAGATATGTTATCAATGGCGAATTTGATCATCAAAAATTATACGATGTAACTTATCAGGCTACCTTAAACCTGAATAAGATCATCGATCATAACTACTACCCGGTAGAAGAAGCGAAAAATTCTAATATGCGTCACAGACCTATTGGTCTGGGTGTTCAGGGACTCGCTGATGCTTTTATTCTGATGCGTTTACCGTTTGAAAGTGAGGGTGCAAAAATCCTGAACAAAGAGATCTTTGAAACGATCTATTTTGCGGCCATGAATGCTTCTCATGATCTGGCTGTTAAACATGGTCCTTATCAAACTTTTGAAGGTTCTCCATTGTCTAAAGGTAAATTCCAGTTTGATCTTTGGAATGTACAACCAGACAGTAACCGTTGGGATTGGGAAACTTTACGTGAAAAAGTTGTAAAAAATGGGGTTTATAACTCTCTTTTGGTGGCTCCAATGCCAACTGCTTCTACCTCTCAGATCTTGGGTAACAACGAATGCTTTGAGCCTTATACTTCTAACATCTATACCAGAAGGGTATTGAGCGGAGAGTTCATCGTTGTAAACAAGCATTTGTTAAAAGATTTAGTTGCTTTAGGGCTGTGGACTCCGGCAATGAAAGACAGAATCATTTTAGCCAATGGTTCTATCCAGGATATCGCGGAAATCCCAGATTATATTAAAGAACTGTATAAAACAGTTTGGGAAATCAAGATGCGCAGCATTATTGACATGGCTGCAGACCGTGGTGCCTATATTTGCCAGTCTCAGTCACTGAATCTGTTTATCAATGCACCAAATACATCTAAGTTAACTTCAATGCACTTCTACGCATGGAAAAAAGGCTTAAAAACAGGTATGTATTATCTGCGTACACAAGCTGCGTCTCAGGCGGTTAAATTTACCGTAGAAAATCAGGCTGGTAAGAATATGGAACCTGTTATTCCTGCACATATTGAAACAAGTGCTGAGGAGATTATTGAAGGGCCGGTATGTACTATGGAAGAAGGCTGCATTAGCTGTTCGGGATAGTCTATATAGATTTTCAATTATACAATCAGGAGTAAGATGCATTTCTTACTCCTTTTTTTATGTGTAAGGCACAATCTTTAATTTGTCATTTTCTTTTTGTGGAACAGGCATTTGTGCCACATCATGTATCTTTGTAAAAATGACTAAGCACGAGATCATACCCTGTGAACGCTGCGGCACACCTATTGAATGTAAGGCTAATGCTTACACAAAGTGTCAATGCAGTGTTGTTCAACTGGATTTAAATGAAGTACAGTATATAAGTGAATTGTATGACGGTTGTTTATGTGCCAAATGTCTTTTTGAACTGCAGGAAGAATATAAAGGAAATCTGTTATGAAAAAGGGTCGTCATCTCGACGATAGGAGAGATCTGTAAACAAATTTACAACAGATCTCTCCTATCGTCGAGATGACGACCGATTAATGTACAACCTCTTTTATCTATCCTTTACGAGGATCTATTTTGTTATCCAAAGTTTCGTACTCATAAGGTCGCCTCCACTGGTTGCCGCTTTCCAATTGGTGAAATTGTAACTCTGTTCTGAATCTGGGTATTGAACACGCTGGTAGCTTCCATAAGTTTGGGTGTAGTAACCGGAATTAGTGGTTTCCATAGGGGTTTTTCCGCCTGTTCTTCTCATCAACGTCCAGGCTTCCCAGGGTTGACGGAACAAGTCTATCCATTCTTGTGCATAAATCTGTGTTAAGCCATTACTTGGATTAGAAGAATCGAAACGTACTGCCGAATTTTGCTGATAAGCTGTAATATCTGCTGAACTTGGCAGTCCGGCCGGTTTATTGACTATCCATACCAGAGAATTTATGGCTTGTTGTGTCCAGAAATTTAAGGAGGCCGCAATTCCTGCATTGTATTCTGTTTGAGCTGTTGAAGGATTGATGCCAATACCCGCAATGCCGCGGATATAGACTTCAGCCTTTAAGAAATGGACTTCGGCAGCAGTCATAAATAATTCAGGAATGTTTTTGTCCCGTCCCCAGTAATAATTGAAATTGGCGTAGTTGTTAACGGTTGGAGGATTACCGTTTCCATTTTTATTTGCCCAGTCTTTATCTCTTATACCTTTGTTGTATGGATCCCCGCCATCGGTAATGGAACCCGAGGTCGGGTTTTGTGGAAATGGATTCCACTGACCAGCATTATTGGGCTCAAAAAAGATTTTACACCTCAGGTCAAAAATTCCACTTCCGTCCAGATTATTATTGCTGGACATGAGTTTCCACATGGTGGTACCCATGCGTAAACGAGCTTCCTGTCCGAAAGAAAATTCTCTGCCCCCCAAATCAAGGTTTGGAACATTTGATGGATAGAAACCAACATTATCTGTTGAATAATCTGTGAGTAGTGGCTTGTTTAAAGCATCGGCAATATGCGGGGTGGCATCGGCCTGATCTTTGTCATACATCGTTAAAGCAACACGCAAGCGAAAGGAATTCGCAAATTTTATCCATTGGGGTATATTGTTCTGCAGAATAAGGTCTGCAGAACCAAGCGAAACCTGTGATCCATCTGATGCGGAGAAATGATTAATTGCCCAGGCAAGATCATTAAGGCAAGCTACATAGATACTTTGTTGTTTATCATAAGGAACTTTATAATTGGCAGAATTACCGTTGTAAGCAAATCCTGCCTTGAAATAAGGCATGTCTCCGTAAAAGTTAGTCAATTTGATGGCTTGATAGGCTCGGAGCACTTTCATCATTGCTTTTAAATTGGTGAAGGTCGCAGAATCAGGTCTCGCTGAAATGACGTCCATCATCGTATTGTAATTGGAAAGGTTGTGGTAAAAATTAGTCCATTCACTTGCCGGCCCTCCATCATAAGAATAATCGCCTCTAGTATAAACTATACCTTGCTGCGAAATGGGATACCACCAGCCATTCATTGTGGCCTGATCTCCATAAGTTGTAAATAAATTACTTAAAAAACCGGTGTATAACTGCTGGGGGCTGGCTGTAGTTGAACCATTCCAGGGTGTGTTTATTTTTTCGAAATTTTTAGTACAGGATACAAAAGTTCCAAAAACCATGAGGATAGCCAAGATCCTCCAGGTGGTACTATTTCTTGTATGTTTCATAAAATAAGTTATTAAATAAGTATTCTTAAAAACCTGCTTTTAGAGATAGTCCAAACGAGCGTACGCCTGGTAACTGTCCCCATTGTATCCCCTGCACGTTACCTGTCCCATTAACCCCTTCAGGATTTAAGTGGTCAGGTAAGGTGGTGAACAAATAGAACAGGTCCCTTCCGATTATAGAAATGGATAAATTCTGTACAATTTTCGTTCTTTGTATCACTTTATCAGGTACCTTATAGGTAAAGTTTACCTCTCTTAATTTACCCCAGCTGTTGGTAAATATAGCATTGCTTCTCACCAGTGGGACATTGCTCCAGGACTGGTAATTTCCAGCATATTTCCACCAGGAATTCACTACTGCAGTATTGGGATTCCCATCAGCAGTTACGCCAGGCAAAATAACCCCAACATTTGCCTTGGTGCCATCAGGAAAGGTATAAGGCAAGCCTCCTCCGTTTCTTTCAAAAAGAGTTTCTGGTGCCATTCCCTGTCCCATCATAGAAGAATAATCTGCAGACCAGATCTGACCACCGACTTTGAAATCAGTAGATACGTACAGGCTAAAATTCTTATAACGGAAAGTATTGGATATTCCTCCGGTGAGTTTAGGTGTTGAATTTCCAATTTTAACTACTGAAGAAGTTGGTACATACTGTGAGCCGATGACATTTCCACTCCCATCAGTGATGTTATTTACAATCTTTTGTCCGTTTTTATCATAGGTGTAATCATAGCCATAAATGGTTCCGTAATTGTCGCCAACCCTGGCATTCATATTAACACCATTGCCTCCAAACCACGAACCAAGAGGAATCTGATCTACATCAGGTGCAATAGAAACGACTTTGTTTTGGTTGTGGGCCCCGTTTACGGTAATGTCCCAGCTGAAATTGGTGCTTTGAATTGCTTTTGCATTGATCACAAATTCAAAACCCTTATTTCTCAACGCACCGGTATTGATCACTACACGATCGGAACCAGAAGAACTTGCAATATTAACTGGAAGGATCTGATCATAAGAATAGATATTGTAGTAAGAAAGATTTAAATTAATCCTGTTGCCAAAAAAGCCAAGATCTGTTCCGATTTCAAAGGATCTGGCTTTTTGAGGAGGAAGAAGCAGTGCTGGTAATATAGAAGGTACGGTTAAGCCGCTGGTAAAGCCACCCAGAGTAGACTGAGCATAATTGAAAATAGTTTGATAAGGAATGGTTCCGTTTGCACTACTTGAAGCTGCAAAACGAAGTTTTCCGAAACTTAACCAGTTTTTTGTTGCATCCATTTTTAAGGCATCTGTAAAGATAAAGCTTAAACTGGCAGACGGGTAGAAAAAGGACAGATTGGATTTAGGCAGGGTAGAAGACCAGTCATTCCGGCCTGTCATTTCCAGAAATAGATATTTTTTATAAGTTAAATTTAGAATTCCGTAAACAGAATTGATTTCACTTTCCGATCTGTTTTCTGTAGGTCTTGGAAAGGGGTCGGTACCCGCATAATTTGTTAAGTTATAGGTGAATGGATAGAGAAATGGCCCCGGATTTTTTGCATATAGATCATATAAATTATAATGATAATTGCTGGCTCCTCCAGTAAAACTGGCATCTAGGTCTTTAAACAAGTCATCCTTATGGGCTGTAAACATCCCATCGAAGTTAACGGTGGTTACTTTAGACAGGTCGTTGGCATAAGAGCCCCCAGCTAATCCCAGTGCGTCTGTAGGTTTATTCTTGTTCTCAAATTGATTGGTGTAGTAATTGACACCCGCATGGCCTGTTGCATTTAACCAAGGCAGTAATTCTGCTATTAACTTAACAGACCCAAGCAACTGATTCTGCGTGTAGGTCTGATTGTTTTCCATAGTAGTCCACCAGTAATTCTGCATGCCCATACTAGGATAAGGGCTGTTGTTCACCGTGTTTGTATTCTGTGATCCGTCCGGGTTGTAGGTAAGGCCTCTTTCCAGGGGTTTATAGTCTGCTGGCAATCCATACATTGTAATATAGCCAGTACTTGGTACAGCATTTCCATCCTGGTCATACCCGGTTGTATTGGGTACATTGAGTCTTTTTAAATTGGTATAACTGGTAGTCGCTTCTACTTTTACCTTTTTACTAACATTAATCGAAGAACCCAGATTAAAGACATTCTGATTAGAATTGCTGTTATAAGTTATGGCGTCATTGGAGGTGTTGGTGTAAGAAAACCGCAGCGTACCTGCATCACCAGCACCTGAAAAAGCAACATTGTGCGTAGTGGTATGTCCGGTTTTATAGAAACTTTTAAAAATATTGGAATTACCAGTATAGGACTGAGTAGATCCGTCCCACCAGACTAAAGATTGTCCGTTCATTTTTGGTCCCCAGGAAGCGCCGTCTCCAGGAAAGCCTATATAGGTGTAAAAAGGATTCCCACCCGGGATATTGACACGCGAGCCATATTGATCATTTTCAGTGAACTGCCTGTCTTTGCCATTGGCATCTTTATAGAAGGCCGGATTTGCTGAATATAAGCTTTCTGTCATGCCGCTTCCGTACTGGTCTTGCATTTTTACAAATCTGTAAGGATCGTTCCATCGGTTTGAAAAGTTATAGGTTATCCCCAGGCCCTTTTCTTTTCCTCCCTTTTTTGTCGTAATGAGGATGACTCCATTTGCTCCCCTCGCGCCATATAATGCGGCGGCTGTGGGTCCTTTCAGTACATTGATGCTTTCTACATCATCTGGGTTTACTGTGTTCAGAAATGAACCATAATCCGTACCCTGAGAAGAACGAACGTCATTGTTCGCTCCTGAAAAATTTTGCGCTGAAAGATTATTCCCCTTCTGCATGATCGGCTCATTGTCCACCATCACACCATCTACCACAATTAGCGGCTGGTTATTTCCGAGCAAACTATTGTTGCCGCGAATGATAATACGGGAGGAACTCCCCTCCACTCCGTTTGGAACAGAGATATTCAAACCCGCAGATTTCCCCTGTAAACCCAGAGCGATACTAGGTGGATTTGCCTCATTCATCGTGGCACCTGAAACCGTTTGCGCCGAATAACCTATCGACCGGGCCTCTCTCTTAATACCCAATGCTGTTACAACAACTTCATTCAATGTGTTCTGATCTTCTACCAGTAAAATGTCTACTGTATTTCCTGTTGGTGTAACTTCCTGTCGTTTATATCCGATGGCACTAAATATTAAAGTTGAATTGGGAGGCGCTGAGATCGAAAATTTTCCTGTGGCATTCGTTTCAGTTGCATTTGAGGTACCTTTGATCAACACACTTACTCCAGGTAAGGGGCCCGTAGCATCTTTTACCGTTCCGGTAATCTTATTTTGTCCATAAGCAGCTATAGTTAGAAAACTTAATAGCATAGTACTTAAGTACATTAAGTATATTTTTTTCATTGCTTTAAAGGTTAAGTTTAGTTTTAGTTTGTTGTAACAGATAGGATGTATTGGGTGAGTTTTTATTTTTGCATAGGCATCGGTTTAGCTTTGGTTATGTGTTTAGTTAAATTGACTTTTTTCTACAAGTAAACTTGCTGCAGCGAGCAATTCTGCCTGCTCCCCAAGTTTTGACAAAGCGATCTGTGTGTGTTCAGAAATTCTTGGAATACAAAATTCATTAATAGCTTGCTGTATAGCGGGTAGGAGCATTTTTCCCGCCCGGGCACCTCTTCCGCTTAAAACAATCTGCTCCGGGTTCATAATATGAATGAGTACCGCCAGTCCTTTTCCAATCTGGAAGGCAGCGCTTGACAATATGGATACAGCCAGTGGGTCTTGTTTGACTACCGCATCAAGGAAGTGTTCTGCCGCCTCTTTCGCATTGTCGTTAAACAATTGCTTCATACTGGACGCGGCTCCACCAGACATCTCTTTTTTTGCCTTATCTACCATCACCAGCAGAGAAGTGTCTACTTCCAGACAACCCCTTTTACCGCAGGTACAAAGGTTATTGGAATTAGACAAAGGGATATGGCTAAATTCGCCAGCATAGCCCGTACTACCCCTATAGAGTTTTCCATCAACAATAATCCCAAGGCCAGTACCCCATCCGATATTAACCACCATGACGTCTTTTTTACCAACAGATGCCCCAAAACGCAGTTCAGCCATCGCTATTAAACTGGAATCATTATCCAGGTAAACAGGTAACTTTAGTCTTTGAGTAAGCAGGTCCCGAAGATTGGAACCTTCCGCAATCAAATAAGATTCATTTACGCCCTCAGCTTCATTAACAAATCCTGGCATACCAATTCCAACACCTAAGATGTCTTTATAGTCCAGTCCGGATTGCTGTATGTTCCTTTCTATAAATTCGGTTAAAGCGTTTGTCGCTTCTGGCGATGATATATCCAGATTGATCTGTTTTATACCATAGACGGGCTGTCCGGAAAGGTCATAGATCGCCATTTGGCTGATCATCTGGTCCATGGCTACAGCCACCAGGAATTTTTGTTTTTGGTGATTTAGTAAGAAGAGTTGTGGTCTTCGTCCTCCTGTGGAGGGCGCCAAACCTTGCTCTATGATGTACTCTTCTTCGATGAGGCTATTCACCACAGAGGTGACCAGCGGTAAACTTTTCTTTGTAAGTTCACTCAATTCTTTTAGAGAGAGCACCTTTTTATGGTAGAGTTCTTTAATGATCTCCGCTCTCAGTTGTTGACTTTTTTCAGTAGGCGCAGGCATATCTAATCAACTATATTTGGTTATGTTGATTAAACTTAATAAAAAAATAAAAAAGAAACAAATTCTTATGTATTTTTTTATTAAGATTTACTTTGGCTAAAGTATAAAAGCAAGGTAACTTAAAGAAATCGGTATTTATGTGTTTTTTTTGATTGAAATACAGTTAAATATGTGTTTTTTCTTTTACGGTGTTTATTTTCTTTATGATTAATTTTAAAGGAACTAAACCATTTTGTATGATCATCTTTCAGAAAATATAATGGATTTCAATTATAAAACCATTGAAGATGTGATTTCTCCCGAGCAGGCCAAGGCTTTCAGCTTTATCCTTTTAGCTTCGACCTTTTTGGTTAACTTTGCAATATAATTTTTTGAAGAATGGCTAAAGTACAAGTTGGATTGGTGCAGATGAGCTGTACCAGTAATAAACAGGAAAATTTAGATAAAGCGATTGTTAAAATCCGTGAAATAGCAGCACAAGGTGCACAGGTCGTATGTTTACAGGAACTATTTACCTCTCTTTATTTTTGTGACGAAGAGAACTACGAGAACTTTAAACTTGCAGAAGCGATTCCGGGTCCGTCAACAGATGTGCTTTCTAAAGTAGCGGCTGAACTGAATGTGGTCATTGTAGCCTCTCTGTTTGAGAAAAGAGCTGAAGGATTGTATCACAATACAACTGCAGTTTTAGATGCTGATGGAACCTATCTGGGTAAGTATCGCAAAATGCATATTCCGGACGATCCGGGCTTTTATGAAAAGTTCTATTTCACTCCGGGTGATTTAGGTTATAAAGTATTCAAAACCAAATTTGCGAAGATCGGAGTTTTAATATGCTGGGATCAATGGTATCCCGAAGCGGCTCGCTTAACCGCCTTAATGGGAGCAGATTTCCTGGTTTACCCAACCGCAATAGGATGGGCAACAACACAGGACAGTGAAACCAATAAAGAACAATACAATGCCTGGCAGACGATCCAGCGCTCTCATGCAATTGCTAACGGTGTCCCGGTGGTTAGCATTAATCGTGTTGGTGAAGAGGCTGGAGTGGAGTTCTGGGGTGGATCTTTCGTATCCAATCCATTTGGAACCCTTTTGTACCAGGCTTCCCATAATGTAGAAGAATTAAAAGTAGTAGAACTGGATCTGTCCAAATCAGACAGCTACAGAACGCACTGGCCTTTTTTAAGAGACAGACGAATTGATAGTTATTCACAAATTACAAAAAGATATATAGATGACGAATCTATTTAAGGATACACCAAAGCAAGTAGGATTTGCTTTTCCTGCAGAATGGGCTCCCCATGAAGCGACTTGGCTAAGCTGGCCACATAAAGAAGCCTCCTGGCCAGGAAAGATAGAAACAATTTATGCACCTTATTGCGCATTTATAAAAATCGTAGCAGAAGGAGAGAAAGTACGGATTAATATTAATGATGAGGCCACGAAAGCTTTTGCTGTTGCTGAACTGGAAAAGGCTGGAGCAGACTTATCTAATATTGAATTCTATTTTCATCCTACAAATGATGCCTGGTGCCGCGACCACGGACCTGCTTTTCTGTTGAATGCTGGGGGCACACAGAAAGCAGTTGTAGACTGGGGTTATAATGCCTGGGGTGGTAAATATCCGCCATTTGATCTTGACGATGTGATTCCGACCAAGATCGCAGAACATTTCAACCTGCCTTTATACACCCCTGATATTGTGATGGAAGGCGGTTCTGTAGAATTCAATGGTGCAGGCACTATTTTAACAACAACTGCATGTTTATTAAATGAAAACCGTAATCCTCATTTAAATAAAGAACAAATAGAAGACTATTTAAAATCTTTTTATGGCGCCGAACAAATATTATGGCTCGGAGATGGGATCGTTGGAGATGACACCGATGGACATATTGACGATATCGCCAGGTTTGTGAACGAGAATACGGTATTAACTGTTGTAGAAAGTAATCCGCTGGATGAAAACTACCTTCTGTTACAGGAAAACCTGGAAGCGCTAAAGGAAATGCGTTTGCTCAATGGTGAGCCACTGAACATTATCGAGCTGCCCATGCCTTCACCTGTAATTCATGAGGATACGCGCTTACCAGCCTCTTATGCTAATTTTTATATTGCTAATAAATCTGTTGTAGTACCTACTTTCAGAGATGTAAATGATCCGATAGCTTTGGATATTATTCAAAAAGCATTTCCAGACAGAAAAGTAGTCGGTATAGATTCAACAGATATTATCTGGGGCCTGGGTAGTTTTCATTGTTTAAGTCAGCAAGAGCCAGCCATACAATCAAATAAGAACTAAATTCATATAACCAAACATTTATAATGAAATTACTAGAAGGAAAAACAGCACTGATTACCGGTGCTTCTAAAGGAATAGGCCGCAAGATAGCGGAAAAGTTTGCTGAGCAGGGTGCTCATGTAGCATTTACTTATTTGTCATCTGTTGAAAAGGGAGAAGCTCTGGAGCAGGAATTAAAAGCCTATGGTACAACCGTTAAAGGCTATCGTTCAGATGCTTCTAAATTTGACCAGGCAGAAAAACTGATCAGTGATATTGTAGCAGACTTTGGAACAGTTGATATTGTGGTCAACAATGCAGGAATTACCAAAGACGGTTTGCTGATGCGGATGAGCGAAGAAAATTGGGATGAAGTGATTGATGTGAACCTGAAGTCTGTATTTAACATTACCAAGGCTGCTTCTAAAATCATGATGAAAAACCGCAAAGGTGTTTTTGTGAACCTGAGTTCAGTGGTTGGTGTACAGGGAAATGCAGGACAGGCCAACTATGCCGCTTCTAAAGCAGGAATTATCGGATTCTCTAAATCAGTAGCTAAAGAATTGGGCTCCAGAAATATCAGGACCAATGTTGTTGCCCCAGGCTTTATCCGTACTGAAATGACAGACGTACTGGACCCTAAAGTAGTAGAAGGATGGGAGCAAGGTATCCCCTTGAAAAGAGCGGGAGAAACCGAGGATGTTGCAAACGTATGTCTGTTCCTGGCTTCGGATATGAGCGCTTACGTAACCGGACAAGTATTGTCGGTTTGTGGCGGTATGTTGTAATTCTAGGTTTTAAATATATAGCCCTCGTTTGTCGTTTCTACAACCGGGGGCTTTTTATGCCTGATGAAATAGGTATATCCCCGCTGTAAATTTGTCCAGAACGATTTTTGCTGTGGATACAATGATAATTTTGATTTCACATTTTCATCGGTCATCCGGAAAGGATAGATAGATACCGGAATCTCCTTCTGCCCGGCATTCCGTGCTTCTGTAGCCAAAACATAAACTTCCTTAATCTTATCATCAGTTAAGGGAATGCATCCAACAGTCACCTGGTTTCCATGAATATAGATATCACCTCCAGGTTTATTTTTACCACTTCTGAAAAGATCTGCCTGGTTTGGGTAACTGACGCCTAAAGACAGATAAAAATTGCTCTGCGGATTAAAAGCATTGATAGCATAATAGCCCTCAGGTGTCTGGAAGTCCCCTTCTTTGATTTTAGGGCCGAGCTTACCCGAATGTGCACTAAAGTCATAACTTTTGAACAGGCTATAAACAGACTGGTCTTTATTCTTTAACCAAATCTCCAGTTTTCCTTCATTTTTATAGGCAACAATATACATCTGGAACCCTTCCTTGATCCCCTTAATTTTTAAATCCTTTTTCAGCCCATCCCATTTATCCGTATAGGCAGTTTTTACCCTTTCAAAGCTAAGTTGCTGCTGCTTAAAACTGTTTTGTGCAAATAAGGGACCCGACATACTGAGGAGAAGGATAATTTTAAACGTAATATTCATAGAATGCCTATTTATGTTTCCAAGTTACATTCAAATTTTTAAAATTTTAGCATCTTTACCCTAATGACTGTTTAATTTTTAAACAGAATCTGATACTATGGGGAACTCTTTTCATTTACAGGATTTGCTGATGCTTATGTGCTGCCTGATCGCAGGAGGGCTCCTGGGCTTGTTGTTATATGGAAAAACGAAATCGCTGAGCCCTAAGTTGCGCATTTTTCTTACCAGTGTACGTGGATTAGGGCTGGCACTGATCTTATGGCTCCTTTGTGCACCATTGGTTAAACGGATTTCCTATATCCTGGAAAAACCAGTTATTGTGATCGCCCAGGACAACTCTTTATCAGTTGGACATATTGAGCCTCCAGGGTTTGTGAAAAAGAAATATGAGCAAGATCTGAAACAGCTTGCAGATCAACTTGCTGATACTTATGACGTACGAGTATACAACTTTAGCGACCGTGTAGCGACCGGTTTTGATTTTTCTAACAAAGGCAAACTGACAAATGCCACAGCTTTAATAGACAAACTGAATGATGAATTTCTGAACAGGAATGTAGGGGCAGTCATTTTAGCAACAGATGGAATTTTTAACCGGGGTGGAAATCCGGTCTATGCCGTCAACAAACTAAAGGCGCCGGTGTATACCATTGCTCTTGGAGATACAATTCCAAAGCGGGATGCCCTTATTGCCAATGTGAATTACAACAATATGGTGTACCTGGGCAATGACTTCAGTGTAGATGTACAGGTGCAGGCCTTTGAAAGTAAAAATGAACCACTGATACTTTCTGTTTTTGAGGGCGCAGGGAAAGTTCATGAAGAGAAATTAACCATCGATGCAAATACATTTGTTAAAAATATACAGGTTAAACTAAAAGCGGCTAAACTAGGGTCCAGATCCTATAAAGTTGTATTGAGTCCATTGAAAAATGAGGTATCAACGCAAAACAATGCACAGAATTTCGTTGTAGAAGTTATTGACGACAGGCAAAAAGTATTAATAGCTGCTGCCGGACCTCATCCTGATCTGGCCGTTTTGAAACAAGCCATAGAAACCAACAAACACTTTGAGGTAAAAACCATGTTGAACAAAGACCTGGATGCGGTTAATGTTGATGATTATGGGCTGGTCATTCTTTATCAGTTGCCAGACCAACAGTTTATGGCTGCGTCCCTGATTAGCAAACTGCAGGCATCCAAACGACCAGTTTGGTACATCCTTGGTGCACAAACCGACTTTGCGGCCTTTAACCGGCTGCAGCAACAGGTAAATTTTAGCAGTTCCAATGACCGGCTTCAGGAGATCAGCCCAGTAGTAAATGCTGATTTTACCACCTTTGAACTCCATGAAGCGTTTAAAAAAGGTATTCAGAGTTATGATCCGCTGCAGATACCTTATGGACAATTGAATGTCAATGGCGTTGCTTTAACGATGCTGAATCAAAAACAAATGAAAACCGGCTCCAATCTGCCTTTATGGTTTTTTATGTCCTCTGGCGAGCTTAAATCCTGCTATCTCATTGGAGAAGGACTATGGAGATGGAAGCTGACTGAAGCAAGAAATAATTTGCCTGAAACGTTGAATCAGCTGGTGTTGCAATCTGTCCAATATCTTACCGTTAAAGATGACAAACGTAAGTTTAAGGTTTATCCATCCAAAACGAGCGTAGACGAAAATGAGTCAGTAGTTTTAAATGCCAGCCTGTATAATGACAATTATCAACCCGTAAATACACCAGATGTTGTTGTTAGAATCCGTAATGAAGGTGGAAAGGTTTTTAATTTTACCTTTTCCAGATCAGAGAAAGCCTATCAACTGGATATTGGCCTATTGCCACCGGGCACTTATACCTATGTCGCAGAGACTTCCCTAAGCAGCCGGAAATATACAGCCGAAGGCATGTTCTTTGTAAACCCTTTGTTTGCTGAGTATCAGCAAACGACAGCAAATCATCAATTGTTATACACCATTTCTGGGCAAACCGGAGGAAAGATGTATGCTCCGGAAAACCTTAAAGACCTGTATAGGGAGCTCAAAAACAAGGAGACCATAAAGACCTTAAGTTTTGAGGACCTGAAATATGAAGAATTAATTAACTTTAAATGGTTATTTGTACTGATCTTAGCCCTGCTAAGTACAGAATGGTTTGTGAGAAAGAGAAACGGTTTACGCTAGTTAAAAAGTATGGAAATAAGTACATCACAAACCATCGAGATCCTGGGTACAATTTCTTTTGCAATATCCGGCTCTTTTGCAGCTATGCAAAGACGGCTTGATCCCTTCGGTGTACTGATCATTGCCTTTGTCACTTCTATAGGGGGCGGTACCGTCCGCGACTTGCTATTAGGAGATACGCCTGTGGCCTGGATGAGAGACGTCAATTATTGTCTGCTGATTCTGATCACCTGTATTGCAACCATCTTTTTCAAAACGCATATTAAAAAGTTTAAGGTAACACTCTTTCTTTTCGACTCTCTTGGTCTTGGCCTTTTTACCATGCTGGGCATTCAGAAAGGTATTTTATTTGGTCTGAGCCCTGGAATTTGTGTAGCCCTGGGCACCATTACCGGATGTTTTGGCGGAGTAATCCGGGATACCCTCCTAAATACAATTCCACTTATCTTTAAAAGGGAAATCTATGCAACAGCCTGTATCCTTGGTGGAATTTTGTATTATGGACTGATCTATTTCAAGATAGGGAATGATCTGGCCAGGATTACTGTAATTGCTTTTATATTCGTATTTCGGATTATCGTAGTGAAATATAAGCTCACTTTGCCAAGATTTGGCTATTAATCTTTGGGAGTTTCTTTGATAATGACAAAGACATCCTCGTTGTCTTTCTTCATGAAGTACTTTTCTCTGGCAAACTTCTCTGCGGTATTCAGATTGGTATTCAGTTCATTCAGGTCTTTCTTCACATGAGCCGTTTCTTTCTCATAAAAATCTTTCTCTTCCTGTAATTTGTTCACTTCTGAACGGTACTCATATTGAGACAACATATCGTTCTTGTCAAAGAACAGCATCCATACCACAAAAGCAGCAGCTGCAATGAAGTATTTGTTGCGGAAAAGATCAAGTAAACGATTCATAGACACAAATATAAGTTAAAATTCATAAAAAGAAACGGCCCTTATCAAAAATAAGGGCCGTTTCTTTTTTATATAGACTTTTAAATTATTTCTTGAAGAATTTAAAATCTTTACCAATGAAACGTGCAGCAGCACCCAACTCCTCTTCAATACGAAGCAACTGGTTGTATTTTGCAATCCTGTCCGAACGTGAAGCAGATCCGGTTTTGATTTGACCACAGTTTAAGGCTACAGCTAAATCAGCAATCGTTGTATCTTCAGTTTCACCACTTCTGTGACTCATTACTGAAGTATAACCATTAGTTTGTGCTAAAGTAACCGCATTGATGGTTTCAGTTAAAGAACCGATTTGGTTCACTTTTACCAGGATAGAGTTTGCAGTATCCTGGTCTATACCAGTTTGCAAACGCTTAACATTAGTTACGAACAAATCATCTCCAACCAACTGAACTTTATCACCGATTTTTTCGGTTAATAATTTCCAGCCAGCCCAGTCATCTTCTGCCATACCATCTTCGATAGAGATAATTGGATATTTAGCCGCTAAACTAGCCAGGTAGTCCACTTGCTCAGCGCTGGTGCGGATGGCACCTTTATCGCCTTCAAATTTAGTATAGTCGTATTTACCGTCTTTGTAGAACTCTGAAGCTGCACAGTCAAAAGCCAGGCAAATTTGTTCACCTGCTTTGTAACCTGCTTTTTCAATAGCCTTAATAATGGTTTCAACAGCATCTTCAGTACCTTCAAAAGTAGGTGCAAATCCACCTTCATCACCTACTGCAGTAGAAAGACCTCTGCTGTGCAGGATAGCTTTTAAGTTATGAAATACTTCAGTACCCCATCTTAAAGCTTCTGAGAAAGAAGAAGCGCCTACTGGCATGATCATAAATTCCTGAAAAGCAATAGGGGCATCAGAGTGCGAACCACCATTCACAATATTCATCATCGGGATAGGCAAAGTATTGGCATTAACCCCACCGATGTAACGGTATAAAGGCTGACGGCTTTCCTGAGCAGCAGCTTTAGCAACAGCTAAAGAAACACCAAGAATAGCGTTTGCACCTAAATTACCTTTGTTCTCTGTTCCGTCCAGTTTGATCATCAGGTTGTCGATGGCATTTTGCTCAAATACATCTATACCTCTTAATTCAGCAGCAATCTTATCATTAACATTGGCAACGGCTTTTAAAACACCTTTACCCATATATACAGATTTATCGTTATCACGAAGCTCTACTGCCTCGTGCATACCCGTAGAAGCACCAGATGGTACGGCCGCACGACCAAGGACACCATTTTCTGTGATTACATCTACTTCAATTGTAGGATTGCCGCGGGAGTCAAGTATTTGCCGCGCATGAACATCGATTATTAAACTCATTTTTATTGGTTTTTATTTGTAAATAAGCCTTAGTGTAGAAATTACAATTACTAAGGCAATATCCAAAGTTATAATAAATTTTAAATTATAGGCTTTGATAATGTTTTTTTTTGAATTAAGCCTTAGCTAAGAAATAGTTAAGTTAAAATGTTGCCAAAAAAAGAAGGGGGATGATTCTTAGAATTATCCCCCAGGTATGGTATTTTATCTTTTAAAATGACTATGCTGTTTCAGATTTTGAAGCAAAAACCGCTTTATAAACCAGGCCGGCCAGAATAGCCCCTGCAATAGGTGCAACCCAGAACAACCAAAGCTGACTTAGTGCCTCGCCACCAACAAATAAAGCCTGGCTGGTGCTTCTGGCAGGATTAACAGAAGTATTGGTTACGGGAATGCTGATCAGGTGTATCAAGGTAAGGCTTAGTCCTATGGCCAGGCCTGCAAACCCTTTAGGAGCTCTTTCGTCGGTAGCGCCTAAGATCACGATAAGAAATATAAATGTCATTACAACTTCGCAGACCAGTGCGGCTGTTAAACTGTATTTTCCAGGAGATAAATCTCCATAGCCATTGGTTGCAAAGCCCCCAATGGAACTTCCATTACCGGTAGCAATAACATAAAGAATACCTGCAGCGGCAATGCCACCCAGTACCTGGGAAATAATGTAGGGAATTAAATCCTTTCCATCAAAGCGTCCTCCAATCCAGAGACCAACGGATACAGCCGGATTAAGGTGAGCACCGGAGATATGTCCTATGGCGTAGGCCATGGTGACAACGGTTAGTCCAAATGCAAGGGCTACGCCGGCAAAGCCAATGCCTGCCCCAGGATAATTACAGGCAAGGACAGCGCTGCCGCAGCCGCCCAGTACGAGCCAAAATGTTCCAATAAATTCTGCTACTAGTTTTTTCATACTTTACGGTGTTTAAATTTTTATTTGGTGTGGGAGTGATCATAGATGTAATTTACAATAAATAATTATGATTTACACAAATAAAATTTCAGTAAAGTAGTTTTTTTTACTCCCACTTAAAAACCTTAACAGCTACAGCGTAGATGCCAAACCCCCAGATAATCATGATCAGGATTTGTTGTTTGACGTCCCATAAACCTGCACCTTCAAATGCAACCTTTCGCATCGCGTCGTTCAGATAAGTTAAAGGCAGGGCTCTGCTGATGGGTTGCAGCCAGTTTGGAAATGCATCTATAGAAAAGAAAGTGCCCGAAAGTAAAAATTGAGGTAAAGTAATAATATTGGATATTGGTGGGATGGTGCTTTCGCTTTTGGCCAGTCCAGACACCACAAATCCAAAGCCCATAAAAACAATAACGCCAATAGTAGCCAGTAAGAGCATATTGATTACCGTTATGACGCCATGAATCAATGTGAAATGAAAAAAGAAATGTCCAATCAGAATAATAAACAGGGCACCAAGCAAAGCAAAGCCAATTCTGGCAAGTCCTTCACCCAATACAATACTGGATCTTTTCACCGGTGTGGCAAAAAAACGTTTGATCACCAGAGTTTGGCGTAAACTGAAAAAGACGAACGCCGTTCCAAATACACCCGTACTGAGTAAAGAGAAGCCCAGTTGTCCGGGGAGGATAAAGTCTATGGTCCTGTAAATACGTCCTTTCACAGTGCTTTCATTCAATTCAGCAATGGTTGGTTTCATATCTCTTGAGTTGAGTGTATAAAGCAGGTTATTCAGGATGGATTTAAGAATGTTGGACTTATCAATAGAGGCCGAAGTGTACTTTACATCGGCTATAAAGGCTGGCGTACCCGATGGATTACTTTTAACATCAATGACAGCATCGATGGTTCCTTTTTCAAGGTCGGCCTGAATTTCTTTAGGGGCTTTATCTTTGATGAGCCTCACTACAGAGACTTTTTCCAAGGCATAGATTATTGGGTTTTGAAGATTAGAACCGGGTGCAACAGCCAGGTCTACTTTAACCCCACCTCCGCCAAGAAAACCGAAAACGAGAATAAAGATCAGCGGAAAAGCCAGGGTAAATACAACAGCAGAGGGGCTGCGCATGATGGATCTGAAGCTGGCTTTAGCGAGGGCTAAAGTTGCTTTGGTATGGTTATAAGGTTTGTTCATGGTTTTTAGATTATCCTTCGCGCCATTGCTGGCCGGTCAGGTTAATAAATACATCTTCAAGGTTTGCCTTTTTTACTTCTTTTTTTCGTTCAAAGCCACTGTTGACCAGGTTATCAATCAAATTATCGGGTGAATCCAGAGCAATGATCTGTCCGTGTTCTACAAAAGCAACCCGGTCACAGAGCTGTTCCGCTTCATCCATATAATGTGTTGTGATCACCACAGTGGTACCGCTTTTGCGGATTTCAATGATGAGGTCCCATAGATTACGCCGGGCCTGTGGATCTAAACCGGTTGTGGGTTCGTCCAGGAAGATGATTTTGGGATTGTTGATGAGGGTGGTGGCGATGGAGAAACGTTGTTTTTGGCCTCCTGATAGGGCTTTATACCTGGCTTTGGCTTTATCCTGAAGATTTACTTTCTCCAGCATTTCCATGGGCTTGATGTCTACTCCATATAGTCCGGAAAACAATTCCATCAGTTCAACCAGGTTGAGGTTGGGGTAGTAGCCCGCAGCTTGTAACTGTACACCAATAATTTGTTTGATCCGCCCAGCATCATGATCTACTGATAAACCATCAACGGTAATTTCTCCGGATGTTTTCTCTCTTAGGGTTTCAATGATTTCGAGGGTTGTCGTTTTTCCGGCGCCATTTGGGCCAAGTAACCCAAAGATTTCGTTTTCATACACGTCAAAGCTGATGCCTTTTACCGCGTTGAAATCATCATAGTTCTTTACCAGGTCTTTAACACTGATAATGGCCTTCTTTTTATCCATGGTGTAAAAGTAAGAAGGTTTTTAAGGAATAGAAAACCATCTATCCCTTAAAACCTGCAATATGTCGGTAAAATGATGCTTTAAACCTGTGAATAAGGTTACCAGGCGAGTTCGCCTTTGATCATTTCAATAAAGTCATCAAAAAGATAACGGGAATCATGAGGGCCTGGAGAAGATTCCGGGTGGTACTGAACAGAGAAAGCTTTTTTGCCTTTGACACGAATACCTTCAATAGACTGATCGTTCAGGTTAAGGTGGGTGATCTCCACTTTGTCAGAACTTCTTACTTCTTCTGGAATCACGCCGAATCCGTGGTTTTGTGAAGTCACTTCACAATGATTTTTGATGATGTTCTTTACCGGGTGGTTTAATCCTCTGTGTCCGTTGAACATTTTCATGGTTCCGATACCATTGGCTTCTGCCAGCAGCTGATGACCTAAACAAATTCCAAACAGGGGTTTGTCTGCAGCCAATACCTGCTTAACGGTTTCAATTGCATAAGGCATTGCGGAAGGGTCACCAGGACCATTAGAAATAAAATAGCCGTCTGCTCCCCATTTATTCATCTCTTCGAAGGTTGTCTTTGCAGGAAATACCTGTACGTAGATGTCTCTGTCGTCAAAATTACGAAGGATATTTTTCTTAATACCCAGATCCAGTGCAGCAATCTTATACGTAGCTTCCGGAGATCCGTAGAAATAAGGTTCTTTGGTAGATACCTGTGAAGATAGCTCTAAACCATCCATGGAAGGAACTTCTGCTAATTTCTTTTTCAATTCCTCCAGATCAGTAATTTCCGAGGAGATAATGGCATTCATTGCACCTTTATGTCTGATGTGACGCACCAGGGCACGGGTGTCTATGTCTGAAATACCAACGATGTTTTCATTCTGAAAGTAATCCTGGATCGATTCCGAAGCTTCTTTACGACTAAATCCGATGTTGTAGTTTTTGCAAACCAGACCCGCTATTTTGATAGAATCAGATTCGATTTCTTCTTTATGTATACCATAATTTCCGATATGAGCATTGGTGGTAACCATGATCTGTCCGAAATAGGAAGGATCAGTAAAAATTTCCTGATACCCGGTCATTCCTGTATTGAAACAAATTTCTCCGGTTGTGGTACCGATTTTTCCGGCTGCTTTACCGTGGTATACGGTTCCGTCTGCCAATAACAAGATCGCGGGTAACTTGGTGTAGTTAGTCATGATGATAATAATCAGAAATTATGTGGAAAAAAGAGAAAAAAGAATGGGGAGTACTGGCATTTTTGCCGTTTTTACTGTTAACAAATGTGATGTTATCTAACCCGTTCATTTCGGGATACAAAGATAGGTTTTTGAGTGTTCATTTCAATATTTTTTTAACAGTAATTTTAATAGGGGATAGAATAAGGGAATTTAGAGGAAAATTCTGTACAGCTGCTTCAAGACTAACGATATCAGGCGGGCCGAAAAAGCCCGCAGATCTCTGATGTCTTTCCGCAGCGTACGAGAATTTTCCTTAGCAAATTGCAGAGGAGGGAGGTGACCGGGCAGGTCGCAGAGGTTATGATTGTGTACTGGTGTCTAGTCCCAGCAGAGTTAGTCCGGTGTGAGTCCGGAGTAAGTCCGGGTTTTTGTAGAAAAACCCGGACTTAGGCTGCTCTAATTAGGTAGTAACTCAGGTGTTAGTAAAAGCCAGAACAGGAACAGGCAGGTTCCAGGCAAATACCAATTAAATAACCTCGTCGAATTCCATAACCTACTCTGCACCCTGCCCGGACTCTCCTCCCAGCTAAGCACCTAAAAAAAATCAATATACTCCGAGAGGACCTCAGGGCGCCTTGCCACAAGAGCGCAGCGAGGCAAGGAGTCCAGTCCTCGAAGAGTATATTGATTTTTTAATAAGCTCTCAATAACCTTACTATGCTACTATTTTTACGTTAAGGTTATTGTTTTTGCGTTTTATTTCGATTGTAAAACCTAATTTTGTCAATCTAAACCTAATAGGCATGTCAGTAAATAAAGAAGTAAAACGCATTACTACACATATTCTGCAAGAAATGAAACAACGTGGCGAGAAAATAGCCATGTTAACAGCTTATGACTATTCCATGGCAACAATCCTTGGAGACGCAGGGCTGGATGTATTACTCGTTGGAGATTCTGCATCTAATGTTATGGCAGGGCATGAAACAACCCTTCCAATTACGCTGGACCAAATGATTTACCATGCTCAGAGTGTGGTTAGGGGAGCAGGACGGGCATTCGTTGTTGTAGATCTGCCTTTCGGATCTTATCAGGGAAATTCTAAAGAAGCCCTGAATTCGGCCATCAGGATTATGAAAGAGTCCGGCGCACATGGTGTAAAGCTGGAGGGCGGAGCGGAGATTGTGGAGTCAGTAGAACGTATTATTACTGCAGGCATACCAGTGATGGGACACTTGGGGCTTACCCCGCAATCTATTTATAAATTTGGAACCTATACGGTAAGAGCTAAAGACGAGCTGGAAGCAGAGAAATTAAAAAGCGACGCAAAGATTCTGGAAAAAGCAGGGTGTTTTTCAGTTGTGCTGGAAAAAATACCTGCAAAATTAGGGAAGGAAGTATCTGAAAGTTTACATATTCCAACCATAGGAATTGGAGCAGGCCCGGATTGCGACGGACAAGTACTCGTTGTTAATGATATGATTGGTCTTACAAAAGGCTTTAAACCTCGTTTTCTGCGTCAGTACCTGGATTTGTATAATGGAATTAAAGGTGCAGCAGAATCTTACATTAAAGATGTAAAGGGCAACGATTTTCCTAATGAAAAAGAACAATACTAAGAAATGCCTGTAACCGATAAAGATATACTTTACGAAGACAATCACCTCATAGCAGTATATAAACGCGCCGGTGATATTGTTCAGATTGATGAGACAGGAGATGAGCCATTGGAAGACATGGTTAAGAAATATCTTGCTAAAAAATACGATAAACCCAACAGTGCTTTTCTGGGTGTGGTACACCGCCTGGACCGCCCCGTTAGCGGAGTAATCCTGTTTGCCAAAACCAGTAAAGCATTGGAGCGTATGAATGCGCTTTTTAAGAACAGGGAAATCAAAAAGACCTATTGGGCAGTGGTGAGAAACAAGCCTGCACAACCTTCAGGTACATTGGTACACTGGCTGATTAAGAACCCTCAGAAAAACGTAGTTACCCCCCACAATAAAGAAGTGCCCGGAAGTCAGCGCTCTGAGTTGAGCTACAAGCTGATTGGAGAACTTGGTGGCTACTACCTGATCGAGGTAGATCCATTAACTGGTCGTTCTCATCAAATCCGGGTACAGCTCTCTACCTTAGGCTGCCCTATTGTTGGAGACAATAAATACGGTTATCCGAGAGGGAGCAGAAAAGGCAGTATTTGCCTGCATGCACGTCGTCTCCAGTTTATACACCCGGTAAAAAAGGAGCCTGTTAATATATTTGCCAAATTGCCGGTTGATGGTTTTTGGGAACGGTTTGAAGATTTCTAATTGCAATCTGTTTTGGTCAGTACAATGGCATTGTTGAATTGGAGGTTTTTTGGATCTTTAAATACCATCTCTCCATTTTTATCTTCCACATCGCCGAAGCCTTCTATGAATTGATTTTCCTTTTTAAGAAAGGCGACTTGTCTTGCTGAATGCATGCCTTCGGAATCAAAGGTATAATCGATTAACAGGGTATCGCCTTTCATCACACCAGATATCGTCCCGTAATTTCTATCTTTTTCATACAAACTATAGGTTAAATCTCCGGTAATCTTGCCCGACGTTGTATGCAGGGAAAGGGCTATGGTATCCCTATCTTTAATATAGGAATAGCATTCTTGTCCGGGAAGGATAACGTGCTCACTTTCTGCATGCACTATGCTGTCGGCTTTTGGGTTGGTTACAGTGGCGTTCTGACAGGAGCTCAGCACGCCTGTAAGTGCGAAAAGCGAAAGAAGGTAATGTTTCATCTCTTGGTTCTTCAATAAGGTATACAACAGTTAAGGTACAAAATAGTTGAGCAAAGTTGAAATTAAACAGAAAACCCCACTTTTAGTGGGGTTTTCTAAACAAATAACAAAACGTATTACCATACAAAGGTAGCTGCTGCCCCGGCTGGTAAATTAGCCTCCAGGGTTTTGCCTGCATCTTTTATATTGAAATTTTGAGTATGGTCAGTTGTATTGGTTACGATGAGCACTTTCTTGCCTTCGGGTGTTTTAAAGGCCACGTTCTCCAGTCCGCCTATAGAATTGGATCCAATCCTTACAGAGCCCGGAGCCACAAATTTAGAAGCATGGCCAATAATATAGTAAGCCACGTTTCTGTTGACGGCTGAATGTATGGTTAAAGCACCAAGACAGGTTACACAGCCACCTACGGTATGCGGACCATAAGATGGATCTGCAGCCAGGTTCCATTCCAATACATTTCTGGCCCAGTTCCGTGTGGCCCCAATGATCAGCGTAGAAACATGCCATTTCAGATCTTCTGGGAAATTACCCGGGCCACCAACCCATTGCTCTGTAAAATACAGGTTCTTATCCGGGTGGGCATTATGGACTTCAGTCAGGGCATCAATTTTACCACCATATAAATGAAAAGCAGAACCATCTACATATTGACGGGCTTCCGGATCATTCAGGATCGTAATAGGATAATCTGGTCTGTCGGCATTATGGTCATAGACAATGATCTTGGTTTTGATGCCTTCCTTTTTAAACACAGGACCAAGGGCAGTTTTAACGAATCTGGCCTGATCCGGAGCCTCCATATACATGCTGGGTACATTTCCGGGGTGTAAAGGTTCATTCTGAATGGTCACCGCATCAATAGTAATTCCTTGTGCTTTCATGGCCTGAATGTATTTTACAAAATACTTAGCATAGGATTCATAATACTCAGGTTTTAAACTGCCTCCTTTAAAACTGTTGTTGTCTTTCATCCAGGTCGGCGCTGTCCATGGAGAACCCAGGATTTTAATAGAAGGATTGATGGCCACAATGCGTTTAAGCACTGGAATCAAGTCTTTCATTTCTCTGGACAGGGAGAATTTTTCCTGGTTTATATCGGTCTGTCCAGCGGGAAGATCATTATAAGTAAATGTATCTGCACTTAAGTCTGATGCACCTATACTGATGCGCAGGTAACTGATGCCAATGCCATTTCCTTTGCTGGAGAAAAGTTCCTGAAGCAGGTCTTCCTTTTCTTTTGCAGCAAGACCATTGATCAATGTGGCGCTTCCGCCAGTTAAGGTGAAACCAAAGCCATCAATACTTTGATAAGTCTGTTGTCCATTGACCTCAATGGTCGGGTTACTGTTGTTAAAATCTCCAAAGTTCAACTGGGTATTTTGTTTGGCCAGCAAAGAAGACTGATCAGGTGTAGTTAACCAAAGCTCTGCCTTTCCTGTAATATTGGGTTGTAGGTCTTTCCTGGCAGAGCAGGCTCCTAAAGTCACTGCGGCAAGCAGGCAAAGATTGTAAATCGGTTTCATCATAGGGCTTAAAGGCTATAGTTAAAGTTAATCTTCTTATCGGCGATCTGGATAGTGAACTCCCCTGGTTCAGTTACTTTTTTGAGATCAGGCATCACTACAGCAAGATCTTCCGGGCTGATGTGGAAAGTTACCGTCTTGGTTTCGCCTGGTTTCAGATCAATTTTATCAAAGGCTCTTAAACGTTTAGCATCCGGGCTAATTGGACTGGATACCAGTTGAGAGGTGTATAAGAGTACACTTTCTTTACCGTTTACTTTACCACTGTTGGTGATGTCTACAGAAACGGTTAATTTCTCGCCAGCTTTAAGAACCTTACTGCTGAGTTTGATATCGCTGTAGGTAAAAGTGGTGTAGCTTAGACCTTGTCCAAAAACATATTGAGGGTTGTAATCTGCATCGTAGTTGTATACACCTTCGGTCGTAGAACGGGATTCAGATGGCTTGTGGTAATAGGTAAATAAGGCATTTGGGTACTGAGGGTAAGTATACGGTAATCTTCCTGATGGATTTACATCACCGTATAAGATATCTGCAAGGGCATCTCCACCAAAGTTACCAGGTTGGTAGGTTTGCAATACAGCAGCCATTTTGCTTTCAAATTTACTGATCACACGGGGTCTTCCTTCATTCAGGACAAGAATGATCTTTTTACCGGTTGCAGCTAATTTCTGCGCCAGTTCTGCTTGAAGATCTGAGATATACAGATCATTTAAATTACCTGGAGTTTCTGTGTACGTATTTTCTCCTAAACAGAGGACTATGACGTCTGCATTTTTGGCTGCATTCACAGCTTCATCCATCTTGTCAACATATTCTTCATAATACTTCCCATCCATTTTATAGCTTACTCCTGGAATATAGCTTACATTTTGCTGTCCCGCCTTGCGTTGAATGGCTTTTAAAATGGTGTTGTATTTTGCAGCGAATTCTTCTACTTTTTCACCTTGCCATGAATAGGTCCATGCACCGTTAAGGGTTCTCATAGAATTGGCATTTGGTCCGGTAACCAATACTTTAAGGGATTTGCTTAATGGCAAAACCTGGTCTGTATTTTTTAGCAAGGTAATAGACTCTGCTGCGGTGTTATAAGCGGCTTTTTCAAAGGCCGGACTTCCAAACTTAGGGTAGTCTTTAGGATTGGTGGTCGGTTTTTCAAAAAGGTTAAGATCATATTTCACCATCAGGATCCTTCTAACCGCATCATTGATGCGTTCTTCTTTGACCTGGCCTTCTTTAACCAGCGCAATCAGATCATCGCAGAAAGGCTCATAATTGTAGGCAATCATAGACATGTCAATACCGGCATTAATAGCCAGCCTAACTGCGTCTTTGTTGTTTTTGGCTACATGATCTCTGGCATACAGGTTTTCTATATCACCCCAGTCTGTCACCACCAGGCCTTTAAAACCCAGTTCTTCTTTCAGTATTTTGGTCAGGATCTCGTAATTGGCATGTACGGGTACGCCATTAATCAAACCAGAGTTGATCATGATGGTTTTTGCACCTGCATCAATGGCCGCTTTGAAGGGCGGAAGATGATACTCTCTCAGGGCCTGCTCTGAAATTACGGCAGGTGTTCTGTCCTTTCCCGAAATTGAAGACTGGTAGCCTAAAAAGTGCTTTACTGAGGTCGCTACGTGAAATGGGTTGGAAACATCGTTGTTTTCTCCTTCAAATCCTTTGACCATGGCTTTGCCAAGTTCTCCAGCCAGGTAAGGGTCTTCGCCGAAAGTTTCCTGCTGACGTGGGAAACGGGGATCAGGTCCAAGATCCAGTTGCGGAGAAAAAGTCCATGGAATAGAACTTGCCCTGGTTTCATAAGCCGAGATCTCCGCCCCTTCCCGCACAAGCTTACGGTTAAAGGTTGCCGCTTGTCCAATTTCCTGAGGAAACATGGTTGCTCCGGCAGTATAGGTTTCTCCATGGATACCATCTATACCGTAGATCACAGGAATGCGGTTTTTGCCGCTCATGGCTACTTTTTGGATTTTGCCGATAATATCATACCAAACAGCAGTTGTTCTTGCCCGGTTATTCGAGGTGTTCAGTACAGAGCCAATTTTATATCGGATCAGCGCTTTTTCCATTTCCTTCTGATCGAGGGTAAATGGCTCATAGCTGGTAAAGCGGTCTTTACCCTTACCAATCACATCCAGGGTGATCTGTGCCATCTGACCCACTTTTTCTTCGAGGGTCATCTTTTTAAGCAAGGCCTCAACTTTAGCTTCCTTGCTGTTTTGTGCTTCAGCGGTAAAGACGCTGCAAAATAAGAGGATCGGAATTAAACTTTTCTTATGGTTCATAGTGTGTGTGTATAACAAAGGCTGTTTACACAGCCTTTGTTGGGTAATTGATGATTATCTTACATTTGGATTCCTGTCCAGTTCTTCCTGTGGAATAGGGAAGAGCAGTTTGCCAGCAGTAACATTGTAATTCAAGGATGCACCGTTGCCATCTTTCTGCGCGTTCATTACTGCAATTGCACGATTGGTGCGCAGTAAATCGAACCACCTGTGTCCCTCGAAAGCAAGTTCCAGACGACGTTCTTTTTCTATGGCTAAACGCATAGACGCCTGGTCTGCAGCTGGGGTACCTGCCAGTTTAACCCTCGATCTGATTTGATCAACAATGGTTTTAGCGGATGACCATCCACCTGCACTAAGTTCATTCAGGGCTTCAGCTTTCAACAGCATAATGTCTGCGAGTCTGAGGATATAACTGTCGGATTTGTCATCAGCTCTGTATTTGTTGATGAAAGGATAGCTTGTTTTTGACCAGTAACTATCTGTCCAGCCCTCTGCACTTACATTCAGAAATGAAATGCTGGAGTTTTTACGTACGGCATCGCCTTCAGCATCAAATGCAGCAACAAGATCATTGGTTGGGGTATTGAATTTTTTCCATCCTAAACCAACGATCACACTCGGCATCCAGTTTCCATGAACACCTCCCCAGCCGTCATACTGCATTTCCCAGATGGCCTCCGTATTGTTTTTGTGGTTGGAGTCCCAAAGGTTATCGTAATTACTCACTAAAGAATAGCCTCCGGAAATTACCAGATCTGCATACTGCTGTACCTTAGCCCAGTTCGGGGTTGGCATGCTGGCATATACTTTAGACAATAAGGCATTGGCAACGCCTTTGGTTACAATCCCCTTGTTGGCGGCAGTGGAGGCTGCATTGGCTGCACCAAATTCCAGATCTTTGATGATTTGTGCGTAAATCTCGTCAACTGAAGCTTTTTTAGGATAGTATTCTGCATCTGTGCTCGGCAGAGCAAGAACCAATGGTACAGAACCCCAGGTTCTCACCAGGTTAAAATACATATAAGCCCTCATGATGCTCGCCTCTGCAAGGATCTGCTGTCTTCTGTTGTTGACGTCCAGTTTAGGATCGCTGATTTTTCCAACGTTGTTCAGAATGATGTTACAGTCTTTGATATTGCCATACAAACCATTCCAGTCTCTTTTAACGTTGCCGTTTGTAGAGATGATGGTGAATTTGTCAATGGCGATATTATCGGCATTATCTCCTCCTGCATAACAATTGTCTGCTGTGACATCCCCGTTGGTCATGTAATCCCAGATGTGATAATCGACATACATACCGGAATAAGCCCCTGCAATCAGTTTTTCCGCTGCTGCTGCATCGGCGAAAGCCTGATCAGGACCAACCTGTGTAATTGGGGTTTTGTCTAAGAAATCTTTTTTGCAGCTTCCAAGTGTCAAGGCTAGTGTGCCTGCTGCGATTAATGAATATAATTTGAATTTCATGTTCTGTTTAAATTAAAAGCCTACGTTAACACCAAATAAGAATGTTCTGGACTGAGGATAAGTTCCATAGTCTACGCCCATTGAAGGACCGTTGGCATCATACTGATTTACTTCCGGATCAAATCCTTTGTACTTTGTAAAGGTGAGCAGGTTATAGCTGGAAGCGTAAATCATCACTTTGCTCATTTTTAATTTACCCAATGCCATTTGTCCGAAATTGTAAGACAATGTGGCTGTTTTTAAACGCAGGTATGAACCGTTTTCTACAAAGCGGCTTGACGTTTTGGTATTGTCGGTGTCGTCTTTTACAGCTTTAGGGATGTCGGTGGTCCTGTTTTGTGGTGTCCATCTGTTCAGAACAGTAGCCAATTGGTTTTTGGAGTCATTTAAACTCTCCAGTTCCATTCGGGAAGCATTGTAGATGTCATTTCCTTGTACGCCCTGGAACAGGAAGGTCAGGCCAAAATTCCCATATGTTAAGGTGTTGTTTACACCATAAGTAAATTTAGGTTGTGCAGAACCGATAAAAGTGCGGTCAGCTGCAGTAATCTGGTTGTCTCCATCCAGGTCTTTGTAGGTTTCCATACCGGTTTCAGGGTTAACTCCTGTGGCAACATAGCCGTAGAAACTGCCCAATGGGCGGCCAACCTCTACTCTGATGGCATCATCGCGCTGATAGATTCCGCCAAAGCTGATGGAACTCACTTTATCTCCAAGGCTGGTTACTTTATTTCTGTTCAGAGAGAAATTCAGATCTGTATTCCAGGTGAATTTTTTTCCTTCTACATTTTTTGTTGAAAGCACAAACTCAAGACCTTTGTTTTCAACTGCACCTACATTTTTTACAATTTTACCAAATCCAACACTGTTTGGAAGGGGTTGGTTGATCAGTAAATTGTTTGTTTTTTTGAGGTAAGCATCGGCAGTAAAGGTGATGCGACTGTTGAACATGCTCAAATCCAGACCAAGGTTGGTTTGGGTAGAAGCTTCCCATTGCAGCTGGTTGTTTGGCAATTGGCTAAGGGTGTAATTTCCCTGAGCATCTGGTTGGTAAAGTTCCAGATACGGGTAATCTCCAATACCTTCGTCATTACCAACTTTACCCCAGCTAGCACGTAGTTTTAAATCATTGATCGATTTGCTGTCTTTCAGGAAATTCTCTCCTGAGATTCTCCATCCAACAGAAGCCGATGGAAAATAACCATATTTATTGTCTTTTCCGAAACGGGATGATCCGTCGGCACGGAAGTTTGAAGTAAATAAGTATTTGCTGTCATATGCATAGGTTACACGGGCAAGGTAGGAACGTTTGGTCCATTGTGCAGCCGTTACAACCTGTGCCGGAACATTTGATCCGCGAGGCAATAGTTGTTTATTAGCACCCAGAAAATTGCTTTCTGAGTAAGGCGTGTACAGATAATCTGAAGACTGCAGGGTCATACCGGCAGTTGCTGTAAAAGCATTCTTGTCTACGTTTTTAGCATAGCTTAAAATGTTTTCGTTCAGCCATACATGGTCTTTGGTCTTGTTGTTGTTGTATAAACCCTTCTGATCCCGGCCGTAAGTGGTCATGTATGGGTCTAAGAAATAGGTATAATAAGCATCTCTGTTGTTGGCACTGATGCTGGATTTGAAAGACAGGTCTTTTGTAAACTTGATCTCTGCAGCAAAGGACCCCAGGAACCTGAGTTCATTGGTGTTGTTGTTGGCTGCGAAAGCAGCACCGTATGGGTTTTCAGAACCCGCTTTATAAGGATTGGATGCATAAGTACCATCAGCATTATACACACCAATAGTTGGCGGAGTAGCCAATGCAGCGATAATTGTTCCACCTTTAGCAGCACCTGCATTGTCTGGAACGTCAATTGAATTTTTTGAAGTTAAAGCTGCGGTTGCATATAATTTTAACCAGTTGGTGAGGCTTTGGGAACCATTGAAGTGCATGGTGTATTTATCCAGTTTTGCCGGAGCAACAACACCTTTGTCTTGCTGGTAGCCAGAAGAGAAAGCGTATTGACCACCTTTAATACCACCGGAAAGTGATAACTGATAGTTGTTTTGAATGCCGGTTCCAAAAGTTTTCTTTTGCCAGTCTGTATTTTCATTGCCTAATCCTTCTACACCATAGCCGAGTTCCTGCATCAGTGCAATGTACTGGTCTCTGTTTAGAACTTTTTCTTTTTTCCAAAGATTAGAGAATCCGGTAAAGGCATTGAAGCCTACGGCTAATTTCTGAGTACCCTTTTTAGTGGTGATCAATACAACCCCATTTGCACCACTGGAACCATAGATGGCTGCTGCGGACGCATCTTTTAAAATGGTCATGCTTTCGATGTCATTTGGGTTGATGAAACTTGCATCACGTGAGGTTACTCCATCAATAACATATAATGGACTGTTCGAGGCCAGGATAGAGGTGTTACCACGTATACTTACTGTAATCCCTGCACCTGGTTTTCCGGATTGTGAACTCACCTGTACACCCGCTGCTTTACCTTGTATGGCTTGTACAGCATTGGTGATGGGTTGATTCTCGATGTCTTTTGAAGAAACAGAGACAATTGCTGAGGTGAGGTCTTTCTTGGTTTGGGTACCATAACCAACTACAACCACTTCATTGAGTTGGTTGTTGTCATCAGCCAGAGTTACATTAAGCGTGGTTTTACCAGCAACACTCTGCTCTGTGGTTTTATAACCAATAAATGAAAAAGTAAGGGTCGCATCGGCAGGTGCTTTTAAGAGAAAAGATCCATTAGCTCCGGTCATGGCTCCCTGCGAGGTACCTTTGACTTTTACCGAAACACCAGGTAAAGGCAGACCTTGCTGGTCTCTGACTTCACCTTTTATGGTAATGTCTTGTGCCATCGCGATACCGAAAGAACACAAGAGAAAAACAATAAAAAGAGTAAACTTTTTTGTCATGATTTTTGCTTTGTTTAAATTAAATTGATGGATAAAGTTAAGCTGACTTTAAGGTTAAATCCAAGTAAATTGAGAAAAATATTTAATGTAATTATCTGATAATTAGATAGTTGTATTGATTTCGATACGCTTTGGTACCGTAGTTCAATTGCTTGCTTACCGGCTGATAAACAGTGCTTAAGGTTGTTTAGGGCTGTGGCTTGCTATGGGGGCACGATACGGTTCAGTACCCTGTAATTTTTTATTCTAAAAAAGACCTTTTTTTAGATAAAGGACATAGAAATTCTTGTTTTCTTACGCAGAAGCGGTCATTACTTAATCTAAAACCAGTTCGCTCCAGCCATTTTTATTGGTCTTTTTGAGTTTGGATTTTCGTTCTTCCATAACGGTTTTGATCCGGGTTCCATAGGTCCAGCAAGTACTTTGCCGGATATTTAGCAGTTCCGAAAGCTTGTGCGATGAAATTTTTCCTTTGGAAGAAAAGATCAGAAATACCATATAAAATGCTTTGTTGATGGGGATCCTGGTGTTGTGAAAAATGGTATACGTAGTTACAGATTCTTCATAACCACATTTGCTGCATCTGCGGCTGTAGGGAATATGGCCCGCATAGAAGTGTGTGTTTTTACACTTGCGGCAAATATAGCCGTTTTTCCATTTCAATTCTGCCAGGAAGAGGTTGCAGCTTTCCTTATCGGGATAGATCCTGCTGAACTCTTCAAAATCCACATCGGCAGACATAACCCTGTCTCTTGTTACTTTCTCTACATTGGTTTGCAGTTCCTGGTTGTCTTGTTCCAGGAGAATGTTCATTCTGGTGATCTCTTCTGCCTGCTGCAGGAGCAAGTCATTGGCCTGCTGTAATTCACTGTTTTTGGCTTCGATGATGAGAGACTTGTGAAAAACTTCTTTGGTTCTGGTTTCTACCTGATGCTCCAGTTCCTGGTTCAGATTGTCTTTGAGTTTGGCATTGACGGCCATTTGTTTAATGATCTGTCTTTGGGCTTTGTCCTTTTTCTTTTTTAAGATGCTGACCTTGTCTCCGATAGCAAAAGAAAGGAACACCATTTCAAGTACAAAACAAAAGCTCAAACTATAGTAGCTGATCACCCCAAAATTGATCCAGTCAAAATGAAGCATAATCAAGAGTTTCATGGTAAAGCCAAGAAATAAGAAACCGTAGCCCAGTACAAAGAATCTTGCCGGCAGATAACCTTTACTGTAAATGTAAATCCCTGTAAAGAAGGCTGCTGAAAGCGGGATGAACTCTATAAACTTATAGCTGAACAAATTTTGGTTAAACAGAAGACTGTACACGAAAAAGGCAATCCTTAATCCAATAATCCATAAAATAACCTGGTTTAACCGTGGAGCTTTAGCTTTTACATAAAGTAAGGCCCGCGTAAACAGTAAAGCAAATATACTGGCTGCGCACAAGGCAAAGGCATAAGCAATCTGATTCCATCCGGGAGCATTTGGCCAGAGATATTGGTAGGCTATGCCATCATTACTCATCTCAAACAGACCTACGCTTAAATTGTACAGGACATAATACAGATATTGTTTTTGCCGGATGGCAATAAACATAATCAGGTTATAAAAACTAAAAACCAGGATCATGCCGTAAAATATGCCAAAGAAGAAATATTCATTCAGTGCATAAGCGATAAACCACTCTGCACTTCGGAGTACAATAATGGCGTCTGCAACCTGGGAAGACCTGATTTTGAAATAATAGGTTTGAACTAGATCGTTCTTGTTGTCGATCAGGAGTTCAAAGTTTTTATGCCGGAGTACCCTTTGGCTGAATTTATAACGGTCTCCGAATATTTTGGTTTTATATGTCCCGTTGTCTTGTGGGATATAAGCGGTAATATGATCTATGGTTTGATCAAAAAACTCCAGTAAAAAGTATTTTTCTGCTTTACTATTGTGTTTGATCCGGATGCGGAACCAATAAGTTGTATTGAAGGACGTAGCCTGCGGCGTACTTGTTTTGCTGGGTTTAAACTGGTTATGATATGCCTTGCTGCTGATTTGATCAAAGCTGAGCTTTCCTCCTGGATCTTTTAGTACTTCAATCTGGTTGAAAGAGAAAATCTGCTGGCTAACGTTGTCATTGACCTCAACGGGGGCTTGTGAAAAAGCCCTTAAGGAGATCAGCAGACCGAACAGAAATACAAACGCAGCAGATTTAGATATGGTAAGGTTCTTTAGCATTGGACATACAAAGGTATGATTATTTCCTGCTGATCAGCTCATCCCAGCTTGCTTTGCTAAGTTCTGCAATAATACGATCAGTTGTCTTTTCGTCCTCAGTGGTCATAGACACAAACACTGCTATAGCAAAATGTTTTCCATTGGGTAATGTGACGATTCCAATGTCGTTAGTAGCGGTAGTTAAGCCGGATTTATTGCTGCCCGAACTGCCTGTTTTATGTGCAACTTCAGTTGCCGGAGGAAGTAGCCCTTTGATCTTATTTGGTCCGGTGGTCGTTTCGCTCATAACTTTCCAGAGGAAATCGGCAGAAGATTTGGACAGGATAGGTTTGGCATAAAATAAACCCAGGAGCTGGGTTGCCGAACGGGCAGTAGACCAATTGGTGAATTGCATTTGATCGTCCCGGTGCATTTGTTCTTCAGTTGCAGCGATGGCAACTTCAGATACACCAAGGCTACGGATATATTGTTGAACCTTAGCCGGTCCACCCATTAACCGGAATAGAATATCGCAGCCATTGTTGTCGCTTTGCGAAACAGTAAAACTTAACAATTCGCTTAAAGGGATTTTTACATTACCTGCTGGGTATTTATCCCTTAAAGGGCTCCATGTGTTGGGCAGAAGGTCTTGTTTCCGAACCAGGATTTTTTGATCGAGCTGAAGCTTCCCCTGGTCTACCTGATGAAGCACAGTCAGTGCCAAATGAAATTTATAAACACTCTGCATAGGCAGGTGTTTTGCGCCATTAACAGTAATGGTGTCGCCATTTTGAAGGTCAAGTAAGGAGTAGCCTATGGTTGCTTTATGGGCTTTCACGATCTCATTTAGCTTGTTTCTGAAAACTGATTGTTGGGCAAAAAGCATGGTTGAAATGCTGATCAGCAACAGGGTGAATGTAGTTTTTCTTAGGCTTTGTTTCATTCTTGCAAAGGACAGGTTAATTTTTTATTGTTGCTAATATTCCTTCTGTTTTTTTGTTTCTGATGATGAGCATCCAGGCAAAACCAGCACCAGTTAAGGCCATAAGAGTCCCCACAAATACAGGTGAAGTGTAATCGTAGCCTGCAGCTAAAGGTAAACCCCCAAGAAATGCACCAAGGGCATTGCCAATGTTAAAACTGGCCTGACTAACAGATGCAGCCAGCATTTCGGATCCTTTTGCAGTATTGATCATCAGCATTTGAATAGGGGATGCCAGGGCGAAAGCTACTGCTCCCGTTATAAAAGTCATGACTAAAGAAAGAATCTGATTGCCTGAAATATAGTGCACAATGACCAGGGTTGCAGCCATAATAAGCAGCAGAACGATACAGGCATTGGCCGGAGAAAAGCGATCCGCAAGTTTACCTCCAACTAGATTTCCAACGAACATACCCAATCCAGCAAGGACCAGAATATAAGTTATAGAATCTGCAGAAAAAGCCGAAACCTCGGTAAGCAGTGGAGCGATATAGCTGTACCAGGAGAAAAGACCTCCTGTTCCAATGGCGATCATGAGGATGATCAGCCAGGCTTCCGGGCGTTTGAAAAATTCGAGTTCCTGTTTTAAATTCCTGTCTTTGGTTGCGGGCAAAGCCGGCAGCCATGCTTTTAAACTGAATAGGGTAATTAAACCAACAACAACAACGATGACAAATGTATACCGCCAAAGAAAATGGTGTCCGATATAGGTGCCTAACGGCACCCCAGCTATATTAGCGATGGTCAAACCAGCAAACATTAAGGATACAGCCTGTGCCTCTTTTCCTTTTTCTGCGATTTTGCTGGCCACTACAGAACCAACACCGAAAAATGCACCATGCGGAAGTCCGGCAAGCAGCCGGGCAATAAATAGCGTGTGATAGCCGGGGGCAAAAGCAGAAAGCGCATTGAATGCTGTAAACATGATCATTAAAGCAATCAGGATTTTTTTTGGAGGATAGCTCCCTGCAATAACAATGAGTAGCGGAGCGCCGATCACGACCCCCAGGGCATAGGCTGAAATCAGGTGCCCGGCCTGAGGAATGGTTATGGAAAGATCTTTAGCGATGTCTGGAAGTAGACCCATCATCACGAATTCTGTGATGCCAATACCTAGACCGCCGAGCGTAAGCGTTAACAGACTTTTTTTCATCAGTATATAATTATTAATTCTTTGTGTATTGTTTTCATTTGTATTAATGAACTCGTAAACTCGGTTTGATTTTTAATTGTTATGAAGCTATCATAAGCATATTCATTGCTGTTTGTAAGCGGTATGCTTATGATGGTTTCATCAGTATATAATTATTCGTGTTTTTTATATTGTTTTTTAGTACTCATGCTTGCGTCGCAGGTTGTTTTTTATGGAGATGAGGCTATCATGTGCAACTGGTTTTATTCAGGTCGGTTTGCGTACCGCTATACATGAGGATTTCATTTATGGTTAGTGTAATAAATACACTTCGCAAAATTAAACATATTGCGGCTCTCCATTGGTCGGATTTAGGTAAAAAAGGAGGATGGTGGATTGAAAATTTAGAATTGTTTTTATTTTGTTGAAACTGATTGTAACTATTGGTTTAGTTTGTACTCTAATGGATAACTAATCAAATGAATTAAATATAAATTTTAAAAAAAGGTGAAGAAATTATTACTCTCATTAACAATTTTGGCAGGCTTAGGCCTAACAGCTTCGGCGCAAACCAGTCCAGTTAAATTTGGCATTAAAGCTGGTGCGGCATTTTCAAATCTTTCTTTTTCCAGTTCTGGCTATACTGAAACAGGCGACATGAGTACTTCATTTTATATTGGTGGTACTGTTGACATACCTGTAAGTGAAATGTTTTCTGTACAGCCTGGTTTATTATATATTGGGAAGGGCACCAAACAAAGCGGTGATCTGAGCGATCTTGGTGATGGTTTTTCGGGTAAAGGAGAAGTTAAAATAAATCCGTTTTATTTGGAGGTTCCTGTAAACCTTGTAGCTAATTTTCAGGCAGGAAGTGGCAAGTTTTTTATTGGGGCCGGACCTTATTATGCAATTGGTTTAGGCGGAAAAGTTAAAGTTAAAGGAACTGTTGGATCTTCGTCTGCGGAAATTAAAGAAGATATTAAATATGGTGATGGGGAAGCATTTAAGCGTAGTGATTTCGGTATTAATCTTTTAACGGGCTACCAGTTGAGTAATGGGTTTAATATTCACGCAGGATATGGACTTGGATTAAGTAACGTTCTTAACGCTGACGGCGACGGAAAAGCGAAGAACAGGGTGATTTCTGTTGGTTTAGGCTATTCTTTCTAAATATCATTCTCTTTTGAATGGCTTTCTCACATGAGGAGGCCTTTTTTTATGGGAAATCAAAATAGGCCAGCGTTGTGAGTTGTTTTTTGTTCCTATTGGCATCTGTAATGGTTAATGCCCCTTTTCTGAAGAGGCTGATGCCTTCCCAGTTGTTTTTTTCGGGGTCGAAAGAGGTTACTGACTTCCAGTTGGTTCCTTTGTAGTTCTCCAGGGCTACAATGCGCGCATAGTAGGTCGTTTTCTCTTTTAAATAATCTGGATTTTGGTTTAGGCTGTCCTTTAACTCAGGAACTAATTGTTTTAAATGGGCTTCCTGATGCCTTAAAATATTGTTATCCAGGTAGGCTTCATAATCTCCGTTATAGTAATAATTGATGCCATAAATCTTGCCCTTATCGGTAGCCTGAATATCTGTAATCCGGAATGGAAGAAAAGGAACACTGATGCGCTCCGGTTCTTTTGTCAATGCAGTATCGATGAGGTAAGCCTGGCCACCATTTTTCATTCCATTAAATTCATATATAGCAAAAAGTTTGTTTTGGGCGGGCAGGTAAGTTAGGCTTTCAAAACCGGCGTTTTTTATATAAGGGTATCTTTTTAGTGAGGTGAAGTGCGATGGGTCTATAAAAATTTGTCCTGTTTTTTTATCGAGTTTGCCTTTTAATAGGAAACAGTAATCGTATTTATCGTTGGTCTCTATGGAGAGAAAGACCTGATCCTTTAGAACAATAATAGCCTCAAATCCTTCGTAACAGGCTTTTAAAGAGTCGGGTAACCGATCCAGATTCCTGACTCTTATGGTTTTAAATGCGGTTAATGCGGTGTCTTTTCCATCTATTACACGGCTTACGTTGTCTATATTGAGGCTGTAAATGTTAAATGCACTATCCAGTTTGGTTTCTTTATGGCTTCCGTATTGCGGCAACAAGTACAGTCGGTTCTCGGACAAGGACATGCCGGAAAATTCTTCATTGATGCTGTTGATGGCTTGTGGTAAGGGTATAACTTTATAATTTTTCTGCGCAAGGGATGATAATGCCAGTAAAATGAGGGCTGTGAGGACTGGCCAGAATAAAAGCAGTGGACTTCTGTTCATATGCATGGATAAAGGTAGAGATTAATTCTTTGATTCTTAAAGTGGTTTAATTCAGCATATAGGGTTGGTTGAACAAGTCTGGGTCTACTTTTTCAAAATACAATTGGCGTATATTGATCTTCAGAATGTCGAGATCTTTTTGGGTAATGGACAAGGCCGTACGATAAATCTCTTCAGGAAGGTCACAGGCATTATAAGATTCAAAAATAAGGTTGAAATGTTCAGTCTCCTGATGTAGACCAGCCTGAACTAAGGAAATGTTTAATGCTTTATTGATCTTTTTTGTGATCTGTGTGGTTTTATAAAAGCCATAGATGTGCTGATAACTAAGAGATTTTGTATTGATCACCAGTAGCTCCTTTCCATAAAAATTCCACAGGGTAAGCCATCCAAAAAACATGCACCAAAGTGTGCCCATGATGAGCAGGCCAAGAAGCCATTCTGCTATTGCGATTCCTATAATGACCAAGCCAATGAGTGTAAATGAAATCATGCCCGTCTTTCCAAGTACGGAAGCTTGATTTTCAATAGAAAGACGGACATTAATGCCGTCATTGTTGATGTTTACTTTCAATGGATATATAGTTCAGACGTTAAAGTATATAACGTATAATATAGCTGGATATATATGTTTTTTTGTTTCTTTACTTGTCCAATTCAAATGCAATATGACCTCAAAAAATACCAGCATACCTGTTCATAAACTTCAGGAAAGAACAGATAAAGGCATTATGATGAGTTATGTCTCCGGGGCAGCGGAACGTGGAAAAATACCTACAACGATGCACCGGGACGATCACTATATTTTTCTTTTCCAGGAGTCGGGAGTGAGTAAAATGATACTCGATTTTCAGGAGATAGAATTGAATGGGGCAGGTGTTTTTTACATTTTGCCTGCTCAGGCACATCAGATTCTTGAGTTCAAACAGACTTCAGGTTGGTTCCTGGCGGTAGATACCTCTATGATTGAAGTCAGATACAGGACCGTCTTTGAGGAGTTTATTTCTCAGCAAAGGCCGGTTAAGCCAGCAACAACAGACCTGGGGCAAATCAAGCAATGTGCGGAACTTCTTTATCTTTTTTTTATGCGGAAAGAACAGTCCTTTGTAAGTGAGACCACTCTGCGTGCTTTAGTTTCTGCATATGTGGGTATGATTGCTGAGATTTATCTTCTTGGTGAACCTCAAAAAGGTATACGGAACCTGCGTCCTCAGGTAATTACCCGCCAGTTCAGGAAAATACTACGGAGCAATTTTAAATCGTTGAAAAGGCCATCTGACTATGCATCAGAACTATGTTTGTCTCTTTCTTATCTCAATGAGTGTGTAAAAGAAGAAACAGGAAGTCCGGTAAGCCATTGGGTGCACCAGGAAATTGTCCTGGAAGCGAAGCGCCTGCTTTGTTATAGTAATGCCAATGTGAAACAGATTGCTTTTTCACTAGGATATGATGACCATGCTTACTTCTCACGTCTTTTTACCAGATTGTCTGGCATGTCTCCATTGCAGTTCAGAAAGCTTTACCGCGAATAGTCCAATCTTAACCTCGGATGTTCTATTGTTTGGGGCCATTTTTGCCGTTTTTTTGTGGTATAATTTACGGTAATGAATATTATAAAAAAGAAAGCAATGGGTATGATGGAAAGGAAACTTTCCAGAACAGGTCATGTACTGGAAGTCAGGGCATGGGATCCGGCAACGTTTTTTGAAATCGATTTGCACCTGCCCGGGTTGAATATGGAAAAATGGCAAAGTGTTCAGCATATGAAGGTTAAAGTGGGCGATTATGTATACCGGGATTATACCCCCGCCATGTGGGATGCGGAGACGCACACCTGTACCTTACTGGTTAATTCGTCACATGACGGCCCTGGGAGTAAATGGGCCTCATCTTTGAAAAAGGGAGATGCCATTTTGTACCTCGGCGTAGGATCGACCTTGCATAGACCTGTTGAAGACAGACCTTTGCTTTGTCTGGGAGATAGCAGTAGTATAGGACACTTTCTCGCCTTACAGCAACTGGCCAAGGGTAAGACGGAAGTGTATGGCGCGGTAAGTTTTAATGAAGCTAAACATATGGAGGCTTTTAAAGAATACTTTATAACGGACCTGCAGCCGGTTCTGGAAAAAAGCTGGGATATTTCTTTGCTTTCCTGGATTGATGAGCAGCCGCTTGAAGATCACTGCGTTTATATTACAGGGCATATCCCTACTGTTACAGAGCTAAGGAGATATATAAGAAGGAGGGAAGACTTTAGCGGAACGATTAAAGCACAGGGTTTTTGGGCTTAACCTGGATTTCTTTCTAGAAAAGTTCTTATAGTTTTTAAAAAACATACAGGTACTTAAAAAATAAATTAAAAAGTGTTCTTGTTTTTCAATTGTTATTTATTAAGTTTGGGCCGACTAACCAGACCAAATGACTGCAACCATAGAAAAAGGACATCTGTTGAGGGCTGATATAATAAAGAAACTTTATTATAGAAGTCCGCTTTCTCTAACTGAACTCAGTCGGTTGACTAAGAAGAGTTTGCCGTTGGTGACTAAGGTCGTGAACGGGTTGATTCAGGATGGTTATGTAGGTGAACAGGGGCTTGCGCCTTCTACAGGAGGCAGAAGAGCTTCTTTATTTCTTCTTAATCCGGAGATGCAACGTTATATTGTTTCTGTTGCTATGGATCAGTTAACCACCAGAATGGTGATTTATGATCTTTCTAATACCATTGTTCTTCCTATTAAGACACTTGAGCTTTCGATTAGTGATGATCCAGATGCAGTGGATAAATTAGTTTCGTTTATTTATGAACATGTGGAGGCTTCAGGTATTGATAGGGAAAAACTTCTGGGTATCGGGATTGGTATGCCAGGGTTTATCAGTGTAGAAGACGGAATAAATCATTCTCATCTGAAAACCAATGATGGTTCACACCTGGGAAAATACCTGACAGCTAAACTTGGTCTTCCTGTATTTATGGATAACGATTCCAGTTTGATCGCCCTGGCCGAGCTTAATTTTGGTGCAGCAGCTGGTAGAAGAGACGTCATGGTGGCCAATATAGGCTGGGGTACAGGCTTGGGTATGATTGTTAATGGTCAGCTTTACCGGGGGAGCAGTGGTTATGCCGGAGAGTTTAGCCATATTCCATTGTCCAATACGAATAATCTATGTTCTTGCGGTAAAAGGGGGTGCTTAGAGGTGGAGACTTCTTTGCTTGTTATGACGCAACGTGCCAAAGCTGAGATTGAGGCGGGGGCAGCAACAAGTATGCGGGAACTTTTTAAAGATCAGAGCAGGAATATTGGTGAACTCTTTCTGGAAGCTGCGAGTCAGTATGATCCACTGGCTGTTTCTATCCTTTCAGATGCCGCTTTTCTTATCGGAAAAGGACTGGCTACTTTAATACATATTATGAATCCGGAATGCATTGTGCTAAGTGGGCGCGGTGCTATAGCGGGTAAAATTCTTTTACCACCTATTCAGCAGGCCATTAACGAGTTTTGTATTCCGAGAATAGCCGATCAAACTTCTATAGTGCTCTCAGAATTAGCGGCTGATGCGGAGTTATTAGCTTCGGCCAGTTTAGTCATTGAACACAGTCACTTTAACAATTAAGGAATACTGAATTTTAGCTTGAATACCATCAATTAAATTATACTAAATCGAATTATTAACCAAAACTTAATCAACATGAAACAGATTTACTCCCGATGCTTAAGTATTTTATTGTTAAGTTTATTAACAATATCTGCTTATGCACAAAAGACGATATCGGGGACCGTTAAGGATGCTACTGGATCACCCATTCCAGCTGTGAGCATTCTGGTAAAAGGTACAAAAACTGGGGTGAGCACAGATGCGAATGGTAAGTTTTCCATTTCTGCAGCATCAGGAAGTGTCCTGGTTTTTCGCTATGTGGGATATAAAGCACAGGAAGCAACAGTAGGAGAATCCAGTTCTATTAATATTATCCTTCAGGACGACAACAATAACCTAAATGAAGTTGTAGTAACAGCCATGGGTATTAAACGCCAGGAAAAGTCCTTGGGTTATGCCGTGAGCACTGTAACTGCTAAACAGCTGACAGAGGCTGGTAATACTAACTTTGCATCTGCATTGTACGGTAAAGCGGCGGGTGTGAAAGTGACGACTGCTCCGGGTGGAGCAAGCAGTGCGGTAAACGTACAAATCAGGGGTATCAATTCCATTAGTTATAATCAACAACCCTTATATGTGGTAGATGGGGTGATGATTCGAAATGATGGTCAGAATGGTGCAGCTGGAGCGAACAATAATGATTACTGGGGAGATCAGCGCATTAGAGGAAATGGTATCTTGGATATCAATCCAGCAGATATCGAAAGTTTGACAGTATTGAAAGGTGCGAGTGCTTCAGCATTATATGGTTCTGATGCAGGGAGTGGTGTAGTTGTAATTACGACAAAAAAAGGCTCAAAAAGTAGAGGGCTAGGGGTTGATTTCAATTATCAGGGTTCTGTGGATAAGGTTGCATTTCTTCCTAATTTTCAAAACGTATATGGACCTGGTTATGATAGAGCGACAAATTTAGCCAATACAGGTAGAGAAGATGGATGGATTGCTGATGCAACTTCTCCAACTGGATTAAGACCTTATTTTAGATCTTATGCAAACTTTGGACCTAAAATGGAAGGCCAGCAGGTAAAATGGTGGGATGGTTCTATTCGTTCGTTTTCTCCTCAGCCAGACAATTATAAAGACGTGTACCAAACAGGTTATACGTCTAATGCAAACGTGGCGATTTCTAATCAGACGGATGCGGTTAATTATCGTTTTTCAGCTTCCCGTCTAGATTATAAAGGAACTCAACCTGGCAACACTGGTTCGAAAAACTCTTTTAATTTGAATTCTACAGTTAAACTAGGATCGAAAGTATCGGCTGATGTTATTGTTAGTTATGTGAACACATTAACTCGCAATAGGCCTTATCAGTTGGGGCAGGTTTTAGGCTCATTTGGTGGTTTCTTCAGTAGGGCAGAGGATATGAATTTGATGAAAGAAAAATTCCAAACCAGCAATGGTTATAAATATGCGACTTTTGATCAGATTACACGCCCGGAACCTTTTCTTTATAATATCAGAGCTACCAACTTGTTGGATTTTTACTGGCAGCAACTAAAAAATACTTATGATGAGAACGAAAATAGGTTACTGTCAAGCTTTACACTAAACTGGGATGTTGCAAAGAACTTAAAGTTTAGAGGTCGGATCGGTAACGATTATACTGGAGCAAAGACCGAAAATCGTCAATATACTGAATATCCGAGTGCCCTAAATGGTAATACAAGTAGTGGAGGATATACGACAACCCAAGGTCAGTATGCGATCTTATATGGGGATGCATTATTGACTTATTCAAATAAAATTGGACAAGATCTGAATGTTTCAGTTAGCGGTGGCTATCAGGGAAGAAAAGAGACGTATAAAGATCAGCAGTCAAATACTAAAGATGGATTAGTTTCAGAAAACTGGTTTTCTATAAATAATTCATTCAATGTGCCTGAAACAAAAGATACCAGGAAGGAACAACTTAAGTATGCTTATTTAGGAATACTGAACTTAGGGTATAAAAACTTTTTGTTCATGGAAGGTACTATGCGTCAAGAGTATGCTTCTACACTGCCTCCAAAAAACAATAGTTATTCCTATTACTCCGTAAATGGGGGCTTTGTTTTTAGCGACTTGTGGAAATTGCCTGAATTCTGGAATTATGGTAAGTTAAGAGCATCTTACGGTGTGGTGGGTAATCCTCCCCCTATTTATGAATCAAATATTGTTTACACTCAAACCTCACTTCAAACGATAAATGGTTCGGTACCATCCTTAACAACTGCTAGTGCATACGGTAATATTGATTTGTTGCCAGAGAAGAAACATGAGGCTGAATTTGGATTAGAGACCAAGTTTTTTGGTGGACGTCTTGGTTTGGATATGAGCTATTACAATAACAGGGTAAAAAACCAAATTGTACCACTTCAGGTGAGTTCTACAGTAGGTTCTTTAAGCCAAATTGTGAATGTAGGTGAAATTGGAAGTAGAGGATTTGAATTAGCTTTAAATGCTACGCCGATTACTTCTGGTAAGTTTCGATGGGATACCAGATTGAACTTTTCAACGAATAAATCCAAAGTTATTTCCTTAATGGAAGGAATGTCAGAATTGAATTTCTATAGTTCTGACCAGGCAACGGCCAAAATTGTAGCTAAAGCAGGAGAAGAGCTAGGCAATATTTATATCCGTCCGAGGTTAACGGATTCAAAAGGTAACTATGTGATCAATGATGATGGTTACTATGTGATGGATAATTCCACATATGTTAAAGCTGGTAATATCATGCCGAAGGTTACAGGAGGTTTCTCAAACACATTGAGTTATGGAAGCATTTCATTAGATTTTACTATTGATGGACGTTTTGGAGGCAAAATGCTTGCACCGAACCTGAAATTTATGCGTGGAGCTGGTATGCTGGAAAACTCTATGCAATACAGAGATGCTGCTCATGGAGGATTAACGTATACAAGCAATGGCAAAACCTACAATGACGGTGTACTGTTGCAAGGGGTAAATCAAACAACTGGTCAGCCAAATACCAAGATCTTGTCTGCAGCCGAGTACTATATGACTACATATAATTGGGGAGAGGGCTCTTTAACTGATGGGGAGGTTTTTGATAACAGTTATATTAAGATGCGAGAAGTTGTCTTGAGTTATAAAATCCCTGCTTCGTTCACTCAAAAATTGAAGATCAATAATTTAAGAGTGTCCCTTATTGGACGTAACCTGTTTTACATCTGGCGTAATCTAAAGGATCTTGATCCTGAAGCACCACTTGGAAACAAATGGTGGTCACAAGGAGTAGATGTAGGCTCAACTGCTGCATCTAGAAATTTTGGTTTTTCTTTGAGCGCGAATTTTTAATCGCATTAAATAAGATATTTTATGAAAAAATTAATTATAAATACAACTTTCTTTTTAATTGCAATTACGATTGTTGTCGGTTGTAAAAAAGACGTAGCAGATAAATATTATAATCCGGAAAAGGCAAAGGATGCAAGTCCCGCCGGCCTTTTTACCGCGATGTTAAATAATGATAGGATTGCGGCTAAATACTGGAATGTAAGAACATTTTTGTGCCAGATGCCTGGCGTATATGCGCAGACCTCTTATTTTGCCAACGGAAATAATTCCTACCAGCAAAGTGATAGCTATTCACAAAACTATTGGGATGATTTTTATTCTACAGGTGGAAATGGTAGCGGTAGCATGGCATTGTACAGAGCAATGCAAGTTAAATTTAGTCAGCTTTCAACTGCAGATCAAGCCATTCAGCAGAATATTATGCAGGCGGCTAAAGTTGTGTTAATTGAACAAGCTGCTAAAATGGTGGATTTATGGGGAGATATTCCTTATTCTGAAACTGGTAGTCTGGAAACAAGTAACACTATTAAAAATCCTAAATTTGATGAGCAAAAAGCCCTATATGCAAGTTTCATAAGTGATTTAACTGCAGCAGCGGCCTATTTCAAAGCAAACCCTACAAATAAAGATTTTACTAAAGCAGATATTCTTTTAAAAGGTGACGTTGATAAATGGGCTCGTTATGCAAACTCACTAAAATTAAGGTTATTGATGCGTACTTCTAAAGTAGATGAATCTAATGCAAGAACTGCTGTATTGGCTATGCTAAATAGTCCCGCGACGTATCCTTTAGTCGATGGTGGAAATACTGGATCTTATAGTCCGGCTGCTTCTGATATCTTACTTCAACCTCTTACCAACAGTACTAGTGATTTAAGTGCCGCCTTCACGGAAGGTAGCTGGTATGCTACAGATTATATGTTGAATACAGTAATGCTTAAGGCCAATGATCCACGTATTCCGGTTATTTATGATAAATATGGTCGGACTGTTAAAGTTAACGGTAAAGATGTTTTTGTTCCTAATAAGGACTATAAAGCGATGCCAATCACGTTTACTTCTTCTGAGCAAGAGACAAATTATCCTGACTATGCGGTTCTTGATTCTGCGACATTTCTTTTTAATCAAAAATTACCGGGTATTGTTGTAACGGCTTCTGAGGTGAATTTATTGAAAGCTGAGGCTTATGAAAGATGGGGAAGTACATCCGATGCTAAAACGGCTTACGATAATGCCTTAAAACAATCCGTTGCTTTTTATTATTATCTAAATAATTTAAATCAGGGTGGGGGGTATGTAAATCTTCCTGCTCCGGAAGCTTCTCTGGTAGATGCTTGGGTAAATTCATCAACAGCTACTTATACGGGTTCTTCTCAGGATAAGTTAACTAAGATTTATACTCAGAAATGGGCACATTTAGGCGTACTTCAATCTATGGAAGCTTGGTCTGAATATAGAAGAACAGGAATCCCAGTTTTAAACTTTCCATCAAATGGTAAGTTATCTGGCTACGAGACTCCTCCAACGAGATTAATTTACCCTGCAAAGGAAAAAACATTAAACGCCGCTAACTATCAAGCCGTTCAAGCGAAAGATACTCGGAAAACAAAAATATTCTGGCAGCCTTAATGGTAACTTTAATGAAGGAAAGATAAATTCATATATTGTCCCGGTTACTTTTGTGACCGGGACATTTTTATAAATAAAAAGGATGAAAAAAGAAATTATACTGATCACCTTGCTGGTCTTTGGATTAGGCAAATTAAAGGCCCAGGAAAATGGTGTCCATCACCAATCTACTATTTATGAATGGCCAACTGACCCTCAGGTTAAACAAAAGCTGGACAACTGGCAGGATAAAAAATTCGGCATGATTGTTCACTGGGGCCTGTATGCCGTTCCTGGGATCATAGAATCCTGGTCCATTTGTTCTGAAGACTGGATAGACAGGGACAGTACGGTTACTTATGATGACTACAAGAAATGGTACTGGGGTTTAAGCAAAGAGTTTAATCCTGTGAAATTCAATCCTGAACAATGGGCAAAAGCTGGCAAAAGCGCTGGAATGAAATACCTGGTGTTTACCACTAAACATCATGATGGCTTTGCCATGTTTGATACCAAAGAATCAGATTTCAGTATAGCTAAAGGTCCATTTGCAGGAAATCCAAAGGCAGACGTAGCGAAATATGTTTTTGATGCTTTTAGAAAACAGGGCTTTATGATCGGTGCTTATTTTTCCAAACCAGATTGGCACTCACAATATTACTGGTGGTCTAAATATGCCACTCCCGATCGGAATAATAATTATGATATTAAAAAGAATCCATGGAGATGGAACCAGTTTAAAAAATTTGCTTATAACCAGATTGGTGAGCTGATGCACAACTACGGAAGTATCGATATTTTGTGGCTGGATGGTGGTTGGGTAAGACCACTGGAAACGGTTAACGAAGAAGTATTGTCCTGGGGAGCAAAAATTCCAAATTGGAGCCAGGATATTGATATGCCTAAAATTGCCCAAATGGCCAGAGAGGCCCAGCCGGGACTTTTGATGGTAGACAGGACTGTACATGGCCCATATGAGAATTACCAAACTCCAGAGCAAAAGATACCTGATACCCAATTGAACCATCCGTGGGAAAGTTGTATGACCTTAGGCGGTGCCTGGGGGTTTGTCTCTAAAGACCAGTACAAGCCTGCGGGAGAAGTTGTGCATAAGCTGGTAGAAATTGTAGCCAAAGGCGGAAGTTTGTTGCTGGGCATTGGACCAAGACCAGACGGTACATTACCTGAAGAGGTCATAACCAAACTTAACGACATTGGTAAATGGACATCGGTAAATGGTAAGGCTATCTACAACACCAGGATCACTAAAAATTACCATAGCGGACAAACCTGGTTTACGCAAAGTAAAGATGGTAAAACCCGGTATGCAATTTATTGTATCAAAGAGGGGGAGAAACTACCTAAAGAGATTAGCTGGACAGGAAATTTGCCCAAAAAGGGAACATCTGTTTCATTAATATCTAATGGTAAGAAGTTAAAATGGAAAGAATCTAATGGAGCAATAAAACTGTCGCTACCGGAAAATCTGGCAAAAGAGGTTGCAGGTATTGCGCTTGCCTTCGAGTTCAGCCCTGCCACTTTATAACTTAACCTATCTGAAATGAGATTCACGAAATATAGGATGAATAAGGTGGTGTTTATTCCATGCTTGCTGTTGCTGTTTGGTCAGGTTGCGTGGACTAAACATGCGATGGGGCAAGCTAAACCTGATCTGCCTTTATATAAAAATCCGAAGGCTGATATTGATGCCAGGGCTAAAGATCTGCTTTCCAGGATGACACCTGAAGAAAAATTCTGGCAGATGTTTATGATTCCGGGGGATTTAGATGGTGTTAACAAGAACCGCTACAAAAATGGAATATTCGGACTACAGGTAAGTGCCGCTTCTCAGGGCGGTGGCGGTGCCGGCCAAATGCTGACCTATAATACTCAGGAAAACGCGTATTCCCTGGCAAAAAAGGTAAATGCTATACAGAAATACTTTGTAAACGAAACGCGTTTAGGTATCCCTATTATAGCTTTTGATGAAGCGCTTCATGGTCTGGTTAGGCAAGGCGCTACTGCCTTTCCTCAAGCGATTGGCCTTGCAGCCACTTTTGATACGAAAATGATGGGCCAGGTTGCAAATGCGATTGCGCAAGAGGCCAGACTCAGGGGAATCCGGGATATTTTAACCCCCGTGGTCAATATAGCATCAGATGTTCGCTGGGGCCGTACTGAAGAAACGTATGGCGAAGACCCGTTTCTTTCTTCGCAGATGGGACTGGCTTTTGTAAGTGCCTTTGAAAAACAGAACATCATTACCACGCCTAAGCATTTTGTAGCAAATGTTGGCGACGGGGGACGTGACAGCTATCCCATTCATTATAATGAGCGCTTGCTGGAAGAGATTTATTTTCCTCCATTCAAAACGGCTATACAACAAGGAAAAAGCCGCTCTTTGATGACGGCCTATAATACTGTTGATGGTGTTCCAGCCACATCCAATGCTTACTTGTTAAGTCAGAAGCTGAAAACGGAATGGGGATTTAAAGGATTTGTGATCTCGGATGCCGGAGCAGTTGGTGGATCAAATGTATTGCATTATACATCTTCCGGTTATACCGATGCCACAAGACAGGCTGTTATTGCTGGACTTGATGTCATCTTTCAAACGGATTATGATCATTATAAATTATTTATTCCACCTTTTCTGGACGGCTCTATTCCGCAGGCAAGAATTGATGATGCCGTTTCCCGTGTGCTTAGGGCAAAATTTGAACTGGGTCTTTTTGAACATCCCTATGTTTCTGAAAAGGACGCTCAAAAGGCTCTTGATGATAAAAGCCATAAAGCAATTGCCAGACAGGCTGCTCTGGAATCCTTTGTGCTCTTAAAAAACGAAAGATCTGTCTTGCCGTTTAAAAAGATCAGCAATATACTTTTACTTGGAGAAGATGCTGTTGAATCTCGTTTAGGTGGATATAGCGGCGCTGGAAATGGAAAAATAAGTATCCTGGAGGGATTAAAACAACGTGCGGGTGATCAGGTAAAGGTGACTTATAGCAAAGGCAGTAGCCGGGATCCGATAAACTATGTTGTTGTAGACCGGAAGTTTTTAAAAGCAGATACAGCAAATGGACTCAACGCAGATTATTTTGGAAACTTAACACTAAGTGGTGCGCCTGTTTTTACCCAGGTTGATCAAGGTGTTAATTTTAACTGGACACTTTCTTCTCCTGACGAGCGTCTTGCTAAAGACCAGTATTCCGTTAGATGGAAGGGAGACATTACAGTACCATCGAGTGGAACTTACCAGATTGGTTTGGAGGGTAATGATGGTTATCGTTTATATCTAGGTAATAAATTGTTGATTGATCAGTGGGAAAAAAGATCCTATCATACACAGTTGGTACCCTTTGCATTTGAGCAAAACCAGGCTTACCCTATTCGTATTGAATTTAAAGAACCAAAAGGTAATGCGCATATCAAATTGATCTGGAATTATGGAGTTCCAGACCGACAGAAAGAAGAGTTGGAAGAAGCGGTTAAACTGGCTACCCAGGCAGATGTTGTTGTGATTGCTGCCGGGATTAAGGAAGGTGAATTCCAGGACCGTGCTATGTTGAGTTTGCCTGGTAACCAGGAGGGGCTGATTAAAGCGATGGAAAAAACAGGAAAGCCAGTGGTTGTTTTATTGGTTGGAGGGAGTGCCATTACCATGAACAATTGGCTGGAGGATGCAAGTGCTGTAGTTAACATATGGTATCCAGGCGAAGAAGGAGGAAATGCAGTTGCAGAAACTTTATTTGGAGATTACAACCCTTCAGGACGTTTGCCAATTACTTACCCTGTTCATGAGGCGCAACTGCCCTTGATTTATAACCACAAGCCAACCGGGCGGGGAGATGATTACAATAACTTAAGCGGGGAGCCTCTTTTCCCATTTGGCTTTGGATTAAGTTATAGTAGGTTTGATTATAGTGATTTGAAACTGAGTAAAAAGAAAATCCTCAGAAATGAACAAAGTATTGCGAGTTTTACTTTAAAAAATACAGGAACATATGATGGAGAGGAGGTGGTGCAGTTATACATAAGAGACTTACTTTCCACTGTAGCCAGACCTGTTCTGGAATTAAAAGGTTTCAAGAGGGTGCACCTGAAAGCTGGCGAATCGAAGACGATAACTTTTGATATCACTCCCGATATGCTGGAAATGCTAAATGCGGATATGAAAAAGACAATAGAGGCGGGTGATTTTAGAATAATGATCGGATCTTCGAGCCGGGAGTTATCACTAAAAGATACTTTGACTGTTTTAGATAAATAACGATAAAAACCAATAAAGCCGGGACGTAAAATCTCCCGGTTAAATATTACGCTAATGAAAACAACCAAATTGAACAAATTCTCTGTAATGCTTCTGCTCTTGCTGGCAGGTAAAAGTCAGGCACAAACCACTCAAAATCAAAAGATGCAATGGTTTGAAGACGCTAAGCTCGGTATATTTATCCACTGGGGGATTTACTCTGTAAATGGCATTTCAGAATCCTGGTCATTTTTCAACAACTATACCAACCATGATCTGTACATGAAGCAACTGCAGGGTTTCAATGCTTCTAAATATAACCCTGTAGCCTGGGTGGACCTGATCAAAGAAAGTGGTGCAAAATATGCGGTCATGACGTCAAAACATCATGATGGTGTTTCTCTCTGGGATACCAAGGCGCCTAAAGCCATAAGTACCTTAAATCAAAGTGCAGCTAAGCGTGATGTATTGTCACCTTTTGTGGCGGCACTGAAAAAATCGGGGTTGAGAACTGGTATTTACTATTCTTTACCCGACTGGAGTTATCCGGACTACGATGGCTTTACCCGCGACCGGAAACGTTATAGCCTGAAAGAAGAGCCTAAGCGCTGGAAAACGTTTTTAAGCTATCAGCAGCAACAGCTTAAGGAGCTATCTGTTAAATATAATCCGGACTTGCTGTGGTTTGATGGGAACTGGGAGCACAATGATGCAGAGTGGGAAGCACCTGTAATCAAACAATCTCTTGAAAAATACAATCCGAACATCATTATTAATTCCCGCTTAGATGGTCATGGAGATTATGAAACACCTGAACAAGGAATTCCTGTACTGAAACCTGAGTCAAAATATTGGGAACTGTGTTATACAATGAATGATTCCTGGGGTTATCAACCTTTTGACACCAAATATAAATCTTCTAATATGATCATTCGTACTTTGGTCGATTGTATTAGTATGGGAGGAAATCTATTATTGGATATGGGTCCGGAAGCAGACGGATCAATTGCTCCGGAACAGACGGCTATTTTGAAAGGACTTGGGCGCTGGACAAAGAAACATGCGGAAGCCATTTATGGCACCCAGACCGGTATCCCTGCTGGGCATGTGAATGCTAAAACAGCTTTGTCTAAAGATAAAAAGACATTATTTCTGTACTTAGATTATAAAGATCAAACAGGAATTGCACTTAAAGGTATTTTGTCTGACATAGAAAAAGCAGATATAGTTGGTTATCAGGGTAAAGGATTGACTTTCAGTAAGCCTGCAACGGGAGCTTATGTTTTGCAGATTGCTCCAGAAGCTTTTGATAAAGACGTGACTGTAGTTCGGGTTCAATTTAAAGAGCCATTAAAATTGACAGCGGTGACAGTACCTACCCAAACAGCCAAAGAACTGCTTACAGCAGATAAAAAGAAGTTTTCGGCGGCCTGGAAAATTAAAGATCTTGCAGATCAGATCAGCAAAGGAATTAATCCATTGGCTTCAACCAATTTAGCAGCTGATGCCCTTGATTTTAAGCCTTCAGTAACTCCTTTAGACCTTGAAGTGAATGATTGGGTGGTTAAACATGCCGAAGTGTTGTATAAAACAACTGCAGGAATTCCTGAAGGACATTATCAGGGAAGGACTGCACTTTCAGCAGATCAACAAACATTGTATCTTTTTGTGGAAGGTCAGCCAACAGGTCCGATTGCTATAAAAGGCCTTAAGAACCAGATCAACAGGATCCGGATTGTGGGTGATGGAACGATTCTTCCTTCCAGCATTTACAATAAGCTGTATTGGAGCAAAATTCCGGGGATTGTGTATATCGATGTGCCAGCAACCAGACTAGATAAAACCATGACCGTCATTGCGGTACTTTTAGACGGGCCAGCAGATTGGTACAGGGAGAAAGTTGGTGCAATAGAAAGTAATATGTAGGTGTATACTAAAAATAAAAAAAACATCCTTTTTTAGAAAAAAAACACTTAATTTAAAGGATCAAATAAAAACAATCATAATGTCTTATAACCATTCCACTTTTACAAAGAATTTGGTTAAAGGTTTTATTGGCTGCTGCCTTATATTGCCTTTTAATTCCACCAAAGTCTTTGCGCAAAATGCGAAGCACACACAACTAAAACGTTTAACTGGATATGTTGATCCATACATCGGAACCGGTGGACACGGACACGTATTTCTGGGTGCAAGTGTTCCTTATGGCGCGGTACAAACGGGTCCTACCAATATTGTGAAAGGTTGGGATTGGTGCTCCGGTTATCACTACTCAGACAATGTATTAATCGGCTTCTCCCAGATGCATCTTAGCGGTACCGGTATCGGAGATCTGGGGGATGTACTTGTTATGCCTTATACCGGCAAGGTAAGAACCAACAGAGGCACGCAGGAAGATCCAACTTCAGGATATGGCTCTCATTACGCTCATGACCGTGAAACAGCCCGTCCCGGATACTACTCCGTTCAGCTGGATGATTACAATATTAAAGCAGAATTGACAGCTTCCGAAAGAGTTGCTTTGCACAGATATACTTTTCCGAAAGATCAACCTGCCAACATCATCATCGATCTGAAAGAAGGTATCGGCTGGGATGCTCCGGTAGAAACCTTTATCCGTCAGGTAGATGAGTATACCCTGGAAGGCTATCGTTATTCCAAAGGTTGGGCAGAAGACCAACGAGTTTGGTTTGCAGTTAAGTTATCTGTGCCAGTAAAACAATTCCTGGTGTTTGATGGAGATAGCAAACAAACCGGGAACTTCGTAAAGTCGAATGCGGCCAAGGGAGTTATCTCCTTTGATAAATCTCCTGGACAGGTGATGCTGAAAATAGGTATCTCTCCGGTTAGCAGCGAAAATGCACTCGCAAATATCAAGGCGGAAATACCAGACTGGGATTTTGCCAAAACAGTGAGCACCGCTGATGCAAAATGGGAGAAAGAATTGTCTAAAGTAAAAATAGAGACAAAAGACAATGCTGCACGCCGGGTATTTTACACCGCGATGTATCATACCATGATTGATCCTGCATTATTCAACGATCACGATGGCAGCTACAGGGGCACTGATAAAAAAGTATATGCCAATCCAGGCTTTGACAACTATTCTGTTTTCTCCTTATGGGATATCTATCGTTCATGTGCGCCGTTGAGTACGATCTTGCACCCTGACAAGGTAAACAGCTTTGTGAACTCCATGCTTGCAATTTACAAACAGCAGGGCAAGTTGCCGGTATGGCACCTGATGGGCAATGAAACCAATTGTATGGTTGGTTATCATGCAGTGCCGCCTATTGTAGATGCTTATCTGAAAGGTTTTACTGGTTTTGATGCAGAAGAAGCATTTGCGGCTATGAAAGCTACGTCCAACCGTGATGATCTGGGATTGAAATATGTAAAGGAGTTAGGTTATATCCCTGCTGATAAGGAGTATGAATCTGTTTCAAAAGCCATGGAATATGCGATCGATGACTGGTGTATCGCGGCTATGGCCAAAAAAATGGGTAAAACTGCCGACTACGAATACTATAAAAAACGTGCAGGCTACTATAAAAATTATTTCGACAAAAACATCCGCTTTGTTCGTCCGCGTATGAGTGATGGCAGTTTCAAAACACCGTATGATCCGTTCAATTCTATTCATGAGAAAGGTGATTTCACTGAAGGTAATGGCTGGCAATATACCTGGCTGGTACCGCAGGATGTAGAAGGATTGATTAACCTGATGGGGGGGGATGATGCCTTTACGCATAAACTCGATAGTCTCTTTACTGCTAAAGGCGATATGGGTGCACAAGCTTCCAATGATATTTCAGGCCTTATTGGGATGTATGCTCATGGTAATGAACCTAGTCATCACGTTACCTATATGTATGCTTTTTCCGGTTACCAATGGAAAACCGCTGAAAAAGTGAGACAAGTCATGAAAGATTTCTATTTCGATAAGCCAGACGGTTTAGCGGGTAACGAAGATTGTGGCGCTATGTCTTCCTGGTATATATTCTCTGCTCTGGGCTTCTATCCTGAAAATCCGGCCAGCGGTGTTTATGTATTAGGCAGCCCGCTGTTTGATAAAGCGACCATCAATGTAGGTGCAGGTAAAACCTTCACTGTACAGACAGATGGCAACAGCCCGGAAAACATCTATATTCAAAGTATTACCCTTAATGGAAAGCCTTATAGCAAGAGCTTTATTACCCATCAGGACGTTGTTAAAGGCGGTACTATGGTGGTTAAAATGGGTAACAAACCTAATTACAACTTTGGTAAAGCAGTAGCTAACAGACCATATTCAGAAAAATAAATGAAGAAATTAGTTTTAACTCTATTATTAATTGCTGCGTTCCATCTGGGATTTTCTCAAAACAGATATGAACTGAACAGCGAATGGAAGTGCCTTCCTTTAAAGCAGGTACAAGCGGGCGGAGAACAAATCTCTGCAACAGGATATGCTTTGTCTGGCTGGAAACCAGCAACTGTGCCTGGTACGGTACTGACAACAATGCTGAACAATAAAGAAGTTCCTGATCCATTTTATGGAATGAATAACGAAAAGATCCCGGATATTTATGTAACCGGCAGGGATTACTATACCTATTGGTTTGTTAAAGACTTTAAAGAAACGGCTGCGGCCGGGCAACAGGTCTGGTTGAATTTCAGAGGAATCAATTATAGCTGCGATATCTTTTTAAATGGTAAAAAAGTAAATAAAACGCCGTATAAAGGAATGTTTATCCGCAAAGCGTTTAATGTTACCTCTTTTCTGAATAAGGATGGGAAGAATAGATTGGCCGTGATCGTGTATCCGGCAGATGTTGTCGGGGATCCTAATGGAGGACAGGGAGGTGATGGAACGATTGCCCGTGGTGTAGCACCTCAATATACGGCGGGATGGGACTGGATCCGTCCAATAAGAGATCGCAACACAGGAATCTGGGATAAAGTTTACATAGAAAAAACAGGTGCAGTTAACCTGAAGAACCCACATGTCATTACTTATGTTCCTGGTAAACGCAATACAGAAGGTCCTCAGCAGCCGGCCAGAATTCGCATGTCTGCTGAACTGGAAAATACTTCAGGTGTAAAGATGGACGGAGTACTCTCTTATACCGTTGAGGGCCAGAAGATTTCTGCAAAAGTGAGTATCCCGGCCGGTCAAACTACTGAGATTCAGTTGCCGGATCTTGAACTGAAAAACCCTCGTTTATGGTGGCCGAATGGTTATGGTAAACAGGAACTGTATAAAACCAATATCCAGTTTACGCAAAATAATGGTCAGGTATCTGATCAGGAAGCTTTGTCTTTTGGTGTGCGTGAGATTCAGGCCATATGGAATACAACAACTGGCAGTAAGGAAATTTTGGTGAATGGTCAGAAGATCTTTATTAAAGGAGGGAACTGGATCATATCTGATGCGATGCTTCGTTTTTCACAAGCCAGATATGATGCCGAGATCCGTTATCATAAAGACATGAACTTGAACCTCATCCGGATTTGGGGAGGAGCACTCGTGGAAAGACCCGAATTTTATGATGCCTGTGACAGAAACGGCTTACTGGTCATGCAGGATTTCTGGATGTCTGGCGACTGTAACGGACGCTGGCAGGATCCGGCAAAAAAAGATGATCAATGGACCAGGAGACAGTATCCTGACGATCACCACCTTTTCCTGGAATCGGCAACAGATATGATCAAAATGGTACGTAACCATGCCTCGCTGGCCATCTGGTGTGGAGGAAATGAAATTACCCCGCCAAATGATATTCTTGTGCCCTTAAGGGATTCTATTCTTCCCAAACTGGATGGCACAAGATGGTTTATCGATTATTCGAATTCGGATGAAATGTCTTTAAACACCATTGGCGGAAATGGAGATGGTCCTTATACCATACAACCCATTTCTACATTTTGGGAGAATAAAACGTTTCCGTTCAATTCTGAAGTAGGATCTGTAGGGGTTGGTGATTACGAATCGCTGCAAAGATTTATTCCTGAAAAAAATCTGATTGCGCCGGAATACACAGGTAAGGATAAACATGGCCGGGCTGTGGAAAAAATAGATTCCGTATGGACCTATCATACTTATGATGGCGTAGGTTATGAGGCCTTTATTCTTCCTTATGGAAAACCGGAAAATGCCAAGGATTTTGCAACGAAGGCACAATTGGTAAATTATGACCAATACCGCGGGCTGATCGAAGGTTTTAGTTCACATATGTGGAACTGGTATACCGGGGTAATCATATGGAAAACCCAAAATCCATGGACATCAACACGAGGACAGATGTATGATTATTACCTGGATCCCAATGCCTGTTTATATGGTCTGCGTTCTGGAAGTGAGATGCTGCACAGCATGTATAATCCTGTAGATGGTATGGTAAGTATTGCCAATAATGGCTTTCAGCAAAAGACAGACCTGATGCTTGTGGCTACCTCTTATGATATGAAGGGAAAGTCTAAGTTGCTGAACCAGATCTTTTGTTATGTAGAGCCTTCTACAGTAAAAAAAATCTCTTCATTAAAACCAGTTGTAGATGCTTTATCTGCTGAGGAAGGTTCATTCCTTTCTCTACAATTACTGGACAGGAATAAAAAAGTTGTAAGTGATAACTTTTACTGGATGCCTGACCAGAAAGGGAATTACTCAGGATTGAACAAGATGCAAAAGACCACTTTAAAAGTGAGTACACGTCAGCTTGGCAGCAATAAAGTAGAAGTAACTTTGTTCAATTCGGCTCAGAATCCGGTTGCTTTTTTCAACAGGATTTCTTTAGTAGATGCGGGTACGAAACAAAGAATACTTCCTGCATTTTACGATGATAATTATGTGTCATTACCTCCTGGTGCAGAGAAAAAAGTGGTGGTTGAATATACTCCGGAATCCGGAAAGAAATATGGCCTAACCATTTCAGGCTGGAATGTGGAGGCTACTTATACCGACATCCGGTAAATTTTATAATAATACAGAACAGAAAGCCGTGGTTTTATAAACTACGGCTTTCTGTTTTAAGGGGCCTGAACCCCTGAGCGTTTATGCTGTCTGTATTTGGCAAGGTTGATCAATAATACACTTCCCAGTATGATCAGCAAACCAAAAAACTGTATAAGGGTAATCCTCTCACTGGTAAACAATAAGCTGAGTATAACAGCAACTACAGGGTTTACATAAGCATAAGTACTGACCTGTGTGGCTGGTCTCACTGTAAGTAACCAAACATATGCACTAAAGGCGGCTATGGAGCCAAATAAGATCAGGTAAATGATCGACAACCAGGCATCAAGGGATACTTCTGTCCATTGAAAGTGCTGGTACTCCGAATTGAGCAAGCTGCCGGGAATAAAAGCAATTCCTGCGGCCAGCATCTGCCAGGCAGTACCTGCAGATACCGATATTTTATTGTCTGCATGATATTTTGAATAGAGCGAGCCGCCCGCCCATCCGATAGGTCCAATGACCAGGAGGCACATTCCTACAATCTGAACTGTACTTTGGGTAGTGCTTAAAGCGTGCAGCAACTGTTCTCCAAATAGAAAAATAACACCGATAAAACCTATAATCAGGCCGGCTACGGTAGACTTGCTCTGCAGGTTTTCTTTCCATTTTGGTTTGTCAAGTATCACAAACCAGATAGCAGCTGACGCAACCATGATGGCCACGAGCCCGCTTGGAATGACCTGTTCTACCCAGATCACAATGCCATTGCCAATCCCCAGCATAAGTAAGCCGCTAATGACAGCTGTTTTGATACTTTTTCTGTCAAATATATTTTCGCCCTTTAATTTACACCAGCTCATCAGAAGAAGTCCGGCAAGGATAAAACGGAATGTACCTAAAATAAATGGCGGGAAGCCGTTCAATGCCTTTTGAATGAAAAAATAAGTAGAGCCCCATACAATATAGACCGTAGCAAATGCAATGTAGACCAGGATGGGGGAGGCGTTTTTTTGTAGACTGGACATAAAGATTGTTATTTAGTATTCAGGTATTTTTAGCTGTTGTTGCTCTTTTACGGTCTCCAATACAATAGTGGTGCGAATAGAGAGTATATTTTTTATTTTACTAAAGGAATTGCGCATCAGCGCCATCAAAGAAGCAGAATCAGCCGTTCTCACTTTAACAAGATAGCAGTCATCGCCAGCAATGATATGTACTTCCTGTACCTCTTCAATTTTTGCAAGTTCTTTAGCTGTGTCTACACAACCAATACTGTCTGATGCTTTAAGAGAAATGAATGCCAGTAATTTAAGATCTATGGCAGCTGGGTTTATCCTTGTGGTGTACTGAACAATCACCCCCTTTTGTTCGAGCTTCTTTACCCGTTCCAAAATGGCAGAAGGTGCCATTTCCAAATCTTTGGCAATTTGAACATTGGATACTCTGGCATTTTCCTGCATCAGCCTTAAAATGGCCAGATCTATTTTGTCTAATGTAAGATTGTTTTCGATTATCATTCTGTAAATATATGAATAAACAGAATAATATTCATAATTATATTAAAAATTGTGTTTTTTGTTCTATATTTGCAGCTCGATATTTTACCTTGAATTGTGATGAGAAAGAGACTTTTGAATTTACCACCCTTACCTGCTGTTTTACTGGCCATCATTAGTGTACAAGCAGGGGCGGCAATTGCAAAAGGTTTGTTTCCCATACTTGGGGCCGCAACAACAGCTTCCCTGCGAATAGGATTGTCGGCATTAATTCTTCTATTGGTTAACCGGCCAAAATTTAAATCTTTAACCCGCGTGCAATGGAAGGCTGTGATCCCTTACGGTTTGTGTCTTGGCGCAATGAACTTTATCTTCTATATGGCCATCAAAAGAATTCCTTTGGGGCTTGGAGTAACTCTTGAATTTATCGGGCCGCTTTTAGTGGCTATACTTGGTTCCAAACGTATTGCAGATTATCTATGGGTTTTGCTGGCCGGTGCCGGAATTGCATTGATTGCCCCCTGGAATACGACAGGGATAGATCCTCTTGGTGTCGGACTGGCTTTATTAGCCGGTGCTTTTTGGGCTGGATACATTGTTATGGGTGGTAAAATATCCCGGCTGATGAAGGGAAGTGATGCTGTTAGTATAGGAATGATTTTCGCAACGGTACTGATCCTGCCCTTTGGTATGGCTAGTGGTGGTTTTTCCCAGCTTACACCTGTATTACTCTTTTCAGGTCTTGCTCTGGCTTTGTTATCAAGTGCAATTCCTTTTACGCTCGAAATGCAGGCACTTCGTCAAATGCCTGCGCGGACTTTCAGTATTCTGATGAGCATGGAGCCCGGTATAGCTGCATTATGTGGTTTGGTTTTCCTGCATGAACACTTGTCCTTTAAGGAATGGCTGGCAGTAACATTGGTGATCGTTGCAAGTGCCGGAGCAACATTAACCGCGAAGCGGGACAAGCTCTAGTTATTGTTTTTGTTGTAGCGTTATTAATTTCATCTCCGTTTTAAAGGTAGTTACACTTAAAACCTTTATATGAAGATGACATTTTTTACGAAATCAGCTAAGAAACATTTAATCGCGTCGGCATTAGTAATGCTTGGTATACTGGGCTTTCAATCCTGTAAAAAAGATGAAGCTCCGGTTAGTCCAGACCTTGCTTATTTATCTGTGGTGAATACCTCGCCAACTTCTGCAACTTATAATTTTTACCTCAATGATGCTAAAGCAAATGGAACAAGTGCATTGCCTTTCGAAGGTTCTGTAGCCTATTTTCCTGTAAATGCAGGTGACTATAATGCGAAATTTACAACAGCGTCGAATACCGAAAGTGTCATCACCAAAAAGATCTCTATAGCCAGAGAACAGGCGTATACCCTATTTCTGATTGATAAAGGGGATAAACTTGATTACCTGCTCAATACAGATGATTTAAGTAAAACCACTGAGAAAGCTTTTATCAGGTTTATTAATCTATCACCTGATGCAGGTGCTTTGGATCTGGCTATAAAAGGAGGAGCAACCATTATAGGGGATAAGGCCTATAAAGCCATTAGTACTTTTGTAGAGATTGATCCAAAAGCTTATGAATTTTCCATCAGGGATAAAGGCGCTGCTGATGCAAAATTTAGTCTGGCCAGCATGGATATTGCTAAAGGAAAATATTATACAGTGATTGCAACAGGACTTGTTGTTCCGGGTGCCGATGGAAGGGCATTCGGCGGAAAGGTAATCACTAATAAATGATCCAGGCTTACGTTAAATAATTCACGAAATGGCATATACTAAGTATATGCCATTTTCATTTCATATTGTTCTATCGTTTTTTCCAGGCCAATTTTTTTAAAGAATATAGGTGCCTGTTGATCTTCTTGATCATAATTGATAAAATTGACAGATCCTGTTTCACTTTTTGAATGGAGAAAATGAAATAAGGCAGTGCCTGCACCTTTTCTCCGGGAGTCTTTTTTAACCCCAAATTGTTTTATTCTTCCGGTGGCAGGGTCCATGACGCCAAAACCGATCAGTTGCGAATCTGCATAAGCGCCAACTATAATATGTGGGTTTGAAGCCCTTTGGATGGCTGCAGCGGAGTTTTGCCAGGAGGGAAGAACATCTGTAAATGTTTCCAGCAGTGTCCAGTCGGGTTGTGGTAAATCGCAGACCTCTATTGGGTTTAAGGACTGTGTTGTTATGGCCCCTTTATAGCAGTCAAATGTTCTATTGATGGAGAAGCCTGTATTTTGATAGCTTTTGATAGCCTTCTCATTCCCCTTAATGACTTCCAGCTGATGGTGTAAATAGCCTTCTGATTTTAACAAAGGCAGAATGAACTGGTACATCTGCTGAGGGATTTTTTGCCCTCTATAGTCCGGAATCACACCGGTTCCGGCATTATAAGCGGTCTTATTTCCTGAAACGGTATCTAAACCCTGTAGGATAAAGCCGACAAGTTTATTTCTGTTGAACGCGCCAACCGAGTGTTTTAGGCTCATGTTTTCTGCCTGTATTTTCTGGGTAAGAACTTCTTCGGTTAAATGGAATTTAATCACGTAATCTGAAAATGCATGGTTAAAGACCTCCGCTAACTGTGCGACGCTTTGATCTTCCAGGGTTCTGAATTCTATCATTTATAAACGGGTATTGGCAGGTTTGTTAAAGGTATAAAGTTCTGGTATGTTACACAACTACAAATGTTTTGGGAGTATGGCTGTATTGAAAATATTGCTTCTGTTTAAGAGTTTAATACATTAAGTTAAGAAATAATATTTTATAGATTTGCTGTATAGAAGATAATCATATGACGACTAAAGCGCTTTCGATAAAAGATATAGCGAAAAAAGCAAATGTATCCATCACCACAGTTTCTTTTATCCTGAATGGCAAGGCAGTAGAAAAGAATATAAGTACAGCCGTCATCGAAAGAGTGGAGAAGATTATTAAAGATGATGGTTTTAAACCCAATCAGGTGGCTCGTAGTTTGCGAACAGGCAGTTCAAAGATCATAGGTTTGATTGTAGAGGACATTTCAAATCCTTTTTTTTCGGCGATAGCCAGATTAATAGAGGATAAAGCTTATAAAAAGGATTACAAGATCATTTATTCCAGTACAGAGAATCATCCTGGAAAAATGAAAGAGCTGATCAATCTTTTTAAGTCAAGGCAGGTTGATGCCTATATTATTTCTCCCGCCTTAGGTACAGAGCAGGATATTCAGGGGCTGTTGGATGAACATAAACCAGTCGTCCTTTTCGATCGTTTTCTTCCTTCCCTTGATGTGAGCTATGTAGGTATAGATCATGTTGAAGCTTCTTATAAGGCAACTGAGCACTTTCTGAAACTCAAGAAAAAAAATATCGCCCTGGTGACCATTGACCTTGACGTTGAACAAGTTGTCAACCGTTACGATGGTTACAAACAGGCGATCCTTGATTATAACGGAAATCAAAATGAAGCCCTTGTATTAAAGGTGCCATTTGGGCAGGAAAAAGAAGAAACCATAGCACAGCTAAAGGAACTGTTTAAAGAACACACTGAAATTGATGCCGTGTTGTTTGCGACAAATTATCTGGCTATTAGTGGTCTCACAGCCCTTAAAGAGATGGAGAAAGTTGTTGACGCTGATTTTTCAGTAATTGCTTATGACGATGGAGATGTTTTCAAATTGCATACACCCCAGATTTCGGCCCTGGGTCAGCCCCTGGAGGAAATTGCAGAGCGGATCATCAGTCTGATATTAATGCAGCTGTCGTCGAAGGACGTATTGAAAACAGAGCGGGTCATCTTGTCAGGCGAACTGATTGTACGGTAGTAAGTCAAGCTGTATTAAATGTTGCACACCTGACAGAAAATAATTTTTCTGCAGAATTGTAAAATAAAAATATTATTTCTCATATTAGTAAAACGTTTTAGTGTGGTGATCACTCAAATCATAATTGTATAGTAATAACGTCTAAATCAATAACCAAATATAAACCAATGGCCATTTTGATGACCATAATGTAATATTTCATTTATGAAAAGGAGAACATTTATTAGAAACACCGGCGTTCTTGGTGCAGGTTTGCTCGCATCAAAAGTTTCTTTTGCTGCAGCGCCCGAATTTCCTGTGGTCAGAGTAGCACCGGGAAAAAGACATTTTCAAAGTAAGGCAGTAGATGCCGCCATTAAAACCTTTCAATCTAAAGTTAAAAATCCAGAATTGAACTGGCTTTTTGAAAATTGCTTTCCAAATACCCTGGATACGACCGTATATTATAAAGAAGATAATGGAAAGCCGGATACCTATGTCATTACAGGTGATATCGATGCCATGTGGTTAAGAGACAGCTCTGCACAGGTTTGGCCATATTTACAATTTGTTAACGAAGACCTGGCTTTAAAGAAATTAATTGCCGGGGTGATTGCCCATCAAACAAAATGCATTCTCAAAGATCCATATGCCAACGCTTTTTATGGAGATCCTGAAAAAGTAGGAGAGTGGAAAACAGATGAAACCACCATGCTTCCTGGCATTCATGAGAGAAAGTGGGAAATAGATTCCTTGTGTTATCCCATCCGTTTGTCTTTCCATTACTGGAAAAAAACAGGCGACAAGCAGCCTTTTACAGATACCTGGAAGAAAGGCATTGAGGCTATTTTAAAAACCTTTAAAGAACAGCAACGAAAAACAGGCCATGGCCCGTATCATTTCAGAAGAGTAACGGAGAAACCTACAGATACCCAGCCTATGGCAGGTTATGGATTCCCGATCAATCCTGTTGGTCTGATCTGTTCTGCCTTCAGACCGAGCGATGATGCGACCATATTTCCTTTCCTGATTCCTTCAAATTTCTTTGCAGTAAGTTCTTTGAAACAAGCAGGAGAAATGGTTAAAACCATTTTTAATGATGCGGCGCTTTCTGCAGATTTGTTAAGCCTGGCCGACGAAGTAGATGCAGCTATTCAAAAATATGCGATAGTAAACCATCCAAAATATGGTAAGATCTATGCATTTGAAGTAGATGGATTTGGCAATACCTATCTGATGGATGATGCGAATGTACCCAGCCTGCTGGCTTTACCCTACCTCGGCTCGGTAGATCTGAATGATCCAATCTACCAGAACACAAGAAAATTTGTACTCTCTTCAGACAATCCCTTCTATTTTAAAGGGACAGCTGCTGAAGGTATTGGAGGTCCTCACGTAGGTCAGGATATGATATGGCCGATGAGTATTACGATGAGAGCTTTAACCTCTACGGATAAAGAAGAAATTAAAAAATGTATTCAGACACTGCAAAAAACACATGCCGGTAAGGGCTTTATGCATGAGTCTTTCCACAAAGATGACCCTTCTAATTTTACCAGAGCATGGTTTGCCTGGTCAAATACACTATTTGGGGAGTTGTTGTGGAAAACCTATCATGAAATGCCGGATATTTTAAAAGCATAACGTATTCCAAAAATGCAGCAATGCTTTGGCCGGATAAAAAAGATAACTCACAAAAACAGATAATAATATAATTGAAATGAAGAAACCTATTGTATTAGGTGTTGATATAGGTGGCTCTCACATTACAGCAGCCCTGGTAAACTTAACAACCGGAACACTTCTTCCGGAGTCGCGGCAACGCATACATGTAAATTCTGATGACGCAGCGGGCGTGATCCTGGACAATTGGTGTAAGGTGATCAAAGAATCTTTCACTGTACTTGGTAACCAAAAGAAACTGATCGGAATTGCAATGCCAGGACCCTTTGATTATGAAAAAGGAATCTCACTAATCAAAGATCAAGACAAATTCAAAACCCTGTATCAGATAAATATTAAAAATGAACTCGCAAGCAGGCTGAAAATAGAGCCGGAATGCATTCGGTTCATTAATGATGCAGCTGGTTTTTTACAGGGAGAAGTCTATGGTGGTGCTGCCCGTCATTTCGAACAGGTTGCTGGTTTGACATTGGGAACCGGGCTCGGATCTGCTTTTTGTAAAGACGGTATTGCAGAAGATGCGGCATTATGGAATGCGAAATTTAAAGAGGGTATTGCAGAAGATTATTTGTCAACGCGATGGTTTACCAGCCGGTATTTTCAGTTGACCGGGAAAGTTATCGGTGGAGTTAAAGAAATCAATCTTTCTGAGTGTCAGCACCAGCCAGTACAGCAGATCTTTGAAGAATTTGGCCATAACCTTGCGCAGTTTATCATGGATCTGGTTCAGGAAAACCCCTGGGGGGCAATTGTTTTGGGGGGCAATATCTCCAATGCCCATTTGTGTTTTATGCCTTATGTGCAACAGGAGCTGGATAAAAATGGAATAAAAACAGAGATCAGAATTGCAGAGTTGAAAGAAGATGCATCCTTAATTGGAGCGGCAAGTTGCTGGAGCCCATTAGCGGAGATAGGAAATACGGGACCACAATTAAATTAATATCTATAAACAACACAAACAGAGAAACCATGATGAAAAGAATTTTTAGTGCCCTGCTTGTTTTGGGTACCACTTGTACTTTTGCACAGCAGGGGGTTAATCTATCTGACCCTGTAGAACTGGTGAACCCTTTAATGGGAACACAATCTAAACCTGATCTTTCCAATGGAAATACATACCCTGCAGTTGCAGTTCCATGGGGCATGAATTTCTGGACCCCTCAAACTGGGAAAATGGGAGATGGATGGGCTTATACCTATGATGCAGATAAGATCAGAGGATTTAAGCAGACCCACCAGCCTTCACCCTGGATGAATGACTACGGACAATTTGCGATTATGCCGGTAACTGGAAGTCTTAAATTCAAAGAGGATGACCGCGCAAGCTGGTTCAGCCATAAAGCAGAAGTTGCAAAACCTTATTACTATAGCGTTTACCTGGCAGATGCCGATGTAACCACTGAAATTACACCCACAGAACGTGCAGCTCAATTCAGGTTTACTTTCCCAAAAGCAGACAGTGCATTCGTTGTTGTAGATGCCTTAAATAAAGGCTCGTACATCAAAATTTTCCCTAAAGAAAGAAAGATCATTGGTTACTCGACCAAATACGCAAGAGGACCATTGCCTAAAAACTTCAAAAATTATTTCGTCATCTATTTTAATAAAGACTTTACGCTATCCAAAACCTGGAGTGATAAAACTCTTAAAGATGGTTTAGAGCTGGAGAGCGACCACAGCGGTGCGGTTATTGGCTTTAAGACGGCCAAAGGCGAGCAGGTCATTGCAAAAGTGGCTTCTTCTTTTATCAGCTTTGAACAGGCCGAAACCAGTTTAAAAAGAGAGTTGGCCAATGACACATTTGACGCCACCAAACAAAAAGCTAAAAATGTGTGGAACAAAACATTGGGCCGCATCAGTGTAGAAGGAGGAACAATTGATCAGGCACGTACATTCTACTCTAGTCTGTACCGTACTTTGTTTTTTCCAAACAAACTATATGAGATTGACGCCAACAATAAAATTGTACACTGGAGTCCTTATAATGGAAAAACCCTGCCAGGTTATATGTTTGCAGGTACAGGTTTCTGGGATACTTTCCGGGCATTATACCCTTTCCTGAACCTCATGTATCCTTCCATTAATAAGGAAATGCAGGAAGGATTGGTTAACGACTTTAAGGAAGGCGGCTGGTTGCCGGAATGGAGCAGCCCGGGTTATGCCAATATTATGGTCGGAAACAACTCGGCTTCTGTAGTGAGCGATGCCTACATCAAAGGAATGCGTGGCTATGACATTAATACGCTATGGGATGCAGTAATCCATGGTGCCAATAATGAAGGTCCTATGGAGGCTGTTGGCCGTAATGGTGTTGAATATTATAACAAATTGGGATATGTTCCCTATGATGTGAAAATCTCTGAAAATGCAGCCAAAACCCTGGAATATGCTTACGATGATTTTGCTATTTATCAACTTGGACGCGCTCTGGGCAAACCGGAGAGCGAGATTGGCATTTATGCCAAAAGAAGTATGAACTACAAGAATCTTTTTGATTCTTCTACGGGTTTAATGCGTGGAAAAAATCAGGATGGTACTTTCCAGTCGCCGTTCAGTCCATTTAAATGGGGAGGCGCTTTTACAGAAGGCAATAGCTGGCACTATACCTGGTCTGTTTTTCATGATATTGCCGGTCTGTCTAAACTGATGGGGGGAAGTGAGAAATTTGTACAGAAACTAGACTCTGTATTTAGCTTGCCTCCAATCTTTGATGAAAGTGCTTATGGTGGAGTGATCCATGAGATCAGAGAGATGCAGATTGCAAATATGGGACAGTATGCGCATGGAAACCAGCCTATCCAGCATATGATCTATTTGTACAATTATGGTGGAGCTCCCTGGAAAACACAATACTGGGCAAGAGAAACCATGAACAGAATGTATAAAGCAACCCCTGATGGTTATTGTGGCGATGAAGACAATGGCCAGACTTCTGCCTGGTATGTTTTTTCTGCCCTAGGGTTTTATCCGGTTACACCTGCAGTAGATCAGTATGCACTGGGTGCACCACTGTTTAAGAAGATCACCCTAAAGCTGGAGAATGGTAAAACAGTAACCATCAACGCACCAGCTAACAGTGCAGAAAACAAATATGTACAGTCTTTGCAGATCAATGGAAAACCCTATTCAAAAAACTGGATCAGCCATTCCGGATTACAAAATGGAGGAATACTGAACTTTAATATGTCTGCTGTCCCAAATAAACAAAGAGGATCAGATCCTGCAGATTTTCCTTACTCCTTTTCAACTGAAAAGGCTAAAAAATAAAATTCAACAGCTTAATGCCAATTGGGCTGATGAATTCGCTAAAATGAGTCTATGAACCGGAGCAATTTTTTAAGTAATTGCAGTCAAGTAATCAGAATTTTAGTGTAGTGTTTATGTTTGAATTGTATCAGGAGGCCCCAAAAAGCCTCCTGATTTTTATACCTTAACCGCCTCTTCAAATGTGACGTGAGCATTCCCCTTGTAAAGCAAATCACAAAGCTCTTTTATCAGTAATGACTTCTTCTTGTTCTTCGTTCATAATGAAATAACATCCAGCAGAAATTTTAGTTTTCAATGAGGGGGTTATTCTTCAGATGGATAAAAAGTATTAACTTGAACCTCCGTCTTGGAATTTTAAGACAACGCTTATCTATGCTCGTTATGAATCAAAAGAAGAACCTTCTGTTTCTTATACTCTTATTTATAAGTTCTTTAGTCCTGGCACAGGCACCCCTGGCACTTCCGCAAATTGTAAATTATAACTATGGACAATATAAAGGAGGAATCCAGAACTGGGATGTAGCCCAGGATCAAAATGGCATTCTTTATTTCGGAAATAATGACGGCCTGCTCACCTTTAACGGGCGTTTCTGGAATATTCACCATTTGCCAAACTTTACAGTGGTCCGCTCGGTAAAGATCGATGCAAAAAACAGAATCTTTGTTGGAGGACAGGATGAGGCCGGCTACTTTTTTCCTGATGCAAATGGTGTGCTCACCTACCACTCTTTAATGAATCTGATCCCGGAAAAGGAACGGAAATTTGCAGACATATGGAATATTGTTATCCGTGGAGACGAGGTATTCTTTCGTTCATTGAGTAAGATCCTGCATTTTAAAGATAACCGCATCCGTATTTACAAACCCGAAACACAATGGGAATTCTTAGGAACTGGAAATAAGGAAGTATATGCGCAAGTGAAAGGGAAAGGGCTGATGATCTATAAGAACGGCATCTGGCAGCCCTTATATAACCCTCCTGAATTGGATCATGCGGAGATCACCTCCATTCTCCCTTTTCGCAGTGATACTTTATTGGTAACTACATTGAAAACAGGGCTCTTTAAGATGTCTTCAAAGGCACTTACTCCATTTATAACTGAAGTAGACAATCTGTTCCATAATGACCGGATTTATTGTGCTACCCAGGTCAATTCCGAATGGTATGCCTTTGGTAGTACTTCGGCCGGGATTTTGATCATTAACAAGAATGGGAAGATGATTCAGAAATATTCCTACGAAGAAGGACTTCAGAAAGACAACATCAGGGGGTTGCTGATCGATCAAAACAAAAGCCTTTGGGTTGCACTGGATGATGGTATAGATCTTATTGGCATCAACAGTGCTATTAAAACAGTATTCCCGGATAAAAATAAACAAGCAACCGGCTATGCGATTAACCTATTTAAAGACGTATTATATGTTGGAACCTCTAATGGTCTCTACGCCTCAAAAGTTGACCCCGGTCAAAAGGACATTAGTTTGTCAAAACGAGCATTTTATGAAGTGAAAAATGCTAAAGGCCAGGTGTGGGGGCTTCAGGAGATAAATGGTCAGTTACTGATGGGACATGAGGACGGTATTTTCCGAATAGAAGGGGTCGAAGCCAGGAAGATCGCCTCCTCTGGAACCTGGCTGTTCCAGCCGGTTTCCTGGGTTTATCCGGTTAAAGATATTCTTGCAGGAAACTATTTTGGATTGCTGCATTTACGTTTTAACGAAGGAAAATTTGAGAATCAAGGACAACTGTCCGGTTTCACAGATTCCTTCAGGTTCCTGGATTTTGATGCCGAAGAAAGTACAGCATGGGTATCCCATCCTAACAGAGGGGTTTATAAACTAAAAATAGCACCGGATTATAGCCGGATCCTGAACAGCCGTATTTACGGAAAGCAGGATGGCCTGCCTTCTACTTTACATAACTATTTGTACCGGATCAAGAACCGAAGGGTAATTTCCACTGAAAAGGGCCTCTATGAATATGATCCCAAAATTGATTCCTTTAAGCCCTCTACCTTATTTAACGGTGCTTTGAAAAATGTCCAGATTCAATACCTTAAGGAAGATAATGAAGGAAATGTTTGGTTTGTTTCCAACAAACGGGTGGGGATTGTTGATTTCAGTCAGGCTTCCGCATCCCGGCCATTCAACATTATTTATCTGCCGGAGCTTAATGAAAAAGTGGTGGGTGGTTTTGAATCTATTTATCCCTTAAATGAAGAGAATATATTTATAGGGGCAAGTAAAGGCGCATTTCATATCAATTATAAAAAGTATAAAGAAAATACATTCAAACCAAACATTCTTCTTGGGGTAGTAAAGCTTTTTGGAAAGAAAGACAGTATCCTTTTTGGCGGTTATTTTATGAATGGAGATCAGGTTACCCGCCAGCAGAACAGTCAGCAAGTGCTACAACTTTCTCATGAACACAATTCCCTGCATTTTGAATATTCCTCTACATTATTTGAGCAACAGAACAATATTGAATTCTGTTATCAACTGACAGGATTCGACAAATCCTGGTCTGAATGGAGCGCAAAAAGTGAAAAGGACTATACCAATCTTCCTCCTGGCAATTATACATTTAAGATTAAATCGAGAAATAACCTGGGCAGTGAATCTGAGGCATCCGTCTACCGGTTTGTGATAAAACCAGCCTGGTACAGGAGTATTTGGGCCTATATGCTTTATTTGCTGGGGGCAATTGTTGGGATCTATCTCTTGTTCAAATGGCAGAAAATAAAACATAAAAAGGCACAAGAAAAACTCAGTTATTTACACCAGCTGGAAACAGATCGTAATGAGAAGCAAATTGCTGATCTGAAGAATGAAAAACTGGAAGCTGACATGAATTTTAAGAACAGAGAACTTGCGGCGATGACGATGCACCTGGTCGAGCGGGGTAAAGTTCTGGCCAGAATCAAAGACGTTATTTCTATGCTGGTTAAAAAGCATGATGTTCCAGACAATTCACAAAGCTTCCGGCACCTGTTGCGGCTCATCAGGGATGTAGAGAAAGGCGATCAGGACAGGGAACAGTTTACGCTTCATTTTAATAATGTGAATGATGATTTTTTTGGGAAGCTGAAAGATCTTTTTCCTGACCTTACCCCAAATGAACTGAAACTTTGCGCATACCTCAAGATGAACCTCTCTACCAAAGAGATTGCTCAACTGATGAACATTACTCCAAAAGCGGTAGAAGTGGGCCGGTACAGATTGAGGAAAAAATTACAACTGCCAACCGAAGTCAACCTTTTCGATTTTTTGATGGATATTGCGAATCAAAAATGATTATAATTTAATCTGTTGTTAATCAGGTTGTTGTTTTTTGTTTGTAGTGCTCATGTAGTGCTTATAATGTCTTTGGAAATGGGTTTCTGAACCCACTGTAGGGTTGGTGTAGTGTGGTTAAAAAATCAATTCACCTTCCGTATAGGATACATTTGATCAAGCCAGATCCCCAAATCTGGCGAATGCCAAACCAAATTATAAACCTAAATCAAAATCGTATGAAAAGAAGAATTACACTCATTTTCTTCATTTCCTGTTTACTCTTTATTCCCTTTCTGACCAATGCCCAGGGAATCAATGTGACGGGAAAAGTTACCGCTTCAGATGGAAATCCACTTCCCGGGGTTTCTGTGAAGATACAGGGCACACAAAAAGGGGTTAGTACCAATGCAACCGGGGGTTTTGTAATCACAGTTCCCGGAAACAATTCAGTACTGGTCTTTTCCCAGATAGGAATGAAGACCAAAACATTTACTGTAACAGGAGGTGGCCCGATACAAATCGTATTGGAAGAAGAAGACAACAAACTTAATGAGGTGGTTGTGGTTGGCTATGGCACTCAAAAGAGGAGCTTGGTTACCGGTGCTATCTCTTCCATTAAAGCAGAAGAATTGAAAACAGTTTCCTCCAGCAGGATTGACCAGGCCTTACAAGGCCGAACGGCTGGGGTCACCGTATCTCCAAATTCAGGCGCTCCGGGCTCTGCCCTTAGTATTCGGGTAAGAGGAACCGGATCCAATAAAAGTTCTGAGCCGCTCTATATTGTTGATGGCGTACGTGCCGGAGGAATAGAATATTTAGATCCTTCAGAGGTAAGTTCATTAGAGATTTTAAAAGATGCAGCATCTGCAGCAATATATGGCGCGGAAGGCGCTAATGGTGTGGTGATCATCACCACCAAATCCGGGAAGGCAAATACCATGGATGTAAATTATACCTTCCAGTTGGGCCAGCAGTCTGCCAGGAATTTTACCAAAATGATGAATGCACCTGAATATCAGCAGTACATGAAAGAGGCAGGCCAAAATGCACCTACTGATGCCGAAGTTGCTGCGGTAGGCTCAGGGACAGACTGGACGAAAGAGGTTTTGAAAAATGCCCCTCAGCAGCACCATACGCTAAACTTTAGCGGCGGAAATGAGAAGTCAACCTATTTACTTGGAGCAACCTATTTTACACAACAAGGTATTGTTGGGGGCGACAAAGCCAAATTTGACCGTTATACGTTCAGGATAAATTCAGATCATAAAATGAAATCCTGGCTTAAAGTAGGGGAACGCCTGTCCTACTCCAACTTTACAAGCCGCGGCATTCCTGAGAATACAGAATATGGATCCGTAATTGGAAGTATGATGGCATTTGATCCCATTACGCCGGTTACTTATACTGGAGCATTACCTGCTCATGTTCAAAACGCAATTAATGCAGGTAATCCACTGGTAAAGGATGCCAATGGCAATTACTATGGCATTTCCAGATTTATCCAGGGTGAATATGGAAACCCACTGGCACAGATAGAAACCACCCATACTCAAACTACACAAAATAAAGTAGTCGGTAACATGTTTGCTGATGTTACCCCTCTGGAAGGTTTAACTTTCACCACCCGTTTTGGTATTGATGCTGCTTTCGTCAGAAACCATGCATGGAATCCAAAAACATGGTATTCCAGTGAAAAATTGAACAACATTACCAACGGTTCAGACTATCAGAATAATTATTTCAATTGGCAATGGGAAAACTTTGTGACCTATTCAAAGAGAATTAATGACCATAATTTTAGTATAATGGCCGGTACATCCGCGCTAAAAAAAATGTACAATAATCTTGGCGGAAGCTATTCTGGAATCTTTAAAGACCAGGATAAATGGGCTTATCCCGATTTTGTACAGGATACACCAGATAAACTGGCAAAAATCTATGGACAGTACAATAATTCTACACTCGTATCTTATTATGGAAGACTAAACTATGATTATAAAGACCGGTATTTAATTTCAGCAACAATACGAAAAGACGGCTCCTCACTATTTGCAGATGGTCATAAATGGGGTACCTATCCATCAGTATCTGCAGGATGGATACTGTCTAAAGAGGACTTTTTTGCCGAAAATGTTTCAAGTGTAATCAATTATGCCAAATTAAGAGCAAGCTGGGGCCAGAATGGAAGTTTATCCAATGTGGCAATTGGAGAGTACTTAAACTCGATATCGCAGGATTCCAAATATACAGATGCCAACGGAAACTTTATACTTGGAGCCTCACCAACCAATTTACCCAATTTTGATCTGACCTGGGAAAAAAGTGAGCAACTGGACTTTGGAGCAGATTTGAATTTTATGAACAACCGTTTTACGCTATCTGTAGATTGGTACAAAAAGACGACAAAGGATCTGTTGACATTTGGTGCGAACCCCTATTTTGTTGGGAATGTTTTGAATACAGTAAACAGCGGTGATGTAGAAAACAAAGGCTGGGAGTTTGAATTCAGTTACAATAATGGAAATGATCATGCCTTTAAATATGAAATTGGCGCTAATTTAAGTACCTACAAAAATAAAGTGACCAGAACCAACCCGCTCTACCCGGTTATTGATGGTGCAGGGGTTGGCACAGGATGGACGGCTACCCGTTTTGAAGCCGGACTCCCAATTTGGTATTTCCGGGGATATAAAACGGATGGAATTTTCCAGAACCAGGCACAAATAGATCAATACATTGCCCAAAATAAGCTGACCGGGTATAAACCTAAACCAGGAGATCCAGTTATTTTAGACACCAATAAAGACGGACAGATTTCAGATACCGATCAAACCTATATCGGTGATGCAGTTCCAGACTTTACTTATGGACTCAGATTAAACTTCAGCTATAAAGGATTTGATTTTTTAACCTTCATTCAAGGGTCTAAAGGAAATCAGGTGTTAATGGGATTTGTACGAAACGACCGCAGAACAGCCAATAAACCTGAATTTTTCTATACAGACCGCTGGACCGGAGATGGCAGTACCAATAGTTTCTTTAGTGCAAATGCTGATGCTAAAGCTTATAACAGTGATAAAATGGTTTTCGACGGATCTTTTGCCCGGATTCGCCAGCTACAACTGGGTTATACCCTTCCAAATTCTATCGCCAGTAAATTAAAGATCAAAAATGCGAGGATCTATGTTTCACTCGATGACTTTTTCACTTTCACCAAATACAAAGGTTTAGATCCGGAAGGAGGAAATGCAGGCGGTAACAGTCTTGGAATTGACAGAGGTACTTATCCAACTGCAAGAAAAGCAATGGCAGGCATCTCATTTACTTTTTAACTAAGATATTAAATCATGAACAGAACAATTATAAAAATGATCCTGTTTTGTATGTCTGCTACCTTGATCTTCAGCGGCTGCAAAAAAAGTTTTCTAGAGCAGGAAATTCCAGGAAAACTATCGGAAGATGAATTCTATAAAACAGATGCTGATGCCAATCTCGCCATCATTGCTGTATATGATATTATGCAGTCCGACTACTGGAACGGTGGGTGGAACAGTATGCTGATGTTAAAAATAATGCCTTCAGACGAAAGCAATGCAGGAGGAGCCAACGATGGTGACCAACCTGGTTATCAGGATCTGGACAAATACAGAGCGACCCCTCAAAATGACAAGGTTTCTAAAACCTGGCAAAAATGTTATATGGCCGTTTACCGGGCAAACAAAATTATCAATAAAGTCCAGCCAGAATCCGACATCAGAAAAAGGGTCATTGCAGAGGCCAAATTTTTGCGGGCCTATAACTATTTCGATCTGGTGACCTTATGGGGGGATGTACCCCTGGTTACTGGTGATATAGACCCCGCGCAATACTCTACTACAGGTCGGAAAGCAAAAGCAGAGATTTACAAACTCATTGAGGCAGATTTGAAACAGGCTATTGATGCGCTGCCTTTGAAAAGCGCCTATGGAGCCGCTGATAAATTCCGGGCTTCAAAAGGTGCAGCACAAGCCTTGCTTGGTAAAGCTTATTTGTACCAGCAAAATTGGACAGAAGCCGTAAAATATCTTAATGATGTCATCAATTCTAAAGAATATGACCTGGAATCCAGTACAGCCTTCGCTTTCTCCAAAAAAGGAGAGTTTGGGAAAGAATCCTTGTTTGAGATCTCTTATTCAAATGTATCTGCCTATGATTATGGGAATTTTCCCTGGAGTAAGACGCCGGAGAGCAATATTCACATCCAGCTTTGGGGTCCAAGAGCAGATGCACCTTATGTAATGGCACCAGGAGATTCCTTATTAGGTGGATGGGGCATGAACCTGGCCAAACGAAAATTGTACAATGCTTTTGTAGCTGCGGGAGATGTAACCAGAAGAAAGAACACCATTATGTCTATTGAGGAGCTTAAAGCTGCGGGCGGAAATTTCCCTTCAACCGGAATTTATGATTTTGACGGTTGTTTTCAAAGGAAATATGGTTCTTATGCCAGCCAGTCTGGAGGTACGGTTGCTGAATTAAATTACGGAACCAACTGGCGGTTTATGCGCTATGCCGATGTATTGCTGATGGCTGCAGAGGCGGACTATAGAGCAGGGGATGAACCTGGTTCCCGGAGGGAACTTAAAAAAGTTCGCGATCGTTCAGGATTGCCTGAAGTTACGGCCAGTGGTACCGCTCTGTTCCAGGCTATTGTTACCGAAAGGCAACTGGAACTGGCCTTTGAAGGTTTCCGTTTTCTTGACCTGGTGAGGTGGGGCTTGGCAGAGCAGGAGCTCGGACCATTGGGCTTTACAAAGAACAAACACGAACTGCTTCCCATTCCTGCAAACGACGTAACTACAGGTAAATTGACACAAAATCCA